>NZ_CAXBBV010000002.1:0-458510 GCF_963973945.1 uncultured Roseivirga sp.
ACTGATAACTGATAACTGATAACTGATAACTGATAACTGATAACTGATAACTGAGCACTTGAAAAGAAAACTAACCATACTAGGCGCAGGCGAAAGCGGAACAGGAGCGGCATTGCTTGGAAAAGCAAAAGGCTATGACGTGTTCGTGTCTGATATGGGGCAAATCAAAGCACAGTATGTTCAGGAGTTAGAGGCCAATGATATTGAGTTTGAAAGCGGAAAACATTCAGAAGATCGAATTTTAGAAAGTGACTTGGTAATTAAAAGCCCTGGAATTCCAGAATCAGCTCCTCTAATTAAGAAACTCAGAGCCAAAGGGAATTTAATCATTGGCGAAATCGAATTCGCAGCTCGGCATACGGCCGCAAAGTTGATTGGTATTACAGGAACAAACGGTAAAACTACCACCACGCTTTTGACTTACCACCTTTTAAAAGAAGGAGGGTTTAACGTAGGTCTTGGCGGAAATGTAGGAAAAAGTTTAGCGCGTCAGGTGATCGAAGATCAACACGATTGGTACGTGCTAGAATTAAGCAGTTTTCAACTGGACGACTGCTACGAATTGAAATTAAACATTGCAGTTGTATTGAATATCACTCCAGATCATTTGGATAGATATGATCACAACTTCGAAAAATATATCGCATCGAAGATGCGCATATTTCACCTTGTACACCTGGGCGGTCATGCCATTTATTGGAACGATGACCACCAAATCGGGAAGAACATTTCTAAAGCCGCTCGCGGTCTGAAAGTTCATCCTTATTCGCTCGGAGGAGACGCTTCCGAGATAAACAATGATAGGTTGTTTTTTACCCCTTTAAACGTTGAGGTATCTGCCCCCAGAGCAGGTATCTCAATAAAGGGGCAACACAATATGCTCAACGCCAAAGCCGCAGGTTATGCAGCAAGTTTGGCAGGTGTAAGTGATGAAGCCATTGTTCGTGGTTTTAAAAACTTCAAAAATGCACCGCACCGATTGGAACCTGTAAGGGAAATCAATGGAGCGAAATACATCAATGATTCAAAAGCTACTAATGTAGATTCAGTTTACTACGCTTTGGATGCGGTTGATGCACCTATTGTTTGGATTGCAGGTGGGGTAGATAAAGGAAATGATTACAGCCTAATTCAGGCTTTAGTACAGAATAAAGTAAAAGGCTTGATCTGTTTGGGGAAGGACAATTCGAAACTCTTTACGGCTTTCGAAAATATAGTACCCAGCATTCAGGCAACTGATGATTTGATTAAAGCGATTAGAATGGCTAAAGATTTGGCCGCACCGGGCGATACGGTTTTGTTATCACCAGCTTGTGCAAGTTTCGATTTGTTCAAGAACTATGAAGATCGCGGAGATCAGTTTAGAAAAATTGTAATGGAATTAGCGATTTAGGAAGTAAGATTTTTGATTTACAATTATGGCATTCGACAAAAAACAAATGATTCAACGACAAAGAGCCTTCGTGTTGAAGGTGATTGGAATGATCGAAGGGTTGCCAAAAGGACTAGTTTATGATACAATCGCTCGACAGTTGATTAGATGTAGTACTTCAGTAGGAGCAAATTATAGGGCGGCTTGTAGAGGGAAATCAACTGCTGATTTTATTAATAAGCTCAAAATAGTTGAGGAAGAGGCAGATGAATGTCTGTACTTTTTGGATTTGTTGAGTGCTGTTAAAAATACGGACATAAATATTATAAAGGAATTGATGAAAGAAGCTAATGAGATTCTAGCAATAACAGTTGCTTCAATTAAAACAGCAAAGAATAATAAAGACAAAAAATGAATGATTGACGTGAATTCATAAATCAAAAATCTTAAATCAAAAATTAAGGAAATGATTAAGCTAAAAGCATGGACCGATAAACACCTTCAGGGCGACCCAGTCATCTGGGCGGTGGTGCTATGCCTTTCGCTCATTAGTATTTTGGTCGTATACAGTGCTACGGGCTCTTTGGCCTATAAGCAAATGGGGGGAAATACGGAGTATTATCTCATTCGTCATACCATTATGGTGGGTTTGGCTATGTTGGTAATGTGGGTTGCCCATAAAATCGACTACCGCTATTATTCTAAAATTACCCGATACGCACTTTTCGTTTCTGTGCCATTATTGCTCTATGCATGGCAAGCAGGCTCTACTGTAAATGAAGCCTCTCGTTGGATTGAATTGCCATTTATTGGTTTGCAGTTTCAGCCTTCTGATTTAGCTAAAATGGCCCTGATTGCTGGCTTAGCAAGTATGTTGGCCAAAAGGCAACAGAACATTGCCAATATCAAAGAATCATTAATTCCCATGTTGGCATGGTGTGGCGCCATTTGCGGCCTTATAGCAATGACCAATATTTCGACCGCAATTTTACTGTTTCTTACTTGCATGCTGCTTTTGTTTATTGGTCGAGTACCGCCTAAATACTTGGCTATGTTGGTAGTTGTAGGTGCTTTTGTGGGCGTACTAGCCATGAGTTTTGGTCAGCGTGGCGGAACTGCAATTAGCAGGGTAACTGACTTTATTAGTCAAGAAGAAGTTCCTTATCAGGCTCAGCAATCCTATATCGCTATTGCCACAGGCGGAGTAATTGGAAAAGGACCAGGTAAAAGTGATCAAAGAAATTTCCTTCCATATCCTTATTCAGATTTTGTGTATGCCATCATTATCGAAGAGTATGGAATGATTGGAGGCGTGTTCGTTTTGTTCCTCTATTTAATACTGCTCTATCGAGGAATGCGAGTAATGGCCAACAGTGACAGAGCATTTGGAGGGCTGCTTTCAGCAGGACTCAGTTTCGCCATTGTAATTCAGGCCTTGGTAAATATTGGCGTTGTGGTGGGTTTAGGGCCTGTAACGGGTCAAACATTGCCATTAATTAGTATGGGTGGAACCTCATTACTATTTACTGGACTTGCCTTAGGAATTATCCTGAGCGTGAGTCGAGGAGAACAAGAAAGTTTTTCGCCTATAACAGGTGATATTAGAAATACAGCAAAAGCATAATCATAGAAAAGAAACAACCATATCGAATCATTATCAGCGGAGGCGGCACAGGCGGGCATATTTACCCAGCCATTGCCATTGCCAATGCTTTTAAAGCGCGTTTCGATGATGCTGAGATCCTTTTTGTGGGTGCCGAAGGAAAAATGGAAATGCAGAAAGTGCCAGAGGCTGGTTATAAAATCATCGGTCTTTGGATCAGTGGTTTGCAGCGAAGACTCACTTTTGATAACCTTCTTTTTCCAGTAAAGCTTGTGAATAGTCTCGGCAAAAGTGCTGGGATTATAAGAAGGTTTAGGCCACATGCGGTGGTAGGTGTTGGGGGTTATGCCAGTGGGCCTTTGTTAAGGGTGGCTTCGCGAAAAGGAATTCCAGCTGTGATTCAAGAGCAGAATTCATATGCAGGCCTTACCAATAAATTATTGGCAAAGAAGGTGCAAAAGATTTGCGTAGCATATCCTAGCATGGAACAATTCTTTCCGGCCAACAAAATTGCTTTTACAGGAAACCCTGTACGAAAAGACATAGTCGATTTAGAAGGAAAGAAAGAAGCTGCTTTGAAGCACTTTGGTTTCAGTGAGGCACCTGTATTGATGATTTTAGGAGGAAGCCTTGGTGCCAGAACCCTTAATGATAGCATGGTGCTAGGCTTAGAGAAATTAAAGGCCGAAGGAATTCAAGTGATTTGGCAGTGTGGCAAGTTTTACCATGCTGAAATGAAACAGAAACTAGAAGCTTCTGGAGATGCAAAAGGTATTCTTCTTTTCGAGTTTTTGAAAGAAATGGATTTGGCTTATGCCGCAGCCGATGTAGTGATTTCGCGAGCAGGAGCATTATCAGTTTCTGAACTATGCATAGCAGCCAAGCCGACAATTTTTGTGCCTTCGCCTAATGTGGCCGAAGACCATCAAACCAAAAATGCGAAAGCTTTGGTAGATAATGATGCCGCCATTTTGGTGAAAGATGTAGAAGCCAGAGAAAGATTAATAGATGAAGCTATTGCGTTGATCCACGATCAGGAAAAACAAGAAAGGCTGAGTGAAAAAATAAAAGCATTGGCCAAACCCAATGCTGCAGAAGAAATAGTTGACGAGATTTTAAAATTGATAGCGTGAAGCTGAGAGACATACATAACGTATATTTTCTTGGGATCGGAGGGATCGGAATGAGTGCTTTGGCCAGATGGTTTAAGCACAATGGAAAAGCTGTGTCGGGCTACGATAAAACACCAACTGCCCTAACAAATCAATTAGAAAGCGAAGGTATTGCGGTGCATTTTGAAGATGACCCAGCGAAAATCAGCGATAACATAAAAAGCTCTAAAGAGGATGTCTTGGTAATTTATACCCCAGCAATTCCTAAAGATCATAAGGAGTGGGCTTGGCTCAAGGCAGAGGGTTTCAATATTATGAAACGCTCTCAAGTATTGGGCTTAATTACCGAAAGCATGATTAGTGTGGCGGTGGCCGGAACGCATGGTAAAACCACCACCAGTTCAATGATTGTCCATTTGATGAAAACCGCGGGCATTGATTGTACGGGCTTTTTGGGAGGAATTGCGACCAACTACGGTACAAACATGGTGATGAATGAGGAAACAAATTCTATCGCGGTGATTGAAGCAGACGAATTTGATCGGTCATTCCTAACCCTTCGTCCAGATGCGGCTGTGGTTACCTCTATCGATGCAGATCATTTAGATATTTACGGTGACAAAGATGCTTTAAAAGAGTCGTTTGCGCTGTTTGTAAGTAAAATAGAAAAGAAAGGTAAACTCTTCGCGAAGCAAGGAGTAGGAACTCAAATACTTGGAGGCGAGAACAATGTTCATCATTTCAGTTATGCATTAGAGTCGGCAGATATTACTGCTGAGAACCTGAGAATTGAAGAAGCAACTTTTGTTTTCGATTATAGAACGAGCAAGAAAACCATTGCAGGCATTCGTTTGAATGTACCTGGTTTTCATAATGTAGAAAATGCATTGGCTGCCATTTCGGTAACCAAATATTTCGGTGCAGACGATGACTCTATTCGCGAAGGAGTAAGTACCTACAAAGGAGTGAAAAGGCGTTTCGAGTACATCATTAAGTCTGAAAACTTAGTGTATATCGATGATTACGCACACCACCCTGTAGAGATTGAATCATTACTGAAGTCGGTGCGTGCGCTTTATCCGAACAAAAGAATCACGGCTGTTTTTCAACCGCATTTGTTCAGTCGCACAAGAGATTTTGCTCCAGAATTTTCTGAGAGTTTGAGCTTAGCAGATGAAGTGATTCTGTTGGATATATACCCAGCGAGAGAGCAACCAATTGAAGGGATTTCTTCCACTATGTTACTGGAAAACGTGACAGCGGAAAGGAAAATGGTTTGCGAAAAAGAGCAACTAATTGAACAGATAAAAGCTTGGCAACCAGAGGTGCTTTTGACCATTGGCGCAGGCGATATTGATAAATTTGTAGAACCTTTAAAAGCTGAATTGTTATGAAAGTAAAAGAGACAATTTGGAGGGTCGTAGGAATTACAGGAGTTTCAGCGCTTCTGCTATCTATGATCAGTTTTATCGATAAAAGAGAGGTTGGATACAGGGTTGATGATATTGAAGTGGACATAGAAAATACCTATGAAAACTTTTTTATTGATGAAGAGGATGTGATGTCACTCATTCTGGAAAACAAAGGAGATACCGTTTTGGGCGATGCCTACGGAAGAGTGAGTTTGAAAGAAATTGAGCGAAGAGTAGAGTCGCACAGTTTTGTGAAGGACGCTCAGGTGTTTAGAGACTTAAACGGTCATTTGGTAGTAAAAGCCACCCAAAATAAACCAATAGCAAGAATTATTGCAGACAACGGAAAACAAGCTTATTTGGGCGAAGAAGGCGATATTTTACCTGTTTCAAGTAAATATACAGCAAGAGTTTTAGTGCTTTCTGGTAGCTATATGGACGGGTTGACTGCCAAAGAAAGTATTGAAGGAAATGAGTACGATCAAAAGCTGTATGACCTCATAGAATACATTAGTGAGGACAAGTTTTGGAACATGCAAATTGCTCAATTGGTGGTAGGCAAAAATGGAAAAGTGGTGATGATTCCTCAAGTAGGAGATCAAAAACTTGAATTTGGTTATGCAGAAAATTTTAAGTCGAAGTTTAAAAGACTCGAAATTTTCTTCAAAGAAATTATGCCAACAAAAGGTTGGAATACATACAGTAGAGTAAACGTAGAGTACAAAGATCAGCTCATTTGCGACTGATTTGAAAAAGTGAATTTAAGGCGAGAATGTGAGTGAACGTGACAGGTTTATAAGCATTGGAGCTCAGAAATATAAAATACAAACAACGCCATGCAAGAAGATAAAATAGTTGTCGGACTAGACATTGGAACCACGAAAATCTGTGTGATTGTGGGGACGAAGAATGAGTATGGAAAGCTCGAAGTATTGGGAATGGGTAAAGCCGTTTCTGATGGAGTAATCCGTGGTATAGTAACCAATATTGATAAAACCGTTATCGCCATCGAAAAGGCAATTGCTGAAGCAAGCGAGCAGTCGGGTATTGAAATCAATGTGGTTAATGTGGGTATTGCAGGCCAACACATCAAGAGTTCGGTACACCACGGTAGCATCACCCGCGATGTGGTGGAAGACGAAATTACAGTAACCGACTTAACGCGGTTATCGAACGACATTCATAAGATCGTGATGCCTCCAGGCTGCGAGATTATTCACGTAATGCCGCAAGATTACATTGTGGATTATGAAGAAGGAATTAAAGATCCAGTTGGTATGTCGGGCGTTAAGCTTGAAGCAGATTTCCATGTGATCACTGCTCAAACCAATGCGATCAGAAATATCAATAAGTGTGTGCGAAGAGCCGGTTTAGAAATCGAAAATCTGATTTTAGAACCATTGGCTTCAAGCATGTCGGTTTTGAGTGATGAAGAAAAAGAGGCTGGCGTTTGCCTTGTAGATATTGGTGGTGGCACTACCGATATCGCAATCTTCCACGACAATATCATCCGACACACAGCAGTCATTCCTTTTGGTGGTAATATCATCACCTCCGACATTAAGGAAGGCTGCAAAGTAATGCAGAACCAAGCCGAGCTATTAAAAACGAAATTCGGAAAGGCCATTGCAGAAGAGGCCAATCCAAATGAAATCGTTTCAATTCCAGGCTTAAGAAATAGACCACCAAAAGAAATTTCGATCCGTAACCTTGCCAACATTATTGAGGCCAGAATGGAAGAGATCATTGAGTTGGTTCATGCCGAAATTATCACCTCAGGGTATGCCAGCAGATTGGCAGGCGGAATTGTAATTACAGGAGGTGGTTCTCAATTGGGTTATGTAAAACAATTGTTTGAATACATGACGGGTATGGATGCCAGAATTGGTTATCCTAACGAACACCTTGGTAAGAGTAAAGTTGAAGCAATTAAGAGCCCAATGTATGCGACCACAGTTGGTTTAGTACTTTCAGGCTTTAGGGCGATTGATGAAAGAGAAAACCGTTACATGCAAAATCAGGTGGCCTCAGGAAAGAAAACCATGAAGAGCGCAAAGAAAAGCTCAGATTTCTTCAAGGGGCTTATCGACAAAACAAAAGGTTTGTTGATGGATGATTTTCAGGATAAAGGAGAGTATTGAGGAGTTGGAAGAAGGAAGGCCGAAGTTGGAAGTTAGTTTGGTAATAATATTTGAGGTATGAGTTTCAAATTTGAGAGTTTATTGATTTGGCAGAAAGCAATGGATTTGGGAGAAGTAGTCAATAGTATGACAATGAGATTTCCTGATAGAGAAAAATTCAACCTCTCTTCTCAAATGTCTAGAGCTGCCGATTCTGTTGCTCTTAATATTTCAGAGGGCTCAATTGGGCAGTCAGGCCCCGAGTATAGAAAGTTTATGGGATACGCCATTCGTTCTTTGGCCGAAACCGTGACATGTCTTTATAAAGCTGACAGAAGAAAGTATATCACAAAAAGTGAATTCAGTGCTGTTTATGACACATCATTCAACTTGATGAACATGATGACAGCATTTAAAAATAAGATAAAATAACAAACGCCTGTTTTTGTCTTCGGTCTTCGGACTTCGGACTTCAGGCTTAAACATAATAATCATGGCAGAATCTTATATGTTCGAAATTCCTAAGCATCACAAATCGATCATTAAAGTGATTGGAGTTGGTGGCGGAGGAAGTAACGCAGTAAACCACATGTATAATCAAGGGATTAAGGATGTGGAGTTTATAGTATGTAACACCGATGCTCAGGCATTAAAAAGCAGTCCTATTCCAAATAGGTTGCAAATCGGCATCGGTCTTACTGAAGGCCTTGGTGCTGGCGCTAGCCCTGAGGTAGGAAAAAATGCCGCCTTAGAAAGCAAAGAAGACATTCGTCAAATGCTAGGTGACGATACCAAAATGGTATTTATCACTGCTGGAATGGGCGGAGGTACTGGAACTGGTGCGGCTCCAATTATTGCCAAAATTGCCCGCGACATGGATCTATTAACTGTAGGTATTGTTACGGCTCCTTTTGGTTTTGAAGGAAGAAAGAAAATGAATGCAGCCAATGACGGCATTGCTGCATTAAAAGAAAATTGTGATACCGTGTTGGTCATCCTCAACGATAAGTTGAGAGAAATCCATGGTAACCTGCCAATCAGTAAAGCATTTGCTGAAGCAGATAATATTTTAACCACAGCCGCTAAAGGAATTGCCGAAATCATTACCGTTCCTGGTTATGTAAATGTCGATTTCATGGATGTTCAAACCGTAATGAAAGGCGCTGGTGCTGCTGTTATGGGCTCTGCTTCTGCCGAAGGTGAAGGAAGAGCATTAAGAGCTGCTGAAATGGCCATCTCTTCTCCATTATTGAACAGCCAAGATATTTTGGGTGCTAAGAAAATCTTACTCTCTATTATTTCTGGTGAAGAAGCCGAACTTCAAATGGATGAGCTTACAGAAATCACTGAGTACATCCAAGACAAAGCAGGTGACGATGCTGAGGTGATTTTCGGTCACGGTATTGATGTAGAGCACGGACAAAGCATTAGCGTAACTGTGATTGCAACGGGTTTCGAAACGCCATTGGTAGAAGCTAGACCAGCTGCTACAAAAAAGACAGTGATTGATTTAGAGAGCAATCAACCAATCGAGCGTAATGTTGAAAGACCATCGTTTGTTCAGAAACCAACTCAATCTTCATTGTTCAGCGCAGGCTTTGAAAAACCAGAGCCTCGTCATGAAATTGATGAAGTAGAAAATAAGGACGATAGCGATGATGATAATATCATTTCGGGTTATACTTTCTTATCAAAACTAGCTCAAAAGTATGATATTGAAGAAGTTGGTCCAGAAGCGAATGATGATCCAGATATCAGAATGCGTAATGAACGCATTGAGTTAGATCATGAAGAACAACGCTACAAGGATTTCTTGGAAATGAAGAGAAATAAACTTCAGCAACAAGCGAGGTTAAGAGAAGAAAAATTGCGCACTTCTGGTAGTCATTATATGAAAAATGATGACATCAAGGAAAAGCTTGAAATTCCTGCTTATCAGCGTAGACAAGTAAGGTTAAACGATGCACCGCCTTCATCTGAAAGCAATGTGTCGCGTTATAACCTGAATGATGATGATGAAATTATGGGCAACAATAAATTTCTACACGACAATGTAGATTGATTAAAATCTTTCACCTAAATACAAAAGACGACCTGCTGCCATGGGTCGTCTTTTTTTTGATGCTGTCCAGCGAACTATCCAAGGGTTTACTAGTCGTATTATAGCCAATCTATAGGATTGAACTGAGTGCGCCCGTTATGTAGTCATCCCGTAGGGATCTTTTCACGAATCACAATTCGTCTGCTGTTTTTAACTCTCTTTCCTGTGTTACTGAAATTCCGAGACTTCGGAACTTACAGCATGACTTAGCTTTGAATTTTTTCTGATTGATTTTAAATTAAAGGAGCTTCCAGTTTTTTAGTATTCCCATAGAAATCAAAACAACTCCATCTGTTCTGGCAACAACTTGAAAGATTTTCTGTGCAAAGGTGTAATGCCCAAATCTCTTATGGCCTGACGGTGCTTTTTAGTAGGGTAGCCCGCATTGCTTTCCCAGCCATAACCAGGGAATTGTTGAGCTGCTTCACTCATAATTCTGTCTCGTTCTACCTTAGCTAAAATGGAAGCCGCGGCAATGGATAAATACTTTCCATCGCCCTTTATAATGCACTCATGAGGAATACTCTGATAGACTTTAAAACGATTTCCGTCAATAAGTAGTAGCTCGGGTTTTAGCTTTAGTTGGTCAATCGCGCGGTGCATGGCCAAAAATGAGGCATTCAAAATATTGATTTCATCAATTTCCTCTGGACTTACTTCGCAAACCGCCCAAGCCAAGGCTTCGGCTTTGATTTCAATTTCAAGCTGCTCTCTGTGTGCCCTTTTCAGTTGCTTAGAATCATTGAGCAGTTTATTCCGGTAATCCGCAGGAAGAATAACAGCCGAGGCTACTACTGGGCCTGCTAAAGGGCCACGGCCAGCCTCATCACAACCCGCTTCAATCTTTCCAGAGCCAAAATTTGATAATAACATGCCCAAACTTAAAACTTTGATTTGGATGCTGAAACATATGTCTAATTTTGCGGCATGGAATCGCATAAAAACCCTTGGAAGACTTTAGATGGAAAACTGATTTACGAGAACCCATGGATTAGAGTCGATGAGTTTAATGTGATCAATCCTTCTGGTGGAAAAGGGATTTATGGGAAGGTGTCTTTCAAAGGTCGAGCGGTAGGTATTCTTCCCATTGATGAAGAAATGAATACCTGGCTGGTTGGGCAGTATCGATATACTTTGAATGAATATAGCTGGGAAATCCCGATGGGCGCAGTACCCGAAAACGAAACTTTAGAAATAGGAGCCAAGCGCGAACTGAAAGAGGAAACTGGGCTTCATTGCCAAGAACTTGAATTTCTGTGTAAAATCCACACCTCCAATTCTGTTACAGACGAAGTGGGATTCGCCTATTTAGCAACTGGCCTTACTGAGGGTGAAACCAATTTTGACGATACCGAAGATATTTCTATCCAAAAATTACCCTTTACTGAAGTGTTAGAAATGGTGCTCGATGGCCGCATTACCGATAGTTTAAGCGTAGCGGCAATCATGAGGTTTGCAAGAAAAAAAGGAATCTGATGTTGGAGAAACTATCGTACAAACAACATTTCAGCAAAACGATTAACCTTGCCTATCCAGTAATGTTGAGCCAAGTAGGCCATGTTACCGTGGGGATTGTAGATAGTATTATGGTAGGCCAAATTGGACCAGAAGCTTTGGCGGCATCTTCTTTTGCCAATAATGTACTCATGGTATTTCTGATGTTCGGCATTGGTGTGTCGTATGGCATCACTCCATTAGTCGCTCAGGCAGATGGTGAAGGCGACCGCAATAAAATCACTCGACTGCTCCGCCATGGAATCGTTTTGTGTTTAAGTACCAGTTTAGTGTTGGTATTACTAGGCTACCTCTTGTCTTTTGGTTTCGATAATTTCTCTCAACCCGAAGAAGTAATAAGGTTGGGAAAACCATACTTCTATGTCATCCTTTTTTCGATGATTCCGATGATGCTTTTTCAGAATTTCCGACAGTTTGCCGAAGGGCTTTCTATCACCAAACCGACCATGTTTATTACCATTGGTGCCAACCTGATCAATGTGTTATTCAATTACATTCTAATTTATGGAAAGTTCGGTTTTCCTGAATTGGGCCTAATTGGAGCGGGTTGGGGAACACTAATTTCTAGGGTATTTATGGCCGTAGGCATGATGCTGTATGTAGGAAGGAGTAAAAGAACACAGTATTACAGCGCTGCTTTCAAAATCTTTAATATTACTGCTGCCTACTTTAAACCCATGCTCAAAATTGGAGTGCCGAGTGGAACCCAGTTTGTATTCGAGGTAAGTGCTTTTGCTGGAGCAGCATTGCTTATGGGAAGGCTTGGAGTAGTTCCTTTGGCAGCACACCAAATTGCTTTGAGTTTGGTTTCACTCAGTTATATGATGGCTACAGGTATTGCCGCAGCATCTACTGTGCGTATTGGTAACCAAGTGGGGAGAAGAGATGCTTTCAATTTAAATCGCGCTGGCAATACCAGTTTTATGATGGCGCTTATTTTTATGGCCTGTTGTTCCGTAGTATACATCGTTTTCCATAATTTCTTCCCAACACTGTATATCGATGACCCAGAAGTAATAAGAATAGCAGGCTCATTGATTATTGTGGCAGGTTTTTTCCAGTTGTCAGATGGAGTGCAAGTGGTGGGGCTAGGCTCGCTTAGAGGTATGTCTGATGTTCGAGTGCCTACTCTAATCACTTTTGTGGCCTATTGGGTGCTCGGTATTCCGGTCAGTTATCTTTTTGGCTTTGTGTTGGGCTTTGGCCCTGAAGGTGTTTGGTACGGCCTGCTAACCGGCTTGAGTATTGCCGCCATTACGCTCTTTATCCGCTTTAAGGTTTTGGCGAAAAGGAAGGCACTTTCTTTTGGGAATGGCGAAGAATGAGACTGGTATAGCTCTATTTTCATGTTATTGTAAAGAAAGTACTGAACCCAGTGGGTTGTTAAGTAATCATTCTAATATATTTTTTACCTTATGACTTGTTAAATCCTAAGTATGAAGTCGAAGTGCCTCTTTTTATTTACTATGTTACTTGTTTTCTCTTGCCAGAATTCGACAGACGAAGTTAATAGTCTTACTTCCAACATTAGTATTGAAAGCTATAAACCGCTTCTTGGTAAAGAAGTAAAGGCTTTTGGAGAAGGTTGTTTTCGCCAAATTGAGGTGATTGACTCTGTTATGGTCTTACTAGACCCTTGTTTGGTAGAGCAATTTCAGCTCTATTCTTTAAGCGGGAGTCCGATTAATTCTTTCGGAAGAGATGGCGATGGACCAAATGAATTTAAGTTGCCTAGTATCAAGTATGAAGAAGATGGAGGTATTTGGGTACATGATATAAATAAGAGTCGTTTCAAATATTTCGATCGAGAAAATATACTCACGGGTGAAGGTTATCCTACTGAGGAAGTACTTATCCCAACAGGGCTAATTGATGACTCTAATCTTATAAGATTTGCTGACAGTGTTTTTATTGGAGCAAATAATACAGAAGGTAAAGGGAATTTCTTCTTCTTCAATACACAAACAGAAGTTAAAGACTGGAGTCCGTTTCATCCAAAAGTGACGAATGAACCTATTGAAAAGAAGCGACCTACATTGTATGAGGGGAAATTGGTTTTTGAACCTCAAAAGCGATTACTGGTAAAGGCCTATCAGTTTTTTAATCAGTTGAGCATTTATAATATGGAGGGCGAGTTGCAAAAGGATATTATTTTTGGAGATGCCCTAGACCCTGATTTTTCTCAACCATCAAAATGGTTTGTGCCTGATGTGGTCGTTTATGCATTTCTTGATGTGAAGGTTACGAGTGAGGCCATTTATGGTTTGTACAGTGGGCTTCGTCAAAACGAGTACTTAACTGAGGAAGGGTACCCTAATTCTGGGCTTAATAAATCATACTTATTTATTGTGAATTGGGATGGTGAACTAATAAAGGCTTATGAACTTGATAAGTATCTGCGGAGCTTTGATCTTGATAAGAATAACTCCATTTACGGTATAGCCGAAGACGATAGCTTAGGCGTGAAAAAGGTTTATAAGTTCGATTTGAAGTAGTAACTACTCGCTCGCCTTAAGGCCTTTAATAAACTCCACAACTCCCCTCAATCGTAAACTGGGCAAGAATATAAGTAAGCTGGTATTGGAAAGGCGAACTTTCAATTCTCAAAATCCTATTTAACCTAAAGAAGGACACTTGAATATTAGTCATAGTTTGAGTTTCTTCCTGAATTTCGCCTGAATTCCCTTTTCACCCTCCCTGACATCTCTTGAATGATAAGGTCAGTATTGATGAAACCGACATAGCTTTTGTTGTCCATCAAAGGTCCTTCATAGTCTCTGGTTTTAAATGTAGGGTCCATAAAAACTATTGAAGTCCAATCGTCAAATTCCTTTTGAACATCTAACTTTAGATAAGATACAGTAAAAAGCAAATCAGATGAATTAGGCACTTCAGTACCACTTGCTCTCGCTAAAGGCATTCCAGTAAAGACCTCGTCACCCTTTTTAACGGTGACGGAGTGTGCTTCGAAACCAAAGTAGTCCGATATTGTGCCATCGGCATGCCTCACTTTTAAACGGTTGATCTGCTCAAACTCTTTTTCTGCATACAACACTACCTCTTCGATTAAACCTCCACGTGCCGCACGAATGGTGTCACCCTTCTGTAGTTTAAATAGGGTGCCGAAAAATCGACTTAGTCGATTATTATCACCTTGCACGAATTCTTTCGATCCCTTTTCTACAGTTACTGTTTTATTGGGGCTTACAGGCAGGGCATAATTTACATTTTTCACATCAGGGTTAGCCGTGCAGTAACAATAATAGAACTGAAAATTTGACACTGCATCGATACCTGTCTTTCTCCGTCCAAGTGGCACTGGCCGAATAATTGGTTGAGCTCGACCAAAAGAAGTCCTGGTTCCGTTAACTAGAAAAACAGCAGTAGCTTGTTTTCCAGAGGTATTGTTCCACCACAGGGTAGGGTTAGATATTGCTCCATCCTTTACAAGTTGTCTTGGCCCTAGATAGATCGTTAAGTCGTTGTTCTTATTGAAAATGTTTAGTCCTCCATCTGATCCATTTCCGCCAAAGGTAAAAACGTTAGAAATGGATACTTCTTGGCTAAAGGTTTTATGGGCACTCAAAAAGGTTAGGATGAAGGCGATAAGTAACAGTTTTATGGGCTTTATCATACTTGGTGGTTTTAAAATTACTATATTTAATCTGTGTGTACTCTGGGGTTCACTCATAGTACCCAACATAATGAGCATAATTGTTAGCGATTCCTTTTTTCAACCTCGTAAGTATATTCCTGATAGCCAATTCTTCCATCTAGTGAAATTGCTTCAACCACTACCATCATTTCTCCGAGCTTATCGGCATTGTAAAAGGCAGTTTCTACTTCTCCAAGAACATCCGTGTTTTGGCTTGGTACCCAGTGAACCAGCGCCCTGTAATCAGGTCTAATCCAGTCTTCGTTTGTCAGTACCTCATACTTTGGCACATAAAACTCTCTCTGTGGTGAAAAGGTGGGTACCTCTTCTTTATAAATGCCTTTTGCCTTTGTAACACCGTTAATCCCCAACCCTGCATAAGTGTAAATGGATAAATAGCTGTAAATCTTATAGGGGTTTTTAAAGACATAAGGAAAAAGCTCAAGTAGGCTTTTAGTGAAACTCCCTGGCTGCCTTATAATTTCAAAACTCTTTACTTCACTAATGGGAATGTTAGGTACTAAATCATAGTCTATTGGTAATACGAGTATTCCATCTACTAAATATAGCGTGGCTTCTTCTCCAGCAGTCCTTATAAAGTCAAGCGCTTTTCCTTTATATGGTGATTCAGCTGGTGTAATATGAAATTCTGTATGAAACATTTCTGGTGAGTACCGATATTTTATTACACTACCGAATCTGTCACTCCATTTTAACTTTTTCTGCCTAAGCTCATCACCGTCCACAAACACATCAGGCTTTCCGTGTTTTTTTATTACCTCTTCTCTTAAAGGACTCATATAATAGTCCTCAATCACAAACTCTCCCAAATCTCTTAAAGTAGAATCGAAGGCGTACTCTATCATTGTTCTCTCTTGATGCTTTACCAACAATTGATACACCACACTGTCCACTTTTTCAATTTCTCTTTTATGTTCGAACCTTACGCTTGGGATTGTATTCTGATCTAAATCGAGATTAAAGGTCTTCGCCTTATCCTTTTTCCCAGTCTTCATTATTACCATGGTGGCACCATCGTATGTATTGGGTAAGGAGGTAGAAAACCTGCCCAAGCTGTCAGACTCTACCATGTCAAAAAATGGAGAATCAGACAAAGTTGTTAAGGTTAACTGAATACCTTCTAAAGGTTTGTTTCGGCCCAAACCTCCGGTTATGGTGCCACTTATTTTTAGACTGTTCTCGGGTTGAAACTTAAGGGGGGGCAGTTGCATAGGCTTATAGTTGTATGTGCTCCAGCCCTGGGTGAGCATAAGTACGTCTAGGTCAGAAAATCTATCGTTATTGTCAGCATTGAAATACGCTGCTGGGTTTTCAATATGCCCTGTGAGTTCTGAACCTACCAACATATAGGAGAGCAGGTTATGGCGGTTTTGTTGAATCTGACCCATTTCATTTTTGTTGATCACCATTACAGACACATTGGCTTCCATCAAACCTCCACTGTTATCTTCTATTTTAGCCTTTAGCCTTGAGCGGTCTCGTTGGGCGTATGTTTGTTTGTCGGTGGATACCGTAATCTTTAGACGCCCGTTTAATGCTTCGTTGAACAACAATCGCTGGGCCATTGGAACCCTATTATTATCTTTTAAAACAATGCTTACGATGCCATCTGGCAATTCGACTTCTGGTATAGTTAAAAAAAGCTGACCATCTTCATTGAGCTTTACCTTAGTATTTATGTAGTTAATACCTCTGCTTTCAATGTCCAATGCTACCGAATCACTTTTCATGCCCACCGTGTTTATCCTCAGTTCGATGTTCGTCTCTTTTTTTCTCACCGACATGACTGCTCCGTTGTCCTTGACCGCTGATAATGGATACAAAGCGTCTACAAACTTGTTGTTTATGAGTTTAGAGATTTTGCCATAATACTTCTGGTTTTTGCTTGCCATGATTAAGAAGTAGCCCATGCCCAAGGCATTGCTCTTGAACTCAGTGATGACATTTCGCTCCTCATCCATTATTTGCCCTTCAACTTCAACCCCTTTTCCATCTGGCCCAATTGCTTTAAAGCCTACTTTACTGCTTAAACCATCGACAAGGTCGCCACTTTCAGGAAAGAATTGTAAGTCTATGTCGCCTTCTCCTACTTGAAAAGTTTGGGAATAAATCTTTCCGTTTTCGGTAGTGAGTTTAACGGACAGTAATCCAGACTCTTTGGGCATTTCATATTCCAGCTGGTAAGTATCGTCTCTTGTGGGCTTTAGTGTGGTAGAGTCCTTGATCCCATCTACAGTAAGATGCACAGCAAGGCTCCCTTTGTGAAGGCTGTCGAGTTGCAAAGGCACAAGTTGGGCTTTGAAAATATCGGTGTCAGTATTTTTCTCCAGCACTACATTCTGTATAAGCTGTTTTTTAATTGACTCTTGGTTTTTTGGGTATATGCGAATGTATTCTTTATAAAAGTGGCCTTCACCAAAATTCTTGTTCCATTCGGTATAGCCCCTGATCAAATACAGGCCTGGGGGCGTGTTTTTAAAAAGCTCAAAAAAACCCGTGCCATTACCTCCAATAACATCGATTATTTTTGACTGCACGATCTCCTCAGTTGGGCTAATGAGGTCAACGTATAACACTCCACTATTGGCAGAGGGCAAGTGGTCAGTGTTGACAACAATCGCCTTAAACCAGATGGTCTGACCTTGGGTGTATACCTGGCCGTCTGTTTGGATATAGATTTTATCGGCTAGTGCTGCATCGGATGTTAAATGATTTTGGTGGGAGAATAGATTGGAGCTTACAAATAACAGAAGTAGAACCGAAAGATGGTAGGCAGTGGTACTCGGTTTTTGCATTTTAAGTCGTTTTGGTTAGATGGCGTTTGCTAGTGCATATCGCCTTAAAAAAAAATGAACTTAACTCTTCATTGAAAAGCAATATTTAAAATTATGTTAATAACAAACTTCATGCCACCAAGAATTTTATGGAATGGGATTTCCTAGCCTTAAAGAAATAGCTTAAGGGAGTAAGTTTTTATTAATGAAGGATAAAGTAGAGTAGACTAACTCTAGTGAATATTATGAATTGGCATTTATACTGAAGGGTGATTTGAATTCCGCTTATTTAGTTAATACTAAGCCCCTTAATAAACCCAACAATCCCTTTAACAATCATAAATTGGGCGATAATATAAGTAAGCATAATTAGGAAACCAGCTTGCGGGAAGGGTGTTCCAAATTGATTGATGGCCAAAATGCTATCGCTGATGATGAAGAAAAAGGCGCCAATCATAATCCACCAAAAACTGGTTTTGTCTGTTTTGCCCCAGCGCTTGCTGGCGGTAATGCCCATAATGCAAATCACGATGGTGTAGAGTAGGGCAGGAATCATCATATCCCCCAAACCTGGTTTGATTTGCTGAAATATCACAAGGCCGTAAATACCAAAGAGTAAATCGTGCCACCTGAATTTTAGTTTTCGGTCTTCCGTATCTACCAAATTGAGGTTAAGGAAAATATAGACTAGGTGAGCGAGTAAAAATGAAGCCAAACCCAGCAGAAAGAAGATGGGTTGAGCATCGGAGAAAATCAAGAAAACATCTCCCAGTAAAGAGAGAAAGAGGGCTGCATTCACAAATTTGCTCAGTACCGTTTTCGGTACTTCATTATTGAAATAAATCATCAAACCCACCATTAAAAGTGGTTTGGTGAAATCGGCCATGGTAGGAAAATCCATTAGCCTGGCCAACAAATGGAGAAAGGCAAATGCAAAAAACGGAAGCAGCGTCTTTGGTGTTTTCATGATTTTTAAATCTAGGAATAACCCTCCAAAAATTCTGTATATTAAATGGTTATAGGTTACTGAATTGAGTGATCAATTTGGTCTCAACTTTTGGTGGGTTTGACTCAATTAAACCGTACTTTTCACAAACCGCTTCGACCAATTTAAACCAAAAGTAAGAAATAGAAAGCCAATAAAAGATAGCGCAGCACAAAGCAAGAAGGCTTCACGAAGGTTTTCAATATGATTGGAGTAAATCCATCCAGCAATAAGTGCTCCTGAGCCAATGCCAATTTCTAGAGCAATGTACATGGTGGCCAAGCCTTTGCCGCGCAAATGATCTAAACTTAAATCAATCGTCCATGCGTAAATGGTTGGGGTATTCATACCTACTGCAACTCCAAACATTACAGCGCTGATCATCAACATGGTTTGAGTGTGCGTATAGGCGATAAGAATATCAGAAACGACTATGGCCAATGCCGCTATTTTTAATACGATTATTCGCCCATATTTATCAGAAGCTTTTCCTGCCAAAAGCCGAATGGCTAATGATGAAATTACGAACACAGTAAAGAAAATTCCTTTTTGGCCTTGATCATAACCGAGTTGCATTGTTAAGTCTGGCACTAAAGTGAGTACCGCCCCAAAAGAAAATGCGGTTAATAAAAAGAGGAGAGAAGGGTTGAATACTCTTGGCTCAATAACCTCATTCCATTTGATTTTGAGTAATCTCGGGTGGAATTTGACCTTTTCTTGTAAGGTCTCTTTCATGCCTGCTAATATGATTACGGAGAGTATTGCAGCTACAGAAGAGGTATAGAAGGTCATGTCTAAGCCATAAGCCTCCGTAATTTTAGGGCCAATGGAAGGTCCCGCTGCCATGCCTAAGCTTCCGAAAAAACCAGAAAGCCCCATAGCCTCACCACGCCTTGTAGAAGGCACTATGTCAGCAATATAGGCCGAGGTACCTGTGGGTTTAAAGCCCGTTGAAAATCCATGTAAAAACCGGAGGAGTAAAAGCGCCCATACCGTGCTAACCATTGGATAGAGAAAACCCATTACAAAGCAAACACCAGCACCAAAGATCATTACGGGTATTCGGCCAATGGTGTCGGATAACCTTCCGCTAAAGGGTCTTGAAAGCCCTGCCGTTACAGTAAATAGAGAAATGATTAAACCTTTGTATTCGCCACCACCCAATGAACTGATGTAGTCATACAAATCGGGTACGATCATATTAAAGCTACCAAAGAACAGGAAGGAGCTTAAGCAGAGTAAAAAGAACTGTAAAGTGTAAATGCTGGGCGTTCCTGTCTTTCTTTTGGGCATAGTGGTAAACAAAAAATGGAGCCGAAACTCCATTTAATTTATTGTTGCATTAAATAGGCTTTTATGTAATCGTCTAAGTCACCATCTAACACGTTTTGTACATCAGTTCGTTCAAAACCTGTTCGGGCATCTTTGATTAATTTATAGGGGTGCAACACATAGTTCCGAATTTGAGAACCAAAATCAACTCTCTTTTTTTCGCCTTCTACTATATCTCGAGCTGCGTTTCGTTTGTCCATCTCAATTTGATAGAGTCTCGATTTAAGCATCGAAAGCGCTTTTTCTTTGTTACCAAGCTGCGACCTACCTTCTGTATTTTCAATCGTAATTCCAGTAGGTGCGTGTTTTAGGCGTACCCCAGTTTCCACTTTGTTTACGTTTTGTCCACCAGCTCCTCCCGATCGGAAAGTATCCCAACTGATATCAGCAGGGTTAATTTCAATTTCAATAGTATCATCAACTACAGGGTAGGCAAATACAGAGGCAAATGAGGTGTGTCTTCGTCCACCAGAATCGAAAGGAGAAATACGCACCAATCGATGTACTCCAGATTCGGCCTTCAATAGGCCAAAAGCAAATTCACCATCGAATTCAAGGGTACAAGATTTACATCCTGCTACATCGCCTGGTTGGTAATGAATTTGTTTGACTTTATAGCCCTTGCTTTCCCCCCACATGATGTACATGCGCATGAGTATTTCAGCCCAATCGTTACTTTCGGTACCGCCTGCGCCTGGGTTGATTTCAATCATTGCACTCAGCTGATCTTCTTCACCACTGAGCATCTTTTTGAATTCAATTTCCTCTAAGATTTCAATTGCTTTTTGATATTCTTTTTCCACTTCTTCTTCTGACACTTCTCCCATTTCAAGGAATTCGCTTAAGGTGTCAACGTCTTCTAAAGCGGTAATAACGTTTTCAAAGCTTGTGGTCCAAACCTTCTTTAAACGGATCTGTTTTAATACTTTTTCGGCCTCTTTTGGGTCATTCCAAAAGTCTGGTTGGGCTGTAACTAGCTCTTCCTCTTCTACTTCACGTTTCTTGACATCGTAGTCAAAGATACCCCCTCAAAGCCGCTACTCTGGCTTTTAAATCTTTCAGCTGATCTGAAGTCATAGTTTGTAATTTTTTGAAGCGCAAAGGTGGTGAAATGTAGGGGATATTTCAAGGTTGAATTAGGTATGAATGATACTTTGGTAGTATTAAAAAAGAAGAAGCCCAATTGTATCAATTGGGCTTCTATAATTTAACTTATTAAGATGAAGTTTTAACATCTTCATCATTTTACTTAACTAGAAACTGTTGTGTGCTTATCCTTTTTGTTGAATTATTGTATATCTTAATAATGTATTTTCCTTTAGTTAAGCTAGTTAAGTCTAACCTGAATTTATTCGATTGAAATTCACCCTCTAGAACTTTAGTTAACTCTTGATTATAAACTTCATATTGAATTAACTCATTTGATTTAAGATTAAGGTTCTGGTTAGAGTTTTTAGACTCAGAGTTCTTTTTTTCGATGATTAACTCATCAGTCGCGGGGTTTGGATATAAAGAATAGGAAAAGGACCTTGCAAATAAAGCACAATTCACAAATTCAACTTCAGTGCCCCACCAGTCAGTAGTTCCACAATCATTGGTCCTTCTCATTTCAAATAAATAATAGCCAGGTTGTGGCGTGTAATTTAATGTGCCACTATCTCCATTGCTCCAGTTAGAGGTATAAAGAACCTGTGTAGTAGGAATAAATTTGGAAAGTCGAACCTGATGTGTCGTTCCCGTAAGCTTTGGAAAAAACTCATAATCATTCCCAGCATGGCTCGTGCAAAAATAGTCTGTTTCACCTATGCCATTTGAAAAAAGAACACTCTCAATTTCTGCTTTACCAAAATGTCTGGTTGTAGATAACACGGCTTGTTGACCACAAGAGTCTTGAATAGTGGCATTTACAGTAACAAATCCATATGCATTACTAAAGGTTGGAGAGACAGTGGCTTGGTTACCATTTGGAGCAATCGTAAACCAACTGTTATTGACAATACTCCATGATACAACACTAGTATTAAGGGGTAGGTTATCAACAGAAAAAACAGAAGAGCCACAGAGTACACCAAGAGGAGAGGAAATGGAATAACCATAGGTGGAAATGCTTTTCATGGTAACATTTGAGGTAAGTTGTGGTTGATTTACCCCTTTAAAAATGGGAGTGACTTTGACGTTACTTGGAGGGTAACTTAGTGGTACTAGTTGAATAGAGGGCTGAGTTGTTGTTAGTGATGATTTTGGCACTCCATTGTGGCTCCACCCACTACCCAGATCCCATTGATATGAAATTGCACCTGAGCTACCACCAGTTTTTCCCACTGTAAATGTTTTAATATCAGTTGAGCCACATTCAATAGTAGCATTATTTATATTAAAAGTTGGGGGTACGGTTTTTATTACATCATACTTGCAAGATTCATAGCTTTGAAATTTGGCGTACAACTTTCCTCCCATAGCATTGTAGGCTGTACTGTGCAAAAGAACGGTAATATTTACCTCTTCTGAGGTGTTTCCACTGTTAATAGTATAAGAAGCGGTGAGAGGATAGGGGGTTTCGTATTGGTCTTTAAAGGTGTATATGTCAATGTAACCTTGCCCAATTACACCTCCCCCTAGTTTTGTGAGCTTTACCTTCGCACTGTATTCAACTATATAACCCAAATCTAAGTCGATGGTTGAACAATTGTTTGCAGTTACTCCTGTGTCCATGTTTTTCATGGTTAATGAAATTGATACGCCAGACTGAGAAAAAATGCTTTTGCTTGAGATAAAAAGCATTAAAATCACCATGAAATACATTTTTGAATATTTAAATCCTTTTAACTTATAATTCATAATATTGCTGTTAAGAGTTTATAATTCATAAAAATATATATAATATTCAAAAATAATAAATGCATGAGCTGTTTTTTGAATTGGAATTTTAGTTTTATTTATAATTAGTCAATGTGGAAGCCTTTTCTTTGAATCAGTTTTTATGATGCTTTCTGATAACTATAGCTTTTTACAGAGAACTTTTTGGAGGCTATTCCCTTTGAAAGAATGTCCTCTGTTGGGGCTAAAGTTGCTTTCTGTAAACAGAAGTGTATTGTTGGCTTTCAATTTAGGTTGACATCAATCATCAATGGGTGTGATGATGAAAAGTGTATAAGGGTTTTTTTTAAGGTGTAAAAAAAAACAGCCCTTTAGAGGCTGTTTCCATGTTTAATTGTAAACTGATAACCCTTAACTCAGTCCGGCTAGTTTCTCTTCCAGTACTTTGATTTTTGCTTCCGCGTCTGCTTGTTTGGCTTTCTCCATTGCAACCACTTGTTCTGGTGCGCCAGCTACAAAACGTTCGTTGCTCAGCTTCTTCATTACAGAATTTAAAAAGCCTTTCGTGTATTCAAGTTCCTTCAGTATTTCGACTTTTTCCGCTTCAACATCAATCGCTCCTTCCTCCATAGGAATAAAGAATTCATCGGATTTGATGACGAAGCCCAAAGTGCCAGCTACCTTTTCGTTTGTAAATGTAAGCTGATCGATGTTGGCCAACTTCTTGATGATATTTACAAAAGGCTCATAGGCTTCAGGGTGCTCTGATTTAATTGCTAAATCCAACGCCTTTTTTGGAGAAATTCCTTTTGATGAACGTAGATTTCTAAGGTTAGAAACCAATTCAAATACGATTTCAGATTGTTTGTTTAGTGCTTCGTCTGCTCCGCCAATGATTGGCCAAGTAGAAACAATGATGTCCTGTCCTTCGGCTCTTTCTCTTAACTCACTCCAAATTTCTTCAGTAATAAAAGGCATAAACGGATGAAGTATCTTCATGATTTTCTCGAAGAAATTCAGCGTTACCTCATAAGTAGGTCTGTCGATAGGTTCGCCAAACGGAGGCTTGATCATTTCTAAGTACCAAGAACAGAAGTCATTCCAAATGAGCTTATAAGTGGTCATGAGGGCATCAGAAATTCTAAATTTGCTGAAATGATCCTCGATTTCAGCAAGTGCTGCATTGAATCTAGAATCGAACCAACGCACTGCGGTTTGGTTTTCTTCACCGTTAGATTTGCCACCAACTTCCCAACCTTTTACTAGACGGAAGGCATTCCAAATCTTGTTGGCAAAGTTTCTTCCTTGCTCTACGAGTTTTTCATCGTAAAGCAAATCGTTACCTGCTGGTGAAGAGAAAAGCATTCCAGTACGGACAGCATCAGCCCCTAGTTCTTTAATCAAATCCAGCGGATCAGGTGAGTTGCCCAATGATTTGGACATTTTTCTACGTTGCTTATCGCGAACGATACCAGTAAGGTATACGTGCTTGAATGGTTTTTCATCAGTGTATTCATAACCTGCAATTATCATTCTGGCCACCCAGAAAAACAGAATTTCAGGAGCAGTCACCAAAGTAGAAGTAGGGTAGAAGTAGTCTAACTCAGCATTCTTGCCTTTGATTATTTTACCTGTCTCTCTATCAAAACAAGAATCATCAAAACCGTTGAAAACCGCCATAGGGAATAACCATGAAGATGCCCAAGTATCGAGCACATCTTCATCTTGCTTTAGGTCATTGGCAGTCAGTTGAGCATTGCTCGATTTCTCTTTCGCCAATGCTAAAGCTTCTTCTTCTGTTTCAGCTACTACAAAATCGTTTTCTCCTTCTCCATAGAAATAGGCTGGAATTTGTTGTCCCCACCAAAGCTGACGCGAAATACACCAGTCGCGTACATTTTCCATCCAGTGGTTGTAGGTGTTTTTGAATTTTGAAGGAAGAAGTTCTACCTCGTCATTCATTACCACTTGATGTGCGGTGCGCGAAATTTCTTTCATTTTGATGAACCACTGTAAAGAAAGCTTTGGCTCTATCACTGTGTTTGTTCTTTCTGAACGACCGATTCGGGTAGTGAACTCTTCGAAACCGATGTAGTAACCAGCTTCTTCCAAGTCTTTAACCATTACTTTGCGGGCTTTAAAGCGCTCCATGCCCACATATTTTGGTACACCACAGTTTTCGTTCAAATTACCATCAAAGCCGATGGTGTCAATCACTTCTAAATTGTGACGCAAACCAATTTCATAGTCATTCGGGTCGTGAGCAGGCGTTACTTTCAAGCAGCCTGTTCCGAATTCGATTTCAACATAATCATCCGCAATGATTGGGATTTCGCGATTAACGAAAGGCACAAGTGCCGTTTTACCAATCAAATGTTGGAAACGCTCATCTTTTGGGTTTACGGCAATGGCCGCATCGCCCAAAATAGTTTCAGGACGCTGCGTAGCAATAATTACCTTTTCGTCAGAATCTTTAATGCTGTATTGAAACTTGTAAAGTTTCGAAATTTCATCTTGATCGGCATATATCACCTCTTCATTCGAAACTGTAGTTTGGGCTTCCACATCCCAGTTGACCATGCGTAGATCACGGTAGATGTAACCTTTATTATATAGGTCAACAAAAACACGAAGCACCGCCTTGTGGTAACCTTCATCCATGGTGAACGCTGTACGCTCCCAGTCGCATGAAGCACCAAGTTTCTTTAGTTGCTCAAGAATGATTCCCCCGTATTTTTCTTTCCATTCCCAAGCATGGGTAAGGAATTCTTCTCGGCTGAGGTCTGATTTTTTGATGCCTTTTTCGCGAAGCATCTTCACTACTTTGGCTTCGGTAGCAATCGAAGCGTGGTCGGTACCAGGTACCCAGCAAGCCTCTTTACCTTCCATTCGGGCTTTTCTGATCAGCACATCTTGGATTGTGTTATTCAACATGTGACCCATGTGGAGTACGCCCGTTACGTTTGGCGGAGGAATGACAATAGAGTAAGGCTCTTTTTGTGGGTTTACCTTGCCATGGAAATATCCTTTTTCCATCCAGTGGGCATACCATTTATCTTCTATCTCGTTCGGGTTATACTTCGTTGAAAGCGACATGTAATTGTTTGAATAAAATTAGGCTGCAAAAATAGGTGGAATAGTCGGAACACGGAAGTTAGAAGCCAGAAGAATGAAGTTTAGCACATAAAGTGCTTGTTAATTCCTCAATGGTCACTGTTGTCTTACCTCTTCTTAAAAACTAAATGCCGTAGTATGAATGTTCTTCGAGAGCACAAATGAACTTTGTACCTGTCCCAAATTTGCTGTGGTAGAGAGTTTGGTAAGTATAAAGGTTTCGTATGATTCCATGCTTTTAACCACCACTTTTAAAAGAAAATCGAAGTTGCCAGCAATGTGGTAGCATTCCATTACTTCAGGATAAGCCTTTATTTCATTCACGAATTTTTCTAAGTACATACGGCTGTGTTTCGTAAGCGAAATAGAGATAAATGCCGTGAGCATTAAGTCTAGTTTTTTACCATCGAGCAATGCCGCATATTTTCTAATAACTCCTTCTCTTTCCAAACGTTTAATCCGCTCGAAGACTGGTGTAGTAGAAAGGTTGAGCTGATCGGCAAGGGCTTTTGTGGTGATGCGTGCATCTTCTTGCAGAATCTCTAAAATGCGAATGTCGGTGGCGTCTAATTTCATAGAAGTGGAATTTTCTAAAGATACGTGTTTTTGGGCTGTTTTAAAGTGGAATGTACTGTTGTCTGGTGTTAATTAATTCGAATCGTCTGAATATAAAAATCATTTTGGGTGAAAGGTATTTTGACCAAAATGTAAAAAGTATATTTGTTAGTATTTGACCTTAGTAAAAAGAGATATGGAAGCGCTATTAGCGAAATTTGAAAATAAGAGACCTGAAATCGTTTTTGAGTGGAAAGATTCTGAAACCGAGGCCGAAGGTTGGGTAGTAATAAACTCATTGCGTGGAGGAGCTGCTGGTGGCGGTACTCGAATGCGTGTTGGTTTGAATAAAAGAGAAGTGGAATCGCTTGCCAAAACCATGGAAGTGAAATTCACCATTTCTGGTCCAGCCATTGGTGGTGCCAAATCTGGTATCAACTTCGACCCACAAGATCCAAGAAAAGAAGGCGTATTGAAAAGATGGTTTGCGGCTGTAAGCCCGCTGTTGAAATTCTATTATGGAACAGGTGGTGATTTAAATGTGGACGAAATTCACGAAGTAATTGCCATGACCGAAGAAGCTGGAATCTGGCATCCACAAGAAGGTGTTTTCAACGGTCACTTTAAACCTACCGAAGCCGAGAAAATTAATCGTATCGGGCAGCTTAGAAATGGTGTAGTCAAAGTAATTGAGAATATAGAGTACACGCCTGATTTGAACAGAAAATACAAAGTAGCCGATATGATTACTGGCTATGGCGTAGCAGAAGCCATTGGCAGCTATTATCAAATCTGGGGTGGTAACTACAAAGAGAAAAGAGCTGTTATTCAAGGCTGGGGAAATGTAGGCGCTGCTGCGGGTTACTATTTGGCTCAAATGGGAATGAAAGTGGTGGGTATTATCGACCGTGAAGGTGGGGTAATGAAACAAGAAGGATTCTCTTTAGAAGAAATCAAAAACTACTTTTTAAACAGAAAGGGCAACCAACTTGTTGCTAAAGATATGATCCCTTTCGATCAAATCAATGAAGAAATTTGGGGCTTAGACTTCGAAGTATTTGTTCCTGCTGCGGCTTCAAGATTGATCACAAGGCCACAGGTAGATCGTATGATCGAATCGAAGTTGGAAGTGATTTCTTGTGGTGCGAATGTACCGTTCAATGATCCTGAAATTTTCTTTGGGCCTACTGGTTTATTTGCAGACGAGAACCTTTCAGTGCTACCAGATTTTATTGCCAACTGTGGAATGGCGCGTGTTTTTGCGTATCTTATGCAGGGTGGAATTGCCTTGACAGATGAGGCGATTTTTGAGGATACAGCCAATATTATTCGAAATGCATTGCAGAAAGTATATGACCTTTCTCCAGAAAAAACAGGCATCTCGAAAAGAGCATTGGAAAATTCTCTGAAGCAATTAATATAGTAAGTCACCCTGAACTTGTTTCAGGGGCTGTTTATAGTAAGCTCTTAGGTTTACGGGAGCGGAATAATTAAAACAAAGCAATATGCCGTTTTATCATCAATTGGGAAAAATCCCACATAAACGCCACACTACTTTTAAAAAGGAAGACGGTGGCTACTATTACGAGCAGCTTTTCGGAACTGTAGGCTTTGACGGAATGTCGTCATTGCTCTACCATGTTCATAGGCCTACACAGGTCAAAGAGGTACTTCGTTCATACGATGTTTCTCCCAAAATTGCGGTGGAGAAGAATATGCTTTCGCTTGGGTTGAAGGGCTTTTCGGTGCCACCAAAAGCAGATTACCTTGAAAGTCGAACACCAGTCTTGGTGAATAGCGATTGTGAGATTATTCTGGCTTCGCCAACAAAATCTCAAACTGACTATTTCTATAAAAACTCGGATTGTGATGAATTGATTTTCATCCATCAAGGGACAGGCAGGCTTCGCACTTTGCTTGGTACTTTAGAATTTGGCTATGGTGATTACCTGATGGTACCGCGCGGAATGATCTATCAAATTGAATTTGACGATGAGAAAAACCGCTTGTTCATTGTAGAATCACACAGGCCGATTTATACACCAAAACGTTACCGCAACTGGTTTGGTCAGCTTTTAGAACATTCGCCTTATTGCGAACGGGACATTAGAAGACCACAGAATTTAGAGACACACGATGAGAAGGGCGACTTTATTATTAAGGTGAAGAAGCAGGGCATGATCCACGAATATGTGTACGCTACACATCCTTTTGATGTAGTGGGCTGGGATGGTTACAATTTCCCCTATGCCTTTTCAATTCACGATTTCGAGCCAATAACAGGGCGTGTGCATCAGCCGCCTCCCGTACACCAAACTTTCGAAACGGATGCTTTTGTGGTGTGCTCGTTTGTGCCAAGGCTCTACGATTACCATCCAGATTCGGTGCCTGCGCCTTATAATCACAGTAATATCGATTCGGACGAAGTGCTTTATTATGTTGATGGCGACTTTATGAGTCGTAACAACATAGAGAAAGGGCAAATCACATTGCATCCAGCGGGAATCCCTCACGGTCCGCACCCGGGAGCGATGGAAAGAAGCTTGGGTAAAACAGAAACCCAAGAATTGGCGGTCATGGTCGATACTTTTAAACCATTAAAGGTAACCGAAGCCGCAATGAAATTATTAGTAAAAGATTATCATAAATCTTGGTTAGAAGAATAACGAAATCATGGCAACAGAGAACGCAAATTATCCTGGAGAAAAAATATTTAAGGAAGCAAAAGACTTCCTTCCGATCAACGGAACCGACTATGTAGAGCTTTACGTAGGCAACGCTAAACAGTCAGCGCACTATTATAAAACCGCATTTGGTTTCGAATCAGTAGCTTATTCTGGTCTGGAAACAGGCAATAAGGAAAGTGTTTCTTATGTCCTTCAGCAAGACAAAATTAGATTGGTACTTACTTCGCCTTTAAAGAAAGACGGCCCAATTAACGAACACATCAACAAGCATGGCGATGGCGTAAAAGTAATTGCCCTTTGGGTGGAAGATGCTACGAAGGCTTGGGAAGAAACGACTTCTCGCGGAGCGGAATCTTTTATGAAGCCTGAAAAAACCGAAGATGAGCATGGTTATGTGGTTCGTTCTGGAATTCATACTTACGGTGAAACCATCCATATTTTTGTGGAAAGAAGTAACTACAATGGTGTGTTTATGCCTGGCTTCAAAGCGTGGAAAACGGACTTTAACCCAGCACCAACTGGCCTTAAATACATCGACCACATGGTGGGTAATGTAGGTTGGGGCGAAATGAACAAATGGTGTGAGTTCTACGCCAAAGTAATGGGCTTTGCACAATTGGTTTCTTTCGATGATAAAGATATTTCTACCGAATACACGGCCTTAATGAGTAAGGTGATGAGCAATGGTACGGGTAGAATCAAATTTCCAATTAACGAGCCAGCCGAAGGAAGGAAAAAATCTCAGATCGAGGAATACATCGACTTTTATAATGGGGCAGGAGTACAGCACATCGCTGTGGCCACCAACAACATTATCGAAACAGTTCGCGATTTGAGAAGCCGTGGCGTTGAGTTCCTCTATGTGCCTGAAGTATATTACGATAATATTTTAGAGCGTGTGGGAGAAATTGACGAGGATTTAGAGCCATTGAAGGAAATGAATATCCTGATTGACAGAGATGATGAAGGTTATCTGCTTCAGATTTTCACAAAACCAGTGTTGGACAGACCAACTATGTTCTTCGAGATTATTCAGAGAAAAGGAGCACAATCTTTCGGTAAAGGTAATTTTAAAGCCTTATTCGAATCTATTGAGCACGAGCAAGCATTAAGAGGAACGCTATAATTTTTGAGAAAATATGATTAAAGCTAATAATCCGTCACTTCAATCTTGGGTAGAAGTGGCCAAAGATTCAGACTTCCCAATACAAAATTTACCTTTCGGTATTTTCAAAACGGAGTACTTACAGCCAGGCGCTGGAGTGGCCATTGGCAATTACGTTTTGGATTTAACTTATTTACACGAAAACGGCTATTTCGATGGTCTTGGTCTTCCTGCTGGCGTTTTCAATCAAACTTTTTTAAATGCTTTTATTGCCTTAGGAAAAAAGAAAACGAGTGAGGTGCGTAACCGAATTTCTGAGCTTTTAGAGCAAAGCAATGAAGAACTTCGAGATAATGTAGCCGCCCGGGAATTGGCACTAATTCCAAAGGAAGAAGTAGAAATGCTGATGCCGGTTCGGGTACCCAATTACACCGATTTTTATTCTTCTGAAGACCATGCCCGCAATGTGGGTACTATGTTCAGAGGAGCAGATAATGCCTTAATGCCTAACTGGAAACATTTACCAGTGGCTTATCATGGAAGAGCATCGAGCATTGTGGTTTCAGGTACCGAATTCCATAGACCTAAAGGGCAAACTAAAGCCGATGATGCTGAAATGCCATCTTTCGGCCCTTGTCGTTTGCTCGATTTCGAATTGGAAATGGCTTTCATTACTTGTAAAGAAAATGCACTTGGCGATCCAGTTTCAACCAAAGCTGCGCCAGACCATATTTTCGGTTTCGTATTGTTGAATGATTGGTCGGCAAGGGATATTCAGAAATGGGAGTACGTGCCATTAGGGCCTTTCTTGGCTAAGAATTTCGTATCGCACGTTTCACCATGGATCGTTACGATGGATGCGCTAGAGCCATTTAGAGTAGCTGGTCCAAAACAGGATCCTGAAGTTTTGCCATATCTTAAAACCGAAGGTGATTTACATTACGATGTGAAATTGCAAGTAGCCTTAAAGCCAGAAGGTGCAGAAGAAACTGTAGTGAGTAATTCCAATTATAAATACATGTATTGGAATGTTAGTCAGCAAGTAGCGCACCATACGGGCAATGGCTGTAACCTTCAAGTAGGAGATATGTACGGTTCGGGTACTATTTCTGGTCCAAAACCAGAAGAGTTTGGATCAATGTTGGAAATTACTTGGCGAGGTGAAAAACCAGTTACTCTGAAGGATGGAACACAGCGCAAATTCATCAATGATGGCGACACCGTAATCATGCGCGGTCATGCTGAAAAGGATGGAGTTCGTGTTGGTTTTGGCGAAGTGAGTGCTTTGGTGCTGCCAGCTAAATAGAACTAATAGCCGCCATAAGCGTAAGGAAGTCGAATTCGGTTAATTTTAACGAAATTAGACAACATGAAAAACAAGAAATCAAAGAAGATTGTATCGTGGATCCTTAGGCTTTTGGCTGCTTTAATTATGCTCCAGACGCTATTTTTTAAATTTACTGGAGCTGAAGAATCCATTTATATCTTTACGCAAGTAGGTATGGAGCCTTGGGGTAGGTACATGACGGGGATTGTGGAATTGATCGCTAGTGTCCTTTTACTGACAAATCGCTATGAATGGGGGGCACTGTTAGGATTGGGAACAATCTCAGGTGCAATCTTTTTCCATTTAACCAAACTGGGTATAGAAGTGCAAGGTGATGGAGGTTACTTATTTGCGCTAGCTATTGTGGTTTTTGTGAGTTGTATGACTACACTCCTAATCAATTTTCCAGAAATCAAGACCAAGTATTTACCAAACAAATAGAGGCAGCGCCTGTTAGTAGGGGGCTACTGAATGTTTAAAACTTTTAGAATTCAAGAATAATGAGAATCGACCCTAAAGAAATTCCAACGGGGAAATTGCATGGTTTGATGTTGGGTACCATTGGTCCGCGACCTATTGCTTTTGCGAGTACGGTGGATCAAGCTGGAAATGTGAATTTAAGCCCCTTTAGTTTTTTTAATGTGTTTAGCGCCAATCCTCCAATTTTAGTCTTTTCTCCAGCAAGGAGGGTACGTGACAATACTACAAAGCATACGCTTGAAAACGCTCTTGAAACAAAGGAAGTAGTGATCAATATTGTGAGTTACGATATTGTAGAGCAAATGTCGTTGGCGAGCACAGAGTATGCCCAAGGAGTGAATGAGTTTATAAAATCGGGCTTGACTGAGGTGACTTCCGAAATAGTAAAACCACCAAGGGTAGGTGAGTCGATTGCTGCCTATGAATGCAAGGTAAATGAAGTGATCTCTCTGGGAGATGAAGGTGGAGCAGGAAATCTCATTATATGTGAGGTGGTTTTGATGCATTTGAAAGAAGAAATTCTTAATGAACAAGGAATGCCTGACCCCATTAAAGCTGATTTGGTAGGTAGAATGGGCGGAGATTGGTATTGCCGCGCTAATGGAGATGCTCTTTTCGAATTGCCAAAACCAAATAAAAATTTAGGGATTGGATATGATCAAATCCCTCAAATAATTCGGAATAGTGTGGTACTTTCGGGTAATAATTTGGGACGTTTAGGGAATATTGAAAAACTTCCTGACGCTGAGGCCGTTTCGGTTTTTGGAACTCGTCCTGAAATAGAAGAAATAAAATTACGTTTCAAGAATGATCCAGAGTCCTTGGAGTACCATATGCACACCATGGCCCAAGAATTTTTAAGGAATGATGAATTAGAAAACGCATGGCTAACCCTATTGCAGAGTATTTGAATCTATAAACTAAAACCTAAATAACTGAAAAATGAAAAAGTTCTTAATAATGGGATTAATGCTGTTTACGGTATACAGCGTGTCCGCGCAAGTTAATTTTGGCCCTAGAGTGGCGGTTACCTCAACGAAAATATCTCTTAAAGATAATGCTACTGCTGTTAAAGAAGGAGACGGTGACTTTGGTTATCAGTTTGGAGCTTTTTTAAGAGTAAAGGTGCCAGTAGTTGGTATTTATGTACAACCAGAATTACTTTTTAGTAATTCAAGCGCAACATTGAATGATGGTACGGATGATGTTGATTTTTCATTTAATAGAATTGATGTACCTGTTATGGTTGGGGGCAAAATTGGGCCTTTAAGAATTAATGCTGGCCCTTCTTTTCGATTCTTGACCAGTGCAGAATCTGACTTAAATGGTGTAACTACTGATGTAAAAAACAATTACAAAGATTCTACTGTAGGTTATCAAGCAGGCTTGGGTATTGATTTATTGAAATTTGTTTTTGACTTAAAGTATGAAGGTAGTCTAGATAGTTTTGCTGAAGAAAACCAAGGCTTCAATGTTGATCAACGCATGAATCAGTGGGTATTGGCTGTTGGATTCAAATTATTCTAAGAGCAGATAAGATAATATAAGATGTAACCTCATTTGGCGAGGCTGTAGAAGTAAAAAGGAAGGAGGCTATGAAGCTTCCTTCCTTTTTTTGTTGGCCTTTTTAGTGGCTTCAACATTCTTTTCAATTCTGTGTCCTGGGCGCGACCATTTTACTTTTTCGGCTTCTGAAGGAGTCATTTCATCAGGGTTCACAGGGGTTGGTTTAGCGCCTTTGGCATAAGGTTTCATTGGAGTTAAACCTAGAATATTGAACAGTTCCATGTCCTCATTTACATCGGGGTTAGGAGTAGTTAACAATTTGTCCCCAGCGAATATAGAACCAGCTCCTGCCAAGAAACAGAAAGCCTGACCTTCTTTACTCATTTCAGTTCTTCCAGCAGAAAGACGAACTGTGGTAGATGGTAGTACAATTCGGGTGGTAGCTACCATTCTAATCATATCCCAAATAGGAATTACTTGCTGCTCTTCTAGTGGAGTGCCCTCAACTGCTACTAATGCGTTGATGGGTACAGATTCTGGCTGAGGACTTAATGAAGCTAGCGCAATCAGCATTCCTGCCCTATCCTCAATAGATTCGCCCATTCCGATAATTCCACCAGAACAAACGGTAACGTTGGTTTTTCTTACGTTCTTCAAGGTTTGAAGACGATCGTCATAACCTCTAGACGATATAATTTCTTTATAATATTCTTCAGAAGAATCTAGATTATGATTGTAGGCGTATAGTCCTGCTTCTGCCAAACGTTGTGCTTGGTTTTCGGTAAGCATTCCCAAGGTACAGCACACCTCCATGTCCAATGTGTTAATGGTGCGCACCATATCAAGTACTTGCTCAAACTCTGGTCCGTCTTCCACATTTCTCCATGCCGCACCCATACAAACTCTTGATGAGCCTGTTGATTTAGCTCTCAAAGCTTGCGCTTTTACTTGACTAACGGTCATCAAATCATTAGTTTCGATATCGGTATGATAACGAGCGGCTTGAGGGCAATAAGCGCAATCCTCTGGGCAACCACCTGTTTTAATAGATAATAACGTACTGATTTGTACTTCTCTTGAATTATGGAATTTTCTATGAACTGTTGCGGCCTCATATACCAATTCAAGCAAAGGCTTGTTGTATATTTCAATAATCTCCTCTTTCGTCCAGTCGTTTCTAATCTCCCTCATTAGCTAATTTTATCAGTTGGCAAATTAAAGAGGTTCACTATCAACTCCAATAAGCAAATAGTATATTTGCGAGCTATGAGTGATATCTACTTGTTGTTGGGGACTAATTTGGGCGATAGAGAAAAGAATTTGCAAATAGCCAAGGAGCAACTTACTGCTCATCAACTGACTATTAAGAAAGAATCTTCGATTTACGAAACTGCTGCTTGGGGGGTTGAAAACCAACCTAGTTTTTTAAATCAAGTGGTGACTGTAGATAGCGATAAAAACCCGGAACGCGTATTGATTATCATCAATATCATTGAAGGTTTAATGGGGCGAATTCGAAACCTGAAATGGGCGCAACGCTTAATAGATATTGATATACTCTATTACGGAAATTCAGTGATTGATAAACCAAAACTGAAAGTTCCACATCCTGAGATTCAGAACAGGAGGTTTACATTGGCCCCATTGGTAGAATTAGCTCCAAATTTCAAGCATCCTATTAGTGGTAAAACGCAATTGGAAATGCTGGAGGAATGTCAGGATAAATTAAAAGCAGATATTTTTCAGGCTGAATTTTAAAACGCTTTTCAGTAGTTATAATAACTAAGGAGAGTTTAAAAGAACTTCTTAAACACTTTAATCATGTCAGCTTCATCTCCCCATTTAAGTTTATTTTCTTTTACAAAATCTTGAATTTCATCATACTGGCTTTCTGAAGACATTGCTTTAAAGCCTCTTTTATTCAAGAAAACATCTTCAAACAGGCTTGCCCTATTACTAAAAAAATAATCTATATCTACTTTGTATTTGTCTTCTGATTTGGTAGTGTAGCTTATCTCACTATTTCCTGATGCTAAGCGCTTTGTTTCTTGTTTTAGAACAGTATAGTTGTCATTCTCGAATAGTATTTCAAAAAAAGGAAGTTCGTTTCTTAACTCTTTAAAATCGCTTTTATATTTTCTGACAAACAATCTATTTTCCAGCCCATAGATTATAAAGCCTGATATTTCGTCATTTTCAACTTTAAATGGATTGTATTCTGCACTGAGCTTGAAAACCAAAGTAAGTAAATGAGCATCGATGTTTACTAATATAGAGTCGGCTTTTTGGTCTGTTTTAAAAAGAATAGCACCTGGCATCCAGTTTTCATATACCAATGGGTTTTTCTCAAAGCCTGTATTATACTCTGCTACCCTTGTTAACTTTATGTCTTTAAATGCAGCGTTTTGTTGAGAAATTAAATTGTTTTCGCGCTGTAAAGCCTGAATGTCTGATATTGATTGGGCAAGAGAGCTAAATGATAGACATAAAACTGCGAGGGTTAAAGTATGTTTTAACATAGCTGCGACTTTTGGATAATATATTACCTTAAGCTAAGCAAAAGCTTTGACTCAAGAAAAGGCTTGGTTTAGAGTTAGTTATAAACGAAAGAAGTCCTTCAATAGTTATTGAAGGACTTCCGTCTTGTTGTTGAGAGCTTTTACGTTAGATGCTTGACACCTCAGCTTCTCTATGGATTTTTTTGACCAATCCTTGAAGTACTTTTCCTGGCCCAGATTCTATAAAGTTAGTGGCTCCATCAGCGACCATTGCTTGAACAGATTGTGTCCAACGAACAGGAGCTGTTAGCTGAATCTTTAAATTTTCTTTGATTTCGTTAATGTCAGTAGAAGCCTTTGCTGTTACATTTTGATATACAGGGCATTTTGCCTCATTGAACTGTGTAGTGTCAATCGCTTTCTCTAACTCTTCACGTGCTGGTTCCATTAATGGAGAGTGGAATGCTCCACCTACAGGGAGAGGAAGCGCTCTTTTTGCTCCTGCTTCTAATGCTGCGGCACAAGCCAACTCAATTCCTTTCTGCGAGCCTGAGATTACTAGTTGGCCAGGGCAATTATAATTGGCAGCTACTACCACCTCATCAATTGATGCACATATTTCTTCTACTTTCTCATCTTCCAAACCAAGAATAGCAGCCATAGTAGAAGGGTTTATCTCACAAGCTTTCTGCATAGCCAAGGCTCTTTGAGAAACGAGTTTTAAACCATCTTCAAAAGATAAAACTCCATTTGCAACCAAAGCAGAAAACTCTCCTAAAGAGTGACCAGCTACCATATCAGGGTTGAAGTTTTCAGAAGTTAGTGCTAATACAACAGAATGTAAAAAGATGGCTGGCTGTGTTACTTTAGTTTCTTTAAGCTCTTCGGCAGTGCCATCAAACATAATATCGGTAATCCTAAAGCCAAGTATATCATTGGCGGATTCTAAAAGTGCTTTTGCTTTTTCTGAAGAAGAGTATAGGTCTTTGGCCATTCCCGGAAATTGAGCTCCTTGACCAGGGAAAACATATGCGTTCATTGATAGTCTGATTTTTTTTAAGAAGGTAAAGCTAATTCTACTTTGCTTGTCAAACAAAAAATGGATGAATTAAGCCTACGTTGTTAAATAAACCTTTGTTTTAACTCAGGGGTAGGCATTCTACAAGAATCTTGCTTTCCAAACCATTTATAGCGGTTTTTCCCAATGATGTCATAGATTCCGTGACGGATAAAAGGAGGGATGATGATAAAAACGTAAAGTAATGGCCAAAGCCCACTTAGTTTTTTTGCGATTCGCAACGCAGCTGAGCTTTTTCTATAAACTTTGCCATTGCTCAATAATACTAAACTGTCGAATTCTTCTTGATTAAAACCCAACTCTTTAAGTTTTGATTGACCAAATTCAGATTGGAGAGCTGCAAATTTAAAGTGCTTTTTAGGGTCTCTGTCAATAATGAAATTGACAGAGTTATTGCAAAGGTTACAAACACCATCGAAGAGCAGGATGTCGTGTTCTTGATTTACAGATGTTTTTTGCATACTAACCAGACACTTTATGGGAAGAAAAAGTTTCAGCGATTACCTCACAATCTTTACCCAATTCTTGAATTCCATAGTTTTTTTTCTCGGATTGAAAACATTGAAAGTGACAATGGCTTGGTAGTAATAAGTGCCTTCTGGTAATTCTTTTCCACTATTATCTTTCCCGTTCCAATCAATGTAATAATTTGGTTCGGTAGTATTTCGTGTGCTATAGCTGTAAATTTCTTTACCTCCCCAGCGATTGAATACCTTAAACTCAATAGCTTCCACAAAGCGTGGACATTTTCCGTTTGGTCTATCAAAAGCTTTGAATGTGTCATTTATTCCATCTCCATTTGGTGTGAATGTATTTGGCAACTCATAATTAGGGCAGTTATCGAAGCAAACAGGAGCACTTAAAGTACTTTCGTTATTAGAGCGATCTACAGAACTAACTCTATAACATCCTTTAAACGAACTAAGACCAGTGTGTGTAAATGTTGCATCTCTCGAATTTCCTACCAAAGTATATGAACCTTCGGCACCAGTTGGAGAGAAATAAATATTATAGCTGGCTATGTCTCCATCAACATCATTAGCTGACCAACTGAGTGTATTCGAGAAGTTACTAAATGCACAACCTAGGTTTTCTAGGTCACCACAATTAGGGCTTTCTAGCACGATTAAACCATCAATTTCTTCAGAGCCTTCTGGCACTTCTATTTCTGGCTCTTCTGGTGGTATACTATCGTTAGGTTGAATGCACAATTTCTGAGATTGATTAATTAGCGGAGCGGGAATAAGATCATTTCCATAGCTTCCTTGTGTGGTCACTATATAGCAATACTCTCTGTCGTCCCGTAATGGAGTACTATTGAAGCGTCCATCATCAAAATATATAAAGCCCTTATCAGTAACTTTTACGCTATCAATTAATTCGAAGTTAATTTCATCATCTGCAGCCGCATCGGTACGGTTTCTCATGATATAATGATAAGGATACTCTTGTACTTTATTTGTCCAAGGTACATTGGCTTCCCACTTTAATTCAACAGCCTGAACTAAGCCTAAAGCACTAAGCCAAACCGATGATGCTACAGCAGAACTGTCAATTAGATTGTTGCCAGAATCGTAAAACCTTACTTGGTAGTGGTATGACTTATCTCGCGTGTTTAACCCGGTGTCATTATAGGTTGTGTCAGTAGTAGACGTTACCACAGTTCTATTTCCATTCCCTGAAAAACCATCGTAACGGATCAGTTCGTACCTGAAAGGCGGAGGGAATAAAGCTTCATCAATTTCTAAAGGAGAAATCCACTTCACAAACATTTCTCCATTTGTTAAGTCTGTGTTTTCAACCGAAACATTGGTGATAGCAGGGACATCTAGCGGGATTAGTGTACAGGTTTCTATTGAAGCATAGCTTGTACCTCCTTTTGGGAGAGGAAACTCTGCCACAATTCTATAGCAGTAGTTTACACCAGGCCTTACATTATTGGTGTCAACATAATTTGTTTGGTTGATTGGGACTTGATCAATTAATTCATAGCCCGAACCATTTGGAATTCCCAGATTACAGTTCTCTGGATCAAAATCGAAGCTATCCACCCTCCTGTAAATTTTCATTACTGGATTGAAGTTTCTTCCCACATAGTTATCCCAAGTAAGTTGAATCGATCGAGCATCTGCAATAGCAGAATTTAACCCTGTAGGAGCAGGTGCTACAACGGTAATGTACCAAGTGGCGAAATCTGTTAAAGAAGGTGCGTCAGGGTCAGTAGGCTTGTCCGATATTTTAAACTGAACCTCATATGGTCTTTCTCTTACATGAGAAAGATCGGTTTGCCAACTAAATGATTGCTCTACGGGCTGGGGTCTGAATGTTGGCTCTGGAGTAAATGTTGCAGCATTAGGGTTTAAGCTAAAAATACCACCAAAAGCTTCTAATAAAACTTTATTATTGTCAGGATCTGTTCCTTTTACTATTGCTTCTAAAAGAGTGCCTGCTTCTATACATGTGTCGGCTGGTATTTCTAGCTCTGGTCTTTCGTTGTCGCAATCTTCTACGAGTATTTGCATGTCTCGCGTGACATAACCAAGTAATTCATATTTCTCAGTGATTTCGGAGTAACGCCACTCTTCTATTATGAAGGCTGCATTGTACTCTCCTGCCGTCATAGGTGCATCCCAAGTAAAGGTTCCAGTGATTGGGTCAATCTCAAATTTAGCAGGACTTCCTCCGTCTTCTCTTATTGTAGAAACTGAAGGGTTGTTCAAAGGAACGTAGCCATTTACTTCCACTCCCCTGTCTTGCAATAAAGGAACCATTCTATAGGCAAGACTATCTCCATCTGGGTCATATGCTCCAGGGTTGTGAACAAATCTTGCTCCTACACACCCGCGATCAATTGGAGGAATTGTTAATTGAGGGGTAGCATTGACATCTAGTCCTGGATCTATTCTCAATACTGTTTCAATATGAAAAGGGACCTCTTGTGAGCTGCCTCCATTAATATTCAAAATTTCATTATTCCTATTCTGCTCTGTATAACTGACTACATAGACTCCTGGGCCATCAAAAGTATGTTCAAACTGAAAAATGGTTACAGCTGTTTCATTTCCAATAACCCTTTCCTCAAAAAAAACGGCCGCGTCAATAAATGTTTGACGACTGCCTCCATCCAGTGAGCTAATGGTTCGGCCTTGTCCAAAATTAAAAACTCCACCAGCGGCCACTTGCACCCCCGAACCGGTATCGGAATAAATTACCAATGTAAACCTAAATTTTAGGCTTGTTTGTGAAATTCTAACAGCCGTAATTTCGCCAGCTCTAATGTGTGTGGCCCATGCTTGAACTGCCGCCAACAACAAAAAAGAAATGATAAAAAGTGATTTTCTCATTAACCCCATGCAAACCTTGGTTTTTGCTTTAACGCAATATCACGAATAACTTATACTTACGAACAAAAAAACTTTACAATCTGTTTGATTGATGGTTTTCTAATTTAGAATGTATTCAAATAAAAGAGCCATTTGATTACTAACGATTGCAAACTTAACTTTGACTACCAAATTTAATCTTTAATAAATTAATGAGCTGGTTAAAACAAACCTTTACGAGTTCCATAGGTAGAAAATATGCCATGGCACTCTCAGCCCTTTTTCTAGTTATCTTCTTACTTCAACACTTCATTATCAATTTCACCTCAGTTTTGAGTGAAGAAACTTTTAATGAAATCTCTCATTTTATGGGAACAAACGTGTTGGTGCAATTCGCTTTACAGCCTGTTCTCATTATTGGGGTGGTGTACCACTTTGTGATGGGATTTATTCTTGAGGCTAAAAACCGAAATGCAAGAGCCATTAAGTACGCAATGAACAAAGGAAGCGAAAATTCTACGTGGTTTTCGAGAAATATGATTTACTCAGGCCTTGTGATCCTTGGCTTTTTATGTGTGCATTTCTATGATTTCTGGATTCCAGAAATTTCGCACAAATATATAGAGGTGTTGCCTGAAGATGCTACTAGATACTTTGGTGAAATGGTAGAAAAATTTCATGATCCATTAAGGGTAGGGTTCTACGTTTTGAGCTTTGTATTTCTATCTCTTCATTTAATGCACGGTTTCCAATCGGCATTTCAGTCAGTGGGAGCAAGGCATAGCAAGTATACGCCTGCCATTAAAAAATTGGGTACTATATACGCTATTGTAATTCCTGCGGGTTTTATTTTCATTGCGCTGTATCATCATCTAACTGCTCTTTAATTCATAAGTAGCCATGACGAAATTAGATTCTAAGATTCCAGAAGGTCCTATTCAAGACAAATGGACAAACTATAAAAATCATATTAAGCTTGTAAACCCAGCCAACAAACGTGCTATTGATGTAATAGTGGTTGGAACTGGACTTGCAGGTGGTTCTGCTGCTGCAAGTTTGGCCGAATTGGGTTACAACGTAAAAGCATTCTGCTACCAAGATTCACCTAGAAGAGCACACTCTATTGCAGCTCAAGGTGGTATTAACGCAGCAAAAAATTATCAGGGCGATGGTGACTCGACTTACCGATTGTTTTACGATACCGTTAAAGGGGGAGATTATCGATCTAGAGAGGCCAATGTTTATCGTTTAGCAGAAGTTTCTGCCAATATTATTGACCAATGCGTAGCGCAAGGTGTTCCTTTTGCAAGAGATTACGGAGGGTTGCTAGATAACAGGTCTTTTGGAGGTGTTCAAGTTTCAAGAACATTCTATGCCAAAGGCCAAACAGGTCAGCAATTGCTATTAGGCTGTTATTCTGCCATGTCACGCCAAATTGGTAAAGGTAAAATTAAAATGTACAACCGTCATGAGATGTTGGACATTGTGAAAGTTGATGGAAAAGCCAGGGGTATTATTGCAAGAAATTTAGTGACAGGGGAAATTGAAAGACATTCTGCTCACGCAGTGGTAATTGCATCTGGTGGTTACGGAAACGTATTCTTCCTTTCTACCAATGCAATGGGCTCAAACGTTTCAGCAGGCTGGAAAGTACACAAGAAAGGAGCGTTTTTCGCTAACCCTTGCTATACTCAAATCCACCCAACATGTATTCCTCAGCACGGAGATCAACAGTCTAAGTTGACTTTGATGTCTGAGTCGTTGAGAAATGATGGAAGAATTTGGGTGCCGAAAAAGAAAGAAGATGCGGAAGCCATTCGGGCTGGTAAATTAAAACCAACTCAGATTGCAGAGGCAGATAGAGATTATTATTTAGAAAGAAGGTATCCTTCTTTCGGTAACTTAGTGCCAAGAGATGTAGCCTCAAGAGCAGCGAAAGAACGTTGTGATGCCGGTTATGGAGTTGGTACAAACGAAACAGGCGAGGCAGTTTACTTGGACTTCTCTTCAGCCATTATGCGTTACGGACAAGAACAAGCCAATATTCAACATATCCACAATGCTTCTGATGCAAAAATCAAAGAGCTTGGCGTTGATGTAATTGAAAAAAAATACGGTAACCTTTTCCAAATGTATGAGAAGATTACTGCCGATGATCCATACAAAACACCGATGAAAATTTACCCAGCAGTACACTATACGATGGGCGGTGTTTGGGTTGATTATAACTTAATGACCACGATTGAAGGTTGTTACGCCATTGGTGAAGCAAACTTCTCAGATCATGGTGCCAACCGTCTTGGAGCTTCGGCTCTAATGCAAGGTTTGGCCGATGGTTATTTTGTATTGCCTTACACAATTGGTGATTATTTGGCCAACGATATTAGAACAGGTGAAATTTCTACGGACTTACCAGAATTTGCTGCCGCGGAAAAAGAAGTGACTGACAGAATTGATTTCTTTATTAATAACAAAGGAACAAAGTCGGTTGATTACTTCCACAAACGCTTGGGTAAAGTAATGTGGAACAAAGTAGGAATGGCCAGAAATGCCAAAGGCTTAACTGAGGCTATTGCTGAAATCAAAGAAATCCGTGAGGAGTTCTGGAAAGAAGTAAAAGTGCCAGGTAGTGCCGATAGTATGAATCCTGAATTGGAGAAAGCAGGCCGCGTGGCTGATTTTCTTGAATTGGGAGAGCTTTTCGCTAGAGATGCGCTTTTGAGAGAAGAGTCTTGTGGAGGCCATTATAGAGAAGAGTTTAGCACGGAAGAAGGTGAAGCGATGCGTGATGACGAACATTTCACTCATGTTTCGGCTTGGGAGTTTAAAGGAGAACCAGCAGATGCTGTGTTGCATAAAGAGTCTTTAAACTATGAGAACATCGAGCTCAAAACCCGTTCATACAAATAAATAATTGAGAATTTAAGAATCAGAAAATATGTCAACAGCAAACGGATTGAATCTTACACTGAAAGTTTGGAGACAAAAGAACGATAAAACAAAAGGCCAGATGGAAACCTATCAGGTATCTGATATTTCTCCAGATAGCTCTTTCCTCGAAATGATGGATATTCTCAATGAAAAATTGATCAACGATGGGGGAGATCCAGTTGCTTTTGATCATGATTGTAGAGAAGGTATTTGTGGTAGCTGTTCAATGTTTATCAATGGAGAAGCTCATGGGCCAGGTAGAGAGATTACTACTTGCCAATTACACATGCGTGAATTCAAGAATGGCGAAACGATTTATATTGAACCATGGAGAGCAAAGGCATTCCCTGTGATCAAAGATTTGGTTGTAGACAGAGGTGCTTTTGACCGAATTATGGCTGCTGGTGGATTTGTGAGTGTTAACACTTCTGGAAACACACAAGATGCCAACGCTATCCCAATTCCAAAAGCCGATGCAGACAAAGCATTCGATGCAGCTACTTGTATCGGTTGTGGAGCTTGTGTCGCTTCTTGTAAAAACTCTTCGGCCATGCTGTTTGTATCTGCCAAAGTATCGCAGTTTGCACTACTACCTCAGGGTAAAGTAGAGGCAAAAGAGCGTGTACTCAACATGGTACAACAAATGGACGATGAAGGTTTTGGTAACTGCTCAAATACAGGTGCCTGCGAAGTGGAATGTCCTAAAGGCATTAGCCTAGACAATATAGCTCGTATGAACCGTGAATACATGAGTGCTAGTTTTACAGCAGACAAATAATAAAAAGATAATTTGATTGAATCATTAATCCCCAGTCTAGTAATAGGCTGGGGGTTTTTGTTGTATTCCCAATGGAGTCTATGTTGAATTTATCGCACTTTAGTTGAAATTCTTAAATTTCACCCACATTAAAACTGGGTTTTCGTTTGACTCCACCGCTTCAAGTGTTGTTCCTGTTCTATACTCAACTTGCCCTGGTGTTAACTTCCCAATGATCTCAACGGCATCATAAGAGGCCATAGAGACCAATAGCCTGTCACCTTCCCATTTTATAGGTGTGAACGTATAGGGTTCTTTTTCGGATTTAGAAATATTCAAAGCAAATTGAGCCCCAGTTTCACGGTCGATTACACTCATAAGCTGACCTGTAAAACCAAGATTTGATGAAAGGTATAAGTACCTATTACCCACTAAATGAGACATAAGGTCCCATACCTTTTCCGATGAGCTAATTAGCCCCATGGCCTTATTGGGGTCACTGAATATGTCTGTATCTTTCCAAAGCCAATTCTCGCCATAATCCAATTTAATTAGAGGTGTTGCTTGATTCCCTTCTATAAAAAAGATGGTATCACTCATTGCCGTTCTGTAATCAGCACCCTCTTTATATTCGTTGAAAGTATTGAAAGTCATTTGCATAAAATCTTGTCTCGCAAAATGCGGAAGGGCAGTGGATCTCCTTTTGAAATTTTTATCCAGAAATACGAGCCTGTCATTTAGGTCATCCGTATTGAGGTTCGCGACATAGCCATTCTTTTGAGGGAAGACATTGGTGTAGGGATATTCCATTTTGTAGGCAGCAACAAAGTTGCCTTCATGGTTGTACTTCAATACTCTGTGCCTAGAGCTGTAAACCATAATATATTCCCCTTCTTGCCATACATCTGTAATGCCCTGATATTCTTCAGGTCCATTGCCATTGCGGTTAAATGTTCCTTCAAACTTGCCTTGCTTATTATAAATGAAAATATTGAGCTCCTTTGAATCTACAATTACAAAGTGCTCAGCAGATTCATTTAATTTATAGATGATGCTTACGAAGCCATCACTTCCCTCTTCAAGCTGCATTATCTCTACAGCTTCAATGGCCGAAGCTAATTTTACCTCTTCCGCTTCAAGGTTGATGGGAATTGATTTAAAATCGTCAGAAGGAATGTTTTTTTCTTTTGACGATTGGCTTTCTTGTCCTCCTGAGCAGGAACTCAATAAGACAGATGTAATGAAAATATATATGGTGTACTTCATAGCTTTATAATTTTGATTAAAAAATAAGTGAGAAAAAATCATATCGGATTGATTGTTTTTGAAAAGCCCGAGAGCGGGTCAATAAACAGGGAGTCTGATGTGTTATTCAGCCGTTTTATTGGCCTGTGTCCTTAGAACAAAATAAATGAGTAATGACAAAGAGTAGATCATCAGTCCGTAGATAGTAGGGATAAAGGTGAGCTTCAAACCCGCGGCTAATAAGCTAGGAGAAACATCTCCTGCCATTTCAATGGCTTGGAATGCACTTGTTAAATCAAGAGCGCTGGCGAATATACCTATAATAAGGGCAAACAATCCCACCTCTTTTATAAGGCTTATCTTTCGTTGTGAATTCTCATTCACCTGATTGGCCAAAACGTTTTTAGCACTATAAACCGACAAAACGATCATGATTACGACAACGGTCGTTTGTATGCCCATGAACAACTTACTTCCTGAAAAAAATAACTCTAGCATAATTTGAATATTTAAGGGTTAAAACTTTCTTTCAAAGCTATTAAGGAAGCTTTGCAATGTGTAAGTCATATCCATTCGTATACCTGTCGTTAGTCGATATTTGTGTTAAAATAGTAAGAAAGGAGCGGAATTAGTTAACGTTTTACTTAATCTTGGATAATGATCAAACATTATCGTCAAGTCATATTCTGGGTATTTGTATTTGCTTTTTTAAACATATTGTTTGGTTTGAAATGGAGTAATTATCTCGATTCCTTTTATTTCACCTCCATGCTTATGCCAGTGGCGGTGGCCACTTCATACTTCTTCAATCTTTTTCTGGTTCCACGATATCTAGAAACGAATAGACATTTCTGGTTTGCGCTTTATACTTTTTACACGATGGTGGTTTCGGTTTTTTTATCTGGGCTAATCACCATGGCGGCATTTGTTTTTCTCACCGACTTCAATTGGAATCGAATGAGCCCTATTGCTGGTGATGTATTGCAGTTGGGTGTCATTATCTATTTTGTTGCGACTTTATTCTCTTTCATTCGGGTATACCGATCAAACCTCGAACGTGAAGCTAGGATTGCTGCTTTGGAAGAAGCAAATCAGAAAAACCTATTACAGACCATCACAGTAAGGTCGAATCGTGAAGCTGTTTCAATTTCAGTTGATGATATTCTCTATGTCGAAAGCCTTGCCGACTACGTTAAGATCAACATCGGTACAGGAGTAATAATTACCAAGGAAAAGATAAGTGGTTTAGAGAAAATGCTTCCAGAGTGGTTTATTCGAGTTCATCGATCTTACTTGGTGAATAAAAATAAAATAGAAGCCTTCGGCCATGATTATGTTAAAGTTCAAGCTCAACAAATTCCTATTGGAAGGAAATACAAGAAAGAAGCCTTAGAAAAAATAAATAACGACAAGGAATTGACGACTTAAACGTGTCAGGTTTTCAAAACCTGACACGTTTTTTGCTTAACTGTCTTTTTTAGAACGAGGTGTTAAAGTTTACTCTTCAACTTTCACTCCTCTCCAAAAAGCCACATAGTTTTTGATGCCTTTGGCCATTTCTTTGGTTTCTGGGTAGAACCAAGCTGCATCTGGGTTTTCGCTACCGTTTACTTCAATGGTATAATAACTAGCAACTCCTTTCCATGGGCAGGTGGTGTGGGTATCTGTTTTTGTGAAGTATTCCTTTTTGATTGAATCGTGAGGAAAATAATGGTTTCCTTCAATCACAACAGTATCGTTACTTTCTGCAATTACTTCTTCGTTCCAAATGGCTTTCATAGGCTTAAAATTAAAATTGAGGTAAGCTATTCCTTTTTTAGGAAGCTTACCTCAATTTAACCGAGCATACAGGCTGCTGGTTCAAAGTTTATTTATCAAATGTCGGGGAGATGAACAGTTGAACAACCCCGTTATGTGGGTTTAGCCTTTCAGTTTGGCTTCTTCTCTTTCGATTTCCGCTTCCAATTCTCTTTCATGATATACAGCTTGTTCTACTGCATTGGCTACAATGTCAGCCAAAGAGGTGTCTAATGCCGAAGGGATCACCTGATCCTTAGTTGGGTGCTCAACGCTCTTTGCAATAGCAAAGGCAGCGGCTAGCTTCATTTCAGTACTAATGGTTTTTGCACGGGCTTTCAAAGCACCTTTGAAAATACCAGGGAAGGCCAAAACATTATTGATCTGATTAGGGTAATCACTTCTACCTGTACCTACAATGGCGGCTCCGCCTTCAAAAGCTTCTTCAGGATGAATTTCAGGCTCTGGGTTGGCCATGGCAAAAATGATTGGGTCATTGGCCATGTTTTGAATATCTGCTTTAGTAAGCACATCACCCTTACTCACACCAATAAAAACATCGGCTCCCTTAATAATCTCATGGATATCACCTTCAACATCCTGGAAGTTTGAGTACTTTAAAAGCTCAGTTTTAGCAGAGTTCAAGTCGTACCTTCTTCTATGAATAGCACCTTGGCTATCGGCAACAATCAATTGTTTAATTGAAACACAAAGTTCGGATTCTACATTGTAGCAACGCAGAAGTTTAGCAATGGCTATTCCTGCAGCACCAGCCCCATTGATCACCACTTTCATATCTTCTACTTTTTTGCCAACTACTTTTGCTGCATTAATCAAAGCCGCAAGGGTTACTATGGCCGTTCCGTGTTGGTCGTCATGAAAAACAGGAATGCCAAGGTCTTGTAGTTTCTCTTCAATAATAAAGCTTTCAGGCGCCTTAATATCTTCAAGGTTAATGCCTCCAAAAACTGGAGCAATTCTTCTGATGGTTTCTATAATTTCGTCTGTATCGTTACAGTCTAGGCAAATTGGGAATGCGTTTACACCAGCAAATTTCTTAAAGAGCATGGCTTTTCCTTCCATTACAGGAAGCGATGCCAAAGGGCCAATGTTGCCTAAACCTAAAACAGCTGTTCCATTGGTAACTACAGCAATGGTGTTGCCCTTAATGGTCATATCGTAGGCCAATTCGGGGTCTTTTTCTATTTCCAAACAAGGCTGCGCTACTCCTGGAGAGTAAAGCAAAGAAAGGTCTTCCTTGCTGTTTACGTCCATTTTATTGGTGATTTCAATTTTGCCTTTAAGGTCGTTATGCAGTGTGATGGATTTTCTATAGACTTCTTTCATGTTCGTACTTTCCGCTTTTTCTATTTTTTACCCCCATTGGGTAAACGGGCGTAAAGTTAGGTATATCATTGTTATTAGCAGCCAAATATTCTTCTTCTAATTGTTAAATATCTACTTATGTCTGCTGTAATTAGACCATATTATAGTTTTGTGTTTTGATGAGTACATTACATCTTAGGGAGAGTATCAGTTCAAAACATGACGTACATCAGTAATTTAATCTAACCATTTGCGGTAATTCATGGTTGTAAATAGTAATCACTAAAAAGCTAAAGCCATGAAAACCATACTGGTACCAATAGATTTTTCAGAACAATCTAAATACGCGCTCAATTTTGCAGCTCAACTGGCCAAAAAGGGAAACCTTCAAGTTCATGCAATAAATATTATTGAAGGCCCCCAAAACCATACGTTTAATACCATGGGTGATGGTTTTGCAAATGAGTCGGAAGATTATTTTTTTCTAAAGCAACTGATAGATAAAACGAAGGAGAACATGAACGCTTTGCTCCAAAGTAAGGCGTATTCTGGCATTGATGTTATTGGAAGTGTGGAAGTAGGTAATCCGTATCAGAGTATTTCAAAGGCCATTGCCGACCACGAGGCTGATTTGGTTGTGATGGGCTCTAAGGGTGCAAGCGGAATAGATGAAGTTTTAATTGGGTCGAATACCGAGAAAGTAGTGCGATTTGCCAAATGTCCGGTGGTTACCATTAAGTCAGAAGTAAACCTGATAGGAATTAAGAACATTGTTTTGGCTACTAATTTAGAAGAAGACCAAACTAAGCTGATTCAGAAGCTAAAGGAAATGCAAAAGATAACGGGAGCTAAACTTCATTTGGTGAAAATTAATACCCCAAATAGTTTTCACACACAACGACAAATGGAAGAAGAATTTGCAAAATATATTAAAGAGCATGGGCTAGGTAATATACAAACTGCCATCTATAATGAATCATCAGAAGAAGATGGGATTCTGTTCTATGCCGAAGATGTAAAGGCCGATTTAATAGCCATTGGTACCCATGGCAGAACAGGCTTACTTCATTTATTGAGCGGAAGTATTGCGGAAGATTTGGTGAACCACTCTCAAATTCCAGTTTGGACACTGTCTAGGAAGGGATAGAAACTCTGTTCTTAAGGTTTATTGATTTGAAAAGCCCGAAATTGCTCGGGCTTTCTTATTTTTGAAAATGGCCAAGAAAAGTAATCGAGATAAGGGACGTTCTGGTGTAGTCTATTCTACCAGCGATGATTTTCAATACGAATATGAAAATGATTTCACTCAAGAAACATTGGAGCCAAGCGCTCAAAAGTTAAAAGTAATGCTCGATAAAAAAAGTCGTGGAGGTAAGCAGGTAACGCTTGTAGAAGGCTTTGTGGGTACGGATGACGACTTGAAAGAACTGGGTAAATTACTCAAGCAGAAATGTGGCGTAGGTGGATCTGCCAAAGACGGAGAGATTCTAATTCAAGGAGACTTTAGAGATAAAATACTTCAGTTGCTCCAATCGGAAGGTTATAATGCTAAAAGAGTAGGAGGGTAAAGAAGCATTTTTCTTTAATCATCTAATGGTTAAATGTGATAAAGGAGGTTTGCGTACACCGTTTTTCATCCTGAGGAACGAAGGATCTAGAAACGGAAAGTTTTAATCAATAACTTGAGCTTATGAGACAGCTTCTTTTACTCACCATTTGTTCCGTATTACTTGGTTGCCAGTTCAGTAAAAAGGAAATCTCTACTACCTCAGGTTTTCTAGAAATCAACGGTTCTCAAGTGTATTATAAAACCATAGGAGAGGGCGAGCCATTGGTGATTGTACATGGTGGCCCTGTGATGGACCATTCGTATCTACTCCCTCACTTAGAAGAACTCGCCAAAGACTATCAACTTATACTTTATGATCAAAGGGCCTGTGGTCGGTCTTCTGTAGAGGTGCAAGTAGCAACAATGAATCTGGATGGTTTTGTGGAGGACATAGAGCAGATCAGACAAGCACTAAAACTTGAGAAGATTAACTTGCTTGGGCATTCTTGGGGTGGTTTGCTGGCCATGAAATACGGAATTAAGTACCCCGAAAATTTAAATCACCTTATACTCTCCAACTCTATTGCACCCAGCGTGGCCGATTGGCAATTAGAAGGTGGTCGTGTTTCGGAAAGGGCTACGAATAAAGATCGCCAAGACCGCCAAGCCATTATGGAGTCTGGGGCATTGCAAAGTGAAAATCCCTCTAAAGCGATTGAAAAACTCTTGCGCATATCATTCCGTCCGCAAATGTACGATACTACGAACTTGAGTAAACTCAACCTCTATGTGCCACAAGATTACATGCAGCGCAGTCAGGTTTTTGGTTTGCTTGGGCCGGATTTAGCCAATTTTAATCTTTACTCTGATTTGAAGAAGGTCACTTGCCCTACGCTAGTTGTTTACGGCAGTGAAGAACCGGCCACAAGTTTACATGCTCAAAAAATGACAGATAGCTTCTCTAATGGTCAACTGTCCATCATTCAAAAATCTGGTCACTTTCCTTTTGTAGAAAACCAAAAACAGTTTTTCGCTGCCGTTCAATCCTTTTTAAAAAAGTAAGATTAAGAAGCCCCCAAAAGATGGTGTTTCTATGTTTAAATGGAAGCTGAACCTACGGTGTAAACTTTTGGAGGGGTTACTTCGAATTTAAATTGTTGATTTTCTTCAATGCGAAACTCGGGGCTATTCTGAATAGCGCATAAAGAATTTTCACTCCTGCCACCCTAATTTCAGTTTCACCTTTTCTCAGGCCTTTAAGCATTCCGTCTACCGCTTTTTCTACTGGAATGGCAATTTTAGGAGGGTTACCTTTATGCCATGGCGTGTTTACTGCTGGCAATAATATTTCAATTACATCAAGATTTCGTTTCGAAGACTGAATTCTCAGTACTTGAGTAAAGGAATGTAAAGCAGCTTTGGTTGCATTGTAAAAGGGGTAAATCGCACGAGGCGAATAGACCAAACCAGAAGTGATGTTAATCACTGCGGGATTCGGATTTTGTTCTAACAGCGGAGTGAAGAGTTTTGTGAGTGCAATTGGAGCCATTAGGTTCACCTGAATTTCCTTTTTCGCTACTTCTAGAATGTTGGGTGTATCATAAAAGTCTAGTGTATGAGTAATGGCTGCGTTATTTACTAGAACATTACAAGTCGGGTGGTTTTCCTTTACCCACTTGAAGAGTTGCGAAGGGCTATCTTCTTCAGATAAGTCGCAAGCCAAGTAATCGATAGAAGGCATTTGTGCTTTTGCGCGCTCTAATTTTTCAAGTGAGCTGCCACAGATCAATACTTTATTGTTGAGCTGAATTAATCTTTGGGCCAGTTCTAAACCAACGCCTGAACTTCCCCCAGTAATTAATACGGTGTTGTTTTTAAGTTTCATCTTTTTTCTGACAAAACTAGACTCCGTAAAAACTCAAAACATTGACCTAGGTTAAGGCTGTTCTTTTTTCTTTAAGCGACTTAAGGATTCGGGCGCTATACCTAAGTAAGAAGCTACCATGTGCTGCTTAAGTCTATGTTCAAGGTTTGGAAAACGCTCTAGAAAAATCTGATAGCGACTTTCAGCATCCAAGAACAAAAATTCACGTTCGCGGGCTTCTTTCATAATAAAAGCCTTTTCTAATACTTTAATCAATAGCGCATTCCAGCAAGGATGGCTTTCTTTTAATTCTAGCCAGTTTGAATAGCTGATTGTCAGTACCTCCGAATCTTCAAGTGCTTCAATAGAAAAGTGAGACGCTTGGTTTAGCACCATGGCCGAATAAGAACTTACAAAGCTATGTTCTGGCATAAAAACCTTGGTGTATTCCTTCCCATCTTGGTCGGTATATAAAAAGCGAAACAAGCCTTGAGTAACAAAACCAAAAGTTTTTGGTGTTTCTCCAGCTTCTATAAAGCGAACGCCTTTTTTTACTTCAACTAACCTTGTTAAGTCTAAAAAACGATGAATCTCAGCAGTTGATACTCCACTGAACCATTGGCTTTGAATTACTTTTTCTATCGGACTCACAAGTTTTAGTTTTCAGGTACTGTAAATTCTTGAATTCAATTAGTTTGAGTTGGTTGAAAGCACTTGCCTCATTTCTTCAATCACCTGATCTACATTCGATTTTGTAAAACACAACGGAGGTTTTGATTTGATAACGCTGTCGTATGGCCCATCTGTGCTAACTAAAATATGTCGGTTTCGAAGCTCATTTTTGATTCGTTGTGCAAGCTCAGTGTTCGGGGTTAGTTGATCATCTTTGATGAACTCCACACCAATAAAAAGTCCTGAACCACGGACATCACCAATGGTGGTAAACTCATTTTGAAGTTGCCTTAGTTGATCCATAAAATAGTCACCAACCATTGAAGCATTCTGCTGAAGTTGTTCTTCTTCAATTACATCCAACACAGCCGAACCAATAGCACATGAAACGGGATTGCCACCAAAAGAGCTAAAGAACTCCATTCCATTGTTGAAGGCTTCTGCAATAGCCTCGGTAGTTACTACCGCACCCATAGGATGCCCGTTGCCCATTGGTTTTCCCAATATTACAATGTCAGGCACTACGCCTTGCATCTCGTAACCCCAAAAGTGATTGCCCATTCTACCAAAACCAGTTTGTACTTCATCGCTAATGCAAACACCACCTTGGGCACGAATGGCGGGATAGACTGCTTGCAAATAACCTTTAGCCAAAGGTACCTGACCACCACAGCCGATGATAGGTTCGGCAATAAAGTCCGCTATTCCACCTTCATGGCTTCTGATTTTTTCAAGTAGGTCGTTGGCGTATGCCATGCCTGCTTCACCATTGTTATTTCGGTAGGCACCTCTGTAAGTGTCAGGAATGACCGCTTCAATAATATGATGGGCCTTCCCCTTTCCGCCCTTGCTTTGGTATTTGTATGGACTAATGTCAATACCCATTCTGGTATTACCGTGGTAGCCGTGTTCCATTACCACCATGCCTTGCTTTTGCGAATAAGTTTGTGCTAAGCGAACGGCCAAGTCACTCGCGGCTGAACCCGAATTAACGAAGTAAACTTTGTTTAAAGTAGATGGGAATTTAGAAAGTAGTTTTTCGGCATATTCCTGTAAAGGGTCATACAAATAGCGCGTGTTTGTATTCAGTTTTGCCATTTGCCTTTGGCCACTTTCTACCACGCGGGGATGTTGATGCCCAACATGCGGAATATTATTATAGGCGTCTAAGTAGCTGTTGCCATATCGATCGAACATAAACTGAAAAGCAGCAGATTCCATATAAATGGGCTTCTTGTAAGAAACAGACAGAATTGGACTGAGCGAAGTATATCTTCGTTCTAATACCTCATCTATTTCTGGAATTTCTTGTAAGGAAAGACCAGCGGCTTTTCGAAACTCGTTTTTCGCATGTAATGGGTTGATGGTAACCCACTTTCGTAATAAGTCCCAAGCAGGTTTTTCACTAATGGTAATGTACTCGCTTTCTGGTTTTAGTTTTTTTTCATGTGCCGATTTACATACACTCATAATTAAGCGGCCAGCAATCAGGTAATAAAGAAGGTCGATTTCTTCTTCGAAAAGCTTTAGGATTGAGGTGTATCCTTCAATAATAGGAAGGGCTGAAGCGATTGGGTCGTCCTTTCCAAAAACCGAGTAAGTAATGGCAATGGCCAATTCATTAATGAGTGGCGTGTAAACTGAATCTCCAAAATCTATTATGCCTGAAACTTGATTCTCTTTCACCAAGATGTTCCAGTCATTAGCATCGTTATGAATGATAGCTTTTCTTAAGCCGGCCAGTTGAGGGTATACCTGCTGATCCCATTGAAGGAAAAAGTAGTCTACTAATTTCCTTTCTGCAGGGTCCGAAATGTCGGTTCTTAAAGCCCTGCATTGATTAATATGTTGAAGATCCCAGTCTAACTTTCTTGCTTCAATTCCTTTGTTTCTAAAGTGAAGTAATGATTTATCGATCTCCGCCATAAACTGGCCTAATGAATAAAGTAAATCTGGAGTTTGATTTACCTCAGCCAAAAAATCACCTTCCACAAAAGTGAGCAGCCTAAGCAATTTGGCTTCACCATTAATATTGACAAGCGTGATCAATTCAGCTTTAGTATTGGGGATGGGTTTGGACAGGGAAGAGGCATTTAAGTGCGTCAAATGCTCAATCATCTCAGTTTCTGCCAGAACATCTTCTTTTGCTTCTGCTGGGTAAACTTTGAGTACGAAAGTGCCTTGTTGGGCATCTACTTTATAGTTGGTGCTTATATAGCCTTCCATTTTTTGGAGGCTTACATTATTTAGGTTGTAGTGGTTAAGTAGAAGTTCTTCCATCGGTTTATAATTCGGCTTGAATTTAAGAAAAGGATTGGTGCTTTAAGGAACAATTCCGACCCAAATTCCCTTATCCATATTCTCACAGAAAAAAGTTTTAGTTTTTTTCGCAACGTTGGAACTAATCAATCGTAATACTGATTGAACGTTCATTCAGTGTCGAGAAAAGCTTTATGGAACCCATAGCAGAAAAGAAAAAACTCATATTAGAAAGTGCTCTAGGGCTTATTAAAGATCATGGTTTTCATGGTTGCCCAATGAGTACAATGGCAAAAAATGCAGGAGTAGCTGCAGGTACCATATACACTTACTTCGATAGCAAGGATGAGTTGATTAGAGAACTGTACTTCTATACTATAGGCATAGTTCATACTCATATGACCGAGTGTGAGGATAGGTCATTGGACTTTAAGGAAAGGTTTTACAATTACTGGAAATGTTTGACCCAACTTTATTTAGACCGCCCAGAAATACAGCGATTTTTCGAACAGTTTATTATTTCACCTTTTAACACTTCAGAAATACAGAGCCAACATTCTCTTTGGCATGAGTGGAACACCGGATTTTTCGAAGAGGGAATTCGCAAAGGCTACTTGAAAAACCTCTCTCCAGATGTTCTGTTTTTTATGGTAATCGGAACTGTAAATGTAACGGTAAGGGTGAGGCAAGGCATGAGTGCACAAATAATAGAAAAAGGAATTGATATCAATCAACTCGCAGAAATGACCTGGGACGCGATTAAGAAACAATAAGATTTCCCCCACAAAAGAATAAACACAAACCTTTAAAACAAGCAGATTATTATGAGAGGAATTAAGCATTTCTTGCTTTATGGCCTATTGGTTTTTCTAGTGCCCAAACTGACAATTGGACAGCAGAATCAACCAATGAATACCAAACTGAGCTTAGACCAGATTTTGGATTATGCCTTAGAAAATAGCCCCATGATTCAGCAGTCGTTGCTGGATGAAGAAATTGGGGAACATCAAATTAAATCAAATTTATCAGGCTGGCTGCCGCAAGTATCGGCCAATTTTGGTGCTTCGCATAACATCAAACGCCAAACACAAGTCATTGGAGATCAATTGATCACTTTTGGTCAGAACTACAATTCGAACTTGCTTTTTCAGGTGAATCAGAACCTGTTTAGCCGCGATCAATTCTTCGCTTCAAAAACAAAGGGTTTGGTTCGATCAGACTTAGATCAGAACACAGAAGGCAACAAAGTGAATGCTGTGGTAATGGTGAGTAAAGCCTATTACGACATTCTATTGACTTATGAGCAACTGGATATTCTAGACGAAAACTTAGGCCGTTTACAAAAACAGTATCAAGATGCAAAAAGCCGATACGAATCAGGTTTGGTAGATAAAACCGATTATCAAAGAGCCGGCATATCACTTTCTAACCTTAAAAGCGATAGAAACCGAGTAGCCACTTCTTTAGATGCCAAGTTTGCCTATTTAAAACAGCTGATGGGTTTTCCTACGGAGAGTAATTTAGATCTCGACTATGATTACGCTACTATGGAAGCAGAAACTGAAATGGATACCACTGAGCAGTTAATGGTGGGAAATAGAATTGAATACCAACAAATGGAAACTCAGGTTTCGTTGTTCGGACTGCAAACTCGCTACGAAAAATGGTCATTCATTCCTGAGGTTTCTGCCTACTACAATTACAACATGCTGTTTTTCAATAATGAGTTTTCTGACTTATACAGAAAGAATTACCCTACCTCAGTGGTTGGGCTTTCAGTAGGGGTTCCAATTTTTCAAGGCGGAAAAAGAACTCAGAAAATAAGAATAGCTGAACTCAAAGAGGAACGTATTCAGCTAGATAAAACCAATCTGAAGAACCAAATCAACACCGAATATGAAGCCGCTATGGCAGATTATAAGAGTAATCTATACGAGTGGAAAGCGGTAAAAGAAAATATGGAGTTGGCCGAAGAGGTGTACAACATCATTAAGCTACAATATGACGAAGGTATTAAGGCCTATGTAGATCTTATTGTTGCTGAAACCGAGCTGAGAACTTCACAACTCAATCATTACAATGCCCTTTACATGGTTTTAGCTAGCAAGCTAGACCTGAAAAAGGCTTTAGGAAACATAGAAATCAATTGATCAAGCAAATAACTATTTCAAAAGAATGAGAACACAAGCTACAATATTGACCTTGGCTGTTATGCTATTTGGCATTTCATCGTGCAGTAAATCAGAGGCAACGGTACAACAACAAGCACCAGCGGCTGTGCCAGTGAAGGCCATTACCGTGGAAAGTAAACAAGTGACGGCTATTGATGAATACCCTGCTACTTTGGTTCCGAAGAATGAGGTAGAATTAAGACCTCAAATCAGTGGTACCATCACTAATATTTTTATTCAAGATGGCCAAACGGTTAAGAAAGGGCAGAAGCTTTATGAGATTGATAGAAGTAAATATGTAGCAGCAAAACAGCAAGCAGAAGCGGCTGTTGCCATTGCTGAATCCAATTTATCTCGAATCACAAAAGACGTAGAGCGCTATGAGCGATTGATTGAAAAGGATGCGATTGCAAAGCAGCAAGTGGATTATGCTAATGCAGATTTGCTTACAGCACAGTCGCAACTTACTGCGGCCAAAGCGCAATTAGAGAGTAGCAAAACCGATTTGAGCTATACGGTAGTAACGGCTCCGTTCGATGGTACCATCGGTATTTCTCAAGTGCGTTTAGGAGCTCAAGTTTCTCCAGGTCAGCCATTGTTGAACACCCTGTCTTCAGACAACCCAATTTTGGTAAACTTCTCGATCAGTGAACGTGAAATTCCAAGATTCAATCGCTTGATGAAAGGGAAGGATAACCCAGATTCACTTTTCACCATTTCTTTTCACGATGGATCCATTTACCCCTTTACAGGTGAATTAGTAACAATAGACCGCGCTGTAGGAAGGCAAACAGGAACGATCAGTTTGAGAGTGAAATTCGACAATCCAAATCGTGACCTTATTTCAGGAATGACGGTTTCTATGCGCGTAATCAATCAAGATTATGGTCAGCAAGTAATCATTCCTTACAAAGCCGTAACCGAGCAAATGGGCGAATACTTTGTCTATGTAATCGATAATGAAAATACGGTAGGCCAGCGCAAATTAGAATTGGGAAGTTTGCTTGGGGCGAACATAGCGGTGCGCAGCGGATTAAAGCCAGGTGAGAAAATTGTTTTTGAAGGAATTCAGAAACTGAGACAGGGCGCCAAAGTAGCACCTGAAATGCTTCCTTCTCAATTGTAATATCAATTCCATCTTCAAAAATTAAAAAGAATGATATCACAAACTTTTATAAAACGACCAGTCATGGCAATGGTAATTTCCATTGTGATTGTGCTGGTAGGGGCATTGGCGGCACTCAACTTGCCGGTTACGCAATACCCAGATATTACACCACCAGTGGTTTCTGTTTCGGCCAATTATACTGGCGCAGATGCTAAAACGGTGGAGCAAACGGTAGCCACACCTATCGAAACGCAGATTAACGGTACTCCGGGCATGGCTTACATTAGCTCGAACAACACGAGTACTGGCCAGATGCAAATGAACGTAACCTTTGAAGTAGGTACCGACATTGATATTGCCACTTTGGACGTGCAAAACCGTGTGAGTATTGCTGAGCCTACTTTGCCAGAGGCTGTTCAGCGTTTGGGTGTAACAGTAAGAAAACGTAATCCAAGTATCATGATGGTAATTGGCTTGTATTCGCCAGAAGGTTCTCACGATACTAAGTTTCTTTCCAATTACGCCAACATCTATGTGCGCGATGCCCTTTTGAGAGTAAAAGGGGTAGGAGACATTGTTTCTATAGGTCAAGATTTCAGTATGAGGGTTTGGTTGAAACCAGACAAACTTGCCCAATATGGAATTTCTTCTGCAGAAGTAACTGCTGCCATTAGAGAGCAAAACTTACAAGTAGCTGCCGGAACTGTAGGCGGAATGCCGCAGTATCAGTCGCAGGCTTTTGAATACCCAATTACCGTGAATGGTAGATTGGAAAATGAGGCTGAATTCGAAGATATTGTTCTGAGAACTGATGTTGATGGTTCTTTAGTGTATTTGAAAGATGTAGCCCGGGTAGAACTAGGTCAGTTCAGTTATGGTCGTCAGTCGATTATTAATCAGAAAGACGCTACAATTTTGTTGGTGTACCAAGCACCGGGCAGTAACGCTATAGATACTGCTGAAGGAATTTATGAAGCCATGGATGAGCTGAAAACAGCTTTCCCTGCAGATATGGATTATATCGTGCCATTCGAGGCGGTTTCTGTGGTACAGGTATCCGTCAACGAAGTATTGACCACTTTTGCTGAAGCATTGCTTTTGGTAATTATCGTTGTGTTCCTCTTCTTGCAAAGTTGGAGGGCTACTTTAGTACCAATCTTGGCGATTCCAGTTTCTATTATTGGAACCTTTATTTTCTTTGTGCCGCTAGGTTTTACCATCAACACACTGACCATGTTTGGTTTCGTATTGGCCATTGGTATTGTGGTAGATGATGCCATTGTGGTGGTGGAAGCTGCTCAGCATTACATCGATCGTTATAAGCTTTCAGCCAAAGAGGCGACCATGCGCGCCATGAAAGACATTACAGCCCCAGTAATTGCCATTGCTTTAATTTTGGCTGCGGTATTTATACCAGTAGGTTTTATTCCGGGTATTGTAGGTAGAATGTACCAGCAATTTGCCATCACTATTGCTATTTCAGTATTGATTTCGGCCTTTGTGGCTTTAACACTTACTCCGGCATTGTGTAGCTTATTGTTGCGTCCGTCTAAGGTGAATGAAAATGGAAAAGGCATTAATAAGTTCTTCTTTAAATTCAATAATTGGTTCGAAAGAGTAACTTCTTCTTACTCAAATAGAGTGAAAAGAAGTATTAAAGGAGCTCCACTGGTATTGATTTTATTGGCCTGTATTTTCGCAGGAACCATCGGTTTATTCCAATCTAAGCCAACAGGTTTTATTCCTACTGAAGACGAAGGGCGTTTGTTCATTTCATTGGAATTGCCCGAAGGTGCGTCTAGCGCCAGAACAAGAGCGGTTATGGATGAAATGGCCCAAATCATAAGTGATACTGAAGGCATCAACAATGCCACAGGTATTGGTGGCTTGAATGCCATTAACTTCTCATTCAAACCAAACTCGGGTACTTTCTTCCTTCAAATGGATCCTTGGGAGCAAAGAAAAGAGCCTTCGCAGCAGTTATTCGGCCTTATCGGTCAACTGACACAGAAGTTTGGAGTAATTAAAGAAGCCAATATTGTGGTAATTCCACCGCCAGCCATTCCTGGTTTAGGTCAGACTGGTGGGTTTAGTTTTATGCTAGAACAAAAAGCTGGTGGCGACATCAAAGAATTGGAACAAGTGATGGGACAGTTCTTAATGGCGGCCAACCAAAGGCCTGAAATTGCTATGGCCTATAGTTTCTTTACCGCAAAAACTCCAGGTTATAATGTTGAAGTAGACCGTGAAAAAGCGAAGAAACTTGGGGTGAATATTTCGGATGTATTTGCCACCATGTCGAATTACATGGGAAGTAGCTACATCAATGATTTCACCCGCTACGGAAGAAACTTTAGGGTAGTAGCCCAAGCAGATACTTCGTACCGAACTAGAATTGAGGATTTAAATCAGTTTTATGTGCAAAGCCGACAAGGAGGAGCGGTACCGTTGAGTGCTTTAATCAGTTACAAAGTGGTAGAAAACGCACCAGTGATTTCTCACTACAACCTTTTCCGCTCTTTAGAAATTAACGGTAACGCTGCGCCAGGCTATAGTTCTGGTCAAGCTTTAGCGGCTTTGGAAGAAGTGGCTGCGGAAGTACTTCCTGCCGGATATGGTTATGATTTCTCTGGCTTGAGTAAGGAAGAATTGTCGTCTGGCAATAGCACGATTATGATTTTCGCTTTGGCGATTGTCTTGGTGTCATTGTTATTGGCTGCTCTTTACGAAAGCTGGTCGGTGCCTTTCTCAGTGCTTTTGGCTTTGCCATTGGGTGCTTTTGGAGCCATTGTAGCACTTACTTTCTTGCCAAAACTAGACAATAACGTTTATGCTCAAATTGGTTTGATTACGCTGATTGGTTTGGCCGCCAAAAACGCCATTCTAATTGTGGAGTTTGCCAAAGAGCGTGTGGATAGAGGGGTACCATTAATAGCGGCTACTTTAGATGCTGTGAAACTGAGATTACGTCCGATTATCATGACATCGCTAGCCTTTATTTTGGGCGTTGTGCCTTTGGCTATGGCGCATGGCGCAGGAGCTGTAGCACGTCAAACCATTGGCTGGACAGTGATTGGAGGTATGCTTGCCGCTACATTCTTGGCCATTTTCTTTGTGCCTGTATTGTATGTAGTGATCACAAGAATTGCTTACGGTAAAAAAGAATTAGCGGCATTAGAAGCCAGTTATGTTCCTGAAGAGGAATAGAAAGATAGTTGTTAGTTGTTGATGTATGGAAGCCGGCTTGATTTATTCAAGTCGGTTTTTTTTATGGGAATATTTAAAGTTATCACTCTAACCTAGAGTAGATACCCAAATGAAGAATGCGGTTATTGCAAAGGAAATTATAAATGGAATCAATGGCGATCTCTTTCGGTATACAAAGTCATTTCCGATTCCCTTCTTCCAAAAATATTCACTTAATATGACAGCGCTTATTAGGTTTAGAATGTATGTTAAATTTGTAGTTGAGTCATATTTAACCCTTAGATAGTTTACTAAGAAAACGACCATGACGGTAAACAATACAGAGAAGGCTAAGACGATTGGGATTTGCTTCTTGTTGTTGGTTTGTTTGAAATTCATGGCCATCATGACTCCTCCAATGAGGGGGGTGAAGAAGGCTGAAATTACTCCAATAGACCACCATGGGTAAAGTTTAGGTGCACTTGGATCGCTGGTATAGTTAGATTTTTTCTTCTTCTGTTCTGTCTTCTCAGCAATTTGAGTGATAATTTCTTTGCCTATTTTTTGGGAAGTTTCTGCTCCTCTATTTTCGAGTTCCCAAATTGCTGCTAAAATGGCATCTTCCTGGTAGTCACTTTTGTTTTTTAATATGGTTTCAAGTTCTTCGGTGGACTTGATTGCCATTTTATGAGAGAATGAGTTTTCCATGGTATCTTAATAAATAGTAATCAACTAAGTGACTTAAGTTTTTATTTCAAAATACTAATCGAGTAAATCTTAACCTTCTCTACTAGGTATTGATTTTTGCCTTCTCGCTGCTGAATTTTCTTGACGATATCTATTCCTTTGGTCACCTTGCCAAAGGTGGCGAAACCTTGCCCATCAGGGTTTCTTTTTCCTCGGAAATCCAGTGAAGGTTGGTCTCCAATACAGATGAAAAACTCGGCAGTAGCCGTGCCAGGCCCAACGCGCGCCATAGATAAAACTCCGTCTTTGTGTAAAATTCCAGTTTTCTCAGTGGTTTCATGTTCAATAGGCGGATAAGAAGACACCGAACGGTTATAGGAAATGCCACCTTGAATCACTTCAATCTTCACCTCATTATTGGGTTGATTGTCCATCCTTACTGTGCGGTAGAAACTGGCGCTATCAAACTTATGGTTCTCAATGTACTTAATGAAATTCGCTACAGTAATAGGCGCCTTGTCGGGGTAAAGCTCTGCCATAATAGAACCCAACTCGGTTTTGATTTCAATATTCACCATTTGGGCTTTAATACTGAAAAATGAAGTCAGCATTAGAAATGCGAAGAGGAATGTTCTTTTCATAATATAAGCGTATGATAACATTCAAGGTAAGCTTTAAACTATTGCACTAGTATGGGAATGTGCTCAAACATTCTCTTGGATATTTGAACGGTATATGATCATCAAATGAATTGCTCGATTCTTTAATCTTTTCCATACAGGAAGAAAAGTCCATCATAAATTGCTCTGGAGAGGACTGAATGATGATTTTTATTCTCGTAGGCTTCGAATTTAAAATTGAAATTTTCATTTTTGAGCCCATTTAAGATCAAATTTAAGGATTGGTTAGACGCTGTGATCAGCCTTGACTCTGCCCCACCATAAGATAAATGGATTTTTGTATCTCGATTCAAGTTGTTAAAACTAGAAAACCGAGTTTCATCTAAGAGTTCAGACTTATTCCACCATGCTGATGGAGATATTAAAATCAAATCATTAAACATTTCCAGATGGTTTTGCATCGAATAGATACCAAATAATCCCCCAAAAGAATGTCCAATTAAACCTCTACTTTCAGTGATGTTTGAGTACTTATTCTCTACAAACTTGAAAACCTTATTATTTAGAAATTCGCTGAAGGCATTGGCTTTTCCTGTCGTTTCTGGAGTTAAGTCTACCCCATTTTCTCCCGATCCTCCCTTTAACTGGAAACCCATTTTATTTATGTCATAGGCTGAAGGTGTAAAATCACGATTTCTCTGGGTGTTCCAATCTAACTCGCTCCCTTCCAAAGAAATACCAACTAAAACTACATCTTCAACACTGTTGGTAAGGTTTAAAATAGCATAAGACCCAAGAACAAGCTCAGATAACCACCAAGCATCTAAGTAATATAGGGTCTTATATGATTCGCTCAAGTTATACTCTGCTGGAAAAGTGACCTTTAATTTGTATTGATTTCCTTCATTTGAAATTATAGTGTGCTCAGTTGTTGAGCTGCCATACCCTGTTTTTTGCCCATAAAGTTGAACGCATGTAAACAGTAAAAATGAGCAAAGTATGAACTTGGTATGTTTGATAATCATTTTGGGGAAGAAGTGTTGGTTCGAACTACCTAAGTTGCTCAAAGCTTCATCGTTTACCAAATCTTAATTCTATAAGGTGTCTTTAGATGGCCTCTGCTAAAATATCGGCAGCCTTTGGGTTCAACCTAAACCAAAGCTCTGGCTCAATCATTTCGATTTCGATAATGGCCAGCTCATCATTGTTATCGCGAATAATATCTACACGCGCTAAAGAAGGGCTTGGGCTACAAACTGATACTGTCTTTTCAGCGAAATTCATTTCTGCTTGCGTAGGCTGATAGTCGTGGACGCTACCACCAAAATCATCCTGTACACGGAAGTCGCCCGGTTTGGCCACTTTCAGCACTGCATGGGTAAATTGGCCTCCAATCACCATTAAGGATATTTCACCTTTAAAAATATTCTTCTGAAAAGGCTGAAGCATAAATGCTTCATTCTGAATTAATTTTTGAAAAATGTCCTCGTGTGCTTCAAGGTTATCTGCATTCAACTTATAAGTGTGGCGCGATGCACCCGATACACAAGGTTTTAAAATGGTTTCTTCCCAACCTGTTAATGCATGTAATTCTTTCAAAGAAGTGGTAGTGCCTTTTTCGATGTAGTGCGTTTCGGGAATATTAATGCTGCGCTTTTGTAAATCGCCCAAATAATGCTTGTCCATATTCCAGCGCACCAAGTCTACGGGGTTGATAAGGGTGCTTTTCTCTGAAACTAAATCAAGCCACTGCTGCCATTCTTCAAAGCGTTCAAAGTAATCCCATGTAGTTCTGATCAATACTTTATCCGTGCTGCTCCAATCAAAATCAGGGTCAGCCCATGATTTACGGACTGCCTTAAGCCCTTTCTTTTCCAAAGCTGAAAGTACGATTTGATCTTCAGTAAGTACATTTTGCACATAGGGAGTGATCTTCTCTGGAGCTACATACTTATCGCAGGTAGCAATAACAACATCGAATTGAGCCATGGTGATTATTTGAGGCAAATATAATTTCTTATGTCTGTGCTGAATGTTTTTTCTGATGTAAATTGTGATCTATGTTGCCCGAAAAAACTTTACTGCCTTTCAAGTTTGATAAGAAGTTATTAATAGATGATTTGGATAAAATTTATGGAGATTGGACCGAGCATTTCGTCAAAGATAATTATTCGGGAGATTGGAGTGTGATTCCGCTCAGAGGTCCAAAAGGAGCTGTTCACCCTATTCAGATGATTTTTTCTGCTCCTGGTGTTGTCGAGTTTGAGGATACTCCCTTCTTAAAGAACTGCGATTATTTTAAGGAAGTGATCGATGCTTTTCAGACAAAAATAACAAGTGTTAGACTGATGAAGCTTGGCGCAGGTTCTGAAATTAAGGAGCATCGGGATTATGATTTGGATGAAGAAAATGGAATTGTAAGACTCCATGTTCCTGTAGTGACGAATGACAACGTAGAGTTCTACCTAAACAAAAAGCGAGTGGTTATGAAGGCAGGTGAATGTTGGTATTGCCGACTTTCTGATCCTCATTCTGTTCATAATCGTGGCACAGAAGATCGCATCCATATGGTGTTAGATATGGAACTGAATAGCTGGCTTAAAAACCTGTTATTGGAAGCGGTTATGTAAATATCTAAGTATTACCCTTCTTTTTCAGGATTCACGAATGTAAAACCTCTAGCATCGGCTCCTTCATAGAAATCGACTTCTAAGCCCAGTAAATACATGGTTTGTCGCTTTTCAACATGCACGTTTACTCCGTCTACCTCATAAGTAATGTCACCTTCTTTGGGCTTATCGAAACCCAATAGGTAGCCCATTCCACCGCAGCCAGAACCACCTTTAACACCAATCCTCAGCCCATATCCTTCAGGAATACTTTTATTGGACATTATGCTTTTCACCTCTTCCAAGGCTTTGGGTGTAATGGTTACGGGTTCTAACACTTGCGACATATCACTACTTTGTTTGAGTTGTAAACTTAGTCAGAATTGAGAATGTTCCATTCCTTCCGCTTAAGTTGTTGAATATCTTTTGAACTTGAGAGCTTTCTCTATTGATTGAGTTCGGAATATGTGAATATCAGTGCTTTTGCCCCTTTATTTCGGTAATTTCAAATTTCTTGAATTCGGCACTTATAAAACCCGCTGAAAATAAACATGCATTCTAAGAACTCAAATAGCTCTGGCGCATCGCCATTGGTGTCCATTATTATGGCTGCCAAAGATACTGCGCCCTATTTGCACGAATGCATAGACTCTATCATTGGTCAGTCTTACCGCCACTGGGAATTGATTGCCGTGAATGACCATTCTACAGATGACACTCCTAAGATTTTGGAGGCTTATGCTCAAAAAGATAAACGCATTAAGCTGTATCATAGCGAACGCAATTTTCTGATTCCTACTTTAAAACATGGTTATGCTTTTGCCCAAGGCGAATTAATAAATCGGATGGATTCAGATGATATTATGCCGCCAGATAAACTACAAGTGCTGGTGGAGGAATGGCAGAAGCATGGAAAGGGAACGGTGGTAGCAGGAGGTACAGCCCATTTTGTAGATGAAGGTGAAGTGGGTGAAGGTTTTTTACGTTACGACCGCTGGCTAAATGAAATCGCGACAGATGACAATCATTACCAGGAGATTTACAAAGAATGCTCTATTCCTTCACAATGCTGGCTAATGCACAAAGACGATTTTGATGGGGTGGACGCTTTCAATCCTGAAGTTTATCCTGAAGATTACGATCTCTGCTTTCGGTTTTACAAACATGGGTTAAAAATCGTGGGCTTAAATAAAGTGCTTAACCATTGGCGAGACAGGCCAGACAGGATTTCAAGAACGCTTAAAGTGTATGAAGATAATCGCTACTTCGATTTAAAGTTGCGCTATTTTTTCGAGCTCGACCGTGATGAATCCAGACCTTTAGTGCTTTGGGGAGCTGGTACCAACGGAAAGGAAATGGCAAAACTTCTTCAGGAAAGAAGTCAGTCGTTTTATTGGGTTTGTAATAATCAAAAGAAAATTGGTTTAGAAGTCTATGATGTAGAAATGAGGCATGTAAGTTTTATACAAGAATTGAAAAATCCACAAATTATGGTGGTTGTGGCATCGCCAAAGGGTAAAATTCAGATCAAAAAGCGATTAACAGAATATGAAAAACAGCCTGTTACCGACTTCTGGTTTTTTCTTTGACAGGATTGTGCCTTAGTTTCGGGCAATGAAAAAATGAAAATCTAGTTAGATCAATGGCTTTGGCCAATAATCTCATTATTTTCACTCACAATTTCTGACAACCAACAGAAAGTTGCTTTAAATGAATATGGAATATTTTACCGATTTAATTCAAATTTTAGTTCCGGCAGGTTTGGTACTTTATGCCGTGTACTTAATTGTCAGAAACTTTCTTCAAAAGCAGTTTGATGCTCAGCTGATTGGGTTGAAAATGAAGACTACAGATACGGTTTTGCCTGTTCGACTACAAGCTTATGAGCGTACCTGTTTATTATTAGAGCGAATTTCACCCAATAACATCTTGCTTCGCTTAAGTAATCCTGCAATTAGTGCTTTTGAATTTCAGCAGTTGCTTTTAAATGAAATTGGAGAAGAACTAAACCATAACCTCTCGCAGCAAGTTTACATGAGCGATGAAGCTTGGAAGCAAGTGAGAGCCACTGTAAATATCATCATAGCCGTAATTCAAGACGCTTCGCAGGAAATGAAGGCCGAAAATAATGCAATTGATTTGTCGCAGGCTATTTTTGATAAGATGATCAAGTTGGAAAGTGATCCAGTGGGCGATACGCTCACTTTTGTAAAAAATGAAATAAGACAGGTTTTTTTATAATGTATGAGTAAAAAGAAGGATTTAAACGAAAGAGAAGAACGATTTTTTGGCAAAATGAAGGCCAAGGCTGGTAAGATTGTGAATGATCGGGTAAAGCTCAAAGAGCTATTGGCCGACACACAAAAAAAGATGGAAGCCAGTAGTAGCGATGATTCGCTGAAAAGTAAAATCGTAGAGTTTCTATCCTTGATCATGCGTATGATTTCAAGCTATATTAAGGGCGTTTATACCGAAACTCCATGGCAAACTATTCTCATGTTTGTCGCTGGTCTCATTTACTTTATTACCCCAATCGATGCCATTCCTGACTTTATTCCTGTAGCAGGATTAATAGATGATGCCACTGTATTGGTTTGGCTAGGGAAAAGTTTTAGAGATGACGTTTCTCGCTTTAAAAAATGGGAAGAAGCGAACGATTCTGAATAGACTTCGGTTTCCATCTTGTCATTCAAAAATCATGGCATATGAAACCTGTTATTACCAAAGAATTACTGGATAATGCAATGAGTTACGAGCAGTATTTAAGCCTGCTGAGTAATTTGTTAATGGAAGAAAAAACCACTGGAGAGAACCAATCAGACGACATGCTTAATTATGCGCGAATGAATGATAAGCGCATGAAAAAATGGACGAAAATTGGAAAGTTAAGCTCCGAAATCCAAGAACGTCTGCTCAATATCACTTCTCCGCTTACTTTGTTGGTAATTACCGAAGGCTGGTGTGGCGATGCCGCTCAAAATTTGCCCTTCATCTACAAAATGACTCAGCTGAATCCGCTCTTAGAAATGAAGCTGATTTTGCGCGATGAGCATCCAGAAGTAATAGATCAGTTCTTAACCAATGGAGGACGCTCTATTCCTAAAATTATTAGCTTAAACCCCGAAGACTTAACGGTTTTGGGTGACTGGGGGCCAAGACCAACTGTAATTCAGAATGAATTTTTAGAAAACAGAAAGACACAAGAGCGCAGTGCGATCGAGTTTTCAGTGTATTTGCACTTGTGGTACGCCCAAGATGAAGGCATAACTCTACAGAATGATTTTTTGGCTAAATTAGAGTTATGGAACAAAAAACAGCAATCGTTGCCGGTGCAAGCGGACTGATTGGTCGGTCACTCACTCAAAATTTATTAAACAGCAACCAGTATGCTAAGGTCATAGCGCTGGTAAGAAAGCCCTTAGGTATTTCGCATGAGAAATATGCCGAACTCAACATTGATTTCGATCAGCTAGAAAGCATGGAAGACTTCCCAAAAATAGATGACATTTTCTGCTGTTTGGGAACTACCATCAAGAAAGCGGGTTCGAAGGATGCTTTTTATAAGGTGGATTTTACCTACCCTTACAATTTGGCAGAAAGGGCGCTGAAGTCTGGAGCCGAAAGATTTTTCTTGGTGTCAGCCATGGGTTCAGATAAAAACTCAAGGTATTTTTACAACAGGGTAAAAGGAGAGTTAGAAGACAAACTCTCGTTTCTCGCTTACCGAACCATTTATATTTTTAAACCAAGTTTACTGCGTGGCAACCGCAGTGAAAGTCGACCAGGAGAAAAGTTTGCGCAAATCATTACCCGTATCATTCCGTTTATTGGCCCATGGAAAAAGTACCGCCCCATCCATGCCGATAAAGTAGCGGACGCCATGATGAAAGTAGCCCAGCAGCACGATAAAGGCTGCTATTATTATCAGTCGGAAATTATGCAGAAGATGTGAAATGAAGGATTTACTTACACCGAAACGCTGGTGCTCTGAATTGCTTTGGTTACTGCTGAGCGCAATTTTTTCATTATTGCTTCTCTTTACTTTTTTCAAAGTAACATCAGTTTTTGGCGACACCACCTTCGGTATTGGTGACACTTATTTTATTGCAGAAACCTCAACCTTCTTTTTTCTAGTTTATGCGGCTATTGGCAGTTGGACTTTTATTGTGCGTGCATCGGCCAGTAATTTCAAAAACACAGTCCAAGTTATTTTCCTTACGCTGTTTATCGGACTTTCAATTTATTTGCTTCATCAAGCTTTACTAAGTGATATGAATAATGGGTTAGAGAATGAAGGAGGATGGATTATTTACGCACCTTTTTCGAGTCTAAGTTTTCAAGACAAACTGAGTGTTTTGGGTGATATGTTTGTTCAAGGCGTTTGGGTGGTTTGGCTTTATTTCGGATTGATTATTTCCTTCATCGGGCTTTTTTGGAGAGTACTTTGGCTTGTTTGGAACAAGAATATGGAGTAGACGCGAAACGCTCTACTTGTAGAAAGATTGAAGTATTAGTTAGAACTTCATAGAAGTAACTCGATCAATAATGGTCTTTCATGATGAAATAGAGCAATGTTGAAATAATCAGAACGGTAAGTGTTCTTGATATAATTCTCCTGCGTTTTTCTTTTCTTAGTGTTCTGTAAAGCTTCTCTCTGAATTCCGCTAATTCCGCATCAGTGGGTTCCTTTAATGTGATTTCTTTGTTCGGGGTGAAAGCGCCATTTTCTTTTAATAGCTCTCCAAGCCCCTTTCTCTTACCTAGGAGAGACCTATTGCCTCTGTAGTTGTTGAACATTTCACTACCTAATCCACCTAATGGCATATCAATTTCTTTTAATAAGAAGAATACTTAGAGATACAGGTATGAACGCCACAAGTACTAAAACAGTTGTTGTACTAGCGAATTCAGGATACCAACTTTTCCATAATTCCATTTGAAAAGCGGGGTCTGGAATGTGCTGATGAAGCATCATAAGCGGAAGAGATAAAAGCCCAAGAATCAACAATGGCTTGGTTCTCATTTCGCGCAGCTCATACATGATCCAAGTGGCAATGAAAGGAAAACCGAGATAGATAATGCGGGTCATATCGCCACCCGCCAAAATACCGAAAGCCAGATAGGTAAGCGTAAAAATTAGAAGCACATTTCGGGTATTATCATAACGATTGGTCAATATGTATTTTCTTCCAGCCAAGAACAGTGCAGGGCCAAAAGCCACAAACATAGCTACCAACCAGCGCACAATTTCAAAAGGGTGGAGGATGGCTTCTTTTCCGTGGTATAGTAAGGTAATGATGACTCCCTTTCCTTCTTCAATAGGAGGGAGATAGTAGGCAATAGAGAATTTGACGATCAATGAAAGAGCAACAGCTGAAATCAATATTGGAATTGGATAATAGCCTTCTTCTGTTTTTCTGTTGTGCCAAATGCCGTAAGCAGTGAGTATAACCACTAGTGCCAAAAACGACTCTTTTTGAGCGGTGGCCAACGGAGCCAGAATCAGCAACCAAACAAACTTCCTTTTCAGAATAATGAGTAATAGCAAAGTCTGAAAAAGGTAGAGCGGAAGATCAACCGTAACCGGATCGAAGGCATTCAGGCGAATGATGCCCGTCCAATGGAAGAGCAACCAGAAGAAGCCAGCGATAAACCATTTTAGCTCGAAACCCACCTGTCGCCAAAGAGCAAATAGGGCGACTATAGAAACTAAAGTGAAAAATAAGTTTACCCATTGGAAGTCTCGAATTATATCCCCAGAGTCGATTTGGGCGGCTAACCAGGGCGCTAAAATTCGTCCGTTAAAAGGAAAAGGAACTTGGTAACTATCTTCCAAACCCACAAAATAATGGTAAATATGAGTGTAGTCGTTTCCGTCAAAAGCAGGTGCTAAACCATAAGTAACAGGCTCTTGTACATTTTTATAGAAAAGGAATGCGGCTATGGTAATCGTCAAAAAAATGGGTAGCCAATATAACCTGATGCGCATAGGTTGAAATTTAGCCAAATTACTTGAATCCTATTTTATTAATCAGGTTTTTTGCATTGATATGATCGCAGTAATACAACATGTTTCCGAGTCATCGGTAACCATAGACGGCCAAATAAAAGCTGCTATTGGTAGAGGTTTAATGATTTTAGTAGGTATAGAGGAAGCCGATAATCATGAAGATATTGAATGGCTAAGCCGTAAGATTGTTAACATGCGCATTTTCGAAGATGAAGAGGGCGTAATGAACAAAAGTGTGATTGATGTAGATGGCGAAATCTTGGTGATTAGTCAATTCACATTGCAAGCCAGTACTAAAAAGGGCAATAGACCTTCGTATATAAAAGCGGCAAAGCCTGATGTGGCCATTCCGCTTTACGAAGCTTTTAAAACACAGTTGACCTCAGATTTGGGTAAGGCCATTGGTTCTGGAGAGTTTGGTGCAGATATGAAAGTGGCCTTGGTAAACGATGGCCCAGTAACCATAATAATTGATACTAAAGACAAAAAATAATGAGTGAGCAATCAAAGGGAATAACGGCCGTTCAAAAGGAAGTTGACAATTGGATCAAGGAGTTTGGGGTTCGCTATTTCAATGAACTTACCAACATGGCGCAGTTGACAGAAGAGGTAGGGGAGGTTGCTCGAATTATCGCTAGAAGATACGGGGAACAGTCTGAAAAAGAGTCGGATAAGAATAAAGACTTGGGTGAAGAACTTGCTGATGTAATGTTTGTAGTGGTGTGTTTGGCTAATCAAACGGGGGTTGATTTACAAGCTGCTTGGGATATGAAGATGGCCAAAAAGACTCAAAGAGATAAGGACAGACATAAAAACAACGAGAAATTAAATTCGTAATGCTTTGAACAATTATTGCGAGAATGGGGTTGAACTTTTTGTGAGTTGTAGGTGTCAATAGGTTAAATTTTTAACAGTTTTAAATACCTTTTTTTAATTAAATCCACTATTGAGTTATGATCATTTTACAGATTTTAGGTGTAATTCTGCTAGCCTTTATTTTGCTGAATGTGATACTCTATTTTGTAGAGCCCAGTCTTATTGCAATTACATTCTCTTTGGTACTACGCCTTTTTAAAAGGAATCCGCCTATTGTTGATGTAGATGAATTTTTTCCCGATCATCAACTTTTAAAGGACAACTGGAAGGTAATTCAAGAAGAACTTATAGAGGTACTGAAGAATGAAAATAACATTCCTAAGTTTCATGAAGTAGACAAAATTCAACGTTTTGTTTCTGATAAAGACAAAGCGGCTTGGAGGGTTTTTATGTTCAAGGCTTATGATAATTGGCAAGCAGGGAATTGCGAAAAAGCCCCAAAAACGGCTGCGCTATTGAAGCAAATACCTGGAATTACAACAGCCATGTTTTCCATTATTGGACCAAGAAAGCACATTCCTCCACATAACGGATTTTATAAAGGAGTTTGGCGTTACCATTTGGGATTAGTGATTCCTAAAGAAGGTGAATGCTATATTATAGATGGCGGTCAGCGCTATGACTGGAAAGAAGGCGAAGACGTACTTTTCGATGACACTTTCCAGCATGCGGTTTGGAACAAAACCAATGAAACCAGAGTGGTACTGTTTTGTGATGTGTTCCGAAATGATCTACCAAAGATTTTCCAGCCTATCAATCGTTGGGTGTATGGGCTTAGAGAAAGAAGTAATAGGTTAAAGAAAGTGCTAAAGAATGCAGAGGTTCAAGTTGACCTTGATCCTGAAGAATTTGAGAAACCTTTAGCTAAGCAAGCCTAACTTGGTTTATACTGTTAATTCAGTGCCCTTTAGCTTCGGTACAATATTGAATTCATTCAACCTTGCGCAGTATTCAATATCTTCTCTTACGTTGAATTTTGATAACCTTGCAGCGTGGTTACTTCGATTGATGTAATAAGCAAGATCCGTAGCCATAGACTGGTATAAGAAAAAAGCACATAATGCTGAATCGCTTTCGAATTCAGCATTTTGCTTTAATGCATTACAAACGGCTCCCGCAAAAAGGCTATCCTCTAAATTGTAACGCCCTTTCCAACCTGCACAAAATAGCAGCACATCATTGTTACATTTCATCAGATGATTTACTACAGCATTGAGGTTAAGAAAAGAACCAATAATTACCTCTTTCGCATTTTTAGAAAGTTCAATGGCTTGTGTGCCGTTGGTGGTAGTAGTAGCTACTTTTTTTCCCTTTAGCTCAGGCTTCATGTAATCAAAAGGAGAATTACCCATATGGAATTGTTCTACTTTTTCTCCACCGCGCTCTCCAGCCATGATATAGCCTTGCTCGCCCAGCGCCTCACACTCTTCAATGGAAGCAACAGGAGTGATCGATTGTATACCCGAACCCAATCCGGCCACCATACACGAAGTAGCCCTGAGAATATCAATCACTACTACGGTTTTATTTTCAACCTCAAACTGATGGATAAGGTCGGGGGTATAACAAACGTCTATTTTCATGTTTTGGGGAATAAATGAAGCCGTAATTAGGCTTTATAAAATGGAAGTTTTACTACTTCTGCTTTAAGTTTTCTATTTCTAACAGCTACAAAAATTTCAGACCCCACTTTTGAGTTTTCAAGGGTTACATAACCCAATCCAATTCCATAGCCTAAAGAGGGAGACATAGTGCCTGAAGTTACCTCTCCAATAATGTTTTCATTGGCGTCCTCAAGTGCATAATGACCTCTTGGAATACCTTTGTCGATCATTTTGAAAGCAACAAGTTTACGCGTGATACCAGCCTCTTTTTGAGCTTGAAGGTTTTTAGAATTTGTAAACTCTTTAGTGAATTTGGTTACCCAGCCTAGGCCTGCCTCTAATGGCGAAGTCTCGTCCGTAATGTCGTTTCCGTAAAGGCAATAGCCCATTTCTAAGCGTAGTGTATCTCTAGCACCTAAGCCAATGGGCTTAATATCAAAAGCCGCGCCTGCTTCGAAAATGGCATTCCAAACCTGTTCAGCATGCTCGTTACTTACATAGATTTCAAAACCTCCAGCACCAGTATAACCAGTGGCAGAAATAATTACGTATTCTACACCCGCAAAAGGACCTACCACAAAGTTGTAAAACTTAATGTCTGAAAGGTTTACTGATGTAAGTGATTGAAGTGCTTCAACAGCTTTAGGGCCTTGAACAGCAAAAAGAGAATGGCTGTCCGACACGTTTTTCATTGTCGCGCCTTTCGTATTGTACTTGCTAATCCAGTTCCAGTCTTTTTCAATATTAGAAGCATTCACTACGAGCATGTACTTCTCGTCTTTGAATTTGTAAACCAAAAGATCGTCTACGACACCACCATCTTCATTTGGTAAGTAAGAGTATTGAGCTTGACCATCTACTAATTTAGATGCATCGTTACTCGTTACGCGCTGAATAAGGTCAAGGGCTTCAGGGCCTTCCAAAACAAATTCACCCATATGCGAAACGTCAAAAACACCAACACCATTTCTCACAGTATTGTGTTCTTCTAAATCAGATGAATAGCGAACAGGCATGTTATAACCTGCAAAGGGTACCATTTTAGCTCCAAGCTTTTCGTGGAGATCGTTTAGGGCAACTTTTTTCAATTCCATTTCCATAGGGTGATTTAATTTGTTGGCAAAAGTAACAATTAGATCATAAAAACAACACCACTTACAAAAGGATCGAACCTCTCGTTCAGATGCTGGAATGATTACCTAGATGAAAGCAACCTTCGGCTATGTTTCTGCATCTTTCGGTCACTCAAATCAAAACAATAAGGTTATGTTCAAAAATTTTTTCAAGGTCACTATCCGGAGCTTACTTAAGAGTAAGCTCTTTGTATTCATTAATATTGTGGGATTAGGATTGGCACTAGCCTGCTGTATTGTGGCATTTCTCAATTATGAGTTTGCTACCACATTCGATAAGCAACACGCCAATTATGACGAGCTTTATCAGGTCTCTGTACGAATAGACCAGAATGGTAGTCAGGTGCCTTTCGGAATCGTTCCCATGCCTTTGGGTACAGTCATCAAATCAGAAATTCCCAGTATTGAACGCGCAAGTAGGTTTGAAAGGGCAGGAGTTACCATCAAAAGAGATAACAATGTTTTTAACCGAACCATGGCTTTTGTGGATCAGGACTTTATGGCCATGTTCACTTTCCCCGTATTATATGGAAATGCTGAAAGCTATCATGAACTTTCTACTGTCTTGATTTCTGACCGAACTGCTATTTCACTATTTGGTAAAAAAAATGCGGTTGGTGAAACCATTGAATTGGTACTTACTGGAAAGCCTAATATTCTTCTTACTGTGGGAGCTGTTTTTGAAGAACCAGGGCTCAAAAGCACACTTCAGTTTCAATTGATAGCTGACTTCGAAAACTTCTATCGCAATTTTAATATAAAAAAGGATGACTGGAGTCAATTTACAGATGGCCTGTTTATTCAAAGTAAAGACCCTTCAATTGTGGAAACAGCCCCAGCACTTCTGCAAAAATATGCGGCTGTTCAAGCAGAGGTGAAAAAAGACTTACCTGCCAGCGGATTTTGGGTGCAAACTATGGATGAGCTAGCATTCAATTCAAGAGATTTGAATGGAACAAATCTAGGAAATGAAACGCTTCACCCTGCACATATTTTGGTTCCTAATATTATGGCTGTGCTCATTCTGCTTTTGGCTTGTTTCAACTTCACAAACACTGCTATTGCAATGTCCAATAGAAGGTTGAAAGAAATAGGAATAAGAAAAACAGTCGGAGGGTCTAGAGCTCAGTTAGTAGTTCAGTTTCTAGGAGAAAATCTGGTACTGTGCTTTTTAGCACTTCTATTAGGTTTGTTATTCTCTTTGTGGCTTGTGCCAAAATATAGTGATATGTGGCCCAATATGGATGTTTTCTTAAGCCTTCGAAACAATCCATCTATGATAGTTTTCTTGATCTCCAGCCTTGTTTTAACTGCGGTTTTAGCAGGAGGTTATCCAGCCATTTTTGTTAGCCGATTTCGTCCAGTGGCGATTCTTAGAGGAAATCTAAAGGTAGGTTCGTCCAGTATTCTGTCTAAGATTTTACTTGGATTTCAAATGCTGATTTCGGTAATGGCACTAGTTTTTGGTTTTGCTTTTGTTCAGAATTCTAACTTCCAAGAAGGGTTAGACTTAGGTTATAATAGAGAAGGAATTTTGATGGTTCCTCTCAATAATTCAAGCGAAGCAGAGAGGTTTAGAGCAGTAGTTCAAACCAACCCTTTAATTGAAGGTGCTGCCCTTACAAACGGCCATGTAGGGTGGAGTTCTTACCGAAGGGCTGTGAAAACAGAAGATAATGAAGGAGAAGTAACGATTCTGGATATTGGACTCAATTATATGGAAACGTTGGGGTTTAAAGTGCTTGAAGGGCGTTCTTTTACTGCTGAAAATCAAGAAGTTGACAAGCAAAATGGGGTTGTGATTAATCAAAAAATGGCCTCTCGTTTTGGTTGGGAAGAGCCTATTGGTCAGCAAATTACGATGAACGATAGCATTAGACTTACTGTGGTAGGGATGGTGAAGGACTTTTATACTTTTGGTCTGTGGGCACCCATTGAACCGATGATATTGAAGCTCAAAGATGATAAGGATTTATCTATGCTTATAGCTAAGGTAGACCCTAAGCAGGCTGGCGCAACAATGGACTATCTAGAATCTACATGGAGTGAAGTGATCAAAGATAGGCCTGCGAGAGTTTATAGTCATGAAATCAACGTACTTGGCGAAGCCAGAGATGTAAACAAGAATATTGTAACCATGTTCTTGTTTCTGGCTGTGATAGCCGTTGTGCTTTCTGCTATTGGGCTCTTTACCCTCGTCTCTATCAATATTCAAAGTAGAACCAAGGAGATAGGCATCAGAAAAGTATTAGGAGCGTCCATTGCTAGAATTACCACCTTAATTAATAGGCCATTCCTGATCATTGTAGGCATTGCTTCAGTGTTGGGTGGGGCAGTAAGTGTTTATTTTGCAGGCATACTCATGGGCAGCATCTGGACTTATCATGTAACTCCAGGTTTAACAAGTGCATTAATACCTATTCTGACTATTCAATTGATTGCCCTTCTTTCTATTTCGGGCAAGGTGATTAAAATGGCAAAAAGGAACCCCGTAGAATCATTAAGGTACGAGTAAGATCGCTAAAACGAGATGTACCCTAATTAAAAACGAGATGTACCATTTTTTACCCTAAATATATATTGAAGTTATCCTAGGACAATTATAGATCTGTACTTTTGTCAGCCCAAACTCTGACCAACTCAAAATATGTGTAATTAATACTTGTAAATTATGATACTAATTCTGAGCCCAGAGATAGCCAAAATCAGCTTTTAAATGTATTCAACAGGTTTTAAATCCATTTAAAGCTTCTGTAAAGAAGCTACTCATTAATTGATCGACTATGGCGTTTTGGTACATCTCGTTTTTCAGTTTGTTTTTTAATCAATTAATAATCAGTTGATTGCGTTTTTATGTTTGGTACATGTCGTTTTGCCTCCTGTATAAGGGGTTTGCTTGAATAATTATGTAACTTAAAACTAAAAAATCAGTTTTAGTTAGGTAATCACTAACGAAAATTTAAACTATGAAAAAAGGTCATTACTTACTGGTTATCGTTTGCCTCTTGGGTCTTTCGTCTTTTGCTTTTGTTAAACACGAAGCAAAGAGCAAGGCAGAAGAAGAGGCAATTAAAGATTTGATACTCAAATCTTATGTTCATGGAGCGTTCAATGAATTGAATGCGGAAGCCATGAAAAAAGGGTTTCACGAAGACTTTGCTATCTACTCAGCAAAGGGAGAGGCCATAAGCAAATACCCTATTGCTGCATGGACTGATGGTGTAGCAAAAAGGAAAGCCAATGACTATGATGCTAAAGATCCAAAGAACAAATGGGAGCATAAATTTGCTTCGGTTGATGTTACGGGTGGAGCGGCTCAAGTCAAAATCGAGCTTTTTAATCAAGGAAAACAAGTGTATACCGATTACCTCAGTCTATTAAAGTTCGACAGTGGTTGGCGAATTGTTGCCAAGGTGTACAACCAACATTAGGAAATGTAAAGCCCGAATCTGAAAAGTTTCGGGTTTTTTATGACTTCTCTGGTCCAGCAATACAAGTATAAAAGCTGTCGGGTTGAAGGTGAGTGTTTACCATTTGCATGATGTCTTCACTGGTTACTTTGTATACCGAGTTTAAGTACTGCTCGTAAAAACTCATATCCATACCCTGAAAATACACGGCTTTAAATTTCTCCATGATGGCAAAAGGAGAATTTACGGAACCAGCAAATGAACCGGCCATGTAGTTCTTTACCGTTTCTAACTCATTTTCACCAACAAGTTCTTGCTGTAGCTTTACAATTTCTTTGAAAATCTCGTCAATGGTGGCTTGTTCATTTTCGCCATTTACATCTGTACCAATATTGAAGTAGCCCTCTTGATTAAGGGAATAGAGATGTGAATGAATGCCATAAGTAAAGCCTTTTTCTTCACGAATATTCTTCATTAATCGTGATCCAAAGAAACCTCCAAAAAGCTCGTTGGTTACGGTGAACTTCATATAATCAGGGTGCGTACGGTTGAAAAGCACTTTCCCGATTTTTATTGAAGACTGAACAAAAGCTGGCTTTCGAATTTCATTTAATCGTCCTACCGTGTTGGTAACTTGGTGCTCAGGCAAAGCCACTCGCTTGATAGGGTTTTTGCCAAAATTCAGTTCAAGAATTTCAATAAAATCATTTGGCAATTTACCAGACAGCATTATATCAAAGTCGCTAAAATTAGAAGCGAAAAACGCTTGAACTTCTGTTAATCGAACTGCCTCAATTTTATCTACGCTGTTATTTTTTCCGTAAGGATGATCTAGTCCAAAAAGTGAACTTCTTAAGGCTACTGATGATAAATAGCTGCTTTTTTCAAGATTTAGCTTTAAGCGCTGAACCTCTTTTTTCTTTAACGTTTCAAACTGTTGTTCATCGAAACTAGGACTACTTATTACTTCGGAAAGCAGGGCTAAATTTTTATCGAAGAACCTAGAAAGACCATAGAACGAAATGGTACTTTGGTCGAAGCCCGGAGAGAATTCAGCAAAACTTCCAATAAAATCGATAGACTCTGCCAGTTGATGAGCATTTCGATGTGTAGTGCCCTCATTGAGGATTTTAAGTGCCAACGAAATCAAGTTGTAATTTTCGGCAAACCAACTTCCACAAGGAATTACTAAATCAATTTTAAATACTTCTACTGCAGAGTCATTCAAAAAGAAAACCTTCCTTCCGTTAGAAAGTGAAGATGAATCGACTTGAGGAATTGTAACTTTTTTGATGGGCTTAAAGCCCGGAGCGATTGTTCTGTCAAGCATTCGTGTTACTTGGCTTTTTTGTCAAGGTTGTAAGTAAGTCCAAATCTTAAGGTTTCGGCAAGCGGATGCTCTTGAAGTGTAGGCACTAGGTAGGCAAAATCGACTCCTAATTTTTTAACTTTAAAGCCTACTCCCATAGTAAAGTACTTACGGTTTCCTTTGTTTATGTGCTCGTAAAAATATCCTGCTCTTATGGCAAAAGTTTCTTTGTACTCATATTCTGTTCCGAAAGAAATCATAACCTCTTGGAGCTCTTCTTTAAACCCGTTTGGAGCATCGCCAAAAGAACCAAACATGCCTGCAATCAAGGATTTGTCTCTGTGGCTACCATCTTCTTGAGGGGTAGGTACCATGAGCTTATTAAAATCTAGTGCAAAAGTGATTTTATTGTAGGGGTCAAGAAAGCTGGCCAAAGCAGTTCCTAACTTTAAGTTAGTTGGAATAAAGTCTTCTTCATCGGCAGTATTGTACGATATTTTCGCACCAATATTAGATATAATTCCACCGAAAGAAAGCTGGCTTTGCTTGGCGAAAACATCTAGTTCCGTTTTGTAATATACCCCAATGTCGGCAGCAATACTGGTGCCTGGTTTTGGATCCATTACAGGGCTGGTGGTAATGTTTCCAGAAAGATTGGAGTGAATAAATTTACCTGTTACACCAAGGCTTAAATCGTTACTTAATTTTCTTGAGTAAGTGGCTGCAATGGAAAACTCTCTTGGGTTAATTACTTGAAGGTTGTTACCTACTCCATCGGTAAGTTGAATGTCTCCCAAATCAAAATAAGTAAGCGCCATTCCAAACGCCTGATTATCGTCAATTTTTTTATAGCCAGACAAGTAAGAAATAGACATGTCGTCTACAAACTTGCTCAACCAAGGCGTGTATGAAAACGCAAAACCGTAATCATTATTAATGAAAGCAAGCTTAGCTGGGTTCCAATAAATACTGTTGGCATTAGGTGCTGTAGCAGCTCCAACATCTCCCATCGCTCCCGAAATCGGGTCTGGCGCAATAGTAAGAAATGGAACCGCAGTAGTGATTACGTTCTTGTCGGTGTCCTGTCCTGAGATGGTGCCAGAATTTTGGGCCACGGAAGGAAACGAAAAAATGACGGCTAATACCAGGATTGTTGCGATCCTAATGTTAATTTTCATGTAATTTTTTTTCAAAGATACTATTATAAAACTAATATGAAATAATAAGTTTCTTGCGTTTGGTGTACGTTTTACCGTTGTTTTTAGATATCAAAACCACGTTGTAAACATAAATTCCCTTGCCCAATTTAACTCCTGAATTGTCTAAACCGTTCCATGCTATGCTTTCGGTATTTGAACCTCTTTCAATTTCTGAATATAATGAAATTACATTTTCGCCTTGCGCGTTTATGATATCAATCCTCAACTCTAACGGTTCGCCTGCGCTATTATGCGAAATATTAAAAGTAGTATTCTCTACCAACGGGTTAGGGTAGCTGTTTATTTCTGTGATGATCGTAGAATTTTCATCTGTCACCGTAAACTCAATCGTTTTCTTTGCTAAGTTATTGTAGTTGTCCCATGCTTTTATTTCTAAGGTGTTTATTCCTAGGGGTAAATCTCTTAATGGAAATTGGGCTCCTCCTTTTCTGAAATTATCTTTTTCAGCATTATAGAAGCCATTTAAATTATAAGTTACCGAATCGTTTAGCGTGGCTGAAAGATTTTGGCCAATCCCATTTTCTGAAATATTAATACCGCTTTCATCGAATAATTTTAAAATTAGACTAGCATCTCTTTTTATAATGGGAAGGGTGACTTTGGTTGAATCATTAAGAAAGAGCCTAATCTCTGGCGGGGTATTATCTTCCGTAATATTTTGAGCAGTACCACCCAATACGAAATCTATTTTGGCACCAAACGCATCTTCTGGGTTACTGTTATTCAATGCATACATGCTCATTTTGCCACTTCCGTATTGATAGTTAATGTTTTTAGGCACCACAAATTCAACAAAGAATTGACCATTCACTACCGAAACTTGGCCATTAAAAAGCTGACTGTTACGTTCTAAATACTCAAATTTATCACTCTCAGTACCGATAGTTTGCAAGGTGCTTCGCTTATCGAAAAGGCTGAAGGTGAGTTCGCCATTAAAAGTATCAATTCGCTGTCCATTCGACTCTATTTGGCCTTCAATCCGCACCCTTTCTAAGGCACTGAGTGTATCGGCCTGAGGTACAGGCGCGAGCCCATTAATACTTGTGATACTGATTTGTTTTTTGGGGTAGGACAAACGCATGCTTGGGTCGCCCAAGAGAATGAAGTTTCTATTGTTTGCACCATTCAGCGCATTGTTTTTGGTGAAGCGTATGATATCGCCAAGACGCTGAAAATTACCGTTGGGCTGCTCTAAAATGGTTTTATAAAGGGCCAAATTTAGAGCATAGTTGGAGGATGAAAACACGGGCCTGGCCGTAGCCACTAAGGCAATGGCCCCGCCATCAGATTTAAAAATCATTTTTTCCGCTCCCGAAAAAATAGTTGGGTCATCGTTTCTAGCAAACTCGCAGGTAGCGGTAACCAATAGGGGGAGTCGGTTTATGTTTTTCCAATCGTCAATGGACTCGGTAGTAAGAATACGCTCTTGCATCCAACCTGTTTCTGCTCCATGCCCAGTGAAATTCATGATCAAAACCCCTTGTTCAACGGCATCTAATAAGGCTTTTTCAGCCTTTGGCGATGATTCTCCATTAGGAGACCTGATTTGCTCGTAAGCATCGAGATAAATTTTTCTCACATTGAAGCCTGCATAGGTAGTATCTACCAAAGTGGCTAGCTGATCTGCATCACGCTGATGTAAATTGTTATCACCATCATCGGCAACAAAAACCAACCTTCTCCTCCAGTCGCCAATACTTTCCGTTGAAGTTTGATAATTAATGATTTTATCCACGGTAGTTTTGGCTTGTTCCAAAGTCGTACTTGGAATTCGCCCAATACCAATATCTAGCGTATGATCGCCTGCGGTGTTTTCTTCCCATTCACCTTCGGTATCTTCCAAAAAGCCAAAAAAATCATCGGAAGAGTAGGAGGTGAGGGGATGTATGGAACTTCGTGACTCATAAGTAGGAACAAAGTTGGAGTTGTTTTCAATTCTGTCTTTGTAGTCGTAAGAGCCTTTACCAAAAAGCAGTAAATATTTGAGTTGGTTGCTTTGTGATTTTAAATGATACATGAAATCACGGATAGCGGTAAGGTCTTGTCTGCCAGCAGAAAACTCATTGTATACTTGCTGGGGTGTGGCCACCAAAACAGAAAGTCCATCTTCGCTTCTTCTAAAAGAAGCTAGCCGTTCAGCTTCACTCAAAAACTCTGGAGCAGAAATAATGACCATGTCTGGAGTTGAACTTCCCTGTAAATCTTGATTGGAAAGGGCTTCATATTTTGTGGGAAGAGGCTGTAGTGCAGCTTCAAACATCACATATTCGTGAAGTTCGTCTGAAAAGGCACCAAAGCGTAATTCACTTCCACTTAAACTGTAAGCTTGATTCTTTGGGGCAAGTGGGTTGGTTACGTTCCATACTATGACATTTTGGTTTGCTCCAGAAACCTTGAAAGTTGAGGTGGCTTGATTCAAAGATTTAACACTTCTGAAAGGCAAAGATTCACCTGCATATTGAAGAACTGTAGGGATGTCGATAAGAAAATGATTGAGGTAGGCTACTGCATTATTAGCGCCTGCTGGATCATATGCCAATTTGAGATTGAATTGATCGGAAGCAGAAAAACTTGAAGTACTGATGTTGAATACATCAGCCGCTTCATTTCCTTTTACACCATACCGAGTATTTGGAATTGCCGAGAAATTCAGTTGACCGATGGATTGGTCGTTTGCAGTGGCTTTGATGGAGGTTGCATTGAATGCTTGACTTAGTGCCTCAATGCTAAACTTTATTTGGTCATTTGACGCCAAGTTAGACAGCGGAAAATTGAATGTTAATTCATTGGCTGAGCTGAAGCTTTCTCCATACCATTTACGGCCAGAGCCTAGAATGTTCTTAACGTCAACTTCGTGCCGAATGATTCTATTATAAGTATTTACCTCAGCAAAGTTTGTCCCTAAATTAGGATTGGCCTGAATACGCAACCCCTTAGAGTTTTTAATGGTAATGAAGTAGTTAATTTCGTCTGAATAAAGATTTTGTACGGGTTCAAAATTTCTAGAAGGTGTGTCGAATTTCAGTTCGTTTACCCGATCAACATAAAATAAAACATAGTCTTCAGAATTAAAGATGCCGTCTTCTTCGCCCTTCACTAAAATGTAATTTTCAACAAGTCCTTTTTCCTTTTGGTTTGAAATGGCTTGAGGCAGCATTCCTCCCCGATTACCATAAATGGCGATGTTCTGAGGGTTTAACGCGGCTACATCAAAACCCATTTGGCTTAATGTGTTCCTGTCGATACGGTACACACCTTCTTTTTCAAAACTCGTTTTAACCCATTTACCAGTCGCTAAAACGCTTGATGTTTGGGCAGTTGTATTCCACGCAAATACCTGAATGAAAAAGGCAATGAGCAAGATATGTTTTGATCGTAATCGACTGGCCATTTCTTGAAGCTCAACGTGAATTATGGGACTTTCTTATGTACGGGCTGGCTAACTACGGAAAGTAATAAATAGACAACGATGATTAATGGTACTGCAGCCGTTTTGAAAATTACAATGAGCACAATGCTCAATAAAATAAGTAGAAACCGTTGCCAGTTATCTTTCACCGAAAAGTTCGAAAACTTGAATGATAGCAAAGTAACAGGAGCTACCATCAACAGTGAAAAAACAACAGCACAAGTGAAAAGCATCCATTCGTTCGCCAAAAAGCTACTCATAAAGGTGTTTCCAACAATGATTAAAGGAAGCGTACTGGTGAAAATTCCATTGGCGGTGGTGGTTAAACCAGTAAAGCTTGTGGTCTGGTTTTCATCAATATTGAATTTAGCCAATCGCAAAGCGGAAAAAACAGCAATGAGCACTCCTACATACTCAAGTGGTGAATCTATTTTACCAACAAGCATGTGGTAATATAAAATGGATGGCAGCAAACCAAAGGTAATTAAGTCGGCCAGAGAATCGAGTTGCTTGCCTATTTCCGATTGCGCTTTAAGGATTCTCGCTAAAAAGCCATCTAAGAAATCGAAACCAGCAGCTAGCCAAATAAGGTAGCAAGCCGTTTCTATTTCACCTTGAAAAGACAAAATAATACCTATCGTTCCACAGCTTAAATTGGCTAGGGTAAAGAGGTTGGGGATGGCTTTTTTTATAGGTTCCAAAGATTATTTTTTAATAGCGCAAAAAGGATTGGTGGCTTTTTCGTCTCTAATGGTTGTTGGGCCGCCATGCCCAGGGTAAACCACCATATTATCATCAAACTTAAAAAGTTTAAAATGAATGCTTTGGATTAGGGTGTCAAAATCGCCACCCGGCAAATCTGTTCTTCCAATGCTACCTTCAAAAAGCACATCGCCTCCAATACAAATATTTTGTTCTTCGTTTACAAAAACGATATGCCCAGGAGCATGACCCGGTGTGAAATATACTTTTAGACTACTTTTTCCAAAGTTGACAGTATCGCCCTCTTTTAAAAACTTATCTGGTTTTGCCGAAACATAACTTTGAAACCCATAATTAGAGGCATAAGCTTCAACAGACCGTAGTGTTGCTTCATCGTGCTCTCCAATAATCAAATCGACACTAAATTGGTTTTTAACGAAATCATTACCCAAAACATGATCAATATGGCCGTGAGTATTCAGGAGCATCTTTACATTAAGTCCTTCGCTTTCAATAAACTTCACCAATTCATTCTTTTCTTCCTCCTCATAGCAGCCGGGGTCTATAATCACAGCTTCCTTCGTTTCATCAAACAAAACGTAGGTGTTTTCCATAAAAGGGTTGAAGGTGAATGGTTTGATCTTAATCATAAAATACCGTTTTGCTCAAATTTCATTTAATAATAGCCATTATTCAAAAAATGTTGGTTTAAATTCGGCCAATGTTAGTGGATTATATTCTAGTGGGTCAGGGTTTGGCCGGGAGCATCTTGGCAAATCACTTAATAAATGCTGGTTGTTCGGTCATGGTTTTCGATGATCCTTCGCTTTCCAATTCATCCAAAATAGCAGGAGGCTTATACAACCCTGTTACTGGCCGAAAAATGGTAAAGACATGGAATGCAGATAATTTATTTAACTACTTAACAGCATATTACCCTAAGCTAGAAAGTCAGTTAGATTCTGATTTTTTGAATGATATTCCTATTTATAGGCCATTTATTTCTGCAGAAGAATTAAATGAATGGATGGGTAAAAGTGCTGACATTGATTATTCTTCGTATGTACAGAAGGTTCATAATAATTCGGCTTATGGAAATCAAGTAAAAGATGACTTTGGAGGAATTCTTTTGAATCAATCTGGTTTTGTGAATACGGCTAAATTACTGTTTGCTTCTGCAGCTTTTTTGAATGGAAAGAATAGCCTCAAGCATGAATATTTCGATCCATCCGATTTAAGGTTAGAAGAGGGTTATGCTGAATACAAGGGTATAAAATGTAAGTCAGTAATCTTTTGCAATGGGCATAAGTCGCTAGGGCAACAATATTTCGGATGGATTCCGTTAAGGCCTGTGAAAGGAGAACTCTTAATGATTAAGACTGATGAGGATTTAAGGGTAATCCATAACAGAGGTGTTTTCGTAATTCCTTTGGGGAATGGAATTTGTAAGGTGGGTTCTACTTATGACCATCAAAACTTGGATGAAAATCCAACCATTGAAGCCAAAAACGTGTTAGTACATAAGTTAAATGAGCTGATTAAATTTCCTTATGAAATTGAGTATCAGCTAGCAGGTGTCAGGCCTGCGACAAAAGATAGAAAGCCAATAATTGGCCAACATCCAGAATTTAAAAGCCTAATTTCTTTTAATGGATTTGGCACAAAAGGGGTTTCTCTTATACCTTACTACGCTATGCAATTAACGCAGCTTTTAACAGAAGCTAGCAGTATAGATGATGAGGTCAATATTGAGCGATTTTTTTCGTTATATTAAAAGTCTTTTCTGTAAAGAAGATATATGCTTAAATCTCTACGTTACCCATTCATATTAGCCTTTTTAGTCATTGGCTTTTTATCGATCCCCTTTTCTTCTGAGGCGCAGGTATATCGTGAAGAGTTTGGGCAGAACAGAATTCAATACAAATACTTCGATTGGCAATATCTGAAATCGAACAATTTTGAAGTCTATTTTTATGATGGTGGCGAAGACTTGGCAAAGAAATCCATTGCCTATTTAGAATCAGAGTTTAGCAGAGTTACCGAAACGATAGGCTTTTTTCCGTATTCAAAGACAAGGATTTTTCTATATAACTCCGTTGCCGAAAAACAGCAGAGCAATGTAGGCGTAAAAGGAGATGATTTTACCATTGGAGGCCAAACAGACTTTGTTAAATCTCAGGTGGAAGTTGCTTTTTCAGGCGACTACACTTCTTTTAGAGAGGAACTGATCTTCAATTTCACCAAAATGTTAGTAGAGGAAATGTGGTTTGGAGGAAACATTGCAGAAATGTTCCAATCTACATTTTCATCACCAATTCCCAATTGGTTTATTGATGGTATTTCAGCTTATGTAGCCTATGGTTGGACCAAAGAATCTGATGACATGGCAAGAGATTATGTTTCGCAAGCTGAACCAGTTAAGTTTTCGAAATTAAGCAAGGAAACCAACATGCTATTGGGTCAGTCCATTTGGAGTTTTATAGCCCAAACCTACGGTAAAAGAGATATCTCGAATATCCTAAACTTGGCCAGAATTGTTAAAGATGAAGAGAGTAGCATTTCCAAAACGCTAGGAGTTCCCTACGGAGATTTCATGAAAGAGTGGAGAGACTATTACTCTCAAATGAATACCAGAATTTCAGAGGGCTACAAAAGACTACCCGACTCTAAAATTATATCAAGCAACCGGTCTAAAACAGCAGTCATTAATCATTTGAAATTTAATGCTGAAGGCTCATTATTAGCCTATTCTGTGTTTGATAATGGAAAGTACGAAGTCAGAGTAATCAACATGGCCTCAAAAGATGAGATGGTGATTTATAAAGGAGGAATGAAAATTCTGACACAAGAAGTGAATGATAACTACCCACTTTTAAGTTGGGTAGATGAATTTACTTTGGGCATTGTGGCCAATTCTGAAGGAAGAAATACTGTGACGATTAAAAGAGTTGGTGCAAGAGGTGAACAAGTATTGGCCATTCCTACTGTAGGGCAAATCCAGAGCTTTGAATTTAAACAAGGAGGAAGACTGGCCGCGTTAACAGGGGTGGTAAATGGTAAGAGTGACGCTTATTTGTTTTTAGTGAACAGAGGCACAATCAGAAGAATTTCTAATGATGGTTATGATGATCGTGATATTAGCTTTTTGCCCGAATCTAATGTGGTGTTATTTACCTCAAACCGACCTTCGGATAGCGTTTATGTAGCGGGGCCAGATGCTCTAAAAGATGTTAATTCCAATCAATTCAATGTGTTTACTTACGATCTAGATTTGGTAGATAGCGTGTATGGTAAACTAACCAATTCTCTTTCTATTGAATCGAAACCCGTTGCTAAAAGCCTAAACGAGGTGTATTACTTGAGTGATCAGCAAGGAATCAATAACCTTTACTTACATACTGTCAGCGATACAATCAGTAAGCAGATGAGTAATTATAGTTTTGGCATAAAGGATTTTTCTATCGATACCAATAACAACCAGATTGCCTTTATATCAACTCTTGATTCTAAGGATGTTGTGTACTTGGAAAGCCTAAGCAATATTCAACACGTGTTTACTCCTGTAACACCAAGAAGGGAATTAGAAACCGTTCGGATTCTAAGCGAAATGAGGCGGAAGAGATTGCTAAATACAACAACTAGCGATAGCCTTGCAAAAACTTTAAAAGCTGCAGAACTACCGAAACAACCTAAGATAGACTCGTTAAAAACGGGAGCAATTGATACAGAGAACTACGTGTTTAAGAACGAGTCCAAAGTAGATTCTAAGAATTATAAGTTCGAGACCCCCGTGTCTGATAATGGAAATTCAGGTAGATCTTTTTTAAGCCTTTACCAAAATAGAGGAGCACAGAATAAAATAGAAGGCCCAAATAGATATGAATCCCGTTTTCAAACCAATAACGTGGTCACATCTTTTGTGATTGATGAATTGAGGTCATTCTCTCAACTATTAGAAATACAAATGAATGACTACTTGGAAAATCATAGATTTCATGGAGGCGCATTGATTCCTTATAATTTCAATAGTGGATACGATGTTTTCTTAGAGTATGAGTACTTAAAAGAAGCCATTGATTTAAAGGCTAAATACTATAGAAAATCGATTTTTCTTAGAGATAACTCGACACCTCAGTCACAACGGTATAATCTTAATAGATTTGAGCTCGGAGCCGCTTTGCCATATAGTCCTTACCTTAGGTTAGAGGTAACGCCATTTTTTGAACAAACCAGATATATTGACTTAGACTATTTATTATTACTTAATGCGCCTGCAGGAGTAGAAGCTGAAAAAACAGCAAACTATTTGGGGCTCAATGCCAGTGTTGTTTTTGATAACAGCTTAACAGGCGGAGTTAATATACATGAGGGAACAAGAGCAAAGGTTACCTTTGAATCTCATTCAAAACTGAATAAGAACGCGGTTGGTTTCAATAAAATAGAGGCCGATGTTCGCCACTATCAAAGAATTACTAAAGGAGTTTATTTGGCTGGAAGATTCTTCTTTGGACACTATGGAGGGGACGCACCAAAGGCTTATTTACTTGGTGGTGTAGATAACTGGGCATTCAACAAGCGAGATGGTGTAGAAGGAACAGAACCTGATCCGTTTATTTTGCAGACTTTGAATGATAACAGCGATATTCTCTTTAACCAATTCACTAACCTAAGAGGGTATTCCTATAATACGTTTCAAGGAAGCACGGTACTAACTTTGTCTGGAGAACTTAGATTACCAGTGAACCAATTTTTAGCAACTGCCGATACCAAATCAAGCTTTATCAGAAATCTTCAATTTCTTGGTTTTTATGACATTGGCTCTGCTTGGTATGAAATTTCAGCCTTTAAAGCACGAAATGATGTGAATACTGAAGAGATCGTTGTGCCAGGTTCTCCGTTCTCAGGAGTTATCAATGACTTTAGTAACCCATGGCTGCAGAGTGCTGGGTTTGGAATGAGAACCATGCTTTTTGGCTTTTTCTCAAGGCTAGATTTGGCTTGGCCAATTCAAGATTTCCAAGTGGGAAATCCTAAGCTTCAAATATCAATAGGTTACGATTTCTGATTCCTTTTTTGAGATTGGCCGAATAGGTTTAACTTCGCAGGTTGTTTAAAACAAATTTCCATGCTTAAATCAATGACAGGCTATGGCCTATCTAAGGCGCAAAAAGGCGCTATGCAAGTTTCAGTCGAAATTCGCTCACTCAATTCAAAATTTCTTGATGCCCAAATTCGTCTGCCTAGACATTTGCAAGACAAAGAGCTTGAAATCAGGAATATACTGAATTCAGAACTAGTAAGAGGTAAAGTAGCCGTGAGTATTGAAATGAGTTCAGACGATGCCGATGCCTCAAAGCAAGAGGTAAACCATGCATTGTTTAAATCTTACTACAAAGAATACGACCTCTTGGCCGCTGAAGTGGGAGCCGAAAAAAGAGACCTCTTTAGATTAGCCCTACATAGCCCAGAAGTAATGTCTGGTTCGGGAGTTAATGAAGAGCTAATTGCGCAGCAATGGGATTTCACGAAAGAAAATTTGATCGCAGCTATTGTTCATTGTAATGAATTTAGAGAGCAAGAAGGTGCTAAACTTCAATCAGAACTTGAGTCCTATATTCAAAACATTGGAGGTTATTTAAATGAAATTAAGGGCATAGAAGGAGAGAGGTTAATCTCAATTAAGGAACGAATTGAAGGCCATCAAAAAGATTTAGTTGGATCTGATCAATTCGATGTAAACAGATTTGAGCAAGAAATGATCTACTTTATTGAGAAGCTAGATGTAAGCGAAGAGTTTGTTCGTTTGAACGCCCATCTTGATTATTTCTTAGAAATTCTAAAGGAAGCAAACTCTCAAGGAAAGAAATTGAATTTTATTTCTCAGGAGATTGGGAGAGAAATTAATACGATTGGTTCTAAGGCCAATTACGCGCCTATGCAGCGCTTTGTGGTGTGCATGAAAGACGAGCTTGAGAAAATCAAAGAGCAGCTCTTAAACGTGATCTAGGAGGTTGCCAAAAGGAGAATAACAATGAGGCCAGTTTTAAAACTGGTCTCATTGTTTTACACAAGCCTTAATTGAGTTTGAAATTAATAGTTACCATCCTAGGCGATTTTACTGGAACCCCTCGTTGCAGTCCCGGATTCCATCGTGGTGATTTACTAAGTACGCGAATGGCCTCTGTATCGCAGTCTTTACTGATGCCTCTCAATACTTTTAGGTCAGAAATTTCACCATTTGCGGCCACATAGAAGGTTAGAATAACCCTTCCTTCTATGCCCATTCTTTGAGCATTCTTTGGGTACTTAAAGTTCTTGTTTAGAAATTTAGCCCAAGCTTCATTTCCACCCGGAAAAGAAGCTTCTTTCTCTACAATGATGAACTCATCTCTGGCCTTTTCAGGCTTTTCTGTAATCACTTCTGTTAAAGCAGGTAACTTTATATTAGTAGGGTCAGCCTCAAAAGTATAGTCTATAACAATTGCTGGAGTTTCATCGTTCGGTATCTCCACAAGTACAGGTTGCTGAATTACAGGTTTTGGTGGTTCAAAAATAGTAACAGGAGGCTCATCAAAGCTCTCATAGTCGCCATTATCATATGGTAATACTGGAGGTGTAGTTGGAACGGTTTTGTGCTCAAAAGCAACTAAGCTAAGTCCTAGACTAATGCATAAACCAATGAAGAGGAAGAGTGATCTTTTACTCTCAATACAAACTCGGTCATTTTTTTTAGTTTCCATAATTCGGTTTTTTAGAGTGAAATGGGTTTTGGTTGGGCATGAGGTATATAAACTTGAGGCTTACCTTAAACCAAACTTGATTTGAATAGCCATTCTTGACTTCACAGCAACTCCCCTTTGTTTTCCTGGAGTCCATTTTGGCGATAGCTTTAGAACCCTGATTGCTTCTTCATTACAGCCGCCTCCAATCCCTCGCGTTACCTCTATGTCGGAAATAATTCCTTTTGCATCTACAACAAACGATAAGTGCACTGTACCTTCAATCCCACTTCGTTGGGCTTGACGTGGGTATTCAAAATTTTTGTTTAAGAATTTAGCCCATTCATCCCAACCGCCTGGGAACTTGGCATATTCTTCTACAACCAAGTGTACTTCCTCAGCAACTTCTTCTGTGGGGGCAGGTTCAAAAACAAGGTTTTCGATTTCTGTAGTTTCCGTTATGTCTACATCTAGGTTGATTTCAACTACTTCATTAATTTCTTCATCATCGGGAATGGGGACTATTTCTGGCTGCTGAAGTGGAGGAGCTTTTGGTGGCGGTTGTTCCGTAAGAGGAACTTCTATTATATCATCAAAGTCATCCATAATTACCCCTAAATCCATTAAGTCACCTCTGTTGTATTGCTTCCATTCAAAGGCAACAAAAGTGAGACTAAGACTCGCGAGCAGACCTATTGCTAAGAATAGAGTAGATTTTTTGTTTATATCTGCAGAAGGTACTTTTTTAGTTTCCATAACAGTGCTGTTTTATAATTTAAACTAATTTTTTAGTTATTAAAGTTCTGAAAAAGCCCATGTTCATTGGGCTTCAACTTATTTTAATCTGAATTTGATTCTGATAGCCATTTTTGACTTTACTGCTACTCCTCTTTGTTTACCAGGAATCCATTTGGGTGAAGCTTTGAGTACACGGATGGCCTCTTCATCACATCCTCCTCCAATACTCCGAGTAACCTCTATATTGGAGATCGCACCATTGGCATCAACTACAAAGGAGAGGTCTACCGCTCCTTCAATTCCCATTCGTTGAGCTTGGCGAGGATACTTCAAATTGTCGTTTAGAAACTTTGCCCATCCGTTATTAGGGAATTTAGCCGGATCTTCCACTATTAGAAAAGGCTCATCTGAAACCTCTTCGTCAGGTACAGGTTCGTAAATGATTTCTTCAATCTCTGTCTGCTCGGTAATATCTACGTCTATGTTGATTTCAATTAGTTCATCGATTTCTTCTTCGTCTGGTATCGCAACAATTTCTGGTTGTTGTATAGGAGGAGCTTTTGGCGGTGGTTGCTCAGTAGGGGGGATTTCAATGAGATCATCAAAATCATCTGTAATCATACCTAAGTCCATTAGATCACCTTTTTCATATTGCTTCCATTCAAAGGCAACAAAAGTGATACTAAGGCTTGCTAATAGGCCAATGGCAAGGAATAAGCTCGACTTTTTATTTAAGTCTGCCGAAGGGGATTTTTTAGCTTCCATAGTTTTGAAGTTTAAGGTTGAAAATGCTTTATCTGTTTCTTTAAGTTAAGTGCTTCTCAGAAACATAACTAAAGATACTCAATTCAAAACTAAAAAACTAGTTATATTAAAACTAAAAAAGCCCAAGTTGATTGGGCTTTTTTAATTATTTAAGTTTGAAAAGAATTCGGATTGCCATTCTTGACTTAACAGCTCGTCCTCTTTGCTTTCCAGGAGTCCATCTTGGAGATGACTCTAATACTCTAATCGCTTCAGCATCACAGCCTCCACCAATACCTCTTGTTACAGTAATGTCAGATAGTTTACCTTCCTTGTCTACAACAAAGGATAAGAATACTGATCCTTCAATCCCCATTCTTGAGGCCGAACGAGGGTACTTTAGGTTTTTCTGTAAGAATTTGTTCCATTCGGCATCGCCACCAGGGAATTCAGCATTGTCTTCAACAATTAGGAAAATTTCATCTCCTACTTCCTCTTCAGGCTCTTCTTCAAAAACAATTTCTTCAACCTCAGTTTCTTCAGTGATTTCCACATCCAAGTTGATCTCGATTTCTTCTTCGATCTCTTCTTCATCAGGAATCTCAATGATTTGAGGTTGTTGTTTTGGTGGTGGTGGTGGTGGTGGTTGCTCGGTTGGCGGTATTTCAATTAAATCTTCAAAATCGTCAGTTGCCATACCTAGGTCCATCAACTCACCTTTTTCTGTTTTCTTCCATTCAAAGGCAGCGAATGTAATACCAAGGCTCACTAGCAGACCTATTGCTAAGAATAGGCTAGACTTTTTGTTCAAGTCTGCTGACGGAGTCTTTTTAGCTTCCATAATCTCTTTTAGTTACACTTTTAAAACTATAGCATTAGTTTGATATTCGCAAACTAATATCTTATAAAAGTAGAAAAAACTACGACACCTACAATAGCTCCAATTGTATTTACGAGCAAATCGTATATATCTGTCATTCTACCAGGTACAACGGACTGCAATGATTCCAATACCAATCCGTAAACTACGCATATAGTTAACGAAATCAAACGGTATTTGTTTTTAAGCGGTACGTTGCCTTCTTTTTTTCTTTTGCCCCAAAGAACTAAAAAACTTAGAATTGCGAAGACACCCAAATGGGCTACCTTATCATACGAAAGTAATTTAGACTCTGGAAAAGAATCCTGTGGCAGTAACATTAATACTGCCAAAACTATGGCCCAAGATACGCTGGCCCAATACTGTTTAATAAACGAGCGCATCAGGTAAGTTGGATCTATTGACCAATCAATGCTCTGTACGCAGCAGCATTCATGAGGCCTTCCAATTCAGAAGGATCACTTAATGTGATTTTGATCATCCAACCTTCTCCATAAGGATCAGAGTTTACTGTTTCAGGAGCATCTTCAAGCTGACTGTTAAATTCTTTTACTTCACCCGAGAGCGGCATGAATAAATCAGAAACAGTTTTTACAGCTTCCACTGTACCGAATACCTCTTCTTTGTCAAGCGAATCTCCTTCTGTTTCAATTTCAACATAGACGATATCGCCTAGTTCGCTTTGCGCAAAATCAGTAATTCCAACTGTTGCTTCATCTCCTTCAACCTTTATCCACTCGTGGTCTTCGGTATACAATAAGTTTTCTGGTATGTTCATTTCTCTTAAATAAATTCGACCAAAAATAAACGGAATATTGTGAAAAGTAAGCGTTTATTGAGACAAACTGAATCTAATTCTTCCACCAAAGGCAGTTCTAGCATTTAAGAAGCTGGTTGTCACTCTTGGCTCGTTCACATTCTTTTCAAAATAGAATGCTACTTGCAGTGCATCGCTCACATTATACTCAATTGTTGGGTTTAATTGGAAGATTTTTATGCCTTCAGTAACAATGCTCGATTCGTCAATTCTTCTTTGTACGGTTTTGTTGTCGCGTAAGCTAAAGGTCATGTTAAAGCGTAATTCGTTAGGGAGGGTTTCTTTTCTTCCTCTTATTCTGAAAGGAATTTGTACGCCCGCTTTGGTATATCCTAATGTTACACTGATATCACTTGCGGAGCGTTCTGTAACTTGAATATTGGAGAGGTTGAGGGCAACATTTCTTTCTTTGGAATAATTGACATCGAGATTCCAGCTATTTGTGGTTTTAAGGTTTATTCCAACCAAAGGAGAGAATTTTTCTGAAAGTACTACTTGTTGTGATGTGAATATTGGCACTAAGTTGCCGTCTTCATTAAACTGATCTGCTAAACCATAGTCGTTTATTTGATTGTCTAAAGTGAGATTGGTAGTGTATAGCGCAGAATTTATATAATTGCTTACACTGTACTGACTATTGTAGGAATGGGTAATGCTTACAGAGCTGAACAATTCTTTAATAGCTTCAATTTTTGTGAGTCCTCGGTAATTCAGAGCCCAGCCTGGAACTGGAAGTCTAGGGAAGGCCGATGTTTTTATTTCATCTGGGCTTTGCCCTGAATAGGCGGCCAAGAATGCCGGGATAACTACATCTTGCGAATTGATGTCATAATTTCCTACATCGTTAGATTGATCTAAGCGCGATTTCAGAATGTTTCTATAGGTTTCAAAGTTGGCAAATAGGGGCGAATCATCATTGCTATCGTCTTTTTGAAAAGCTGTTTTTATCATGTTGTAAGACACAATGTAAGTACCTGTTCGATTTGGATTGATGCTTAGGAAGTCGCTCGAAGTATCATCTCGTCTAAATATCTCTTGATAGTTTTCTGAATGTGTTTTTCTTCCTGTAAGGGTTACTCTAAAGTCGCCAAAGGGCTCTAAAACCGTAGAGTAGTTGAAACTTACATTTTTGTCTTGGGTAAAGGGTGCTGTTAAGAATGTGCTTTGGGCATACAGCCCATCTCTTGCCAATTGCGTTCGTATGGAGGCATCTTGACTACCGACAATAAAACCAAGGCTCGGGTTTGTCATATCTCGGTCTAACCCGAAAAGGAAAACATCTGGCATATAGCCTGGTAAAACGGTTCCCTGTGCTATGGAGTAATCAAAAGTAGCGCTCCTTACCATCATAATAGCTCTGAGTAATGCCTTTAAAGCTGGCATTTGATCAATGGTCTTTTTCTGTTTGGTAGAATCGTTTGCTGCTATACCAGTTGGTCGAGCCCTACTTCGGGTAGGTGAGTTTATTTTTTTGAGCAGTCCAATGTTGTTGTAAATCTTCTGCATATCGATTTTACCATTTACTTTGATTACGCGTGTGTTGCCTGCGTAATTCCCCAAAGTATCGGCTTGTCCAATGGCGCCTGCTTTCCAATTGTAAGTGGAAGCATAACTTACAGATGAGTTGAGCCAATTGGTGACTGGTATTTTCTCAAAGGGTAGGGTATAGCTTGAATTGATTGTGTGCGTATAGTTTTTTATTCGTCCAAAGTTTTTAAAATTCGTCCATACAGAGTCTCTTTTTACATCTGTGTTGATATCACCTTCTGGCTCATCAATGATGGCGTTTACATTGGCAAAGTAATCGAGTGTAAGTGCTTTGGTCAGATTCCAGTTTACAGCATAACTTCTATCAAATGTAAATGACTTTTCAAAGTAAGGGTCTATTCCTTCGGTGCCAAGGTCTGAATTTCTAAGTTGGGTTTTTAAGAAGCTTCGGTTTACATTACCATTGACAGTAATGGAGTTAGGGACCAGATTAAAGTTGATCTCCTTAATGATCTGAAGCCATTTGGAGCTTAGGAATCCTATGTTTTTAAAAGGTTCAATAAACCATTCTTTGGGTTGATAACTGTAGGTAACTGCTCCTCTGTAGTTTTTGTAATCGTATGATGCGGTGTTAATGTTACTTCTGGTTATTTCATTGTACGCATAGGTAAAGCTTAAATTTTCTATGTCGTAAATGCGTTTTGGGGCGTCTGCGTTTACCCTTCGCTTTCTCACATTAGAGAAATTGAAACTTCTTCGTTTCGACTGATCGACTACTTTATCATAATAGCTGTCTCGTTCTTCTTTGGTTTCAAAGGAGTTGAGAACATCTTCTAATGGTAAGTCAGGGTCAAGGGGATCGTATTGAGGTATAGATCTGGAGTTTTCTAAACTGAAATAGGCCGGAAGCTCAATGCCCCAATTTTCAGGGAAGAATTTGCCAAGTTTTAGGCTGGTTGAAATATCGTACTGCGTAGTTTTTTCTCTATTTCTGTCAGAAATTTTGTCAGCAATTCCTCCAAAACCAATTCCGGAATGTCTTATTGATGCTGAAACATTGCCTAAATCGGCCAACTGGGCATCGAGCCTTGCATTTGCTGCTATACCTGATTTGGAATCGAAATCGGTTACTCGCAGTTCGTTGGCCCAAATGCAGAAACTTTTAGGTTCTAGGTCTGGCGAGCTTGGGTTTCTAACCCCAATCATAAGGGTTTGTACGGTGCTTAAGTCTGGCCGGCCTACCACTGTAATATTATAGCGGTCAACGGTTTCGGTATATGGTAAGCTGAGGTTAGCATTGCTGGCGTTTCGTCTGGATTTAACTTCATATAGACTGCTGAATGCCAAATCAATTTCGTTTTCTTCTGGCCAAATATCTCGCGGAGAGAACATTCCTGAAGGAGTCATGGTTAATGGCACTTCAATCTCGTAATAGTTTTCGGTGAAATCGGTACCTATTCTTAAGAATGCGGTGACTTCACCTGGGGCAAGATTGTCTTGACTATCTCCATGAAGGAACATTTTTATACGGCCATAATTCACCATGTCCTGACTCACGTTTTTGAATACGGCACGTGCATCTTTATCGCGCAAATCTTCTACACAAAGCTGTAACGATTGTTCATTACGTCTTCTTTCTACAGCAGAGGTATTGTCTCTATCGCGCTGAATACCCGGAGGTAAAACATAAGGAGGTCTGCCTTGGCTTCCTTGGCTGTTTTCTTCAATTCCAACTACAGAAACAGTAAAATTAGGGTCTGAAGGTTCTGGAATTTCATTCAAGCCTTTTTCGAATAAACTTTCTTGAAAAGTTCTCCATTGGCTACCTACCAATCTAAAGTTTACAAACCTAAGGACTACTGGTTCTTCGAAATCGGTAAAGTAAGTACGCATGTAACGAATGGACTTGAAGCCATTGATGTTTCCTTGAACACGATCGGGCTTTCTTACAGGAATCCTGAAAAGGTACCAATTCACCACATCTCCATTGTCGCCAACTGAATTGGAAACCATATCAACAATGTTATTTCTTCCAACTTCTAGCTGGCCTGGCTTTAGATCCAGTTGATACTCGTAATATTCTTCAAGGTCGTTTAGGGTATTGTCACGATTGAGGTCTTCATTGTCTGGTAAATTGGTTGAAGATGGTGTGTAAAGCTGGTTTCCGTTATTTACTGGGCTATTGCCTTCTAGTCCATTATAGTTTTTGTAGCGTTCCAATACTTTTGCGTCTTTCACATCCAAATCATCACCTAAATAATATTGAAAGTTATCGGCTGAAGGATCTGCCTCAATCTGTTGTCGCACATCGCTATTTACATTCAGAGAGCTAAGGTAGTTGGCGAAGAAGGTTAGTTCGTCAGATGATTTTAATCCATCTAAACCTACATCTTGGTTGGCCCTTGCTTCTCCTGAATTGTCGAACGCTGGATTTAAATAAGGTTGCCGAGTTACACGTCCCCATTCATTTTCTACCACATTTTCCATACTCGGATCGCCATTGGCAGGAAGGCCTTGCTCAAATGCGTGTCGCTCATCTTTCATTAAATCTTCAGAAATACTTCCAAGGTTTAGAATGAATTTACCACCTGTAGTGTTTGCTTTTGGGGTATTAATCCCATCGTCAATAAGTCCTCTGGGATTGTTTGGAGTTCCGTTAGTTGAATTGATAAACGGATCCATCATCCAGAATTCTATGTATTCTATATTGGTTTTATCGAAATCAACCTCATTTGAAATGGCTCGGGTAATGGCACCAAAGTTTGATTTAGGGTTTGGTAGAAATCCTTCTGGAGTTAAGTTGGGGTTGTAGTTGTAAATGCCTCTTTCTGATGGGTAATAAGCCAAATCGAAGGAAGGCTCATTTACAATAATTTGTTGTGCATCTCTTTTAATTACTTCATTCTGCCCAATAGAGCGTACATAATGATTTTCTAAATCTATGGCGGTAATATTCTGAGGCCTCGATCTGCCTGTATTTCTATAAATCACATTGTCGATGGTATACCAAGCTACTTTGGCTCTTTTGTAGTTCGCTCCAAGCCGATCTGCAGTTTCATTGCTTTTGTCGAATCGGTTGTCATCTGTTTTTGGTGTAGCCCCATATTTCCAACTGATGGGATTGTTTAGGCTGAATGGCGTGACCGTGGATTCAAAGTCGTCTATGTACGAAGTACCTACTCCATCTACTTTATTGGAGGTGCCGGGGATAAGTTGGGCCATTTCGCCACTGAAAGTAACGGTGGATGGTGCTTTGGTATCAATAAAAGGCAGTGCGTCTACCATTCTGGTAAGAAAGCGAGATTCGTCACTATAGTTTACATCAAAGCCCCAAACGGTATTGTTAACAGGCTCATTGCCAATTCCTACCCGTGTGAGTTGCGGACGCTCGTTTAGGTTAAGGAAAGTGAAACCGAAATTGGTTTTTGGGTTTAAAACATAATCCAATCTTGTTCCTACCAAAGTGCGCGACTGAAAATTGAATAAGTCTGCTTTTTCATAATTCACCCTAATTTTCTTTCCTGAGTTTAAAATGGAAGGATTAATGATATTGACTTTCCCTAAGTTGTAGTCCACCGTAAAGTCAGAGCCTTCCTGTAAAGGAGTGTTTCCTGCCATAACTTGTACACTACCAGGTGCTATTTGAAAGGCATTGAGGTTGATTTCGTTTGAAGAACCAGACTGTAAACTTCCTTTAATGTAGAATTTGTTGAGGCGAGAAACCAACTCGGCATCGGCTTTTGTGGTACGATAGAGGGTGTCAAACACATATTTATCTACCAAAAACTGTTCATCTGGAGCAAATTTACTTTCCAGTGTTCGACCAAAAGGTTCAAGTACTGGGAAAAGCATATACCCTCGTTGGGTATTGATTGTGAGGTCTTCTACAAAATCAAAATTAGCATCTGGCTGAGGGTCTCCATTTTGATTCAGCTTGTCCAGCCCGAAAGTTCTGATGAGAGGAACATCTTTGGTGTTTGCTCCTTCGTGAAGACTAGGGTTGTCAATTCCTGTTTTGTCGTCTCTATAGATCACCCGAAGTTGAAAAGCTTCTTTGCTAATGTTTGAAGCGTTCAAATTATAGATGTTCTTCATCATTAAATCCCAAGTAGGTACTCGTGTATTGATTTTACTTGGTCTGAGAAGTTTCAGAAATATGGCTTCGCTTTCAGGTCTGTTTTGGTAGTCTTCTGTTAGCTCACCAACCTTAAATCTTCTGCCTTGGTAATTATATTCATAAGAAACCGCGAGTACTTCATCGCTTTGTAACTGTCTGCTTAATGAAATAAAACCTAGCTGACTATTGAAATAATATTCAGAAGGGTCAAGTTTTCTGGCTCCTGTTACTCTTTCAAAGTCTAGTGCTTTTTCTAAGCCTTTTTCACCTTCCAAAACTGAACTCAGCTGGTCGGCCTGTCGCAAGCGAGGATCGGCAATTAAATTTTGATATAAGCTGTTTGCACCATTGGCAGTAGGGGAGTTTGGAGTTCCAGTTCCTACAAAAGCATTGTTTTCTCTGTAAATTCTATCGCCTTCGCCCAAATCCATAAAGGCAGCAAAATTTCTAAGCGTTTGCGTATTGTTGGTTCTGTTGAGTACATATACTTCTACCCTTGTTACTTGCAAACCTGAGATTACTGAAGGAATGCTTCGCAGCCAGTTTTCATAATTATCTCTAAAGAACTGACCTAAAAAGAAGTGTCTGTTTTCGTCATAGTCCGATGCTCTTATTTCAAATTCATTTCGTTGAATTCCACCTTCAACTTCAATGGATTGAGATTGACCGCGTTGGGTGGCCGCTAGGGCAGTAACGTAAAGTCTACCGAATTGTAATTGAGTTTTAAAACCAAAAAGGTTTTGAGCACCACTGATAAGGCTGTTTGCCACAGGTAAACTTACGTCTCCCAGCTCGATGGTTTTGATGATGTCTGACTCTAACCCAGCGAACTCTACTTTGAGCTGATTTTCAAAATCGAAAGAGTTATTATTATCAAATTTAGCTCCTATTTTCAGTTTAGAGCCAATTGTACCTTGTAGGCTCATTTCAATATTTTGATCAAATTCAAAACCACCCGTTCGTTGTTGCCGAATCGGGATTGCTGGGTTATCTACCCTCTGAAATTGGCCACCAAAGTCTAATTGAACAAAGCCACTGGTCTGAATATTGATTTCATCTCCACCAAACAATCGATCAAAAAAAGGACTCAAGGCAATGGGGGGTATGAGTTGTCTACGGTTACTTACGGCACTTTCTCCATCTTGGGCTTTGGCTTTTTCTGCTAAAAACTCTCTCACTCCTTGTTCTTCTCTTTGCTGTAAGGCAACGTTGAAAGGAATTAGAGTAGGAGGCCCAAGAAATTGATTTCCGAATTTTTCACTGTACACCAGTGACTTACCTGTGTCTAATTGATATTGTTGATTAAAGAAATTCAGGTTGTTGAAAAGCAATGGAGACTTTAGCCTGCGATTGTTCAATGGGTCGCCAATGCGATTCCTTAATCCAAAATTTGGATATGATGTTTTTTGATATTGCGAGGTGTCTGAAGTAGTTCTGGTAGTATCTTGATAGCCATAGACTTCTGTAGTTCCGCCCAAAAGGGTGAATCCAATGACAAGCAGGAGTAATATTTTGATGATTTGGTTGATCAAGTGTCCCTAAAAATCAGGCAGCTTTCAATGCCAATTTGATCAATTCTTCAAGAGAAATTTGGCCTTCAGAATTTTTCAAAATTTTGTCAATACTTTTTTGTGCAGCCACCTTGTTGATGCCTAGAGTTACTAACGCAGCTAAAGCTTCGTTTCTTATAGTGTTAATGGAAGAAGAGGTAATATTTACTTCTCCTAGGTGATTTTGCTCTTTCGTTACTTTGTCTTTTAGCTCTAGAATAACGCGTTGAGCAGTCTTGGCACCAACACCTTTCACTCCTTGAATGGTTGCTACGTTACCCGATGCGATTGCATTTACAATTTCGGAGGGGCTTAGCGATGATAAAAACATTAGACCAATGGATGGGCCAATTCCTGAAATAGAAATCAATAAAGTGAAAAGTTTTTTTTCAGCCTCATCGGCAAATCCGTAAAGTACTTGAATGTCTTCCTTTACATGGAAGTAAGTGAAGAGTTTACATTGCTCTTGTTCTTTAATTTTGGAGTAGGTGTTGAGTGATATTTTAATTTCATAACCAACACCTTGAATATCAATGATTACAAAAGTTGGGTCTTTATGGGCAAGCTTGCCATTTATGTATGCAAACATAGATTCTGATTGTACTTGAGTATAAAAAAAGGCAAGTTGAACCTGCCTTCGCTTAAATTTAAGAATATTCAAGTAAAATCAATGTCGGAAATCTTAAAATAGCCTGTTTAAGATGGATTATCTACTGCCTTGAAAGTAGTTAATATTGATTCCATTTGACGGATCAACTCACGATGTGCTTCGTTCGGGTGAATAATAAAGCCTTCGATGTAGTATAACCTGTTTGTTTTCTCGTCTACAAAAGTGTAGCTGATAAAAGTACCTCCAACAGAATAGTTGTTAGTTTTCCATGCGCCACGCATTTCTACGGTATATTTTCCGTCAAAAGTAATGTCTCTAAAAACTGGTCGCATAAACTCTGTTTCCGTAATCATGAACGACTGCTTGTTTTCAGGATCGCCATAGATATACTTCTTTCCAATTTCATTTCTGAGCTTTATTACATTTTCATGAGTGAATTCATCTTGAGATTTATAGTCTTTAAAATACACGAAGATGTTTTTACTCGGGCCTGTAGAGGGTAAATAACGCGACCACATAAAGTCATCTGCAGTGGTGGCTAATTCGAAACCTACTGGAATTTTGATGTAGTAACCGAATTCATCTCTAATTCTATCGGAAATTCCTCTTGAGTCTACGGAAGAACGAATGTCGGTAGCCAGCCTCTCTCTTTCGGCCATGTTGAAGTAATTTCTGATAATACCTCCATTCTCTTTTAAGTGATTGATCAAATCTTGATCAGTTTTGCCAAAGAGGTTAAGTATTTTTTGCCCTTTTGCATACTGGTTTTCAGAAGTGTTCATAAATAAGTCTGGCTCATTTGCAATTCGATCTTTAAAAGAGTCGGGAAGAATGCCTTTAAGGTATTTGTCGGCAGGGGTGGTGCCATCTAGTGTGGTTATATACACCACATTTCTTGAAAGTTGAAAAATTCGATTGTACTGAAATGGCTCTATAACACGAGTAGTGAATGATGGTTCTGTTCGGTTTAAACCTGCTACAGGTGAATGAAAAACTTCTTTCAGGGCTTCACCGAGTGGGCCATCCCACTTTTCTTTGTTCATCACAATTACCAGTTCTCCAGATTGCCCAGTAGCATCGGGTAGAAGGTTGGGATTTGTTTTGTTCGATTCCTTACCTTCTTGATCTGATTTGCTGCCGCAGCTTGATATGGAAAAGAGAATAAGAACTAGAAATAAAAGCTTTTTCATAAACTACTGTTTTAGTTGGTTGTGTCAAGAAAGGTAATATGAAATGGATTTGCAAACAATATCTACTAAATAATTAGTTGTTCGTTTAGTTATCCTATTTTTAACTTCATACCAGGCTTTAGACTGTTTGAGCTCAGATCATTTAACTCTTTAATGCGCTCAATTGTTAAGCCTTCATACATTCTGGATATGTCCCACAATGTATCACCCGGTTCAACCGTGTATTGCTTTGAGCTAGGAATAGGCTGGTTTAACACCTTTTGTGCAGAAACGGTATTGTCTGAAAGAAAATCAGGACCTGTGTAGATATTTAAACGTTGGCCAACTCTGATCATTGATCCTTTTATGTTGTTCCATGCTCTTAAGTCTTCAATTCGCACTTGGTGTTTTCTGGCAATGGTGCCCAAAACATCTCCGCTTACCACTCTATAGCTTACCTTTTCTTTTCCAAAAGTGCTGCCTGGCATGTTGGTCGCCATTTTTTCGAATTCTGTTCTACCTTCTTCAGCTTTGGCTAAAATATTCTCGCGGTTTGTTTCGTACAAGGCCATCCCATCTCTCGGAATTTTTAGTTTAAAGCCTTTTGAGTTGGCTGGCAATGCGCCTTTTTTAATAGCCGGGTTGAGCTTCTGTAAGAGGTCTAGGTCTATCCCACTTTCATCTGCAAAGGCCTTTAAATACACAAACTGATTTACTTCAACTTCTTCAAAATCAATAGGGTACTGAATGTCGTCAACAAATAAATTATGCTCATCGGCATATTCCATAGCATAAAGAATGGCCGCAAACTGAGGTACATATGATCGCGTTTCTCTTGGTAAATATCTATATACTTCCCAGAAGTCATCTTTTTTAGATCGTCTCATTGCTCTTTGAACATTGCCTATTCCACTATTGTAAGCTGCTAAGGTCATTTTCCAATCTCCTAAAATCCCATACAACCATTTAAGGTACTGACATGCGGCCTCGGTTGATTTTTCTGGATCCATCCGCTCATCAATGTACCAATCGATTTGTAAGCCTTGCTGTTTTGCTGTGGGCGACATGAACTGCCATAGACCGACAGCTTTAGGGCCCGAAACCGCTACTGGGTTTAAACCAGACTCAATAATAGGCAAGTACTTTAGTTCTTCAGGCAGGTCATATTTTTTAAGGTACTTTTCGAAAATCGGGAAGTATATTTCTTGTCGCCTTAACATTTCGCGGGTGTACTCTCTATTTCTAACCGTGAAGTAATTAATAAAGGCTTTGACCTGATCATTGAAAGCAATGTCGATTTCGAGGTCTAGAATGTCGTAACGACTTTGTAATTCTTCATAAGAAAAATCAGGTGCATAGTCGTAGCTAGGTTTAATTTCTTCTGGTATAGTATCGTTGGTAGCGTAGCTCGTTTGCGTAAAAGCAAATGAGGTAATTAGCAGTAATAATGCCCAGTGTAATCGCTTCATTGTATAGCGTCTGTTCAAATGTTTTGAATCAAGTTTCTCGAAAATGCAAAAAGTTTGGCTTCTTGAAAAGCCGCGGATATAATTTGTAACCCAATTGGCATTCCGTCATCATCTTTTCCAACTGGAATTGATAAAGCTGGAAGCCCCGAAATAGAGGCTTGCACGGTGAATAAATCGGCCATATAGACTTCAATCGGACTTTTTGAGTGTTCTCCTAGTTTGAACGCTGTGGTTGGAGTTGTTGGTATGATGATGAAATCATATTCTGAAAGAATTTTTTCGGTTGCTTCTTTTATTAGTTTTCGTGCCTTTTGTGCTTTTGTAAAATAGGCATCGTAATAATCGGCACTAAGTACAAAAGTGCCTAGCATAATTCTTCTTCTGGCTTCATCTCCAAAGCCCTCTGTTCTGGAGTTTTTATAGAGCGATTCTAAATCAGAAATGGCTAAGCTTCTATGTCCGTACCGAACGCCATCGTAACGGCTTAGGTTAGAGCTTACTTCTGCCGTGGTTAGAATATAATAGGTAGGTAAAATGTAATCTAATAGAGGGAATTGTACTGGCTCTACTGTATGTCCTTCTTCTTTTAAATTTGAAATCTGACTTTCAAGCGTAGCCTTTATTTCGGGTTGAAGGGCTTTAGTCTCAAGCGCTTCTTGTAAATAGGCTACTTTAAATTTTTGTTTCTTTTCTAGGACTTTGCTGTAAGCTGGAACTTCTCTAGAAGAAGAGGTGGCGTCTTTTTCATCCTTTCCAGCAATCACTTCTAAAACTCGTGCGTTGTCCTCAATGCTTTTTGAGAAAATACCTATGCTATCAAAAGAGGAGGCGTAAGCCAGTAGTCCCCATCGCGAAACCCGAGAATAAGTGGGTTTAAGCCCAACAATTCCGCAAAAAGCAGCGGGTTGTCTTACTGATCCTCCCGTATCTGTACCAAGAGAAATTTGACACATGTCGGCTTGAACCGCTACTGCTGAACCTCCAGATGAGCCACCTGCTACCTTGTCTTGATCTAAGGCATTTTTTGCAGGTCCATAGAAAGAGTTTTCATTAGATGAACCCATACCGAATTCATCACAGTTCTGCCTACCAATTAAAATGGCATCTTCCTGAAGGAGTTTTTCAACGGCTGTTGCTGAAAATTGAGATTCAAAATTTTGAAGGATTTTACTTGCTCCACTGATTTTGTGGTCTTGATAGCAGATTAAGTCTTTGATGCCAAAAATTAAGCCGGCAAGTTTGCCGGCTTTGTTTTCCTTGATTTTAGCATCTATAATATCTGCTTTTTGTAAAGCTTCAGAATTGTAGACTTCGACAAATGCATTTAGCTCAGAATGAGCTTCAATATTACTTAAGTAGTACTCTACAAGCGCTCTGCAAGAAGTTACTCCAAGTCTAATGTCTTTTTGAATCTCATCAAGTGTGTGATAAGACCTCAATGATTAATTAGCTTATTTGTCAATTTCTTTACCTGCATCGTCTACCTCTTTCTTAATTTCTTTGGTAGCGTCTTTAAATTCTCTGATACCTTTTCCCATGCCTCTTGCTAGATCAGGTATTTTCTTGGCACCAAAAAGAAGAAGAACTATAAAAACAATCACAAACAGTTCCATCCCCCCTGGCATTCCTATTGCAAATATTGTCTGCATGATTTCTTAAATTTAAATTTAGACTTCAAAGATAACTAAAATCTAACCACGAAGTCAATTGATTCGATTTTGTTCTGTCAACGGAATTTGTAAGCTAGGGTTAAAATCTATCAGACTTATTTTTATAGAGTAAAGTCTATTCTCACTTTATTTCGATCGCTTTTGAAGCCATGTTTCGGGGTTTACAGTGCCCTTAGGGTCATGAACTCTAAATTTTACTTGCGAAATATTGTCTTTATCTGTAAGCACTTGCCCTAGCGTTTGCCCAATTTGAACTTGATCTCCTTTTTTAACTACCACAGTTTTTAACTTGGAGTATACCGTAAAATATTCGCCATGTTGAACCAGTACGCTGTTTCCTAAACCTGGTATGGATAACACTTGACTTACTTTTCCTGGGAAAACGGCCTTTACGGCTGCGTTTTCAGAAGTTTGAATGTCTACTCCCAAATTGTTGATGGTAATGGTTTTAATTGTTGGGTGTCTATGTTGGCCAAATTTGGACGAAATAAACCCTTCTTCAACAGGCCAAGGTAGCTTGCCTTTTTCTTTGGCAAAGGCTTCTGTAAGCTTGGTCATGTCAACAGAACCTAACAAAGCTGCTTTTCTTTCTTCCTCAATTATGGCTTCAATACGTTCAGAAAGTTGCTTTTCGGCTTTTCTTTGTTCTTCCAGTTCTTTCTTTATTCTTTGTTCGTCTTGAGTAAGTTTGGTAATCAAGTCTTTCTGATCTCCCCTAAGCTCTTCTAGTTTGTTGCTTTCTGTTAGCTCATCGTTAAGTAACGATTGCTTGCTTTTTCTTTGGTCTTCAATTTCAGCAATTTGTAAGCCTATACTGCTTTGTACAATCTGAATTTGCTCGGCTTGCTTCTTTCTTGCTTCGGAATATTGTTTAATGTACTTCATTCGCATAAACAGCTGATTGAAAGTAGAAGAAGCAAAAAGGAAGGTCATTTCATTAAATCCCTTACTAGTTTTTTGAGTAGTATAAATCATTTCAGCATACTCCTTTTTAAGCTGAGTAAGATCATTTTCCATGGCTTGAATGATAGAAAGGTTCTCAGAGATTTCGCTATCCAATAAATTCACCTCGCCTTTTATAGCACTAATTAAGGATGAACGGGTTTGGATTTGCTCATTAAGGGCCCTCAAACGGCCAATGCTACTATTCTTCTTGGAGGATGTTTGAGAAAGTATGCGTTCTGTTTCCTGAATTTTCTTTAGAATTTCGTTTTTCTGATTTTCCAAAGTCTTCCTCTGGTCTTGAGCCATGCTGTCAAAACCTGTAAGTAGAAAAAATATTGAAAGGACTAAAAATGCCCTATTTATGTTCATAGTTGTCGGGTATACTAAAAGGAAATGTAAGTGGTTCGTCTTCAATTCTGGCCCTGTTGTGCTCAATATCTATCGTAATTTCTCCTTTTTTATTGTCTTTAAAGTATTGCAATATCATGTCTGCTTTAAATGCGAATACAAACTGTTCCAACATATTGAAGTCTGAATATTTCAGTTCAAGAGTGTTTTTGTTTTTGGTGGTGTTGGCCGTGAGTTTTTCTAATTTTTTGGTTTTGTTACCAATTTGGTTCATTAAAGTGAGGTCTCCAACTCTTTGCACAATGGTAAACTGGTTTGCCTGAGCTACAATATCATCTTCTGCACTTTGGGCAATTGGCATGTCTCCAATAAGTACAGATTGGAAGAGGTCATAGTTTAGTTCGAAGTTGAATTTTTCACTAAGTTCTTGAAAGCTATAAGCATAATACGCTTTATTAACTCTATCAATCATCAAAAGCGAGTCTTGGGTAATTATTCCTCTAGCACCTTCAATGCCCAAGCCTGGAGTAAGCCTGAACCAGATTAAACTATCTTTTTTTACTCTAATGTCGGCAGTCGCTTTGGTTTTAGATTCACCGTCTTTAAACTTAAACTTAGTTTTGGTAGAGAAATATTCAAAAGGGATATCGGCAACTTGAAACTCTTCTTTAACTCGAGTGTTGGTGCCTAAAAAAGTGCTTTTACAAGACTCCAGAAAGAAAGCCGAAAAAACAATGAGTAGGAGCAAGAGCGCTCTATTGGTAGTACTTTTTGTCTGCAATTTTTTGATCGATTTTATCGGAAGTATTTCCAGTTTGTTTCGCTTTTTTCCATTGCTCAACAGCCGCATCAATTTGGTTTAACTTAAAAAGGTTATCACCATAAACTTCTAAAAGCCCTCCTGTAATATTGGATGGGTTTTGCTTTAAGAAATTCTCTATCAGCTGCTTTGCGTCTGCAAATCTACCTAATTGAAACAAAACCTTTGCTTTTACATGGAATAAATAACCATCGGATGGGTTTTCATTGATCAAACGATTTAATGCTACATCTAGCTTTTCTATCATTTCTTGGTCGCTATTAGCACTTAGGTAGTGTAAAAATACTTGAGCGGCATCGCCATCTGCTTTGCCGAATGTTATAACAGAAGAGACGTATGTCTCAACTTCCTCCGTATTTCCTTCCTCTAAAGCAAATTCCAATTTCTTCGTTCGAATCTTGCTCGTCAAAGCCTCATCATTTCTGGCCAATTTTAAAGCCTGATCAAAAGCCGTATTCGCCTCTTCTTTATCGCCTTTGGTACTGTAAAGCTGGGCATTTCCATAATAGTAATAGAATAGGCCTTGGTTTGGGAAGTAGCTCAAAGCATCTTCACTGTTAGTGAGCAGTGTTTCCCAAGATTTTTGATTGTAAGCTTTGGTGAGCAGTTGATTCCAAACTTGGTAGTCAGATGGATTGAGGTTTTTGAGCTGGTTTAAAGCGGTGAGTGCTTGGGTTTCGTAAGCTGCCTTTTCTTGAGGACTTGCCTTTTCGGCCAAAGCACTATATACTTTTTCTCCGGTTTTAATCACTTCAACATCATTGGGGTAAATCGAATACAGCGTTTTTTGCTGCTGATCTAAAAAGGAGAGTGAGATTTTATCCGACCCTGTTGCAGATAAATTTGACATTAACAAAAGCTTTGAACTAAGGTCTGCTTCTTTGTTCGTCATGATTTCGGAAATCATAGGCTTGGCAGCTTCAAAGTCACCCTCTTCTAATTTTAAGTTAATCAATAGGAAGTTAGAGGATGTGGAAGTGCTAGTTGATTTTAGAATATCTGCAGCTTCTGACTTATTACCTGTTGAGGCCAATAAATCAGCGTACTCTAGTTTGTAGTTTTCATTTGTAGGGAAATCCTCCGTAAGCTTTTTTAGCATGTCTAAGGCTTCCTTTTTCTTTCCAGCCTGAAGGAGCAATTCCTTTTTCTGAGTGGTGAATTTATTTGGAGTGTTGTATTTTTCTTCCGTTAACTCAAGCATTTTGATTGCCCCATCGTAATTGCCTAGGCCTACATATACGTCAGCAATATCTAATAAATACTCACGATAGTCAGTAGAGTTTTTTAGCATCAACTCATACTCCGAAGCAGCTGCCTGTAAGTTGTTTTGCGATTTGTGAAGTTGAGCAGCAAGAATATAGTAGAATTTATTGTTGGGCTTAATTTCCTGCGCCTTCTTGATCGATTTTAAACCCTTGTCATACTTTCTTTCAATCAAATAGATTTCGCCCAATTTAAAATAGGCAGCATGGTTATCTTTGTCGATTTCTAATGACTGCTCTAAAAAGGCAATGGCCCTTTCATAATCTTCTAACAGGTAGAATTTCTGAGCATCGATCATTAAATATTCAGCATTTGCCCTGTCGTATTTAGAAATCCCTTTGCTTTCCTCTTCTTTCTTTTCTGTTTTCTTTTGGGCAAAGGCTACTGTGCTGCTGCAAAACAGCATAATGGTGAAAATGAAAGCAGAAAACTGTAGATATTTCTTCACGGGATTCTTCAATTATTCAAGAAACGCATTTTAAGTGGGCTATGTTTAAGCTTTCTGATGAATGTAAGAACAGTGATGTTATTGGCGTTTTTCAACTGTTTTATACTTAAAACCACGTCCTTCCAAAAGATAAATAGCAACAAAAAAGACTACAGTAACAAATATATCGATACCATATTGACCCCAAGCGTTGGAAATTGAAATTAGGTTTGATCCGTAAATTACCCCAACTGCAATAATTAAATACAGAAACAACTTCTTGAAATTATAAGGAACGGGAAACACTTTTCTTCCTTTATAGTAACACAGGGCACACATTACAGCATAACAAACTAAGGCTGAAATGGCAGAACCAAAATAGCCAATGGACGGGATTCGCACGAGCCACAAATGACCTACAAGTGTAATTAGTGCTCCAATGGCAGTGAAATAGGTACCATAAATGGTTTTGTCTTTTATTTTAAACCATACACTGAGGTTTACATATACACCAAAAAACAGCTTTCCTATTAGCAATACTGGCAATACATAGAGCGCGGCCTTATAGCCCGGGCGACCTAAGAATACATCGGCTATCAATTCAATATTTACCGCAATGGCGACCATAATGGCAATATTGAATACCACGAAGTAGTGCATTACTTTGGCGAATAGAGACGGTGCTTCTTTGTTTTCAGCATGAGAGAAAAAGAAAGGTTCGCCCGCATAGCGGAAGGCCTGAATTCCGAGCATCATCAGCACACTTAATTTAAATGCACTGCCATATACACCAAGCTCTTTTTCAGGATCATCGAAAAGGAAGTTAAATAAAATGGTATAGCCTTGATCGTTGAACATGGCTGCTAAACCCATTAAGAAAATAGGGAAGGAGTAAGCCAAAATAGGTTTGAATGCCGACCATTTGAATCGGATTCTGATTTGCGCCAACTCCTTGAACAGCATTGGTATATATAGACTATTGGCTATTAGGTTGGCGATAAAAATATAACCAACGCCCAGTTCTGGATTATAAACTTTTTGAACCCAAGGTTGAAGTATGCTTAAGTATTCTCCATTGGCAATGGCAGGGAAGGCAAGTAAGAACAACAAGTTTAAGCCTATAGTGACAGCGATTACGGTAAGCCGAATCAGTGCAAATTTTATCGGGCGATCGTCTAGCCTTAGTTTTGCAAAAGGAATAGAAACGATGGCATCAATAAACACAATGACAGCCAAATATTGTAAATACTCAGGATGCTCAGTTGCGGCAGTGAAATTGGCCAATGAAGCAGCATCGAAATAGATAAAGCCAGAGAAAAGTATACTGGTAAAGAGAATTGCAGTTGCGGTATAATGGTAGGCATCAATGGACTTGTTTTTTGTGGTAAACCTGAAAAACGAAGTCTCTAAACCATAGGTGTAAATAATATTCAGAAAAGCAGCAATGCCATACAGATGGATAACCACGCCATACTCTTCTTCTGGAAGTATTCGGGTATAGAACGGCACCAAAGCAAAATTGAGCACTCTGCCCAAAATGCTGCTGATGCCGTAATAAGCCGTTTGGCTTGCCAATTTTCTGATTTGACTCATAAAGCGAGACTACATGGATTTATGCTTTGAGCCATAAATGAATTTACGATTTAACGCCAAAGCAAGAACAATGTTATGGCTTTTAGTTAAATCTTGCATGTAGAACTGCCTTTTTATTCTCCCTTAAAATCTGGCTTTCTTTTATCTAAAAATGCCTTAGTGCCTTCATTAAAATCTTCAGTTTTAACACAGTTGGCAAAACTATTGGCTTCAGTCTGATAGCCATCAATGTCATTGGTATATACTGCGTTAATGCATTCTATTACCATACCTACAGCTAAAGGTGCTTTGCTTGTGATTCTGCCAAGAAGCTCTTCTGCTTTTTGAAGGCCAGCAGCTTTGTTTTCAGCTACATGGTTTACAAGACCTAAAGCTTTTGCTTCGTCAGCTTTTACCATATCGCCAGACATGGCTAGCTCGAATGCTTTTCCTTTGCCAACTAACTGAGTGAGTCTTTGCGTTCCTCCAAAACCAGGGATGATGCCGAGATTTACTTCTGGAAGCCCGAATTTTGCATTTTCTGTGGCGATACGGATATGACAAGCCATTGCTAATTCGCAGCCACCGCCCAAAGCGAAACCGTTAACTAGAGCGATTACGGGTTTATGACAGTTTTCTATACTGGCAAAAACTTCCTGTCCTTGTTCAGAGAATTTTCTTGAATTTAATTCAGAAAGTTGCGCTATTTCAGAAATATCTGCGCCAGCCACAAATGCCTTTTCGCCTTCCCCAGTAATGATTACCGCCTTTACTTCGGCCGAATCGTAAATTTCTTGAAAGGCCTCTCCAATCTCTTCAACAGTCTGGGTGTTGAGTGCGTTTAATTTGTCGGGCCTATTGATGGTGAGGTGAACGACTCCGTCTTTATTTTCGAATTTTATATTCTGGTATGAGTCCATTGCTTAAGTTGAGTAAGGTGCAAAGATAGCAGCAATGTGAGAAAACTAAAAAGACTACACCAAGGTTAAGCGTTTGATTTTGGGTATTTAAAGAAATGAGTTCGAGAAATTTAGCTTTTAATTCCTTTTAAAGCCTGCCTTTGATACCTTTGCAGCCATTCAAGAAAAATTCATTCAAGCACTTATGGGAACACAAAATAGAATTACAGTCGCTTACGGAGATGGAATTGGTCCAGAAATCATGGATGCTACTATCCGTATTATGGATGCAGCCAATGTGGGGTTAGAATACGATGTGATTGAAATCGGTGAGAAAGTTTATAAATCTGGCCATAAATCTGGCATTAGCCCTGAATCTTGGGAAACTTTACGCCAAAATAAAGTTTTACTTAAGGCGCCAATTACTACACCTCAAGGTGGAGGTTACAAAAGTTTGAACGTAACCATCAGGAAATCACTGGGTTTATTTGCAAACGTAAGACCATTCAGAGCCTATCCTCCATTTGTGCCATCACATTTTCCGCATATGGATGTTGTAATTGTTCGTGAGAATGAAGAAGATCTTTATGCTGGAATTGAACACCAGCAAACAAGCGAAGTGGTTCAAACATTGAAATTGATTTCTGAGCCTGGTTCTGAAAAAATTATCAGATACGCTTTTGAGTACGCTAAGGCATACGGTAGAAAGAAAGTGACCTGTATGACCAAAGACAATATTATGAAGCATACCGATGGTATGTTCCACAGAATATTTAATGAAGTAAGGCTTGAATACCCAGAAATTCAGTCCGATCACTGGATTATCGATATTGGGTCGGCTGTGGTAGCAGCTCGTCCAGAATCTTTGGATGTTGTAGTAACCTTGAACTTGTACGGAGATATTATTTCTGATATTGCTGCGGAAGTAGCTGGTTCAGTAGGAATGGCAGGTTCGGCCAATATTGGAACAAATTATGCCATGTTCGAAGCCATTCATGGTTCAGCACCAGATATCGCTGGTCAAGATATGGCCAATCCATCGGGCTTGTTGAATGGTGCATTTATGATGCTCGTGCAATTAGGCAAAGCAGATAAGGCTGAGTTGATCCAAAATGCTTGGTTGAAAACTTTGGAAGACGGAATCCACACAGGCGATGTTTATAGACTGAACAGAAGTGTGAAGAAAGTAGGTACCAAAGAATTTGCCGATGCGGTAATTGAAAGATTAGGTCAAGTGCCTGAAAAGTTGAAAGCGGTAAAGTATAACCCAAATGTGAAAATTGAAGTGGTTGTACCTGAAAAACCTGCTAAAAAGAAAGAATTGGTTGGTGTTGATGTATTCATTGATTGGAGGGGCGAAAGCCGAGATGCCAATGAAATTGGAGATCGATTGCTGAAAAACGTTTCTACCGATAAGTTGAAACTAGACCAAGTGTCGAACAGAGGTGTGGTAGTTTACCCGAATGGCATGGACGAGATTTTTAAGTCTGACCATTGGAGATGTAGATTTACACACCCAGAAGGAGCAACGTTAGATAATGCAGATATTATCGAAATCCTTAAACGTGTTCAAAAAGAAGGTTTTGACTTTATTAAAACAGAACATTTATATCATTTCGATGGCGAAAGAGGTTACTCTTTAAGTCAAGGAGAATAGGAAGATTTTATCTTGATTAATTTTCACGAATGTCTTGGGCCTACTTTTGGCTCAGGACATTTTTTTTGAACTCTTACTCTATTAAAAATACTCATCTGTATTGAGGTTGTACTTACCACTATCTTTTAACGGATATACTTGATCATGTTGATTTTTGAAGGCGACATCAAAAGAAATTTGCCACTGATTATCATTGATTTTTGAAGCAGATATAATAGCCTTTTGCACACCATATTCGCTAAACCCGCAAAAGCAAGATCTATGATAAGCCACATTGACTGTCCCGTTTTCTTCTGCCTTGGTACTGTCATAGATAAATGAAGTACTGCCCTTTGGTATTTCTAAGTAGAAAATTTCCGACAGTTCATCATCCGCAATGTCTTTGTCTTCTTCGTGAGCGTAAGTGTATTTAAACACCAAGTTTTCACCTTCCGAAACTACGGGTATCTGAGGGTCACCGGGTTGATGTGCTATAAACTCCAGTTCACGCTCAGTTTGAAATTCTCTATATACTCGAGATGGGCTTTCTTTTCCGCAAGAAGAAAGAATAAAGATGAGTGCCGATAAGGAGATTAGTTTTTTCATACCTGCTTAGACACGAGTAGTCGTGGTTTGGTTGGTCAGGTGGCTACCTTTTGACTTGCTATTCATTTAATTAATCTGCCAAGCTAGTGTTAAGTCATCCTGTGGGCTCCGAGACTTCGGAGTTTTTCAGTAATACAGATAAGATGTCTTTTTAAGCGGACAGAGTCCTTGTGTCCATATTTAGTCACAGGTCCTGCCTAAGGGCAGATAAATCGGAGCACCTGTGACAGTGTTACAATGGTGACTAATGACCAATAACTAATCAACCAATACACTAATAACTAGCCCTAGAACTTATCCAAAAGTGGAGGAAGGTTTTTAAGAATGTCTTCTGTCATGGCATCAAGGCTGAAGTCGTGCTTCCAACCCCAATCTTCTCTGGCTTGAGAATCGTCAATGGTATTTGGCCAGCTATCGGCTATTGCCTGACGGAAATCTGGTGCATAATCAATTTCGAATTCAGGCATTTGCTTTTGAATAGAAGCTGCCATTTCTTTTGGCGTAAAACTAATGGCCGAAAGGTTGTAGCTAGAACGTACTTTCACTTGTTCTGCAGGTGCCTGCATCAGCTCGATGGTCGCCTTAATCGCATCAGGCATATACATCATTGGCAAGGCGGTATTTTCTTTTAAGAAGCAAGTGAATTTCTCACCTTTCAATGCTTTATGGTAAATATCCACTGCATAATCAGTAGTGCCACCACCTGGCAATGATTTGTAACCGATAAGTCCTGGGTACCTGATGCTTCGAACATCCACTCCGTATTTATCGAAGTAGTATTCGCACCATCTTTCGCCAGCTAATTTGCTGATGCCATACACCGTATTTGGGTCTTTTTCGCAGAACTGAGGTGTATTGTTTAAAGGGGTGTTTGGTCCGAAAACGGCAATAGAACTTGGCCAGTAAATTTTGTCTAGCTTTTTCTCTTTGGCCAATTCCAACACATTCAATAAGCTGGTCATATTCAAGTTCCAAGCCCACTGAGGATTAGATTCGCCTTTGGCAGAAAGGATGGCCGCCAAATGATAAATCTGTGTGATCGAATGTTTTTCAACAACTTCCTTCAACTGAGCAGCATTCATTACATCTAGTTTTTCGAAAGTAAAACCAGCAATGTTGGCGTGAGGCGAAGAAATGTCAGAAGCAATGATGTTTTCGTTTCCAAAAACTTCACCGAGCGCAATTGTCAGTTCCGATCCTAATTGTCCACTTGCTCCGATGATAAGTACTCTAGTCATTTGCTTCTTGATTTTAGTTGTAATGGTTGAATCAGAAATCTATTCTTCTTTTTCTTCTTTCAGAACAGAAAGTTTCTGAACGGTAGCAAGGCTTTCAAGAGATAGAATCCTTTAAAACCCGCTGCCCAATTGTGCTGCAATATTAGTGAATGCAATAGAATAAGTAAAACCTTTGCCAACACGAATAGCCGTTCGGAACCCATATTTTTTATATTTGCATTGCGATGGAAATCAAGGACTTTGAATCTTATTTAAAAGACAAGAAAATTGACTCGGCTGCTTTTCAAAAAGGGCAACCAGAACAGTGGGTAAAATTCAAAGATTTGTATAATCAAATGCACCCAAATAGCTTTACAGCTCAGAAATTATACCTCATTAATCCCATTAGGAGAGCATTTCCACTAAAAGAGGAAGTGCCTGAAAAGGCGGCATCAACTGTACAAGCCGCTCGACCAAAAGTGATGATGAGACCTAAACCGAAAACAAATTAATTATGTTCGATACACTCCAACCCAAACTTCAGGCTGAACTAGCAGAAATCAAAGAAGCCGGACTTTATAAAAAAGAAAGAATCATTACCACTCCCCAAGCGGCCGACATCAAAACTGCCGATGGAAGAGAAGTAATTAACTTTTGTGCGAATAACTATTTAGGGTTGTCTTCACACCCTAAGGTGGTTGAAGCCGCTAAAAAGGCCATCGATACACATGGTTTCGGTATGTCTTCGGTTCGTTTTATTTGTGGAACACAAGATATTCACAAAGAGCTAGAGCAAAAGATTTCAGAATTTCTGGGCATGGAAGATACCATTCTTTATGCGGCAGCCTTCGATGCTAATGGTGGTGTTTTTGAGCCATTGCTGGGTGCCGAAGACGCGATTATTTCAGATGCCTTAAACCATGCTTCTATTATTGATGGCGTGCGTTTGTGTAAAGCCATGCGTTTCCGTTACGATCATAACGACATGGCCAGCCTTGAGCAGCAATTGAAAGATGCTGATGCCAAGGGAGCTGTAAATAAAATTATTGTAACCGATGGTGTTTTCTCAATGGATGGCACCATTGCACAATTAGATAAAATCTGTGATTTGGCCGATAAATACAAAGCTTTGGTGATGACAGACGAGTGTCATTCAACAGGTTTTATGGGTAAAACAGGTAGAGGCGTTCATGAATTCAGAAACTGCATGGATCGTGTAGATATTATCACTGGCACATTGGGTAAAGCCCTAGGCGGTGCTTCTGGTGGGTTTACCTCAGCTAAAAAAGAAGTGATTGAAATCCTTCGTCAGCGTTCAAGACCTTATTTATTCTCCAACACTTTGGCGCCTTCTATTGTAGGAGCTTCCATCGCAGTATTCGATATGCTTTCTGAAGCCACCACCCTTCGCGATAAATTGGAGGAAAACACCAAATACTTCAGAAGTAAAATGACTGAGGCTGGTTTTGATATTAAGCCGGGCGAGCACGCCATTGTGCCTGTAATGCTTTACGATGCCAAGTTGGCCCAAAAAATGGCCGATGCACTTTTAGAGAAAGGTATTTACGTAATTGGTTTCTTCTTCCCTGTAGTGGCAAAAGGCCAGGCCAGAATTAGAGTTCAAGTTTCTGCAGGCCACGAAAGACATCATTTGGACAAAGCGATTCAAGCCTTTACCGAAGTGGGTAAGGAATTGGGTGTTATTTAAAGGCAACAGCATAATAGAACTTATAAAGAGACTGTCTGAGAAGGCAGTCTTTTTTTTGTGGTTCATGCTTTTATAATATTGAGAATACACAAAATCAAATTTGATCCGTTATTCTTTTTAAACGACTATTCTTTTAGTTATTCTTGTTAGTGAGTGCTTGGCTCATCAATCAAGTTCAAACTTCCTTCAACCTTAATAAAATTGTGAAGCAGTTCAGTCTATTTTTTCTCCTTCTATTGGTTACATTTTCATGCTCCAAAAATGCTTCTGAAAAAGAAAATGAAGCTGTTGTGGTTACCGATGACTTTAAATCTTACCGTCTCGATCGGGACCTTTCTCTAGAACGCTTCTCAGATTTAATTGAATCAGTAGAGCTGGTTCGGATGGAAGAAACCGATAACTCATTATTGTCTTATATCTATGACGTCCATCAGTCGAAAGATCAGTTGGTGTTCACCAGCGGAAGAGAATCTAATGTGTTTGTTTTTGACTTGAAAGGGAATTTCGTTCGCAAGATTAATAAGAAAGGAGAAGGGCCCGAGGAGTATTTAAACATTACAGATTTGTGGCTGGAAGGAGATACGCTAGCAATCTATTCAAGAAACCAAACTTCAGTAAAGCGCTATTCATTGGAAGGCGATTTTATTAGATCGGAAAAATTGCCCGCATCTCCAGGTCATCTTTATACTTATAACCATGGTTACGCGATGGAGATGAATTACCGCCCTATTAACGATACATCCTATTATAGATATGCCACATTGGACAAGGATTTGAAGCTGGTAGATATGTATCAGCCTGTCGACAAGCATATCCCCGCGGGACTTACTTTGGGAACCAATTCAATAACTCCTTACAAGGATGGAGTAACGCTACATCGAATGATGAGTGACACGGTGTATTATTTGAATGATAAAGGGTTTGCTCCGCTAGTTCATTTGGAGTTTGGACAGGATTGGTATTGGAATGAAGGAAAGGACGTTACACCTGACTTCGTTCAAGTGATACAAGAAACAGAAAAAGTATGGACGGCTACTGCCCATATAGGAGATCATCTAATTTGGGTATTTACTTATAGTGGTTTTTCAGAAGGTATTGTGCCTCCAAGTTTTCTAATTGATCGTGCCTTAGGAATTGTTCACAACGTGGATATGAGAAAAGCAGATAAATCTAATAATGTGGCCATTCCTATCGGTTGGGATAATGAGCAAATGATATTTACCATTCAATCTCCAAACGTGGCCTCTTTTCTCTCTGAATTTAATGAAGACCAAATCAAATTCCGAGAAGGTACCACCTTAGAAGAAATAGAATCTTCTGAAAACCCTATGTTGATGTGGGTGAAGTTTAAGGAGTGAGTATTGGGTAGCTAGATTTTAGAAATGAGGAATAAATTATTCGGTTTTTTGATGCTCGTATTTGTCTTGAGCTGTTCGGAAAACGATAGTAAGACTATTGACATGACTAGTTTGGGTGATTTCCAGACTTATAAAATTGATATGGAGCAAAATGAAGCTCCCATATTTGATTTTATAAAAGAAGTTGAATTTGTAAGGCTTCAAGAGACCAATGAGTCGCTGTTGAAGTCCATAGTTATCCTTGAGGTTTTTGAAAGTGGTTTCATTATTCCTGAGTATGATGGCTCCAAAATTTATCTGTTTGACAGTTCTGGAAATTTTAAAAGTGCGATGGATAAGAAGGGTATTGGCCCAGGAGAAATGAGTAATATATGGAATATGTGGTTGGTACAAGACACTGTATTAGTGTATGACAGATATTCTTATAAAGTTCACAAGTACGCATTGACTGGTGAACACTATGAAACCACCAAGCTTGACATAAGGCCTTGGCACATTCGCTCAACGCATAAGGGCTATGTGTATGATATGTACAATCAGTTGGGTAACCATACAACTAAGTATAATTTAGTCTTTGTGGATTATGAATTCAATGAGGTACAGCGGGCTCAGCCTACTCGATTAGAGCTTGGTGCTACGAGCTTCGGTCTCGATACCTTTCAAGAGTATGATGGGAGCTTATTGTATCAATCAATTTTTAGTGATACCGTTTATGAAATCAGAGAAAGAGAAGCGATACCTCTCTTCTCTCTTGATTTCGGAGATTTCTGGTTTTGGAATACCATGGGAGAGAAACCAAACGAAAAGAAAGTGTTTGAGGCTTTAATGAGAGGGGATAAATTAACCCAATATCGATACTTCCTTGAAAAGAATCTGATCTTTTGTTATTCGGATTATAATGGTAAAACACATCGTTTTTTAATCAATCAAAAATCCTCTAAAGTGGTTAAACTACATTATGGGAAGGGCGATGGGGAAGTTTTAGGCTTAATGCCCATCCGTTGGGATAAAGATCGATTACTGTTCAACATTCATTCTTCTTCGGTGCCCGCTTTTATTTCTCAACTCAATGAAGATCAAGTCAAATTCAGAGATGGTACAACAATAGAAGGAATTGAATCTTCGGAGAACCCTGTGTTGATGTGGGTGAAGTTTAAGGAGTGAGTATTGAGAAGAGGGTATTTAGTACATAGTATTGAGTAGCTAGATTTTGAATAAATGGAAAAATATAGAACTGCCTTTTGGAGGGTTTTCTTCACCCTGAAAGTCCCTCCAAAAGTTTGTTTACTAAACAATTGACAATGAGAATAAATCTTTCTGTTTTACTACTTCTATTAACTCTGTGGAGCTGCGCTGAAAAGAGAAGCGTTAACGACAAGGAAGCCACAAGTTTAGATGATTTCAAATCATATCATCTCGATTTAAATTTACCCAAAGAGAGTTTTGTGGACATGATTGAATCGGTAGAACTGATGCAATTTGAAGAAACCGATGAGTCACTTTTATCTACGATCCGAAAAATCAATAGACTTGATGATGGCTTTGTCTTTCATACAGATAAAAAGATAGGTGCGGATGATCATTTGTCTATCTATTTTTTTGACGAAAACGGGAAGTTCCAAAAGAAAATAAACAGGCAAGGACAGGGGCCAGAAGAGTATAGCTCAATTGAAGACTTATGGATAGAGAATGGTTTGGTTGCAGTGTATTCAATGCCCAAATCGGTGATTTATCGGTACACCACTGAAGGTGAGTTTGTAGACTCTCGTAAATTGCCAGATCAACTTCGTGTCGGAGGTATTCGGCCTTATAAAGATGGCTACGTTGCTGAAATGAATTTTCATTCTATCAATGACACCTCTTATTACAAATTCGCGAAGCTGGATAAAGATTTAAAAGTGGAAAAGCCATTTCTGAAATACGACAATACTCCTGATGAAATGCCGTGGTTTATAGATTACTCAACAGTTATTCCCTACCAAGATGGAGTGCAGCTTTTCAGGGTTTTTAGCGATACCATTTACGCCTACACAAATGATAAACTCGCTCCTTTGATGCACTTAGATTTTAAGGAAAATTGGTTTTGGGGAGATAAACCTGTTCCTACAAACGAGCTTTTACAGAAAGTAGAAGCAGAGAATAAAGTATGGACAATAGGCATGTCGATAGGCCAAAAATACATTTATGCAAATGCCTTGATCGGCTATTCGCATTGGGAGTATTTTTTAATTGACAGGATGAATGGAAAGGTCAAGCGAATGGGGATGCCGAAAGGTAAATCCGTGAGAGAAGAGTTTTACTATCTGGGCTGGGAGGAGGATAGATTAATGTTCTCTGTCACCACAGCCGATGTTCCTGACATTTTATCTGCGTTGGATGAAAGTCAAATCAATTACCGTGAGGGCACTACTTTAGAAAAAATTGAGTCCTCTGAAAACCCATTGGTGATGTGGGTGAAGTTTGAAGAGTTGAACAAATGAATATCAAATACGCACTAATAATATTGTTTTTGAGTCTAGTGTCTTGCGCTTCGGATCAGGAACAGCAAGAGACAGAGCAACTTATTACTAAAGATGAGTTTAAAACTTTCAAAATCGATACGGAAGCCAAACCTGTTTCAATCTTTGAATTGATTGAAGAAGTTGAAATCATGCGCTTTGAAGAAACGGAGGAGTCGTTGCTAAGCTATATTTATCAGGTATATAGTACGGAAGATGAAATAATTTTCCCAAGTGGAAATGATGGTAGTATTTATTCTTATTCCAAAAAAGGAGAGTTCATTCGTAAATTTAGCCATGTAGGAAATGGCCCAGGAGAGTATGAGTTCATCTGGAGTTTTTGGGTAGATGGAGATCGCATTTTTGTATCCGATATCAATAGACGAAGATTACTTTCATATGATCTGGAAGGCAATCATTTGACAAGCTGGAAACTCCCATTCTCAGCTAAGAGCTTTTTTACGTATGATAAAGGGTTTGTTGCCGATTTGGATTATACAGCCTATCAAGATTCATTACACTTCAATGTCCTTTTTCTCGATGAAAATATGGAGGTGAAGCAAATGGCTAACCCATACTTATCACCACTGATTCTATATGTAGGTAGCAATGTCAATAGTTTTCAACCTTATGGAAAAGACCTCATTTACCATGGATTTAAAAGAGATTCCGTTTTCCTTATAGAAGACAATAGAACCCGGCCATTACTTAAGTTTGACTTTGGTGAGGAATGGCTTTGGACAGAAGAAACCATAAAAAACAACCCAAGAACAACTGGTCTTATTCGTGAAACAGACTTAGTTTGGTGGGTCGATTCCTATATCGGTGAAAAATGGATCTATCTGAGTTATAAAACCTCCATGAAAGATGTTTTTAAAGTATTGATAGATCGTAATTCTGGAGTTCAAAAGGCAGTTAAAGTGAACAAGAATGCTGCGACAAAGTATACTATGACGCCTATTAAATGGGAAGAAGATAGGCTTATGGTCAGTTTGCAATCTCCAGATGTTCAAGAATTCATGACCGACTTAGGTGAATCAAAAGTCAAATTCCGTGAGGGTACTACTTTAGACGAAATCGAATCTTCAGAAAACCCAGTGCTGATGTGGGTAAAGTTTAAAGAATTGAAATAAGAAATTAGAATATATGAAACGAATTTTTCCTGCGCTGTTAGTCGCTGTATTGTTTGCTGCCTGTGGGGGTGAAGCGGAAAGCACTATCGAAATAGTGCAACAAGCGAATGACGAGTTTAAAGTTATTCCTCTGACGATTGAATCGGAGAAACGAAAGCTCTCCGAAATGATTGAATCCATTGAGGTAATGGGTTTAGAAGAAACAGATGAAGGGCTGCTAAGCGGGGTTTATAATTTTTCTCAAGCTAATGAAAGACTGGTTTTTCCTAGCGGGTCAGAAGGCGATGTTTTTGTTTATTCTAATGAAGGAAAGTTTATTTCCACTTTCAGTAGAAAAGGTGAGGGGCCAGAAGAATATGGTAGCCTTCAACATCTTTGGATAAGTAAAGACACTTTGTTCATCCATGATCGAAACCGAGGAAATATAAACAAGTATGATTTTGAAGGGAAGTACTTGGGGCAGATTAAACCGAGTGTTAAGTCGGCTCATCTTTACCCCTATAAAGGAGGTTATGTAGGTGACATGAATGGAATGCCAATCTATGATTCACTTAAATTTAATATTGTTTTTTTTGACGATCAGTTGAAGATCAGGGGTATGGAGAATCTATATAAAGACGTAATGCCTTTTCCTATCGAGAGTAGTATAAATAGTTTGGCGGCTTATGGTGATGATCTCTTATACAAAGAGATTTTTGGCGACACTATTTTTCTAATTCAAAATGAAACCATCAGGCCATTGCTCAAGCTTGACTTTGGCTCAGACTATTTATGGAATGATGAAACAATGAGGGCCGATGGGCAAAAGGCAATGGGTAGTATTCAGGAGAGTGGAAAAGTATGGATTTTCAATCCCAAGGTGGGCAATTCGAAAATTTATTTGAATTTCAATACAAGTTTCTCGGAGGCGACTCGACTGTTGATTGACCAAAATTCAGGTAAGTATTATCAAATAGACAATAAAAAGAATGTTGAAGAGAATTATGCTTTTGTCCCTATTAGATGGGAGGAAGACGTACTGATTGTTAGTTTAAATTCTTACGATTTGGCTGAACTTATAAAGGAAATTGGTCCTGAAAACGCAGTTTTCAAGAAAGGGAGTACGCTAGAAAGTATAGAATCTTCAGAAAACCCAGTATTATTGTGGGTGAAGTTCAAAGACTTTGAATGATCAAAAATTAAGAGGCCACTTCAAGGCTTTCTTTTTTGTCAGGTTCTGTGGCTTCCTCTTCTTCCTCGCTCAGGTAGCGGTTTAATCTTTTTCTAATTTCAGGAGCCGAGAGATTACTATCAATTTTCCCGTTTCTAGCAATTGACATTTGCCCGGTTTCTTCCGAAACAATAAGAATAAGAGTGTCGGTGGCTTCAGACATTCCCAATGCAGCCCTATGTCGTAAACCGTATTGGGCTGGTAGATTTTCTCTTTCACTTACTGGTAAAAGGCAGCGAGCCGCTTTGATTTTGCCTTCGTATAAAATTACTGCGCCATCGTGTAGTGGACTGTATTTGTTGAAAATTGAAATCAGCAGTCTTTTGGAAATAAAGGCATCGAGAAGGTCGCCAGAATCTGCATAAAACTTAAGTTCTGTATTTCTAGAAAACACCATCAAAGCCCCAGTATTTGAGCCTGACAAGTTTTTTGAAGCCTCAATAACGGCTGTGAGGTTCATGTTAATTTTGGGTTTTTTCTTTCGCCAAATTAGAAGAGAGTCTAGTACCCCATTTTTCCGGAATGAGGTCTTACCCAGAATAAGCAGAAACTTTCTGATCTCCTGAGAAAAAATAATGATGGCAGCCAAAACTCCTACGCCCATAAACTGGCCAAGAATACCTGCCAGTAACTCCATTTGAGCGGCCCTCACCACCAAATAAATAAGGTAAAGCGAAAGAAACCCTATGAGTACTCGAACCGCCACACTGCCTTTTAGCAGTTTATAGACCTGATAGAGCAATACACTCACAAGTAGGATGTCTATAATGTCCACCCATCTTACTTCTAGGAACCCTATTTTGAAAGCGTAAATCAAGGATATATTGCTTTATATAATTGAACAGTTTCTACTGCGGCCTTAACATCGTGTACTCTAAGTAGGGAAGCACCATTAATTAGTGCTGCCATATTTAAAGCCGTTGTACCATTAAGTGCTTCTTCAGCCGAAATGTCCAAAGTTCTATAAATCATAGACTTTCTAGACAAGCCAGCGAGCAAAGGTAACCTCATTCCTTTAAAATAATCCAAATTTCGGAGAATCTCATAACTCTGTTTGGCAGTTTTTGCAAAACCAAAGCCAGGGTCAAGAATAATGTCCTTTACACCCAAAATTCGTAGTTTTTCTACCCTCTCACTAAAAAAAAGAGTCACTTGCTTTAGCAGGTTTTCGTAGTCGGTATGTTGAACCATATCTTGAGGAGTACCTCTCAAGTGCATCATTATGTAAGGCACATTTAATTTAGCGACAGTCTCAAACATATTGGTGTCTAATGTTCCGCCAGAAATATCGTTAATAATGCAGGCGCCTTGGTCGATTGCAACCTTGGCTACTGAACTTCTAAATGTATCGATTGAAATATAGGCTTCTGGAAATTCTTTAACGATAAGTGCTAGAGCTTTGCCGATCCGATCAGTTTCAATGTCGGTACTTATATCTTCAGCATTTGGGCGAGAAGAGTAACCACCAATATCTAGAATTAGAGCACCTTCCACCAGCCTATTTTCAGCAGCCGATAGAATTTCTTTCTCAGTGTTTTGTCTGCCAAGAGAATAAAAGCTATCGGGGGTAATGTTTAAAATACCCATTACCGCTGGCGTATCGAGCGAAACTAGATTTCCACGTAAGTTCAATGTCTTTTTAACCTGAAATATTTTATCTTTCGCTTTCAAAAATTCCCTTTAGCAATTAAAATCACTCAACTTGAAGGAGCAAACGGTAGGCGAATATAAGCAAGTTATAGAGGCCTGTAAAGACATATTTCTGAAGAAGACCAAAGATTACGGAACGGCATGGAGAATACTCAGGCTGCCTTCTATTACGGATCAGATTTTTATCAAGGCCAAGCGCATTCAATCCATTCAGAATAAAGGAAATCAGAAGGTGGGTGATGATATTGCTGGAGAGTTTATTGGCATTATTAATTACTGCGTAATTGCGTTGATTCAGATGGAATTGGGTGAAGATGATCCTTTCGAAATGGCAGTAGAAACCCTTGAGCCTTTGTATGATGAAAAGGTGGAAAGTACTTTCAATCTGTTAATGGATAAGAATCACGATTACGGTGAAGCTTGGCGCGACATGCGGGTGAGTTCTATGACGGATATTATTCTCATGAAATTGCTCCGCGTGAAGCAAATTGAAGACAACCAAGGGCAAACCATTATTTCTGAAGGAATTGATGCCAATTATCAAGACATGATCAACTACGCAGTGTTTTGCTTGATCTTAATGAAATTTTCAAAATCATGAAGCTATTAACCTCGATTTCAAGGTATTTGGTTGGAGGACTTTTTATTTTCTCTGGCCTAATTAAGATCAACGACCCTGTAGGGACACAGATTAAATTGGAAGAATATTTTACTGTTTTCTCAGTGGATATAGCGCCATTTTTTGATGCTTTAAAACCAGCGGCATTATTTCTTTCAGTACTTCTTTCTACTTTAGAAATAGTACTCGGATTGGCGGTGTTGTTGAGGTACAAACCACAAATTGTAACCAAGTTGCTCTTGGCCATGATTGTGTTTTTCACCTTCCTTACTTTCTATTCAGCATATTTCAACAAAGTAACCGACTGTGGTTGTTTTGGTGATGCCATTAAACTTACCCCTTGGGAATCTTTTACTAAAGATATTATTCTGTTAGTCTTGATACTGGTGCTATTCCTTAATCGGAAGAAAGAAGAGCTTACCAGTGGATTTAAAACTAAGTCGATTGTTTTGGCAGGAACCCTTGTTTTTTGTTTAGTGATTTCATTCTTGGCAATTGCCCATCTGCCTTTTATTGATTTCAGAGCTTACAAGGAAGGAACCCATATTCCTACAGAAATGCTACCACCAGCGAATGACCCAAATGAGGTGCCCAAAATCACCAACTTTGCCATGTGGAGCGATACTGCCGATGAAACTCAGAATATTCTGACAGGAAGAAAATTATTGGTGGTAATTCATGAAGCCGCCAAAACCGATGCAGATTCATACCTTGATTTAAATTCATTGATCAGTGCATTAGGAAATCAAGTGGAGGCAATCGCAGTAACTGCTTCCTCTGGTGACCAGTTTGAAGAATTAAGACATAGTGTTCAATTGGCCGTTCCTTATGTATATTCCGATGCTACTTTGCTTAAAACAATGGTACGCTCAAACCCAGGTTTAGTGTTGGTTGAAAACGGAACGATCTTAAAGAAATGGCATTATAATGATATCCCTTCTGCTAGCGATTTAATGTCTAGTTTCAGATAATGAATACAATTCATCGAATTTATTTAGTGGGTTTACCTGCCTCAGGAAAAACTACTCTTGGGAAACAGCTTGCTGAACATTTAGATATAGAATTTATTGACCTCGATTCTGAAATTGAGAAGGTAGTGGGGCAATCAATACCTGATTACTTCAGTTTTCAGGGAGAAGGTAATTTTCGTATAAAAGAAAAGGAAACACTAAGGAACATTGGAGCTGCAAAGGAGCAGTTTGTGATGGCTACCGGAGGTGGGGCGCCATGTTATCATTTCAATATGGACTATATGAATGAAATGGGAACCACAATATTTTTTGATGTTAGCCCAGGAGATTTGGCCCTGAGAATAATGGATCAAGGTGTTGAAAAAAGACCACTTTTTAAAAGTTACGATCAGCAAGATTTGATTCAAGAAGTACGTGATTTGGCCGAAAATAGACTCGCTTTTTACAATGAAGCCAAAATAAAAATACGAGATAATCGAATCACGTTGGATAAGATTATCTCGCATTTAGAATCTTGACTTCTTCTAGAAATTTAGCCCAAAAGTTAGTTTCGCATTGGTCATGTTATGCTTGATCACTGTAAGCGGAGAATCTTCAAGTACTGCCATTCTATAGCTTCTGAATGACTGATCAAATTTGGTATTGACAATGGCCAAATCGAAGAAGTACTTGCCTAAGTTGATTCCTACACCTCCAGAAATCATTTTTCTTGATCTATCTAAATCCACACCATCAAAGTTGCTTTTGTACGGGTCGCCATAATGTGCGTAACCAGCCCTAAGCCTAAACATTTCATAACGATACTCGCCACCAAGTTTAATATTTGTAGCCGAGTTATAAATGTTTTCAATAGTTGTGTTGTCGCTTCCAGTAAAGAAATCACTGGACGAAACGTTTGCGTTAGCATAATTCAGATGCTCGATGTCCGCGGTTATAAATCCATTTTTATTGAAGAAAAACGCGAGTCCAGCATTGAGTTTGGCTGGTGTTTTTAAGTTAAAGGATGAAACAAATATATCTGTAGCTGTTTGTAAAGAACCAAGAACAGTGTCTTCTAAAATCAAGCGATTGCCCATGTCGTCTCTGAAGTTTGAAACATCGTAGTTGTTCCATTCTGAATTATAGATGTTATCACCTTCTTCATTAAAACTATAATAAGTAGGAGAAGTGTAGGATAGTCCCACTCTTAAAACATCTAGTGGGCGAACTATTGCACCAATATTAAAATTCACCCCAGTTCCATTCAATTCTAGCCTTTCGTCTATAGTAAAGCTAGAAAGCGGTTCATTATTAAAACTTTCAGTATAAATTCTACTATTAGTGTAGCTCGATGTTGTAATGCCCATTCCAGCTCCAAAGTATATTTTATCATCAAAGTTAGCTCCGTAGGCAATGTTTACTTGGTCGGTATAGCCTTTGGTTCTAATGGTTTCAGTTTGCGTTGGAAAACCAAGTACTGGTGAATGATAAAGTGTTTCATCGTTGGGGTCAGGGTTGATCAAATAATGATCGTATCCTGTTTGAGCAATTCCACTAAGCTCTTCTGGGAAAAGTCCATCAGCTTGTTGAAGCATGTTATCTATAATGGAGTTGCTTCCGTTGTATCCACTTGATAGAACGTTTCTGTTGAAATCATTGATTCTATTATAAGTTATAGCCAATGAGCCCCCTCTGAATGAACCCGGTATTAAATCTCCTTTATTGAAATTGATTACTACACCTAAATTGGCAATTGACAGTTTTGTTGCTTCATCTTTATTGGCAGTACCAAAGGAGTTTCCTTCTGTTTGAAGAGAAGAAAAACCAGGGGTGAAAACGAACTGTGATCTGTTGTAAACACCTAAACCTGCAGGGTTATAGATAGCTGAACTAATGTCGCCCCCCAGTACGGAACCCGAACCCGCTAATGCTGAGAATCTGGCAGTACCTGGGTTTTGTAATTGACTGTACCTTAAGGCATCGTTATAATAACCAAAAGAACCTTGTTGAATTTGCGCCTGAGAGGTTTGAAATAGGCAAACCACGCCCAGGCTTATCATAATAAGCTTTATTCCAAGTTTCATTTTTGTGAGTTTTTGTGAGTTAATTAATTACCTCTTCCGCTTCTTGATGAATTATTGCTGCTGCTTCTAGATGAGCTAGAACTACTGCTTGCGCTTCCGCTTCGAGAAGAAGAACTGCTAACGGTTCCAGACGACCTAGATGAAGAGCTATTTCCGCTACTTCTGCTTGAAGAAACACCACTGCTTCTTGATGAGTTAGAAGAAGATCTTCCACTAGAAACGCCTGAACTTCTACTGCTTCCTGTAGATCGGCTATAACTTGGAGTTGCAGATCTTGTAGAACTGGATCTACTGAATAAGTTACTGCTTGAAGAGTTATTTCTGCCAGAGGTAACACGTGAGCTTGTAGCTGATCTTGAGCTTGCATAAGTTTGAGACCTGCTACTTCTAGCGTTATTGCTTCTAACAATGTTTGATCTTGTCAAACGACTGTCATTCGAGAATTGATAAGCGTTTGTGTTTACTCTTGAGCTTCTAGTATTTCCACTAACTGCGGCTGTAGAACTGTTTCTTCCACCAACTACTTGATAACCATCTATGGAACCGCCTGCTCTTGATCCTCGTGCACCTAATTCACTGGCATATCTTGAAGAGCGAGTGTTAGGTGTTGACCCGTTTACAGCGTCTGTTCTTACACTACTTACAGAAGTTGAGCTTATTCTAGCACCTCTAGTAACATCTCGTCCATCACGACTTACTAAATTGCCTTCGTTGTTATAGTAGTAATTATTAGTATAGTAGTAGTTACTGTAGTAAGGATTTCTGTTCCATCTACTCCATCCCCACGGACGTCCGTAATTAAATGAGGTATAGTATGGTGAATAATAACCACCAACATTCCAAAATGGGTCATAATAAGGACTCCAGAAAGGATCGAAAGAACCAAATCGGTTCAAGCTTACGAAGGTCATACTAGAATATAAATAGGGAGAAAAACTAGGCGAAATAAATGCAATATTTAAACCTACCCTCGGAGTGCCAATGCTGTTTCTTATTCTACCACTTCTTCCAGTGAGGTAGTTGTCCATTCTGAAATCACGATTCAAATAATATTGTTCATACCAAGCCAATTGAAATTGAAAATCATTTACCATAAGCCTATTGAAACTTTGTTTATCCCAGTCTGTATTCCAATCCAAAGGGAGTTCATAGTATGCCAGGTTTTCGTTTTCATAATCGTAAACAAAATCATCGTAATTCAATTCGCTGGATTTTGTAACCCTAGGTCCCTCTTCATAATAAACTACTTCTCCATTTTGGCTATTACTATATTTTGTTACCAACATAGGGTCTACCGATTCGCTTGAATAGTCGCCCAAAGAAAATGCTTTCTGATTTGACGATTCAATTTCTTCGGTTGATTCAACAATGGTTGGTTTACTTACCCTATCTGATGATGTAAAATAAACATCATCGTATTCTTGGGAAGATTGAAATTGGTTTGGTGAGCATGCAAACACAGTGAGCATACTTAGTGGTGCCATTAATATTCGGATGTAGTCTCTTTTTTTCATGATGTTTCCTCCTTGGCTTTTTTAAGTTAACGTGTATTTATCAAAATTGGTCGATAAAATAATCGAATGATATATCTTTGTATCAACTATTTTAACAACCGTTAACAAACAACATTCATACCAAACAACTGATATGAGCAAAGGATTACCAAAAAGAAGTGAAGATTACTCGTTGTGGTACAATGAACTGGTAAAAAAAGCAGATTTAGCTGAAAATTCACCGGTTCGTGGTTGCATGGTAATCAAACCCTATGGCTTTTCCATCTGGGAGAAAATGCAGGCAGAAATTGACCGAATGTTTAAAGAGACTGGGCATGTGAATGCATATTTTCCTCTTTTCATTCCCAAATCATACCTGAGTAAGGAAGCCGACCATGTAGAGGGGTTTGCGAAGGAGTGTGCCGTAGTAACTCACTATCGATTGATGAACGACCCTGACGGAAAGGGAGTTGTAGTTGATCCTGATGCTAAATTGGAAGAAGAACTTATTGTTAGGCCTACTTCTGAAACAGTAATTTGGAACACCTATAAAAACTGGGTTCAATCTTATAGAGATTTACCTTTACTTATTAACCAGTGGGCCAATGTTGTTCGTTGGGAAATGCGAACTCGCCTTTTTCTAAGAACAGCCGAATTCCTTTGGCAAGAAGGTCATACAGCCCACGCTACCAAGCAAGAAGCTATAGATGAGTCAGTGCAAATGATGAATGTTTATGCTGAGTTTGCAGAGGAGTTCATGGCCATGCCTGTTGTAAAAGGGATAAAGTCTGAAAGTGAAAGATTTGCAGGAGCTATAGAAACCTATTGTATCGAAGCTTTGATGCAAGATGGAAAGGCACTTCAAGCAGGAACCTCTCACTTTTTAGGACAAAACTTCGCGAAAGCATTTGATGTAAAATTCACGAGTAAAGAAGGAGTACAAGATTTTGTTTGGGGAACGTCATGGGGCGTAAGTACTCGATTAATCGGAGCGTTAATTATGGCGCACTCTGACGATCAAGGCTTGGTGCTTCCTCCAAAATTGGCGCCTATTCAGGTGGTAATTGTACCTATATATAAAGGAGAAGAACAGCTTCAAACTATTTCTGATAAAGTGGCTGAGCTCACCAAGGGATTGAAAGCCAAAGGTATTTCTGTGAAATTTGATAACCGTGACACTTACAAGCCCGGTTTCAAATTTGCCGAATGGGAATTAAAAGGTGTGCCAGTTAGACTCGCTATTGGTCCAAAAGATTTAGAGAACAACTCTGTTGAAATTGCCCGAAGAGACACAGGTGTGAAAGAACTTTTCAGCTTAGAAAATAACTTGGCAGATAAAGTTGAAGCTTTATTAGAAGAAATTCAGAATTCTATTTATCAAAAGGCATTCAATTTCAGAGCAGAAAACACTACTGAGGTTGATACTTATGATGATTTCAAAAAAGTATTGGAAGGCCAAGGTGGATTCGTTTCTGCTCATTGGGACGGAACTGCTGAAACTGAGGATAAGATTAAAACAGAGACCAAAGCCACTATTCGTTGTATACCTTTAGATAGAAAAGAAGAAACTGGAGTTTGTATCTATTCTGGAAAACCATCAGCAGGCAGAGTACTTTTTGCAAAAGCCTATTGATGTTACTAATAAATAGTATATTCGGACAAGTTTAAAAACCGAGCAAATGGGAGAGTGGATTGCTATTATTTTATTGGTGATCATTGGGTTGATTCTAATTTATATAGAATTACTCTTTGTGCCAGGCACAACCGTAGTTGGTGTGGTTGGCTTTGCGCTCACCTGTGCAGGAGTTTATCTTACTTATGAAAAACACGGGACTACAGCGGGTAATTACATGCTTGTGGGCTCTTTTCTCATTTCGGTGGTGGCCATTTATTTTAGTTTTAAATCGAAATCATGGGATCGGTTTTCACTCAAGGATACTAATAAAGGTAAATTCAATGAGGGTTACTCCTTGGGCTTGGAAGTTGGGATGGAAGGAATTGCAATTTCTGATTTAAAGCCTGTTGGCAAAGGAGAGTTTGGAGATAAAAGTTACGAAGTAGTTTCCATGGGTTCCCACATTGAATCAGGTAGTCGAATTGAAATCATTAAAGTTCTAGGGAATAGAATTACAGTTGAACGAATAAATAATTAGATATGAATGAATACATAACGCTGGTTGCCATTGGAGCTGGTATAATTCTGTTTTTTGCTTTTTTCTATTTCGTACCGGTCAATCTATGGATTACGGCTAGGTTTTCGAATGTTAAGGTAGGCTTGCTTGAACTTGTGTTCATGCGTATTAGAAAAGTACCGCCAAGAATTGTGGTAGACGCTATGATTACCGCTACAAAAGCGGGTTTGGAGCTTACTACTACTGAACTTGAAACGCATTACCTAGCAGGCGGTCATGTTCCTTCTGTAATTAAAGCACTTATTTCTGCCGACAAAGCAAATATCACTTTAGGCTTTAAACAAGCTACAGCAATTGATCTTGCGGGTAGAGATGTATTTGAAGCAGTACAGATTTCAGTAAACCCAAAAGTAATCACTACACCTAAAGTAGCTGCTGTGGCTGCCGATGGTATTCAGTTGGTTGCTGTGGCAAGAGTAACGGTTCGTGCTAACATTCAGCAATTAGTTGGGGGAGCTGGTGAAGACACTATTCTTGCTAGGGTAGGTGAAGGTATTGTAACTTCAATTGGTTCTGCTGCTTCTCATAAAGAAGTATTAGCCAACCCAGATAAAATTTCGAAACTAGTACTAAGCCGTGGTTTAGATGCGGGAACGGCATTCGAAATTCTTTCTATTGACATTGCAGATGTAGATGTAGGGGTGAACATTGGTGCGATACTTCAAACTGACCAAGCGCAAGCCGACTTGAAAGTAGCCGAAGCCAAGGCGGAAGAAAGACGTGCGATGGCCGTTGCTCAAGAACAAGAAATGAAAGCCAAGTCGCAAGAGGCAAGAGCTAAGGTAATTGAAGCAGAAGCAGAAGTACCTAAAGCATTGGCCGAAGCTTTCAGAAGTGGTCGTTTGGGAGTGATGGATTATTATAAAATGGAGAACATTCAGGCCGATACCGACATGAGAGAATCTATTGCTAATCCAGAGCAAAAATCGACTACTCGTAGAAAGTCAGACGATAAGGATAAGAAATAACAATCTTCAAAAGAGAATTTTATATGGGCTGCCTTTTCGGGTGGCCCATTTTTGTTTATATGCTTATGAGTATTAATGCTGCAATGGCTAACAGTATTCCTAGAATGTTAAGCTTGGTAGGATATTCTTTAAAAATGAAGGCTGCAAAAATTGTGGAGGCAATGATGATTCCAATGTTTAGCACCGGATAAAGCACAGCACCATTATTATCGAAAGCAGAAAGGGCTTTGATCTGAAAGTAAATGGCAAAGTAGTTTGGAATACCGAGGTAAAGTCCACCCAAAATCTCTTTTTTAGTCACCTTAATTTTTCTTACTAAAATCACCATACTGCCAATCAGAAAGGCTGTGCCAAAGGTAATTATAGGGTAAATGGCTTCTATATGTGGCTCGATAAGGTTTTCGCTAGCATAGTTTAGCCAAGTATCTAAAGCTCCGCCCAGTAGGAAAACAGCAAAGGGCAACATTATATAGCCTATGGTCAAAGGTTCTTTTACTTCCAAAGAGACCTTCTTCTTCGATACTAAAAATATAGCAGCAAAGGCAATAACAATACCTATATAGTTCCAAGAACCGAGTTCAGAAGTTCCGATTTTCAGAATGAACAAGCTAAATAAAACGGGAATTGCGAGCGACATCTTACTGGCTACAGTAGCCACGGCAACACCTCTTAACTGAGTGGTTAAGGCCATAAGGTAAAATGTGCCAATAAATAACAAACCCAATGCTGAAGCACTATAGAACCAAGATTGGTCGAATGCGATGTTTGACTTTATATTTCCAAAGCCAACATAGATGCTTCCTGTAATTACGCAAACCAAGTAATTGGTAACAATGGCAGGGAAGGTGTTAATTCTTAAGCGTGTAAACGACCTAAAAGAAAGGAAAACTGCAACATTGCCAAGTATAGCGAGTAGAAGGTAAAGCATAGCGCGCGAAGATACAGAATAGATTAATTGTTACTTTAGTGATTAAATAACAGCCGTGAAAAAACCTGAGGTATATACATTCGATTCGAAACCTGATTTGAGAGGGAATCTTACTTTTTTAGAAGAACTGAAGAGCATTCCTTTTGAAATAAAGCGCGTGTATTGGTTGTATGATTTACCAGAACAGCAGGCACGAGGAGATCACGCTCATAAAACAGGTGAGCAAGTCATTATTGCCATTAAAGGTAAAATTGAGGTTTTATTAGAGTCGAAGAAAGGTGACTTATTTAATTGCACTTTAGACAAAGCAGATAAAGCACTTTACATTCCCCCTATGTGGTGGGGAAAAATGATTTTCAGCAAAAATGCCATTATGATTGGGCTTGCCTCTGATGAGTTTGATGAGAATGACTACATAAGAAAACGCTCTGAGTTCAAATGAGAAACCTAAAAGTGATTGAAGCTTTATTGGATAACACCAAAAAGGATTTTTCTGAATGGCTTTATACACAACCTAATTTTCTTATAGGCAATAATCAATTGCCACAAATTCATTTCTATTTATTGGATGATACTGAAAAAACAGCCTTAGGCCATATTGGTTTTTCTTTAGAAGAAGGGGCAGTCTTTAGCCCTTACCGAGCACCGTTTGGTGGTTTTGCCTTAGCCGATAATTTGACCAGTGAAGAAGTTACCTTCTTTATTTTCGAGGTGTTAAGAAAGTTGAAAGATCAGCGACTGGGTTCCCTTCACTTAAAATTACCCCCTAGCTGTTATTTCAAGAACTTAAATCTTTTGGAGGAAAACCTAAGCTATGCAGGCTTCGAAATAACCGAAAAATTAGAGTATCAAGCCATTCCGATTACCGATCAAGCTTTTGAGTTGACCTTAGCTTCAATGGAAGTCCGTAAATTGAAGAAATGCAAAGAGGCAGGCTTTGAGTTCAGTAGGCTTCCAAAACATAAACTTGCAGATGTATTCGATTTCGTAAAAAATCAGCGTCAGGAAAAGGGTTATGAATTTTCAATGGAATGGGCTCAAATGAAATTGGCACAAAAACTAAATCCTGAAGCCTATATCCCCTTTGGAGTGAAAGACGGTGAGAGAATCATTGCAGCGACCATTGGGATTTTAGCCTCTGACAGCGTGCTTTATAATTTCTCTCCAGCACATCACCCTGAATATGATCAGTTAAGCCCTGTGGTTTTGCTTACGGAAGGACTTTATGATTTTTGTAGAGCAGAGAACTTAAATTACCTTGATTTGGGTGCGTCTTATCTGAACGGGAAGATAAATGAAGGACTGAAACAGTTTAAGTCGCATTTAGGTGGTCAAAGCTTTTTTAGTTTGGGTTTTAGGAAAGCCCTATCTTAGTATTAAATCTTTTGCTGTTGGCATCTCAATTCTTTAAAAGTTCACGATGGTCCTTTCTTGCAGTGGTGTTTCGCGCCATTGGCGGACTTACCATCAATAAACTCTTTGCGGTTTTCTTCGGCACCAACGGCATCACACTACTTTCTCACTTTCAAAACCTCACCTCATTATTTACCCTGCTTCCTTCAGAGGGAATTAACAGAGCAGTGATGAAACATTGGTCAGACCCAAAAACCAGTGAAGAAAGTAAGCACCGACTTTGGCAAACTGGTTTCTGGATTACCAACGTTATTTTTATAGCAACCTTCGCTATGCTTTATTTTTGGTGGAAGGATTACTTTTTTAGCCGATTTGTAGAGCATTATAGTATTGGGCAATTCTTAACCATCTTTCTGCCGGCCATTTTTTTAATGCTCATGACGAGTTTGCTCAATTCCGTGATTCTTTCTTTTCGTGATGTAAAGGGCTATGCATTAGTTAGTATTTCTGGAATCGTACTTCTGGTAGCGGTCGTGCTGTGGTCTGTAAACATGGGCAATCTTGATCAAGCATTGCTCAGCTTTGTGGTGGGTTACGCACTCATGTTTTTCTGTTCACTGGTTTACTTTATTCTGAATAGAAAGGAAGTAACATTGAAAATTGGTAAGCCAGATGGAGCTTCACTAAAGAAAATCAGCCAATTCGTTCTGATGGCCATTAGTTCAATAGTTTTGGGCAAACTGCTCGATTTCATGGTTCGTGATTATGTGATTGAACTATATGGTTTAGATCGAACAGGACTTTGGCAGTCAGTAGCCAAAATGTCGAGCAGCTACTTATTGGTGTTTAGTGGAACAGTAGGTGTAGTGTACTATCCTAAAATGGCTTCGTTGATTAATGACGAAAAAGCCTTAAGAAGTTATGTGCTTAAAGTGATGAGCTTTGTAGCCTTCATTACCGTTATATGCTTGGCTATTTATTACCTCAACCGTGAGTTTGTATTGAACTTGTTCTTTGCAAAAGGTTTTGAAAAGGCGGCCTATTTAGTGCGTTTTCAGGCTATTGGTGATTTCTTTTGTATTCTCTCTTACCTCTTGGCTTACTTGCTCTCTGCCAGAGTGCAAACCGTAAAATACATAATAGCTCAGTTGTTTTCGGCACTCATTTATGTTGTGTTGGTTTATTTATTAATGGGTAGGTTTAATTTAGAAGCCCTTACCTTAGCTTATCTATGGCGCTACATTGGCTTCTTCCTTATACTCATTCTGTTTAACAGGAAATTCTTATTCACATGAATCCACTCGTTTCCGTAATATGTATTTCCTACAACCATGCCCCTTATATAAAAGAAGCACTAAACTCTGTTTTCAATCAAGCATATACTGAAATTGAGGTGATTGTGCTAGATGACGGAAGTTCAGATGCTAGTGTTGAAGAAATTAAAAAGCTAATTCTGAACAGGCCAGAAGTCACTTTTATCGCTAATACTGAAAACACTGGTTACACCCGAACCTTCAATAAAGGCTTGGCCCTTGCGAAAGGAAAGTACATTGTGGATTTCGCCTTGGATGATGTGATGTTCCCCAACTTTTTAAATGAAAGCATAAAGCAACTTGAGGCTTTAGGTGAAGGATACGGTGTGTGTTTTAGTAATGCAGATTACATCAATTCAGCATCAAAAGTAATTGGTAACCATAATGACAGCCTTCGATCTAAGAAGTTAGTTTCCGAAATCCCGCAAGGTGATATTTTCGAAATGGTGCTCAAACGCTACTTCATTTGCACACCAACCATGGTCATTCGTAAGTCTGTTTTTGATAGAATAGGAGGTTATGACGAAGCCTTGGCTTATGAAGATTTCGATTTGTGGGTGCGCTCCTCTCGCTATTTTAAATACACGTTTGTCGATAAGGTGTTAATGCAAAAGCGAAAGCTTAAAACCAGTATGTCGGCATTGCGATATAAGCATACTGAGAATGCACAAATGCTCTCTGTATTTATGGTTTGCCAAAAGGCCTTTCACCTTTGTAAAACCGCAGATGAATTTAAAGCTTTGAATTTAAGATTGGCTTATGAGCATCGCCAATGCGTTCGTAATAATTTTTTAGACTTAGCAGATAGATATTTTTCTTTAGTAAAATCAACAAAAGGAAATTTGGTTAAAATTAAATTAACTGAATATTTGATTCGTTTAGGTGTGGGTAGAAAGGCTTTTTGATCTTCCGAAAAATGGATTTACCGAATAGATAGCACTTAAAAAATGAGCATTTAAGTTCAATTCTCTTAAGATTTTGTTAAATCTAAGTGGGCATGTTTTAGCCGTTTAAAACATATTCTATTAACTTCCCCCTTTTAGTTTACCCACTATCTTATGGAGCCAAGAATCAATAAAATTAAAAAACTGTTGGTCGCTAATCGTGGCGAAATTGCTATTCGTGTGTTACGAGCTGCTTCTGAATTGAAAATCAGAACAGTAGCAATGTATACTTATGAAGATCGCTATTCCTTACATAGGTACAAGGCAGACGAAGCTTATCAAATTGGAGAAAATGAAGAGGCCCTAAAGCCCTATCTGGACATCAAAGAAATTATTACCCTAGCCAAAAATGAGGGAGTAGATGCCATTCATCCGGGATATGGATTTCTTTCAGAGAATGTTCATTTTGTAAGGGCTTGTAAAGAAGCAGGGGTTATTTTTATTGGGCCTGAACCGGAAGTAATGGAAAGGCTAGGGGATAAGGTGCAAGCTAAAATTGTAGCTCGCAAGGCTCAAGTACCTTTGATTGAAGATAGCCAAGAATCGCTTGATTCATATGAAACAGCGTTGAGAGAAGCACAACGTATTGGTTTTCCAGTAATGGTGAAAGCCGCAGCAGGCGGTGGAGGTCGTGGAATGCGTGTAGTTCGTCAAGAAGCCGATCTTGAAAAAGCATTCAATGAAGCCAAAAGTGAAGCCTCAAAAGCTTTTGGAGACGATACCATGTTCCTTGAGAAATTCATCGATAACCCTAAGCACATTGAAGTGCAAATTATGGGTGATAATTATGGCCATTTGGTGCATTTATATGAGCGAGATTGCTCGGTGCAACGCAGGTATCAGAAGGTAGTGGAGGTAGCGCCTTCCATTAATTTAAGCCAAACTACGCGTGATAAGCTATATGAATATGCCTTAAGAATTACCAAAGAGGTAAACTATAACAATGTTGGTACGGTTGAGTTTTTGGTCGATGCCGATGAGAATATTTATTTCATTGAAGTAAACCCTAGGGTTCAAGTAGAGCATACCATTACAGAAGAAATTACGGGAATCGATATTGTTCGCTCTCAAATAGAAATAGCCCAAGGGTATCCGCTTTCCGACCCACGAATTTTTATCAAAGATCAATCAGATATACAGTGTAATGGTTTTGCTATTCAATGTAGAATAACAACTGAAGACCCTGAAAACGGTTTCAAACCAGACTATGGAACAATTATAGCCTATAGAAGTGCAGGTGGTTTTGGGATTAGGCTAGACGCAGGAAACTGCTATGCAGGCGTAACCATATCTCCATTTTTCGACTCTATGTTGGTGAAGATTTCAGCAAAGGGAAGAACGCTTAAAGGAGCTTCTCAAAGATTGCAAAGAGCACTTTCAGAATTTAGAATACGAGGAGTAAAAACAAATAAAGGCTTTCTGGAGAACGTATTGAAGCATCCAACTTTCTACAATGGAGAAGCAACAGTGAAATTCATTGAGTCCTATCCAGAACTTTTCGAAATGCCACGGTTCATGAACCGAGCCACGCGATTGCTGAATTATTTGGGAGAAGTAGCTGTAAATGGAAACCCTAATGTTAAGCGAATTGATCCTTACGTTCATTTTAGAGAGCCCAAAATACCCACAAGCGACAGACTCGCTTCTCACCCAAGAGGAACCAAGCAGATATTGACAGAAAGCGGCCCTGATGGACTTGCCAAATGGATTAAAGAGCAAAAGCAAATTCTTTTTACCGACACTACTTTTCGTGATGCACATCAATCGCTTTTGGCTACCCGAATGCGAACTTTGGATATTCTAAAGGTTACTGATGGTTTTGCGAAAAATCACCCAGAGATTTTCTCACTAGAAATGTGGGGCGGAGCTACTTTCGATGTTTCCATGCGATTCTTAAATGAAAATCCTTGGGACAGACTGAAACTTATTCGCGAAGCAGCACCCAATATTCTTACGCAAATGCTATTGAGGGGCTCAAATGGAGTAGGCTACACGGCTTATCCAGATAACTTGATCGAGCGATTTGTGGAAAAAACTGCTGAGCATGGTATGGATGTCTTCAGAATTTTTGATTCGCTAAACTGGATTGAAAACATGAAGGTGAGCATTCGAACAGTTCGAGAAAGGACTAACTCGGTTGCTGAAGCCTGTATTTGTTATACAGGAGATGTTTTGGATGCCAATTCAAAATACAACCTTCAATATTATATAGACATGGCCAAGGCTTTGGAAGATGAAGGTGCTCACATACTTTGTATAAAAGATATGGCGGGTTTATTAAAACCAAGAGCTGCCACAACTTTGATCACCGCCTTAAAGGAATCAGTGGATATGCCAATTCATTTACATACCCACGATACCTCTTCTATGCAAGCCACTACCTATTTTCATGCAATTGAAGCTGGGGTAGATATTGTGGATGTAGCCATTGCATCAATGTCGGGGCTTACTTCTCAGCCAAACTTTAACTCTCTGGTAGCTTGTTTAGAAGGTCATGAAAGAGACCCTAAAACCAACTTGGCCAAGCTCAACGAGTATTCTAATTATTGGGAAGATGTTCGCGAATATTACTATCCTTTTGAAAGTGGTTTAAAAGCAGGTACTGCGGAAGTATATGACCATGAAATCCCAGGTGGACAATATTCTAACTTGCGCCCACAAGCCTCAGCGTTGGGTTTAGAACACAAATTTGAAGAGGTAAAAAAGAATTACGCAGTAGTTAATAAACTCTTTGGCGACTTGGTCAAAGTAACACCATCATCCAAAGTAGTAGGCGACATGGCCATTTATATGACCTCAAACAACTTGACGGTTGAGGATATTATGAGTCGTGGTGAATCCCTTTCGTTTCCTGAATCAGTAGTAAGTTTGTTTAAAGGAGATTTGGGTCAAATGCCAGGCGGTTTCCCTCAAGAATTGTCCAAAATTATTCTAAAGGGAAAAACAGCCTATACAGATAGACCAAACGCACATTTAGAACCAGTAGACTTTGAAAAGGAGTTTGTGCAGTTTCAAACTGATTTTGACGAATACTGCGATGAGCTGGACTTTTTATCTTATAAGCTTTACCCTAAAGTGTTCAGAGATTTTTATGAGCACTGGCAGACTTACGGAGAAGTGCGTCACCTTCCAACAAAAGCTTTCTTCTATGGTTTAAAAGAGAACGAAGAAGTCTTTGTTCAAATAGGTAAGGGCAAGCACATCATTGTTAAGATGCTCTATAAGTCTGAAGCTGATGAAGACGCTATGAGAAAAGTTTACTTTGATCTGAATGGCCAAACAAGGGTTATTGAGGTGAAGGATCAAAATGTAAAAGTGACTAAGGCCGTTCATCGTAAGGCCGCATCAGACAATGAAATAGGATCTCCATTACAAGGCAGATTGGCCGAAGTTAAAGTAAAAGAAGGCCAAGAAGTAAAAGCCAATACTGGATTATTCGTGATTGAAGCAATGAAAATGGAAACAACGGTTTCTGCTCCAAAGGCAGGAAAAGTGAAACGAATTCATTTGCAAGCTGGCGAAATGATCGACCAAGAAGATTTGGTGATAGAAATGGAGTAATTATATTAGAGAAGAATGGGGTAGTTTAAGTCTAAGGCCTCATTATGTCCAAAACAAAAGTGTGTTTTCGTACCTGATTTAAAGAAGGGTGAAGTTAAAAGTGCGCTTTGTCCTCAGAAAAGTGCATTTGGTCTTTGGTTTCGGTTAAATCACCGATTCTTTCCTAAATTTTGAAGAAAACTTACGTGATTGCGTAAGTTTAAAACCTACATGGAGTTGGATAATAAAAAGAAGATAAAAGTTTTATTGATTTCTGAGGGTACTTATCCTTTTTATGGAGGCGGTATATCTACTTGGAGCCACATGCTTTGCGATAGGGTATCAAATGTAGATTTTACTCTGTACTCAATAAATGCAGGTTTTGAAAAAGAGCCAATTTTTGAGCTCAGCGAAAACGTAAAAAAGGTAATTCAAGTACCACTATGGGCACCAGACGAACCTCAAGATTATGTGAGCTTTAGTAAGGAATACTACAAGGTGGTGAGTAAGAAAGAGAACACCTCTCCAGAAGTAATTGAAAAGTACTTTATTCCAATTTTTAAAAAATTTTTAGACCTACTGTATAGCGACTCCGAGAACATGGAAGCACTTGATTTTGTGTTTAGGAGTATGTGGGAATACTTTAAAGATTACGATTACAAGGAAACCATGAAAAGCGAAGAAGTATGGCGCGTTTTTCAAGAAGAAGCTATTCAAGAAACAGACGCTGGAGGGGTAGAGGCCACGCTTTTTGATTTAACGGTTGGCTTGCGCTGGTTATACAGGTTCTTAATTCCCTTTTCTATTTCAATTGAAAAAGTTGATGTATCGCATATTACCCTTTCGGGCTTTCCTTTAATACCAGCCTTGGTTTTAAAGTATAGATACGGTACCCCATTAATGATCACAGAGCATGGAGTTTATGTAAGGGAGCGCCTGCTATACATTAATCGTTCAGACTACTCTTATTTTATAAAAGTATTCTTAATAAAACTGACTGAGTGCATAACACGACTTTCCTATTATAAAGCCGATAAAATACTTTCAGTAAATAAATTCAATATCACCTGGGAGCTGATGTATGGAGCAGATAGAGAGAAAGTCGAGATTACTTATAATGGGGTAGATCATGAAAGGTTTGTACCCAGAGAAAAGCCAGAACATTTAAGAGGAATTCCAACTGTTGTGGCGGTAGCCAGAATATTTGAATTGAAAGATGTACTTACCATGATTCGGTCTTGCGCTGTGGTAATGAAAAAGATACCTAACGTTCAGTACTTGGTGTATGGCGATAAAAATGCAGTACCAGAATATACAGAAGAGTGTGAGACTTTGATTGAGGAATTGAATCTAGGGAATAACTTCTTTTTAAAAGGATTTCATAGCCAGCCTCATCTGATTTTTAGTGAAGGAGACATTTCAATTCTTACTTCAATTTCTGAAGGCTTTCCCTTTACTGTTTTAGAGTCAATGAGCTGTGGTATACCTGTTGTGGCTACAGATGTTGGTGGGGTAAGCGAAGCAATTGATGAGGCTTCGGGTTTTGTTTGCAAACCCAGAGATCCAGAAGCAATTGGGGCAAAAGTGATAGAACTGCTTACCAATGATGATTTAAGAATGGAAATGGGGAAGAAAGCCCGCCAACGTGTAATAGATAACTTCACCCTCGATATTTTCATTGAGTCATATGAAAGTATTTATGAGTCGGTTTATGCAAAGCGTTTAAAGAAATAACAGAGGTGATTGGATGAAGGAGTTTGAAAGTAAAATAGAGCAATTAGGCCTAGATGTTTATGACAAAGTTGGCAAGCCTGTTAATGTAAACGTGGTGAGAGCTATGCTCGAATCCATGAGTATACGGGCCGTTGATGCGCAAACAGACTATGGCGTGGCTGATTTACAAGACCTGGCCAAAATTGTTTATGCTCAAATTACAGACTCCAATTTTCTTGCTAGCCACCCTAGCAAATTAAAAGTCAGCGATCAGTTTAGGAGCGAAGTTACTTCAGCCTCAGATTACCTTCGTATTAAAACGAAGTACTTTTTTTACTACTACCCTTTAGGGCTTTTCCATGGCCTTCCTGTCTTCATTCAAATCCTAACCATTATCCTTTTTGGGTATTCTTTGTGGACTTACATAGGCTTTAATCAGCTGCAATCAACTGCGGTTGTACTTGGAGTTATTTTTGGCTTGGTTGGCACTGGCGGATTCGTACAGGTGATTGGTAGGCAAATATCCCATTACTGGTATAACAATGATTTTGTGATGGCCAGAAAAAGCACCATAAAAGTAATTAAGGACGGATTGTTATTCATGTCGGTACTTAGTGTGCTGCTTCTTGTTGTCAATTTTTTCGCTAACATTTACCCTTATCGGTTTCTTTATATTGTATATATCTATTCTTTCTCCATAGGTATTTTGTTGTTGATCTCGGCTGTTTTTCACCCGTTAAAACAGCGCTGGATGATTACAGTAGCTTTTCTTGTGGCTACGGGGTTGGCCCTGAGCTTAAAGCTCTTTACAAATATCGCTACCTATTTTACACACTGGATAGGCATTTGGGTAGCCATCATTCTGATGGTGATTTACCTCAACTATTTCTTCAATAAAAAAGTGAAAGCCACCCGAAATGTTAGTAGGGCTACTTCTAAAACTGCGGTAATGATATACCGTAACTACCGCTATTTTTTTTATGGGCTGCTGTTCTTCGTTTTTATATTCATTGATCGCATTCTAGCATGGTCTACTTCAGCAGATGGCCTGTTGCCATACGCTGTGTATTATGAAAAAAACTATGAGGTTGGCATGGATATCGCAATTCTAATTTTCTTCCTGTTGGTTGGTGTCTTAGAGTTTAGCATCGCCTCTTTCAGTACACTAAGTGATTTGCTGCAGAAACAAATCCCTTACAACCAGCCTCAGGTATTTAATCGTAAATCATTGAAAACTTATTGGCAGCATGTTCAAATACTTTTAATAACAGGAGTGGTAATGATAGCCCTGCTCTACACCGTAATTTGGGTGTGGTTTGGTTATGAAAAGGCATTTGATGAAACACTTAGCCCAATAAGTATTAAAGTCAGCATTTTGGGTGGTTTGGGTTATATTCTGTTGGCTTGGGGTATGCTCAATTCGCTTTATTTATTCACCCTAAACAAACCCACAAAGCCCTTAAAGGCCATAATGATCGCCTCTGTGGTGAACCTTATGGTAGGACTCTTTATGAGTAGATTGATTTCTTACGAATATAGCGTAGTAGGAATGTTAATTGGGTCAACAACTTTCATGCTTTTGACCTTGAAGTCGGTAACTGAATTTTTCAAAAATCTGGACTACTATTACTATGCGGCTTATTAAAACTATATTTTTCATCATGGCTTTGTTTTCATTTTCGGGTCTATTCGCACAAAAAATACAGCCCAGCACAGTACTTATTTGTTATGGAAGGGTTAATCCTGATCAAATTCAAGGGTATAAATATGTGATATTGGAGTCGGAGCATTACACCGCATTTGAGGTAAAGCTTATTAAAGAAAATAATGAGAGTGTAATAGGTTATATAAGTGTGGGCGAAGTAAGTGATAGCCGATTTTACTATAATGAACTGAAAGAAAGCACCCTAGGTAAAAACGAGATTTGGGGAAGCTTTTATTTAAATGTTAGGGACGAAAACACCCAAAATGTATTAATCAGCTTTGTCGATAAAATGGTGCAAAAAGGTTTCGATGGGCTTTTCTTAGATACCGTTGATACTTTCGCAAAATGGGGCCCTTACCCCAATATGGGAGATGACTTGGTAAATCTGCTGAGGATGTTCAAAGACAAATACCCTGATATTCATTTAATGCAGAATGCTGGACTTTCTCTAATTCCAAAATCGGCCAAGTACATTAATTCAGTGGCAATCGAATCGGTAGCTACCAACTATTCATTCGATAAAGAAGAATACCGCATGCACAGATGGCATGAGTTCTATAAGAGAGTAGAAGAGTTGCAGGCAATTAGAAAACAATATCAACTGCCTGTAATATTGATAGAGTATGCAGATAGCGAAAAGCTATACCAAAAGGTAAAACAGCAAGTAAGCCCATTAAAGTGGGATTACTTTATAGGTAACATAGGCTTACAAACCTTTCCGAAATTTAAATAAGAATCTAGGAGATGAACATTCCATATACCGACTCCATATTTATAGGCCTTATTAGGCTATTCCTTTGGATTCTTTTCCTATATGTAATGAAGCGCCTTTTTTTCAAGGGAAAAGGGTCAAAAAATCAAATCAATTCAATGGCAGGAATGTGGTCTTTCTTTGCCAGTATTATTGTGATTGGAATCTTTCTTTTGGTTCAAATCAACAGCTATGACCTAATGACCTGCCTTTTTATAATGGTTATATTTTTTGGAGTGAGGTTAGTTGGTATTCAAAACGTGCTTTCAGATTCAGCTCAATTTAAACGCCAAAGAAAATTGATTTTGCTGGACGTAATTGAGAAAGCAGAAGACAAGGAACCGTTAATTGACATGGTTGAAGAAAAACCTACAAAAAGGCTATCTATCAATTTTGGGTTTATAGTAATGGCCATTACTGGTTTTATAGCCATGACCGTAAGGTTTTATCTATTGAAATATGATGATTATCAACTTTCGGAATCGTGGTTTAATGAACTAGCCATACTGAAAGGAATTTCTCAGCAAAAATGGCTTAGTAATGATACGGGAGTTGCAGGGCAATATGCTTTAATGACTTTTTACGAAAAAATGACTGGGATTAGCCCAGAAATTACCCTTGAATCATTCGGCATTCTTCAGGCCTTTGTTTTGAGCTTTATCATTTTCTGGTTTATGAATATTATGACGGGATCTAAGGTAACGGTTCCGTTAATGGCTACTTTGAGTTTTGCCTTCTTCTTCAACCTTGTACCGATTAACCTTTCTCAAATTACGCACGGAAAGGAAACTCTAATGGCACTTACATTCGTATTGCCTGCCATAGTGTATATAAAAAAGCCATGGCTACTTTATGCTAGGTCATCCAGAAACTACCGTTATAAAATCTTTACAATTTTTACAGCCATTGCATTAATCGATATATACTCTTTACTGGTTCTGATTCCTCCATTTCTGTTAGTAGCCCCATTTTTTATTAGTAAAAATTACATGCGCTTTTATTGGATCGCGCTTAAAGCATACCTATTGGCTACTGCCATAGTGTTGGGTATTTATGCTTTGTATTTAAACAGAGAAGGGGCAGATTTCTTCCAGTTCATTATATCAAATCTCTTGTCAGTAACATCTTCTACCTATACAAGCAATATGACGCTTCCATATAATGAGCTAATCAGGGTTGTCCAGATTGTTTCGTTGGTAGCTGTTTTAGCAATGTTCTTAATGATGAAGAGTAAAAAAGACAAATGGGCGAGCTTGATTGCTTTTGTAATCTATGTAAATGTTTTAATCGGCATCAGCTTTTTAGACTACCGCTACTTTGATATTGACCTTTTCAATGAAGTGTTACCAGTGTTCATTACCATTATTTTAGGTATTGCCATTTACTTAGTCATGTACTCTTTTGTAACTAAGGTTAAGAAAGTGTTTATGCCAGAAGGAATCGCTGTGGTGCTTATTTTTGTTCTTTTTGCTGGAGGAGCACTTTTTAGTCAGAAAGATCTTTTTGCTAAAGAAGAACCAACTTCGCGCTTATCAAAAAACGTAATAGCATCCTATCAAGAGATTTCATCTAGCTTTTTACCCTATTCATATGCGGTAGTGAACAGCGTTACATTTCACCCGCTTAGTACCGATTCGCATAACTTCCTTACATACCGAGATTTTTTGGGAGAATACGCAGTTCGAGACTCAGTTTATTTTGCCAATAAGGAAGATAAAGATTTTTTGAGGGCCAATACCCAATATATTATTCCAAATAGTCTATTGATTTTTATCTACAATGTAACAGAAGAAGATAATTTCAGTCGGCTTGCGGTGTATTTAGATTTGACTGATGAAGTAATGGTACGAATAGAAAAACTTAAAAGTAAAGGAAGAACAGTGAGAGTGTTTTTTCAAAAAGGAGACCTAACGGTTTACGAAGTAGTAAATAACCCAGGAGAAGCTAGAATTAAAGAACTATTGTGATTTGAATTACCTCAAGAGACCATACCGACCAATTATGCTTTTGGCTCTGATTTTCATCACAGCTCTTATGGGCTGTGGCGATTCTAAAGAAGCCAATAATGAATTGGATGGAAAACGCGCTGAGTTTAAAACTCTAGCAGATCCTCTGGTTGTCTATATCGATATAGAGAATCATGACCTCAATGATGTTTATGCCGGCCATGTAGGTAAAATCATGGATTACACTAAAATACCCTATAAAAAAATTGCCGTTAAAGACTTTAATGCCTCACCAACTTTTAAGTCGACACCAAAAGTAATTTTGGTTAACGGAACGGATCAGTTGAATCAAAAAGCACTTGATTACTTAGTGCAATTTGTAGCAGAAGGGGGTACGTTAATCTTTCCAAGTGTAAATGAAGATCAACGGATGGGCTACCTTTCAGGCCTAAGAGAAGATGCCTCTTTCTCTTTCGATTTAAAAGCAACTGGTTTTCACTTTACCAAAAATATATTGCCAGGGCTCGATAGCGGATCTATTTATGCCAATAAAAAGCATATAGCTCTGGCAAAAGAAAACTTCAAACCAAACATTAATGTACTGGCTAACGCTGTTAACGATGCTGAATTTCCTGTTATGTTGGAGAATCAGATTGGCAACGGGCGCGTAATTAATTTTAATTCAACCATAGAGCTTGAAAGGGCAGACAGAGGACTCTTGTTTTCAGCTATTTTAAGTGGGTTAGAAGGGGTTCCATATCCGATTGTAAATGTGAGCACTATATTTATTGATGATTTCCCAAGCCCTACATATGATATTAAGTTAGAACCCATTAAGTCGGAATTTGATATTACCCAAGCAGATTATGTGACCAATGTTTGGTGGCCCGATATGCTCAAACTATCCAAGAGATTTGGGATTCAATATTCGGCCTACCCAATTTTCAACTACAATGAAATCAAGGATTCGCCTTTTCTTTTTAATGAGTGGGATTTACAGAAAATTGAAAAGAACGGAAGGGTATGGAGCACCTCGGTTTGGATGAGCAAGGAGGTTACTAGAAACAAATTCGAACTGGCAATTCACGGATACAACCATGAATCACTGTTGAAAGAAGTATGGTTAGACCCAGAGAGCGTTGATGCAGCCTTTAAAGCAGCAAGAAAAAAATGGACAGTAGATCGTCTTGGAAAGTACCCCACCAGCTATGTAGCGCCTTCGAACTATATCGACAGCATGGGTTTGGTTCATTTAAAAAGATCTATGCCTGAACTTGAATTCATGAGTACCACTTATGAGGGAGATATTGTGGAAGGAGGAGGAAGAGATTTTGACCCCGACCCGTATGAGCCAGGACTTTTTGATTTCCCTAGAGTAACAAGTGGCTACACCTTCAACGACAGAAAAGAATACATTCACCAGTCGCTTTACCTGTACACAGGAATTTGGTCGCACTTTATTCACCCCGATGATGTATTTCAGCTGCCCTCAGAAAATAACAACTCAGCTGGAGAGTTTGAATACCGAAATGGCGAGGGGTTAAATTGGTATAGAACTTCTAACGAAAAAAAAGGCATGTACTCGCAATGGGTATCTTATCTAGAAAAAGTAAAGAGAATATACCCTACAACCAGATTTTTGACTACTACGCGGAGTGGAATAATTACTAGAAACTGGAGAAACTCTACTTATGATTATAGCCAAAGCGGTGACTTTTACTCAGTAAGAAAGAGCAGTAGAAATAAGTGGAACGACAAAGAGTTCTACTGGTTTGTGTTTGCGAAAAAAGAAAATGCGGATAACATGGAAAAGGCATTTTCAAAAGTAGTAGATGCATATACAAAAACAGCTTTTTTTGGAGGTACCCTGTTTACACTAAAAAGCTCAAAGCCAGAACTGCTTTTTAATGATGTAAAATGGAAAGAACAACCACTCTTTGATCTTTCTGAAGCAAAGGCAATGGCACAGCAAGACTATAAAGATTACTTGGCCGAAAGAAAATCATTAGAACAAGGGTATGTTGAAGAAACGGTTCCCGAATTAAGTCCTTTAGAGGTTTTGGCTTCATTAAATACAGCTGAAGACTCAGTGGCTTGGTATGTAGAAAACAGCCAACTAGAGCAAGCGGTAAGTATGCTCGAAAGTAAACTGAAGAATCAAACATCTGTAGATTCTGCAACTTTTAATGAGTTTATGCTCTATTCTGGCTATCAAGAAAAACCAATGGATGTATGGAATTTTATAGAAGACGCCTATCAGAATGAATCCAAGTCTTTAGGCCTTGAATACCTAGACTTGTATTTAAAGAAAGAAGCTTTCCCTAATGAAGAGCTTACGGAAAAATGGCTTTTTAGAAAAATTATGTTCGATGCAAAAGATGAAGCCGCCATTAAGGACTACTTCACTTTCTTTTACGGAACAGAGTACATACCGCAAATCAAGCAAGTACTTGTTCATTTGAACGACAAAGACCCAAGTCCTGAGAATTACGCAAAATATATTCAGTTCATTATAGACTTTGAGCCTGAACTTCTTATTGGTGAATTAAATGGAAAGAACCCAGAAGACCTGCCGTTGCTTTGGCCAAGAGCGACTACCATAACTTATGCCTATTCCGATAGCGGTAAGATTCAAGAAGCCTTGCAGTGGTCAGATTATTCTACGGAAATCCCTATCACTACCATTTTGCAATGGTGGATAGAACTAGAAGCTTTCAACAAAATGGAAACTGTGTTCAATGAATACATCGTAGATCACCCAAAAGATGAAGAAGCCAAAGCATTTGTGAGTTCTGCTTGGTATGACATCGGTGAATACGAAAGGTCAGCCCTAGTAGCCAATCAGCTGCCCGAAGGCCATGAGAAAAAGATTGAAATTGAAAAGCGCTTTAATCCAGATGTAATTTACTTCGATGCCGATGTTCAGAAATTCCTGATTGATAGAACTCCTGAACTTTTTAGCCCAGAAACCCTCCATACCCTAAAGAAAGAATTGCGCTACAATGAAAATAACTCTGTTGAAGTAAATACAGCTTATGTAGAAGATAATTTCAATCAGTCCGTTTGGGAAAGCAGCGCTACTTTCAACCTAAGAACAGAAAGAGGGAGGCAGCATAGTTTTTCTGTTACCCATGCAAGTGTATCTGATTTGGTGCTAACAGATATTGACCCGCAAAATTTGGCGCATGAGCTTTATGGTTTACGTTACCGCTATCAAACAGCCAATAATCCATCAAAACCATTGTTCAGTGTAGGTGCAGGTTTGCAAAGGGATAACTTCAATAAGATGTTTGTTGATTTAGACGCCAGTATTTCTCAATCAAAAGAGAATGTGTTCAAATCATTGAGTTTAGACTTTGCTCCAGTACAAACAGGCGTGGGTATTTCAAAAGAGATTTATAAGTCTGAAATCATTGGTTACTATGAACGCGGTTCTGCCAAGTTTTGGCAATCAAGTTTTGCCTTAGTAGGCAGCTATTATACCAATGGAGGCATGGAAGGTGCATTAACCTCTCGTCTGTTTGCCAACCTAAAAAGAGCGAATAAATCCCGATTCTCACCTTTTGCAGAACTATTTGTATCGGCTGCCAATACGAGCCAAGAAAACGGTAACCCATATTGGATTATCAAGAGCAGACTTTACGGTGGTGGAGGCCTTGCTTGGACCTATGGAGAAAACGAGCGAAAGTTAAAGAGCAGGATAGAAGCGGGCTATTTCTTTGATAGCTACACCGATGGATTTTTAAGAGTAACGGGTAACGTTTCATTCCCAATCAAAGAGTTCACTTTTGTTACTGGGCAGTTCGAGCTATTTAACCAGTCGCTTTATTATTCCAACGGAGTTCAGTTTGGAATCAAACATTTCTTAGATCGAAAAAGAAAATACACTTACAAGCCTAGGCCTTATTAATCTGGACTCAATTTTTGGCCTACGAAACCCTTCCAAAAGTTGATGTATCAACAATTGTAAAATCCTTTATTAAATGTAGAAATAAGAACTTTTGGAGGGTTCTGCCAGTGGAGAAAACTCTCCAAGTTGAGGCTAGTACCTAAATTTATTTGTTTTACAAATATAGATGTTATAGATTTGATCTATGTTTGTAGATTAAATAAGGGTAATATGAAAGGCGACAACATTGGTGAATTAGAAGAGCTTGTGCTTTTGCTTGTTGGAGTATTGTACGAAGACGCTTACGGAGTTTCTGTTTTGAAAGAAATGAAAGAACAGACCGGACGTGAAGTTAACATCAGTGCCATTCATGCGGTTTTAAATCGGCTCGAAGAAAAGGGCCTGCTTACATCTGATATGGGAGGAGCATCACAAGTTCGAGGTGGAAGAAGGAAACGCTACTATACGCTTACGTCAACTGGCCGTGCGGTATTGGATCAGGTCAAATCCATGCGCGACAAGCTTTATAATCAGTTGCCAGCACTCAATTTTTCAGCATGAAAAATTTTGAGCAACCAAAACCACCTCGTTGGGCCGACCGCTTTTTAGAGTGGTATTGCAACCCCAAGCTACTAGAGCAAATTCAAGGCGATGTACACGAACTCTTTTTCTGGAGGTTAGAAGAAAAAGGAGTGCAACGCGCCAAGCGTGCTTTTGCATGGGACATTATTCGCCTATTCAGGTGGAAGAACATCAAAAGGAAGTCAAGTCAAACAACTCAATTTAACAACATTGCTATGTTCAAAAACTATTTCAAAATCGGTTGGCGAAATATCCTCCGCCAAAAAATGCCCTCGTTTATCAATATCACCGGGCTGTCTTGTGCCATAGGTTGTTGCCTAGTGGCCTTCATGTTCATTGAGCCACGAGTGATTCGAGATCAATTTCATGAAAACGGTAAGAATATCTACTTGGTCGCTCATGAAGCGTTTTCAGAAGGTGGCCTAGGTAAATATGGAGTTTTTGATTCGGGTCTGGCCAAGGAATTGCCTGATAACTTCCCTCAAATAAAACGCAGAACAAGGATGAAGGGCGCTCAGAATGTTTTTCGAATTAAGGATAACATTTTCAGAAGCTATGTTAATTATGTAGACCCCGACTTCTTGACTTCATTCTCTTTTCCTATGGTTTATGGAAGTAAAGATGTGTTGAAGGACCCTTCTAAGATTGTGATTGATCAATCTGCCGCTGTAAGGTTTTTCGGAGATGAATACCCCATCGATAAACTGATAAAAGTAATTTATGGCGAAGAAGAAATGACTTTTGTCGTTGGAGGAGTGATAGAAAATGCACCCAATAACTCGAGTATAAGGCCAAGCTTTTTATTGAGTTATGAAGTGTTGGAAAGTAGAGGCGAACCTGAGCAAACCAATGCAGTAACATTTATAGAATTAGAGAAAGGAACGGATGTAGCCGAGCTTGAAAGATCGTTTCAATCCATGGTTTCAGTTCAGAACGGCCTGAAGCCTGATGCGCAATACGAATCAATTTTCTTGGTGCCTTTAGAGTCTATGGCAAAGCGTAATTTAAACGGAGTTCCAGGAGGTGCTCCGCCCACCGGGCCAATTGTTCTGCTCATTTCAATTGCGGGTTTTATGTTGTTATTGGCCATTTCTAACTATGTGAACATTGCCATCCTGATGGCCACAAGAAGGGTAAAGGAGATAGGAATTCGTAAAACGATAGGCAGTAAACGGTCTCAAATTATTGCCCAATTTTTAACAGAAAATCTTATTCTTTGTGCGCTTTCAATCTTTCTCGGAATTGTTTTGGCCAGAGGCCTTTTTATGCCATGGTTTAATGAAATGTCTGGAGGTACTATCTCTCTCAATTTATTATCTAACCGAAATTTATGGTACTTTTTAGGGCTACTCTTGTTGGTGGTTACTTTCCTTTCTGGATTTTATCCTGCGGTTTACATTTCTAAATTTAAGCCTTCAGTTATTTTTCGGGGTAAAGAAAGATTTGGCAAGAAATGGGGCTTTTCAGGAGCTGTAATTACGTTTCAGCTGGTGCTGTCCATCATTACTATTGTGGCAGGAATCATGTTTGTTCGCACCAATAATATGCAGAAAGATATAAAGTGGGGTTTTGAAAAGGAAGACAGAATTCTGGTGAACATACCAGATTCAAAAATCTACCCTTCTTTGTTAAATAAAATGATGGCTTTATCTGGAGTTGAAGAAGCAGTTGCAACGAATGCAGCATTAGGTGAGGCCTATGGCAATACTGAATTTTACTTGGGTGATACAAAAAACCGAGCTTCGTTTCTAACTTGTAGTACTAAGTATCCTCAATTTATGGGCTTGAAATTACACGGGGGAAGGTTTTTTGACCCTGAACTGATTAGTGATTCACAGTCTTCTGTAATGATTAACGAAAAATTTGCTGAACACTACGATGTTAGAATTGATGACCTAATTCAAATTGATAGTGTTTTCCATAAGGTGGTGGGTGTATTAAAGGATTTCAACTATCAAGGCTTGAGTGACAAAATAGAGCCCATAATTATAAAGGCCAAACCTGATTCTGAATTGAATTATCTGACATTAAAAGTTTCGGCAGGTACTGAACTGGAAATGGAAGATAAAATTAAAGAAGCATGGGTGGATGTAGTACAGAATAAGCCATATATAGGCTTTTTGCAATCAACTGTATTCGATAATGACTCAGGCGATAGCCGAGGTTTAAAGAATACAATGCTGTTTACCGCTACTTTAGCAACCATTCTTGCGGCCATGGGCATTTTTGGTTTGGCTTCGTTGAGTATTACATCAAAAATGAAGGATATAGGGATTAAGAAAGCTTTAGGGGCTAATTTGATACAACTCACTAAATCTGTCTATCTAAAATTCGGTATTATGTTATCTATAGCCGTGGTGATTGGAAGTACCTTGGCGGTATTTATCATTGGAGTGTTTCTAGATGAGATTTATGCCTATCACGATCCAGTAAACCTTATTCCGTTAACCTTTGCCGCGTTAATTTTGGCCACAGTGGTTTTTCTGACTGTTACTACTCAAATAGGTAAGGTTAAGAAAATGAACCCTGCTGAAACCTTAAGAATGGAATGATAAAACAAAAACGGGCTTCGATCAATGTTAGATCAAAGCCCGTTTTAATTTTCTGCGATAAGAGATTAGTTGCCCTCACTACCAACCTCAGTTAAGGTTTTCATGTCTTTGGTACCCATTCTTTTCATCGTAACTTCACCCTCTTTAAATTCCATCACCACAATTACAGAAACCTTCTGTTGCATTCTTGGCCATTTAAGGTTGTCGTTAATGCTGTTGGTAAGGTCCATTTTCTTGGTTTTAATGTTGGTTTCATTTCTAATGCTCATCAAGCAACTAGTACCTCTATTGTCCACCAAAACCTGAAACCCAAGAATTCCCTCAGCATTCTTTTTTGTTTTTTCATCCCAAGAGGCTGTAACCACTTCAATGATTTTTTTATTATCAAGCTTCGCAAGTATCTCATCAGTTTCATAAACAAATTGATCCAGATAGCAATTATCAATTACATCTGGAAAAACATGCTGCGCAATGGCTTGATGAGAAAAGCAGAAGCACAGCAGAAGAAAAAATAGTCTGATCGTTTTCATAAGCAACTAAGTTAGTTAAACTGTGTAAACCTCAGAAATTAAATCCCCGAATAAAGTAACAAAGTAATCCGAGTGGGTTATTTATTTCTAAGTCCAAGGCCTTCTACTTTCTTTAGCCATTTTTCTCTTTGCAAAGTTGTTGATGATTTTATAATGCCAACATAAGTTACTTTGACTGGTTCTATGCCGCAAAATTTTAACGTAGACTTCTTAAGCTGATTAACGCTTGGTCTACCATAGGCCAGTCTATAATACCAGCCGGGCTGATCTAAAGTAGTAATAATATGGGCAGTTTTTCCTTTTAAAAGTTTGTCCCACCAAACTGAGTTTTCACGATAATTATAAGCCAAACCCGGTACAAATAGCCTATCGATAAAACCTTTGGTAATTGCAGGTAATCCACCCCACCAGACAGGATGCACCCAAACCAAATGATCTGCCCATTGAATTTTATTCCATGATTTTACCAAATCGGGCTCATGTTCAACCCTTTTCTGATAACCATATTGCAAATTTGGATCAAATTCTAGATCGCCTATGGTAATCTCATCTATGGTGGCCCCGCTTTGAATGGCCCCTTTTTTATAAGCATCCACTAAGCCAAAATTGAAGCTGTCTTTGTTTGGATGTCCGTTAATAATCAGAATTTTCTTACTCATTTTTTTTGCCTTAAAGTCAGGCAAAAGTGAGAATGATTATTTATGACTTATAGGACAAATGTCTAAAAAGAAAGCTCTTTTCTTAACCTACTCAAATGCCTTTGACTAATGCCCAGATAGGAGGCTAAGTATTGCAATGGTATTTGTTGGATATATTCAGGTTGGTTTAAAATTAGGTCGGAGTAACGCTTTTTAGCCGTTTCTCTCTGCAATTGAAATACCCGTTTTTCTAATTCTATGTAATTTTCTTCTGCAAACAGCTTGAGCAATTTAACCCAGCGTATGTTGTTTTCAGCAAACTCATGAAACTTATCGCTGGGCAGAACCAAGAGCTCTACTGGGGTGATACACTGAATGTTTTCTTGAGTTTCCTCCTTAGTAATAAAAGAAGTGTAGGCCGCACTGAGCCGTTGAGGAAAAGTGAAGCAGTAAGTGGTTTCTTCGCCCGATGGTGAAGAAAAAAAGGAGCGAAGTATTCCTGATTCCACAAAAGCAATTTCATTGCAAACCTGACCTTCCTTAATTAGGAAATCATTTTTCTTTAAAGATTTCCTTTTGGTATAGGAAATTACTTCATCAATTTCGCCCTGAGTTAATATACCAATGGATAGGAGGTAGTTTTTCATTTCTGCTTGTTGAAGAAGTTTTAGCTTACAAAGCTAAGTAAGGTTTAGAAATAAGGTAGTCTTTATATAGGCTAGATTTAGGTATTCGTAATCAGTAGTAATTTATTTATGCTAATTTTTCTTCTGCGCGCAATAAAAACAGCTTTCTTAGTTATCTATTTGGAGCGGTAATTTTTATATTGAACCATCAGCGTTCCGATCTCTTACTGTCTTAATTAAATTGAAATGTCATTTTCCAAAATCTCTCTTTTGGGTGCCCTGCTGTGCCTGCTTTTTGTCACCTCTTGTGGTGATAAGAAAACACCAATAGATCAGCTCAATAAACAAGCCGATCAAGCCTTTTCGGCTTATGTTTCATCTTATACTTCTGGAAAAGTATCTACGCGCTCAACCATTATGGTGCGTTTGGTAGAACCGGTAACGGATGCCCAGTTAAGTACAGATCCTACTTCACTTTTTCAATTTACTCCAAGTATTTCTGGTAAAGGCCGTTGGGTAGGAAATAATGTGGTGGAATTTCAACCTTCATCCCCTCTTAAATCAGGCACTTTGTACAACGGAACGCTAAAGTTGAGCAACCTGAAAGAGGTAGAAGAAGAACTCAATAATTTCAATTTTGGATTTGAAACAGTCAGTCAAAATTTCGATTTAGAAATAGAGCAAGTGGCCTCTGATGCCGAAGATGCAATGCGCAAGCAAGTTATTGAAGGGCAATTCAATACTGCTGATTTTGCTGATTCAGCCGCTGTAGTGAAAGCAGTATCGTTCAAACAGCCGGGCAGCAACCTTTCGGTACAATGGGAAATTGATAAAGCAAACGGAACTAGCCACAGATTTAAGGTAAAGGGCATCGAAAGAAAAGAGCAGGCTTCAGGAGTTGAAGTGGCGGTAGACGGTAGCAGTTTAGGAGTAGATCGTGATTCGCGCATGGTGGTGCCCGTAGCTGTTCTTGGCGATTTTAATGTGCGAGATGTTAAAGTGGTAAAAACAGGCGACCCTTATATTTTGGTTAGTTTTTCCGATCCTTTAAAAGAAGATCAAGACCTAAATGGCCTAATTACGGTAGAAGGCCAGAATGATCTTCGCTATACAATCGAAGGCAATAATGTAAAGGTATTTGTAGCAACTGATATTTCTGGTGTCAAGGCGGTAAAGGCATATCCTGGTGTTCGCAACCTCATGGATTTTAAAATGAAGGAGCTTTATCAGAATGTTGTCAATTTTGAGCAATTGAAGCCTTTGTTGAAGCTCAATGCAAAGGGCACAATTCTACCAAGTACCGATGGTCTCATTCTTCCTTTCGAAGCGGTGAACTTGAATGCAGTAGACGTAACCGTAATCAAAATATTTGAGCGCAATGTGTTGCAATTCCTTCAGGTAAATGAATTGAAAGGAAATGAGCAATTGCGTAGGGTTGGGCGTCCTATTTTACAGAAACGTATTCCGCTTAACGAATCGGGAGTATTTGATTTAGGGAAATGGAATCGCTTTACCCTAGACTTAAACGAACTTATTCAAACCGAACCCGGAGCCATTTACCAAGTCCGAATTAACTTCAAAAGGGCCTATTCTACTTTTGGCTGTGCTGCACCAGCAGACGAAACACCAGTACTAACTGGGCAAATTCCAGAAGACAATTGGGATGCCTATTCTGGTGATAATGACGGTGAGTACGATAGTTATTACGATTACAATTACGGCAGAAATTACAACTGGCAGGACCGTGATAACCCTTGTACGGATTCCTATTTTGTGGGCACTAACCGAATGGTGAGCAAGAATATTTTGGCTTCAGATTTAGGGATGATCGCTAAAATTGGAAACAACAGAAAACTCACAGCCTTTGTTACTGATTTGAAAACCACCAAGCCAATTTCAGGTGTTTCAGTAGATGTTTATGATTTTCAGGAAGAGAAGATTACTACTGTAACTACTGATGGTCAGGGTAAAATAGAAACCGATTTATTGAGAAAGCCATTTCTATTGGTCGCTAACCGAGGCGCAGAGCGTGGTTATTTGAAACTCTCTGATGGTCTCTCACTCTCTATGAGCAACTTCAATACAGGTGGCGCACGAGTAGAAAGAGGATTGAAAGGTTTTATGTATGGCGAAAGGGGCGTTTGGCGTCCGGGCGATGATATTTATTTAAACTTCATTTTAGAAGATAAAGAAAACAATCTGCCAGATGACCACCCAGTCGTTTTTGAACTGATTGACCCATCTGGAAATACAAAGCAGCGTATTGTGAGAACGCAGTCTGTAGATGGCTTTTACGATTTCAAAACCCAAACTGCAGACACCGACCCAACTGGCAACTGGACAGCTAAAGTAAGTTTAGGCGGTGCGGAGTTTACCAAACGCGTAAAGGTGGAGACAGTCAAGCCCAACCGCCTCAAAATTGACTTAGATTTTGGAGTAGACAGACTCACTGCCGCAACTACTTTCGTTTCGGGCGACTTGAATGTGAAGTGGCTCACGGGAGCTTCGGCTAGAAATTTGAAAGCAGAATTCGATCTCTATTTGAACCCAGTCACGACTACCTTCAAAGATTTTCCTAATTATTCATTTGACGATGAAGCGAAGAACTTCTATCAACAACCTACTCAGGTTTTTTCAGGTGAAGTAGACGCCTCTGGCCACTCAAAAGTGAACTTGAAAATTGGCGCAGAACTGAATTCACCAGGGGCATTAATGGCCACCTTTAAAGGAAAAGTGTACGAGCCGGGAGGTGATTTCAGTATAGATCAATTCAGCATTCCTTTCTATCCATACACTTCATTTGTGGGCGTGAAAAAGCCAGAGGGTGACAGAAGAGGTCAGTTGGTAACAGGCAAATCTCATCAAATGAGTATAGTAACGGTGGATTCCAAGGGAAACAGTATTGACAGAAAAGGATTGACTTTTGAAGTTTACAAATTAGGCTGGCGCTGGTGGTGGGACGGAGGCCAAAACGATATAGCCAATTACGTAGGTGCTAGTTATAACCGCCCTGTAACAACAAAGACGGTGAGCACCACAAATGGCAAAGTTACAGTGGATGTTAATATTGGTGACCGTGAATGGGGGCGCTATTACATTCGTGTAACCGACCCTGTTTCTAAACACTCTACTGGAACAATCGCCTACTTCGATTGGCCGGGTTGGGCAGACGATAATAACCGTCCGGGAGGCGCTTCACTTTTGGCCTTTTCCACCAACAAGGAAGATTATAATATTGGCGAAAAAGTGAAAATCAATATTCCATCAAATTCTGAAGGAAGAGCTTTAGTGAGTGTAGAGAATGGTAGTAGGGTAGTTGCTTCCTATTGGGTCGAAACTGGTAAGGGAGAAACAGCATTTGAATTTGAGACCACGGAAGAAATGGTGCCAAACGCTTACGTGAACACCACGCTTTTACAACCACATGCACAAACAAGAAACGATTTGCCGATCAGGCTTTATGGAGTGGTGCCGATCAATGTAAGCAACCCAAAAACCAAACTGAACCCTGAAATTTTATTGCCAGATGTACTGGAGCCAGAATCGGATGTAACGGTAAAGGTGAGTGAGAAAGATGGTCGTGCGATGACTTATACTATTGCAGTGGTAGACGAGGGTTTGCTTGATATTACTCGTTTTGGCACACCAGACCCATGGTCGAATTTTTATGCGCGTCAGGCTTTGGGGGTGAAAACATGGGATTTATTCGATGATGTAACGAATGCCTACAATGGAGAGCTGACTCGTTTATTGGCCCTCGGTGGTGATGGTTCTAATGCCAAACCAGAGAGTGCAAAAGCCAATCGTTTCAAGCCAGTGGTCAAACACTTGGGGCCTTTTAGGTTAGGAGCAGGGAAGACCGCTTCGCATACTTTTAAAATGCCGAATTATGTAGGCTCTGTGCGTACTATGGTGGTAGCGGGTAAAGATGGTGCTTATGGAAAAGCAGAAAAGGCAACGCCAGTACGTAAACCATTGATGGTTTTGGGTACGCTACCAAGGGTAATTGGGCCAGGTGAAAAAGTGAAATTGCCAGTCAGCGTTTTTGCTATGGAGCCATCGGTAAAAGAGGTGAAAGTTTCTGTAAAAGGAAATGCGCTATTGAAAACCATGGGCACTACCCAACAGACTTTGACCTTCAATGAAATTGGTGATCAGATCATCGATTTCGAACTAGAGGTAAGTGAAACGCTGGGTATAGGGACGGTTGAAATTGTGGCAACATCAGGAAATGAAACCGCGACTTATAAGGTTGAAATTGATGTGCGTAGCCCTAATCCTCCTGCGACAGATGTAATTGCCAAGGCGCTTCAGGCTGGCGAAAGCTGGAATCAGTCTTTTGAACAAATGGGAATGGCAGGCACAAATAAGGTGCAGCTTGAACTTTCAGTCATTCCTCCAATTAACCTTGGTAAACGTTTGAATTACTTGATTGGCTATCCGCATGGCTGTATCGAGCAAACCACTTCCGCAGTTTTTCCTCAACTCTTTTTAGGAGATATTATGGAATTAACAGCCGATAGAAAAGCTGAAATAGAAAGAAACATCAAAGCGGCCATTGACAGAATGTCGAAGTTTCAAACGAGTGAAGGAGGATTCTCTTATTGGCCGGGTCAAAGCGATGATAATGATTGGGGTACAAATTACGCTGGCCATTTCTTGATGGAGGCCAAAGATAAAGGCTATAACATTCCTTCCAACTTACTGAGAAACTGGACGAAATTCCAAAGTAGAAAGGCTAAGAATTGGATGCGCCATGGCCGATACAATGATGACTTAATGCAGGCTTACCGATTGTATACTTTGGCTTTAGTCCAAAGCCCGGAGTTAGGGGCAATGAACCGATTGAGAGAGGATAATAGTCTTTCGCTGGAAGCGAAATGGAGATTAGCGGCAGCTTATGCGGTGGCAGGAAAGGTAAATGTGGCAAAAGAATTAATTGCCTCAGAACCTTTGGTGTCTAAGCCAAAATCTAACTACTATTATTACGGTTCTCAAACCCGAGATAATGCCATGATTTTAGAGACATTGGGCTTGCTTAAAATGCAAAACGAGGGAATGACATTGTTAAGGACTGTAGCCGATAACTTAAGTGACGACCGTTGGATGAGTACACAAACAACCGCTTACTCGTTACTTTCAGTCATTAAGTTTTCAGGTGTAGACAAAACTTCGAAAGGCTTAGAAGCTTCTTATGTTTTGAACTCAGGTGCTAGCCAAAACATAGAGACGGCCAAGCCTGTGAAATTGATTGATGTACCTGTTGATGGAGCAAAAGCTGGAGCGGTTAAAGTAGAGAATAAGGGCGAAGGAGTGCTCTTTGTCAGAGTCATTAAAACGGGGCAGCCCCTAGCTGGAAACGAAACTGCCGCTTCGAATGGCCTGACAATAAAAGTGACTTATGTAGATCGGAACGGGCAAAGTGTAGAGCCAAGCAGTTTAAGTCAAGGCACTGATTTCTTTGCTGAAGTTTCAATATTCAATACTGGAACAAGAGGGATTTATGAGAACCTCGCTTTGAGTCAAGTATTCCCTTCTGGTTGGGAAATCCTGAATGATCGATTGAATGAAATTCCGGGTGCTGCCACTTCGCAGAACTATACTTATCAAGATATTCGGGACGATAGGGTTTATACATATTTCGATTTAAAACCGAATGAGAGAAAGCTGTTCAAAGTAGCTTTGAATGCTACTTATGCTGGACGTTTCTATCTGCCGGCTGTTGGCGTTCAGGCCATGTACGACAATACCATCAGTGCGCGTGTTCCTGGTCAGTGGGTGGAGGTTAAACGTGTAAATTAGAAAGAAAAGCAGACCTGTCAGGTTTCAAAAACCTGTCAGGTCTTACCTCACCGAATGAAAAAACAGATCAAGAAATATCGTTATCCAATTCTGGTGCTTTTTGTGCTGTTGTCGGCTGCGTATTATGTCTGTTTGCCCAAAACCCTTTTTAACGATCCATACACTACCGTACTGAATGCCGAAAATGGAGAAATGCTTTCTGCTAGAATTGCCAGAGACGGCCAATGGCGGTTTCCAGAAGTAGATTCCATTTCGGATAAATACGAGAAGGCTTTACTTACTTTCGAAGATCAATATTTCTACAGTCACCCCGGAGTAAATCCTTTTGCAATGGGTAGGGCCATAGTTCAGAATTTAAAGGCTGGATCCGTGGTGAGTGGAGGCAGTACCCTATCCATGCAGGTGATTCGGATGTATCGAAAAGGGAAGTCGCGCAACGTATATGAAAAGTTGGTGGAGATGATTCTGGCCACTCGACTTGAGCTTCGGTACTCCAAAAAAAGCATTCTGAAACTGTATGCTTCGCACGCCCCTTTTGGAGGGAATACTGTGGGAATTGAAGCGGCCTCATGGCGCTACTTTGGCCGAAGAGCCAACGATTTAAGTTGGGCCGAAGCCGCATTATTGGCAGTACTTCCCAACCAACCTTCTTTACTTTATCCAGGCAGAAATACGGCTCCTTTAAAAGCCAAACGCGATCGCCTTTTGGATAAAATGTATGATGAAGGTTTTTTTGACGAAACCAGCTTTGAATTGGCCAAAGAGGAACCCATTCCTTCTAAACCCAATGATATTCCAATTGAAGCTTTGCACTTGTTGGACAAAGGTGTCAAGGATGGAAAAGAAGGCCAAAGATTACAAACTACATTAGATGCACATTTACAGAGGCGAGTAGACCGAGTGGTAAAAAACCATAATGCGCTCTTGAGGCTCGATGGAATTGAAAACGCTTCGGCAATTGTGTTGGACGTTCGGAGCAATACAGTAAAGGCCTATATAGGAAATGTGTATGAGGAAGGTGCATCGTCAACTGGTCAACAAGTAGATGTGATTCAAGCCCCAAGGAGCACAGGTAGTTTGCTCAAACCCATACTCTATGCTTCTCTACTGGATGAAGGTTTGATGTTGCCAAAGTCGCTTTTGCCCGATGTTCCGGTGTATTTTAAGAATTTCGTTCCTAAGAATTTTACACGTGAATACGATGGCGCAGTACATGCCGATATGGCTTTGTCGAGGTCGCTGAATATTCCTGCCGTTCACATGCTCCAAGATTATGGCTATCCGCGTTTTCATGAAAAACTGAAAGGTTTAGGCATGACTACGCTAACCCAGCCCGCTAGTCATTATGGCCTGTCAATGATTCTGGGCGGTTCAGAAGGCACTCTTTGGGACTTGACGAATATTTATGCAGGAATGGCACGTACGCTCACACGGTTTAATGGGCGGACTCCCGAAAAGCGTTATGAGAAAAGTGATTTTGAATTTGCGAATTATGATGGCACAAAGTTTAAAGTTCAAGGTTCATTGTTGAATAAAAAAGATGTTTCGGAAAAACAGATCAACGGAAACATTGAACTGAAGAACAATAAACAGTTAAGCGCTTCTTCTATTTGGTTTACTTTTAAAGCCATGCTGGAAGTGTATCGTCCGGGTGATGATGCGCAATGGAAACTGTATTCTAGCGCCAAGAAAATTGCTTGGAAAACAGGAACAAGCTTTGGCTATCGAGACGGTTGGGCAATAGGAGTGACCCCAGAATATGTGGTGGGTGTTTGGGTGGGGAATGCCGATGGTGAGGGTCGTCCTGGACTCACGGGCATTCAAGCGGCCGCACCAATTCTCTTCGATATTTTTGATGTGTTGCCAGAAACTACTTGGTTTAACCCGCCTATGGCTGAAGTGGTTTATGCCCCAGTAGACCGTCAAAGTGGTTATTTGGCTTCATCCTATTCCATTCAAGTGGATACGGTTTTAATTCCAAAGGCCGGGCTGAATACCATGGCAAGCCCTTTTCACCAAAGGGTACACCTTGATAAAACTAAGAATTACCGTGTGAATTCAGATTGCGAACCAGTAGTGGATATGATCAGCACCAATTGGTTTGTGCTTCCGCCTAAACAAGCGCTGTATTATAAAAAGCGTAACCCAACCTATCAAGAACTTCCTCCTTTGCGAAGCGATTGCTTTGGTGAAAGTTTAGACATGGAAGTGATGGACATGGTATATCCAGAACCCGATGCACAGGTGTATATTCCAATAAACCTAGAAGGCGAAAGGGAACAGGTGGTGTTTGAAGTGGCCCATCGTAAACCCAACAGCGAATTGCACTGGCATTTGGATGATGTCTATTTAGGAACCACTCAAGCCAATCATGTTCTCGCCTTAACGCCACCAGCAGGTGAACACATCATCACTGTGATTGATGAAGAAGGGCATCGGTTGTTAAGAAATTTTACAGTGTTGGAAAAGGTAGGGAAGTAAAAAAGGCTCCACTTATTAAAGTGAAGCCTCGGTGTTTATATTTCGTCTTTCAGCCTGTCTTTAAACATGCTTCGTAATTTCTGAACTTTCGGGTCGATGATTGCCCTACAATAAGGCTGTTCCCTGTTTTCATTATAATAGTCCTGATGATCTTCTTCAGCTGGGTAATAGGCTCCAAGCGGACTGATTTCTGTTACTATAGGGTCGTCAAAGTAATCTTTCATTTCTACTTTTACAGCTTCTGCGGTTTGTTTTTCATCTTCATCTCGATAAAAAATTACAGACCTGTATTGTGTTCCTTGATCATACCCTTGTCGGTTTAGTGTAGTAGGGTCATGGGTAGAAAAGAAAATACGAAGCAAATCGGCATAAGGTAGAACCTCTGGATTATAAGTAATTTTAATTACTTCCGCATGTCCTGTTCTTCCTGTTCCAATTTCTCTGTACGTTGGGTTTTTAACAGTTCCGCCTGAATAGCCCGACTCTACCTTTTCTACTCCTTTTACCCGTTGAAAAACAGCTTCTGTGCACCAAAAACAGCCGCCACCTAAAATGGCTGTGGCTTCGGTTTTGTCTTCTTCAATCAATTTCATTGAAGCCGAATTAATGCAGTAGCGTAAGCCACTTGGCTCAGGGCCATCAGGAAAAACATGGCCTTGGTGTGCATCGCAAGTATTACACATTACTTCTACGCGCACCATTCCATAGGACGTGTCCTTTTCGTACTTAATGGCATTTTCTTTTACGGGTTGTGTAAAACTTGGCCAGCCAGAGCCTGATTCAAATTTTAATCTAGAGTCGAATAGGGGAGTGTCGCAGCAAACGCAGCCGTATAATCCGGGTTCGTGACGTTCGCAGAATTCACCTGTTCCAGCCCTTTCGGTGCCTTTTAATCTGGCAATTTGAAATTGTGAAGGAGTTAAAATGGCCTTCCATTCGTCCTCTGTTTTTTCCACCCTTCTGTCGGGTGCTGGGCTGCCGTTATTGGCAAATTTGATTACGTCAATCCAAGTAAGCATATATTCCTTTCTGATTTCGAGGGTAGAACACAAATGTCTACCTCGAGGTTTCAATATACTTCATAAGTTCTGCTTTTATGAGTTCAGTATTGATGAAAATTGAGAAAAGGTAGGTCTTGTTTTGAGCGTTAACTTCTTTGTTGGAGACACAACAGGTGCTTCGAGTGCTTCAAGAATGATTGTTTTATTCAGCCCCATCCAATGTTTGAATTTTTTCGCTTCGGTTTCGTGTGTGGAAAGGTATTTTAAGAATGGATCCAGCACAAAGTGATGATTGGTGATTCCTGCCCCAGCCTTGACGGCATCTAGCGCATTACAGGCTTGCTCATACTGTTTTTCAACAGGAATCATCATTACTGGCTTACCTAAATACATGGCCTCGCAAATGGACTCAAAGCCTGCAGTAGAAACGTAACCCATGCAGTCCTTCATGTAATTCAAAAACTTTTGGTCATTAATATGGTGGAAGGTGATGTTTTTCCATGGTGACCATTCATCTTTTTGATCTAAGTTGTCCCAAAAGCAGTGCAGTCGAATTTTCTTATTCTGCTTGTGCCATTCCATTAAGTCATAAGCATAGCCGGGGTTTACTACATAGGCCAAAATGAAATCTCCTTTGCTTGGAGTTAGGTTGAATATTTCTTCCCTAAGTAGTGGAGGAGCAATGGTTAATGTTTTAGAATCAGGTTTAATATTGCGAAATGATAAGGCGATTTTCTTATGCGCATTAAGTGATGTCAGTTTGTTAGTAAGCAGAAAACACCGTTTTTGAAGAGGCGAACCTTCGGCAAATGGAAAAGAACTGTCTTCGGCCAAATACTGATGGGCAATACAGATTCTTTTTACTTTCGGCTTATAAATTCCAAAATACAGGCCCGCGAGTATATCATAGAAGTTAATAATGACATCGGGCTGTTCGCTTTTTACAATCTTGTTGATCTTTCTGAGCTGACCTAAGAACTGCGGAATATTTAAGCCATTTACTAGCCCTGTTTTCCATAAGTTGATAGACTTCTTTCCTTTATCATAAAAGAAGTTTGGGCTAACTACCGTATGGACTTTTGCATCAGATTTTTGCTTGAAATAATCAGGTACTTCGCGTCTTTTGTTGGTACCAATGATCATTGAAGTTACTTCATGACCAGCCTCTGTCAATATTTGTGATAAAGCGAGAGCTTGAGTCATGTGACCGCGACCTTCACCTTGTATTATAAAGAGTGCTCTCATTTATCCGATTTCAGTTTTTGGACTAATCTCTACAGGCCCGAATAGGCCAGTTATTTCTATGGGCTTGCTTTTTAATCCCTTCGACTCTTTCTGTTTCTTTTCTGCCTTTTGCGTTTCAGAATAATAAACTAGACTCCACTCTCCATTGAAATCTTCTATTAGGGCAGTGAGTGATTCTACCCAGTCACCAGAGTTGAGATAAGTAATGCCATCAATTTCTTTTATGGCTGGTTGGTGAATATGTCCGCAGATAATACCATCGCATTCACGGTATTTGGCCATGGCAGAAAGTTGCTCTTCATAATCGTCAATATATTTTATGGCCTGCTTCACTTTGCCCTTTACTGCTTGAGAAAGGGAAAAGTAAGGAAGCCCTTTTTTAATTCTTCGGTAATTGTATTGTCGATTTAGCCATAAAAGAAAAGTGTAGCCTACATCTCCAAGCTTGGCTATCCATTTAAACTGGCGTGTAATAGAATCGAAAATATCTCCGTGAACAATCAGGAATTTTTTTCCAAAGGATTCATAAACCATTTCTCTCTTGATGGTAAGATTGCCCATTGTGAAAGGAAGAATTTGATCTAAGAAATCGTCATGATTACCACGTAGATAGGTCACTTTAGTGCCTTCGTGTTCAATCATTTTTAAAATTCGGGTAAAAAAACGGGTGTGTTTACGTTTCCATTGGCCTGACTTTTTGAGTTGCCAGCCGTCAATAATATCTCCGTTTAGTATCAGGTTTTCACAATGATACTGTTTTAGGAATCTGACGAGTTCTTTAGACTTTGAGCCTTTGGTGCCAAGGTGAACGTCAGAAATAACAATGGTTTTGCAGTTATTCTTCACGGTTAAAGGGGTATGACTCAATTAACAAATTGAGTTTAACTCCATCGTCACCGTGGTTTTATGTAATTAATATTTAAAGGAGGAATGAGAAGTTTTTTGGTAATACAGACTTAATCTAGCTAAAGATTAATTTTGACTTACCTTTTTCTGAATGTATTCCACTGCCTGCCCAACTGTTTGTAATTGCTCTGCATCGTTGTCAGGTATTCTGATCTCAAAAGTCTGTTCAAACTCCATTACAATTTCTGCATAGTCTAAAGAATCTATACCGAGGTCTTTGATGAAATTGGCATCAATTGTAGCCTCAGTGGATGCTATGCCTATTTTGTCGACTAGAATTTTTGTGATTTTATCTTGAATCTCACTCATTGGTTGGTCTCTAAGGGAATATTTTCGGAAGATAGTCGATTTAGCTAAAAATTTAAAACCTAAGGGTAAATTCGGTGCCTTCATTCATTACAGACTTAACGGTAATTCCTCCTCCGTGCTTTCTCATAATCTGTTTTGATAAGCTTAGACCAATTCCAGATCCTTGTTTTTTTGTAGTAAAGAAAGGGATAAAGATTTTACTCAAGGCTTCTTCATCAATACCGCAACCGTTATCTCTTATTACAATTGTTGGTCGGTTATATTCATTCACAAAAGCCCTAACTATTATATGTTTTTCTTCAGTGTTTTCCTCTAAAGCATGTACAGCATTCTGTAAAATGTTAATCAACACTTGGTCAATCAACTCTTTGTCTATGCTAAAGGCCAAGTTTATGGGCTCAATACTGAAGCTGATTTTTATTTTTTTCGCAGCCAATTCATGATTGAACAGTACCTGAATATGCTCCAGTACTTTGGCAACACTTTCTGTGGCTACTTTTGGTTGAGGTATTTTGGTTAAGTTTCTAAAGTCTGAAACAAAACGAATTAAGCCTTGACTCCTTCTTTCAATGGTTTGAACAGCTAGGTAAATGTCTTCCAACTCTTCTTTTTCTATTGGAACATCATCTTCAATGTTATCTACCAAGTTGTCTTTTACCGTAGCGGCTAAAGAGGAGAGGGGAGTTACTGAGTTCATAATCTCATGGGTCAAAACACGAATAAGGTTTTGCCATGCATCCATTTCCTTTTCTTCCAGTTCAGACTGGATGTTTTGAACAGAAACTAATTTGAACTCTTCACCTCTAAGTACGAGCTCAATCACATAAATGGAAAGCTGTACATGGGTGCCTTCTTGAGTGAAATCAATTAGGTCACTTCCTCCAGTTTTAAGTTTTACGAGTGACTCAACTAGTTTTGGGCTTACTTTGCTTAATTCAAAAATGTTCTGAATAGCCTCAATCCCAATCAGCTTCTTTGCAGCACTATTAATAATTTGAATATCTCCTTTTTTATTGAAGGTAATGAGTCCAATGCCTACATGCTGTACTATCGTTCTGAAATAGTGGTAATTGGCTTCTTTGTCTGCTCTAATTTCTCTGAACTTTCGAATTACATTATTGAATTCTTTATACAACTGATCAACAGAAGCTGAATGTCCTTCTGTTGGGTAGGTTGCTGTAAAGTCATCGTATTTAATTGAATTCAAAAAACCTGAAATTTCACGGTTCGTTTTTTCAATTGCGCGAATAAGCAAATAGACCTGAACTATAATTGCTAGGCTAACAAAGAATATGTTGACTTGATTTTGTGAGCCATAGATCAAATTGGCCAGTAGTAATGCACTGGCCGTAAGAAGTATTACTCGAGCAACAATAAGAAATCGTAGATTTTTAAAGCCCATGTTTTTCTAATCTGCGATAAAGCGAGGCCCTTGTTAAGCCTAATTCTTTGGCGGCTTTAGAAATATTGCCTGAATGCTTATTGACCGCTTTTAGAATTACGTTCTTTTCTACCTCATCGAGATTGAAATTTTCTGCTGCTTCATTTGCGTTATCTTGTTTCTGAACCAAGAAGAAGAAGTCATCAGGCATTAGAGTATTCCCTTCTCCCATAATAATAGCCCTTTCTATGGCATGCTGAAGTTCACGGATATTGCCCGGCCAAGCATATTTTTGGAGCTTCTTCATGGTAGAAGAAGCTACCTTCTTTCTGTCTTTACGGTATTTGTCGCAATACACCTTAACGAAGTGTTCCGTAAGCAGAATTATGTCGTCCTGTCTTTCTCGAAGTGGAGGTAAATGTACTTCCACAGTATTGATTCTATAGAGTAAATCTTGTCTGAAAGTACTATCGTGTACCATTTCGTAGAGCGGCATGTTTGTGGCGCAAATCAAACGAATATCAATTGGCATCGATTTGTTTGAGCCAATCTTGGTTACCTCTCTTCGCTGAATTGCTGTAAGCAACTTCGATTGAAGCGGTAGGCTTAAATTGCCTATTTCATCTAAAAACAGAGAGCCACCATTCGCCACTTCAAAGCGACCAGTCCTATCTTCTTTAGCATCTGTAAAGGCTCCCTTCTTATGTCCGAAAAGCTCGCTCTCAAAAAGAGTTTCTGTAATAGCTCCCATATCAACGCCTACAAACACGTTGTCTTTCCGAAGTGATCGTTGATGAAGTGCTCTAGCAACTAATTCTTTTCCTGTTCCATTCTCACCTAAAATCAAAACATTGGCGTCTGTACCCGCTACTTTGTCAATAATGGAAAAAACATTCTTCATAGAAGGGCTGTCTCCAATAATGTCTTTAAAGGGCTTACTTATTTCGTCCTCAAGCTGTTTTTTAGCACTCTTAAGTTTATCAACTTCAGCATAAGATCGTTTAAGTTTGACCGCTGTTGAAATTGTAGCGATCAATTTTTCGTTTTGCCATGGCTTAAGTACAAAGTCGGTTGCACCCTCTTTTAATGCTTTCACGGCCATCTCTACATCACCAAAAGCAGTGATTAGTACTACTACAGCAGAAGGGTCGGCATCTAGTATTTGCTCTAACCAGTAAAAACCTTCTTTTCCACTAGTAATGTCCTTACTGAAATTCATGTCCAGTAGAATAACATCGTATGTGCCGTTATTCATCAAGAAAGGAATCTTCTTAGGGTTCTTTTCTATGATTACCTCCTTGGCATGTTTTTTTAATAAAAGTTTGGCGGCAATGAGTACATCCTCATCGTCATCTATGATTAATATTTTACCGAGTTCGTTATCCACTAGCTTATAATTTTAAGGGCTTGTTTTCTTTACTGCCTATAATAGTGCCAACCAAGATTATGGCAGTTGAGCCAACTATTAGTACAGAGAAGTGTTCGTTATCGTTCCAATAATGTACCGAATACGGACAGTATAAAGCTAGTAACATTTTGTCTTTTTACTAACCTTATAGGGTAAACACTTTTTTGCAAACTCTGTGGTTTGTTGTTCGAGCTTTCATATACCGCTTAAACTAAATTTATGTAGCGACATAAATTATTGGTGCATTCGCTTTGTGAAATTGATTTATGTATCATATATTGCACTCGTTGTTTTGAATTAATTTAAACGTTAATTCAGATATTTTGAGTTTTTGACCTTTGGGCTCGATTCTGACCAAATCGAGCCTTTTTTTATGCCCAATCCTCTGGGCTCAAGAATTCAAAAACTGTTCGATTCCGACCAAGCCCTGTTCTGATATTGTACACATCCTATTACCTCACTGTCAGTTAAAAATGGTTAAATGTCTGTAGTCCAATATGTTGTGTTTATGGCATCTTTGTTGGTAAAAGCTGGCCGGATAAGAAAACATCACTCAAAATGGCAATGGACAGAAAGATTAAAAAGAAGGTATGGACCGCAAAAAGAATTTTTACGATACTAGGTATCACTGGGGTTGTCGCCCTAATCGCCTATGTATTCTTTTTTGCTGATAAATCCTCGAAACTCAATGTTGAGTTAGACAAAATTAATGTAGCTAGTGTAACTGAAGGCGCATTTGAAGAATACATTCCAGTAGAGGGTACGGTCAACCCGAAAACAACTATTTATTTAGATGCCATAGTTGGTGGTAATGTAGCTGAGAAATTTTTAGACGGTGGCGTAGAAGTAGAAAAAGGAGATACCATTCTCAAGTTGGAGAATGACAACCTTGAAATGAACTACATTAGAGAGCAAACTCAAGCTAACTTGCTTAGAAATGACATTGAGAATACTAACCTTAGTTTGCGTCAACGTTTGTTTCAATCAAAGTCTGCCATTATCAACTTAGACTTTGATATCGATGAGGCAAGGGATGCCTACCAACGGAATCAACAATTATGGGCAGACAAGGTGATCTCTGAGCAGGAATACTTAAACTCTAAAAGGCGTTATGACCGATTAGTAGCAAGAAGGGTGAACGAAATTGAGTCTGCTCGATTTGATTCACTCAACGCGGTGTCTAGCACTAAACAAAATGAAGAGCGCCTTGAGTCTACAAAAGAGAGTTTAGAGATTGTAAAGGGGAACTTAAGTAACTTATGGGTAACGGCAAGAATCTCTGGGCTACTTTCTACAGTAAATTTTGAAGTAGGTCAAAATGTTAGTCCTGGAGTAACCATTGCTCAGATTGATGATTTGGACGGTTTTAAAATTGTAGCCCGTGTAGATCAGCATTACCTAGACAGAGTCTATATGGGGCTAAAGGGCAATTTCGATTTTGCTGGTTCTAATTACGGTTTAGTTATTCGCAAAATTTTCCCCGAAATTAACAGTGGCCAATTCATTGTAGAAATGATGTTTGAAGGCGAAGCACCTGAAAATATTAGAAGAGGGCAGACTGTGCCTATTAAACTTCAATTAAGCGAGGAACGTCAGGCTGTTATGATACCGCGTGGCGCCTTCTTTCAAACAACTGGCGGGAACTGGATTTTCGTAGTAGACGCCTCTGGAGATTTTGCAGAGAAAAGAAAAATTAGCATCGGAAACCAGAACACAAGGCAATATGAAGTGCTAGAAGGGTTGAAGCCAGGCGAACAAGTAATTACCTCATCTTATGATGGTTATGAAGATAAAGACAAGCTAGTAATCAAAAAATAGTATAAATTAATTCACAACAACCTTTAACTTTTATTAAAATGGAAAACAGTAAAAATCTTATTACCACTAAAGGTCTTAAAAAGTTTTACTACACCGATGAAGTAGAGACTACTGCATTGGGCAATGTAAATCTAGAAATCAAAGAAGGTGAATTTGTTGCCGTAATGGGGCCTTCTGGTTGTGGTAAATCCACACTTTTGAACATCATTGGTCTTTTAGATAACCCGTCAGAAGGAGAGTTTTACTTCTATGATGAAGAAGTTTCTAAATACTCTGAAAGACAAAGAGCGGAATTGAGAAAAAGAAACATCGGTTTCGTTTTCCAAAGCTTTAACCTTATTGATGAGTTAACTGTATTCGAAAATGTAGAACTTCCTTTGATCTACTTAAAGTACCCTGCGGCAGATCGTAAGAAGCGCGTAGAGGAAGTACTTGAGCAAATGCAGATCATGCACAGAAAAGATCACTTTCCTCAGCAATTATCGGGTGGTCAGCAACAAAGGGTTGCGGTAGCCAGAGCAGTTGTGGCAAAACCAAACTTGATTCTTGCGGATGAGCCTACTGGTAACTTGGACTCAACTAATGGTCAGGAAGTTATGACACTTTTGACAAACCTTAACGAAAACGGGACTACCGTAATTATGGTAACTCACTCTGCAACTGATGCGGAATACTCACATAGAGTAATCAATCTATTTGATGGTCAGATTGTTTCTGAAAACATCAATTCGAAAGAAAACTCTCTGGTTTAAAAATATTACTCAAAGTGTCTGAAAAGGCTCTGGATTTTCCAGAGCCTATTAAAACACGCTTTAAGGCAGCGTGAGTGGTCAATAATGCCTTGTGGATAGAAAACTCGAACGATGAAAAAAATAATTTACACCCTTTTTGCGACAGTGTTTCTGATTACTTCTGTCAGTGCTCAGCGAGTACTTACCTTGGATGAATGTATTCAGATAGCATTAGATAATAACCTCGATATTAAAAGAGCTAGAAACGAAGCTATTAGTGCTAGAGCTGGTTACACACGAAGTAAGTTTGATTTTTTGCCCGACTTAAGTGCTGGTGCAAGTCATCGTTGGAGTGAGGGTTTGTCTTTTGACCAGACTTCTGGAACAAGAGTTAATACAACTACTTTGGGTGGGGGAGCATCAATTGGTGCTTCAGTCACAATTTTTAGTGGTTTTAGTAAAAACTTAGAATTGAGCAGAAGTAAACTTTTGTTAGAGGCTAATGAGCAAACTATAGAGAGCAATATCCAATCTATCGAAGGAAATGTGGTAGGAGCTTTTCTTCAAGTGGTTTCTACTCAGGAGAACCTTAAGATTGCTGAACAGACTTTTGGTTTGCTAAAGGAGCAGTTGGATAGAGAAGAGAAAAGAGAGAAAGCAGGAGTAGGAGATATGGAACGTGTTTATAATTTTCGATCACAAGTTGCACAACAGAACCTTAGGATTGTTGAATTAACAAATCAACTTAAATCAAGCGAGTTGGTTTTAGTACAACTCCTTCTCCTAGATCCTACAGAAGACTTTAATTTCCAAGGAGTTTCTATAGAAGATGCTGAATTAGAGGCTCAAATAGCGGATTTCTCAGAAGTGTCTGAAAAATCTTTAGCACATTCTCCAGCGATTAAAGCCTCAGTGCTAAACTTAGAGGCTACTAAAAAATCATATAAAATAGCTCAGTATGCCTGGATGCCTAGACTTAGTGCATCAGCAAGCTATGGGTCTAATTGGTCGTCTAACCTAAGAAATCAAGATGGTAGTGTTGTAGACATTTCTTCGCAGTTGGAAAACAATATTAATAAGGGAGCAGGTTTAAATTTGAGTATACCTTTATTTACCAACTTCCAAAACCGTACAAGAGTCCAGCAAACTAAGATTCAGGTTTTGAATTCGGAAATTGGTTTACAACAAGAGAAGAATAATTTAACTAATCAGGTGCAAAGAGCATATCTAGATTTAGTAAATGCTAAAACTTCTTATGCCGCTGCTAAAGAAAGCTTAGTGAATTTACAGATGGCCTTTGAGTTTGCTAAAAGCCGTTACGAAAACGGTACAATTGATTTCGTTACTTATTTAACCAGCCTGAACGGAAAAAATACGGGCGAATTACAGTTGGTGCAAGCTAAATACACCATCTTATTCCGTCAATTAATTTTAGATATTTATACTGGTGAGTTGAATAACCAGAACTAATTCAGTTCAAAGATATCGAGGGTTGTCCTTGTGAAAAGAAACACTCGCTTGTTTTCCATTAATACAAAAGTGTAAGAGGGGTCAGGTAAACTGACCTCTTTTTTTTGTTTGGTATAGATGTCAAAGTAAACAATGTTTCCATTTTGAATGTAAATCAAGGAAGTGTCCAGAAAGCTAAAAAAATTAAGGTTGAAGATTGGTAGGGTCTCTAAGTAGTTACCGAGATTATCGAAAATAAGAACACCATTTTTGTTATCACTTATAAAGAGTAAATTCTGATACTCTCTTATGAAGCTAAAATCATAAGCCTTATTACTAAGTACGAGACTAAGATTGGTCTCAGAAATCGCTTCACTGTTACTAATATCGATCTTCTTTAGACTAAATCCTTGAGCGTCCAGTACCCAAATATTATTGTCTGCCGCTATGGTAGAAAGGTTAGTGTAAGAAACACCTTCTTGATTATTTATGGAATACCTCTCTGACGCGTTGAGAAAACGATCTAAAAACAAATACTCTTGAAAGTCTTTGTAGAACGCGAAAACTCTGAGTCCTTGCCATGCTTCTATTAGTCTCGGAGTTGATTTTTTAGGAGGAGAATAATGCGATTGAAATACTCCGTTTGAATCGTATTTATCTATGGATCTGTTGATAGATGAAATGTAAAGATTCCCCTGTCGATCTATGGAAACCTGATTTACCTGATTCTCGAGTTTGACAGATTCTATTTTCTTCCAATCCTGCGCAAGTGCGAAGCTCTGAATTGCTATGAGTAAGATAAATGTTATACTATGCTTCAAAAGTCTTGAAGTTGAAGTTTTGGCCATCAAATTCTCCATAAGTATAGTTATTGATCCATTCCCCCAAGTTAACATATCTACTGCTTTCTCCCACCTTTAAATCAAGGGGTAAGTGCCTATGACCGAACAAATATAAGTCCCTATGTTTTTGACTTTCTTTCTTTTTAGCATAGGCCCAAAGCCATTCTTCTTCGCCCAAAAACTCCTGTTCTTTTTCGTGACCTTGCGCTCTACTTTTTCTAGACCAGTAATTGGCTAAACCAATGCCTAAATTAGGGTGAAGTCTGTGAAAGCACCATTGAAAGAAGGGGTTGGTAAATATTTTTTTCAGTGACTTATAACCTTTGTCATGAGGACCAAGCCCATCGCCATGCCCAATAAGAATAGAGTAATTGTTTATGGTAATGTCAATTGGGTCTTTAACAACTATGGCATTTAGTTCTTTCTCTAAATAACCAAACATCCACAGGTCATGATTACCAGTGAAGATTACCAGTTGAATTCCATTGTCACTAAGTTCGGCCAGCTTACCTAGAAAGCGAGTGAATCCTTTTGGAACAACTGAGTTGTATTCAAACCAAAAATCGAAGAGGTCACCTACCAGAAAAACTACTTGCGCATCTTCAGAAATTGAATCGAGCCATCTCACAATTTTTCGTTCTCTTTCTAGGCTCTTTTCAAAAGAAGGAACTCCTAAATGGAAATCGGATGCGAAGTAAGCTTTTTTGCCTTTGGCTAAGTTAATGTTCATGGCTACGGTAGTGCAATGTTAAAATTGCAAAGTATTCACAAATAAAAAAATCAGGCCAGAGGGCCTGATTCCAAATTATATATTCTGATACAAATTATTTTTTATCTTCTGAGTTTTGAACATCATCATTATCATCTGATTGAGTTTCAATCTCGGTACTCACCTTCTCAGGGTCAGGAGCTACTTTTTCTTTTTCCTGACCATTTGGTGAGGTATAAGCAGCATAAGTAGTTTGTTTCTCAAAAGGTCTCTTTCCAATTAACCCCTCAAGATCTGACTGGAAAATAATTTCCTTTTCGAGAAGTTTTTGAGCAATAATTTCAAGCTTATCTTTCTTGTCGGTTAACAATTTGATCGCACGTTGATATGCTTCATCAATTATTTTCTTAACCTCTTCGTCAATCGTTTTGGCAGTAGCATCAGAATATGGCTTGTTGAAGTTGTACTCTGATTGTTTTGAGTCATAGTATGAAATATGACCAATCTTATCGTTCATGCCATATACAGTAACTATACTGTAAGCCACTTTAGTTACTCTTTCTAAATCGCTAAGGGCACCTGTTGATATTTTGCCGAAAACAATTTCTTCCGCAGCTCTACCTCCTAAAGTCATACACATTTCGTCCATCAGCTGCTCTGTTTGATATAAGAACTGTTCTTTAGGTAGATACTGTGCGTAACCCAAAGCTGCTACGCCTCTTGGTACGATACTTACCTTTACCAATGGGTCGGCATGTTCTAAGAACCAGCCAGCCACTGCATGACCCGCTTCATGGTACGCGACAATCTTCTTTTCTTCTGGAGAAATAAGTTTGTTTTTCTTTTCTAAACCTCCAATTACACGGTCAATTGCATGTTGGAAATCGTCCATATCAACAGCCTTTTTGTCCCTACGCGCAGCAATTAAGGCCGCTTCGTTACAAACGTTGGCAATCTCTGCACCAGCAAAACCAGGAGTTTGAGCTGCTAATTTCTTGGCATCAATGTTCTTGTCCATTTTAATTGGAGCCAAGTGAACCTTAAAGATGGCCTCACGTCCAACTAAGTCTGGTTTATCAATACTAATCTGTCTATCAAAACGACCTGGTCTTAGTAATGCCTGATCTAAAACATCAGGACGGTTGGTGGCTGCTAAAATGATTACTCCGGAATCTGTAGCAAATCCATCCATTTCAACCAAAAGTGAGTTCAAGGTGTTTTCTCTTTCGTCATTAGAGCCTGGCATTTGGCCTTTGCCTCTTGAACGACCAATGGCGTCAATCTCATCTATGAAAACAATACATGGAGCTTTTTCTTTGGCTTGCTTGAAAAGGTCTCTAACTCTTGCTGCACCAACTCCAACAAACATTTCAACAAAATCTGAACCTGAAAGAGAGAAGAAAGGCACGGCAGCTTCACCAGCCACTGCTTTTGCTAACAAAGTTTTACCAGTTCCAGGAGGGCCTACTAGTAGAGCTCCTTTAGGGATTTTTCCACCTAGTTTTGTGAACTTTGAAGGGTTACGAAGAAATTCTACAATTTCTTGTACTTCTTCTTTTGCTTCATCTAGTCCAGCTACATTGTCAAAAGTAATTTTGACTTTGTTCTCAGCATCGAATAAGGCAGCTCTTGATTTACCAATATTGAATATTTGTCCACCAGGCCCAGAATTTCCAGTCATTCTTCTCATCATTAACCAGAAGAAAAGTATAATGATGATTAAAAAGCCATAAGAGCCAAGAATCTCCATGAAGGTAGTCTTGTCTTCGAACTGTAAACGTACAATTTCGTCTTCTGGAATTTTTTCCTTTTCTACAAAACCCTCATATCGTTCGTTAAAGGCTTCTGCTGAAAGAATATTTTTAATTACATAATGAGGCCCCTGATTTCCGAAACTGAAGAAATCGTGGTTTTCTAATTCTGTTTTATACTTAGCATTTTGGAGAGCTTCATTCTTAAGTGTAACCTCAACAGAATTTTGGTTTTTAATCACAACAATGCTTTGTACATCGTTACTTTTTACCATGTCTTCAAAGCGCTTTTGAGTAATGATTACGCCTGTATTCTGGTTACTGAAAATTGAAATTGAGAATACTAAAATAATCAAGGAGATGAATATCCATACTTGATTATTTGGCTTCTTGCCTCCTGCTTTTGGAATGATGTTCTTCTTTCTTGGACTATCTGGCATTTCTATGTTTTATAAAATTTAAATCTTTCTTTAAACGAGGGGCAACTGATAAAGTTAAACAACTTTAGGTTAGGCAATTGAGGTGACTTTGGCATCTCCCCAAAGATCTTCAAGTGCGTAAAAGTCTCTTTTCTCACGCTTGAAAATGTGTACAACATTGCTCACATAATCTAGAAGAATCCACTCTCTGTTGGTAAACCCCTCTTTGCGCCATGGTCGCTCACCTTGAGCCTCTTTAACCTCTTTTTCAACAGATTCGGCTATGGCTTGTAGTTGGGTATCTGAGTTGCCTGAGCAAATAATGAAAAAATCGCTAATCGAACCTTTCACTTCACGTAAATCAAGCACCTTAATGTCCTCTGCTTTACGCTCTTCCATTCCCTTAATAATAATCTGGCTCAGTTCTTCTGAAGTCATTCAGCTTTTGTTTCTAAATTGTTATTTATTTGCAGTCAAAACTACGAAAATCTGTTGTACAAAATCCTTGCTAAAACTTTATTTCTAGGCAAAGAGTTGATTTACATGCCAAGTTGTCATTCAACGAATGATATAGCCTTGCAAATCCTAAAGAAACCTGACACTCGAGAAGGAGTAGTGATCATTACTGATGACCAAACTGCTGGTAGGGGGCAAAGAGGAAACGGTTGGGTATCTGCCCCTCAATCTAACTTGACATTAAGTGTAGTTTTGAAGCCTACTTTCCTTCAGGCTCCTGACCAGTTTTTTTTGAACATCATTGTTTCCTTGGCAGTGAGAAAAATGATAAGTGCTTACACAGAAGAAAGTGATGTAAAAGTAAAATGGCCTAATGATGTCCTTCTGAACCAAAAAAAAGTAGCTGGGATATTGATTGAAAACACATTACAAAGAAGTTCAATTCAGTGGTCAGTAATAGGGATGGGGGTCAATGTGAATCAACAAAATTTAGATTTGAGTAAAGCGACATCACTTTTTAAAGAGACCAGAAATACAAATGAATTACCGATACTTTTTGAGCAGCTAATTGTATTACTTGAGAACTATTACTTAAAACTTAAATCAGGAAAGAAGGAAGAACTTAAAAGTGAGTACTTACAGCACCTCTTCGGTTACCAGCAGTTTAGAAAGTATAGAACAGAATATCTGTTTGATGGGAAAGTTATTGATGTTGACCAAACAGGTAGATTGATATTGGAAACAGCAAAAGGCGAGAAATCCTTTGATTTTAAGGAAATCGAATTCATTTACTGACAGATAGCTCGTGTTGAAATTTATAGACACAAGTCGTATCTTCGCAGCGCAATTAAAAAAATGATATGTTAGAAACAGGTTTAGAGTATAAGGTAAAAGATATTTCCCTAAGTGATTGGGGAAGGAAAGAAATAGGATTGGCCGAAGCTGAAATGCCTGGTTTAATGTCACTTCGCGAAGAGTTTGGTGCTGCTAAACCTCTTGCTGGGGCTCGTATTGCTGGTTGTCTTCACATGACCATTCAGACTGCTGTTCTTATTGAAACGTTGATTGAGTTAGGAGCAGAAGTAACTTGGTCTTCATGTAATATTTTCTCTACTCAAGATCATGCCGCTGCCGCTATTGCTAAGGCTGGAATTCCTGTTTATGCTTGGAAAGGCATGAACGATGAGGAGTTTGACTGGTGTATCGAACAAACTTTATTTGCGTTTGAAGGCGGTAAGCCTTTGAATATGATTCTGGATGATGGTGGTGATTTGACCAACATGGTTTTGGATAAATACCCTGAGTTAGTAAAGGATATTAAAGGACTTTCTGAAGAGACTACTACAGGAGTTCATAGGCTTTATGAAAGGATGAAAAAAGGCACATTACCAATGCCTGCAATAAACGTAAACGACTCAGTTACCAAATCTAAATTTGATAACAAATATGGTTGTAAAGAATCATTGGTAGATGCAATCAGACGTGCTACAGATGTAATGCTTGCCGGTAAGGTTGCTGTTGTTGCTGGTTACGGTGACGTAGGAAAGGGTTCTGCTGCTTCTTTGAGTGGCGCTGGTGTTAGAGTGATTGTTACAGAAATCGATCCGATTTGCGCACTTCAAGCGGCTATGGATGGTTACGAGGTTCAGAAAATGGAAAACGCTATTCCAAGAGCTAATATCATTGTTACAGCAACTGGTAACTATAATATTATTCAAGGAAAGCACTTTGAAGCCATGAAGGATAAAACCATTGTTTGTAACATTGGTCACTTCGATAATGAAATTGATATGGCTTGGTTAAACAAGACTTACGGTGGAAGCAAGATCGAAATTAAGCCTCAAGTGGATCTTTATAACATTAAAGGAAATGATGTTATAGTTTTGGCTGAAGGTCGTTTGGTAAACCTAGGTTGTGCTACAGGTCACCCTTCATTTGTAATGTCTAATTCATTCACGAACCAGACTTTGGCTCAGTTGGAGCTTTGGACTAACTCTAGTGCTTACGAAAACGCAGTATACACTTTGCCAAAGCATTTAGATGAAAAAGTGGCTAAACTTCACCTTGCAAAAATTGGTGTAGAACTAGAAGAGCTTACTCCAGAGCAAGCAGAATATATTGGTGTAGCTGTTGATGGCCCTTATAAGCCTGAGCATTATAGATATTAAGCTAAAATCTAGACTTATAAAAAAAGCCGCGTAAGCGGCTTTTTTTATAAGTCTCTATTAATATAGACTAGGTTTTCCCCGCTAATGCTTTTCTCGAAGCTATACCTGCCAATTGCTTTTTCAAAAACTGCTGTACAACCTGGCTTCATACGTTCATGGAGCTCTATAATTAGGAGTTTAACTTTTGGTAACCATTGCTCATAGTCTTTTTCAAAAACACTCATCTCAGATCCTTCGATATCTAACTTCAATAAATCAACAGATTCCCAATTCATTTTTTCAATTAAGTCTAGAATAGAAAATGCCTGAAAAGCACCAGGCTTGTCTGATGTAGTTTCTTCAACCTCGAAGGCCCATTTTTCTGTTTCAGGATTGGCGATTTTTAAGTACGTGGATTTGCCCCAAATGGCAGATTTTATTGGAGTAATATTTTTATAAGGCACGGTGTTTTTTTTAACCAGCTCAAAGTTTGAACTGTCTGGTTCTATAGCAAGAATTTCTGCTTCTGGATATTTGCGAGCATAGAATACGGACGCATAACCAATGTTAGAGCCTCCATCAATAATCGTTTTTGGCTTGGACGGGAGGTCGATCTCATAACGGGTATTCATAAAAACTTGCCTAAAGGTAGGTTCATCAGAGGCATGAGCTCTCAAGAATAAACTATGATGGTATTCGGGAATATCATATTCGACCAATGTATCAACTAATGGTGAATGAAACTTATGGTAGAGCTCTAAACCCTTCTTTTTGCCGTATTTAGTTATGTACTGCTTTGGTCTGTAGAATTGCTTCAAACGGTGCTTAATAGGTGAATATGCTGAATTCGCAATTTTTTTTATTTCATGTATTAATGATGTCATGATACTATCTCTTTATAAGCAACAGTTTAATAACTAGCAGCATGTTTTTTTAACATACTACTCTTTCAATACCAAATGATATTCAGCGAATTTCGAATAATCTCCATTTTCAGCATCAATACAGGCTTTAACGAATTTAGCAAATTGTGACTCACTGGGAAAATCATAGATCATACCTGACCAAAGTGATTCGAAGCCAGAAAGATAACCTAAACTCTCAACTCTTACTAATGCCAATGTTTTTCCTTGATTTGAATTAATTTGGGATGGAGACTGATCTCGAATGGCATGTCTTTCAGCATAAAACGGAATATTATGAATTAATGTCTTTTCAATCAGAATTGGAATGCTGGAGTCGATATTTTCTCTCTCATTAATTACTTCCCCTATCTCACTATAAGGGCGATATTTCTCAATTGGTTTAAGATAGGCCGCGACTAAAATATAAACACCAAAAATTGCATAGAAAGGAATAGAAATTTGATTGTCGATACTTTTCGCGCTTTTGTTTTTTGTGATAACGAAAGCAATGATTGTAAAGAACACTGGTACTAAATACCAAATAAGGGGTAAGCTGAGGAAGTAGGTGGTGAAAAATGAGATAGCTAAAATCAACACTGCTGGTAAATAGAATGAGACTTTTAAGGCTTTTGGAAAAACCGTTTTTTTCGGGGCGATATTAACCAATGCCGCTGTAATCATCAATGCCATTGCTGGATGAGCCTGAATAAAGTAGGTTGGTATTTTCCCTTTGGCAGCCGTGAAAATCATAAACATCACAATAAACCAAGCGAAGGGAAAGGCTATTTCCGACTTTATCTTTTTTGGTGAGGAGATGTAATGGGCCAATACAACGAAGAAAGCCAATGAATAAGGGAGAATGGTCCAGGAAATTACTTCTAAATAAAAGAATGGTCTAAGGCTTTTTTCGTTTCTGGTAAAGGCACGATCAAATGTTTCTCGTTGAAATATCTCCCAGAAGTTCTCACCATAGGTTAGGTACATGTAAGCTACCCAACTCATCCCAATAATGAGTACAATAGGAATTCCGAAATGGAGTTTGATTTGGCTGGCCTTTTTTAGAGTAGTTCGGATATTGAAATTTGAATCGATAAGAATGAACAGACCAATAATGCCAGCAATTACAACTATATAGGGGTACCCCTTTGTTAAAACAGTAAGGCCGAGTGCTACATATGACAAGTAATAGTACTTCGTCCTGCTCTCCTGATAGCCTTTTATAAACCAATAGAGGGTTAAGGTGAAGAAGAAGGTAAGAGGAATTTCTGGCGAAGCATATTGTTTTACCGCCATTAACTGAACACCTACTGCCATGATCATTAAAGAGTAAATACCTCCTTTTTCGCCATAGAGCCTCTTTCCGAGCAAATAAGTAAGCCATACCGAACCAATGGTAAGTAATACGATGGGCAACCGGATACCGAATTCATTTAAGCCAAAAATGTACGAGCTGACAGCAATGAGCCAATAAGTGAGAGGAGGCTTGTTGTAACGTGGTTCGTAATTGTATTTGATGTCTAGGAAATTACCACTTTCGAACATTTCGCGAACCGATTCTGCATAAAAGCTTTCATTCGGAGTCCATATGTCATTTACATAAAAGTTGTAGAAATAGAGCATGGAAATGACCACCATCAAGAAAACAACTTGTTGTTTGTGATTAGCCTGTAAAGTGATGAGGTCAGTAAACTTTTTCATTTAATTGATTCGCCCTTATGGATGAGTTTTAGGTACATATATTTGAGAAAGGTATAATAACTTGCTGTTTTGCAGATGATTAAACCTTCAAAGCCATCTTTAAAACCTCCTCTTAAAATGTAACTATTAAAGAATCGAAAAGCGGGGCTAAAGATGAGTTTGAAGTTGCTTGGTTTTTTACCCAAAGTATGCATTGCAATCGCAGCTTGCTTTGCGTATTTGGCCGATCGGTTAATATGATCTTCGTAGTTTACATAAGAATAATGGAGCAAATCGCCCTTGATATGTTGGGTATTAGATTCTGAATCAATACTCACAGAGGGGTGGGGGTCAAGCCCGTCCCACTTGCCTTTTCTTCTATCATAGAGCCTAAGCTTTGCATCGGGATACCAGCCAGAATGCCTTATCCATTTGCCACAATAATTAGTGAACCGATTGAAAATGTAACCATCATAATTCCAGTTGTTTTTAACAGATTGGATTGATTTTTTTAATTCTTCAGACAATTCTTCATCAGCATCTAACTGCAACACGTAGTCAAAACTTGCTGAGTCTTGAGCAAAATTCTTCTGATCTAAAAAGCCTTTCCAAGGGTTTTCTATAAACCTAGCATTATGACTAAGTGCAATATCTTTTGTACGGTCTGTTGAAAAAGAATCGACAATTAGAATTTCATCGCAGACATCCTTAATGGATTCTATACATCTACCGATGTTTTCTTCCTCGTTAAATGTTATTATAATCCCGCTTAATTTTATCTGCTCCATTTTCATTAGAAAGGCGAAATTAATGATTTGATGTCGAAACAACAGGCTCATTCATTCAGATATGAAAGAGATATTCTTTTATTTCTCGTATTTTCGACATTTAAAACTAAGACTATGTTTGGACTGTTTGGAAAAAGTAAGCGAAAGAAAGAAATCAAGTCAACTTTTAAGGAATATGGTTTTGAAATCCAGAAATTCAATATTGATGGGTATGGCGAAATAGACTTTGCTAATTGGTTGCATCCTTTTAATAGACCCATACATTTAGGAACTTCTGAAGTGAATTTTTACAAGTCGTTGGCTCCTGAAGGCTCCATGATAATTGACATTGGTACATATACAGGAGATACTACAGTTCCAATGGCTTTGGCTGTTGGTAAAAAAGGAATTGTACTTGGTCTAGAACCAAATCAATATGTATATAAGATATTAGAAGAGAATTCTAAATTGAATACTGAGATTACCAACATCGTTCCACTGCCCTTTGCAGCGACAACTGAGGATGGAGAGTTTGTATTTAATTATTCAGATGCATCGTTCTGTAACGGTGGCTTCCTCTCTCAAATAAAGAACAGAAAACACAAACACAATTATGAACTCAAGGTAGAAGGGAGAGATTTTCAGAAATTTTTGAATGAAAATTATGCTGATCGACTTTCTCAGTTGTCTCTATTAAAAGTGGATGCAGAAGGTTACGATAAGGACATCCTCAACGGATTGAGTGATCTGATATCGACCTACAGACCAAATATTATGGCGGAATGTTATAAAAGATTAACCAAAGAGGAAAGGGAAGATCTGTATGATACTATGGCAAAACATAATTACACGGTTTACATGAATGACACTCATTATTTGTCCGATGGCTTTGTAGACACTGCAAAAAGAGTGAAGCTAACAAAAGACACCATGGGTATAAAAAAGCATTTTGAAATAATAGCCATTCCAAATTAATATGATCTTAGTAGACAACGCTGTAATCAGTGACGATATAAAAGAACAACTTTTTGTTTGTGATCTTGAAGCTTGCAAGGGTGCTTGTTGTGTAGAAGGTGATTTAGGCGCGCCACTGGAAGATCATGAACTGAAAGAACTGCAAAATGCACTTGAAGCTGTAAAGCCTTACTTAAGTGAGGAAGGATTAAAGGCAATTGAAAAAGAAGGGCCTTATATCATAGATTTTGAAGGAGATTACTCTACAACCACAATTGGCAATAGAGAATGTGCTTTTTCCATATATGATGAAAAGGGTATTCTGAAATGTGGAATAGAACAGGCTTATCGTGACGGTAAAACAACTTTCAAAAAACCTATATCCTGCGAACTCTATCCCATCAGAGTTACCAAATATGATCATTACGAAGCACTCAACTACGATCGTTGGTCTATTTGCTCTGCGGCCTGTACTTTAGGTGAAAAGCTTGGTGTGCCTGTTTACAAGTTTTTAAAAGATGCTCTTATAAGAAAGTATGGAGAAGCTTGGTATCAAGATCTCTGTAACGAGATCGAAGGAACTAACTAAGAAAGGATATTCTTTAGTTAGTTGATTTTCTTGGTTCAACAGCTTCTTTGTTCTTGATGTTCTCCTTGATAATAAACAATGGCCTTTGCTTTACCTGAAAGAAAATTCGTAATACATATTCGCCAATTAAGCCTAGCGATAACAATTGAATACCCCCAAATAGAACTAATACGAACAAGAGGCCAGTAAAACCTTCAGGAACGTTTCCATAGATTAACTTTTTGGCTACTACATAAAGGAAGTAACAAATCGAAGAGATTATAGTAAGTAGTCCAAGGTTGGTAATCAATTTAATTGGTAGTTCACTAAAGTTGAATACGCCATTAAAAGCGAGTTGAAATAGTTTTCTGAGTGTATATTTCGATTCACCAGATTGACGCTCTTCTCGGTTGTATTCTATGCCAATTTGCTTAAAACCTAACCAACTACGCATACCTCGTAGAAATCTACTTTGTTCAGGCATTTCGTTCATTAAATGAGCTACTCTTGCACTAATTAGAGAGAAATCCCCCGTGTCTAAAGGGATGTGGATATAAGAAATTTTATCCATCAACCTATAGAATGACTTGTATGCAAATTTCTTTAAGAAATTCTCTTTTCGGTTTTTTCTTACTGCATATACAACATCGTAGCCTTGTTTGTAATAATCGTAAAATTCTCCAAGTAACTCTGGAGGGTCCTGAAGATCTGCGTCAATAATGAAAACGGCTTCGGTAGCAGTGATCTGTTGTAGACCAGCACTTAATGCAATTTGGTGACCAAAGTTTCTAGAAAGAATAACAGACTGAAAGCGTTGATCTTTCATTGCTAAATTGGTCATTAGCTCGGCAGTTTTGTCACTACTGCCATCATCTACCAAAATAACCTCAATAGACTTTTCAAATGAGTCCATTAAATTGACCAAGCGACTGATCAGTGTCTCAAATACGTCCTCTTCATTATAAAGTGGGATAACAATATTGATGGCTGGAGCAAGCATAGGTTACTGATTATTTTCTGGCTGATGAGTATTGAGCATTGAGGGCTTTAGCTGTGCATAAGCGACAATTAGAGCAATGATTCCAAATGTAATTACTTTATAAAACTGAGTCTGATCATACCAATACTTGCCAATAATGTTAGATGAGGTTAAGGTAGTGATGATAAAGTAAAGGCCCATAGGGACGAGTATTTTCATCGGTATACCTCTAAGCCCGCCTTCCGTTTTATAGCGTTTGACCATATAATAAGCAATGAAGAACAGTGCAGGTAGTATATAGTAAAATGAATACTTATTCTGCGCTGGAAACACCAATGGAAAAGCTAAGCAGATGTAACCAAATTCCCAGAAGACATGCACGCTTGATTTGGCTGCTTTAAAAGGAAGGCTCCTTACAAAGTATAGCGTAAAAAGTATCAGAGCCCCTCTAATAATGTTGGTAAGTATACCTGCAACTTCATATGATAGAGAAAGGATATTTCTGTTGCCCGTAATTTTATCATCGGGCATTTCTGTGAAGTAGGCAAAAATGAACGCAGACAAATTATATATACCTGTTTTGGTTTCTAATGTATATTCCTTGTTAGCAGGATTAATAATGTTGTACCATTCTTGGATCAAGAAATTGTTATAGTCAAAACCAACAATTAAAGCTGGTAGGTAGACTAAGAGCACCGTAAAGATTATAGTGAAAATAGGTGTTTTGAAATCCTTTCTATAAATAAAATAACCTATCAGTAGCAAGGGCATTATTTTAGTAACAATAGCAAGGGCTAACATTAGGCCAGCCAAAACGGGCTTATTTTTTCTAGACAAGTGTAATGCGTAAACCGATAGAAAGACGAGTAAAATGGTAGTTTGACCCAATTGGAGGTTTTGCCCCCAAAAACGTATCCCTAGAACTAATGTGACTATGGCGGTAATTCCGAAAAGCTTGGTGTCTGATTTTAATTCGGAAAAGAATTCTCTAAACAATAAAACTGATTTATAGAGAAGGAATACATTGAAAAATAGCCACAGAAATATATAGACCTGTTTTGGCAATAGAGATATGGGGTAAAGTGCGATCCCGAAAATTGGTGCATACCTGTATTGAGCATGTGGTGTGATTTTACCATCGGGCTCCGTTTCAATCATATCCTCATCCAAAAATGGATTGGCTTTTTCGTCTACCATGACCCTTCCTGCAGCAACATAAATGCGATAGTCAGCGGCTTGTTGTGTAGTAAAGATCAATGAAATCAAGACCATGATTCCATATATCCAAACTTTGGTTTTTAGATTTGATTGTAAGTTCATTTAATTAGTAATATCGATTTAGGTAAATAGGGTGTCATGAAGTATTGAAACAGAGGACAAATCTTTAAACTCATTTAGTAACAATGAAGACAATCAACCTTGGTTGGGGGTTGGGTTGTGAATAATACAGCGAAATACTTTAAAATATTCTATATGTGCAACCATTATTGTGCTTTCTGCTCCTGCAAGCGCTTATAAACTCAAGTGTTTCGGTAACCCATTTTATTCAACATAAAAAAGGTCACTTCTAAATAAAAGTGACCTTCTCTAAATATTAAGTATAATCGTCTTCTACATTCCAGAAAAGTCAAAGCCCTCTAAGAAGCTTGTTGTGAACTGACCCGATTTGAACTTAGGATCGTCCATTAGCTTGATATGGAAAGGAATAGTGGTTTTGATACCTTCAATTACATATTCTTCCAAAGCTCTCTTCATCCTTACCAATACCTCTTCGCGTGATTGAGCTGTTACAATTAACTTCGCAATCATTGAGTCATAGTTTGGCGGAATAGTGTAGCCTGCGTAAATGTGACTGTCAATTCTTACTCCGTGTCCACCAGGGGTGTGTAGGTTTGTGATTTTACCAGGGCTTGGTCTAAAGCCATGCGCAGGATCTTCAGCATTGATTCTACATTCCATAGCATAGAGCTTAGGGAAGTAGTTTTTGCCAGAAATTTTCTCACCAGCGGCAACCTTAATTTGTTCTTTGATTAAGTCGAAATCGGTTACTTCTTCAGTAATAGGGTGCTCTACTTGAATACGGGTATTCATTTCCATAAAGTAGAAATCACCATGTTTGTCTAACAAGAACTCAACAGTTCCAGCGCCTTCGTAACCAATAGATTCAGCAGCTTTTACGGCTGCAGCACCCATTCTTTCTCTTAGTTCTTGATTAACCGCAGGAGAAGGGGTTTCTTCTAATAGCTTTTGATGACGTCTTTGGATAGAACAATCTCTTTCTGAAAGGTGGCAAGCACGCCCACTACTGTCTCCAACAATTTGAATTTCTACGTGACGAGGCTCTTCTACAAACTTTTCAAGGTAGAGTCCATCGTTTCCGAAAGCTGCAGCAGATTCCATTCTGGCATCGTCCCAAGCTTTTTGAAATTGAGAATCGTCTTTTACAATTCTCATTCCTCTTCCTCCGCCACCAGCGGTAGCTTTGAGAATTACAGGGTACTTGACCTTGTTTGCAATCTTAAGGCCTTCTTCCACAGATTTCAACAGACCATCTGAACCAGGAATAGTAGGTACTCCCGCTTTTTTCATGGTGTCTTTCGCTGTCGACTTGTCGCCCATTTTATCAATCATATCCGGACTAGCTCCAATGAACTTTATACCGTATTCTTGACAAACCCTAGAAAATTCAGCGTTTTCAGAAAGAAAACCATAACCAGGGTGAATAGCATCTGCATTAGTAATTTCTGCTGCAGAAATGATATGTGGTATTTTTAGGTAGGACTGATTTGAAGGAGCGGGGCCAATGTTTACCGCTTCATCAGCAAACCTAACATGTAGACTGTCTTTATCAGCCGTGGAGTAAACCGCTACGGTTTTGATGCCCATTTCCTTACATGTTCTTATAATTCGAAGGGCAATCTCGCCTCTATTGGCAATTAATATCTTTTTAAACACTACAATAGATATTTTAGGTTGAGAAATAATTGAGGGTCTTTGAATGATGTAGACCCCTTAACCAAAATCTTACGCAGGATCTACCAAAAACAAAGGCTGATCGTATTCTACTGGTGATGCGTTTTCAACCAATACTTTTACAATTGTACCTGAGATTTCAGATTCAATTTCATTGAAAAGCTTCATGGCTTCTACAATACAAACTTTATCGCCAGCTGATATAGAGTCTCCAACATTCACGAATGATGGATCTTCAGGCTTTGGTGAGCGATAAAAAGTACCGATCATTGGTGATTTAATTTGAACGTATTTGCTCGACTCGTCATTGGCAGGAGCAGGCTTGGCTGCTTCTTGTGGAGCAGGAGCTGCGGCTACTGGTGCAGCTGCAACAGGTTGAGGCATAGAAGGCGCAGTAGCAATTACTTTTCCTTCATTGTCTCTTTTTACCTTGATTTTAAACTCTTCGGTTTCAATGTTGACCTCTGCTAAACCTGATTTAGCAATAAAGTCGATCATGTTTTTGATTTCTTTCGCATTCATAACAATTCGATTATTTCGTTGAGATGGTGGGCTATTTTACACGCTCACCGTATGAATTTGTTCTAGTGTCTACTTTAATTTTGTCGTCTTGATTGATGAATAAAGGTACTTGAATTTCAGCACCAGTTTCTAAAGTGGCAGCCTTTGTTGCATTTGTAGCCGTATCTCCCTTAATACCAGGTTCGGTGTAAGTTACAACAAGTTCTACATATGCTGGTAACTCAACACTTAGTACGGATTCTGTTTCAGCATGAAATAAAACATCTACTTCCTGCCCATCCTTCATCAATTGTGGGGCATTGATTAAATCTTTTGGTACAGCTACTTGTTCAAAAGTTTCTGAGTTCATTAGATTATATCCGTAGTCATCTTTGAAAAGAAACTGATGAGGTCTTTTTTCAATTCTTGCTGTCACTACTTTTACACCAGAAGTGAAAGTATTATCCAATACTTTTCCTGTTCTAATGCTTTTTAGTTTTGTTCTTACGAATGCAGGTCCTTTTCCAGGCTTAACGTGCTGAAATTCGGTGATTGCGTAAAGGTCGTGATTGTATTCAATTACAAGACCGTTTTTAAAATCTGCTGTACTTGCCATGCGTTTATTTCAAACTAAGTTACAAATATTCAATTCTGATCCTTTGGGATTTTTATGATGGGTCGTATGCCCATTTTAAATAAATAGAGCCCCAGGTAAATCCGCCACCAAATGCGGCTAAAATAAGATTGTCACCTTTTTTTAATTGACTCTCATAGTCCCAAAGACAAAGAGGAATGGTTCCGCTGGTTGTGTTGCCATATTTGTGAATATTCAACATTACCTTCTCTTCACCAATTTCCATGCGCCTTGCTGTAGCGTCTATAATTCTTTTGTTCGCCTGATGGGGAACTAACCAAGTAACATCTTCGCCTTGCAAGTTGTTTTTTGCCATAATTTCGGCAGAAACATCTGCCATATTGGTTACAGCAAATTTGAAAACTGCAGAACCCTCCTGATAAACGTAGTGCTCTCGATTATCAACTGTTTCGTGCGAAGCTGGTTTTCGGCTTCCTCCGGCTTTCATGTGCAAATGCTGTGCTCCCGATCCGTCAGATCGAAGAATAGAATCCATGATTCCAACATTTTCTTCCGTAGGCTCCAATAGAACCGCTCCGCCACCATCACCAAAAATAATGCAGGTAGTTCTTTCATTGTAGTCTATAATCGAAGACATTTTGTCTGCGCCAACAACGACTACTTTTTTGTATTTACCTGTTTCAATAAACTGGCTACCCGTAGTTACAGCATAAATAAACCCTGAGCAGGCCGCTTGTAAGTCGTAACTAAATGCATTTTTTGCTCCAATGGCATCTGCAATAATATTGGCAGTGGCAGGGAACATCATATCGGGGGTAGTGGTGGCGCAGATCAGAAGATCAATTTCAGAAGGATCGGTATTGGTTTTTTCGAGCAAGCCTTTTACGGCTTCAATACCCAAAACAGAGGTGCCTTGACCTTCTCCTTTTAATATTCTTCTTTCTTTAATGCCAGTGCGGGAAGTTATCCATTCGTCAGTGGTGTCAACTATTGTTTCTAACTCTTTATTGGTTAGAACGTAGTCTGGCACCCAACCATTGACGCCTGAGATTTTAGCTCTGATTTTAGTCATTCAATATTTTTAGAACGGAAAGATCCATCCTTATTTCTAAATAATCTGCCAATATAAGGGATCAAGTTTCAGATTCAAATAATAGATTGAAGGAAACCTTACCATTGGTCAAATGAAGTGTCTATAAATAAATATTGCTCCTGAATGTTGATTCAGGAGCAAATATTCAAAAAGCCAAAAGTTAAACTTAGGCTAAAACTTCTTTTTCCATTACTACTTTACCTTTGAAGTAAAGTTTTCCTTCATGCCAGAAAGCTCTGTGAGGCAAGTGCATTTCTCCGGTAGTTGGGCAAATAGCCAAAGCTTTGCCATGCAATTTTTTGTGAGTTCTACCTTTGTCTCTTCTGGTTTTCGAGGTTTTTCTCTTAGGATGCGCCATTTTTCTACAATTTTATAGCTTTCGCTATTCTTTATTTTTCAATTTCTTCAAAGAAGCCCATCGTGGGTCTATTGATTCTTCATTTTCCTGATCTTCTTTATTCTTGTCATTATCTTCCTCTTCAGAAGAATAAATCATAAGTACTTCTTCTTCACTGTCATCATCTTCATCTTGAAAACGTGGGTGAAGTTTTTTCATGGGGATTTCAAGTCCTATAAATTCAAACATTATGGAAGCTACATTCAATTGTTGGGTGTCGCGTGGTATTACCACAACTTCATCCGACAATTCTTCAAACTCATTTCCGAGTTTATAGATGAACGGTCTTTCCAAGTCAATTGGAAAATCAAACAAGTCGAGACTTCTATCGCATTCAAGCTCTACTGAACCTTTAATGCGAAATACGGTCTGGATCATTGTTTCAGACTTGTGCAATGAAATGTTAGCGGTTAGTTTCCCTTTGCTAACGAGGTCATTGTCAAATAATTCAAAGAACTTATCGTCTAACTGAAATTCAAAATCATGCAGCCCATTATTGAGCTTAAAGATCTGTATTTCATATTTTCTGATTGGTTTCAATTATCCCCTCTCAAAATCAGGACTGCAAAGGTATGAAAATTCAATTGAATCCTAAAACAGTGTTTACTTATTTCATTAATAAATACCGAACAAAAATTACAAGCCCGCTTCAAAGGGTAGAAAAGGCCGAGTTTTATTAGGTAATCACTTATTCTCTTCTGTTTCTAATAATATCCATGGCCATGTAAAGTGCGGCCCTCATACTACTAGGGTCAGCTTCATTTTTGCCAGCTATGCCAAAAGCTGTTCCATGATCTGGAGATGTTCTTACGATAGGAAGACCCGCTGTAAAGTTAACGCCATCTTCAAAAGCTATGGTTTTGAAAGGAATTAAACCTTGGTCGTGGTACATGGCCAGTATACCGTCAAACTTTGAGTTGGTGTTGTTACCAAAGAAACCATCGGCAGGGTATGGGCCAAAAACCAAATGCCCTTTCTCTTTAAATTCGTTGATTAATGGCTGTATTAGCTCTTTTTCTTCTGAGCCCAATAGGCCATCTTCTCCAGCGTGAGGGTTCAATCCTAAAATGGCCACTTTGGGCTTACTTATGCCAAAATCCTTTTTTAGCGATTTTAACATCAAATCAATTTTACTGGTCAGTCTTTCGGTGGTTAGTTCTTCTTTAATCTTCATTAAAGGAATATGGCCAGTGGCTACACCTATTCTAAGTCGGTCGTTGCAGAGGAACATCAAACTGTCTTTCGCACCAAAAGTAGTGGTGAAAAACTCAGTGTGCCCAGGGAAGTTAAAATCACCACTTTGAATATTGTTCTTACTAATAGGGGCTGTGACAACTCCGTCAATTACCCCGTTTTGTAAATCTTCTACAGCCTTTTGTAAAGAAGCTAAGGCGTATTTTCCACCATCATTATTTTCTTCCCCAGGTTTAATTTCAAAATCTTCTTCCCAACAGTTAATCACATTGGCTTTTTTTTCATGAAGCCTATCGCCAGTATTAAATTGGTAGAAGGAGAAGTTAGTTAGGTCTAATATTTTTTTGTAGTGCGAAAAGGCTTTTCCATGGCCATAAAGTATAATGGTCACGTAGTCGTAAAGCTTTTGCTCCGAAATGGTTTTAATAATTACTTCGGGGCCAATACCATTAATATCGCCAATGGTAATGCCAATTACTGGCTTGTAGGTTATTTCGTCTTCCGAATGTAGATTCATGATCAAAGAATTTCCTGCTTTTGTAATCTTTAAAGAAAAGTTGAAGTAGGTTTGAATGTGAGAAGAACAATGAAGCCCTACTCTGAGTAATCTTCAACAGAATTCTCATTTTGCGCAAATTAATGTTTTTTCTATAAGTTACTCCCATGTCATCAGTCAGACCCAAGAAACATCTCGGCCAACATTTTCTAAAAGATTTGAATATTGCCAAAAGTATTGCGGATGGACTTACTGGTCATGGAGGCTATGATAAGGTGCTAGAAATAGGGCCTGGAACAGGTGTGCTCACACAATTTCTTTTACAGAACAATGTAGAAACCTCAGTTATTGAAATTGATAGAGAGTCTGTGGCTTACCTAAAGCAGCATTACCCTCAGCTTGACGGAAGAATTATTGAAGGGGATTTTCTGAAGTTGAATATGGAAGAGCGTTTTCCGGGGAAGTTCGGAGTAGTGGGTAACTTTCCATATAATATTTCATCACAAATATTTTTTAAGGTGCTGGATTTAAAACAGCAGGTGCCCGAAGTAGTTTGTATGATTCAAAAAGAGGTGGCCGATCGCCTTATTTCGCCTCCAGGAAATAAAGCCTATGGAATTTTAAGTGTGTTCTTACAGGCTTATTATGAGTTAGAATATTTATTCACGGTTCCTCCCAATGTTTTTAACCCTCCTCCCAAGGTAAATAGCGCGGTAATTAGGTTAAAAAGAAACGAAAGAGAAGCTTTAGATTGTGATGAGGTGCTTTTTAGAAGAGTAGTAAAAGCAGGTTTTCAAATGAGAAGGAAAACATTGCGCAACGCACTAAAACCAATAAATTTGCCAGAGGAACTCAGCGGAGAAAAAGTGCTCGATCAAAGGGCCGAAACACTTTCTGTTGACCAGTATGTGGAACTGACGAATCTTATATCATCGTGTCAGAAGTAAAAATCAACTTTGAACTTTCTAAGGAGTACCTCAGTGCGCTGGAAATAGCCATTGAGAAAAAAAATAGTGCCTTTATCCGCGACACGATGGAAGGGGTGAATTCTGCTGATATTTCTGCATTACTAGATGAGGTAAGTAGCGAAATGGCCAAATATGTCTTAGATATTTTGGACAATGAAGTTGGTGCCGAAATTATAGAAGACCTTGAAGAAGATACTAGGACTAAATTCTTAGAAAACTTCACCCCAAAAGAAGTAGCTGATTACATTACGGAAATGGATTCTGATGATGCCGTGGACATCATCAATGAACTTCCGGCCAAAACGCGAGAAGAAGTAATCTCTGAAATTATTGACCCCGATACCGCTGCTCATATTCATGAGCTAATGCGCTATGATGAGGATTGTGCGGGCGGGTTGATGGCCAAAGAGATGATTGTTGCTAATCTGAATTGGAACATCGTTCAAACGATTGAAGAAATTAGGAGGCAACGCGAAAATGTTGATCGAATTTACTCGGTTTATGTAATCGACAATAAGCATAAGTTATTGGGTAAGGTTTCGGTAAAGGACATTTTGCTGGCGAATGACAATACTTTGATCAATGAAATTTATGATGAAGATGTCATCTCTGTTGAAACCTATATGGATGAAGAGGAGGTGGCCGACATCATGCGAAAATACGACCTCGATGTGGTGCCAGTTGTAAACCTTCAAGGAAAGTTAGTAGGTAGAATTACAATAGATGATATTGTAGATGTAATTACCGATCAGGCAGAAGAAGACAGACAATTGATGTCGGGTATATCTTCAGATGTCGAGGAAGACGATACGATTTGGGTGATTTTGAAAGCCCGATTGCCGTGGCTGATTATCGGTTTGGTAGGTGGAATTGTGGGTGCATATGTAATTCGAGGTTTCGAAGATCAGATTCAGACCATTACAGGCTTGGCCCTTTTTATACCGTTGATTATGGCTACGGGCGGAAACGTGGGAGTGCAGTCTTCTACACTCGTAGTTCAGAGTTTGGCCAATAAATCTGTATTTACTGATAGTTTAGGGAAACGATTATTAAAAATGATGGCCATTGCCATGTTTACAGGCTTGGTGTTGGGTTCAATTAGCTTCTTTTTTGTCTATTTATATGGAGAAGTAAAACTAGGTTTAGTAGTAGCTATTGCGTTACAGGCCGTTGTTTTATTGGCCTCATTTACGGGAACAGCAACCCCATTGATATTAGATAAATTCGGAATTAATCCAGCCTTGGCTTCAGGGCCATTTATTACCACGGCCAACGATATGTTGGGAATTACCGTGTATCTACTCATTGCAAATTTATTACTCTAATCATTATGCAGAAAAGGTTTTTGATAGTAGATGACATGCATCAAAGCATCTGTGTATTACTTGCCGAAGCAGGAATTGAAGCGCACTATGAACCACATATTTCAAGACCTGAATTACTGAAAATCATTAAGAACTATGAAGGTCTTCTTATTCGCTCTAAAACGGATGTAGATCGAGAACTTATTGATGCTGCGACTAATTTAGAGGTGATTGGAAGGGCAGGGGCTGGCTTAGATAAAATTGATGTTCAGTATGTAGAATCAAAAGGCATTGAAATTCTAAATGCGCCAGAAGGAAATCGTGATGCATTAGCAGAGCATGCAATGGGCCTTTTGCTTTCAATGTTGAACAATATAGTAAAGGCCGATGCCGAAGTAAGAAACTGGATTTGGGACAGAGAAGGCAACCGAGGTGACGAACTAAGCGATAAAACAATTGGCATTATTGGCTATGGCTACATGGGGCAGGCTTTTGTGCAAAGGCTCAGGGCTTTTGATTGTCGAGTGTTGGTTTACGACAAGTATAAGAAAGGCTTTGGAACAAAGAATGTAGAAGAGGTAAGCTTGTCGAAACTGTATGATAAAGCCGATATACTAAGCCTTCATGTCCCCTTGAATGAAGAAACACGTGCTTGGATAGACAAAGAGTTTATCATGAACTTCAGAAAAAATATTTACCTTTTGAATACAGCCCGAGGTGAGATTTTGCCTACTAAAGACCTTCTGGATCTGTTAGATTCGGGTAAGGTAAAAGGTGCTGCCCTTGATGTTTTAGATAAAGAGAAATTTGACAAGCTGACCGAAGAAGAGCGAAATCAGTTTATGGATTTGTTTTCTAGAAAGAATATTGTGTTTTCCCCACATGTAGGTGGTTGGACCTTCGCTTCGTATAAAAGAATTAATGAAGTTTTGGTGGGTAAAATTGCTTCATATTATCATATTGAAAAGGAAGGCTAGTTCTAGGATGGTCTAATAGAGGTCAGTCTGGGGTTGTAGTAATTGACTAATGCAGTTAAAACTCATCAGGCTAATTAAGAATTACTTTTAGTCGACCTTTTATGATTCTGTTTTCCAAATATTTTTTTCTTAATATTTTCAATATTAACCTTGATTAAATTGAGGTTAAATCTAAATCTGTTTTTCTTCTGTACTTAAGCATTGCCTTTTTCAAGTTGCTGTAAGTGTAATTCAAGGAGGCGTTTTTGGGCAATCTAGGAGACTATTTATATTTTGCTTAAATTTGAACTACACATCGCCTTAGCGGGCGATTTTGTATTTAAAGCAACGGTTTCTGTTAGGAGCCGTTCTTTGTTTTTTATAGCATAACAAATTAAACAATTAAAATTATGGCTGGAATTTCATATTACACGGAAGAAGGCTTGCAGAAATTGAAGGATGAACTTCAACACCTTAAGACCAAAGGTAGAGCGGACATGTCGAAGCAGATTGCTGAGGCGCGCGACAAAGGTGATTTGAGTGAGAATGCTGAATATGATGCTGCAAAAGATGCTCAGGGGCTCATGGAAATGAGAATTGCTGAGTTAGAAGGCTTTGTGGGTAACGCAAGAATCATGAAAGATGAGAACGTGGACCTTTCAAAGGTTTCAATCCTTTCAACAGCTAAGATCAAGAACGTTAAAAACGGCATGGTAGTAAAATACACTTTAGTATCTGAAAAAGAAGCAGATCTAAAGGCTGGAAAAATATCTTATGAATCACCAATAGGCAAGGGACTCTTGAATAAGAAAATTGGTGAGATTGCAGAAGTAACGGCTCCTGCTGGTATTATGCAATTCGAAATATTAGACATTACATTAGAGTAATTATGCCAAGTATCTTCACTCGAATCATTAACAGAGAAATTCCCGGCCACATTGTGGCAGAAGACGATCATAACATTGCGTTTCTGGATGTTAATCCATTGAAAGTAGGTCATGTTTTATGTGTTCCTAAAGAGGAGGTGAATTATATTTTTGATTTGGATGAAGATACTTACATAAACTTACACACCTTTACTAAAAAGGTGGCTAAGGCGGTTGAAGCCGCTGTACCGTGCAAAAGAATTGGCGTGGCCGTTATTGGCCTTGAAGTACCCCATGTACACATTCATTTAATTCCCCTTCAGAATATTTCAGATATTGACTTTAGCAAACCCAAGCTAAGGTTAAGTCAAGAAGAATTAGCAGAGACTGCCGAGAAAATTAAGAAACAGCTTAAGTAATATAAAACTGAAATTACAACCTTACTATAGATTGAGGATTGTATATCAAAATTGAATTATTACTTAGCACCACTTGACTTACTCCATTAGTTAGGCCAGAATCAAAAATCTTGATTCCCATTGATTTGTTGATGTATTTAGCAAAGGTATGTCCTGGCTAAATTACTGAGGTTTGACAGAAATCTCTATGGATACGGCCTTGGCTCTAAGGCTAACAAGTATACCAGAGAAAAGCAGCTCTATTCTTTATTTCACCCAGCGATTAATTCTATTCTCATATCTAAATATCTATCCAGTTTTTTTAGGTTAATGGTATTTTCTGCCGTGAGCGAGCATTTTGATTTAGAAGTGTAAGATGATGGGCTTGGGCTTTGGTAGTATATCCTTATGATTGAATTCCATACTTCGGTTTAGTCGAAATTGATTTTGAGTTTACCAAAATATACGTATTGCTACGTATTTCTTTTGAGTATTGATATCGATATTTTTATCCTGTTAAAATATAGATTGAATATCAATTATTTATAATAATAATTGATATAAAGATTACGGTTTAAAACAAAATCTATTATGAGCAAAACAAACACGCTGGCTGATTACGATATGGTTTTGGCCCTATCAGAAACTACCATCAACTACCAATTCAGTCAATTACATAAACGAAATATCATTAGAAAGAATTGGAGTTTGCTTGTGGGTAACGTATTGAATCCCAAACCCAAAGAAACGCCATTTTCGGTTACCGATTCCGATAAAGACTGGGAGAAAAAACTTGATCGTTGGATCGAAATTCAGAGACAGATTGAACAGGATGAAGACTATGGGTTAATTGCCAAACTTAAGGAAGAAGGTATAAACTTTGATTTTGGCTGGAATGCACAAATTCTTTCTCCTACCGTGCGCATTAAAGATAAGGACAGTAATAACCTGAGCCTGGAAATAAGCTTTAAGAATGGTGAGCTCTATTACAGGCCCGACAAGATTGCCGCAGTAAGAATATTCGACCTTAAAGGTTGCACCTATGCTTTTAATGTACCTATTGGTAAGTTGGAAATCAACAAAGACCAAATGGTACTGAATGCGCAGGATGAAATGAAAAAAGTAATCAGAGAGAGCGGTCTTAGCGAAGAAGACTTTAGCATTGAAAGTTTGTTTCTCAATTTCGAAAATGCCGATATCACCTCTTTTGATAAAACGAAAAGTAAGTTCCCCGATGAAATAGCTCTGCCCTTACAGGTAGCCATTCAAAACTATTTCAACATTATGGTAGCCAAAAGCGAAAATCCCTATGTACTTGGCTATGGGGTGAACCGAAGGAAAATCAGATCATCGGAAAATGCCATGTTCCAACCTACTTCAGTTAATTTTTCCACCTCGTATAGTTCAAAGCAAGATACCACTAACCCAATAAGAGGGCAGTTTAGTGCCTTTAATTTTTTGATGATGCTAAACAATAGACAGGCCTCACATGATCAAAATGCAGGTGTAATGTCGGCCAGTTTAATTGAATTGGGAAAAGACACTAGTGCTACCACAGATGGCGTTTTTGCAATTCAGAATGAACGCTTTCAAAAGTACATAGACTCAATGGACAAATATGTTGAAAGCGTATTTGCGGCACAGGCTGGTGTAGATATTCAAGGTGGTTTTAAAGATGGGGTAATGAAAGCCAAACACCATGAAAAAAGAATTGACGACACGGTGAATACTGTTTACAAATTAACAAGGCAGGCTGTACAGAACCACACACAGCCTGCGGGCCTAAATATTAGCTACAAATTTGAAGTAGATATTGAAGTGGTTGTCAATGGTGTAATTCATACTCCTCTTGGGGATATACAGTTGATAAGACAAAGCATTACCCTTTCAACGAATGGTCAGTACACTAAGGGAGACATTAGTAAAAAGGGAGCTATAGGCTACTTAAATTTTATCATCAAAAATGGCATACAGGGCAGGTTCGACCTAGAGTATAGTTTGAGCAAACCCTCGATTGCCTTCGACAAAGACACCAACCTTATAAAAGGAGATTTCTGGGAGATACTTGCGGGTATTCTATCCCTAATCTTTGCATGGCCTATCAAAGTAGTAGAGGGTATTGTTAATCAGATTGCCGTAGACCTTGGTACTAGCAGTGCCATCAAAGAAGATAAAAACCTGGAAAGGCTCAGAAATCTGGACATACTAAATCAAACCAACAGGGTGATTCTTCCGCTTGGTAAAACCTATGCCTATAAGAACCTTCGCTATTTGCCAGAGAAAGGCATAGTAGCTTATGATATTGCCTACGCACCAGTAATTGAATAAAACTTCGAACCATGAATATAGACCCAAGGCATAGAATTAGTAAAAACGACCAAGTTAAGGTTGATTTTTACAGCGAACTTATGAATAACTATTTTCCTGAATCGACTATACAAGCGGGAAAAGACATACAATCTTTAATGATTGGAACCGATAGGCCTCTTATTTTCTATCTGGACATGAATGACCACTTACAGGCCATTCTAAGGTCGGAAGGTACAGACTCTGGCTGGCTTAAACTGCCTTTATCTAACGGAGCAGTTAAATCTTTCGAAATAGAGTTTAATCCAGAAGAGAAGTCGTTCCAAATAGCCAAAGTGGAAGAAAATAAGGTTTGGGTATCTGGCCAGATTAAGATGAAAAGAACCATTTTTGAAAAACTTGATGAGAACATCCATTGGGATACTTTACAACCTGATTCCCCTTCAGAACAAATAGATAAAGTTTCTATTGGTACAGACCATTTGATTTATGCTACTTCTGGTAAGGGAAAAGACGCCCAATATTACCTTGTAGAACTGGCTACTTTAGAACAAATACCCTACACACTTCCCGAACAAGCCAAAACGATATTGCACTTCGAGTTGGGTAATTTTCTTTTTACCAATGGGGTATTTCTTTTATACAAAGTGGGGCAAGAAAAAAGCCTGCTGTATCAGTCTTTTCCCGACCCGGACTACAATAAGAAAACTCAAAGACGAATGGATTGCGATGAGTCTATTAATTGCTTTGCCCTTTTAGAAGGTCAGGATGGTAATCATATAGTCTATGCTGCTGGAAAAAACGTCCATGAGTTTGAAATGAGTTCTGATGAATCTGAGTTTGAGCTTACCACTCTACCCTCCAATGCCGGAGATATTCACAAAATAAGAGTGGCTGGAAATGGAGAAGAACGTAGTGTTTGGACATTGCATGACAGCGGTTTGCATTATCGTACCAACAAATTTTACGACCCTCAAACTACCAGTTATCTAATAGGGAAATGGACTCAGCCATTAATAATGGATGCCAATGCCAATCAGTTTAGTTGTTTAAAGGGTGATGGTGTACGCAATCAGCTGTTTTCAGTAAGTACAAAACACGGTAGCGAACTTACTCACCTATGGCAAGATGGGGTCACTACGCTTTGGAACAGACATAAACTATCCGTCACCACGGCTGATAGCCTGAAAGAAATTGAATCCTATTCAGTTCATGTAAGGTTTTCTTCGCCTACAGCCATAAAAACTTTTGCCCAGCAAAAAGTAGAATTAACTTCCGACTCACACCAATACATTTACATCAATAGTCAAGGATATCAAATCGGTCCCAATCATAAAGTTTCTGTTGAATTGGGGCTTGCACCTGAGTTTACGATAATCTGCCCAGTTGATGATATTTCTGCATCTCAAATTTACATTAATGCCGATTTTTTAGAGAAAGAAGTCAGTATTAACCTTACTGAAAAAGTACTAGATCGATTAGGTGAAAAAGTAAAAAATGGCAAGGATTTAGGGAAAGCGGAAAGGCCCAATGGTAAACCGTTAGTAGCTGCGGGTACAGATACTAAAACACTGGATAAAGCAGCCGAAGCGGTACAGCAAATGCTGAACACGGCCAAAAATCTAGGCGCTAAAAGGCCAAAAGCAACGGCTCCAATGAGAACGGAGTTTTCAATCAATATGGGGCAGCGCAATGTGCTGATGGCAGGTTCAGGAACAGGTATTTCAATTATTCAGCCCGGTATTACTTTGGGCGACTTTCTGAACTCGGTTTGGCACACGGCACAGGATGTAGTCAGTTTTATTATAGAAACTGTAGAGAATGGCATTAGGGTGGTAATTAAGATTGGAAAGGAAATTTTCGATTGGGTAGTGAGAACCGTACGCGAAATAGCAGGTTATATCCAAAAGATATTTGAGGCCATCGCTGTCTTTTTTAAGGATCTTTTCGAATTCCTTGCCTTCCTTTTTGATTGGGACGCCATTCTTGCCACTAAAAATGCCTTTAGAGATTTTACCAATGAGGCCATTATTAGCCTTAAAAGTGAAATTGGTAACATAAGGTCATTTATTGACAAAGCACTTGAAAAAGAAATAGATAAGTTTTCTCCTGAACTCAATCAACTGCCATCGGCTGTTTCGGCTATTAATATGGGCGAACCACCTAAAGAAAATTCTGCCGATCCGCGAGCCAACTGGCTAAACTCAAAAAAAGATTTTGTAAGTGGGGGAGAAGATAAACCGCTTAAAGAGCGTATGCCTTCTGAGCTTTCTGATGTGCTAGAGGATTTTGTTAATCAGGCTAAACCAATTTTTGCCCAATTGGGCGAAGGCTTTTTAAGTCAGGTTTCCATTATTGGTGATGCTTTTAAAGAGGTAGTGCAGGGTAATATGGATTTTACAGACTTCTTAAAGCTTTTGCTACAGAAATTTGCAGGCTTTGGATTACTATTGGTAAAGAGTATTATAGATCTTTTGCTCAGTGCTCTTGAAGCATTAATTGGAGCCGCGCAAGTAGGCCTGAACAAGGCTTGGCACATTCCGCTCATCTCAGATATTTACAGAGAAATTACCAAAGGAGATGAACTTACCTTCTTGGATGTGATGTGTCTGTTTATCGCCATTCCTACTACTGTCCTTTATAAAATAGGCGAGGGTGAAGCTCCGTTTGGTAATGCGAAAACCAAAGAGGAGTTTGTTAAACGAGGAAGAACCGCATTTCAACTTAACTTAAACTAACCACCATGTTTTCAAAAATTCTTGAATATACCGACCTAGGCATGACAGGCCTAAACATACTATTTTTTCCAGTAGATGAAGGAGCCAAAATGGCCGAAGCAGACGCTGGTATTATTTCAACAGCTACTACAGTAATGGGTGGAGTAGGCGCTATTATGGCATTAGTTTCCACCATTCACAACCAAAACGCTCATTGGACTATAAAATGGATAGCAGTACCACTGATATTGCTCCATGTTGGAGCCTTGGTTGTTTTGTTTGGTATTGCAGGTTCTGGGGGAGTAAGCCAGTTTAAAGTATTGGCCACTAAAGGATTGACTTATTCTATGCCTATAATTAATGGGTTGCATGCGGGCTACATCATTTATGAAATGATATCTGACTCTAAAGCAAATGTGAATGCGCGAAATATTGGCCAGGTAATATATAAGATGCCAGCAATCCTCTCTTATCCTCCAGTAAATAAGCACCCTTTCTTTGCCATTGTAATATTGGTTAGAACAGGAGGCTTGATCACAACTTCAGTAGGTGGCATGATTGAGCTTTTGCACGAAGGTCAAGAGAATAAAAAGATTGAAGAATAACAGTAGGGCAGAAGTAGTTAAGCCTCTTTTGGCTTAATACAAGTTGGAATAAGAAAGAAATTACACCAGAAAATCGACCTTGTCTTAGATGAAAGGTCAATTTTATCTGGCTAGGCCATATATTTAGATCTATATTTCTTTCACTCTCTTTTTTTAATAGCATCGTTTTAACCTAAGACTTAGGTGCTTGAATTGTATTAAAGAAGTGGTTACAAACCTTTAAAAGAAAGCGTAAACTCAGTGCCTTCATTTATTTTACTCTCAACGGAAATGTGACCACCCAAACTGGTCATGCGCGTATGTACTAAGTAGAGGCCAATGCCTTTGCCTTCAGGACGAGTGCTGAAAGTCTGGCTCAATCCAAAAATTCTATCCTTTACTTTGTCTTTATCGAACCCGATACCATTGTCCGTAAAAACAAGTCGTTTGACCTCATCCACTTTTCTGGACTCTATAGAGATAATGGGCAGAACGTTTGGTTTGGCATATTTGATCGAATTCGTAATTAAGTTTAAAAAGATACTTTCGAGGTATGATTTGTTAAAACTTAAGGTATTGAATGCTGAAAAATCGATTTTAAAAACTGCTCCTGAGTTTTCTATCAGTGTGTTTATAGATTTTCGTACTGAATCTAGTGTTTCGGTTAAAGACACATCTTCGATTAGAACAGAGATCTTTGCATTTTTACTAAGCGCATCTAAGTGCTTGTTCATTTTAACTTCCAGGCTTTCCGAAGTCGTTTTCAGCAGTTCGATCAAACGTATAGTTTCAGGATTTTTAATTTCAGAAGTATCTAAAAGATGTAGAATAGCAAATATGTTATTTACAGGTTCCCTTAAATCATGAGAGGTAGTGAAAGATAAATTTTTCAACTCCTCATTCATTACTGAAAGATTGGCCAATAGGGCATTACGCTCTTCCTCTAACTTTTTCTTATGTGTAATATTTTTGGCTATGGCATAAACCAGGGCCTCTTCATATAAAGGCATAGATGTCCATGCCAACCAGACAATTTCTCCATTCTTTTTTATATAGCGATTTTCGAAATTGAGGAGCGGATTTCCCTTTTTTATGCTTTCTCTATATTGCGAAGTGAGGTGCTGATCTAATGGATGAATAAACTCATTGATGGGACGAGACAATAACTCTTCATCAGTATAGCCGAGAAGCCTTGAAACTGCTGGATTTATCCTCTTAAAGAACCCATCGAAGCCAGCAATACAAAGCAAGTCGGGAGATAACTTAAAGAAATAGTCTGAGTTAAGTCTAAGTTTATTCATATAACCTATATCCTTTCAGCAAATGCCTAAAAATCACGGGCGAATTATACACAAAGAGGTATTTTGTAAGTGTATGCTGATTAGGTAATTATATGTATTATAGTTGAATGATAATATAGAATAATAAAGAAATTGGTTAATATTATTTCACTCGTCCGGGATTGTCTGAGATGAATGACTTCCAACTTTTATTTCCACTTTGCTGGCTTCCACCTTGAAAATGATGGCAGAGCGCTACTGCCAAAGCATCCGTAGCATCGAGCAGTTTTGGGAGGGTTTCAATTTTTAATAACGTTTTCAACATGGCCGCCACCTGTTCTTTAGAAGCATTGCCATTTCCTGTTACCGACTGTTTCACCTTTTTAGGAGCGTATTCAGTAATAGGAATTTCTCTGGCCAATGCGGCCGACATTGCCACTCCCTGAGCTCTTCCTAGTTTTAGCATAGATTGAATGTTTTTTCCAAAAAAGGGAGCTTCCAGTGCCATTTCATCCGGCTGAAACTCTTCAATTACAGAAGTAACCCTTTCAAAGATCTTTTTTAATTTCAATTCATGGCCAGTGTATTTACTAAGGTGGATAACACCGAACTGAAGCAAACTGATTTTTTTACCCGAAATCAAGATAAGTCCGTAGCCCATTACACTGGTACCAGGGTCAATACCAAGAATGATTTTCTCTTTAATTGGGGCTTTAGCAATGGGCATAAGCGCAAGATAAATAAACCTTCCATTTCTGTAATTCAAAACAGGGTTTTAAATCCAAGGGCTTTGCACGTAATTCGTATATGGTTTTAATTGCCGTTGGCATTGTTGGTTGTTACCTATGGCTTTTGTTGCTTCCTATTGTTGTTTGGAAGAAGATGCAGGTTTCTTCTTCGGAAGGGTATAGAAGGAAAATATCGGTGATTGTTCCTTTTAGGAATGAGGAAGCAAACTTGACACGCTTGGTAGAATCATTGAAAGCCCAAACCCACTCGTCTTTCGAGGTGCTTTTTGTAAACGACCACTCTACCGATGATTCATTAAACGTGTTAAGGCAGCTGGTCAAGAAAGATATTCCATTCTCTTTTAGTATTATTTCTTTAGAAGGAACACTAGGGAAGAAAGCCGCCATTACAACTGGTATTGCTCAGGCTTCGGGTGAAATTATTGTCACAGCTGATGCAGATTGTTGGTTCAGTGAAAATTGGCTTACAGCAATGACTTCGGGTTTTAGTAACCCTCAAACGCAAATGATTACTGGGCCAGTTGTGCTAGAAGGAGCAAGCTTCTTTCAAAAATTACAACGCGTAGAATTTGGAGCCATACTAGCATCTTCCGCAGCACTAATTGGTTTAGACAAACCCACTATGGCCAATGGAGCCAATTTGGCTTATCGTAAATCGGTGTTTGATGAAGTGGAGGGCTTTTCAGGAATAGAACAAACCCCTTCGGGAGATGACGAATTGCTGATGATGAAAATAGCCAAAAAGTATCCGAAGGGTATTGGCTTTGTAAAGAACCCCAATTCAGTAGTACATACTCTTGCTCATACAAATTGGTCTGATTTTTTACAGCAGCGAAAGCGATGGGCCAGTAAATGGAAAGTAGGTAAGCGATGGTCTACAATAATATCGGCCTTGTTTGTTTATTTAGTGCAAGTGGCTTTTGTGGGGCTTTTATACTTTACTATTTTAGGTGAGATATCCTTTTCATTGTTTGTTGGGCTATGGTTGGTGAAAATGGCTTTAGAGCTTCAACTTATTAGAAGTTACTTCATTGATTTAAAACAGCCTTACTCATTTCTCCACTTCATTTTGCTACAAACCTTTTATCCTTTTTACGTGCTTTATGTCGGTTTGGCATCTAACTTTGGACGTTTCCAGTGGAAGGAAAGAAGTTTCAAAATCTAGTACAATATTATGACCGACAAGGAGTTTGATGTTTTGGATGAGCTTTACTTTGTTCAGCCTTTCGATGCTATTTTAGAAGAAACTGGATTAGCAAAAGAAGAGCTTAAACAAGTGCTCTCAGGGTTGTTGAACAAGGGTTGGGTGAAATGTTATGGCGACCGCCAAGCAGAAATGCCAATTGCACCAAAAGATTTGGGGAATGACCTCACTTCTTATTTTTATTTGGCCACTAAAGAAGGCTTATTAGTTCACAACGGTCGTTAGGCATTATGCAAGATACACTTCAACGTAAGTTTTATAGAAAGGAAATGGAGGTAAATGCGCTCTTGGAAATTACCCAAGCAGTGAACAATAACCTTCCTGAAGACGACTTATATAAGATTTATGAATTTACACTTAGGGCCAATCTACAACTCTCAAGAATGGTGCTTTATGTTAAAGATGAAGATTGGGAATGTAAAGTGCAGTTTGGTACCAAGAAGGATTTTTCGGCAATACCGCTCGATTCTGGTTGCCTTGATTTAAAAGAGATTGTGGAGGTAAATGAGGTCGATCTTTCTATTTCATGTTTCAATGAGTTTGACATTATCATCCCTGTTACCCATAAAGAGAAATTATTAGCTTTCGTGTTTATTAAGACTTCGGAAGATGAAAATCGGGCCGATACTACATTTATTCAAGCACTAAGCAATGTGATACTCGTGGCCATTGAAAATAAACGACTGGCCAGAAAACAAATGGAGCAGCAGGCAATTCAGCATGAAATGGAAATTGCCAGAAATGTTCAGAATTACCTTTTTCCTGATGTTTTGCCCAGTTCCGAAAAGCTTGAAATCAAGGCCTTTTATCAGCCATGCAAAACCGTTGGAGGTGATTATTACGACTATATTCCTATTCCGAACGAAAATCAATTTTTAGTATGTATTGCCGATGTTTCTGGAAAAGGAATGCCAGCAGCCATATTGATGTCTAATTTTCAGGCCGTATTAAGAACGTTAAGCCGAAACGCAGAAAGCCCAGAACAAGTAATTCATGAGCTAAACCACCAAACATGGCACAATGCCAAGGGCGAAAACTTCATTACCTTCTTTTTGGCCGTGTACGACTTTGATAAAAAGAACCTGCGTTATTTTAACTGTGGCCACAATCACCCAATCTTGATCACCAAAGACGAAGTTTTGATTTTGAGCGAAGGCAGTACAGTATTGGGGGCTTTCGATCCACTTCCTTTTTTAGATAAAGGGGAGATTGAAAATGTTGAAGAGTTTTCACTGTTTATGTTTACCGATGGACTCACCGAAACATTTAATAGTGTAGGGGAAGAATTTGGCGATGAAAGACTAAAGAACTTTCTCATAAAAAATAAAGGCATGAACCTTCAGGCAATGCACAATGCCCTAATGAAAGAATTGGAAGGCTTCAAAAAGGAAAATTCCTTTGCCGATGACCTTACTTTCTTATCTTGTAGGGTAAATAATGCTACTCCATAAAACACCCATATTTGCCCATTGGCTTTATCCCAGCTTGATTTGGAATCAACCCAACAAAGAGAAAACCATTTACTTGACTTTTGATGACGGGCCAATTCCTGAAGTCACCCCATGGGTATTGAATACCTTAGATCAGTTTAATGCAAAGGCTACTTTCTTCTGTGTAGGCGAAAATGTTCATAAACATTCAGATGTTTTTCAAGAGGTGGTCAAAAGAGGTCATTCAGTAGGTAATCACACCTATCATCACCTAAATGGATGGAAAACAGACGCTACCCAATACCTTAAGGACTTCTTGAAATGCGAAGAAGAACTTCAGAAATTTGGTCAAGAAGGCAGGCTTTTCAGACCGCCTTATGGTAAAATTACAAGCAAGCAAATCAAACAATTGTCTTCTCGCAAAATCATTATGTGGGATGTCCTTTCTGGTGATTTCTCAAAAAAAATAGAACCCAAAGCAGTATTGAGCAAAAGCATTCGCTATTCAAGCGCAGATAGTATTATTGTTTTTCATGATAGCCTGAAAGCATTTAAGAACCTTCAATATACACTGCCCCGTTATTTGGAACATTTTCAATCGAAAGGTTTTACTTTTAAACCGTTATGATTGGTGGAGTAGTGCTTGTCGTTTTTTCTATTCTCTTATTGTTAGAACTAGCTTTTATTTGGAGCTTCAAAGTTGGCTTTGTAAAACCCATTGAAATTGATTCCATTCAAACTTGGCCAAGAGTATCCATCCTTATTGCTGCCAGAAACGAAGAAGAAAATTTAGAAGCTTGTTTAAACTCTGTTTCCAATCTCGATTACCCCGAGCCTCAGCTTCAAGTATTGTTAGGGAATGATCAATCTACAGATCATACTCAAATAATAATTAATCGCTGGATCAACAAAAGCGACAATCTTAAGTCAATCCCTATTCAACCTAAAATGAATGGCCTTATAGCCAAATCGAATGTTTTGGCTCAATTGGCAGCAAAGGCTGATGGCGACTTTCTTATTATTCTGGATGCAGATGTTACTGTAACTGAGCATTGGCTTAAAACAATGGTAGCTCAAGCAATGCTTGGTTATGATTTAGTGAGTGGCTATACCGAGGTTAAACATGAAGACTATTTTTCTGCTGTTCAGAAAATGGATTGGCAAAATAGTATTCATACGCTAAAGGTATTTTCAGACAAAGGAAATACACTTACCGCTTTGGGAAACAATATGCTCATATCTAAAAAAGCCTACCAATCAATAGGAGGCTTTGAAGCACTTGGAGCAACTAAAGTAGAAGACTTAAAGCTGTTGTTGGCTGCCAAGAAGCAAGGGTTTCAGGCTTTTCAATTAATTGGCAACGGAAAGGCCAAAACGGCTCCAATCAAGAGTGTTTTGGGCTACGTTGATCAGAGAAAAAGATGGCTGAGTGGTATACTTAATTATAGAATGCTTTCAGGAGTTGGCTTTGTTATTTACAGACTACTGCTTATCGAGATGATAGTGGGTTTATTCCTTTTTTCAAACCCAACAGCGCAAGGACTGATCTTAGTTTTGATACTATCAAAATTGATCATTGAAAATATTAAGCAACACCAAATCAGAAAATCACTAAATGAAGTTGGTGTTAAGTTTAGCCTATTGGAGCCATTTATTATTTCTCTTTTAGATACATTTGCCCTTGTTGCTTTAGTGCTGAACCCTAAGGTGAGTTGGAAAAAAAGAAAGTTCAAATGATGATTGAAACACATGCCCATATCTATGCCGATCAGTTTAAAAAGGACATAGGTGAGGTGCTAGAACGAGGAAGGGAAGAGGGGATTTCTAAAATCTATATGCCCAATATTGATCATACATCAATTGATGTAATGATGGAGTTGGAAGAAAAGCATCCAGATTTATGTGTGGCTACCATGGGGCTTCACCCTTGCTCAGTGAAAGGTGATTTTCAGAAGGAACTCTATATTATTGAAGAATGGCTTAGCAAGCGAGAGTTTGCTGCCATTGGAGAAATGGGCACGGATTTATATTGGGATAAAACTTTTATAGATCAGCAAGTGGAGGCTTTTAAAATTCAAGTAGCTTGGGCAAAACAATATGAAAAGCCCATCATTATTCATTGCAGAGAATCATTAGACATGACTATCGATTTGGTAGAACAGCTTAAAGAAGATAATCTAACGGGTGTTTTTCATTGTTTTAATGGTTCTGTAGAACAAGCAGAGCGAATTCATAAACTTGGGTTTTATATAGGTTTGGGTGGCGTTGTTACTTTTAAGAATAGTGGTATGGGTGAAGTAATTCCCGAACTGAACATGAGTCATGTAGTTTTAGAAACCGATAGCCCTTATTTAGCACCTGTGCCATATAGAGGAAAACGAAATGAGCCATCTTATCTAAAAATGGTAGCTCAAAAAGTAGCGGGTTTAAGACAAGTAGCGATTGAAGAAATCGAGGCTACCACCACTAGAAATGCCAATTTATTATTCAAAGTACAGTCATGATTTCAACTTTAGAATTTTCTTCAAACCCCAAAGCCTCCATTCTTATAGTTTACACTGGTGGAACATTGGGGATGGATTATGATGAAAATGGCTCATTGGTACCCTGCGATTTTGAACGGGTTGTGGCCAGAATTCCAGTGCTTAAGGAATTAAATATTAATCTATCGGTCATTTCTTTCAACCCTCCGATTGATTCATCTAATGTTAAAACTGAGCATTGGGTGCAGATTGGCCAAACCATTAAGGACAATTACGCTGCATTTGATGGCTTCATTGTTTTACATGGCACCGATACTATGGCCTATTCTGCATCAGCTTTGAGCTTTATGCTTCAAGGCCTGAATAAACCAGTGATATTTACTGGAGCTCAGTTACCAATTGCTTCACCACGGTCAGATGGAAGAGAAAATTTTGTAACGGCTTTAGAAATTGCTGCCGACAGGAGAGAAGGAATACCTGTGGTTTCAGAAGTTTGTATCTTTTTTAACCACTTATTGTTGCGTGGCAACCGTTCAAAAAAAGTTGAAAGTCATCATTTCGATGCTTTCGAGTCAGAAAACTATCCTGCGTTAGCAGAAGCGGGCATTGTAATCGACTATAATTACACTGCTTTGAAGGCATATGACCCAACAGCGAGACTTATATTTTACCCAGAATTAAAGGACGATATTGTTATTTTAAAGCTATTTCCAGGCATTAATCAGAAGGCCGTCAGTCATATTTTAAGTACACCTTCTGTTAAAGGTGTGATAATGGAAAGCTATGGTTCTGGTAATGTGCCGCACCAACCTTGGTTTTTAAGCATGTTAGAAGATGCTGTGAATAAGGATGTTGTAGTCTTGAATGTGTCTCAGTGCAATGGCGGTAACGTTATACAAGGAAAATACGAAGCCAGTAGTGCTTTAAATCGAATAGGAATTATAAGCGGTAGAGACTTGACAACAGAGGCTGCTACAACTAAAATGATGCACTTATTTGGTAGAAGCACTGACCCACAAGAAATTAAAAGAAACCTTACCACTGCAATTTCGGGTGAAATGAACTGATTTTTGATCACTGACAAAAACAAAAATCAATTTGCATAAAGGTTATTTTATTGATTTATTTGTCACCTTGCGATAAGCGCATTTGTTGATAAAAGTTGAGGAGAGGTGTCCGAGTGGCTGAAGGAGCACGCTTGGAAAGCGTGTATACTCGAAAGGGTATCGAGGGTTCGAATCCCTCTCTCTCCGCATGATCAACTAAAAACTTAAGTAGTAATTTCTTTTAACAATAATTATTAATAATTTAGAAACCGTTTTAACCTTTATTAATCAAAACTAGACTATGAAAAAGTTATTCTCACTATTGATGATCTTAGGCGTTCTGTCGATTGGATTCAATGCTTACGCTCAAGACGATGCTCAAGAAGCAGCAACAGAGCAAGTAGAAAACACAATACCAGAAACACCAGACTATTCAGATGAACTTGCAGATACTCCTGCTGACTCATTTGATCAGGTTATCAAACAAAAATTTATTGAAGGAGACCCTACCTTTATGTCTCCAGTATTAATCTGTTTAATTCTTGGTCTTGCAATCGCAATTGAGAGAATTATCAGTCTTAATATGGCGACTACTAACACTAACAAACTTTTGAGCAAAGTAGAAGACGCTCTTGAGTCTGGTGGGGTTGAAGCTGCTAAAGAAGTAACTAAAAGCACTAGAGGCCCAGTGGCATCTATCTTTACTCAAGGCCTTATGAGAATGTCAGAAGGAATTGAGATGGTTGAAAAATCAGTGATTGCTTATGGTTCTGTAGAAATGGGTAGGTTAGAAAGAGGTCTAGTTTGGATTTCACTATTTATCTCATTGGCTCCAATGTTGGGTTTCATGGGTACTGTAATCGGTATGATTGGTGCTTTTGATGCGATCCAAGCAGCAGGTGATATTTCTCCTTCTTTGGTTGCTGGTGGTATTAAAGTAGCCCTTTTAACAACAGTTGCTGGTTTGATCGTTGCGATTATTCTTCAATTGTTCTATAACTACTGTGTTTCAAAAATTGACTCAATTGTTAACTCAATGGAAGACGCATCAATCTCATTGGTTGATTTGTTAGTGAAACACAATTTGTCTAAGTAATTAACCTGAAAACAGATTATTATGGATCAGGACCAATTAATTGATTTAGGATTATATGCATCCTACATTCTGCTAGGTGTAGCAACGGTTGCTGCTATTGTAATGAATCTGCTTAATTCTCTTGGAAACCCAAAGAGTTTAATTAAAAGCGGCATTGGTATAGTAGTACTAGGATTGATATTCTTTATTGGATATTCAATGGCCCCTGCTGAAATCGACCTTGTTAGCCAGAGAGCTTTTGAAGCTAATAAAGTAGACCCTTCTGCAGCATCTACATTAACTACCTATAGACTAATAGGTGGAGCAATGACCACAACTTTAGTGCTACTTGTAGTAGCTGTTGTAGGTCTAGTATATTCGTCAATCGCAAGAGTCGTTAGATAATTTATTATGGCAAGAAGTAAGAACAGAGGAAGTCAGGAAGTGAATGCCGGCTCAATGGCCGATATCGCTTTCCTATTATTGATATTCTTTCTGGTAACTACTCAAATTGCCACCAACAAAGGTTTGACCTTGTTACTTCCTCCTAAACAGGATGAACAAGAGCCAGATCAAGTAAAGCAACAAGAGAGAAATATCTTTAAAATTCAGGTAAACTCTCTGAATCAGCTTTTGGTGGAAGATGAGAGGCTAGATGACCCATCATTAATAGGAGGTATGGTGTATGACTTTATTTTGAATTTCGGGAAAATGTCTGACGTTAAGAAAGGCTCCGAAAATGAGAAAGTGAGTGATAGAGAAACCTATGAATCTTTACCTTCTACGATGAAAGCGTACATTAACAACAAGCTCAGATCAGATAAATCATCTGATGGACCAAATGCTGCTATTGTATCGCTTAAAGCGGATAGAGGAAGTAGTTATGAGATTTTCATTGAAATTCTAGATCAGTTGAATGAGGCCTATAACCGTGTATATGGTGAAAGGGTAGGTTTAACAGATGAAGAGTTTAGAAAATTGAATAGAAATGATCCAAGAGATTTGGATTTATATGAGAGGGCTCGTTCAGGAATTCCTAAAGCGATCTCAATTGCAGAACCAAGTAAAGTAGGAGGCTAATATGTCAAAGTTTAAGAAGAAGAGTGAGTCCAGTCAGGACATTCCAACTGCGGCATTGCCTGATATTATCTTTATGCTTTTGTTTTTCTTCATGGTAACTACTGTGATGAGAGAAACAGAGATTAAGGTGAAGCAAGAGATCCCTAGAGCTGAACAATTGGTAAAGCTTGAAAAGAAAAAGCTTGTAACTTATCTATACGTAGGTGAACCTAAAGAACCAGAAATTTTTGGTACTGAATCATTAATTCAAGCGAATGATGCTTTCATCGCAATTGATGGTATTGTTCAGTGGGTAAACCAAGAGAAAGATCAACTGAGTGAAGTTGAGCGTGATCAAATTACGATTTCTCTAAAAGTAGATAAGGATACCAAAATGGGGATTATCGTTGATATCCAAACTGAATTGAGAGAAGCTAATGCTCGTAAGATCATTTATGCAACTCCTCAAAAAACAGATGATAACTAGTTTTGAGAAAACTGTTAATATAAAAAGGCTACCATTTGGTAGCCTTTTTTTGTTGGATATTCTGGATTTATTGCATAGATTTTTTTTCATATACGAGGCTGTTAAAAGACGCTCCTAACTGTATGAAAAATAAGAAGTGAATGGAAACAGATTTAATCCCATATCTCAATTTTCTATCTAAGGAATCGAAATGGATTATTTATTCATATCGCAACGATTTAACTGGGTTGTTTTTGGCTGCCGTATAGGTTTTAATACTAATAGTGGCAATGGCAATGATTAAAGCCATTAAGGCGGCAACAACGAATATTATTGGACTTATCTCAATTCTGAAGACAAAACCTTCAAGCCATCTGTTAAGTAGGTAATAAGCGGGATAACAAGCCAATAGATTGGCCAATAAAACCAAAGTGACAAACTCCTTAGAAAGGGATGTCATTATGGATTGTATTGAAGCACCGAGTACTTTCCTAACTCCTATCTCTTTTGTTCTTTGTTCAGTAATAAACGAGGCCAACCCATATAATCCCATACATGCAATTATAACAGCCAATAGAGTAAAGGAAGTAATGATTTGCCCCATGCTCATTTCGGTTTTGTACTGGTCATCATAATGGCTATCCAGAAAAAAGTATTCAAATGGGAGGGAAGGTTGAAATTCACTCCAAATTTGTTCCATTTTCCCTAAGGTTTGTTTTACGTCATCGGTGTTGATTAGTACGTTCAAGTAGGCGGCATGCTGTGGAAGCACGTGGATCATCAAAGGTTCTACCTCTGTATGTAGTGAGGCATAATTGAAGTCTTTGATTACACCAACGATTCTGCCCGTTTTGGGTGTAGGCAGTCCGTAAATATATTCAAATCTTCGCCCAATGGGTTCTTCTTCCAGGCCAAACTCACGGATGGCAGCTTCGTTCAACAAAAAGCCTTCTGATGCATCGGTAACCATTTCTTTAGAAAGATCTCGCCCTGCTACAATTTGCAAACCAAAGGTTTCAGCCAAGTCTTCATCGCCCGACATAATCCTCATACCTCTGATGCCATTGTCTTCTTGTTGGTTGTCGTTTCCCGCATCAGCAGTTGCTAAATCGGGTACGCGAACCGTCATAATATGTACCCTCTCCCCAGGAATCACTGAAGAAGGAGCTGCTACCACAATGGAAGGTTCAGCCATAAGTGCCTGCTTAATTGTGGGTAAGTTGGCGATACGACCTCTTCCAGGTAGTTTCACTACTATCACTTGTTCCTTGTCAAAGCCAATATCTTTGTTTTGGATATACTCGAGTTGTTTGTAGACAATGCTTGCCCCAACAATCAACAGGATGGAAATGGCAAACTGCATAATCACCAAACCTCTTCTCAAATAAATGGTAGCTCCATTCCCCTTGCCAGCCAATATGTTCGATTTCAGGGCTTTTAGTGGCTTAAAGTTGGAAAGGAATAAGGAAGGGTAGAGACCGGAAAGTATACTTACCAGTATGTAAACGCTAACGATGGCTCCTAGCAACTCACTATTATGAAGTAGGTTGGTAGACATCTCTTTTCCTGCGAAATCATTAAATAAGGGTATGAAAAGTACGACAGCGATTATAGAGAATATCATAGCAATGGCTGTAAAGAAGAACGACTCGCTCAGAAACTGCCAGAAAACTTGTTGTTTTCCAGCACCCAATACTTTTCGCATACCTACTTCTTTCGCCCTTTTGGTGGAACGTGCAGTGGCTAGATTCATGTAGTTGAAGCTCGCAATGATTAGAATAAACAGGGCTACTGTAGAAAATATATAGACGTATTGGCCATCTCCGTTTGAGCTTAATTCTTTTTCTGCATGACCTTGCAAATGGATGTCTGTCAAGGGCATCATAATTTGCCTAACATTAAGGCCTTCTATAGGACTGATTTCACCACTGGCATCTCTGATGTTCATTATTTCCAGCACATCCTTGTCCAATTTAGCTTGAAGCGTAATGGCAGCTGCTTCATTCAAGGTTTTGATATAGGAATAAAAAACGGCTGAGCCACGTCCGTTTACCAAGCCTGGTGATCTTCTATGCATCTCCGACATGGGGATTAGCATAGAAAAGCTAAAGTGAGAATTGTTAGGGACATCTTCGACAATGGCTGAGACTCTGAAAGGGGTATTTCCACGTTTTATAATACTTTCTAGAGGATCGGGACGACCAAAATATTTTATGGCAGCAGACTCTGTGAGTACGATTTTTTCAGGTGCATCCAAGGCAGTTCGGGCATCACCATAGAGTATTTTGAAGCTAAATACATCAAAGAAGCTTGAATCGACATAAAACACATTCTGTTCGTTGTAGAAATTGTTGTCTGCATTGAAAGTCTCAGGACTCCCATTGGCCATTATTCGCACTGCACTCTGAATTTCAGGATACCTGCCCACTACGTCAGGAATAAGAAAACCTTGAGTGGCTGCCCAACGGCTTTCGTTACCATCGTACTGCTGCCAATTTTCCAAACGATAAATTAGGTTGGCGTCCTTATGCATTTTATCGAAGCTAAATTCGTCTTGCACGTAAAGGAAAATGAGCATACTGGTAGTCAGTCCCAGTGTAAGCCCAAAAATATTGATAAAGGAATAACCCTTGTGCTTCACCAGATTTCGGAGAGCAATCTTGAAATAATTCTTAATCATGTTGTTGAGTTTTTGACCTAGAATCAGCCTGTCTGATTCTATAATCAATCTCTGAAGAATAGAGTGAGATTCACAGCCGTTTTATATGGAGTGTCAAGGTAATAGTAAATCCTGCGTTTTGAGAGTTTAATCGGTAAGTGGTTACTTATATTCTTATTGTTATTAGTATTGGGCAAATGGTTGAAATTATGATTAGACTAAATTAAATGAAATAGCCCACGGTTTGGGCCGTGGGCTATATTGTAAAAAGTAATGATATGAACTGTTTTAACGGTTTCTTGAGTCAGACATAACTTTAATCAATAGACCTTCTTTCCGTTTAAGTAAGTAGCTTTTACTTTTAAGTTTCTCAACTCAGATTCAGGAGCCTTCATCATGTCCTTTTCTGTAATTATGAAATCGGCAAACTTACCAACCTCAATACTGCCCTTTTCATTTTCTTCAAAGTTTGAATACGCTGCCCAGATGGTCATGCCTTTTAAAGCTTCTTCTCTGCTAAGCTTGTTTTCGGGCTGCCAGCCGCCTTCAGGCCAGTTTTCCGAATCTTGCCTTGCTACGGCTGCATGATAGCCATACAGTGGGTTAATATCTTCAACAGGGAAATCACTGCCTAAGGCGATATAGCCATTTTGGTCAAGCAAATCCTTAAAGGCATAGGCAGTTTTTACTCTTTCTTCTCCTAACCTTTCGGCTGCCCAGTACATGTCTGAAGTAGCATGAGTGGGTTGAACAGATGGTACTACATTGTACTTACCGAACTTAGGCACATCTTCATTCGAAACAACTTGTGCATGTTCAATTTTCCATCGCAAGTCATTCCCTTCAGGAAGATATTTAGCATAGATGTCTAGAATAACGCGGTCGGTTCTATCTCCTATACAATGGGTGTTCATTTGAAAGCCCATGTCGTAAATGGTTTTAGCCAATTCATCGTAATTGGCTTCAGTTTCTAAAAGAAAACCAGAATTCCCTGGATCATCTGAGTAGTCGCTTAAAAGATTAGCACCTCGTGAGCCTAAGGCGCCATCTCCATACACTTTGAATGACCTTACGTTTAGGTAATCCGTTTTGATCTTACCTCTTTTCTTAAAATACTCAATACTCTCTTCGCTTGGAGCAACCATGGTGTAGAGGCGCATTTTCAGCTTCCCAGCCTTATTTAGTGAGTCTATGAGTTCAATTGTATCTACCTCAAGCCCAGCGTCAACTATGGAGGTTAGTCCCACTTTAAAGCAATTTTCTTGTGCCATAATTAAGGCTTCTATTTGATCAGCCCTAGTTTGTTGAGGAATGTATTTTCCAATTAAATCCATAGCGTTATCAACCAATAGACCAGTTGGTTCTCCATTCTTATCAAAGTAGATTTTCCCTCCAGTTACTTCTTTTGTATTGCCGAAAATCTCACTTTGACTCATGGCAGAAGAGTTTGCTAAAGCCGCATGACCGTCTACTCGTGAAAGGAAGACTGGTACGTCAGGGAATAGTTTGTCTAGCTTTTCCTTGCTCGGAAACTCTTTGTTTTCCCAGTCATTCTGATCCCAACCACGCCCTACAATCCATTCATCGTCAGGGTATTTTTCGCGATGTGCTTGAAGAATTTCTAGGATTTCGTCAAACGATTTGGTGCCTACCAAATCAGCATTTTTCAAGCCTAAACCATATCGATAGAAGTGCGCGTGAGCATCAATAAGGCCAGGGTAAACCGGAGCTCCATCAAGATTCATGATTTGGTCAGACTCAAAATTGGCTAGAACCTCTTCATCAGTTCCTACGCCCACAAACTTTCCATCTTTTATGGCAAAAGCAGTAGAAACCGAAAACTCATCATTTACAGTGTAAACTGTGGCATTATGTACAATGAGGTCAGCCTGCTGTTTGCCACCACAAGACCATACTAAAGTTAGAATTGCAGTAAGTATTAATAATTTCTTCATCATTCGAATCTTAAATGTTTAACAGAATCACCAGAGTCTCTGAGTTCTCTAAGTGAGTCAATCCCAATTTCTAAATGGTCGTTTACAAAAGCCGAAGTGATTTTCTTGTCACTTTCTTCTGTTTTTACCCCTTCCGCAATCATGGGATTGTCAGAAACCAAAAGGAGAGCACCATGAGGGATTTGATTTACAAAACCTACGGTAAAGAGCGTAGCAGTTTCCATATCAACGGCCATTGCTCTAATTTTACGGAGGTATTTTTTGAAAGCTCTGTCATGTTCCCAAACCCTACGGTTGGTAGTATAACATGTTCCTGTCCAATAGTCTCTCTCATGTTTTTTGATCATAGAAGATACGGCCCGTTGCAAGCGGAAAGAGGGGAGCGCAGGGATTTCAGGTGGCATGTAGTCATCACTGGTTCCTTCACCACGAATGGCAGCTATAGGGAGTATTAAATCACCAAGAGCTGTTTTCTTTTTTAATCCCCCACATTTACCTAAAAATAGAACCGCTTTTGGAGCAATAGATGAGAGTAAATCCATAACTGTTGCTGCCATGGCGCTTCCCATTCCAAAGTTTATAATGGTAATGTTTTCTGCCGTGGCTGATTGCATTGGGCGGCCTGCGCCTCTTACTTCAACCCCAAACTTCTCGGCAAACATTTCTACATAGGTGATAAAATTGGTAAGTAGAATGTACTCTCCGAATTCTTCATTTGGAACTCCCGTATAGCGGGGTAGCCAATTTTCAACAATTTCCTGCTTAGTTTTCATGTATAAGTTTTGGGTTCAATTACATTTGTTCGATGGATTCACTTAACCTGCCGGCCTATAAGTACCGCCTAGAGAAAAGGGACGGCAAATTAGTTATTTTTGACCCTATACGGAAGAAGTTTGTTGTACTTACCCCAGAAGAATGGGTGCGACAGCACTTTATTCATTTCCTTTCTGGTAGTTTGGGCTACTCTTTAAATAGAATGAGTGTTGAAACAGGGAATAAGTATAACCAGCTTCAAAAGCGCTCTGATATTCTGTTTTATGATGAGCATATGAAGCCATTGGTAATAGTGGAATGCAAAGCTCCTTCCATTAAAATCACCCAAAATGCTTTTGATCAAATAGCAGTGTATAATAAAACACTCAAGGCCAAATTGTTGGTTGTTACCAATGGAATGGCACACTACGCCTGTTGGTTCGATGCTGAAAATGAGAAAGTAAATTTCCTTGACCAAATCCCTAACCTGCAGGAGTTGAAAGCCATGATTTGATTTCGTATTTTTCAATATGAGTTGGATCAAACGTGTAGGTTTCTTAACTGCTTTTATTATTCCAGCACTTACTGTTTTGGGATATTACTTAGGAGGTTGGTGGAATTATACCACTGTCATTTTTGTGTTCCTCATCATTCCTATGTCCGATATACTTATTGGTAAAGATCCTGAAAATATGGATGGTGCCGATGCGCTGGTAATTTCTGAGCAATTCTATTACCGCTTTATTACTTACGTGTGGGCTATTTTTCAATTGGTATTTTTGGTTTGGGCTTGCGCAATGATAGCGTCAACTGCATTGGATGTTAATGAGTGGATTGGCTTTGTGCTCAGCTTTGCTTTGGTAACGGGAGGTATTGGCATTACTGTTGGGCACGAACTGGGACATAAAAAATCTGCACTGGAACGGTTTTATTCTAAACTGATTTTAATGACGGTTTGCTACATGCACTTTTATATTGAACACAATCGCGGACATCATGTAAATGTAGCTACTCCTAAAGACCCCGCTACAAGTAGAAAGGGAGAAGGTTTTTATCGGTTTTGGCTCCGGTCGGTTGTGGGAAGCTATTTCAGTGCTTGGGAAATTGAAAATGCTAGGTTGAAAAGAAAAGGGCTTAAGGTTTTCTCCTTCAAGAATGATATGATTTGGTTTACTGTTCTTCCATTTTTACTAGCTCTTACATTGACCATATTGGCAAGCATATGGCAAAATCGATGGGTGTGGGAAGTACCCGTGTTTTTCTTTACCCAAGCCATTTTGGCTTTTAGTCTTTTGGAGATTGTAAATTATATTGAGCACTACGGAATTGTAAGAAAGGAAATAGCCCCTGGAAGGTATGAAAGAGTAAACCCAATGCATTCATGGAATTCCAACCATAGGTTAAGTAATTTCTTTTTGTTTCAGTTACAACGCCATTCCGACCATCATGCAAATGCCATTAAGCGGTATCAAGTTTTAAAACATTATGATGAATCTCCTCAATTGCCCTCAGGCTATCCTGCCATGATTCTTTTGGCATCCTTTCCTCCGCTTTGGTTTAAATACATGAACCCGAAGCTTAAGGATTGGGAAGAAAAGGTTTATCATCATTAGTTCTTCACACCTCAACAAAACCAGTCGTGGAACTCTTCACGTTGACTTAAGCACTTAATTGATAATAGAGCCCGTGATTTTTTTCTGATAGTGAAGTTTGTATGAATTGAGTTGCCTTGGAGTGCTTCAGTTATTATTTTGGGTTTATCAATAAGGTGGTAACCGCATTATTGATGATTAACGTTTAGCCTCCTCAGCCCAATTATGATGATCATGTACAAGAAAAGATTTAGGTCATCTTTGAAAATTATTACCCTGTTCTTAATTGCTCTTTGCAGTATACCTGTTTGTTCTCAAGAATTATCTGATTCACTTTTAATGGCTGCGCAGAAAACTCGAAGCGCATCTGACTTGGTTGATCTCATAAACAAGGCAGAAGAGTTGTCGTCATTTAACCCAGTAATGGGCGAGCAGTTGAGTAAGGCTTTGTATTCAAACACTAAAAGTAACGGCCAAACTAGCTTAGCTTCTGAGTCTCTAATATGGTTAGGGAATTCATTAATTAACCAGAGTAAGTATGATTCGGCCATTGCAGTGCTTACGGTTGCTCAAGCCGATATCGAGGACATGAGAAGTAAAGAGGCCGTAGCTAAACTTTATTACACCAAGTCGGTAGCGCATTACTACATAGGTGAGTACACCAATTCCATTTCGTTGTTATTGCTGGATTTAGAAATGGATGCAGTATTGAAAAATGACCTTTTTCATTCCAGGGTTTTGCGGCTGATTGGGGAAGTGTATAGAGCGGCCGATAATCTAGATCCCGCTCTAAATTATCTTCAAAAGGCTTTGGTTCAGGCAGAAGTTGCGGGCGATTCAATTGGCCTAGCGGCCGCTATGAATAGGCTAGGGGTGGTCTATTATCAGAAAGGTGAGCATGAAATTGCAGAAAAGCTTTTGTTGGGTTCATTAGAAAAAAGCCGAAGTAATGGTTTTGAGAATGTGGTGTCAATGAATATGAATGATTTGGGTGAGCTTTATTTTGCGACCAAGGAATTTGAAAAGAGTATTGACCTATATGAAATTGTATTACAGAGAAACTCTGATGTAGATACCAGAATCAATACGCTTAACAATATTGCCAGACTAGATGCAGAACTAAAAAAGTATACCGAGTCAATTAAAATGGCAAAAGAGGCGCTTGCCTTGGCCGAAAAGGTGAACATCTTAACCTATAAAGTTGATGCCACAAAAATTATAGCCGACAGCTATCAAAAGCTGAACGACTTTGTGAATGCCACCTCTTTTTATAACCAATACATCAACCATAGAGAACAACTGTTTGAGGTGGAAAAAAACAGACAGGTGTTGGAGTTAGAAACTCAGTATCAAACCCAGCAAAAGGAGTTGCAAATTGCCAACTTAACAGAAAAAGAAGCTGCGGAAAGAGAAAGAAAAATCTATTACTTAGTAGGGCTAATTATTTCAGCTGCTTTTCTGGCGGTGTTTATTTTGCTTTTTAATCAAATTAGAAAGAACAACAAGCACATTAAAAACCAAAACTTAAAGCTAGAAGAGCTCAATACTACTAAGGATAAATTTTTCTCGATTATTGCGCATGATTTGCGTAGCCCTATGGTAGCCTTGCAGGGAATTGGGCAGAAGTTAGATTATTATGTTAGAAAAGGGAAGCGAGAAAAACTTCTGGAAATAGGCGATAAGGTAGATGGCTCGATGGACAAATTGAACCATCTGTTGAATAACTTATTAAGTTGGGCAACTTCGCAATCGGGAGGTATTCCGCATTACCCAAAGGTGATTGACAGTAAAGAAATGATAGACGAAGCAATAGCTCTTTATCAAAGCTTGGCTGAAGTAAAGGGAGTACGCTTTAAGTTAGACCTAGAAGACTTACCAATTTTTGTCGATTTAAATACTGCCTCAACTGTTTTACGAAACTTAATTAGCAACGCAGTAAAATTTACGAAAGAAGGCAGCGAAATCGCGATTACAACCCAAAGCCGAATGGGCTATACTATTATTCAGGTTCAAGATCAAGGGCATGGCATAGACAATGAAACTCTAGAACACCTTTTTCAACTTAAGAAAGGCAGTGAACTTGGTACTATGGGAGAAAAGGGTTTTGGCCTTGGACTTAAATTGTGCAAAGAATTTGTGGAGATTAACAAAGGCACAATCGAGGTAAAAAGCACACTGGGAAAAGGTACCGTTTTCGAAGTTAAATTTCCTCAGAATGAGGCTGTAGCACACCCATTATATGTGGCTTAAGTAATACAGTGCCATGTCATAGCCTCTCAAACCAAAACCAGTAATCATACCTGCACACTCTTTAGTAATTAGGCTCAAATGCCTAAACTCTTCTCTTGCATGGATATTCGAAATATGAACTTCGGCTACAGGAGTGTTAATGGCAGCAATTGCGTCTGAAATAGCCACAGAAGTATGCGTATAACCACCGCCATTGAAAACAATGCCATCATAGCTAAAGCCAACCTCATGTAGCTTGTTGATGAGCTCACCCTCTACATTGCTTTGATAGTATTCCAGTGTTATGTCAGCGAATTTTTCCTTGAGCTTTTCAAAGTAAGTTTCAAAGCTTTCTCCACCATAAATGGTTTTTTCTCTAGTGCCTAGTAAATTTAAATTGGGGCCATTTATGATGATGATCTTCATTTTATCGAGCGGTTAACTATCTTTAGCGGTGGCTTGGGAAATATATATTCAGGAATACGAAAACTACTTAAAACTTGAACGATCGCTCTCAGAAAACTCAGTTGAAGCTTACGTTCATGATGTGGTGAAGCTAAAACAGTTTCTGGAAATATCCAATCGAGAAATTTCTGCATTACAAGTGGCTGCTGTCGACTTACAGCAATTTATTGAGTACCTCAATGAATTGGGCATGAGCGCTCATTCACAAGCGCGGATCATTTCAGGCCTTAAATCCTTTTACAAATTCATGATGTATGAGGGTGAAATGGGCAGTGATCCCACGGCTTTATTGGAAGCTCCGAAGCTAGGTAGGAAATTACCCGATACGTTAGAGATTCATGAGATTGATAAAATTTTAGAAGCTATTGATCATTCTAAACCAGAAGGAATGAGGAACAGAGCGATGTTAGAAACCCTCTATAGCTCTGGGCTTCGAGTGTCGGAGCTCATTAGTCTTAAAATTTCAAACATTCATTTTGAGATTGGCTTTTTGAGAATTTTAGGAAAAGGAAACAAAGAGCGTTTGGTGCCTATTGGTCGCGAAGCATTAAAGTACATTAACATCTATCGAGAAGAGGTAAGAGTTCATTTAGAGGTTGAAAAAGGACATGAAGCTTTTCTGTTTTTAAACAGAAGAGGAAAACAACTTACTAGGCAAATGGTGTTTATCGTAATTAAAGATTTGGTGGCTAAGGCAGGTTTAAATAAAACGGTAAGCCCTCATACTTTTAGGCATTCTTTCGCAACGCATTTGATTGAGGGCGGAGCTGATTTACGAGCCGTGCAAGAAATGCTTGGCCATGAATCTATTACCACTACCGAAATTTATACCCACTTAGATAGAGACTACCTCAAACAGATTATTAAAGACTTTCACCCAAGAAGCTAAGTCTATAGCCAACCCTTTCTTTTAAAGTAATAGATCATTCCACCAGCTACAGTCAGTAGTGCCCCCCAAAAAACAGGGTAAGCATACCTGTACGATAGTTCTGGAAAATACTCGAAATTCATTCCATAAATACCTGCCATAAAAGTGAGCGGAATAAATACCACAGAGAAAATAGTCAACACCTTCAAGATGTCATTCAGCTTGTTGTTCATTTGATTGTTATAATGATCCATCAAGTCTTTAAGCTCATCCATATACACCTCAACATTTTCAGTCAGGTGAGTGGTGTGATCTAGTAAATCCTTTAAAAAAGGAGATGTTTTTCTTTCAATTAGAGGGCTCTGCGACTTACTAAAATTGATGACACTTTCTTTGATCGGGCGCACCGTTCTTCTGAGCCAGTTTACCTCTTTTTTCAGTGTGCTGAGCCTATGAATAAAGCTAGGGGCAGGGTTACTTCTTAATTCATCCTCAAGGTCGTCAATCCGATCAGCATACATTTCTATGATGAGAAGGTAATGATCAACGATAACATCCATTAAAGCAAAAGCTAAATAATCGGGCTTACGAGTCCGAATTTTGCCTTTATAATTTCTTAGCCGATCTCTAACCCCATCAAAAATGTCCTGCATGTCTTCTTGGAAAGTGATGATGAAGTTTTTGCCAACCACAAACGCAAACTGTTCATGTTTAATCATGTCGTTGTTGGTCATCACCATTTTACACACCTGAAAGAAATAGCCATCATACTCTTCCCATTTAGGGCGCTGTCCAAGGTTTAAAACATCTTCGAGTGTTAGGTTAAGTATGTCGAAATGTTCACCGATCTCACGAATCAACTCTACATTATGCAGGCCTGTAACATTAAGCCAAAGGTGTTTCTCCTTGAGGTCAACCCCATCAAGCTCAGAAACCGATTTGATTGTTTTTTCTTCAAAACTATCTCCGTTGTAAATCATAGCCTGAAGAAGAATTTCTTCATCCCGCTTTTTACCAGTGTACAGTAAAGACCCCGGCATTAAGTTCGATTTTTCTTTAGATACCCTCGGCCTTCTAATAATATCTAGAGGAATTAATCTAAAGAGGTCTATGGGATTTCTGGATTTAATCTTTCTCATTTTTATCAACTATAGTAAGCCAAAAGCACATGTGCTTTTATTCAGTTTTGCTTAGGTTTAAAGTAAGCACAGGAATTTCAGATTTCGTAATAAGGTATTCTGTAATGTTGCCCACCAACAAGGTTTTTATATTTCCTCTATGGTAAGAAAAGAAGGCAACCATATCGCATTCAAAGAAATCAGCTGCATACAAAATACCTCTATTTATCGACTTTGCATTAAATACTTCTACGGAATGGCTCTCCAATCCATGCTTTTCCAAGAATTCAACCTTCAGTTTGTTGGCTTGTAGGGTAGTTTTAAAATGAGCTTGCGTATTTACATAAACAAAAGTGAGCTGCGCATTAAGTGATTTAGCAAACTTCATTAGGTCTGGCATAGCGGGTGAATAATCATCCGTCAAATTGGTGGGAACCAAGATTTTCTTGATTTCGAAACTTTCCAACTCATTGTTAATTGTCAATACTGGATTTTTGGCCAGAGCAGCAATTTTTTCAGGGTGCGTTCTTCTAAACACTTCATCAAATCGCTCGTGTTCGTAATTACCAACCACAGTTAAATCAAAGGCTTCTTCAGCTACTAGCTTTGCAATTTCATTTGGGGTATTATGCACTTTTAGTTTAGAATGAATCGTAATTCCGCGGTCTTCATATTTTTGGATGAGCCGTTTCATCTTGTCTTCATTAATAGAGAGAATATCATCTAAAAACTGCTGACCTGTTGGTGTTTTGCTCTTGTACTCTCCTAATTCATCTAAATAAACAGACAGTGCAGCTTTTATAATGTGCATCATATAAACCTCGCTATCGAGTTTTTTGGCTATTTGGCAGGCAACCTCTAAAGCCCTATGTGATTTTTCAGTAAAATCTATTGGAACAAGAATTCGCTTGTACATGAGTTTTTAATTTTTGAATATCGAAATATTAAACCTTGCATAATCTTCCTAAAAAGGAGATTCTAAAACAAGTCTTTTGTCATTCTGAAAACTTAATAAGTCTAAAATCTTAATTCTTTTTTATCGTTCCCAATGAAGCCGTACTTTTGATAAAATTTTCAGTCTTGTATAAATCAGTTATTCGTCCCCTCCTTTTTTCTAAACCAGCAGAAAATGCACATTATTTTACTTTTGGTTGGATCAAACGCCTTTTTAAAGTGCCTGGTGTCTCATCAATCGCTAAATCAATTTACGACTTTGAAGACAAGCGATTAGAAGTTGAGGCTTTTGGGCTGAAATTCAAAAACCCAGTGGGGCTTGCAGCAGGCTTTGATAAAGATGCCAAACTCTTCGATGAGCTTTCGGCCTTTGGTTTTGGGTTTATAGAAATAGGTACATTAACCCCTAAAGGACAAGAAGGAAATCCAAAGCCAAGGCTGTTTAGGTTGCCTCAAGATCAGAGTATGATCAACAGAATGGGTTTTAACAACCAAGGTGTTGAGGAGGCAGTGGAGCGCTTAAAGAGAAAGAAAACCAATGTGTTGATTGGAGGTAACATTGGAAAGAATAAAGTAACCCCCAATGAAGAAGCCGTTAATGATTACATACTCAGCTTCGAAGCACTTTTTCCGCATGTAGATTATTTTGTGGTGAATGTAAGTTCGCCCAACACCCCCAATTTAAGAGCCTTACAAGAAAAGGAGCCACTCAAATTACTGCTCATGACTTTAGAGGCGGCCAACCGCTTGAAGCAGATAAGAAAACCTATTTTGTTGAAAATTGCTCCAGATCTTACTCCCGAACAACTTGATGATATAGTTGAAATAGTAGAAGAAACGAAAATTGATGGTATCATCGCTACAAACACTACCATTTCCAGAGAAGGATTAGTGACAGAAAAGAGCGAGATTGAAAAAATTGGAGCAGGCGGATTAAGCGGAAAGTCCGTAAGAAACCGTTCTACTGAAGTGATCCGTTACCTTCATCAAAAATCCAATGGCGCTTTTCCTATTATTGGCGTTGGAGGAATTAACACTGGAGAAGATGCAATTGAGAAACTAAAAGCTGGAGCAACTTTGGTTCAGGTCTATACGGGATTCATTTATGAAGGCCCTGCAATGATCAAAAAAATCAATAAAGCCATCCTCAAATGGAAGTTTGGCAAGTGATCTTAAGATGTTTTAGTCAATCAGTCTAAAGGATTCATAAAATTCATTTATTTTCGTAATTAAAGGGAAGCACTTTTTCATGGCCAAAAACACCTACAAGTCCAATACATTTAAAAACACCAAACAAGAAAAGAAGCAATCCAAAGGATTTAGCCTTAAGGGAAAATTGCGCTTGGGCTTCCTAAAGGACCGAAGGGTTCAACTTACCGTGGGCTTGTTTTTATTGCTTACCTCCATTTTTATTTTTGTGGCTTGTGTAAGCTACCTTTTTACAGGCAAGGCCGACCAGAGCGTAGTGGAGTCAGTTGGCGAAACTGGAATGATTGCCTCTGGTAGAGAAGCCGCCAACTGGATGAAACTTTGGGGAGCGTATGCCTCTCATTACCTTATTTTCAAATGGTTTGGTATTGCTGCCTTCTTAATTCCTCCATTCTTATTTGTTGGAGGTTATAAAATTGTATTCGGGAAAGCCCTTGTTAATATTCAGCGTGCCTTCATTTTCGTTGTATTCTTTCTTTTATGGATTAGCCTTTTAATGGGCTCTATGATTAAAGGAGGCACAGGAGTGTCGGAATGGAGTTTCTATAGTGGAGGTTTAGGTTACGAACTTGCTGTTATTTTCGACAATTTAATGGGCTTCGGAACAATCTTGTTATTGGTGTTTACCTTTCTCGTATTTGTTATTTTCTTCTTCGACATCAAACAGATTTTCTTAACCAAAAGCACTTTGTCTAATTTGGATAATGTAGCTGATGATGAAAAAGAAACTACTGTTACTGAAACCAGAGAAACCATAAAAGCAGATGGTTTGGAAGATGACTTAGATGAAGAAGAAACAGGATTGTCGAACGAAGAAGAACTTGAAAGTTGGGTGATTGAGTTGAAAGAAGAAGGCAAAAAAGCTCAAGAAGACACTTCTATTGAGTTAGACCTTTCTGCTGATGAAGAAGAGGAAGAACCAATTGCTGAAAAGCCTTTTGTCGAAAACCGTCCTATTCCTTCAGTTGAAAAGAAAGATGAACCTTCATTTGAAGTTGAAATTAATCAGTCCTCAGAAGCTTTAGTAGAAAAAGTAGGTAACTATGATCCAACCCTAGACTTGGCTAAATATCAATACCCGAGTATTGAGTTATTGAAAGAATACGGCCCCGCCAAAATTCAGGTAACAAAAGAAGAACTACAAGCCAATAAGGATAGGATTGTTGAAACGCTTACCAATTTTAAAATTGGGATTTCGAGTATAAAAGCTACCATTGGCCCAACGGTTACGCTTTATGAAATCATTCCAGAAGCAGGGGTTAAGATTTCCAAAATCAAAAACCTTGAAGACGATATTGCTTTAAGTTTGGCCGCCTTGGGTATTCGTATTATTGCACCAATTCCAGGCAAGGGTACAATTGGTATAGAAGTACCAAATAAGAATAAAGAAATGGTTTCTATGCGTTCTGTAGTGGCTACAGACAAGTTCATGAATAGCGATAAGGCGCTTCCGGTTGTATTAGGAAAAACCATTTCGAATGAAGTGTTCGTAACCGATTTGGCCAAAATGCCTCACTTGCTTATGGCAGGAGCAACAGGCCAAGGTAAGTCTGTTGGTTTGAATGCCATTCTTACCAGTTTACTGTATAAGAAACACCCTTCGCAATTAAAGTTTGTATTGGTAGACCCTAAGAAGGTGGAGCTTACCATTTACAATAAAATTGAAAGACACTTTTTGGCCATGTTGCCAGATGGCGAAGAAGCCATTATTACCGACACCAAGAAGGTTATCAATACACTGAATTCATTGTGTATTGAAATGGATCAGCGTTATGATTTGTTAAAAGATGCTGCTTGCCGAAATATAAAAGAGTACAATCAGAAATTTGTAGATAGAAGACTGAATCCGGAAAAAGGGCATCGTTACTTGCCATATATTGTGCTTGTTATTGATGAATTGGCCGATTTAATGATGACGGCTGGTAAAGAAGTGGAAACTCCAATTGCGCGTTTAGCACAGTTGGCAAGGGCCATCGGAATTCACTTAGTAGTAGCTACACAACGGCCATCGGTAAACGTAATTACGGGTATAATTAAAGCCAACTTCCCAGCACGACTTTCATTTAGAGTAACCTCAAAAATAGATTCACGCACCATTCTCGATACAGGTGGAGCCGATCAGTTGATAGGACAGGGAGATATGCTGCTTTCCATGGGCTCTGAAATTACCAGAATTCAGTGTGCATTTGTAGATACGCCAGAAGTAGACGACATTTGTGACTTCATTGGAGGTCAACAAGGTTACTCTTCTGCTTATGTACTGCCAGAGTTTACTGGTGATGAAGGAGACAGTAGTACAAGTTCGGTCGATTTATCAGACCGAGATACGATGTTTAATGAAGCGGCTCGACTAATTGTATCGCATCAGCAGGGGAGTACTTCCTTGATTCAGCGTAAGTTGAAATTGGGCTACAATAGGGCAGGACGAATTATTGACCAATTAGAAGCGGCTGGAATTGTTGGCCCTTTTGAAGGCAGTAAAGCAAGAGAAGTTTTAATTTCAGACGAATATAGTTTGGAACAGTTATTGAACAGTTTGGACGATAACTAATTCCTTAGAATAAGATAGAATGAGAAGAATACTAGGATTTTTGATAGTGATGATGATCAGCAGTATGCTGAATGTGGCGCAGGCGCAAGATCCAAAAGCCGTGTTAGACAAAATGAGTGCAACCTACAAAGCCATGCCTGGCTTTGAAATAGAGTTTGTACAGAAAGTAATGAATGAGTCAGAAGTTCTAGATAGGTTTTCTGGAAGTGCGGCAGTTTCAAAAGAGAAGTTTATGATCAAGTTTAGAGATCAACACATTTACTGCAATGGCCCTGTGCTATGGACGTATTTGGTTGAAGCACAAGAGCTGACCATTACAAACTTTGAACCTGAAGAAACATTTATTAACCCCACCAATATCTACGATATTTATAAAAAGGGTTTTACATACACTTACAAGCGCTCCGAAAATATGGGAGGTACTTTGGTAGATGTGATTGAATTGATTTCTACAGACGAAGACAGCGATTTTACCAATATCATCATGTACATCGATAAAAATACAAGCTACCTTAAAGCTTGGGATTTGATTGATTATGATGGAATTAAAACCTCTTTTGAAGTGGCCAATTTTAAGCCAAATCAAACTTATGCCGCTGGCTTTTTTGAATTCGACCCAAAGAAAAACCCGGTACAACACACCGAAGACTACAGGAACTAAATGACCAGAGCAGAGCTTTTCGGCCAAATTCAGAAAAAGAAATCCTTTTTGTGTGTTGGCTTAGATACCGACCTGAATAAAATACCCAAGCATTTATTAGATAGCGAAGACCCGATCTTCGAATTCAATAAGCAAATTATAGACGCTACGGCTCAGTATGCCGTGGCTTATAAACCAAATATTGCTTTTTATGAAGCTTACGGTGTTAAAGGCTGGCAAAGCTTAGAAAAGACAATTGCTTACATCTCTAAAGATATTTTCATTTTGGCCGATGCCAAGCGAGGAGACATTGGCAATACATCTAAAATGTACGCCAAGGCCTTCTTTGAAAACATGGATTGCGATGCAATTACTGTAGCTCCTTATATGGGTGAAGATTCAGTAAAGCCTTTCTTAGAGTTTGATAATAAATGGGTGATTCTGTTAGCCCTTACCTCCAATGCAGGAGGTAAAGACTTTCAGAATTTAGAACTTACTCAAGGAGGCGAGCTCTTTGAAGAAGTGCTAAGAAAGAGTCAAGAATGGGGTACAGAAGATCAACTTATGTATGTAGTTGGTGCAACTCGCGCAGAAGCATTGACAAAAATTCGTAAGATTGTTCCAAATCACTTTCTTCTTGTTCCAGGAGTGGGCGCGCAAGGCGGAAGCTTAAAAGATGTAGCTCAGTATGGCATGAATAGCCAATGTGGACTTTTAGTGAATTCGAGTAGAGGTATAATTTACGCTTCTCAAAATCAAGATTTTGCTAAAGTAGCTGGCGAGAAAGCCCATGAGTTACAGTTAGAGATGCAACAATATTTATCTGATTTTTTGTAATTTAAAAAGCTAAAAGGCTTTTTAATGTTACCAGAATCCTTTCTTCATTTCGTTTGGCGATTCCAATACTTCAATACCTCTGCGCTGAAGTTGGTTTCTGGTGACCAATTAGACATAATAAAAACTGGTCACCTCAATCATTTGGCAGGCCCAGATTTTAAGGAAGCACAAATAAATATTCAAGGCATTCAATGGCATGGCTCCATCGAAATCCATGTCAAGTCATCCGATTGGTACGCACATAAACATCAAGATGATCTCAACTATGATAATGTGATTCTTCATGTAGTTTGGGAAAACGACAAGCAGACACTCAATGGAGAAGGTAACCTTATTCCTACACTAGAGCTAAAAGGCTTGGTAAAGCCAATGGTTTTAGAACGTTATCAAGCTTTACTCAATAATGGAGATTCTGTTCCCTGTGCTCGACACCTGAATAACACTAAATCCATTACCAGACTTTCTATGTTAGAAAAGGCTTTGGTGGAAAGAGTAGAAGAGAAAGCAAAAAGCTTTAATACTATTCTTGAAGAGAATTCGCAAGACTGGGAAGAATCTGCTTACCACTGGTTGTCCAAAGGTTTTGGATTCAAAACCAATGCTGATAACATGCTGCGCTTAGCGCAGAGTATTCCTTTAAAAGTACTTACTAAACATTCAAATCAGCTATTTCAGATTGAAGCACTGCTTTTTGGCCAGGCTGGTTTTTTGGATGTTGATGTAGCTGACGAGTACGCCTACCAGCTTCAAAAGGAATATAGGTTTCTGAAAACGAAATATCAGTTAAAACAAAAAGTTGGTTATAACGAATGGCATTTTTCTAAAGTAAGGCCAGCCAACTATCCAACCATAAGAATTGCTCAATTGGCAGCGCTGGTAATTACCTACCCACACATTTTTGCGTTCTTTTCTGGAATCGAAAACCGAAAGGAGGCGATTGATAAATTGGACGTTCTACAATCGGATTATTGGTGTACGCATTACGCCATAGACAAGAAATTGGGTAAGCGCTTGGGAGGTCTGTCAAAGAAATCAAAGGAAAATATTATAGTAAATACCGCTATTCCTTTTTTGGCTGCATTGGCCAAATACAAAGACGACAATGCTTATTTAGATAAAGCGTTGAACTTACTTTCATCAATGAAAGCGGAAAGTAACCACATTACAGAGTTATGGAAAACCTTGGGCTGGAACGTATCTTCTGCCTTCGATAGTCAAGGGTTGATCCAGCTCCATAATGCCTATTGCATGCCAAAGAAATGTATAGAATGCAATATTGGGATATCACTGGTGCGTAACCCTATAGCTTAGCTTGCTTAGAATTTCACTCAAAAAAAGCTAACTTTGCCGCCCGAAAAAGGAGAAACTATGGAAAATCCAGTAATCATATTTGGTGCGAATGAAATGGGCAAAGCTGCTCTCGAAATATTTGAGAGTAACAGCGTTGTGGTATACGGCTTTCTGGATGACGATGAGTCGAAGCATGGGCAAGAATTAAGCGGAGTTTCTGTTTTAGGGAAAACCGATGACGATGGCTTTTTGAAGTTGATTGGCAAAAAGTGCGAAGGTTTTATTGCAGTAGACGACCGTGACCTTAGAAAAGGCTTGGTGAAACTGATGGTCGAGCGAAGAAAGAAAATGCCTGTAAACGCAATTCATAGAAATGCTGAAATTGCTACTTCAGCTCACATTGGGCATGGCAACTTTATAAATAATGGAGTGGTGGTAGGCTCTAATGCTAAAATTGGAAATCACTGCTTACTCAATACCAATTCAACTGTTGACTTCAGTGCTACCTTGGGAGACCTTGTTCAAGTAGGAGCAGGAAGTGTAATTGGAAACGAGGCTGAAATTGGAGACAATGTATTCATTGGTTCAGGTGTTACAATTGTCTCAGGTATTAAAATAGGTAAGGGAGCTAGAATTGGAGCAGGCTCTGTGGTAATAGCAGAAGTAAAAGCCAATGCTACCGTATTCGGCAACCCAGCCAAAGAAGTGTAACGAGTTAGTTTTTTAAATTTTTGATGTACGAAATTAGCTGAGTAAGATTCTTAATTCTAAAATCAAACATCTACAATAGAACAATAATTCACCCTACTTGAAATAGGGCACGAGCTATGGAAAAACAATATTCAATTTTACTGTATTACTGCTATGCCGACATCCAAGATTATGAGGCATACAGAGAAGAACACCACCTCTTTTGTGTTGAAAATAACTTACGTGGTAGAATTATCATTTCGCCAGAAGGCCTAAACGGAACGGTTTCTGGACTGAAAGAAGACTGCGAAAAGTATATGGACTATGTACAGTCAGACGCCCGTTTTGCAGATACAGAATTTAAGGTAGAAGCCCACGATAAAATGGCCTTTGCCAAACTACATGTTAGAGTTAAGCCTGAAATTGTACACTCTAGCCTAAGGCACATTAATCCTCGACAGAAGACTGGTACTTATGTAGAACCAAATGAATTCAAAGAAATTCTTAAGAATCAGCCAGAAGACACCGTGATATTAGACGTTCGTAGCGACTATGAGCATAGCGTTGGTAGATTCAAAAATGCACTTACTTTAGATATTGAAAACTTTAGAGATTTCCCTGAAAAGGTAAAGGAAATAGAAGGGCTGAGAAACAAGAAAGTAATTACCTATTGCACAGGAGGAATCAAATGCGAAAAAGCTAGCGCTTATCTTTTAGAACAGGGTTTTGAGAACGTTTATCAACTTCATGGTGGAATTATCAAATATGGTATTGAAGCTGGGGGCGAAGACTTTGAAGGGAAATGCTACGTATTCGACAATCGAATTACAGCAGATGTTAACTCCGTAAACCCTTCGATAATTTCAAAATGTCATGTTACTGGTGCGCTTACAGATAGAATGGTGAATTGTGCCAACCCAACTTGTAATGCGCACATTCCGATGTCGGAAGAAGCTGGTTGGCTAATGGATGGATGTTGCTCAGATGAGTGCCGCCAAAGCCCTGAAAGAAGACCTTACGATGGAACAGGCTACTACCAGAAGAATACCAACCATTACAACCCATTAAAAGGGGTAAAAAGAGAGCCAGCCAAAATCAATTAATGTGAAGCAAAGGAGAATTCCGGAATCAGAATTGATTCTAACCGATAAAGGTGCAATTTATCATTTAGGGCTTCACCCTGAAATGGTTGCGGATACGGTAATTGTTGTAGGAGATCCTTCAAGAGTTGCTAAGGTTAGCAAGCATTTTGATAAAATTGACTTCCAAGTCAGTAACCGAGAATTGGTTACCCATACAGGAGAGTTAAACGGTAAGAGAATTTCAGTCATTAGTTCTGGAATGGGAACCGACAACGTTGAAATTCTCATGACCGAGCTTGACGCTCTAGTTAATGTTGATTTGACTAAACGTGAGATTAAGAGTAAACTCAAAACCCTTCGTATTATTAGGATAGGCACATCTGGCTGTATGCAGCCAGATATTCCGTTAGACTCTTTTCTGGTATCAAAAGCAGCTTTAGGAATGGATTCTCTGATGTCGTTTTATCCTTGGGTAGAATCTGAAGAGGGACAAGTCATAAGTAATAAAGTACAAAGAACATTAGGACTGCCTAGCAAACCCTATTTGGCCGAAGCTTCGCATTTGCTTTTGAACCAGTTTCAAGGGCCTAACATGCACAGTGGAGTAACAGTAACCTCTCCTGGTTTTTATGCACCGCAAGGCAGAGAGATTAGACTGAAACCGTTTCTCCCTGATTACCTTGATAGGCTTTCAAAGGTGAGCACTTCAATGGGTAGAATTACCAATTTTGAAATGGAAACTGCGGGCTATTATGCCATGGCTAAAATGTTAGGTCATAATATGATCAGCTTTAATGCCCTGATAGCCAATAGACCAAACGAACAATTTTCTCCTAATGCTGAAAAAACGGTTAACGACTTAATTCAGTGGGTGGTTGAGAGACTTTGACAGTTCTGTTATTTTTTCGGCTTTAATTTCCCCTGAAGTAGCAAGTTAAATTGCTCACACGACAATACTCCATTGGTAGAATAGGGGCAAGTTCTGTAAATGTTTTCACCTAGCCGATCCTTTGTAGTAATAATGTCATCGCCTTTACAAACGGGGCAGACTATACTTTCATGCTCCGAACAACTGATTGTGTTTAAGTAAAAAAACTTGGTGTTGGTTTCTATATTTTCTCCAGTGCTTCTATTTGCCCTAAACTCATTTTCTGATTTATCCAGTAATGCAATTACTTCATCTGAATATTGACCAGTAGATCCTTTTAGTTCTAAGTACTTACTGAGCCAATCAATACTTTGACTATAATATTTGAGGTAGAAAGAGTTTTTTCCAAAGTAGTAACAAAAGTCAGCCGAAAGCACACTGATTTGATCTAGTGCCACCATAAAGTATTTATCGGCTTCCAGATACTTCTCTTGATTCATATAAGTAACCGCAGTATCTATATACCTTCTTGGATCTTGAAATAGATGGCTTTCTTTTTCTTGCCCAAATAGATTTTGAGCCACAATGAAAAGAAATATAGTAGAAATGAAGAGTTGCCTCATAGCGAATATTTAAACGCCTAAATTAAGAAAGTTTAGACATTAAAAAGCCTCGGAATTACCGAGGCCATACCTTTTAACAGTTTTTGTGAACTGTTAGAATTCATTTTAGAATTCTACTTCGTGCTTTTCTTCAACTTTGGCAGAGCAAATTTTTTGCTGGCCAATGTCGCGATGCCAATTCCCGTGGCAACAATTGCGGCTGTGAATAATAATGTTTTAGCTCTCATTTTCCTTTTATTTGGGGTACTTGTAATCCTTAGACAACCTTTATGCCAATAATGTTCCTGCCCGGAGAATATTATTTTATCGCCTTTGGTTTACAACCTACTAACAACCCAAAAAGGTCTTCTCCCTTACCTCAAATTCATTTAAATTTTAATTTAATCGAAGATTTTTAAGACTAACGCGAGACACTCTAAAAATTAGTTTTCCATTGATCAAGTATTGCTTTTTATCCCTGCTAAATGATCTTTATATTTCAATAATCAACCTGTTATCTTATGAAGATTAGAAATTACTTATTTGCACTCCTGAGTTTTGGTTTCTTTTGCAATCCTCTTTCCGCTCAACAAACCGCTCCTCCCCAAACCGATGCTAGATTTTATGATATTGTTCAGTCGGCTTCTCCTGAAAGAATTGAAGCAGATATTCGAAAGCTCGTCAGTTTTGGTACACGAAATACTTTCTCTGACACGGTTTCTCAAACTAGAGGAATTGGAGCTGCTAGAAGATGGATTAAATCAGAGTTCGAAAAAATATCAAAAGAATGTGGAGGTTGCCTAGAAGTTTTTTATCAGAAAGATTTTGTAGAGAAAACCGAAGGAAGTCGTGTGCCACATTCTGCTTGGATTGTTAACGTAGTTGCGGTTTTAAGAGGAACTGAGTACCCAAATAGTTATGCAATGATGTCTGGCGATATCGACTCTCGTTCGTCTAATACTATGAATTTTGAGATTGATGCCCCTGGTGCAAATGATAACGCTTCAGGAATGGCGGGTACAATAGAGGCTGCTCGTATTCTTTCTAAGTATAAATTCAAACACAGTATTGCTTTTGTTGGGCTATCAGGCGAAGAGCAAGGTTTATTTGGCGGTGCTGGCTTGGCTAAGTATGCGCAAGAAAACAATTGGGAGATTGTTGGGATACTGAACAACGACATGATTGGTAATATTGAAGGAGTTGATGGCGTAATTAGCAATCGCGATTTCAGGATTTTTTCTGAGCCAACTCCAGCCAATGAAAGTGAAGGACTAAGACGGGCTCGCAGAACCGTTGGGGGAGAAGTAGATGGTAACTCCCGACAGTTGGCTCGTTTTATTCATAAACAAGTACAAACCTACATGCCAGAAATGAATCCAATGATGATTTATCGTTTGGATAGATTTGGTCGTGGAGGCCACCACCGCCCTTTTAACGATTTGGGTTTTGCAGGAGTGCGAATTATGGAAGCACACGAAAACTATGTGCGCCAGCACCAAGATCTAAGAACCGAAAATGGAATTGAATATGGAGATGTGATTGAAGGAGTGAATTTTGAGTATGCTGCAAAGCTTACCGCGGTAAACGCTATTTCTTTAGCAGGTTTGGCTTGGGGCCCAAAAACACCTGAAGATGTACGCATTGGTGGTGCTGTTCAGCCTTCAACAACATTGCAGTGGAAAGAGTCTAATGACCCTAATGTAATTGGTTACAAACTATATTGGCGATTGACCACTTCACCTACTTGGGACAACTCTAGATTTGTTTCTGGGGTAAATGAATTTACCCTTGAGGGAATCGTAATTGATAACTACTATTTTGGAGTAGCGGCTGTTGCTAAAAACGGAAGCGAATCACCTGTGGTATTCCCTTATCAGCAGATGAGAAGAAGATAGGATGAGAAGATAATATTGAAGTGAAAGCGGCTTATGGCCGCTTTTTTTATGCCCCAGCAAGGGTAAAGCTAGCGGTTAAGCCTACACTAAAGTTTCTTGGAAGAGACTGAACTCCAAAAATAGCTCTGCTGTGTAAGCCTTTCTCTTCCAAAACATTCACAAATAAATCAGATGCTCCATTGGCAACTTTAGGCGATTCATCCCAATTTTCACCAGCCTGAAAGTAGATGTCTATATGGTTTAAGCCTACTAGCCTATCGAAACCCACTTTGCTGTTGATTTGAGCCAGCACATTCAAAGCACATAGTTCCATAGCGCGATAACCTTCTTCTGTGCTCATATTGTCTCCTAGCCTTCCTTGATATAGGTATTCATTCCCTACTATAGGAAACTGAATGGCTACATAAGCAATATTTGCCCTAATATTTACTGATGTGTAATTACCTCCAGGAGTAGAAACTTCAGGAAGTGCAAGCTTAAGGTTTCTGAGATTTTCTAGCGGATTCATATTGCTAAAAACTTTGTTTAATCATTTTATAATTATTGATGCGGACACCATCAATTTCTATCCAATTTTCTTGAACTACACTAAAGCCATTTAATTCAAAAAAGGGTCTAGCGGTTTTGCTTACATTGGAATAAAGCTCTTTGGTGCCAAGTCGAATGGCTTCTTCGTTTAAGCATTTATAAAGTTGGTTGGCAATACCTTTCCTAAGGTGCTTAAAATGGACATACATCATGTCGATGTAACTGCCATTTTCTAGAGAAGAAAAGCCTACAATTACACCATTACTTTCAGCAACAATAAAAAACTGCGAAGCAATTCGCTTTTCCCAACGCTCATTATTTTGAGCAGCAGCTGCCCAAACTTTGATTTGTTCTGGAGAATAATCATTGATACAACTGTGCTCAATAGTGCTTTTATAGAGCGCTTGGAGTTCAGGAATGTCAGTAAGTCGGGCTCGTCTTAGGCTCGTCATGTTTTTACCCAAACAAATCACTGCTTAAATACCTGTCACCGCGATCGCAAACAATATGAACAATGATACCTTCTTCTATCTCTGAAGCAATTTTGAGCGAAGCATGTAAAGCGCCACCACTGCTCATGCCAGCTAAAACGCCTTCTTCTTTGGCCAGTCTTCGGGTCATAATAGTCGCCTCTTCTTCACTTACATCAATTACTCGGTCTACTCTATGCGGCTCGAAAATTTTAGGGAGAAATTCTGGAGACCATCTACGAATTCCCGGAATACTTGATCCATCTGTAGGTTGTGTGCCTACAATTTGAACATTAGGGTTTTGCTCTTTTAAATAGCGAGAAACCCCCATTATTGTGCCAGTTGTGCCCATGGCTGAAACGAAATGTGTGATTTGACCTGCGGTATCACTCCAGATTTCAGGGCCAGTGGTTTTATAGTGTTGACCATAATTGTCACTATTGGCAAACTGGTTCAACATAAAATAGTCTTCATTTTTAGCCATTTCCTCAGCCAAAGTACGAGAGTGCTCTATGGTTTTTTTAGCAGGAGTGAGAATAACTTTGGCCCCATAGGCTTCCATGCTCAATACACGTTCCCTAGTAGAATTGTCGGGCATAATGAGTGTCATTTCAACCCCCATAATACTTGCAATCATGGCCAAGGCTATGCCTGTATTTCCGCTAGTTGCTTCTATTAGTTTATCTCCTGTTTTTATCTCTCCACGGTCCATTGCGCCTTTGATCATACCATAGGCTGCCCTGTCTTTCACACTTCCTCCAGGGTTGTTGCCTTCTAGTTTTCCATAGATTTTCACCTTTGGGTTATTGTGAATATGCTGGTACTCAACTAGGGGAGTATTGCCAATTAGTTCTTCAATTTTCATGCGCTTTGACCTTTGAAAACAATGGTTTCTTTTTCTTCATTATTGCTCATTTGAGCCTTGTAGTAAATCTTGGAAAATGCTGGTACACTTCTAGTTAACCAAACATTGCCTCCTATAACTGAATTATGCCCTATTTCGGTGTTTCCTCCTAATATTGTAGCTCCAGCATATATCACTACTTGATCACCGATGGTAGGATGCCGCTTTGTTTTGGCATCTCTCTTTTCTACACTAAGTGCACCAAGCGTTACTCCTTGATAGATTTTGACACGATCACCAATGATTGTGGTCTCACCAATTACTACTCCGGTTCCATGATCTATACAGAATGAATGACCGATGGTGGCACCAGGATGAATGTCAATTCCTGTTTTGCTATGGGCATATTCAGAAATGATTCTGGGGATCAAACTAACTTTGTGTTCGTAAAGTAGGTTAGCTACACGATGTGCCGCAATGGCAAAAAAACCTGGATAGGTTCTTACTACTTCAGTTCTACTTTTCGCTGCAGGGTCACCTTCATACAAGGCGGTAACATCTTCTTCCAATCGATTATGCACCTCTGGTAAACTATCAAAAATCAATTGTGTTAGTTCACTTGGATCATCCTCAGATTTTATCGGGTTCTTAGAGAGTATTTGGTCTAATTGAAGTTTGAGTTTTTCTATGTGCAGCTCAAACTCTCTATGAGAGCTAAAGTTTTGTTTCGAAAAATCAGGAAATAGTACGGCCAATAGATCGCTGAACCAATGAGCTACAGTTTCAGGAGAAGGGCAGCTAAGGCAGGCTTGTTGGCGAACATATAGCTTATTGATAAATTCTCGATTCATGATGGAATAATGGATTTCTGTTAGAAAGAGTTCATGCTAATTGAGATGTTATTAAACCTATTTCTTCTCACGTATTTATAAGAAAAGAGTTAAAAGGAGTGCAATTTAGTTCAAGAATCAACAAATGATAATACACCAGATACTAAGTTTTTGCTCTTAGAAATAAAGGGAGCGGTATAGCGTAATCAAAGTCTTAAGAATATCGATCCATATCCTTCATAAAGCGTCTTCTATCTCTGCGTTGGTTCATGTTTACAAGAAAGAATAGGAGTGGGCCAATCAAAAATGCCGTAAACAAGGGCAATTGAAATACTCTTGATTGGTTGCTTTTACGTGCCGATCGCTGTTTTAAGAATTGAAGAAAGCTGATGGTGTAAACCGCCAATATTAAAGTGCAAACGATAATCCATGTAGTTGTACTCATACTCAAAAATACGAACTATTGGTAATTGTAGTTATGCCAGTATAGCTGGGCTTACATACTCTAACGAGTAAACTTTGTGGTTTCCTTTCTTGCCTTTTACTTCGATTTCATACTCGCCATTTACTATACAACAGGACTCAAATTTCTTAAAAAGTGCCTCTGAAATTAGAAAGTCAGTGTTTAGGGTTTTGTTGGCTTGTTCAATACGCGAAGCAAAATTTACGGTGTCGCCTATGGCAGCTTCTTTTTGCATACCTTCTATTCCGATTGTACCCCAAATGACTTTACCAGTGTGGGCTCCTAAACGGATTTTAAATGAGGAGTTAACTAAATCGTGTACCTCTTCATCGAATTTACTTATGGCCTTTTGAAGCTCGAAGCCAGCGCTGATTACATTTTTAGTATGGTTAGGCTGGTGATCTAGGCCAAAAATGGCCAAGAAACCGTCACCATAGTAGTCAACAATTCGGCCATTATGCTTTTTAATAATATTGCCTGCAATGTAGAAGTAGCGGTTTAGTACATGCACTACATCATAAGCGGGAGTACGTTCACTAAAGGCCGTATAATCGGCTATGTCTACAAATAGTACTGAGGCATCAACTACTTCTCCCAAGCTTCGAGGAGTGCTCGATTGGCCTGAGCTTAGAATGATGTTTTTGTCTATCTCATCGAGCACTAATCTACGTGCTTTTACAGGCCCACATACTGTAGTTTGACATGCCAACCTTATTTTTGAGCCGAGTTGGAGTGCGTCTGCTAACTCTTGCTCTTTTTTGTTTCTAGGGCTTACGTTTTCTATTCCTTCGTCAATATAAACTCTGCAGGTAGAGCATTTGGCTTGTCCGCCACAGGCATGTACATGGTTGATGCCTTTTTTGAGTGAGGCATCCAAAATTGTTTCGCCATGCTCGCAGTCTACTGTTAGTTTATCTGAATTGAGGATTAGTTCAGCCATAAATTAGGTTACATAAGTTCGGAAAGCTCAAGCCAGCGCATTTCCTTTTCCTCTAAATCGTTATTTATCCTTTCTAGTTCCGTTGCCCATTCAGTTAATTCTTCATGATTAGTAGAGCCGCCAGTTATTTTGTCGTTTAGAGCAGTTTTTTGTGCTTCCAACTTGGCCATGTCTTTCTCTATCGTATCAAACTCAAGTTTTTCTTTATACGACATTTTGCGTTGCTCTTTTATTGGGGGTGGAGTAACAGGCTTCTCTGTTGGTTTATGTTTAGGGGCTTCTTTTATAGCCGCTACCTCTTCTAAGCGCCAATCGGTATAGTTTCCGTTGTAATCTCGGATATCGCCTTTGCCATCAAAAACAAAAAGGTGATCTACCAACTTGTCAACAAAATACCTATCGTGAGATACGAGCACTAAGCAGCCTTCGAAATTTTCAAGAAAATTTTCCAAGGTATTTAATGTGATCAAATCAAGGTCGTTGGTAGGCTCATCTAGAATCAAGAAATTAGGGCTCTTGATCAAGATTTTGAGTAATTGAAGCCTACGTTTTTCACCACCACTTAATTTACCAATGGGTTTGTATTGTACTTCTGGTGGGAATAAGAATCGGGTTAAGAATTGGGAAACAGGAATGCTTTGTCCTTTTCCGTATTCTACAAATTCGGCAATTTCTTTTGCGAACTCAATTACTGTTTGAGCATCGTTAAATCTTAATTCTTGCTGACGGTAATACCCAATTTTAGTGGTTTGGCCTAAATCGATAGCGCCTTGGTTGGCTTCTAAATCGCCTACAAGTAAACGAAGGAAAGTTGTTTTGCCACTTCCGTTTGCTCCAACAATTCCGACACGATCTTTTCTTGGAAAAACGTAAGAGAAATTCTTGATCAATTCCTTGTCACCAAAACCATGACTTATTTTTTCAATTTCTAATACTTTTTTACCCTGACGAGAAGCTGTGGCTCCCAGCTCCATTCCGCTAGTTTTGGCTCCTGAGAATGCTTTTGACTTGGTTTCTTCAAAGGCATCTACCCTGTATTTGGCTTTTGTGCCTCGGGCCTTTGGTTGCCTTCTAATCCAGTCCAGTTCTTTTCTGTAAAGATTCTGCGCTTTTTCTATTGAGGAGGCTTCAGATTCATGACGTTCGGCTTTCTTTTCTAAGAAATGGCCATAATCACCTTTATACCTGTATAACTTTCCGTGGTCTAATTCTACAATTTCGTTGGTTACTTTTTCTAAGAAATACCTATCGTGAGTTACAAGAATTAAAGCCATATTGGCTTGACTCAAATAGCCTTCTAGCCATTCAATACTGTCAATGTCTAAGTGGTTGGTAGGTTCATCCAGAATTAATAAATCTGGTTTTTGAATAAGTACTTGGGCCATGGCTACCCTTTTTTGCTGGCCACCCGAAAGTTTGCTTACATCGGCCTCTAAGTCTTTCAAGCCAAGTTTTCCTAAAATCTGCTTTACCTGACTTTCTTGATCCCAAGCGTTTAAGGCATCAATGCGTTCGATCACGGTTTGCATTTCGTTGTCATCGTAATCGCCACGCTCGGCTTGCAGCATCACTTTCTGGTAACGACTTAAAAGCCTAAGTGCTTCGTCATCGCTATCAAATACCGCATCCAATACGGTTTGGTTGGTTTCGAACTTTGGGTTTTGTACCAATGAGCGCACCACAATGTCGTTTCGGAATACCACATCTCCGGCATCTTGTTTTTCAACCCCAGTGATGATTTTAAGCAGGGTAGATTTCCCTGAGCCGTTAACGCCTACGAGGGCAATTTTTTGGCCTTGGTCGACACCAATTGAAATGGCATCGAGAATTTTTCTGTCACCAAATGTCTTGGTAATATTTTCTAACGAAAGGTAGTTCATTCTTGAAAGGAATTCTTAGTGGCGCAAAAGTAACCAAAGAAATGGGTAACGATACCCTTTTGAATTCGTCATCAAGAATAAAAAGTAGAACAACTCTCTATTTTAACTTTCATTGGAATCGAAACGCTCTGTAATAATTGAGAAACATAATGCCATTCAAAACAATTTGACCAATCAATTCATCGTAACAACTAGGGTAGAACATTGGTTATTTGCGTTTTGAAAGAGCGCTTCTTGGGTTTTAAAAGGAGAAAGGAAACTTGGTGGTTATAGTTTCAGTATGTATTAAGGAAAATTAACATTTGAATAGTAATATTTAAGACTATATTTATAGTTCAAAAGGTCAGTCAAAATAACAACAAAATGAAAAAGCGTAATCTGATAATCGTTATCGGCATTTTTGTCGCAGTACTTATTTTTTTTATCACCAAAGTAAATAAAGGGTCAACTGATTCAGCAGAGGTTTTTGCTAAGGTTCAGCGAGGACAATTCAGGTCTGAAATTACGGCATCGGGAGAATTGTTTGCTAAGAGCTCTGTAGAGATTATGGGACCAGGTGGCATGCAGGGCGCAGGCATTTATCAAACCACCTTAGAACATATTATTCCTGAGGGTACGGTAGTAAACGCAGGCGACTATGTAGCCCGTTTGGATCAAACGGAATTAGGTACCAGACTGCAACAAAGGAGGAGCGATTTTACAGTTAGCTCATCTGAATTTACTCAAGCCAAGCTAGACACTGCCATGGAACTTCGTAAAGCAAGGGATGTAATGGACAATCAGCTTTATGAAATAGAAAGGAAGAAGTTAGTATTAAGAAATTCTCAGTACGAGCCTCCAGCTGTTGTAACAGAGAAGCAAATGGAGCTTGATAGGGCTGAAAAACAATACTTGGTAGAAAAGGAAAATTACGAGCTTCAGAGACAGAAGTCGGTAGCAAGAATGGCTGGGGCTGAAGCAAAAATGCTGGATGACAAAGCCAAACTCGATGCTCTTCTGGATTTACAAAAACAGTTCACCATTATGGCGCCAGAACCGGGAATGCTTATTTATAAGCGTGACTGGAGGGGCAATAAGATGGGAGTAGGTGCACAAATAAATGCTTGGGAACCTGTTGTTGCAACACTACCTGATTTAACTCATATGGTATCAAAGACCTACGTAAATGAGGTAGATATTAATAATATAAAGAAAGGACAGCGGGTTGAAATAGGATTAGATGCTTTTCCGGATAAGAAGCTTACAGGGCAAATTTTAGAAGTGGCCAATATGGGGCAACAGAGGCCTAACTCAGATTCTAAGGTATTTGAGATTATGGTAGTAGTTAATGAATCTGACACCACGTTAAGGCCAGGTATGACTACTAGCAATAAAGTAATAGCGGAAGTACTGGATGATGTGCTTTTTATTCCTGTGGAAGCAGTACATAGTCAAGGTGATTCAATCACTTATGTAATTGCTAAAGATGGCTTGGGCTCGGTTAAGCAAGAAGTAAAACTTGGTAAATCTAATTCAGATCAAGTAGTGGTGATAGGGGGAATTACGGAAGGATTGACCATCTATCTTTCAGATCCGAGTGGCATGGATGATAAGCCAATTAAACTTCTTTCAGAAGAAGTGAAGGCCATTGCTAAAAAGGACTGATATGTTTCAGAAAATCATTTCAAATTTGGCAATTGCTTCAGAAGCAGTATTGTCAAATAAAATCCGTAGCGTCCTTACTGCCCTAGGAATTATATTTGGTGTGGCAGCAGTAATTGCCATGATGGCCATTGGCTCTGGTGCTCAACAAGAAATCCTTGAACAGATTGAGCTAGTAGGTGTCAATAACATTGTTATCACTCCAATTGTAGAGCAGAGTGAGGGAGAGGTAGATGAAACTGCTGGTGCAGTGGGGACTCAGAAAGGGAAAAAGAATCTCTCCTTAGGACTTAATTTTCTAGATGTCGAAAGTATTAAGAACGTAATTCCTGATATTGATATGGTAAGCCCAGAGATTGTTTTGGAAACTGAAGTTTCCAGACAGGGCTTTAGACGTTCAGCAAAGTTAGTAGGGGTTGAGAATACTTATTTTGAAATCTCAGGCTTTCAACTTGATGAGGGTGAATATTTTAATCCTGAGCACCTAAAAAAAGGAGTTCCTGTTTGTATTATTGGTAAGTCTATCAAATCGAAATTTTTTAGCAGAGAAGAACCCATTGGGAAATATATTAAGGTAGGAAGGCACTGGCTTAAGGTGATTGGTGTATTAGAAGAGCGAATAATATCTGATAAAAGCATATCCAATCTTGGTATCCGAGATTATAATATGGATATCTATACACCTCTGAGTACTGCCCTAATTAGGTATGAGAATAGAGCCATGGTAACTAATTCGCTAATTCAACAAGCGAGAATGAGTGGTAATCAAGATAAATCGAGTGTGAACTATCATCAGTTGGACAGATTAGTTCTTAAGGTGTCGAATACGGATCAAATGAATTCGATTGCGCAGGTAGTATCTAAAATGCTTAAGCGAAAGCATAGTCAAGTGATAGACTATGAAATCAGTATTCCAGAACTGCTCTTAAAACAACAGCAGCGCACAAAGAACATTTTCAATTTTGTTTTGGGTGGGATTGCAGGAATTTCGTTGCTCGTAGGAGGTATTGGTATTATGAATATTATGCTGGCCTCTGTAATGGAAAGAATTAAAGAGATTGGTTTACGGATGTCTCTTGGAGCAACTAGGCTGGATATTATCTATCAGTTTCTTTTAGAAGCTGTAATGATTAGCTTTTCAGGTGGAGCCATAGGAGTGCTTTTGGGTTTAGTAGCTGCTTTTGGTATTGCTGAGTTGGCCGAAATACCTACCATTGTTAGCCCATTTTCTATTTTACTCTCATTTGGAGTGGCCGTAACTGTAGGGATTATTTTTGGAATTGCACCAGCCAAAAGAGCCGCAGAGCAAGACCCTATTACCTCGTTGAGGTATGAGTAATCATAAGAAGCAATAGGCATAAAAAAGGCTACCGTTTCGGGTAGCCTTTCAATTCTATATTTTGTTGAGTTTTAGTTCAACTCAGTCACCACTTCAGAAATTTCTACAGCAGGGGCTTCAATAATAATTTCTTTTACTTCAGCTTTGCTGTCGTCAGTAGACTCTGAATGACCAGCGCCTAATAGAGGGGCGATTACCAAACCAACCAAACAAGTAAGCTTAATCAAAATGTTCATTGATGGACCAGAAGTATCTTTGAATGGATCACCAACAGTATCTCCAGTTACAGCAGCTTTGTGAGCGTCAGAACCTTTGTAAGTCATTTCTCCATCAATCATTACACCCGCTTCGAAAGATTTCTTAGCGTTGTCCCATGCACCACCAGCGTTGTTTTGGAAGATTGCCCAAAGCACACCTGATACAGCCACACCTGCCATATAAGCACCAAGTGCTTCTGGTCCCATAATAAATCCTACAAGAATAGGGAAGATGATTGTAATGGCACCCGGCAACATCATTTCTCTAATGGCTGCTTTCGTAGAAATCTCAACACACTTACCATATTCTGGTGTGGCTGTTCCTTCCATAATTCCTGGAATTTCTCTGAATTGTCTTCTTACTTCTTTTACCATTTCCATGGCAGCTTTACCTACAGATTCCATGGCTAAAGCAGAGAAAATTACTGGAATCATACCTCCAATAAACAAAGCAGCCAATACATCGGCTTTAAAGATGTTAATACCATCAATACCAGTAAAAGTAACATAGGCAGCAAAAAGTGCTAGAGCTGTTAATGCAGCAGAAGCAATTGCAAATCCTTTTCCGATAGCAGCAGTTGTATTTCCTACTGAATCTAAAATATCTGTTTTTTCACGTACTTCTGAAGGAAGTTCGCTCATTTCGGCAATACCGCCTGCATTATCCGCAATAGGACCGAAAGCGTCAATGGCCAATTGCATTGCCGTAGTTGCCATCATTGCAGAAGCGGCAATACCTACACCGTAGAAACCTGCTAATTCGTAAGCACCCCAAATGGCACCAGCAAAAAGAATAATTGGACCGAAAGTAGACTTCATGCCTACAGATAAGCCTGCAATTATGTTTGTAGCAGCACCAGTTGAAGAGTTTTGAATAATGCTCATAACCGGTTTTTTACCAATGGCAGTATAGAATTCAGTTAAGTAAGAAATTAAACCGCCTACTACTAAGCCTACCAATACAGCTCCGAATACGCGAATAGAAGTAACTTCTAAAATACCTTCGCCAAAGAACTTCATTTGCATGGTTTGAGGCAAAAGAAGGTCGATAAGGAAATAGCAGCCAATTGCTGTCAATACAATAGAAATCCAGTTACCACGGTTTAACGCAGCTTGAACTTCAGCTTCCTTAGCGTTGTCGTTTTTAATTTTAATAAACATAGTACCGATCAAAGAGAAGATGATTCCAGCACCTGCAATTACTAAAGGAAGCAAGATTGGGCCAATGCCACTGAATTGGTCTTCAACCGATCCGCCCATATCTCTAATGATGTAGTTACCCAATACCATAGAGGCCAATACTGTAGCTACATAAGAACCGAAAAGGTCAGCTCCCATACCAGCTACATCACCTACGTTATCACCTACGTTATCGGCAATAGTAGCAGGGTTTCTTGGATCATCCTCAGGAATACCAGCTTCAACTTTACCTACAAGGTCAGCGCCAACATCAGCAGCTTTAGTATAAATACCACCACCTACACGAGCAAAAAGGGCGATAGATTCTGCACCTAAAGAGAAACCAGCAAGGGCTTCTAATACGATTGTCATCTGATATACACCACCATTCGCCATGTCGCTATCCATAAAGAAGGCGAACAAAAGAATGAATAGCATGCTTAATCCGAATACAGCTAGACCAGCAACTCCAAGCCCCATTACAGTTCCGCCAGTAAAGGCAACTTTTAAGGCTTTACCTAAGCTAGTTCTTGCAGCTTGGGTGGTTCTTACGTTGGCAGCTGTTGCTATTCTCATACCGATGTTTCCGGCTAATGCAGAGAAAAATGCACCGATGATAAAAGCAAAAATTATAAAATAGTGAGTGGTTTCAACTAAGGTAGAGATAACTCCTAAAAGAATACCTGCAACCACTACAAATATAGCGAGTACTCTGTACTCAGCGCTGAGGAAAGCCAAAGCTCCTTCACGGATGTATTTGGCAAGGTTTTGCATTTTTTGATCCCCTGCATCTTGCTTGTTTACCCAGTTCGATTTAACGATCATTACTAACAAGCCCACTAGCCCGAGAATTGGGACTAAATAAATCAGATTTGACATTTTTAATTATCAGTTTTATAAAAGACGTGCAAAGATAGTAGATGCCTTTACAAAAAGAAAAACTATATCAATTAAAGAAAAGAAGCCATAAACGTACTCTGAGAGAACTGGGTTGTGATTTTTGAAAGCTTAGTGGCCTTTTATAAAAAAGCTTTTAAAAATTGCTCGTGTTTGAGCACCAAGGTTTTATGATAAGGAATAAAATTAGGTTTGTAAGATTGCGCTTAAAGCAAGAGACCGTCTAGTCAGACGGCCTCCTGCTTATTAAACTAATCGATTCTGCTCAGGTCGTATATGCTACTTTATGTATTTCAAAAACTCTCTTCTAGTGGCTTCTTCCTTAAACTTACCATGAAACTGAGCTGTTACAGTACTACTGTTTACATCTTTAACACCCCTTGATTGAACACAAAGGTGATCTGCATCGATGATTACGGCTACATCTTCTGTTTCTAGTAGAGATTTGAGTTCGTTTGCAATTTGAACGGTTAGCCTTTCTTGAACTTGCGGGCGTTTTGCATAATACTCTACAATACGGTTGATCTTAGAAAGTCCTATCACTTTTCCGCTTGAGATATAAGCTACATGCGCCTTCCCAATAATCGGAACAAAATGGTGTTCGCAATTAGAATAGAATGTGATGTTTTTTTCTACCAGCATTTCGTTGTACTGGTATTTATTTTCGAATAAAGTCACTTTAGGCTTATTGGCTGGGCTTAAGCCACTGAATATTTCTTTGATATACATTTTGGCCACACGCTTTGGTGTACCAGAAAGACTATCGTCAGAAAGGTCAAGCCCCATGATTTCCATGATTTCTCTGAACTTCTTTTCAATCAACTCTTGCTTTAGCTCATCGTCCATTTCAAAAGCACCTGAAACCATAGGTGTTTCATAAGAAGTACCCACGTGCTCATCACCAATTTCTTCAATACTACTATATACGTTAAGCGGGGTACTCGACAAAGTTCCGTTCTGTTTCATAGAGTCTTATTTTCAATTCTAATTTATTGTCAATTTTTGGGCGCAGCAGGTTGTAGATGACTACTGCTATATTTTCAGCCGTTGGATTCAAATTTTCAAATTCGGTTACATCCAGATTTAAATTTTTGTGGTCAAACTTATCTGTTACGTTGGCTTTAATAATGTCTTTTAGGATTTTCATGTCACAGACATAACCCGTTTCTGGATCCTGCTCGCCCACAACCTTTACTATTAGCTCATAATTATGCCCATGGAAAGAGGGGTTGTTGCACTTTCCGAAAACCTCATCGTTTTTTTCTTCAGTCCATTTAGGGTTATGAAGCCGATGAGCAGCATTAAAATGCTCTTTACGATAAACAGCTATTTTCATTTGTGGTAATTTAAAAACGAGTAAGAAGTGTGCTTACTACTTTTTATTCACGGGTAGCCAACATTGGGTTAACCAATTTTGTTCAAATAACGATAGAAATTAATTGAACAAAAAATATTAAGCCTAATATGCTATTGTGTTATGAACCAACTGAGTTCTCTGGCGACTAAATTTTGAGCTTTAACTCTGGTGCTAATTGCCTATTGTCAACTCTTTTTGCGTGATTTTTTCGCTGAATATTACCTACCATATTGGTCACTCTATTGCGACTCAATAGTCTTGGCAGAAAAGCACTTAATTTATTCCATACTCCAGGAACTGCCACAGATTGCCCCTTGATCATGCTAGAAAAAGCAAAGTAGGCTACATCTTCGGCTGATGCTATGTTGAATTTTATATTGGGGTCATCGTTTCCGTTTGCCTTTGCAAAACCAGTTTTGGTCATGCCGGGGCATAAAACCGTGGCAGAAACGCCTGTGCCCTTTAGCTCATTTGCCAAAGCTTGAGTGAAAGAAAGTAAATAAGCTTTTGAGGCGTGATATGTAGACATCAATGGGCCAGGTACAAAAGCAGCAACTGAGGCATTGTTTAATATATAACCCCTTTTTCTATGGGTCATACCCGGAAGCAATAGTTTGGTAAGGTGGGTGGTTGTTACCATGTGTACATTGAGCATGGCTTGGTCTTTCGCCCAATCGGTTTCCATAAAATGCCCGAAATTGCCAAAGCCTGCATTGTTGAAAAGAATTTCAACAAGCAATTGTTGCTCAAGTATGTATGCATGAATTTTTTCAGCAATGCCTTGCTCAGCCAAGTTGCAAACCATTATGTGAATGTCCGTTTGCGGAAACATTATAGATAGCTCTGCTTTTTTCTCAGCCAATGCTACTTCATTTACATCGATAAGAAACAATGAATATTCAGCTTGGGAGGCTATTTTAGCAAATTCGAAACCAATTCCACCGGCAGCTCCGGTAATTAAGGCAGTAGTTTTCATACGGTCGATCCTTTGTGAAAAGGCACTGGTTAGTAGGCGTAATAGTCAGCAAGAATAAACATTTTCTTTTTTCTAGGCTAAAATCCTGCTGTTTAATTGTTTGAGATTTCGCTCTGCCTTACGGCTTAGCATCTAAAAGAAGAGTGCTTACCCGAATATCCCTTCCACATTTAAAATGGCCTTTCGGACATTCTTTAAAGCCATGTAGTCCGCAAGGGCGGCAGTCTAGCTTTTCTGAAACTTCAGCAATTCTAGCGTTTTCCGCTAAAGGCCCAAAACCAAATTCAGGAACAGTAGAGCAGTAAATGGCGGTGGTTTTAGCATTCATGGCAGAAGCCAAATGCATGGGGGCAGAGTCGTTTACATAATTCATTACCGCATCTTTCATTAATGCAGCAGACTGAAGTAAATTCATTTTCCCGCAAAGGTTCTGTGCTTTTGAATTATCGCCTTGCGCAATGATTTCATCGCAAAGCGCCTCATCATTAGGTGCACCAATTAAGTAGATATTGCCAGAAAACTCAAGTGATTGAATAAGCTCTATCCATTTCTCTTTTGGGAATTGCTTGGTAAACCAAACCGAAGCAGGGGCCATGCAGATAAAAGGTTGGGTTTTATAGGTGGCTACTTTCTCAAAGTCGGAAGGTGATGGGTAAAGTACTGGGCGCTGAAGCTTGTCATCGGTAATGGCTTTGATCAGCTCATTATTGCGTTCCACTTCATGGGTTCCTTCTTCAATTTTATGAGTCACCTTTTTGGTGAAAGCCCAAGCAAAAGGGTTTTTATCGAAGCCAATTTTTTCCTTCGCGCCACTAAAAGCGGTAAGCATTCCTGAATTGGCAAAACGCTGAACGTTCACTACCAAGTCGTATTTTTGCTTTCTAATTTTGCCTAGAAGCTTGAAGAGGTTACGGTATTTTCCTCCTTTTTTATCCCAAACCAGTACTTCTCTAAGTTTTGGGTGGTTGTTCAACAAGGCTTCGTTGCCCTTGCGTAACAGAAAGTCTATTTTGGCTTCTGGGTAATACTGATGCAGCTTTTCGATCAGCGAAGTGGCCAGAATTACATCGCCAATAAAGGCCGTTTGAATGATAAGGATCTTTCCGTAAGTCATACTGCTGGCAAATATAGTGCTTTAACGCTCCAAGGGTTCAAAACTCGTGGAGAGTTTCTGCCAGCTTGGAATAAAAATCAGCGCAACTTAACTTCTATCAAATAGATAAGAACAATGCTGATGATCACTGTTAATAGTGAAACAATAGACTCTATAGTTATCTGCTCTTTGTTTTTATTGCGGAAAGCTATCATCAAGTACTTATACCTCTTATTGAAGACGTAAGCCATAAGGGGAAGTAAAACGAGGTACATGTACATAATGTGAATATAGAGATAATCTCTTTTTTGTTAAAAGTTGATTTAATACTCTTGGAAATTTTCGATCAAAAACACTCATCCTCGGGTGGCTTGGAGAGTTGGACTAGAGGCTAATTCAATTAGTTTGGTAATAAGCTTAAGAATAGGTTCTTATGTTAAAGGTTGTTCGAGAGGTTAGTTCAACTTTCCAGTTATTCCAATTGGAAAATTACGTAGATAAGTGAAAAAGAATAAGTTATTCAAATATAATTAAATGCTTTATAGATTAATTATTTAATATAATATCAAAGCGTCTTGTTAAAAGAAAAAAAAATAATTAAGATTAAAACATCATAGATCTAGATTTATAACAGATAAATATTAAAATATATTTTTTGTTAGGTTAATTTGATCGCAAAAAGAATCAAATTTTAATTCACAGTGTCGCGAATGTGAATGAACTTTTGTAGTCAAATTAAAATATTTCCACCTAATACTGCTGTTTATTTATGGTCTGTTTTATTAAATTTTCAACTAAAAACCACATTGAAATGAGAAAAATGAAAAAATCTGTGGCCATCATGAGTATGATGTTATTTTTATTCACTGCTTTCTTGATTAACAAGAAAGCAAATGCAAAGTCACAAACTGACGATGGTATAGTTTGTGGAACGGATGTTTGCGTAGTTGACGAGGCTAAGAACAGGTTTCTCGCCAGAGGATGTAAAACAAAACCTGATTTTGACTGCGTTGTAGGAGGTCCAGGCTTACCTTCTATCGGTTAACAAAAGCTTATAGGTACATAATCTTATTTTTAATTTTAAATTTTCTGAAATGGAGAAGTTCAAAAGAACCATTGCCGCATTAAGCCTGATGACTTTTGCAGCAACCGCTTTTATTGTTACTAAACAAACACAAGCAAAGTCTCAAACTGATGACGGGATCGTCTGCGGAGATACTGTTTGTGTTGTTGACGAGGCTAAAAATCGTTTTCTAGCGAGGGGTTGTAAAACCAAACCTGACTTCGATTGTGTTGTTGGGGGGCCAGGCCTTCCTGATATACCAATTATTTAAATTCTACCAATTACCCATAATAACGGGGACTGATGAGTATTCAGTCCCCCCTTATAGTTATATAAAGATTGTTGGCTCTTTTATGATACAGAATAAAAATATTATTAAGGTTTCATTATTGATTTTTTCATTGATGATAAATGGTTGTCAACCAAAGTCCGAAGTTGATGAGAATATCATCAAAATATCTGTGAGCCCAGCATCCGCAGATATAATACTAATAAAAGATGTATTTCCAGATTATAGGGCCCTGAACATTGAAATGCCCGATAGTGTATTTTTTGGTAATATTGAACAGATAAAATCTGACAATAAAAGAGTGTATTTATTGGATCCGTTTCAGACAAAAACACTTACCATTTTAGATAAGGAAGGCAAATTCATCAATCAATTGAAACGGGTTGGGAAAGGCCCTGGCGAATATTCCTCCCCTTATGCTTTTGCTGTTGATGAAGTTGCAGATGAACTAATAATCTATGATCGTGGTAAACTGGAGTTCCTCACTTACAAATTACCATCATTGGAATTTGTTAAGAGTAAAAAAGTAAATGCGTTGCTTATGAACTTTGAGTTGCTCGATAAGGATCATTTTCTTGTCACAAGAGATGATTCTAAAAACAAGAGTTTACTCTATGGGCTAGAAATATGGAGTAGGGAATACGAAGTGAAAAAAGATCAGATTTCGGATATGAGAAATGCTGTCATCGAGCTTTCCTATCATAGTACGATCGGCCAGAGTGATAATAATATACTCTATGCCCATCCATTTACGGGGGTAATAAGCACGGTGAACCCATCGGGATTAAAACAGGAATTTGATTTAGACTTTGAAGAATGGGAAGTCCCTGAAGATCTCTATGAAATGGATGAGGCAACTCGTTTTGAGGAGGCTTTGACTAGAAATAAATATGTGCTTTGGACACGATTCCCTCTAAAATTCAATAATAAGCTCACGTTTTGGTATATGTATGGCTCGGATATTGATACGTATCACCTGCTTGTTTATGATTTAAACTCTTCAAAATATCAATCATATTCTGAAATTCTTTTTGAAGATAGTTCCTTCAAAGTACCTATGCCATTGGGTACTGACAATGATCAATATGTTTCACTTGTTTGGCCTGAAAACATTGATACGGAAAACATTCCTGAAAATATGAGAACTATTTTCCAAAACAGTTTAAATTCAGAACTACCTATTCTTCTTTATTTAAAATGAATGGATCAAAGAAATCATCCCTCCATCTAATATTAGCCCTTGTCTGTTTCAGTGCAATTGCAATCTACTTTTATATAGCTCTTCAAAAGAAGGTTGATCAGTTGGCCGAAACAAATAGGTCTATGCAAAGACAGGCTAATTTACTGTCAGATTATCAGGTAATTCAGTTATATGACTGGATGGTTGGCTTAGATTCACTAAATAACGTAACAGTAACAGATCAGAATAAGGTTGAAAACAAACTTTTTAACCTTCTTAGTGGAAGAACGGTCATTCTTTACCTAGAAAACGGGATGTGTGAAGCGTGCATCAAAAAAGAACTCTTGAACTTGAATCAGCTTGTTAAGGTTGTTGGCAGGGAAAAAATAGTGCTTTTGGCAAACGGTTACACATTTAGATATCTTTATAACTCAGAGGAGTTTAAAGAATGGAGGGATAGATTGTATCAAAGTGATGATGCTCCTACCATTCTGAATAGTAATCTTTCTGGCACACCGTGCTTATTGGTAATTGATCATAATTTTATTATCCGTGCCTCATACCATGCTCTAAAAAGCACTAATAAAAATTTTGAGTTTTTCTTAAGTGCATTTCAACAAACACAAAAAGGCTTATGAAAAGGTTCTTAACATTCTTACTCTTTGCTTTCTCTACCCATGTCTTTGCCCAGGATATAGTTGTTTCGGCTTTCCTATACGAGCAAAATTCGTCTAACCCAATTCCTTATGCAACCATCATTGATATCACTTCAAATAAATATGGTACAACTTCACAAAAAGACGGTTCATTTAAGCTCCTTTTACCCAAAGGATCAAGCAATAACAATATATATATTAGCTCTCTCGGCTATAGGGATACAACTTTGACGATAAGTCAATTGAAGGAGTCTCAAAAACTGTTTTTAATACCTGTTATTTATGAATTGGCTGATGTCACAGTGACTACAGAGACGGTTGAAGAAATAGAGATTGGAGATTCAACAGCTGATATTGTTAAACAGAATAATCTAACTAAAGGGTATGAGGCCAGTGCGGGATTTTCCTGGGGTGCTTATATCAAAGTTGGCAAAAAGGATGTAGAGGGTACATTGAAGTCAATTCATGTATACATAGGTAATACAGGGTTCCCGAAAGCCCCGCTGTCATTAAGAATATTTGAATTTGAAGGAGAGTTCGAATTTTTCAGAAGTCAGCCACGTTCCAAGTTCAAGGATATTCTTCCTGAGTTGGTTATTCTAAAGGCTAAGAAAAGCGGTTGGTTTGAGGCAGACCTTTCTACATTAAATATAAAAGTACCTGAATCGGGCTTATACTGTATGTTTACTCCTTTGGACTATGGGGAAGAGTTTTTGTATAAAACAGCGCATGGCACAAAATACGGAGCAACAATTGCTATATATTCAGATAATAAATCAGGAAAGTCAATCTATCCTTTCATTCAGAACAAAGATAAGTTCACCGTAATAAAAAAAACCAATGCCCCAACTCCAGCAGTATCGATCACCCTGTCAAGAAACAACTGATTTATTTCTAGGTTATAGTCGTGCGCTTTTGTAAAAAAAAAGCAACTAGGGGCAAAGCTATACTAAAAAGTGTGAAGTTAGGCCAACTCTCGTTTTGAGCCAATTTGTAGTGCCAGTATATGTTGTTCATTGTATGACTGAATCATTTTTTATATTCTAAGGAGAGTTTATTTACCTCCCAATTTTGGATAAACTGTTGAATAGATTATGCCAAAATTATTGTCACGCCCTGAAATATCGTTACACAGAGAAGAGAATGAAAGAGAGTACTTCTAAGTACATGTACATAAGTTAAACATAGGTGTTAATTACATTTTATTTAACTGTTCAAGCGATGCTAACTAATAAATGGTATGGATGGTCTCTTCCATAAACCTAGAATGAAATTTGGGGTATTCTTTTCTCTTAAAACTTATACCTTTGTCGTTTTAAGGAGATGCTGCGATGGTCGATTATAATGTTTTTACTTTACCCAATGGCATTCGTGTAGTGCACAAAGAGGTGAGCAATACCAAGATTGTCCACTGCGGATTTGTGTTGGATATTGGTAGCCGCGATGAGCGCGAAGACCAATTGGGGATTGCCCATTTTTGGGAACATATGGCCTTTAAAGGCACCAAAAAACGGAAGGCCTATCACATTCTGAATAAGCTCGATGCTGTTGGCGGAGAGTTAAATGCCTATACCACCAAAGAGAAAATCTGCTTCTATGCCTCTGTATTGGACAAGCACATGGAATCGGCTTTTGAGCTATTACAGGACATTACTTTTGATTCTATTTTCCCTGAAAAACAAATTGAAAAGGAACGCGGTGTGATTTTGGAAGAAATGTCCTTGTACCACGATAGCCCAGAAGACGCCATTCAAGATGAATTTGATCGTGTCGTTTTTGGAGATCATCCGCTGGGAAAAAATATTCTAGGGACTTCCGACAGCGTAAAGTCTTTTCAGCGAGAAGATTTCAAGGCTTTCTTGAAAACTAATCTCAATACAGAACGAATCGTTTTTTCTTGTGTAGGGAATATTCCGCTGAAGAAAATTCAGAAATTAGCCAACAAATATTTTGAACCAATCCCTCATCATGTTGGTCAGCGCGAGCGCGTATTGTTTGATAATTACGTAGCTAGCAGCGAAGTTATTACCAGAAATATTACTCAAGCTCAGTGCGCTATTGGCTGTACTGCTTACCCGATTGGTCATTCCAAGCGACTTCCTTTTTATATGTTAATGAATGTTTTGGGTGGCCCAGGAATGAATTCGAGACTTAATTTGGCGCTGCGCGAAAAGTATGGTTTTGTTTATAGTATAGATGCTGGTTATCATCCTTTTTCAGATACAGGCTTGTTCTCCATTTTTTTCGGTACCGAAATGGGGCAAGTGGAAAGGGGAAGGAAGTTGGTGTTAAAGGAATTACAAAAACTAAGGGAGACGCCTTTAGGTACCATGCAATTGCACATGGCCAAAGAGCAGATGCTTGGTCAATTGGCAATGGGTGAAGAAAACAATACAAGTTTAATGCTTATGATGGGTAAAAGTATTCTGGATAAAAACAGAATTGACAGCCTGGAGTCTATCTTTGAAAAAATCAGAGCAGTATCTTCATCCGATCTAATTGAAGTAGCCAACGAGCAACTGAATGAAAATCAATTGAGCCATTTAACCTTTTTACCAGAGAACTAATGGAGTTTATTCCCGAAGATATTCAGCGTTATGTAGAAGCCCACACCGACCCAGAGTCGGAATTACTATTGGAGCTAAATCGAGAAACTCACGCTAAAATAATGATGCCACGTATGCTTTCGGGGCATTTGCAAGGTAGAGCGTTGTCTATGATCAGCCATATGATTAAGCCCTCTAGGGTTTTAGAAATTGGCACTTATACCGGCTATTCAGCATTGTGTATGGCTGAAGGTTTGGCTGATGATGGAGTGATTATTACGCTCGATAAAAATGAAGAGTTGGAAGAAATGGTACGTGGCTATTTCGAAAAAGCTGGATATACCAATGCTATCGATTTCAGGGTAGGAAATGCCATTGAGTTGATTCCTGAAATAGATGGGCCATTCGATTTAGTTTTTATTGATGCCGATAAAGCTAATTACTACAATTACTTTAAATTAGTGTTTGAAAAAGTTCGCTCTGGAGGCTTCATAATTGCCGATAATGTGCTTTGGAGCGGAAAAGTTGTTCAAACGGAAAAGAAAATCGACAAGGACACGCAAGCAATCTTAGATTTTAACCGTTTGACCCATGAAGATGATCGTGTTGAAAACGTACTTTTGCCGATCAGAGATGGGTTAATGGTTTTAAGGAAAAAATAAACGTGGTAAAATACATAGTGTCAATCATCATCTTTTTGATGGCTTCGTTGAGCTCTTTAGCGCAAGCCCCAATGGTTGTCCCCTCAGAAATGGAGTTTGCAGGTGTCAAACTCAAAATTACCAACAGCGCAAAAAAGGAAATTGAAGAAACGCTCGATTTGCTAACGCGAAGTCAATACCACTTTCAATTATTGGTAGACCGCTCTAACCTCTATATGGGAATGGTGGAAGAAGTACTGAAAAAAGAAGGTATTCCAGATGATTTTAAATTTTTGGCCATTCAGGAAGGTCAGTTTATTTCCGATGCAGTTTCTACATCAAATGCAGTAGGCTTTTGGCAGTTTAAAAAAGCTTCGGCACAAGAACTTGGGCTTAGGGTAGATGGAGTGGTAGATGAGCGAAAGCATATTATTGCTTCAACCGTGGGCGCTACAAAATATTTTAAAAGAAGCAATTTCGTTTTCGATAACTGGCTGTGGTCTATGCAGTCGTATTTACAAGGTTTGGGTGGGGCGCAAAGAACTATTCCAGAGAAGGATTACGGAGCAAAAAAGGTTGAAATTAATGCTAAGACACATTGGTACCTGAAAAAATACATTGCTCATAAATTGGCCTTTCAAGATTATGTGGGGAGTGGGAAACGAAACCCAGAACTACAACTGGCTACTTACGAGGGTCGAGGTAAAACTTTGCGTGACGTAAGTAGAGAAGTAAATGTAGATACAGAAGAGCTCAAAAACTTGAACAAATGGCTAGTAGCCTCAAGAATTCCAGATGAAAAATCGTATAAAGTAATTTACCCTGTGAAGTCAGGAAGTAAGCCAATTGCTCAAAATACAGATACACCAAAAAAGGAAGACTCTAAAGCTTCAAGCAATACAAAAGCAACAACAAAACAGCCCGAGAAATCAAGTAATAGTCGCACGAGCTATGCGGGTGTTAGACCGGTTGAGGGGAATATAGGCGTGTTTCCGCGTGTAACAGGAAATATCAGAAATGCCTATGAGCCTGACCAAATTGAGATGAACGGAATTGATGCTATTCGAGCAAGGGCAAGTGATAATATAAAAACGCTGGCCAATAGAGTCGGTAAAAGCGAGTCGAAAATAAGGAAGTACAACGATCTTGGTGATAATGGCAAAATAAGGAGTGGAGAATACTATTACGCTAAGAACAAGAAGAATAGAGGTAAGGTACATTACCATATAGTTCAGCCCGGAGAAACCCTTTGGAGCATTTCGCAAGACTATGGCATAAAGTATAAAAAACTACTTCAGAAGAATAGAATGAGGGAAACTCAGCAGTTAAAGGTTGGGCGTGTGTTGTGGTTGCGATTTATTAGACCAGCCAATGTACCTATTGAATATACAGATGTGATTTTACCAAAGGATAACCCCACTCCTGAAGATAAAATGATCAAAGAAGTGAGTCCGCCTGAGCAACCAATAAAAAAGCAAACTCAAATTATTTCTGAAAACAAAACGAGTTTTGATGAAGATCCAATTGAAGAAGTTGAAGTAAGCACAACGTTAAAAGCTTTGATTGCTACCGCTTCTGATACTATCATTACACATGTTGTTCAGCCGAAAGAGTCGTTTTTTGCCCTTTCTCAAAAGTATGGCATTGAATTGGACGACATCATCGACTGGAATGGCTTGAATGTAATGGATGGCCTTCAGATAAATCAAGAACTTAGATTAGTGGTGCCTAAAGCCTATTTTTCTAAACAAGCAGATGCAACAAAGACATCAAGTAGAAGAGAGGTTTATCATGAAGTTCAGAAAGGAGAAACCCTTTGGGGAATTTCTAGAAAATACAACGTTACCATTGAAGATATTTTGAAGTGGAACAATAAAACAAACAATAACCTTGATTTGGGCGAACGCCTTAAAATTCTGCAAGACAACTAAGGACTACTCAAAATCATTGAATAGTTTTGGGCGGATTTTGGAGAAGAAGAGAAGAATGAATCGTTACCTACTAGTTATATTTATCTTACTTACCTCTGTTTCGATTGTTCATGGGCAAGACGAGAAAAATGATATTGACTTTTTATTGCCACCCGATTCTGAGCCACCACCTGCCGACACCATTAAATACTGGAAAAACGGAGGTACTTTTAACTTCAACCTTCAACAAGTAGCACTCACCAACTGGGCAGCAGGGGGGGAGTCTTCAATAGCAATAGGAACCAAGTTTGAAACCTTTGCTAATTATGAGAAAGAGGGGGCAGTTTGGCAGAATCGTTTTAAAATTAGCTATGGTTTAATCCGAAACGGAGATTCTAAAAACCGTTTTGTTAAAACGGACGATCAGATTTTATTGAACTCAAAGTATAGCCAAAAATTTACCGAAAGGGTACTTCTAACCACTTCCATTAACTTTCAAACCCAAATGGACGAGGGGTACAAGAATAAAAAGATAGCAGGGACAGATCAGATTGAACGAATTCTAATCTCCAATTTTATGGCACCTGGTTATCTTCAGGCTTCTCTAGGACTTTCATATAGAGATGAAAAAACTGTTACCGCTACCTTGGCTCCCTTCACGGGACGATTTACTTTTGTATTGAATGACTCCCTTTCCAATGCGGGCGCTTTTGGTATAAACCCAGGCGATAAAATCAGACCTGAAGCAGGAATAAGTTTAACGGGTACATATAAAAAAGATGTAGTTGAAAATGTGTCGTTTCTAGGAAACTTCAACCTCTTTTCTAACTATGAGAAATTCCCAAATACAGTAGTCAATTTAGAGGCTTCGTTTAAACTAAAAGTAAACAATTACCTTTCCTCCAATATTAGCTCTCAGCTAATTTATGATGACGACATTACACTTACGCGAAATGATGGCACCAAGGGGCGCGATGTTCAAATTAAGAATGTTATAAACGTTGGAATTACGTTAGGTTTTTGATTAGAACTCTGGATCCAAGCCTAATCGTTCTTGCAAATCTTTTAAAGCAGGATACTTCTTTTTCAGGTGTTCAAACTTCTCCTTGTCAGTATAAAGCATCTTCTCTCTGGCAATATCTACTACCTCTGATTTTAGAATTAAGCTGTCATTCTCAAGGCCATCTCGCAATGTCATTAATAAATCTCCTCTGAACCGCTCAAAACTAGATTCTGATGCACCATTAGATATTTTTATGGTTACGGTATTGCCCTCTAATTCATAAGGCTCTTTTAGAATAAGTAGCTCTAGTTGGTTGCCTTCTTCTTCTCTTTTTGCCTTAAAAGCATTCCAAACTTTATCCAAGTCCGTAAGTGTAAAAGCTTTATTTCGGTTTGAAACCGCTTCTTCCGTTACTTCACCTGTCGTAGTTTCTTCCTTTTTATTGAGTTGATTCTTTAAATCGGAAAGAGAAGGAATACTAATCGTTTTAGAAGGTGCCCTTGGCGGTAATTTGGTTACAGGGCTAGGTTCTGAGCTTGCTTGAGGAACTGGTGTTTCAATTGAAGGTGCAGCATTGCCCGCCTCTTTTTCTACCAGTACTTCTTTTGTAATAGGTTCTACTTTGGGAGCTTCCTCTTTTGTTGGCTGCGACTCTTTTTTCTCAGCGACCTCTTCAGTTAGGATTTTTTTTTTGAAGTGTCTTCCGGAGTAACATGTGCCAAGCGAATAGCAGAAGTTAAATGCGCCATTTTTACTAAAGCTAATTCAACATGAAGCCTCTGGTTTTTGCTTCCTTTATAACTCAAGTCACATTGGTTTGCAATGTTGAGTGCCGTGAGTAAGAATGAAAGCGGTGTAGCATCGGCCTGTGCTTTATAGCGCTGTTTAATATTGTCAGAAACTTGTAATAACTGAATGGTGGCATTGTCTTTACACACCATTAAATCTCTTAAGTGACTGGCTAATCCTACAATAAAGTGATGGCCGTCAAATCCATTTTTCAGAATTTCATCAAAAGTTAATAGAACATTAGATGTGTCTTCTTTAAAAAGAGATTCTGTCATTCTGAAATAATAGTCATAATCCAGAATGTGTAGGTTAGAAATTGTGTTTTGATATGTTACTTTCTGCCCGTGCGAAAAGGTGACAATAAGATCGAACAAAGAAAGTGCGTCACGCATAGCGCCATCCGCCTTTTGGGCAATCAGGTGCAGAGCTTCATCTTCCGTGTCAATTTTCTCCTTATCAGCGATCATTTTTAGCTGTGTAGAAATGTCACTGACCTCAATTCTATTAAAATCAAAGATTTGACAACGAGAAAGGATGGTAGGAATTACCTTATGTTTTTCAGTAGTCGCTAAAATGAAAATAGCATAGGATGGTGGTTCCTCTAAAGTTTTCAAAAAAGCATTAAACGCTTGATTGGAAAGCATGTGAACCTCATCAATAATATATACTTTAAACTTTCCTTGTTGAGGAGGGTAACGTACTTGGTCGATCAGGTTTCGAATATCATCTACTGAGTTATTCGATGCCGCATCAAGTTCATATATATTAAAGGTATCGTTGCCTTCTAAAGGATTGTCAATGTTTTGATCATTGATCATTCGGGCAACAATTCTAGCACAAGTAGTTTTGCCGACTCCTCTTGGTCCGCAAAAAAGTAAAGCTTGTGCTAATTGATTATTATCGATCGCATTTTTAAGTGTAGTAGTAATGTGCCCTTGGCCAACTACTTCTTCAAAGCCAACAGGTCTATACTTACGTGCGGAGACAACAAAATTTTCCATCGCTGCAAGATATAAATCTTCGCTAAGATGTTTCAAAAAATGACTTCAAAGATTTCTCGACTTTTCCATTAAATTTGCACCCCGTTAGATCAGAGGTGTTATAAGGTCTTTTTTCTTTCAACAGAAACCTATGTAATAGTTCATTCAATGCAGCTAATTGAGGTTGCCTATGCTGATGAACACGAGCTAGGGCTGAAAACTGGTAATTTATTTACTGGGCAACGTTGGAATTAAAAAAGCAAACTTCTATCTTTGTGTCCCTTTTCAAGCTATGGAAGAGGTAAAGTATTAAAAGTCAATTAAATATATCGAAGTGGATACACTAAGTTATAAGACAGTTTCGGCTAATAAAGCTACTGTAGATAAGAATTGGATAATCGTGGATGCGAGCCAAAAGTCGTTGGGTAGATTATCAAGTGAAGTTGCAAAAATGATCAGGGGAAAACACAAGCCTGGTTATACCCCTAATGTAGATTGCGGTGATAACGTAATCGTAATCAATGCCGACAATGTAAAGTTGACAGGTAAGAAATGGGATGACAGAGTGTATCTACGATATACTGGTTACCCAGGTGGTCAGAGAGAAACTACTCCAAGACAACTCAAAGCCAAGTCTTCAAGATTGTTGGTTGAAAGAGCGGTTCGCGGTATGTTGCCAAAAACAAGATTAGGAAGAGCACTTTTTAATAACCTTTATGTGTATGAAGGTGCTGAGCATTTACATGAGGCTCAAAAGCCACAGGAAGTTAAATTATCAATAAGCTAGTTAATGGAAATAGTTAACAAAATTGGAAGAAGAAAGACCTCTGTTGCAAGATTGTACATGGAGTCTGGAAAAGGTGAGTTCAATATCAACGGAAAATCATTAGAGAGTTATTTCCCTTCTGATGTTCTTCAGATTATTGTAAAACAGCCTTTGATGCTCGTGGAGCAAAATGGGAATTTCGATTTCAAAGTAAACGTTAATGGTGGCGGACCAAAAGGTCAGGCTGAAGCCATTAGACTTGCCATTTCTAGAGCACTTTGCGAAATTGATGCTGAAAACAGACCTCCTTTGAAGAAAGAAGGTTTCCTTACAAGAGACCCAAGAATGGTTGAACGTAAGAAGCCAGGGAGAAGAAAAGCGAGAAGAGCATTCCAGTTCAGCAAGCGTTAATAAGAATTATTTTACAAACTTATATATGTCTAACAAATTAGAGTACAAAGACTTACTTGATGCTGGTGTCCACTTTGGTCACTTAACGAGAAAGTGGGATCCGCGTATGGCGCCATACATCTTCATGGAGAGGAATGGTATCCATATTATCGATCTTAATAAAACTCTTAATTGCCTCGAAGAAGCATCATCTGCAATTAAGAACATTGTCCGCTCAGGAAGAAAGGTAATGTTTGTAGCTACTAAGAAACAAGCCCAAGGGATTGTTGCTGAAGAAGCTGCAAGATTGAATATGCCTTACGTAACTGAAAGATGGTTAGGTGGTATGTTGACCAACTTCGCAACGATCAGAAAGTCGTTGAAGAAACTTCAGGGTATCGACAAAATGATGAAAGAAGAGTCTTATAAAAACCTTGCAAAAAGAGAAAGGTTAATGAAGACTCGTGAAAAGGAAAAGTTAGAAAGAGTATTGGGTGGTATTACCGACCTTACTAGACTTCCTGCTGCCTTGTTCATCGTTGATATCAAAAGAGAGCACATTGCAGTAAATGAAGCTAAAAAGCTGAACATTCCTGTGTTTGCTTTGGTAGATACAAACTCTGATCCTAACAAAGTAGATTTCCCAATCCCTGGTAATGATGACGCCTACAAGTCTGTAGAAACTATCACAAAGGCTATTGGTAGAGCTATTGAAGAAGGATTGCAAGAGCGCAAAACTGAGAAAGAGGAGAGAGATAGAGAAAAAGCGGAGCAAGAAAAAATAGCTGCTGACAAAGCGGAAACTAAAGCTGCTGATAAAGCAGAGTCTAAAAAAGAAGAAGCTTAAATCGATTAAGATTAACTCATATAAAAAATTGAACATTGAAGCTTTTTCGGTGTTCAATTTTTGTTTTAAACCGATAAGCTTGAGCTGAATATACTCTTCAAGACTTAAGGTTCGAACTGATTTTAGAAATAATATTTAAAATATATACAAATGGCTATCACAGCAAAAGAGGTTAACCAATTAAGACAAATGACCGGTGCCGGCATGATGGATTGTAAAAAGGCATTAGTTGAATCTGAAGGAGATTTCGATAAAGCAATTGAGATTCTTCGTAAGAAAGGTCAAAAATTATCTGAAAAAAGAGCAGACAGAGAAACTTCTGAAGGTTCTGTTTATGTAAGATCTAGTGAAGATGGCTCTGAGGCTATTCTTATTGCTTTTACATGTGAGACTGACTTCGTAGCAAAAAATGCTGATTTCCAAGCATTAGGAAATGAGATTGCTGATGCTGCTATGGCTAATAAACCAGCTGATCTAGCCGCATTGAATGCACTTAGTTTGGGTAACTTAACTGTTCAGGATAAAGTAACTGAGCTTTTGGGTAAAATAGGCGAGAAGCTACAAGTTTCTGTTTATGAAAAACTTTCTGCTGACCAAGTGGTATCATACATCCACTCTACAGGTAAATTAGGTGTTTTAGTTGCTCTAACTGGAGTTGGTAGTGCCGATGTATCTGAAGCTGGTAAAGATGTTGGGATGCAAATTGCAGCCATGAATCCAGTTGCTGTTGATAAGGATGGTGTTGATTCATCTGTTATCGAGAAAGAAATTGAGATTGGAAAAGACGTAGCAAGACAAGAAGGCAAGCCAGAGGCTATGCTTGATAAAATTGCTGAAGGTAAATTGAACAAGTTCTTCAAAGAAAACACTTTGTTGAGCCAAGCTTTTGTTAAAGATCCAAAAGTGAATGTTCAGCAGTACCTTGATTCAGTAAACAAAGGTTTAACTGTATCTTCTTTCAAAAGAGTTACTATAGGTTAATTCTTGTTGCCTATATAGAATTAAGAAGGCTCATCAATTTGATGAGCCTTCTGCTTTTTTAAGCTATGTATGTAATACTTTAGACTTATTTGTTCAAGTGCTTTTCTACGGTATCAAGTAATTCGGTAAGATCAAATGGCTTACATATATAAGCATCTGCTCCAAACTGTAGGCCATGAACCAGCTCTTGACCATGATTTTTTACCGATAGAAACACAACAGGGGTTTTTTGTAATTCAGAATCGCTTCGTATTTCATGAAGCATCTCATACCCATTCATCAAGGGCATATCGATGTCACTGAGAATTAAATCCGGCTTTTCGGATTTTGCGAGAGCAAGACCTTCAACTCCATTTTTGGCAACAACTGTTTGATAACCTTCGAACTCTAAAATCTCACTGACGTTGTCAAGAATTATAGCATTATCTTCAACTAGTAGAATCTTTTTCATAATCTGTCGTGTTGAATTTAAGGCTTTTGAGTTTAATATCTTCACCTTTAACACAGATCAATAACTAATGTTTTTATCGTCCTGAAATTTCAAAATGTTTGCTCTTTTTTGTACAAAGTAATAAATGTTCGATTTCGCTATTTGTGTCATTATTTATTGAATTCAGTTCGCTATTTAGTCTATCAGAAAATAGAATTTGTTAATATTGCGAACTCTTGGGGTATTAGCTCAGTTGGTTTAGAGCGCTGCCTTGACAGGGCAGAGGTCACTGGTTCGAATCCAGTATGTCCCACTAATGAAACCAGTCATTTAAAAGAGCGACTGGTTTTTTGTTTTAAAGTATAGCAAGTCCCTATTCACTCCGTAATGCATCCACTGGATTATGCGTAGCAGCTTTTGCTGATTTAAAAATAATCGTGAGGCTAGTTAAAATAAACATAAATAATACTACTATGAACACAATATCGAATGAGAAGCTAGTTTTGTAAGCGAAATTATCAAGCCAGCGATTGATGAGCCAATATGCCACTGGAACGCCCACAAGACAAGCCGCTAGTATCAGTTTGTATACTTGCCCTGTGAACAAAAATAGAATTTGACCTACTGAAGCGCCCATTACCTTTCTAATGCCCACTTCTTTGATTTTCGACTCTGTAATAAAGCCAATTAGTCCTAAGAGACCTAGGGAGGAAATAAACAGAGCTATTACAGTGAAGAGCTTGAAAATATTGGCCAATCGGGTTTCAGCCGTATAAAGCTGATCGAACTTCGCATCCATAAACTCAACTCCAAACTTAGAGTTCGGTATAAACTCATTCCATTTGGTTTCGATTTTGGCGAGCGTTTCAGATATATTGGTTGAACTCACTTTAATCATAACCCTTGCTCCAGAATAGCCTGTAAAGTTATGATACATTAGCGCTATAGGTTGTATTTCATTATGGAACGAGCCTATATGAAAATCTTTTACTACTCCTCGGATTTTAGTCGGGATACCTAGGAATGAATATTTCCCAGAAAGTGGGTCATCAAGATTCATAGGGTTTTTCGATCTAATGATATTGGCCATTGTCTCATTGATGATCACACCTTGATCAATATCCGATGTTAGTTTACTGTCGAAGTTTGCGCCTTCTGTGATTTTAAGTTTCAGCATGTTAATATAATCTCCATCAACCTGATGGTAATAGCCTCGAATATCCAGTTCAGCTATTGAGCCAGAAGCGTAGAGATTTTCACCTCCTGGGGGGCTAGATGTTAGGCTCGATATAGAAACTTCTGGTATATCTTTTAATGATTTTTTAAAGTCATCTAGATTGGAAGAAACCGCGCGCTCTACAATAAGAATTTGTTCAGGGTTGTAGCTTAAGGTTTCGTTTTGAATATATCTCAGCTGCTTTTGAACCATAACCGCCCCTAGTGTCAAAATTATCGAGATACTGAACTGGAAAACCACAAGCCCTTTTCTCAGCATGTTGCCTTTTGTTGATGACATGGCCTTTCCTTTAAGGAATTCGCTAAACCTAAATCTCGATACCAGCAAAGCAGGATAGAGTGCTGAAAGCAAAGCCAATAGAACAATTAATCCAAAGTAAATAAGAAAGAATAGGAAGCTGGATTTATAGTCGTAATGGAGAGAGGTGCCAAGGATAGATTCGAAATACGGTAGTGAAATTTCTAATACTAAGAGAGAAATCAACATTGATATTACGCAGAAGATGAGTGACTCCGTCAAAAACTGAAAAACGAAACTACCTCTGCCTGCTCCAATTATTTTTCGTATTCCAGCTTCCTGTCCTTTTTGAAGAGCACGAGCAGCAGTAAGATTGATGTAATTAAATACTGCTAAAATTAGAATAAGTAAAGCCACTATGGCAATGAGCGCTACAGTACCTTTGTTTATCGTCTGAACAACGTTGTCAGTAGACTGTATGTCGAATTTCACTTCTTCAAATTTAGTGAGCCTGTATTTTAAGTTTTGTAAACGTTTTGCTGCTCCAGCGTCCTTAATAGTGTTGTTAAAACCTGTTGTTATTTGCTTGATGTCTGTTTCTGGTGAAAACATTAAATAGTTAGCGAAAAGCGAGTAAGCACCAGATGCGATATCATATGGAATGTAATTAGGGACTATGTAGTCAAATTGAAGGCTGGAATTTTGTTTTATATCCTTTAATATTCCGCTTACAGTATAAGCGGCTCCTTCCCGAATGGGTAAATAAACCATCTTGCCGATTGGATCCTCATCTCCAAATAACATGGTGGCCATACTTTCGCTAACTATGATACTATGTTTTTCTAAGAGAGCTGTTTTCTGGTTTCCGGTAATTAGCTCGAAAGGAAAGAAACTGAAAAACGATGTGTCAGCTTCTATTCCTCGTTGTTTGTAAAACTCCTTTTTATCACCGTTTTTCACGGTGATAGTCATGTTTTCATTGAGCGCGTTAATTCTAAGGTAATTTTCTACTTGAGGATAGTTTCTATTTAAAATGACTACAAAATCAGGGTGGGTTCTGGCTTCATATTTATCCGTGAAATCAAGTGGGTTTAATACTTCTAACCTGTAAATTTCGGCTCGGTTCGGAATGAAATTGTCTTTCAGAATTACATCTGTGAGAAATAGTGAGAGTAGGATAAAGCAGGAGAGACCAAGACTCAAGCCCAAAATATTAATGGCAGTAAAGCTCTTATGCTTATACATACCCCTAAACGCTGTTTTTAAATAATGTTGAGTCATGGTAATAAAGCTTAAAGGGTGAGTGGAGTTATTTTGGTAATCGAAAAGGTAACTTCGAAATGAACGGATGACAGTCCAATAGTATAGTCTTCGAGCTTTACTGTAGCCATACGATTGAACTTGGTCTTGGAATTCCTCAAATAAATCACCTTCAATTTCTTCTAGCCTATGTTCGGCACAAAAGAAACGAAGGATTTTTAAGGGTAATTTTGGTGGCTGCTGCATGACTCAAGAATTTTGAAAAAGAGTTTGAGGCATATTGTTCCAAAGCGACTCACGTATTTCCTTGATTTGCTGTACTGCCTGAAGTCCATAAGGAGTTGGTTTGAATATACGTTTGCGTTTTCCGCCCCTTTTTTGACTTGCTTCGCCCAATTCGGACGATAGAAATCCTTTCTTTTCCAGTCTGTATAATGAGGAATGAATTGCGCTGAGGTTAATGTTACGGTCAGTGTGTTTTTCAACCTCGTCCTTTACCAAATTAGCGTAAGCATTCTTGTCCAATACACAGGTAGCCAATAATACTACTTCTTCAAACTCACCTAAAAAAGTACCTTTCATGGTTATGAGATATTATTTATATGAATGTAAGGAAAATAAATTCTCTGCGCCAATTAAATATATAAATGTAAGGAATATGGGTTAAGCATAAATGCTCTGCGTACGAAGAGCATGTTTGGATCAAATTCAGATAAGAATTGATTTATAACCCACTCTTCCAAAAGTTACGGAGTTCGGCTTCACTTCCTGCAAACACATCGCGGTCACAATTGCCGATACCGTTTAGATTATGTGGTTCAGGGCCATTGATACCATCAGTATATTGCCACATAGTATATTTTGGCCACCCACCAGGCAAGCTAGGAGTAGAGGTGTATTGTGCTAACCACAGAGGACATTGGATCAAGATAGCATCCCCATTAGTGCCGACAGACTGTTTTATTAAACTTCCACCATAGAGCACAGGAAACCTCCCAGTTTTGGTTTTCACCAACTGAACAAACTGCTTTGCCTGATCTAGAGACATGGTGCCTTGAGAAGCGATGGTGTTTTCTTCCCAATCCAATACTAACAAAGTGTTGGCGTCAGGTGCAGCTACTTGTAAAAAGTTATTGACTTGCGTAGGAACATCTTGTGCAGTACCAAAGTGATAAGCTCCCCAAAGCAATCCAATTCCATTAGCAGCAGCTCTACTGCTTGTGTAATTGGGATCCGTATAAGTTGTGCCTTGTGTAGCTTTATGGATCATAGCCAAAATACCAGCTTGCTTTACCAGAGGAAAATCGATGTTACTTTGAAAATGAGATACATCTACCACAACATTGAGATTGCCAGTAGGAGGGAAAGAGGATTCAGTAAACTGAAAACCTAATTTCTGTGCTGCTGCAATACAGTTGTCCCCAACAATGCCATCGACAGTAAGTTTCTGATCGGTTTGAAATGCCTTTGTGGCGTTGGCGGTTCCATTACCGAAAATACCATCTGCCACACCCGAGTTATACTTGTTTTGGTTAAGAAAATTTTGCCAGTCGGTCACAGATTGTCCTTGGCTTCCTATTTTGAGTATCATATTAATTGATTTTATGAGGTAAAAGATAGGATATTATTGTTTATAAATGAATCAACCTCAATGATAAACAGTAAAATGGTTGGCTTAGGCCTCAATAAAAAAATCGATACATCATTAGTAAGTGAATGTTCATTCATTTAAATTTGCGACTTGATACTTAATCGAGATGAGACCAAGAGACGCAGACAAGGAAAGGATAATTAAGACGAAAGCAATCGAACTGATAGTAAAGGATGGTTTTGATGGCTTAAGCATGCATAAACTGGCCAAGGCTGCTGGGGTGTCACCAGCTACTATCTATATCTATTTTAAGGACAGAGATGATTTGATTATACAAGTGGGGATGGAGGAAGAACTGAAAATGTTTGATGCAACGCTAAAAGGCTTTGATCCCAATATGCCTTTTGAAGAAGGAATGCGTGTGCAATGGATGAACAGAGCGCACTACTTCTTAGAAAATCCAAATCAAATGCACTTTATGGAGCAACTAAAACACTCTCCGTATCACCATCAAATTGGTGTTAGAATCAAGTCGAATTTCTCAAATATAATGTCACAATTTGTGCATAGAGCGATTGACAACAAGGAATTAATTCAACTTCCCATTGAGGTCTTTTGGGCTATCTCTTTCGCTCCATTATATCAGCTGGTTAAATTTCATATTAACAAAAAAGGAATAAGCGGAAGTCCTTTTGTGCTCGAAGATCAGAGTATTGATTTAGCGCTTACCATTGTACTTAAAGGCTTAAAACCTACAATTCAATAAACAACAACATCAAACTATTTTAGCACTTGAAAACTCAAACATTTACCTCCTACCAAAAACTGATCATTGCCATTCTGGCCTTTTCGCAGTTTACGGTAATACTTGACTTTATGGTGTTGTCGCCATTAAGTGCCATTCTATTGGATGAACTCTCCATTACAACTCAACAATTTGGTATGGTGGTTTCGGCTTATGCTTTTAGCGCAGGAGCTGCGGGTTTATTGGCTGCAGGTTTTGCCGACCGCTTCGATAGAAAGAAATTACTATTGTTCTTTTACTCTGGGTTTATTCTAGGAACCTTGTTTTGCGGTTTAGCGCCCAACTACCATTTCTTACTCATTGCAAGAATTATAACTGGAATTTTCGGTGGAGTGATAGGGTCTATTGTCTACGCCATTATTACCGATCTTTTTGTGCTGGAAAAGAGAGGCAGAGTAATGGGCTTTGTTCAAATGGCTTTTGCCGCCAGTCAAATTCTGGGAATACCTATTGGCTTATACTTGGCAAATCATTTGGGATGGCACTCTCCATTCCTATTAATTGTAGGCCTGAGTTTAGTGGTGGGGATTATCATTATGATTTACATGAAGCCAGTAAATGAGCACTTAAAGCTACAAACTAAACAAAATGCTTTTGTGCACATGGCAAAAACATTGAGTAACAAGAGCTATTTAAGAGGCTTTTCAGCAACCACCTTGTTAGCTACAGGAGGTTTTATGTTAATGCCTTTTGGTGCGGCTTTCGCGGTGAATAACCTCGGTATTTCTATAGATATGCTGCCTATGGTGTATTTAGTGACAGGTATTTTTACAATGGTTTCTGGGCCGCTGTCAGGCAAATTGAGCGACAAATACGGTAAGTTCAGAATGTTTACCATCGGCTCTTTGCTAGCAGCAGGTTTAATCCTATTATACACTAACCTCGATGTTACACCACTTTGGATGGTGATAGCAATCAATGTGGTTTTGTTTTTGGGTATAACACTAAGAATGATTTCATCCCAAGCTTTACTTACTGCAATTCCAGAACCTAAAGACAGAGGTGCTTTCATGGGAATCAACTCTTCAGTAATGCAAATCTCTGGAGGTTTTGCAGCAGCCTTAGCCGGAGTAATTGTGGTGCAAGGCGAAGACGGAAAGCTTTTACGTTATCCGTTATTAGGGTTGGTGGTTACAGCAAGTATTCTTATAACCATTGCGCTTATGTACTTCATTAATAAAATGGTATTTGCTAAAAAGAAAGCCGAAACTGCTAAAGAATCAGAATCTATTTTAGTGGATGTACCCATTGTTAAGAGTTAGGTAGAATGTTATTCTAGCGCTGAGAAAACAGGTCGTTTTAATCAAGGTTTGAATAACCAACTTTTCGAAATAGAAAGGCTTATGCTTTGTGCATAGGCCTTTTAATGTCGGGGTGACAGGATTTGAACCTGCGACCTCTCGCCCCCCAGACGAGCACGCTACCGAGCTGCGCCACACCCCGATTTGGCTGCAATAATAATAATTTATGCGGTTTTGAATTCTATTGAAATGGGAATTTTAATGGGAATAATTCTGGAAGTGTTTTCTGGCTAAGTATATAAGGCCAAGTACCAAGTAGAACCCACCAAACCAAATAAAGGTACTGTCTGCTTCGCAACAGCTAAAATAAAAGTATCCAATAGGCACGAAGTAACACAGAGCTGTGAGTAAAAATAAGGGGACAGCCATTTTATGAGCAGGCTGCGCTTTCACTTCAAATGTTTTCTCTTCCAAAATGCAATTAAAAAGTAACCGCTTTCCTTTACTCACTAAGAGAACAAAAGGTTATAGCCCTTTTACGAATGGAAAATTTGCTTGTTTTTTGGTTGAAATACCTTTTTAACTAAAAAGCAGACACTTAAACTAGTTTTCGTTTTGGCTCTGCTCTGAGCAATGCTGTGCTCGTAAATTAGGAGCGAAGTAGCTGTAATTTGAATGGTAATACATTTTGTGAGCTTACAAAACGAGACCTTTGATAGACGTTTCCTTGTTAGAAATCCCTACCCAGAATCAACATAGAGTTTTAGCAATCCAAGTAAGTGCCTCTATTTGTTGATTTATACAGACTTAACAGTGGCATAACCCCTTTTTAAATTTCCTTTGCGTAATTTGATTTTAAATTCTACTTATGAAAACGCACTTACTACTTCTTTTCTGTCTTTCCCTAAGCTGCTCCAAAGCTCAGGAGCCATTGGATATTCAAGGCCACAGAGGTGCCAGAGGTTTAATGCCTGAAAACTCCATTCCAGCATTTATGAAAGCATTAGAAGAAGGAGTTACCACTTTGGAACTAGATGTGGTGATTACAAATGATAAACAAGTTATAGTATCTCATGACCCATATATGCTCTCAGGTATTTGTAGTAAACCCAATGGAGAGCCAGTGACTAAGGAAGAGGAGAAGCAGCTAAATATTTATCAGATGGATTATGCCGAGGTTGTTGGTTATGACTGTGGATCAAGAGGCAATGTGCGCTTTCCTGAGCAAGAAAAAGCGGCAATAGCCAAACCATTGCTAGCGGATGTGATTTCAATGGTTGAAGATCATTTAAAGAAGTACAATCTTCTAAAGGTGGGTTACAATATAGAAATCAAGAGTGTTAAAAATGAATATGACTATAGCCAACCGCAGGTAGATGAGTTCTCAAAATTGGTATTAGAAGTAATCAAAAGAAGACTTACCAATGACCGATTTACCATTCAGTCATTTGATTTTAATGTGCTAAAGCATTTACATAAATCTAATCCAGAAGTGCGTTTGGTGGCTTTAGTCGAAAACGCAAAAGGAGTGGATGCCAATCTGGAAGCACTGGGGTTTGTTCCAGAAGTTTACAGTCCATATTACATTCTCCTGAAGAAAGAAGACATTGATTTGATTCATGAAAAAGGCATGAAGGTAATTCCATGGACAGTGAATGATCGCAAAGATATGGAGCGTTTGGTGGTTGATGGTGTTGACGGAATTATTACCGATTACCCAGATCGGGCAAAAGGTTTAAAAAAGTAGTACTGACATAGTACATTGTTGAAAAGATTTACCTTCAATCACATTCTTTTCAAAAGCCTGCACATAACATTTTGATGTTGGGTATATCTAATTATTTTTGGGCTGCCCAATTCGTACATGCAGATATTTGAAGTTACCGATAGCCATTCCGAAAAAGAATTCATTCAATTGCCCGTAAGGCTTTATAGAAATGAAGAAAATTGGATTAGACCCCTTGATAAGGATATTAAGGCCATTTTCGATCCTCAGAAGAACAAGAACTATAGAAACGGAGAGGCCATTCGTTGGATTCTAAAGAATGATAAAGACGAGGTGATCGGACGATTGGCGGCCTTCATTATCAAGAAAGTGGCCGAAGCCCAGGAGCAGCCTACTGGTGGAATTGGTTTTTTTGAATGCATTAATGATCAAGCAGCAGCATTTATGCTTTTTGATGCAGGCAAAAAATGGCTTGAAGAACGCGGTATGGAAGCCATGGACGGCCCAATCAACTTTGGCGACCGCAATAACTGGTGGGGGCTTTTAGTAGATGGCTTTTCGGAGCCTAATTATCAAATGCCTTATAATTTTCTTTATTATAAAGACCTTTTTGAAGCCTACGGATTTAAGGAATATTTCAAGCAATTCACTTATAAACGTCCGGTGGGTAGCCAAGTAGATCTTGACGATAGGTTTTATGTAAAAGCACAAAGTAGTTTAGATAACCCCGATTACGAATTTAGACACATAAGAAAAGACGAGTTTAAAATTGCCCACAAATACTTTTTGAAGGTTTATAATGAAGCTTGGACAGGTCATAACGGAGTAAAGCCGATGACTGAAGCCCAAGCGCATAATATCTTCAAACAACTTAAGCCAATAGCCGATGTTAAAATCGTTTGGTTTGCTTTTTACAAAGGAGAGCCAGTTGCTTTTTTTATTTCCATCCCTGAATTGAACCAGCTTTATAAACACTTAAATGGCCAATGGAATTTGTGGTCGAAGATTAAGTTTATGTATATGCTTAAAACAGGTGTATGTAAAAAGGCTTTAGGAATTGTATTTGGTGTGGTGCCTACACATCAAAGAAAAGGTGTGGAGGGCGGATTGGTAGTTTCTTTTGTAAAGGAACTAGCATGGAAAAAAGGCTTTCAATACGAAAACATTGAAATGAATTGGATCGGAGACTTCAACCCTAAAATGATGCGAGTGGCCGAGCAAATTGGTAGCAAGATTGCCAAAACCCATATTACTTACAGAAAATTATTTGATGAAACGAAGGAGTTCAAAAGAGCTTCCTTTATATAGATTAGCATATGAAAAAGAAATACGATGTATATGGCATTGGTAATGCCTTGGTTGACCTTGAGTTTAAAATTGACGAACAATTTTTAACAGAACATAAGGTAGAAAAAGGCTTAATGACCTTGGTAGACGAAGAAACTCAATTCAGGCTCATTAACGCTATGATGCAAACCGATACTATTCGTAAATCAGGTGGTTCAGCAGCTAATTCTATGATTGCTATCAGTCAGTTTGGTGGAAAATCTTTTTACTCATGCAAGGTTGCCAATGATGAGTTTGGCGATTTCTATATGAAAGATATGCGCGAAGCAGGTGTAGACACCAACCTTGATAAGCAAGAAAGAGAAGACGGAGTTACAGGCAAATGCTTGGTAATGATTACGCCAGATGCCGATCGAACCATGAATACCTTTTTGGGAGCAACTGCAAACTTCTCTGTGAAGGAGTTGGATGAAAATGCAATTAAAGACTCTCAATACATATACTTAGAAGGCTATTTAACTACTTCTCCAAATGGGGTAGAGGCCATGATGAAAGGCAAGAAGATAGCCGAAGATTATGGTGTGAAAACTTCAATTACACTTTCAGATCCTGCCATTGCCAACTTTTTTAAAGCGCAGTTTACAGAAGTGATTGGCGCTTCGGTAGATCTGATTTTCTGTAATGAAGAAGAAGCAAAAACTTACACGGGCAAAGATAATTTAGAAGAAGCGCGTGAAGCCATGAAGAAAGACGCAAAGCGTTTTGTAATTACCCAAGGTAAGAACGGAGCTATGATTTTCGATGGTGATACTTTTATTGATATTGAAGCATACGATGTAAAGGCAATTGATACCAATGGTGCAGGAGATATGTATGCAGGAGCATTCCTATACGGTATTACCAATGGAATGTCCTATGCAGCTGCGGGTAAGTTGGCTAGTTTGGCCAGTTCTAAAATTGTGAGCCAATATGGGCCAAGGTTAAAAACACCAGAGGTACACGAAATCTTGCGCCACTTAAAGTAGCCCATCCTATTTACTACCCATCCAGCGGAATAACTTTCCGCTGACCATTTGGCCTAGAAAAGCCAAATATTTTTGGCTTAATTTGAAGTCAAAACAAACCCTATATACTTATGCTTAGAAAAATCAGTCTTATTTTGGTGTTCTGTGCTATGTCCGCTTTTGTGGCTCAGGCGCAAAACATTGAATATGAGGAATATGATATGGACAATGGACTCCATGTTATTCTTCATCAAGATAATTCTACCCCCATCGTTACTGTGTCGGTGCTTTATCATGTAGGTTCTAAAAATGAACCCGAAGGAAGAACAGGCTTTGCGCACTTCTTTGAACACTTAATGTTTGAAGGCTCGCCAAACCTAAAAAGAGGAGAATACTTTAAAATTATTAATGCAGCAGGTGGAAGTTTGAATGCAAATACGTCAAATGACAGAACGTATTACTTCGAAACCTTACCCTCAAACCAACTCGCCCTTGGTCTGTATATGGAATCGGAAAGAATGCTCCATGCAAAAATCGATTCAGCAGGTATTGCTACTCAAAAGGAAGTAGTAAAAGAAGAGAAAAGACTCCGAGTAGATAATCAGCCTTATGGTTCGGTGATTTCTGTAATGCTTAAAAACGCTTACGGAGGCACTAATTATGAATGGGCGCCAATTGGCTCATTTGAAGATATTGATGCCGCTACCGATCAAGATTTTGTAGATTTCTATGAAACATTCTATGTGCCAAATAACGCTACACTTTCAATTGCTGGTGATATAGATAAAGCTGAGGCAAAGAAACTGATCGATAAATACTTTGGAGAAATTAAGAGGGGAACAAGAGAAATTCCTCGTCCTAAAATTACAGCTCCAAAATTAGACGGCACAGTAGAGGAGACTGTGTTCGATAATATTCAAGTACCCGCTTTGGTGCAGGGTTATAGAATGCCAGCACAAGGAACAGAAGATTATTATGCGCTTCAAATGCTTACTACCTTACTTTCTGGTGGGCAGAGTTCAAGGTTTCAAAAGGAAATTGTAGATAATAAAGGGATGGCTTTGGCTGTTCAATCTATTCCTTTAGGGCTTGAAAGCGGAGGCTTATTCATCAATTTTGCCATTCCAAACCAAGGAGTTGCCATTGAAGATTTAGCAGCTGAAGTAGATGCCATGATTGAGCAGACTAAGAATGAGCTGATACCTGAAAGAGAATTTCAGAAAGTGAAAAACCAAGTTGAAAATAACTTCATTTCTGGTTATGGCTCCGTACAATCTATCGCAGAAAGCTTAGCCAATTACCATGTATACTTCGGAAATACCGAATTGATTAACACTGAAATTGAACGCTACAAAAAGGTAACAAGAGAAGACTTGCAACGCGTAGCAAAGAAATACTTTGTACCTGAAAACAAAGTAGTGTTGACATACCGACCAAAGTCGGAGCAGGAAAAACCTGACGAATCAAAAATCAAAAAGGAAGGAGGGAATAGAGAATGAAGAAGCTATTAATAATGGCGCTTGCGTTGGTTTCTGTCAACACATTCGCCCAAGTAGATAGGTCTAAAAGACCGGAGCCTGCGGCCGCAAGAGAAATAAAAATAGGAGACTACGAAAGCTTTACGCTTAAGAATGGACTTAGAGTAATTGTGGTTGAAAATGATAAACTACCTACAGTAGCCTGGACTCTTTCTTTAAATGTAGGTCCAATTACCGAAGGAGATAAATCAGGTTTGGCTGGAATGTATGGTCAAATTATGAGGGCTGGAACTACCACAAAAAGTAAAGAAGTGTTAGATGAAGAAATTGACTTTATGGGAGCAAGCATAAATGCAGGAGCTACATCAATGTCGGCTTTTTCACTTTCTAAATATAAAGAAGATGTGCTTAAGTTAATGACAGATGTGCTCTACAATCCTGCATTTCCTGAGTCTGAACTAGAGAAGGTAAAGAAGCAAACCATTACAGGTTTAGCCTCTTCTAAAGATGATCCTAATTCGATTTCAGGTACAATTAGCTCTATTGTAAATTATGGAAAAGAACACACTTATGGTGAAATGACTACGGAAGAAACCGTTTCAAACATTACCATTGAAGATGTTCGCAATCATTATAAAAAGTTCTTCAAACCAAATATTGCTTATTTGGTAGTAGTGGGCGACATCTCTAAAAAGGACGCTCAGAAGCTTGTGAAGAATTATTTTTCTGATTGGGAAAAAGGAGACTTTACACCGGAGCGCTTTGAACAGCCTGCTCCTGTAGAGAAAACCAATGTTAACATTGTCGATAAAACTTCAGCGGTACAGTCGGTAATTAACATTACCTACCCAATCGATAACAAGCCAGGATCTGCAGATGTAACAAAGTTGAGCGTGCTTAATCAAATTCTTGGTGGAGGCGGTTCGGCTCGTCTGTTTACCAATTTGAGAGAAGACAAAGGCTATACTTACGGTGCCTATTCAAGCATTGGCTCAAGCCGATACAGTGCTACTTTTTCTGCTAATGCAAGTGTTAGAAATGAAGTAACTGATAGTGCAATGGTTGAGTTCTTTAGTGAAATGAACCGTATTCGTACCGAACTGGTAAGTCAAGAAGAATTGGATTTAGCTAAAAACTCATTGAGAGGTTCGTTTGCTAGGTCTTTAGAAAGCAGAAGCACAGTTGCTCAGTTTGCTTTGAATACGGAGCTAAATAATTTACCAGAAGATTATTACGCAACTTACTTGAAACGCTTAGATGCCATTACGGCCAAGGATATTCAAGAAGTAGCAATGAAGTACATCAGGCCTGATAAAGCCAATATTGTTGTAGTAGGTAAAGCGGAAGAAATTGCTCCAAAATTGAAGCAATTTGGCGCAATTACCTATTACGATGTTGATGGTAATGTAGTCGACCCTGAGGCTCAGAAGGCCGCAGTTGGATCTGTAAATGCGAAGGCTATCATTGATAAGTATGTAGAAGCCATTGGAGGAGCTGAAAAACTTGAGTCAGTTAAAGATGTAAAGGCCGTAATTACCACCACCGTTCAGGGGCAAACGTTAACCATTACCACAATGCAGAAAGGTAATACAATGAGCAAGCAATCTACCGGAATTAGTGGAATGACCCTTCAGGAATCTATTGTGAATAATGGAGAAGTAAAGGTTACTGTTCAAGGACAAACTCAAGAAATACCTGCTGGTCCGCAATTAGACGGAATGAAGGAAGGCGCAATTATGTTCCCTGAATTATTTTATTTCAAGGCGGGCTATAATTTAGAAATGACTGGGTTAGAAACCGTAAACGGTAAAGAAACCTATGTGATGACTATCAAATCACCTTCTGGCTCAACCAGCAAAAAGTACTTTAGCAAGGAAACAGGCTTGGTAGTAAAAGAAGAGTCTATTGCTGGTGCTCAAGAGGTAATGGAATATCAGGAAGTAGGCGGTATTAAATTTCCTAAGAAAATTAAACTGGCCATTCCAGGTCTTGGAACAATTGAAGCCGATATGAAAGTAGAAGTGAATTCAGGAATCCAAGACTCTGAATTCGCGATTAAGTAATTCATATATACCAAATAGAATTGAACAAGAAGCCATCTGTCGCCTGACGGATGGCTTTTTTCGTTATTTTGCATCAATGTCAAAGCCCGAAATCAACCAAACGCTTGATCACCTTTTTAGGCAAGAATATGCTAAAATGGTGTCGCTTTTCACTAATCGATATTCATCGGCTTTGATTGATCAGATTGAAGATGCCGTGCAGGAATCCTTACTTAAAGCGGCCAAATTATGGAGCTTTCAACCCATGCCAGAGAACCCGTCAGCTTGGTTGTATCGAGTAGCAAACAATCAGTTGATCGACCAACTCAGAAGACAGAATAAGTCGGTGGCTTATGAACCTCAAAAGCAAGAGATAGATTCCGATTCAATACAAATTGAGGTAGAAGAGGGGCGATTAATAGATGACCAGCTGAGAATGATTTTTGCATGTTGTCATCCCTCCATGAAACTTCAAGAACAATTGATGCTGAGCTTAAAATTGCTTTGCGGATTAAGTGTTAAAGAAATTGCCAGAGCACTTTTAAAGAAGGAAGATGCTGCTAAAAAAGCTATAACCAGAGCCAAACAAAAGTTCAAAACGGAGGTAGGAGAACTTTCCGTTCCAGAAGGTGAAGCCATTAATGAGAGACTTGAGGCAGTCCTTCAAGTAATTTATCTTTTGTTTAATGAAGGCTATAAAGCTACAGAGGGCGATGAACTGATTCGTCATGACCTTTGCGAAGAGGCCATTCGATTGGCTTTTATTTTAACAAATGCGCAAAATTGCCATACTGGCGAGTTAAACGCATTAATTGCTATGATGCTTTTTAAGGCAGCTCGCTTCCCTGCCAGAATTAGAAAAGACGGTAGTTTGGTAACTTTAGAACATCAAGACCGAAGCCTATATAGAGATGATTATATTCAATGGGGCTGGAAGTTTATGCATGAATCCAGTAAGGAAGAAAACACTTCTGTATATCAATTAGAAGCTGCAATTGCTAGTTATTATACCGTGGCGGCCAGTTATGAAAAGACCAATTGGAAAGTGATTTTTAAGCTGTATGATGGTTTGGTGAAACTGAAGCCCTCGCCAGTGGTGAAAATGAGTAGAGTATTAGTAATGAGCAAAGTACTTGGTGCTCAAAAGGCATTAGAGGCTATGCTTGAAATAGAAAACGAAACAGCTGAATTACAATCTTTTCAGGCTTTGAAAGCTGAGCTATATGCCGAAATGGGTGATTATGAAAGCGCTACAATTCATTTGAAAAACGCCATTTTGCAAGCACAAAATATAACTGAAAAGAGGTTTTTAGAAGCGAAGTTGCTCAATTGGAAAACCCCTAAATCTGTTTAGGCTATGTCACCACTATTAAAAACAGTGTTACGATTTGGGTTGATTATTTTGGCTTTGCTCATACTGTTTCATCTCACAAACGCTTCACTTTTTGTTCCGTCCATTTCGGCAGACGCAGTAATCGGTATCGCGGCTTTTATTCTACTGGCCCTGGGTATTTACTTGGGCAGAGGAATTAATAAAGAGAAGGGGGCAGAGAAAAAAGCACCCTCACATATAGACGAAAATAGAATTCAAGCTTTAGGAATTAGCCCTCGCGAACTGGAAGTTTTACAACTGATCTCTCAAGGTCTGTCGAATAACGAAATTGCTGAAACCCTCTTTGTGTCTGAGAGCACTATAAAAACTCATATATCAAACCTTTTTGTAAAGCTCGATGTGAAACGTAGAACACAAGCCGTTATTCGGGCGAAAGAATGGTGCATTATAGCCTAGTACTAAAGTCGGAACGTGTATTTGGTACTAAAGTATGAATAGGTTTCTGCTGTTTTGAACTTGATTTGAACGTACTAAAAATTATGAACATGAAAAATATTGTAGTTCGTTACGGAGTTATCGCCAGTTTAATTGTAGTAGGTGTTCCTTTGCTTTCAGGGCTGATCATCGGTTTTGGAATAGATAGTTTTGCCATGGGCGAAATTGTAGGTTATACTTCCATGATAGTGGCCATGACCACCGTTTATTTTGGAATGCGTCAGTATCGAGATCAGATGAACAACGGAATAATCACCTTTGGTACGGGCCTAAAAATAGGATCATTAATTTCTGTTTTGGCGGGAATCGCTTTTGCGCTTTACAATGTGGTTTTCGTAACTATCATTATGCCCGACTTCAATGAACAGTATTTTGCATATGCCGAAGGTTTAGAAATTGGAACCCCAGAATTCGAAACCAAGTTTGCAGCCATGATGGAAAGCAACGGTTTTATGTTTAGTGTATTGGGAGGCACGATACTTATGTTTGTTACCGTATTTTTAATCGGTTTTATTATAAGCGTAATTTCCGCTTTAATGCTTCAGAGAAAACAAGTGGCTGCAATTTAAGCTCAATTATGATTGTTTGATTACCTTAGCATGGCTGCTTTCGGTACAAATTTTGGGTGTGCAGCAAGGTTATATAATATCAACAATATGCGCTTTTCATTGCTGTCTTTTTTATTGGTAGGCTTGCTTTCATTTCATTTAGCAAACGCCCAAAATCAAGATTACCTCAAAGAAATTCAAGAATATAGAAAAGAACAAAATGAGGAATTCTTGAATCCGGATAAATCCCCCCTAACAGCAAAGGAGAGAAAGGAATTTAAAGGACATGATTTCTTTGCAATTGATGAGGTCTATAGGGTAAAAGCTAGGTTTGAACCTACTCCAGACTCTAAACCATTTCCGCTCAATACCAGCAAGGGAACAAGCCGTTTGTATAAGCGTATTGGTATACTTCATTTCGAAATAAAAGGAGAACCTTATACGCTAGAAGCATATTTGCAGATCCAGCGTTTCACTATTCCTGGTCAAAAGGTATATGTGTTTCTGCCTTTAGTAGATGCAACTACGGGCGAGAGTACTTATGGTGCTGGGCGTTATTTACACTATGAAGGAATTCCTGAAGGAACGGACTGGATTATAGACTTTAATAAACTTTATAACCCCTATTGTGCCTACAGCGATAGATATGAATGTCCGATGGTGCCCGAGCCTAATCATTTACCCATTGCTGTAGAGGCTGGGGTAAAAGGGTTTTAGTTCTTTACTGACTCGAATTCAGGGCAATCAAGCCTAATTTCCGTGTCAATCAGCTCTTTTTGGAGAAAAGTGCAAAAATGGCTGTCATCCGTTTTGCTATAAAATTTGCAGCCAAAACAGGTTCTCTGAACACTCAGAATACCATTTTTATTAAGTTGAAATATCAGTTTGGTCAGCGTAGTGTAAAGCGTGTTGAGACTCTGCTCTTCTTGCTCACTTAGAATTCTTTCTAGCGGTTGAGAATAACTGTCCAAGGCTTGAATAAGTGCCTGCCCATCAGACGAAAGAAGTAAGGTATAGCTTCGGCTATCAACGGATGAAGCCTCTTTTTCAATGTATCCTTTGCTGTTTAAGGCTTTTACGGCATCGCTGATTGTCGGTTTGGTAAGGTTAAACTCTTTGGCCAGATTACTTACATTACAGAGCTCTTGTTTGTGGTGAGCAATAAAAAGTAATACCTGAATTTGGATAGGGCTTAATCCATGTAATTTGGCTTTGTCCCAAAGTAAAGTCTTAAAGGCTTCTGAAATCCTTTCAAGGGCAATAACAATGTTGTGGTTCAACTCTTTACTCATAGAAAGACTGGCAAGGTAATTTACGTGACACCAACAAAGTTAGTCATCCTAATTAGTCGAGAAAGCTACTCATCACAATTTTCCATTTCTATAATTGAAAAGCCTACAGTTTCTATTTCATGTTTTAACGCATCTGTTGGGTACTCTATATGGCAAAAAATACACTCCTTAGAAGTCAATTTTTCTGTGTCAAAAGACTTGGTGTCTAAATAAGCTTGTCCATATTGAAATACTCTTTCAGTGTCTTTTAGAGTACTGTCTACAAGAATATCAAAGTGCATAATGATTCCATCGGCACGTTTTACATAGGTGTCCCACACTGCTATTTTCATTTGTGTATTTTTTTGATGAGTTAAACAAAGCTAGGAGTGCTTTAAAATAAGGACTCCTAACTTTATAAGTCAAATTTTAGCCTTTAACATCGGCCATAGATGCTCCAAAATTGAGGTGCAAAACATTACCATTTGGAGTAAGTAAAGCTGGAACTGATTTTACCCCGGCTTTCTCAGCTTCATCGATTCGATTTTTAGACTCTCCCAAATGGACAATCTCTACTTGCGATTTTCCAATAAGATCGACAATGTCTTGTTCTGCGCTAATACATACAGGACAGCCAGCGTGATAGAAAATTGATTTTGACATGGTTTGATAAATTTTTATGGATGACAATATTGTCGGTTCAAATATAGTAAGGAATCCTAACTAATTAAATCATTGTTAATATTTATTCTACACCAATGCTTTGAAGCGCTTCTGAGGTTAAGAGTTTACAGTTTATTTTTAAAAGTGGGAATCTTCTCTTCTAATTCGGTTTTCAAGGCCTCATCTGTAATTTTTCCTTCCGAAAAATTTTTATCGAAGGAGGGGAGTGAAAAGGTTTCGATGATTTCGGCACCACAACGGGGTAAAAGGATTTTTCCCGAGTTCATAGCATTTCCGGCACCATAGCCTCCTGGAGAAGTACTCATCAGTAACATAGGTTTGTCTCCGAAAATATTGATGTCAATTCTGCTACACCAGTCAATGGTGTTTTTGAATACTGCTGTATAGTTTCTGTTGTGTTCCGCTAAAGAACAAATAATGGCATCGGCCTTTTCTATTTCTTCTCTAAACTTATAAGCAGTTTCTGGGTATCCGTTTTCTTTTTCTTTATCAACAGAGAACATTGGCATTTCGAAATCATTGAGGTCCAATAACTGGATTTCAAAACCTTCGAAATATTTAAGTGCAAACTCTACCAACTGCTTGTTGATTGATGTGCTACTATTACTGCCTGCAAATGCTACTATCTTTTTCATACTGTTGTAAGTTCTTTTAGGTGAATTTTGTTCGAATTAGATTTCACTAGATGTCTGCACGGGTTCTTTTTCCATTTGCGAACTGATGAAAGGGATTCTGGGTGAAAGAAAATAGCCCGTTAAGCTGGCAAAAAGAATAGGGATGAAATAGCCAAAACCCGTGAGGGTAGCCAAAAGAATGGTGGTACTCATTGGTGTACGGGTAACGCATGCGTTAATGGCAGCCATACAACTAATAATCGTCAAAGTAAGACTAAGGCCTGGAAACAACTGGTGTATAATGAGACCCAATGTGGCTCCTACAAAGAATAAAGGAATAATGAATCCGCCTCTCCAACCTGAAGTCACAGTAACTGCTATAGCTATTATTTTAAACACTAAAATGGCTACTAATAATTTGAGCGAAAGGTTTTCCGTCAAAAGTAAATTGATTTCATGATGCCCAAAATACCGGGTCAGAGGTAAATAGAAGGAGATAACCCCAAGTAAAAGTCCTCCGATTAAAGTTTTGATGTAAATAGGTAACCGCCTTTTTTCAAAAAGTGATTTAAAGAATTTTGTGCAATAGATAAAGCCCCAACCTACCGCTGTAGCCACTACAGCAAAGAGTACCGCATAGGCGAAATCAAAAACACCTGAGTATTCATAAGCCGATAAATTCCAAGTGCTACCGAGTCCTAATTGAATTACCAAGGCAAAAACTACATAACTAAAACAGCTGGCGACCAAGGCAGGTATAATGGCTTTGTAGTATTCAACAGCATGTTTGTGATGAAGGATTTCCAAGGAAAACAAACTACCACCCAAGGGTGCACCAAAAAGGGCTGTAAAACCAGAGGCCATTCCAGCAATACTGAGTGACCTAAGTTCTTCTCCCTTTAAACGAAATATCTTTCCAAGCCAACTGCCAGTAGAGCCTGTTACTTGCACTAATGGTGCTTCAGGCCCAAGGCTTCCGCCAGAAGCGACACACAAAAGTGAAGACAATATCATGGAAGGGTTATTCTTGGGGTCTAGCTTTCCTTTATTAAACCGAATATTGTTAACTATCAGGTGAATTTCGCCAGGGTCGCCAATAAAATGAATGACTAAACCAGCCAATAAGCCACAAGTGGCCATTACAGGAATTACCAACCAACCTTCAAAAAGCGAGATTTCATGGGTAAGAAATTCAAGAGTGATCCAATATAGCCCCGCAATCAAACCTCCAATAAGCCCAAGAAAAGCCCAGAGCAAGAAAGTACGGCTAAACACAAAAGGGTTAAACCGAATAGGTTGATCCAGTATATTTAGATAAGTAACAAGCTTTCGTTTTCTCTTTAGTTTCACTGGTGGTGCCTGATATAAACTTGTGCTAAGTTCGTGGCTTAAGTTTTACTCGCCAAATTTTGAATTGGATTTAGCGCTTCCCAACTATTCTAAATAAATACACTTTATAGCCTCAACTATTTTGTTTAGCTGAATCGAGAGAATAAAAAAGCGTTCCTCAATCCTAAAATCGAAGAACGCTTGATGTGATTATTGTAAAACGGGTTACTGTAAATTACAACTGCCGTTAAAATCTGAGGCGTCAAAAATAGTTTTGGCGCTGCCTTTTAAATTACCCTGTACCACCTCGATGGTAAGTTGATTACTGCCAGAACGTTTGGGTGAACAGTATTCTAATAGGTAGTAGCTGTTGGCCTTACTATTAATCAAATCTCCGATCTCTTTGAATTTATCTAGTAGCTCACCAATATTTACTGCAGACACAAAGCTTGTTTTCCCTATCTCTTTCAATACTGGCTCATCAATTTCTCCGCCAAGGCCAATGGTGTAGAACGAAATGGAAGGATCAGCTTTTCTAACTGCTTCTAAAGCCTGTCCTTTTGTAGAACGGTTGGCTTGGTCGGTTCCGTCAGTAAAAATCACTACCGAATTCGACCCAAACTTATCTAACTCTTGCGATTGCCCCAGTCTTTGAGTTGCAATTCCTACACTTTGAATAACCGCGCCATAAAGGTTGGTAGAATTATCAGAACTCATAGAGGCGTTAATGTTGTCTATGGCCGTTTTTAATGTGGTAGTGTTGGACGTAATAGGCTGCAACTGCTTAATGTTTTGAGAGCCATCAAACCACCAGATTTCTACTTTTACGGCTCCTGCAGAAACTTCACCTTCAGAAGGTACTACTTCATCAATAAAACTTTTGGCTGCCGACTTTAGTGGGCCTAAATTCTGACTACTTAAAATACTTCCGCTCAAGTCGAGCAACAGCATGATGTTGTAATCTAAAACCTGTTCATTGGGCTGTATCTTTCTCGCAGCTTCAAACTCTGAAATCAGGCTTCCATTTTCGTAAATATTAAAATCAGCTTCTTTCAAACCAGACTTTCCTTTTCCCCCGCCATCTTGTACTTTAAAAAACACAGATACATTGGAAGGAAGGTTAGTGAATTGGTTTTCGATCGTTACTTGTAGTCCAGGAGTGGTGTCACTGTTTCCCCCGCAACTTTGTATGAGCATAAATAAAAAAGCAACCATTAGGCTTGCTATAATACGAATTCGCGTCATTGTTTCTCTAGGTTGGTACTTCACACTCAACCAAGAAACTTATATCAATATTGTGTGGTTAACAGCATAATTGATTTAATTTTGAACTTTAACAAAACCATGCAATATGAGAGTTACTACTACGTTCAAGGATGATTATGAATTCCAATCTGTGAATGAGCAGGGAAATGTTTTGGATATCGATATGTATTCTGGAGATGAGAAAAAACACATGTCGCCCACTCAACTGCTACTTTCTGGTTTGGCCGCTTGCGCTTCTGTCGACCTAGTTCAAATGTTAAAAAAACGTAAGAAAACAGTTAATGGTCTTACAGTAGTAGCCGATGGAACCCGCAGAGATGAACACCCAAGAGCATTCACTCATATCGTCTTAACATTTACAGTAAACTCTCCCGATGTTACAGAGGCAGAGTTTGAAAAAATGGGTCATTTGGCAGCTACAAAATACTGTTCTGTGGCAGGTACTTTAAATGCTGAAGTCGATCATAAATTCATAGTTAATCGAGCTTAAGTATCACCAGTGAGAGTTGTTAAGGAAATACCCAACAGTAATTGTAAAATCACTGTTTTTTCATGGAATGGGAAGTTTCTCATAAAATTAGAAAACGGTGGTTTTGAACAAACCTTTAAGGTGAGTGAGCTCGATGTTCTAGAGCAAGAGCTAGACGAAATACTAAACGAAACTTTTATTACAGAAGCTATTGAGCGATTTGACGACATGGCAAAATCGCTTCGCAAGGCCATGCCTTAGGTTGGAGGCGATTAATTTTTTGAGTAGAAATGCATAAGTAGTTCTGTATTTTTGCTATTGTTGTTGTCAAGCAATTGCTTTAGCTAAACGTAACATGATCTATTTTCTATTCTCATTAGCCGTAATTCTAGCATTTGTTTTAGCTTACTTTCTATTCCAAACCCATAAGAAAAAGACCCTTTTAGAAGCAGAGCTTAACCAAATAAAAGAGAGGTATGACGAGAATCAATTCCACTTGGATTTTTTCTTAGAACACACTTCTGACTTTCTATTCAAATTCAATCCAGAGGGAATAGTTACCTACTCGTCCATGAATGTGGTGAGAATAATGGGACGAAATCCAAACATAAGACTTGCCCATTATAGCAATAGTTATTCAGACAACCCCATCAATTTAAAGGCACGCGAAAGAATTGACGGATTCCTCGCTGGAAAGTATGACACGGTTCCTCCATACTTTGTTGAGGTTAATGATGCCAGGGGCTTTCCACATATGCTTGAGGTATTTCACAAGCCCATTTATAGCGATAAAGGTGAATTAACAGCGGTCACTGGAATAGCTAAAAATATTACCGGAATCTATAATGCCGAGTTAGAAATCAAGAAGTTTGAAAAAGAGCAAATCTTGATTTTAGATGCCATTCCCGATACCATGTTTACTTTTGATAAACAAGGTTTTCTGCTGAATTACCATGCTAAAAACGAGGTGTCAGATCCGCTTTCTGCTGAAAAGAAATTGGGAGAGAACATAGTAGACGTTTTTCCCGAAGAAATTATACCAGTAATGACCACGGGCCTAGAACGTGCGCATGTTACAGATGAGCTACAGACTGTTGAGTTTAAACTAGAAATAGGTAAAAAGGAGCTTTTTTGCGAAGGAAGGTTTATTAAACTCACTGATGATAGAATCCTTTTGATGATGCGAGACATTACTGCTCAAAAGCAATTGGAAGAAGGGTTGAAGCTTGCAAAAGAAGCAGCAGAGAATGCAAATCAGGCAAAGAGCACCTTCTTGGCTACGATGAGTCATAAAATTAGAACCCCTATGAATGGCGTAATTGGCATGACCAATTTACTGAACGAAACATTGCTAAATGCTGAGCAGCGAGATTACGTAGAAACCATAAAAGTAAGTGGAGAAACATTACTTCGAATTATCAACGACATTCTCGATTATTCCAGAATTGAGTCTGGTAAGGTTACTTTAGAAGACTCAGTATTTGGTCTTAAAAGAGTAGTGGAAGAATCACTGAACCTAGTGGCTTATGAAGCCAAGGGTAAAAAGGTTGGATTGAACTTGTACATTGACGAAAATGTACCAGAGTTTTTCTATTCCGACAGGAATAGACTCGGGCAAATATTGGTTAATCTACTTTCCAATGCTGTTAAGTTTACAGAAAGAGGGTTTGTGTCCGTTAAAGTTTCTTTAATAGAGTTTAAAGAAGACACAGTCAATGTAGAATTCAAAATTCAAGATACAGGTATAGGCGTAGCTAAAGAGGATATTAAAAATCTCTTTAAGGAGTTTACCCAAGTAGAGTCGTCTAACTCCAGAAGGTTTGGTGGTAGCGGTCTGGGTTTAGCAATTGTAAAGAATTTATTGAAGCTATTTAACGGTAAGGTTTCAGTTCAAAGTGAATTAGGCAAAGGCTCTCTGTTTACTTTTAATGTTTACCTTAAAACCCCGGTAGGGGAAATGACCGAAGAAGAAAGGAAAACGGCTGGTGGATTAAGTCGTTATGAAGTAGATAAATTAGGAGATGTTCTTTCAGGTAAATATCCTTTGAAAATTCTTTTGGCTGAAGATAATGGAATTAATAGTAAGCTAATATGCCTTATTCTTGAGCGTATGGGCTATGTGCCAACCTTGGCCAAAACAGGTCAAGAGGCCCTTTCTCAAATGCTCGATCAATCGTATGATGTAATTCTAATGGATGTGCAAATGCCTGTAATGGATGGCATTGAAGCCACCAAAAGAATTAGAACACTGAACCTCAACCCTTCACCTTATATTATTGGTATTTCAGCCAGTGCTTTCGATGAAGACATTGAAAATGCAAAGCAAAGTGGCATGGATGATTACTTGATTAAACCACTAAAATTTGAAGCCCTAAGAAGTAAACTTATTGAAGTAGGGCAAATGCGCTTTCCTTTTGTGTCTTGAGTTTCGTTCATAGCTTTACGGCATGAATTATTTTGTAACAGCCATTGGTACTGATAGTGGAAAAACTTTGGTTTCCGCAATTTTGGTAGAGGCACTGAAAGCGGATTATTGGAAGCCTGTACAAGCAGGAAAACCATTAGATACCACTACAGTTAAAGAGTTGGTGAGCAATGAAATCACGAAGTTCCATCCTGAAACTCACATCTTTAAACTTCCAGCTTCACCACATGCAGCAGCAAAATTCGAACATTTGGCTATACAGCTAGATGACTTTGTGCTTCCAGAAACCACTAATGATATAGTAATCGAAGGTGCTGGAGGGGTTTTAGTGCCAATTAATCAAGATGATTATGTGATTGATATTGCTAGAGAGTTATCTGCTCCAGTAGTTCTAGTAGTGAACCTTTATTTAGGGTGCATTAACCATACTTTACTCACCATAGATTACTTAAAGCGAAATGAAATTCCAGTCTTGGGAATTGTTTTTAACGGAGAATCAAACTTCGAATCCGAAAGTATTATTGAGCAAAAATCTGGTTACAAAGTTTTGCTAAGACTACCAAAACTAAGCATGATCAACAAAAATATAGTGAAGTATTGGGCAGACGAGTTGATGTTGAATTGGTATGAGTGATTGGATAAAAAGAGACAGCGAAGCAATTTGGCATCCGTTTACGCCATTAAGGGGAATGGAAAACCCACTGATGGTAGAAAGGGCAGAAGGAGTATACTTATATACGAGTGATGGTGCAAAAATTATTGATGCTATATCTTCTTGGTGGGTAAACTTGCATGGGCATAGTCACCCTTACATTGCCAAAGCCATTGCTGCCCAAGCTTCAAGTTTAGAGCACGTAATTTTCGCTGGATTTACCCACGAACCAGCGATAACCCTGGCAGAGAGGTTATTGAAAATTCTACCTGAAAATCAAACCAAAGTATTTTACTCCGACAATGGAAGTACTGCTACGGAAGTAGCTATAAAAATGGCTTTTCAATACTTCTATAACCAAGGAATTAATAAAAGAAAAATTATAGCCATTGATGGAGCTTATCATGGTGATACATTTGGCGCCATGTCGGTAGGAGAAAGAGGGCCGTTTACCGAGCCTTTCGATCCTTATTTATTCGATGTAAGCTTTGTAGATTTTCCTGAAGAAGGCAAAGAGGAAGCAGTTTATCAGCAATTCAAAACTTTGGTAGAAAAAGGTGATGTTGCCGCTTTTATCTTCGAGCCAATTATACAAGGAGCATCAGGCATGAGAGTGTATAGCAAAACCTTACTCGATAGGATGATTGCTTTAGCGCAATATCATGAAGTAGTGTGTATTGCAGATGAAGTAATGACTGGCTTTGGACGTACAGGAAAGCTCTTTGCTTCCTATTGGCTTACAAACAAGCCAGATGTATTCTGTTTATCAAAAGGGCTCACTGGTGGGGCTATGGCCATGGGGGTTACTACTTGCACAGAAAAAATTCAAGCAGCCTATCGTTCAAATGATTTAATGAAGACCTTTTTTCATGGTCATTCATTTACCGCAAACCCAATGACCTGCGCAGCTGCAAACGCGTCATTGGATTTATTGCTTACCAAAGAAAGTGAAGAGAATAGAGCACGGCTAAATCAGAAACACATTTCCTTTTTGAAGGAAATAGAAGGCCATGCTATGGTAAGAAAGGCCAGAGTGCTGGGTACAATTTTGGCTTTTGAAATGAACACAGAAAAAGATACTTCCTATTTCAACGAGGCACGCCATTATCTCTATCCATATTTTATTAGTAAAGGAGTTCTGCTACGCCCATTAGGAAATGTGCTTTACTTGATTCCTCCCTATGTAATTAGCGATAGAGATTTGGACTATGTGTATCAAACCATATTAGACTTCTTAAATCACCCACCAAAACCAAACGAAATTCAGGCTTAGAAACTCAAGTTATCTTTGAAAAAAAGTACTTAGTTATGTCTGAAAAACTTGGTTTCAGTAAACCTATGAGGTAAATTTATCCTTCGCGCCAAAAAGCTAGGTTTTGATACCGAGTATTGATTTTATTTTTAACTTTATGCGCTTAAAGTACCCACAGTAATAAACCCGGTTTTTATGAAGTTTATCGTTTCTTCAGCAGAATTGCTAAAACGCCTTTCCAATATCAATGGAGTAATCACTACCAATCCGGTGGTGCCAATCCTTGAAAACTTTTTATTCGAAATTAAAGATGGGCTTTTGACCATCACTGCTTCCGATCTTCAAACTTCTATGATTACAGAGATTGATGTAGAAGCTAAAGAAAATGGAAGTATAGCAGTTCCTGCGCGTATCCTAATGGATACCCTTAAGAACTTGCCAGAGCAGCCTGTTACGTTTACAATTGATAGCGAAACTTACAGTGTTGAAATTAACTCTGATAATGGTAGGTATAAGTTGGCGGGCGAAAACGCTACTGATTTCCCTAAAGTACCAGAGGTAACAGATGCCTACCAAGTAGATATGTCTACAGAGGTGTTGAGCAGTGCTATTAACAACACAATTTTTGCAACGAGCAACGATGAGTTGAGGCCTGCTATGACTGGGGTGTACGTAAAACTAGCTGAAACAAATACCACTTTTGTGGCTACAGACGGTCATCGTTTGGTACGTTATAGAAGAGTAGATGTAGCTTCTGATACAGGAATGTCAATTATTATTCCTCGTAAAGCATTAAACTTGCTCAAGTCTACCTTGCCTTCTGAAAACTCAAATGTGGTGGTGGAGTACAATGCATCTAATGCCTACTTCCACTTCAACGCAATTAAAATGATATGCCGTTTGATCGATGAGCGTTTTCCAGATTATGAAAATGTAATTCCTTCAGACAACCCAATCGAAATGAAAATCAATAAAAGCGAACTTTTAGGTTCGTTGAAAAGAATTTCGATTTACGCCAATAAAACTACACACCAAATTAGGTTGAAAATCACTGGTAGCGAACTAACTGTTTCTGCTGAAGATTTAGATTTCTCTAATGAAGCAAAAGAAACTTTAGCTTGTGAGCATGAAGGAGAGGATATCGAAATTGGATTCAACGCTAAATTCTTGGTTGAAATGTTGAGCAACCTTCATTCTAAAGAAGTTACACTTCAAATGTCGGCTCCTAATCGTGCTGGACTTTTGATTCCTGGTGACAAAGATGAGAGTGAAGATATTCTAATGCTGGTAATGCCAGTAATGTTGAATAACTACTAATTTGACATTGAGCAAAAGACAATGAAAGGAGCTTTAAGCTCCTTTTTTATTTTCAATCCTAAATTTTGGTAACTTCGTCAATTAAAACTGAAAAGTGCTATCTAAAAAAACCCAATACGCGTTCCATGCTTTAACCTACTTGGCCGAAAATCAAGATAAGGGGCCTGTGCTTATTTCTGAAATTTCAGAAGAAAGGAAAATTTCATTGAAATTCTTGGAGAACATTCTTTTGGAGTTGAAAAAATCTGGAATTCTAGGCAGTAAGAAAGGAAAGGGTGGAGGTTACTACCTTATTAAACCACCAGAAGAAATAGGTTTGGCAAAGATAATCCGTATGCTCGATGGCCCCATTGCACTGCTCCCATGCGTAAGTTTAAACTATTATGAGAAGTGTGAAAACTGCCAAGAGGAAATTTGTGGGCTGAATGTGGTGATGAGCGAGGTGCGCGACAATACGCTTAAAGTGTTGGAAAACAAGTCTTTAAAAGACGTTCTCCGAGAGCATTAAAAAAATTTTACTTATTAGTCTATTAAAATGGTAGGGAATACATACTTTTGTATCCTCAATGTTTCAATAAAAAGGAACCACTATGTTTTTAGACTCAGTCGTAAAAGGAAGAATCGAGAAAGAGGAGCAACGTGATAGCAATCTCAAAAGCATTTTAAAAACGATCAGCTGGCGAATCGTTGGTACGGTGGATACCATAATGATCTCCTATTTCATTACTGGAGAAGTGGGCTTGGCCCTTTCAATTGGATCGGTTGAAGTATTTAGCAAAATAGTGCTTTACTATTTCCATGAGCGTATTTGGTCTTCTGTTAAACTGAAAAAGTAGCGAGATGAAAGACAAGATAGAAGAATATAATAGCCGATTTTCTGGCCTTTCAATAGGAGAGGTAATTGATTCACTCACACAAGAATTTCCCGCTCAGGTTAAATTTTCAAGTGCTTTTGGGCAAGAAGACCAGGTCATTACCGATATCATATTTCGTAAGCAGTTGGCGGTAGAGGTTTTTACTTTGGATACTGGTCGTTTGTTTCCAGAGACTTATGACTTAATGGAAAAGACAAGGGTGCGCTATAAGCAGGAAATAACAACCTACTTCCCAAAGTCAGAAGATGTTGAGCCACTAGTGAGTGAGAAAGGTTTTTTCAGCTTTTACGAATCGGTTGAGAATAGAAAAGAATGCTGTTACATAAGAAAGGTAGCACCCTTAAAACGGGCATTGAGAAATACCAAAGTTTGGATTACAGGCTTGAGAGCTGCTCAATCGGATAATCGCCAAAATTTAGAACTGTTTGAATGGGATGAAGGCAATCAGGTGATAAAATATAACCCCATTTTAAATTGGAGTTATGAGGCCATGTTGACCTATCTGGATGAATATAAAGTGCCCTATAACACCCTACACAATAAAGGTTTTGTCAGCATTGGTTGCCAACCTTGCACAAGGGCCATTACGCCCGAAGAGTCTCCAAGAGCAGGCCGTTGGTGGTGGGAGAGTTCGCAAAAAGAATGTGGTTTACACGCAGTTACAATCAAGAAATAAATAGAGATATGAATGTTTTTGACGGACAATTTCCACGTGAGTTGGAAGATGAGTCCATTTACATAATGAGGGAAGTAGCAGCCCAGTTTGAAAAACCTGTGTTATTGTTTTCAGGAGGAAAGGACTCTATTACTTTGGTGCGTTTGGCCGAAAAGGCTTTTTACCCTGGTAAAATTCCATTTCCACTTTTGCATGTAGATACAGGGCATAATTTTCCAGAAACCATTGCTTTTCGCGATGCATTGGTAGAAGAGCTTGGGCTCGAATTGCATGTGCGCTATGTACAAGACTCCATTGACAAGAAAATAGCAGTGGAGGAGTCAGGAAAATATGCTAGCCGAAATGCACTTCAAACAGTGACATTACTGGCAGCTATTGAAGAGTTTAAGTTTGATGCCTGTATAGGTGGGGCCAGAAGAGATGAAGAAAAGGCAAGGGCCAAAGAACGTGTTTTTTCGGTACGAGATGATTTCGGTCAATGGGATGCCAAGAAACAACGTCCTGAACTTTTTGATATGCTCAATGGAAGAATAAATGTAGGCGAAAACGTTCGAGTATTTCCTATCTCTAATTGGACAGAGATTGATGTCTGGAATTATATCAGAGAAGAAAAACTTGAAATACCCTCCATTTATTATGCTCATGAGCGAGAGGTTTTTCAGCGAGATGGCATGATTTGGCCAAACTCTACTTTTATCAATAAAGATGAAAACGAAAAAATTGAAACCCGCACAGTACGATTTAGAACTGTTGGCGACATGACCTGTACTGCCGCAGTAGAATCTGATGCAGATCGAATAGAAAGAGTGATAGAAGAGATTTTGAGTGCCACAATTTCCGAACGAGGCGCTAGAATTGATGATAAACGTTCGGAAGCAGCCATGGAAAAGAGAAAGCAGTATGGATATTTCTAACAAAAAAGTTTTACGCATAGCCACAGCTGGAAGTGTAGATGATGGCAAAAGTACACTGATTGGAAGGTTGCTTTTCGATACCAAATCCATTACTTCTGATAAGTTATTGGCAATTGAAGAAAGCAGCCGTAGAAAGGGGCTTGATTATACGGACCTTTCATTGCTGACAGATGGTTTGGTGGCGGAAAGAGAGCAGGGAATTACGATTGACGTGGCGCACATTTATTTCGCCACCAAATCAAGAAAGTACATTATTGCCGATACCCCAGGGCATATTGAGTACACACGCAACATGGTAACGGGAGCGAGTAATGCAGATGTATCATTGATTCTTATCGATGCCAGAAACGGGTTAGTAGAACAGACCAAAAGGCATCTTTACATTGCTCATCTTTTGCGAGTGCCTAAAGTAGTGGTCTGTGTCAATAAAATGGATTTAGTTGATTACAGCCAAGCACGTTTTGAAAGTATAGTGAATGAAGTGAAAGCCTTGGTAGATAAAGCATCATTAACTGGTTTTGATATTTCGTTTCTTCCAATCAGTTCACTTTACGGTGAAAACATTATTACAGATAGTGAGCACATGTCTTGGTATTTAGGCGATTCATTGATTGAGGCGCTAGAATCAGTTGAAGTAAAATCTCATCAAACGGATTTACCAACTAGATTTCCTATTCAGCATGTAATTCGACCCAAAACAAATGAACATCATGATTATAGAGGCTATGCAGGCAAAGTAGCGAGTGGCACATTAAAAGTAGGGGATAAGGTAACGGTTTTGCCATCTGGGGCAGTGTCAGAAATTAAATCTATTCAAAAGTATAAAACAGAGCTGAAAGAGGCCATTGCTGGAGAGTCAGTGAGTATTTTATTGAAAGATGATGTAGGTGCTAGCAGAGGTGATATGTTGGTGAAAGAAGGTAGTCTAAACTTTGGTAATGAAATTACCTCTGATGTTTGTTGGATGGACAATGCTCCATTGGTGGCAGGAAGGACTTATAAGTTACAACACGGTGTAAGCGAATCTAGGGTGAAAGTTCTCGGTTTAAATCATAAGGTGAATACGGAGAGTTTGTTAGTGGAAACAAATATCTCGGGTTTTCAATTGAATGATATTGGAGAAGTAGTCCTTAAATCTTCCAAGCCTGTTTTAGCAGACTCGTATAAGCAGAATAGAAGAAATGGTGCCTTTATTTTAATTGATGAGTTTACCAATAATACTGTAGGAGTCGGCTTTGTAGCTTAGGCTTCATCTAAAATAAATTTCCACAGATAGGTGTAATGGGGTTGCTAGCGCATTTTGGCTTCAAGTATAAAGTCAATATCTAAGGCAACCTCGTGCACTTCCTCTAAAAGCCTGTTCAATTCGATTTCGTTTTCAATCAGGTTGAGGATGAGGTTTTTGAATTCTACACTTTTTATTCGGTCGTAGCTCACCACTTTCTGTAAACCAAAGTCCACATCTTTAATAAGGAAGTCGTTGTAATACTTCTCCTTCATGCTGGCATGATATAGAGCCACCTCCTTCAGGGCAATGTATTTGTTTTTTAGAGTGATTAGGTCATTCTTGATGCTTGAATTACCAGAAGTATAATTGGTGTTGAGGTAAAAGTTCAGTCCTTCAAACTGGATGTTTGGCTTATATGTTTTATTAATTGCGAAGAGGTACTTAGATATTTCTTCATTTTCTAAATCTCCCTCAGTATATAGGTAGCCATCAGAATAAAGAATTTGAGCCAATTGGTTTTCATTCTCAAGCAGTTCTTTACGCTCGTCTAGTAACGACTCAAAATCTTTCATATTCAATTCAAGCTCTGTATGTACCTTTTCAATAGCGCCCTTTTCTAGCTTGAGGTCCTTTGAATCTTCATACAATACATTGAGCTGATAGGCCACGGTAATTCCAAAAATCACAATGAAAATTTCTATGGTATAAGTGATTACATCGGCTTTTTTGATTTTGGCAAGCCTGCGAGAAGTTCCAAATTTCATTCTGTTCCGTGGTTTTACATTGAATATAAAGCAATTGATTAATAATTGACAAAGAAAATTGTCTTGGGATGCTTATGAAATCATGCTTTCAAGAATTACTCCTACGTAATAAGCTAAAACAGCAGCCGATCCGCCCAAGAAAAGGGTTTCCAAAACGCCTCGCACACGACTGGTAGAAGTTACATAACTCTTAGCGTAACCAATAGCGCCAAAAGCCACAAAGGTGAGAACAGAGGAGTAAAGAAATAGGTCGGCATCGAACCCTCGCGTGTAATCAATCACATAAACAATGAGTGGGATAAAACCCATTAGTAGAAATGAAATGAAAGTGACTAAGCCCATTTGAAAAGGTGACTTTGTTTCTTCCATCATTTCAAGCTCCTCTTTCATCATTACGTCTACCCAGCGATCTTTGTCTTCCGTGATTTTATCTACCACTTGCTCTAACAGCTCACCCTCAAAACCTTTGGCTTGATAAATTTCACGAATTTCTTCACGCTCTTTTTCTGGCAAATGATCCACCTCCCAGTATTCAATTGCTTTATGTTTTTCGTAATTCTGTTTTTCTGATTTGGTAGAAAGATAGCTACCAACCGACATGGCAAAACCATCGGCAAAGAGGTTGGCAAAACCAAGAATAATTACCACAGCACTATCGAGGTTAGCACCAGCAGCCCCTGCCACTACAGCAAAGGTGGTTACGCTTCCGTCAATACCGCCATAAATAAATTCACCTATGTACTCTTGAAATTTTGAGAAGAAGGATGTTTTACCGTGTAAATGGGCTTCGTGATGTTTCTTGCTCATGTTGGTTTGAGTAATTGGGTTGAACCTGAAAATTCACTCAATATAACATGATTGGTTTTTCTAAGCCCTATTGTCTTTGAATCTTAGCCCCTAAAGCATTCAATCGTTTGTCGATGTGCTGATACCCTCTGTCGATTTGCTCAACATTGTCGATTACGCTAGTACCTTCGGCAGAAAGTGCCGCAATTAATAAAGCCTGCCCTGCACGAATATCAGGAGAAGTCATTCTAATGCCCTTAAGCTTTTGTTGGCGGTTTAAGCCAATCACAGTAGCCCTATGCGGATCGCAAAGAATGATTTGAGCGCCCATGTCAATAAGTTTATCGACAAAGAAGAGGCGGCTTTCAAACATTTTTTGATGAACCAATACGGTACCTTTGGCCTGAGTAGCCATTACCAAAATAATGCTTAGAAGGTCGGGCGTTAAGCCTGGCCAAATGGCATCGGCAATGGTCATGATAGAACCATCAATAAAAGTTTCTATTTCATAATGATCTTGACCCGGTATAAAGATGTCGTCACCTCTAAACTCCATTTGAACTCCCATTTTTCTGAAAGTTTCAGGAATTAAACCAAGCTGATCGATTCGGCAATCCTTAATGGTGATTTCAGACTGTGTCATGGCGGCCATACCAATAAAACTGCCTATTTCAATCATGTCAGGCAGCATAGTATGTTCCGTTCCCCCTAGGGAATCAACACCTTCGACATGTAATAGATTGGAGCCAACGCCAGTGATTTTTGCGCCCATTCGATTGAGCATAGCACAAAGCTGCTGTAAATACGGCTCGCAAGCAGCATTATAAATGGTGGTTTTTCCTTTCGCCATTGCTGCGGCCAAAAGAATATTGGCTGTACCTGTAACAGAAGCTTCTTCTAAAAGCATGTAAGTGCCCTTTAGCTGGGAAGCATCAATATGGTACATACCAGTTTCGGCTTCGTAAAGAAAACGAGCGCCTAGCTTTTGAAAACCAATAAAGTGAGTGTCGAGCCTTCTACGGCCAATTTTGTCTCCTCCTGGTTTAGAAATTTTGGCCTTTCCAAAACGCGCCAAGAGCGGCCCTAAAATCATTACCGAACCACGGAGCGATGAGGCTTTGGTTCGGAATTCTTCTGTTTCTAGGTAATCAATATCTACATTTTTTGCACAAAAGCGGTAACTCTCACCACCCAAGAATTGTACTTCGACACCCATGGCGCCAAGTAATTCAATCAGTTTGTTTACATCACGAATGTCGGGAACTTTGTGAAGTGTAACTGGTTCGGGGGTGATTAAAACGGCACACAGAATTTGTAATGCTTCATTTTTGGCACCCTGAGGAGTGATTTCACCATTCAGCTTGGTACCGCCTTCAATTACAAAAGATGCCATTGATTATGCGCGTCTACGTTTTGTGTAATTCTTTTTTCTGTTTTGGTTAGACGACCCAGAAGACTGTCTTCTTTCTCTAACGTTTGTGTTAAACAGACCTTCTTCCTTGATTTTCTCAATATTTACTTTCAATTGACCCTTAGACATTCTGTGAATGTGCTGAGCAATTACTTCATCTTCAATATTGTCTTTGTTCCAGTTAGAAAAGAAGCTTTTCATTAGACGGCCGATGTGAATAATGGCGGTTTCACGCGATTCTTCATCTTCCATTTCTACAGCTAATTTCACCATCATTTCAAGATTTCTACCGTAATGACGGAACTTGATTTCATCGGTTTTGTAAGCCATGCGCTGTGGTTTCTTGCCGATCGACTCTTTTTCAGGCATAGGAAAAGGAGACTCTACGTCTAAATCAAAGCGTGACATGATGTACAAATCATCCCATACTTTTTGATCGTATTCAACATTTTCGCGAAGCAAATTGGGGTTGATCTGACGCATTAGGTCAGTAAGCGTTTGCGCATATTGGTTACGCTTTTCTTTGTCTTCAACGGTTTTGATATATTCAACCAGTTTCTGTACGTTTCTGCCGTACTCCTTCTGGATTACATCTTCTCTTTGGGTATTATATTCTAAACTCATGTTTTCAGTTTTCACTACGAAATTAACAATTATTCTGGAAGAAGAAGGTCTATTTACTGCTAGATATGAATCGGTTTGAGTACCGAATTATAAAATTGATCCTTCCTTCGGACTAATAAAACTTCAACGCTTATGGCGCTAGCTTGTTATGGCAGTAAGTTAATTCTTTTTTACTCTACTATCCTAAGCTTCGCAAAACTCAATAGCAGGGTTTTCTCACCAAAACTTTCAAAAATCACTCTCGCTTTTTTGTTCGAGCCTTCCACATCCATTTTATGCACCTTGCCAAAACCAAATTTAGGGTGCTCTACTTTCATTCCCTCCTTAAGGTTTGAAATATCACTAGGGGTGAAATTATCAGATGGCTTATGATACGACAAAGGCTTTTTAGGCGCTGTATTTCTATTTGCGATTAAATTTCGCGCATAGTTTGAACCCACCTCTGGCGCATTTCTGCTTGGGCTAAAGCTTGAAGGCTTTTGTTCTCTGCTTCCGTATTTTGTATTTACTTTAATATAGCTTGGATCTACTTCTTCAATAAATCGGCTGGGTTCGCAATTGAGCAAACGACCATAACGGTAGCGCGATAAGGCATAGGAAAAATAGAGGTTTTCTTTTGCCCTAGTGATAGCCACATAGAACAGACGCCTCTCTTCTTCTAAATCTGCTCTACTGCTCATCATCATTTGAGAAGGGAAAAGGTCTTCTTCCATTCCCACAATGAACACATTATTGAATTCAAGCCCTTTGGCTGAGTGAATTGTCATCAAAGTAACCACATCTGTTTCTTGGTTGTCTTTGTCACTGTCGGTTAGCAAGGCAATGTCTTGCATAAAGTTGTTCAGTGATTTATCCTCAACTTCTGGTGTATCTACAAATTCTTTAATGGCGTTTAATAACTCTTGAACGTTCTCATAACGGTTCAAGCCCTCTATGGTCTTGTCTTCATAAAGCTCTTTTAACAGGCCAGAGTTTTTAGCGATATGGCTGGCGGTTTCAAAGGCGTCTTTTGTTTCAACATAAATTTTGAAGCTCTTAATGAGCGTTACAAAGTCGTTGATAGCATTGGCAGCTCGGCCGGGTAAAAAGGAATTTATATTGGTGAGCACTTCCCAAAGTGGAATATCATGCTCGAAGGCCGCCACCACAATTTTTTCTACAGAAGTTGGCCCAATGCCTCGTTTTGGCAAGTTGATGATTCTTCTGAAAGATTGCTCATCATTAGAATTGATGGCAAATCGCAGGTAACCCATCAAATCCTTAATTTCCTTTCTTTGATAGAAAGAGAGCCCACCATAAATACGATAGGCAATACCTGATTTTCTTAAAGCTTCTTCAATGGAGCGCGATTGGCTATTTGTTCGGTACAGAATAGCGAAATCCTCGTTTTTGTAGTTGCGATTGGCCTTTTGTTCAAAAATTTCTGAGGCTACAAATCGTCCTTCCTCATTGTCTGAAACGGATTTGATTAGTTCAATTTGATTACCATCATTATTGGCTGTCCAAACGGTCTTTTTTAGCTGGCTCTTATTTCTTCCAATTACTGAATTTGCCGCGTTTACAATATTTTGAGTAGAACGGTAATTCTGCTCCAATTTGATGACTTTCAGGTCTGGAAAATCCTTTTCGAAATTCAGAATATTTTCAATGTCGGCTCCGCGAAAAGCATATATACTTTGAGCATCGTCTCCCACTACAGCAATATTTCTATTTACCGCAGAAAGCTTCTTGGTAATCAAATATTGAGAAACGTTAGTGTCTTGAAACTCATCTACAAGTACATACCTGAATCTATGTTGGTATTTATTCAATACGTCCAAATGATCTCTAAACAACACATTTGTGTTGAAAAGTAGGTCATCGAAGTCCATAGCATCTGCCTTTTTACAGCGCAAACTATAGGCTTTGTACAGCATTCCCATTTCAGGTTTCATAGCCGAATCATCGTCAGCCTTGTAAATGGGATTGGTAGTGTATTCTTGCCAAGAGATTAGCCTATTTTTGGCACTAGAAATTCTGCTGAGTACCGTATTTGGCTTATATATCTTATCGTCTAATCCGTATTCTTTAACAATATTTTTAATGAGCGATTTAGAATCGTCAGTATCGTAAATGGTGAAGTTACTTGGGTAACCTAGTTTACCTGCTTCAGCCCTTAAAATTCTGGCAAATACAGAGTGAAAAGTCCCCATCCATAGATTTCTGGCATTGGAGCCTACTACACTCTCAATCCTTTCACGCATTTCTTTTGCTGCCTTATTGGTAAAGGTGAGGGAAAGAATATTGAAGGGGTCAACACCTTTGTCCTGCATTAGGTAAGCGATTCTATAGGTAAGTACCCTTGTTTTTCCGGAACCCGCACCAGCAATAATCATAGTAGGGCCTTCCGTGTTCACTACTCCTTCGTATTGGGGTTCATTAAGGGAAGAGAGGTAATCCATTCTGCACAGTTTTCAACCTGCAATTTAAGCTTTGATTCTAGTTTTTGGCTATTAAACTATAGAAGTATTGCTCATAATTTAGAATTGTATTCTCCATGCTGAAAGTCTCGAAGGCAGTGGTTAATCCGTTTTCTATGAACTTGTCTCTGGTAGCTTGATTTGTGAGTAACTCCTTTATTTTAGAAGAAAGCTCTGTAATGTTTCCGTTTTCGAAGAGAAAACCGTTGTAATCGTTTTGAACTACATCGGCTATACCTCCAAAGTTGGTGGCGATTACGGGGCATTTCATGGCCATGGCTTCAATCAACACCAAACCGAAGCCGTCCATGGTGGAAGCAAGAGTGTTAATATCGAACAAACGGTAGAGGTTGAGTACTTCTTTTCCAGAAACATCGCCCAAGCAAATCACTTCATTCTTTATGCCAAATTGGTCTATATAAGGCTGTAGTTGACTTTGTTCAATTCCTGCAAAAACGAGTTTAATACTTGGGTCGTTGAGTTGGGCAACGGCTTCAATAATTTGAGGCTGCTCTTTAAAGCGAGAAACACAACCGATTACTTTTTCTGTTGCTTTGATCTTAAGCTGTTGTCTGAATTTCTCTACGGTTTCCTTATTCCATTGTGTCAGGCGTTCTGCAGGAATACCGTTATGAATTACTTTTAAATGATTTTTGGGATAGCCCTTTTCTGTGAAAATGGTTTTCAAGCCCTCACTGATTACCACAATTCCAGCAGTGTTTCTCACATAAAACCATTTCTGTAGCCAACCGCCAGCACTCAATGGATTTTGTCTTCGGGTATGTACAATCTCTACTTTAAGATTATACCTCAGTTTAGAGAAAATGGCAGTATAGCGATCGTAACTCGATTGGGCATTAATCACTTGAATACGATGTCTTTTCACTGCATCCCGAATCTGCCGCCAGTTCTCGATATCGAACTTTCCTTTGAAGGTCATTGGGATTCGCTGCGCTTTGCTGCCTTCCAGCAAATCCCAAATGAGCATGTCTTGTCTGCAACCCACAAAAACCTCGTGCCCCTTTTCTGCCAGCCCTTTTGCTAAATAGGCAATAGAGTTAGTAGAACCTGCCAAACCACCTTGGTAGGTAATAAAAAGAAGCCTGAGTTTGTCTTTCGGCATATTTTAGAATTGCACTGTGCTTATTAGCCTTTCCAGTTTGCTGGGTCTTGTCTCCACTTTTCTAAGGAAGCTAAATCGTCTTGATTAACGTATCCGAGTTCCTTGGCTTTTTCAAGCATTACTGAATAGTTACTTAAGCAGTGAAGCTTTATTCCAGCCTTCTCAAAATTATCGTCAGCTAAAGGGAAACCATATGTAAAAATGGCCAACATACCCAGCACTTCGTACCCAGCAGCTTTTAGTGCTTCTGCGGCTTTTAACGAACTTCCTCCAGTAGAAATCAAATCTTCAACAATTACTACTTTTTGACCAGGCGCAACTTTTCCTTCAATTAGGTTTTCCATGCCGTGTCCTTTTGGCGAAGAACGCACATAGATAAATGGAAGGTCGACTTCATCGGCAAGCAAAGCACCTTGCGGAATACCAGCAGTAGCTACTCCAGCAATCGATTGGGCTTCTGGATATAGTGATTTACAAGCTTCGGCAAGTGCCTTTTTTATGTAAGTTCTGGTAGCAGGAAATGAAAGCGACATGCGGTTGTCGCAATAAATTGGTGATTTCCACCCTGAACTCCATGTAAAAGGTTGAGATTTATTAAGTTGAATTGCTTTTATTTCTAATAAGTCGGAAGCAACTCTTAGTGCTGTGTCTTTAGGGGTGCCTGTTTTTTCCATGGCACGAATTTAAGGGATTTTTTTTCTGAAATTTATAAACCGAACACAGGTATTGTTCTTAAAAAATATTTCATATTAGCAAAAAATAGCGCTCACATTAGATGAGAATATACATCAAAGATAAGCCACTTCGGATCAAGCGCCCGGAGGAAGTTAAAGATCACTCTAAATTCGACCTTGTTATAAACGTTGATGATATTATTCTGAATGAAAAGGCATTCAGAGGTAATATGCTGATTACGAATGCTTCGCAAGGAATGATAAAGTCACTGCTCTTTATTTTACACCATAGCAAATTGAAAGGCTTTAAATCGGTTACCCTTATTACTCCCGAATATGAGGAGACAGTCAATTTGATTAAGGGCAAGTTTAAAATTATTAAAGCAGCTGGTGGAGTAGTAGAGAAGGATAATAAAGTGCTGATGATTCATCGCTTAGGCATGTGGGATTTTCCTAAGGGCAAAATCGAAGGGAAAGAAAGCGTTCAGGAAGGTGCCAAAAGAGAGGTGGAAGAAGAGTGTAATGTTAAGGTGCGAGTAAAAGATCAGGTTTGTGTTACTTGGCACACTTATGTAAGAGGAGGGAAGGATATTCTGAAGAAAACGAGTTGGTTTTTGATGGACAGCCTTGATGATTCTAAGATGAAGCCTCAGCTTGACGAGGATATTGATGAGGTAAAATGGATGAACTCTAACGAGGTAAACGTAGCGCTTTACAATACCTATCGTTCAATCCAACATGTTTACAAAAAGTATAAGAAAAAAAGAGGGAAGAAGGCTGTTTAAAGCTCGTAGGGTAAGAATTCTTGCACATCACCCCCATATCGATGTACTTCTCTAATAATAGTAGAGTTAACAGATGACAAAGCAGGAGAAGTAATTAGAAATACAGTTTCTAATTCAGCGTTTAGATGTCTATTTACTTGAGAAATACTGTTTTCATACTCAAAATCCGTTGTATTCCTTAAGCCTCGAATAAGGTACTTAGCCCCCATTTTGTCTGCCAAAGTAGCTGTGAGCTCATTGTAAACCACCACTGAAACTCGTGGAATATCTTTAAAAGTCTCATTGATTTTTTTTACCATAAAATCGATGTCAAAGTATCGGTTTTGTTTGGCGGTATTATAACCAATAGCAATCACTACCTCATCAAAAAGGCCAAGAGATCTAAGTACAATGTCTTGATGCCCTTTTGTGAAAGGATCAAAAGAACCTGGGAAAATAGCAATGCGCTTCATAGCAATGAGGTGTTTGTTATGAATTAGAGGTTAAGAAACTTCCGAATATTTCTACATGTTCGTAAAGTTCTATTTCATCAAACTGATGACTCATTTTAAATTGAGTTGACCTTTTACCTAAGCTAAGGTTTTTAAAGTACTTTTTCAGTAATGGTTCCAAGCTTTTTAGTTTGTCTTGAACCGCCCAAAGTACAATGGGAGTGTCCTGACCTTCTTGGCTAAATTGCTGAATAGACATCAGAATTAATTTTGGCAACTGTTTTATGTCACCAATTTTGAACTGGTTGTAAATCATCAACTTTTGTCCATTAAAGCCAGCTAGCATTAAGGTGTCAGAATTACAGTTGAGATACAAGGCAGGCTTTGCAACTTTAAGCAGCTTACTCTCAATGCTATTTAAGAAAGTAGAGCCTTCATGGAAAACATGAATGCTGGCCTTTTTATATTTTGAGAAAAACCAATCTTGAATAGCAGCGGGGTAACCAAAAACGTAAGTAGCTGCTAATGATTTATGTTGCCGTATTGCATAGTTATCCAAATCAGGATTACTATCTGTATTTAGCTTGATGTAATTGTAGGCCGAATCTTCGTCAAACAAAAAGCTTGGTACCAAACAAAATTGGTTGTTCCTGATATGAATATGTATGGTAGGCCAAAAACCAGCAGGTACTAGCTCATGCTGATCATGAATTTTGTTTAAGAAATCAATTGGGGAGGATTCTATCAGGTAGTTTTCGAATAGTAGCAATTTCTGCTTCTGTTCGTCAAATATCGTGATTTGACAATCGTGTTCACCAATAAAAAACGAAAGACGACATTGATCTATATGATCAATGTCCATTCTTTCGTCTTTAATTTTTATGAGTTGTTGGTTTTTAACAGTACTCACTATAATGATTTACTACCAGTTACCTGAAGTGGTAATCTCGGTTCTAGAACCGAAACGTAAAGGTCTTCTATTTTTAATTTCGTTATCCTCTGTTCTGGTTCTGTCAAAAGGATAAGTATCAACTACCTCAATATAATCTACATTAACACCAGAACGAACTGAATCTTTAGCATAAAGCGAAAAGAATTTGTCTTGTGCATGAGGTAATCTTGGTAAATTCATTGGGTTGAAATTAGGCGATTTAAACAGTGAATCTCTCACTGTTCTAAAACCTAGCGTATCATACGTAAAGGTTGAAATTTCTTCCCCATAGGCTTGTGGAGTGATCGTTTCAGTTCTTTGAATCAACCAGATTTTACCGCTGTCTACATAGGCAATTAGTTTTTCCCAAGTATCGGCATAGTCACCGTAAGTAACTTGATAAGCAATTTGGGCATCACGAATGAGTTCAAGTTTGGTTTTCACCGTGTTTTCTACTCTTTCAATTTCTTTTGCTTTCTGAATGGTTGAGTTAATACTGTCATAAAGGAAATAGCCAAATGCGATGGCTCCAATGAATATGACTACAGTAAGGATTTTAGTTAGGCTCATTTTTAAGGTTGATCTTTTTGCGAAAATAACTATTTTATTAGGTAACTGAAATAAATCGAACTGCTATTTTATGCAATTCTAATGAAATTTGAAATAGCCAGTCTGATTTAAAAGGCTTTCGAAACTAGTAATATTTTGAATAACATAGTGCAACCGATCGTTAGGGATTTGTTTTATTTCTTCAAAGGGTTTAAAATCGGTTTGAGTGATAATCTGAAAATCAGCCTCCATTTCCGGATCAGCGCCTTTTTTGAGATTTCCGCCCGTTATTTTTACTTCAAAAAATAATTCAATGCCGTGTAGTGGCGGATCGAGGTATTCATGCACAAAAAGGAATCTCTCCACTTCAATTTCCAAATGGGTTTCTTCCATAAACTCCCGCTTTAGTGCTGCGTGGGCACTTTCACCATATTCCATACCTCCGCCCGGTGGAGCCCACAAGGAACCATCTTTTCCCAAGGCGGTATGGTGAACCATCAGCAGGCCTTCTTCGGTAATGCATATTCCGCAAACCCGAACCCGAAGTTTTTCGCCATAATTAGATTTGATTTTGGATTCCAGTGAGTCCATAAGTAGGAGATACGATATATTTGTCCAAAATTGAAAAGATGATAAAGGTATTGAATCCCAACTTTAAATCAAGAATCGAGAAATTCCTCGAAAGGCAATATTTCATGAAGCTTGTGGGCTTTGATTTGAATGTGATTGAAGCAGGAACTACTGAGGGGTGGCTGACTTTGACGCAAGAGCATCAGCAACAAACTGGTTTGGTACATGGAGGCGTTACGGCTACAGTGGCAGATATTGTTGCGGGCTTTGCTGCATATACGGTTGTACCAGAAGATCATCATGTGGTGACAGGGGAGATCAAAATCTCTTATTTCTCTAAAGGAAAGGGAGATAGACTTCATGCCATTGGCAAAGTGATTAAACAAGGTAGAAAACTGAACTTTTGCGAGGCGGAAGTCTGGTGCTTAGATGGAGAGAAAAGAACATTGATTGCAAAAGCCACCACGACAATGGCCACTATTTTTCCTGAAGACATTTCACGCGCTAAGCAATAACCATTGGCAAAACCTTCTGAAATATTATTGAGCAAATTCCCTTTTGAGCCCACTTCTGGTCAAAAGGAGCTTTTCCGTATGTTCGATGAATTTCTTCTGGACAAAGATTTAGTAAAGCCAACACTGACTATTCGAGGTTATGCCGGAACAGGAAAAACCACTGTGATTGGAGCGGTGGTGAATATGCTTCCCTTCTTCAATATGAAGTATGTTTTGATGGCGCCCACAGGCCGTGCGGCCAAAGTGATGTCTTCTTATTCCAAACGCACGGCTTTTACGATTCACAAAAAAATCTTCCAGCAAACAGAAGAGCCTGGGGGAAGTCTCCGTTTTTCGCGTCAGAAGAATTACCACACCAATACGCTTTTTATAGTCGATGAAGCTTCAATGCTTTCCGATCAATCGGATTACGGCACAAAGGGTTTATTGACCGAGTTGATGGACTACGTGTTTGAAAAGGAGGGGAATAGGCTTTTGCTGATTGGTGATGTGGCCCAGCTTCCACCAGTAGGCAGTACTGAAAGCCTAGCGTTGGAAGCCTCTTATCTGAAACACAATTTCAAAACGGATAACTTTTCCATTGAGCTAACCGAAGTCATGCGGCAGGAGGAATCTTCTGGTATACTTTATAATGCTACGCAACTTCGAAAGGAACTCAGTAAAGAGAAGTTCGATATTAAATTTACCACAGGTCAGTTTAAAGATATTTTTAAAATGACTGGAGAAAGGCTAGAAGATGGCCTTCGCTATGCCTATGATAAGTATGGAACTGAGAATACAGTAATTGTTTGTCGGTCGAATAAAAATGCGGTGCAGTACAATCAATACATCCGCAGGGCGATTCAATATAGAGAAGACGAATTGGAGGCGGGCGATATATTGATGATTGTTCGGAACAACTATCACTATTTACCAGAGAATACGCCTGGTGGTTTTTTAGCGAATGGAGATTTTGTGGAGGTGATGAAAATCGTTCGGTTTGAAGATGTTTACGGATTGCGTTTTGCAACCCTGAACCTCCGATTACTCGATTACCCTGACCACGAACCTTTCGAAGCCAAAGTAATTTTAGACACCCTCTATACGCCAGAAGCTTCATTGCCAAGTGCAGATCAAAAGAAGCTTTATGAGCAAGTGGTAGAAGATTATGCGGATGTAGAATCGAAAGGGGAGCGGATAAAATTGATTAAAAAAGATCCTTATCTGAATGCCCTACAAGTGAAATTCGCTTATGCGCTTACTTGTCATAAATCACAAGGTGGACAATGGGAGGCGGTTTTCGTAGACCAGGGTTATCTAAATGAAGAAATGATCGATCAGGATTATTTGCGTTGGCTATATACAGCCGTTACCCGTGCCTCAAAAGAACTTTTCCTCGTTAATTTTCATCAGAAATTCTTCTGATTATTTTCCTAATCTTAACGCTTTATTAGTCTTTTTGGTGAATCAATTCACCGATAGTTATGACTTTTGGTGAATTGATTCACCAAAAGTCATTATATTTGACTTGGCTTCAGTGATATTACTATGATTAAGCGTGCACTAGAGGAGAAAATTAGAGGTAAAATAGGACGAGGAAAAGCCATTGTTTTAATTGGTCCAAGGCAAGTAGGGAAGACTACACTAATTAACCAGGTTTTAAATGGTGAAGACTTTCTTTTCTTGGATTGTGACGATCCAACTGTGAGAAATATTATTTCTACTGCGGGTACTGAAGAGCTCAAAAGCTTAATTGGCACGCATAAATTCATTTTCATTGATGAGGCACAGCGAGTTCAAGAAATAGGCTTGAAGCTTAAGATTATAATTGATCAAATTAAACCACATCAATTATTTGTGAGTGGGTCTTCCGCATTTGAACTTAACAACGAACTGCACGAACCTCTTACGGGAAGGAAGTGGGAATATGAATTGTTCCCAATTTCGTGGAGCGAACTAGAAGGGCATATTGGCTACCTTAAATCTGAACAACAATTACCATTGAGACTGATTTATGGCATGTATCCTGATGTTATTAATAACTCAGGAGAGGAGGTTGAAGTGCTTAAAGAGCTTGTTAATAGTTATTTGTACAGAGATCTTCTTGCTTTTGGCGGTATAAAGAAGCCTGAGGTTTTGGAACGCCTATTACGTGCTTTGGCTTTTCAAATTGGCAATGAATTTAGCTACAATGAATTAGCAAACCTTTTGGGTATTGATAAGAATACGGTGAATTCATACATGGATGTCCTTGAAAAAGGATTTGTTATTTATCGTTTACCTTCTTTTAGTAAGAACCTTCGCAATGAGATTAAGATGAACCGCAAGGTGTACTTCTACGATAATGGAATTCGGAATATGATCATCGGTGATTTTAAAAATCTTGATAATCGAAATGACGTTGGTGCTTTGTGGGAGAATTTTCTAATTACAGAAAGAATAAAACTAAACAGGTACTTTCAGCCTACAGCGCATTCGTACTTCTGGCGAACAAAACAAAAGCAAGAAGTAGATTATGTTGAAGAGCTTAACGGTGATGTTAATGGCTATGAAATAAAGTGGAACCCAAAGGCTAAAATAAGCTCAATTCCAAAATTCACAGAGACTTATAACAGTAGTATCTCTAGGTTGAGCAGGGATAATTTTAGGCCTTTTTTATCGCATTGATCTTGAATTAAATTTCTCAACAATATTGTCAACATTGTTGAGTTCATATAGGTGCTGCTTAGCGACATATTCATATGCCTTGGCTTCGGATTTATACTCTCTATGGTAATGAATTTCTTTCATTTCACCCGAAGGATTCGCAGAACTATCTAGAAGGTAGGCTTTCCAAACAACCGTTTCTCTAACATCATAAGGCTCAACTCCAAATCGAATACCCAATTCAAACCCAATCTTGTCTTGAGCATCATAGTAGTCTAAAAACTTACCACTTTTTATCATTTTATCCATCCAGGCAATAATAGGATAGTCAGGGTTCGCTTTCTTGATTCGTTTAATTGCCTTAGTAAATGCAGACCTATACTTTAATGTGCTCATAAGCTATTCTTCACCCCTAAAACCAAAAACAACCAACCCATAATAAAGCCCAAACCTCCAATTGGAGTGATGGCGCCCAACCATGTAACATTGGTCAATGATAAGGTATAGAGCGAACCGCTAAAAATGAATATTCCAGCAACAAAGCAAATGGCAGCATAACCAAAGAAATTGCTTTGGTAGTTGATCATGAGCATGCCCAAAAGAAAGAGCGCTAAAGTATGGTAGAACTGGTATTTCACTCCAGTTTCAAAAGTGTCCATTCGGTTGTTGGCGGTTAATGTGCTTTCCAAGCCATGCGCACCAAATGCGCCAATGGCTACGGATAACATTCCAAATATTCCGGCTAAAATTAAAACAGTTTTTGCGCTCATTATTGATTATAGTTTCTTCCTCCAAAAATAGCAGAACCAATTCTCACCATGGTGCTCCCTGCTTCGCAAGCCACTTGATAATCATTAGTCATACCCATTGATACTTCCTTCATTTCTAAATTTCTGGAATGAATTTCGTTTTTGATTTGATCGAAAAGTGCTTTCAGACCAGTAAATTCATTCTTCACCCTTTGCATATCCTCTGTATTGGTGGCCATGCCCATCAGCCCAACAGCTTTGATGTGCTTTAAATCTTTAAAGTCTTCAGAGTTTAAGAAGTCAAGTAATTCTTCTTCTGAAAAACCAAATTTACTTTCTTCCTTAGCAATAAACACTTGCAGTAAACAAGGGATAATGCGCTCATTTTTCTCTGCTTGCTTATCTATTTCTTTTAAAAGTCGATCACTATCCACTGCATGAATAAGGTGAACAAAAGGAGCAATATACTTTACTTTGTTTCTTTGGAGGTGGCCAATCATGTGCCACTCAATATCTTTCGGTAGTACTTCGGCTTTTTCTGTAAGTTCTTGAACTTTGTTTTCGCCAAAAGCACGCTGCCCAGTTTCATAAGCTTGTAACAAATCTTCCTTGGGCTTAGTCTTACTTACGGCAATCAATTGAGCACCGAATGGTTTTAAAATCTCGAGGTATTTTTTTATGTTGTTTTCTACACTCATTTGAGTCGCCTTATTTTCAGTAGTACTTTTGTTTATATTTGAAACTCTCAGTAGACGCCAAAGTTAGAATAAATTCGCTTGGAAGAAGGCTTACTGACCATATGAAAATGAATTGAATGGCCATATTAGGGACTATACTTAAAAAAGGAATAAAGCTTAGGGAAACACTTGAACAGGATTATACATCGCCCTATGAGCTTCAAAAAAAGGAATTGTCGAAACTGCTTATTAGCGCAAGAAACACGCAATTTGGTAGAGAATATGATTTTGTAAGTGTACTTGAGTCTTTCAGAAATCATGGTGGACACGATTTTCTGGATAAGTTTAAGGCCAATGTACCAGTATGCGATTATGAAAAAATAAATGCGGATTGGTGGCATAAAATAAGAGAAGGAGAAGAGGATGTTTGCTGGCCGGGAAAAACCAAGTTTTTTGCTTTGAGCTCCGGTACTTCGGGCGCAGCCTCAAAATATATTCCAGTAACAAAGGATATGATCCGCCAAATCAGAAGAACTGGAACTCGACACATTTATACGCTTTCTAAATACGATTTGCCCGATAAATTCTTTCAGTCTGGTATGCTCATGTTGGGAGGGAGTACTTCTCTCAATTTCTCTGGTAACTACTATTATGGTGATTTGAGTGGGATAACCACGGGACAACTTCCGCTTTGGGTTCAAGGATTTTCGCGCCCAACCCCGAAGATTAAAAAGAACAAAGACTGGGCAGCTAAGCTGGACGAAATTGTGGAGTCGGCTCCAAAATGGAATATCGGGATGATTGTAGGTGTTCCAGCATGGATGCAAATTCTTTTAGAAAGAATTATTGAAAGGTACCATGTAAAGGATATTCACGAGATATGGCCAAACCTTCAGGCTTTTGTGCATGGAGGAGTGTCTTTTGAACCTTATAAGAAGGGTTTCGAAAAATTGTTAGGAAAGCCAGTTCATTATATAGAAACTTATTTGGCCTCTGAAGGATTCTTGGCCTTCCAGTCTGAGCCAAAGAAAAAATCGATGAGACTTGTGCTCAATAATGGTATTTTCTATGAGTTTGTACCTTTTAATGATAGGAATTTCAGCCCTGATGGTGTCCTTGTTGATCACCCAGAAACGGTAATGATTGATGATGTAGAGGAAGGGAAGGAGTATGCATTGCTAATTTCGACATGCGCTGGTGCTTGGCGCTATCAAATTGGAGATACCGTTAAGTTTATTGATAAGAGAAATTCAGAGATTATAATTACAGGTCGTACAAAACACTTCTTGAGTCTTTGTGGCGAACATCTTTCTGTTGATAATATGAATCATGCCATTGAGCTGGCTGCCGAAGAATTGAATATTAGCGTAAAAGAGTTTACTGTAACGGGCGCTCCTGACGGCACATTGTTTTCTCACAAATGGTATGTAGGTACGGATGATCAGGTGGATAGTGAGGAGCTATGTAAGCTAATTGATACGCACCTTAAAGTGGTGAATGATGATTATGCGGTAGAGCGAAAGCATGCCCTGAAAAATGTCACTTTAGAAGTTATTCCAACATCTGTTTTTTATGATTGGATGCGCTCAGAAGGAAAAGAAGGAGGTCAGTCTAAGTTTCCGCGAGTGCTTAAAGGAGATCACCTTCATAGCTGGGTTGAATTTATTGCGAATCAACCCCGAAAGTCCTGATGCATCATATTTTAAATGGTATTTTATTCGGGCTTTTACTCTGTGTGCTTATAGGGCCTGTCTTTTTTGCACTCATCCAAAATAGCATTGAGAAGGGTTTTTGGTCTGGCTTTTTTATGGCGATTGGAGTAGCCTTAAGCGATGTATTCTATATTGTAATCACATATTTTGGAGTATCAAAACTCGTAGAGAATGAGTCCTTTAAAATGTGGTTGGGTGGTGTAGGCGGAGTGATTATGCTCACTTTTGGAATATTCTATTTATTCAAATCAGTACCAAAAAAGTTGGCTCCAACCAAAGTGAATGGAGGTAAAGATTGCTTTAAACAGGTGCTAAAAGGTTTTTTTCTGAATGGAGTAAATCCATTCGTCTTGTTTTTTTGGATTGGGATAGTGAGCAAAGTATCCCTTGATTTTGAATACACATCAAATCAGGCACTGGGTTTCTTTATTGCTTTAGTAGGCACCGTGTTTATCGTAGATGTACTAAAATCGCATTTCGCTACTAAGCTTAGAGAAATTGTAACGGCTCGTTTTATGAGAATCATGAACCGTACTGTAGGAGTAGCTTTGATCTTTTTTGCCCTTCGTTTGCTTAATTTCTTGCTCGAAGGTTTTGGAATAGACCTCTTTGCGTAGCCATGAAAAAATCACTCATTCTTACCTTGTTTTTAGTTTTCATCACCTTTCAGGCGCTTGGTCAGTCATCTGACCTGACAGCATTCAATGCCAACCGGCTGGAATTGAATAAAGTGGGGATGATTGTTTTGGGAAGTTGGGCTGTTGGGAATTTTGCCACGAATGCGGCTTTACTAAGAAACCCAAGTTCTAAAGAGCAAGGCCATTTTTATAGGATGAACATCTATTGGAATGTAGTCAATTTAGCGCTGGCCGTTCCTAGTTTACGCAACTCCCTAATTACCGACCCAAGCTCAATCAGTTTAGCGGAATCCATTGGCGATTATCACCAAATGGGTAAAGTGCTTTTGATCAATGCTGGGCTAGATGTAGCCTATATTACGGGTGGTTTCTTAATGAAAGAAATGGCCAAAACACGACAGAACAAACAAGACCTGTTGAATGGCTACGGTAAGTCTTTAATCCTGCAAGGAGGATTTCTCTTAGCTTTTGATGTAGTAATGTATGGCTTGCTACAATCCAAGAGCGAAAGCTTGAATAAAATACTGGAAACAGTAAGCGTAAATGCTGACGGGGTTAGTCTTGCTTTTAGGTTTTAGTCTTTAACTCTAAAGAAATATGTAGGGCGTTTTTTTCGGCCGAAGATAGGTCTTACTCTCTTTCTTGATAAACGGCCATTTTCTTGTACTTTAAAAAGCTTATTGTTTCTCCTGAATAATTTATCAAACCTGATATCGGTCAATTGACCTCCAGAAGATAATTGACTTGAAACAAAATCTTCAATTGTAATTACACCCGAACTTTGGTCAGCTGACAGTACAAAACTATCCAACTCCCTGTTTAATCTTCCATCTGACACCCTTAATGTGTCATAAACTGGAGTGACTTTTAGGAATATGAAGTTATCGCTTTTATACCATTCACCTATTGACCAACTTGAAGCTAAGTCGAACGTCCAATTATATATAAAAGTCGAGTCAGATCTTAATTCTAATTTTTCTCCGAAATAACTTCTGTAATTTCCTGAAATACTAGATTGAGCATCAAGAGTTTTTTCTGCAACAAAGAAAATGGCTATCAATACGAACATTATATACTTATGTGAAATGCACTTCATATTCATCATAATCTAAGGCATTCAGATAAACTATACAATACTAGTTAAGTATTGTATCAGTGGATTGTAAGTTTAAATAGAGAAACGATCAGTGTTCCTTTCTAAAGAAGTTTAGGATATTAATCCTCCAACACGTTACTCACAAAAGTGCTTTTTGAAAGCATAAAGAGTATAAAGAAAACCAAACCCCATTTGGCATAAATAGGATAGAAGTCTGTAGTGTTTTTATAGCGGGTTTCTTTTATTTCAGCTTTCTCATATTGATCGATTAAGCCAAAAACATTTTGAAGTGCTGCGTTATCAGAAGCACGATAAAACTGGCCATCGCCAATTTCGGCAATCTTCCTTAGCGTAGTTTCGTCTAGTGTGTTTTCAATATAGTTTGGTCTTCCAAAGAAGTCTTTTCCGTAAGGTACTTTTCCATCCTTACCAATTCCAATAGTATAGATTTTTATACCGTAGGCAGCAGCCAATTCAGCAGCCGTAATTGGGTCTATATTTCCAGCAGTGTTGTCTCCATCACTCAATAAAATCATCACCTTAGAAGCTGTCGATGATTCAGTCATTCTGTTGGTTCCAGTAGCTATTGCACTACCAATAGCAGTGCCTCTATTTTCAATTTTATCAAAGTCTATTTCGGTATCAATAAAATTGCCTAGAAGTTCGTAATCCGTAGTTAAAGGAGAAAGCGAATAGGCATCGCCAGAAAAAATCACGAGGCCAATTCTATCTTGAAAGCGACCATTGATGAAATCACGAGCAGTCTGTTTTGCCGCTTCAAGTCGGTTGGGCTTAAAGTCCTCAATCTGCATGGATTCAGAAATATCAATGATTAACATGATGTCAATACCTTCTGTCCATTGCTCTACTTGTTCGTTAGTGCGCTGCGGCCTTGCTAAAGCAATAATAAACATGGCCAATGCCAGTGCTATTAATAAGTTAGGAATGATTCTTAAATAGCTTGTCCAACTTTTTTCAATGTCTTGTTTAGGAAGGGCTACGGCTAGCTTTTGCTTTACTTTAGTGCCAATAAGCCACTTTAAAAGAAATAATATCAGAATTAACGGCAGTGCATAGAGAAAAATCTCAAACGCCCAATCAAAGGATTTGAAACCCTCAGGGGTAAACCACTCTATTGAAAGCCAACTGTATTTCGATTCGTCAAGCATTTTTAATTACTTCTGAAATGTGATTATAGCGGTCTTGAGTATAGTCTTTCAAAAACTCAAAATCGTTTTGTAAGGCAGAAACAGTGGCCCTACTGTATATGTTTTTATCTATGGATTTGAGCGTTTCTTCCAAGCTAGAACTTTGCATTAGCAACACAATTTCCTTAGTGGTTAGCTTAGTAAATGGCAGATTCTCTAAACCTTCCATATAGCTCTTCCAATACTTTAATGTCTTTTCAATATTCGCTTTTGTAGTGTCATTGCCCAAAGCATCAATTTGCTGATCGAAACCAGTTTTGAATTTCTCAAGGCCTTTTTTCAATCTGTACAGTCTAATTTTTTTCCTGATGTCCTTACCCCAAACTACCAACACAATGATGGCTAGAATGCCCAATACGATTAGCGCGATAATGAAATATGGATAGTTGAACTCAAGAGATACAGGCCTGTAATAAGAGTTCTCTTCCATGTTTACACTATCAGGCATTTGGGTAACTACCTGATCTAGAATAATGGAATCCATCAAACTGAAATTTGGGATACTATCACTTTCTGTAATTAAGAATACAGGTAGGGAAAGTCTTTGAACCGTATCAATTTCAAATGTAGTAAGGTAATATACAGCACTGTCAATACTGTTTGTGTCGTCCGATTGAGTATTGAAATACTCTTTACTTACTAGTTCAAACGGAGCAAAATTATAAAGCGAATCAGGGAAAATGACTGACCTGTTCTTTTTGTCTTTGTAACTAAATATGAATGGAACCGACTCACCAATTTTTACACTGTCTTTAAGAAAAAAACCAACGGGTTTTGTTTCCTGAGCGTGTAATGCCTGGCTTCCAGTAAAAATTAAGGCGGCTAGAATGGTAAGTTTAACGATCTTAATCACGTTTCATTGATTTATTTCGCAGTTTGAAAAGTTTGATGAGCTGAGGAATGTAATAATCCTTGGTATTGATTTCAACATAGTTGATCTGATGTTTTCTGCAAAATTTCTCTAAGTCATCTTTGTTGGTGGAGTATCGTTTTTCAAGTTTTTTTCTGAAATCCTTCGATGACGTGTTTACCCAAACCGTCTGTCTGCTCTCTTTGTCATAAACGGGAACAATGCCCAAGTTTGGCAAATTCGTTTCTCTATCGTCTTTCAAATGAATCACCACAAGGTCGTGCTTATTAGCGATAGTCCGAAGGTTCTTTTCGTAGTCGTTATCAATAAAGTCTGAAATCATAACCACTACACTTTTTTTGGTAATGGCCTCAAGCGCCAAAGCAATTGCCTTGCTCAGGTTAGTCTTGCCAGATTTCGGCTTTAAAGAATAGAGCTCATGTATAATGGCATAACCATGTTTTGCGCCTTTTCCAGACTTAACAAACTTTTCTTTTTGATCTGAAAAACAAATTAAGCCTACGCGGTTTTGCTCTTTCACAGCCGAAAGTGTCAAGACCGCTGCAATCTCTTTCCCAATGTCTACTTTTTGAGCACCTGGGTTTCCTATTTCCTGAGAACCACTAACATCGAGCAAGAAGAAAACGGTTTGTTCTTTCTCTTCTTTAAAGGTTTTTACAAAAGTGCCATGCCCTTTGGCCGAACTGTTCCAGTCTATATTCCTTACATCATCGCCATAGTGGTATTCGCGCACTCCGTCAAACTCCATTCCCGAACCCTTGAAAATGGAATGGAAATCCCCTTGCATCCGAGAGTTGATGGCTTTTCTAATTTGTATTTCGTACTTCCTAAGCTTGGAAATTATGTGCTCCATATCTAAAAGGCCAAAAATAGAATTAAATCGGTTTTATTCAGCGTCAACAATCTTAAATTTGGTTAACGGGTACTCTGGTACAGTTCAGAATACGTTACCTTTGTTAAAATCGTTTGAAAACCGAAGTTGAAAATAAAATTGAGGATTGAGTGTGAAAAAGCTTTTTTTGTTGGCGGTTAGCTGCTTGTTTTTTACCTGCGGTAGTAACGAAGAGGTACCCGAAGGATTATTGACCAAAGAAGAGATGGTCAAAGTGATGATTGATATCAGAGTTGCAGAAGGACAAGTCACCCACTTGTTGCTTCCTCAAGATTCTGCTGAGAAAGTATTTAAGGTGCTGGAAAAGAGGATTTTCGAGAAACATTCAATAGATACTGTTGCTTATAAAAGTAGCTATCAATACTATTTGCTTAATCCAGAATTAGGGGGTGAAGTATTCTCTACCGTTCTTGATAGCCTCAATATTATGAAAGAAAGAGTTACCAACGACAGATAAGAACAATACCCCATTACTGAATGCTTTACCCCCCGAATTTAGAAGAAAAACTAGGTTTTGATAAGATCAGGACAATGTTGCTTGAAAAATGTGAGAGCAACTTAGGTGCCCAGTTCGTTTCAAAAATAAAATATTCAACAGATCGCAATTCTATAGATAAGTGGTTAGAACAAACTCATGAGTTTACTAGAATTATCCAAAGTGGCGAGCTTTTCCCTAACGCAAACTATATCGATGTTTCTTCGCACCTAAAAAAGGTACATATAGAAAACTCATTCCTTTCTGAAGAAGAGTTTTTCGATTTGTTGCTGGTTTTTAAAACTGCCGACCAATGCTTAGACTTTTTTAGCCAAAAACGAGATGATTACCCTGAACTGACTCAGCTTACACACCCCCTGCTTTGGAATGATGAATTGCTTTGGTCCATCGATAGAAAATTTGACGAACGCGGAAAGCTAAAGGATAATGCTTCTGCTTTATTGGGAGAGATTAGAAAAGGAATTTATACCGAACAGCAAAGGCTTAGAAAAGTACTTGATGGCATTTTAAGACGAGCGCAAAAAGATGGTTTCACACCAGATGATGTGTCCATTACCATACGAGAAGGCCGAATGGTAATTCCAGTTTTGGCGGAATACAAAAGAAGAGTGCGTGGTTTTGTGCATGGCGAATCTGCCACGGGACAAACGGTTTATTTAGAGCCTAGCGAAGTGCTCGAAATCAACAATGAAGTACGGGAATTGCAATACGCAGAAAAGCGCGAAGTCATTCGAATTTTAACAGCACTCACCGATGAGGTGCGTCCTGAGTTAGAGAACCTTTCAGGAATCATGAAGTTCTTGGGTATCATCGATTTTATTCGAGCTAAAGCTCGTTTTGGGATTGATATTGATGCCATAAAGCCTATTTGGAACGAGAACAAAGGCTTTGAATGGAATGAAGCTCGGCATCCTTCGCTTTATCTTTCTTTTAAAAAACTGGGAAAGAAAGTAGTGCCGCTCAATATTTCGCTCGATGCTGAAAAACGAATTTTGGTCATTTCTGGCCCAAATGCAGGAGGGAAGAGTGTTTGCCTGAAAACCGTTGGTTTATTGCAGTATATGTTCCAATGTGGTTTACTAGTTTCGGTAAATGAAACCTCACGCTTTACCATTTACAAAGACCTCTTTATTGATATTGGTGATGAACAGTCTATTGAAAACGACTTGAGTACATACAGTTCGCACTTGGTGAACATGAAGAACCTTTTGGGGCATGTAAATAAAGGCAGCTTGTTTTTGATTGATGAATTTGGAACAGGTACCGAACCACAGTTTGGTGGTGCTATTGCCGAAGCCATTTTAGATGAACTCCGCAGCTCAAAAGGCATGGGCGTAATTACTACTCACTATGGCAACCTAAAGGAATATGCCGACAAGCAACAGGGCTTGGTAAACGGAGCGATGAAGTATGATTTAAAGAACCTTCAACCTATTTATCAACTAGAAATTGGGAAGCCTGGGAGTTCTTTCGCCTTAGAGATTGCTCGAAAAATTGGTCTTTCAAATCAGACCATAGAATACGCGAAATCAAAAGTAGGGGTGAAGCAGGTTTCTGTAGATCAGCTTCTAGGCCAGCTAGAAAGTCAACAATACGAAGTTGAAAAGGCTGAGAAAAGAGTAAAGGCCAAGGAGAAAGAATTGGATGAATTGACCAACCAATATGCCGAACTAAAATCTCACCTTGAGAACCAAGAGAAGAAAATTCTAAACAATGCGAAGCGCGAAGCCAAAGTGCTATTAGATAGCGCTAATAAGGAAGTGGAGCGTGTGATTCGCGAAATCAAAGAAGCCCAAGCAGATAAAGAAAGGGTAAAGCAAGCCCGCGAAAGTTTAGAGGCAGCCAAGAAGAAAACTAAAATCACTTCGCAAGAAAAAGAAGTAGTTCAAATCGAGTCTGGTGCCATTGAAGTCGGTAGTTATGTCCGTATTAAGGGGCAAGAAACTACAGGGAAAGTAATTTCGATCAAAGGCAAGGATGTAGAATTGAGCATTGGGGCATTAACTTCCATGGTAAAACTGAATCGTTTAGAGAAAATTACCCGCAAAGAAACCCGTGAAAAAGCCAATTCACTTTCAGTTAAAGGTGGTGTTTCCCTCAACGATAAAATGGCCAATTTCTCTCAGAAGCTAGATATCCGTGGTTATCGTGCCGAAGAAGTGATTCCCAAGCTTGAACAATATATGGACGAAGCCATTCTGCTCGGCTTTAACGAACTTCATATTTTACATGGAAAAGGTAATGGTGTTTTAAGGCAAATCGTACGAACTCACCTCTCGTCTTACAAAGAAATTGCTCAAATGAAAGACGAACATGTAGACCGTGGAGGCGCAGGGATTACTGTAGTTACAATGAGGTAGTCATTGGTTGATTAGTATGTTAAATATCTATGGTTGTCATTTTAAGGCTATCTATTTTTTTCAAAACAACCTCTTTACACTCAACCAACTCTTGATCAAATATTACTATGTTCTTTCCTTCGGGATGTAAAGAACTATTAAATCTGATGCCATTTGCTCCCGTTATCACCTTAACATACTCACATATGAATTGAGTTGGTATATACTCCACCTCAGTATCATACCTTCTCATTGGTTTCGAAAGGTCACGACTTATTTTTTCTCTTAGCAGCTTTGCTTTAATTGTATTGTTAACTAATGTGGGTCGAAAAAGAGAAGAATGCCCTGTGAAGTCAACAATTTTAACAGACGTGTTATTACTTTTCAATTGAAAGGTCGCAATACTAATTTCATCTAAATAAGATGCTCTTACTTCATATATTACTGTATTAGGGTTATCACTAAGATATAGGTATGGTATTCCAATTGGATTTGCTCTTCCTCCTCGAGCAATTGATGGTTTGGGGCATTTCATTTTATCAAAGGTATAAGCAGGGAGGCCGCTTTCATGATGTACTCTTGCTCTGTAGAGCTTATATTCCATTTCTAATTCAAATTGAGCATTGAAAAAACCGTCCCACCCTAACTCTTCTAATTTTTCAATATTAGAAAGAAATCTTCTCGATAACTTTAATTCTTCCTTCAACTCTTCCCAGTAATTGATGTTTTCAAGAATTTCATCAGTATAATTAACCAAACTTGTAGAACTCGGTATATCCGTAGAGATAATGGGGAGCATTTCGTTTAGAATCTTGGTTGCTACATCATAAGACGAAAAAAAATGCCAGTCAGCTTGGATAATTGATTTAAGGAGTCTACCGTCATTACTTGGTTTAAAGTTGTCAATTAACTCTTGAAAAAAGTCCTGCAATTCAGCGATGTCTAACAATGGGACTTTTTTTGAGTTACAAATATGACATTCGCCTATAGTTTGAGATGATAAAATAAGGCCTTTCACCTCATTGTCAGCGAAGCAGTTTGAGCAGACGTACATATTTCTATTTAGTCTTTAAATATTCACTGATAATTATAAGGTGATTTTTTAAAGATAACTTCTTTACAGTGCCTAAGCCAGGGTAATGTTGCAGATCATAATAATCCTCGAGTTCTTTTATTGCGGAGTTGGTTAATTTATTTGCCCTGCAATAATTCACAGCCTTTTCTGCTGCTTCAGCAAATTTACCTTGAACATTGGCTATGGAATCATTGCTGTCAGAAGTAAAGTGCCTAATCCAAACCTGATGTTGTTCATTTATATATGTTAAATGAATAACAACCGCCCTCGGGGTACTTCCGCCATCACTATATTCGCTAGGGAGTACAGTGTAGTCTGAAAAACCACTATAGCCATCATCTTTGAAATATAGATGCTCTTCTGAAAACCTGTGTTCTTGAATTCCTAAGAAGTCACTATTTCTAACTTGTTTCTCAAATAAATCATCAAATCGAACATATGTCTTATTGAGACCTTTAATGTATCTATCAAGCGTTCGATTTTTCCCTGGATCTTCAATAGTTATTATGGATATATTAGGTGAGGTTACTAACTTTTTAAAACTTGGATCATCTGAATCTATGTCGTTTTGACAAATTATCATGCAGTCATTCTGATTGAACTCTGTTATAATGTCAAGGATATATTGTGTATTATTGCGGAAATGAAAAGCCGGTTTGAATGTTTTACGGTTTAATTTAAAGAGGTATTCTGAATAGTATTGGGTGTCACCTTTCTGTTCTCCATTTAAGGGGTTAACAATTAGGTAAGCCTGTTGATCATGCTCTTGAAATACCCTATAAGCTAGGTTTAGGTTGTTGAACCCTTCTTTTATAGGTTCTAATATTGGAGTTGTATAGCCTTGGGTGATTCCCTCGTTGGCCAGTTCTCTCAGGGCAATCAATTCAAACTGTCTAGCCCTTAAAAATGGGTAGTACATAAAGAGTTAATTTAGTTGTGATTTGAGCTTTTCTATCATGTTCTTTCGTTCTGTATTATTCAATTTGAGAGCTAGGCTTAGTTGATTGAACTCCCTATAATAGCGGCTTGAAATTGCGTTTTCTAGGCCTCTTTTTTTCATTTGATCGATGAAGTATTTATTTAATTGATCGTTTTGAATTTTATCGATAAGCTCCTTACATCTATCAAATTGATTAAAGCTAGTGATTTCTGGTAATTTACCATAGTGCAATTCGGTAATTTTTTTGTACTCTTTTGTGTGAAGAATATTCATGATGGTTGTTGAATCTACTTCATAGTTTGTTGTTGCATCGCGATATAGAGTAAACTTCTGACTCCCATTAGCATTGAAGGTTATCAAACCGATTTCCTCACCATACTTTTCATATATAGATAGTTTCGACTCAGGTATGATTAAAAAGATTTGATTAAAGGCTTTTTTGTAATTATGAAGTTGCCCAGTTAAGCGATTATCGGAGTCGTATTCAGTCTTTACTTCATATGCCTTGGAAATCCCATTAAACACTACAAGATCTGCTATGGCATTACCTACTCTAAACTCATTGAAGACTTTAACATCTTTTTGATCTATTTCGGAAAATAACCATTCGGTCAATAGGTTATTTTTAAAAACATATTCGTTTTGGTAATTAGCCTCTAAGATATTGTAGATGTACTTGAGGTAACCCAGATACGTATTTTTATTAATACCCCTCCAACTCTTGTCATATCTATCAATCTTATAGTTAATATTAGAGAAGTCATTTGCTAACCATGACTTGGCTTCAGTTGGCGAAAATAAGGTCGAATAATCCCGAAGTTGATTTTGGCTATATGAAATACTTCTAGACATCTAAATAAGTTAGGGGGTAGAGGTTGTTTAAGGTGTTCAGGTAACAATTAAGTTATCGTATCAATCTAAATCTAGCTATTTTGGTTTTCAAATGCTATGATTAAATTTCAAACGGATAGTATGATCCTAAATCAACTTCAACATCGCATCATAGTCAATCGACATATGCGAACTATGGTGAACAGCCTTACCGTTTTTAATTACAATGGCTTGTGGGGATTCATGTTGCACACCAAATTGTTCGGCCACAGCATTAGAAACTTCTCTAAACTGAATTAGATTTAAATAATAGATTTTCAATTGGTTACCTTCTGCTGTCCAGTTACGTTCCAAACGGTTCAGCGCCATGCTGCTGATGCTGCATCGGGTACTATGTTTATAAATCACAACCGTTTGGTTTTTGCTCTCTTCAATGATTTCAGAAAGCTGATCTAAACGCTCCAATCTATTCCATGGCACTTCAACAGTGTCTTCCTTCTTTTTATTCCAAAACATAAAACTTAGTAATTTAGCAAGTCATTCAACTTCTCTACAAGTCTTTGTTTTGGTAAAAAGTTCTCTTCTAAGTGTTTTCCGAAAGGAACAGCGGTATCCAAGCTACCGACTCTTGCTACAGGAGCGTCTAAGTATTGGAAACAGTTCTCGCCAATCCAGGCCGCTATTTCGGCACCAATACCGCCAGTAAGCGTGTCTTCGTGCAATACAATTACCTTATTGGTTTTCTTTACTGTGGCCTCAACGGCTTCCTTATCCCATGGTAGTAAAGTTCTTAAGTCTAGAATTTCAATTGAAGCCTCCGAAGTAGCAGCCAATTCTTTCGCCCAGTGTACCCCCATGCCGTAAGTAATTATGGAGATATCATCACCTTCTTTGGCAATGCTTGCTTTCCCTACTTCAACCGTGTAATAATCGTCCGGAATATTCTCTACAACTGATCGGTACATGGCTTTATGTTCGAAGAATAAATAAGGATTTGGATCCTCAATGGCAGCTGCCAAAAGTCCTTTCGCGTCTCTTGGGTTAGAAGGGTAAACGATTTTTAAACCAGGCGTGTGGAAGAACCAAGCCTCATTTGATTGTGAGTGAAATGGCCCAGCACCCACGCCAGCGCCTGTTGGCATCCGCACTACAACATCCGCATTTTGCCCCCAACGGTAGTGACTTTTTGCCAAGTTGTTTACAATTTGGTTGAAACCGCAGGTAACAAAATCAGCAAACTGCATTTCGACCATAGCCTTATAACCATTGATACAAAGGCCAAGTCCCGTACCAATAATGGCCGATTCGCACAAAGGCGTGTTACGCACCCTTCCGCTTCCGAATTTCTCTAAAAAGCCGTCAGTAATTTTGAAAACCCCACCATACTCAGCAATGTCTTGCCCCATCAATACGAGGTTGTCGAAACGTTCCATGCTTTGCTTTAAGCCATCCGAAATCGCATCAACAAAACGTTTTTCTGAGGTTGTATCGCTTTTTGGTTCAATCACTTCCTGAACAAATGGCGCATGCATGTCGTCAATTTCCATTTGAGTGGCAGGAGGTAGTTCTTCTGCATAAGCCAACTCTAAACCTTCTTCAATGTCGGCTTTGATTTTGGCTCTAATTTCTTTTTCTGCTTTAGCGGTTAGTATTTTTTCCTTCTTTAAAAAGGACTCATAATTTTCAACTGGGTCTTTCTTCGCCCATTCTTCCATCAAAGCTTTCGGAACGTATTTAGTACCGCTGGCTTCTTCGTGGCCGCGCATCCTGAATGTCATGCATTCTACAATCACTGGCTTAGGTTCTTTTCTAACCTCCTCTGCTAATTGCTTTATGGTAGAATGTACTTCAAGCAAATTATTGCCATCTACTTTTACTGCTTTAATGCCGTAGCCTGGGCCTTTGTCTATAAAATTTTTGAACCTGAACTGCTGTTCGCTAGGGGTTGAAAGGCCATAACCGTTGTTTTCAATAACGAAAATTACTGGCAAGTCCCAAACTGCTGCTACGTTAAGTGCTTCGTGGAAATCACCTTCCGAACTTGCACCGTCTCCTGTAAAGACTAAAGTAGCTTTTTTGCTTTCTTTAAGTTTGTCAGCCAAGGCAATTCCATCAGCCAAGGCCATTTGCGGACCTAAATGTGAGATCATTCCCACAATGTTAAATTCCTTCGTTCCGAAATGGAAGGAGCGATCTCTACCTTTTGTAAAGCCACTTAATTTACCTTGAAACTGCGCGAAAAGGCGACTGTAGGGAATGTTTCTGCCTGTAAAAACACCTAAATTTCGGTGCATAGGCAAGATGTATTCTTCTTGGTCGATGGCATTCACTGCTCCAACAGAAACCGCTTCTTGTCCAATTCCAGAGAACCACTTGGTGATTCTTCCCTGACGGAGGAGAATGAGCATTTTTTCTTCGATCATTCGTGGTCTAAGAATTTGCTCGTAGAGGTTTAAAAGTTCTTGTTTGGAGTAACCTTCTCGTTTAAAAATCATAGTTGTCTTGCGTGCAGTGCGAAGCAAAATTAAAGTAAACCCTCAATTGCCGAAATTAATGTGCATTATTTTTATTTTTGCCAGCCTACCCAATTGTATATGATCCAATTTGAACAATTTGAACTAAAAAACGGCCTTCAGGTCATTTTTCACCAAGACCTTACTTCGCCTATGGTGGTGGTAAATGTGCTTTACAATGTAGGGTCGCGAGATGAAGAAGAGCAGCGCACCGGATTTGCTCATCTTTTTGAGCATTTAATGTTTGGCGGCTCGCTCAATGTGCCCAATTATGACGAGCCTTTGCAGAAGGTTGGGGGAGAGAACAATGCGTTTACAAGTCCAGACATTACAAACTATTATATCACGCTTCCGGCCGAAAATATGGAGACCGCATTTTGGTTGGAATCGGACAGAATGCTTAGCCTTTCTTTCGACCCAAAAGTATTGGAAGTACAGCGCTCAGTGGTGATCGAAGAATTTAAGCAACGGTACTTGAATCAACCTTATGGTGATGCTTGGTTGAAATTGAGACCGTTGGTGTATAAAGAACATCCTTACAAATGGGCCACTATTGGGAAGGAGATTGAGCACATTGAAAAGGCGACAATGGAAGATGTGAAGGATTTTTTCCATCGCTTTTACAAACCCAATAATGCAGTTTTAGTGGTCGCTGGAAATACTACTTTGGATGAAGTAAAACGACTGAGCGAAAAGTGGTTTGGGGAAATTCCTAAAGGAGAAACCAATGTGCGAAATCTACCTCAAGAGCCTGTTCAAACTGAATATAGAGAGTTAGAAGTAGAAGCGCCTGTGCCAGCAGACTCACTGTATATGGCTTTTCATATGGAAGGTAGAGCGGATGAAAAATATTACGCTACCGATTTGTTGAGCGATATTTTAGGGCGCGGTAAGTCGTCATTATTGCACGATCAATTGGTAGAAAAACAAAGACTGTTCAGTTCGATTGGAGCTTATGTAATGGGTTCTAGTGACCCTGGCTTACTCGTTATTAATGGGCAATTGAGTGCTGGTGTTTTGCTGGCTGAGGCAGAAAAAGCAGTGTGGGATTTGATTGAAGATTTTAAAACTGCAACGATTGAAGCCACTACTTTGCAGAAGGTGAAAAACAAAGCGGAGTCGACCATAGTTTTTGGCGAAGTGGAGTTACTGAACCGCGCGATGAATTTGGCGCATGCTTGGACTTTGGGCGATCCCGACATGGTAAATCATGAGGGCGAGAAAATTCAGGCGGTTACGGTAGAAGGTATTAAGGAGCAGGCCAAAAAAATATTAGTAAAAACAAACGCTTCGGTATTAAGGTATATAGCAAAAAACGAAATATGAAAATCAGAGTAGGTTTTGGATACGATGTACATCGTTTAGAAGAAGGGAAAGACTTTTGGTTGGGTGGAATTAAGGTGCCTCATACTCATGGAGCAGTTGGTCATTCAGATGCTGATGTACTTATTCATGTGATTTGCGATGCGCTTTTAGGGGCGGCAAACCTGCGTGATATCGGCTTTCATTTTTCGGATAAAGATCCAAAGTTTAAAGGAATCGATAGCAAAATTTTATTGAAGGAAGTGGTAGCGCTTGTGGAGGCCAAAGGCTTTTCCATTGGAAATATTGATAGCACCATTTGTTTAGAGTTACCAAAAGTGAATCCGCATATTCCTGAAATGAAAAAATGCCTTGCAGGCGTTATGGGAATGGACGAAGAAGATATTTCCATCAAAGCCACCACCACTGAAAAACTTGGTTTTGTAGGTAAGGCTGAAGGTGTGGCCGCTTATGCTACAGTGCTGATTCAAAAGTAAATGGCTGAAGTTAAAATTATAGTCACCGAAGATGGTTCTCATTCGCTGTACCATGCCGAACTGAACGAAACTTATCATTCTTTTCACGGAGCGGTGCAAGAGTCGCGTTATGTGTTTCTGAAAGAAGGACTCGATTTTCTTCTTTCTAGTTTTGATTTGGATAAAATCTGGGTGCTTGAAGTTGGCTTCGGTACAGGCTTAAATGCCATACTTACTTCAGAATGGGCGGTGGCTAATCAGGTGAAGATTGAGTATACTACTTTAGAGCCTTTCCCCTTAAAAAGTGACGTGTTTGAAGCACTGAACTACCACGAATTTTTTGAGGATAAAACCGTGAAGGAGCGGTTTTTAGAGCTTCATAAGGCCGCTTGGGAACAGGAATTTCTGCAAAATAAATTTTTCACCCTACTTAAAACGGAAGCCAAACTACAAGACTTTAAAAGCGATTCACTTTTCGATATCGTCTTTTTCGATGCCTTCGCGCCAAGCAAACAATCCGAAATGTGGGATTTAGAGGTGATCGAAAAAACGGCTTCATTGCTCGACTCAAATGGTGTTTTTGTTACCTATTGTGCAAAGGGTCAGCTGAAAAGAGATTTAAAGGCAGTAGGGCTAACCGTTGAAACCCTTCCTGGCCCTCCGGGTAAAAAGGAAATGGTAAGAGGAGTAAAGTGCTAAGGCTGAAGTGGCTTTAAATTTGCAGCCAAGTTCCTATTGCATTTTGATAAATCGTATATTGAAGCAGTTTTTAATTCTTGATGATGAAAGCAAACCAATACAAACTACTCAGTTATAATCTTTTTGTTATTCTATTTTTCTTAGCAAGTTGCAAATCAGCCGAAAAGAAAAATACACCCGAGTTTACTGTGAAAAACGCTCGTGAATTTTCTCTAAATACCGAAGGGGTGAAAGAAGTAGCACCTTCTAATATGATCAAAGATGCTATAAGGCTAAAAGGTGAGATTGAGTCAGTTAAAGGTACTTCCGATCGTGGAAATACTTATGTTTTCATTGTAGAGGAAATTGTAAAGTATGGAGCAACTTTCGCTACTATAGCTCCCAAAGTAGGTGAAAAAATAAGTCTCGAAACCCCAGCCGATGTGCAGTTTGCTAAAGGAGATAAAGTGCTAATTGATGTGCTGACGCCTATTAGCAAAACAAACGACATGCTTAGTGTTACAATGGTTCAAAACTAAAAACCATGAAAACATTCTGGAAAGCAGGACTTTTTTCGGTCGTCTTTTTCGCGTTAATCATCTTTGCTTTTAATCGTCATACTGATGAATGGAAAACAGAAAAGTATGATCGTTCCATCGCATTTCAATCGCTTCCGGATTCGTTAAAAGTTGAAGATGAGGAGGGGGCTGAATTTGAAAACCCAATCAAGCGACTTCAGTATGAATATGAGATGTTGGCGAACCCAACCACGGGGAGAATTCCTGTCGGAATCAGGGAGAAAGAACTCGGTTTTGCTAAATCACAGAATCGTGCTTCTGATTTAAATATTCGAATGCAAGCAAGCAGTACGAGTCAAAGCAATGCTTCTTCTTTTGTGAGTAGAGGCCCTTTTAATATTGGAGGAAGAACCCGTGCACTTGGTATAGATATCTCGAATGAAGATGTGATTTTAGCAGGAGGTGTTTCTGGAGGTGTTTGGCGATCGGCAGATGCAGGGCAAACTTGGACTAGAACTTCGTCCGTGATGCAACTACCTGCCGTTTCTGCTTTGGTGCAAGATCAGCGAACAGGTAATACCAACACTTGGTTTTATTCAGCGGGTGAGTTTTTTGGTAATTCAGCTTCGGCCACAGGGGCTTTTTATCTAGGCGATGGTATTTTTAAATCTACAGACGGAGGATTGTCTTGGGCGGTAATTCCTTCCACCACTCAAAACGACAACACTGACCTCGGTGATTTCGGTTTGGTAGGAGAAATAATAATAGATAACTCTAATACCACAGTTCGTGAAATGTATGCCGCGCGACTGGGTAATATTATAAGAACCACAGATGATTTTACTACCTATTCCATCGTGTTGGGGGCTAATAATACTGGCTTTTCATATAGTGATATCACTATTTCTAGTACTGGAGTTCTGATAGCTACAATTGCTAACAATGTAAACAATGGGCAGAATGCCCAAGAGGGGATTTATAAGTCTGATGATGGTTTGACGTGGATTAATATTAACCCACCTTCGGGCTTGCCAAGTTCTTATGAAAGGATTGAAGTAGCGTTTGACCCTCAGAATGAAGATGTTTTTTATGCCGTTGGCTCAAACTTTTTATTGAGGCACACACTCAGCACGGGCGAATGGGTAAGCCTAACAGGTAACCTTGGAGTGTCTTCTGACTCAGGGCAAGGGCACAATACCCAAGGAGGCTACAATTTGGTAATGAAGGTTCACCCTTCAAGTTCTGATACTGTTTTTATAGGAGGCACAAACCTTTTACGAAGTGCTTCAGGCTTCACTACTAGCTCTAGCAGAGTGAACATTGGAGGATATCGGGAGGATAACAATTCAAACAGTTTCCCGAAATACAACAATCATCACCCAGATATTCATGCTTTGGCTTTCTACCCTTCAGACCCTAATAAAATGCTTTCTGGTTCTGATGGCGGAGTTCATTTGACCTTAAACAACAGAGCAACAGGAACAAGCAGTCCTGTAGTTTGGCAATCGTTGAATAATGGTTATCTCACTACACAGATGTATAGTATTGACTATTACAGGTTTGATAGGGGAGATCCTTTACTCATAGCAGGAATGCAAGACAACGGAACTTGGGGAGCTAATGAAAGCACATCTAATACTACATGGGTTGAGCTTTTTGGAGGGGATGGTTCTTTTAGTGCTATCACTTATAATTCACTATACGTTTCGGCACAAGAAGGACAGATGCGGAGATTTGAGTTCAATACCGAAAATAGTATCTATGAATTTAAAGGGGATGTCTCGCCAAGTGCAGATGATGCCGAATTTTTGTTCATCAATCCATTTATTTATGATCCAGTAAATCAAGATAGAATGTATGTGGGGGCAAGGGGTAAAGTTTATTATACCAATGATATTCGCAAAAATCCTGGCGCAGGAGATTGGTTTGAAGTCTCTTTGGGAGCTGCCAGAGCAAATGATTTTGTTTCAGCCTTAGCAGCTTCAATTGAGCCTGAAGGCGTACTTTACCTTGGAACACGTAATGGAAAAGTGTTAAAAGTTGCTGACGTAAATGTTGATTTTACAGCTGTGGAGATTACGGGCAGTAACATGCCAAACGGAACCATCACCAGTCTTTCTGTAGATCCGTCTAATGCCAGTCGAGTATTCGCAACTTTTGGAAACTACGGAGTTATTAGTGTTTGGATGAGTGAAGATGGTGGCCAAAATTGGAACTCTATTTCTGGAAATTTAGAAGAAAACGCTAATGGATCTGGTAGTGGGCCTTCCGTGCGCTATATTGAAATGTTACCAAATGGTAACTCTCCAATTTATTTTGTGGGCACCTCGCTAGGGCTTTATAAAACATCTGTTTTGGATGGCGATAACACTGTATGGACACAAGAAGCACCTGATGTTATCGGAAACTCAATTGTAAGTATGATTAAGGTGAGACCAGTGGAAGGGCAAGTAGTAGCTGCTACACATGGTAATGGCGTTTTTCAAACAAGTTACGATGTCGCTTTTGCGCCAAACATTAACTACTCAATTAACTACACTTTGCAAGAAGTTACTTTAAGAGGGCCAGTTTCTTATACTACTGGCGAAGCTTTTACTTATCAATGGGTTAAAGATGACCAGAACATTTCTGGAGCAACTAGTTCAGAGTTGCTTGTTACTGAGCCGGGGGCTTATAAGCTAAGAGTTACAGATCAATTAGGGCCTGTGGCAATTTCCAATACAATCAATATAAGTTTAGATAAAACAGCTCCTGTTATTAACTCTATTGTAAGGCTGAATCCAACAGAAGAGCAGGTGGAAGCAACAGAGGTGAACTTTCAAGTTACGTTTGATGAGCCTGTTCAAGGATTAACTACTTCTTCTTTTGAAGTGGTAGGAGCAGCATCAGGAACGGTGGCTTCGGTAACGTCAATTTCAACAACTGTGTTTAATATCCAGGTAGGAAGTATTAACGGAATAGGCTTGCTAGACTTAAACGTTAAATCTCAATCTGGAATTACCGACTTATTTCAGAATGCTTTTGCAGGCTCAATATTGAGTGAAGAAACATACAATATTGTAGACTTAACAGAGCCGAAAGCCAGTATATCAAGATCGCAGCCAACTGCAGAAGAGACAAACCGAACTGAAGTGGTGTTTGCAGTCGTTTTCAATGAACCTGTTGTGAACGTTGGAGTTGAAGACTTTGAATTATCTTCAGCATCTATTTCTGCCAATGTTGATCGTATTACCGCAAGTTCATCTACTAACTATTTAGTATTTGTTACTGGTTATTCAGATGATGGATTGGTGAACTTAGACTTTAAGACGAATACTGATATTCAAGATGAGTCGGGAAATGCATTTGATGTGAATCTCATTTCTGAAGAAAGCTATACGATCAATTCAGCTTTGGCTCCAACTGCCACTATTAAACGTAGTGCTCCAACGGTTGAAACAATCAATCGTCCAGATGTAGTGTTTGTGGTTCAATTTTCTGAAGATGTAACCAATGTTGATATTTCTGATTTTACTTTGAGTTCAGAAAGTATTCAAGGCACAATAGCAGAAATTACGGAGGATTCACCAAGAGAATACTTGATTAAGGTAAATGGATTTTCAACGGAAGGTTTGATTGACCTTGATTTTAGTAATACCACCGGAATTGAGAGTAATGAAGGTAATGTTTTTGTTGGAGGTCTTTCGGAAGAAGAAACGTATACAGTTGATTTTTCTGTTGGGCCAAGTGTCAGTATTACTAGGCAATCCCCTTTACTAGAAACTACTAACCTCACCGAAGTAACTTTTGAAGTGATTTTCTCCGAGGGAGTGACCAATGTTGATTTAAGCGACTTCGAACTTTCTTCAAGCTCAGTAAATGCTGTAATTCAAGGAGCTTTCTCAAGTTCATCTAATACAAATTATCTAGTAACAATTGAACAAATTGAATCTGACGGCTTGATTGATTTGGACATTAAGCCGACTCATGACATTGAGAATATAGAAGGTAATCGCTTCAATGGTACAGTTACACTAGATGAAACATACACTATCGAGAATATCATTACTGGAATAGATGATCCTCAGGTCGGTAATTTAAAGATCACGGTAGAGGGAAATCCCTCTTCAGGTGTCTTTAGAATTAAGTTGAATGCGGATATACCATTGGGCTTAAATTATATAGTTACTAATAGTCAAGGAACTCAGATTAAGGGTGGAACCGAGACGAGTTACTTTATGGATGAGGCGATAACTATCGACTTGAGCACTGTGTCAAACGGCATATACGTGTTAAGAGTGGAGACTCAGTATGGTTTTATTCAAACAAAACTGTTGAAACAACAGCAATAAAATATATCTTTAATATTCGTCAGAAAAACCGTTTTTAGTAATTCTTACTATTTGAAAAGGTGATAATCCACTAGTAGGTATAAAAACGTAGATCAAAACAGAAATACCTTAAACTACACTTATATGAATAAGATTAGATTGCGAAACTTGGGAGTTATTGGAGCATTTGTAGTGCTGTTTTTAATGTACTTCGAGTATCAATCATTAAGGAAGTTCAAGGTGAAATCTGAACCGCAGTTTATGATTGCTCAAGGTGAAGGTTTAAATGAAAAGGAGGAGGCAGAATCAGAGAATCCTCAAAAAAGAATTGACTACGAAATGAATATGTTGAAAGACCCAAGTACGGGTAGAATCCCTTTCGACATTCGTCATAAAGAGCTTTCATTTGTTCGTGAAATAAACCGAATAGATAGAAATAATATTAGGTCGTCCGCTGCTGGTGTTTCTCAAACTAGTGCAGCATTGCCATTTGTGAATTTTGGGCCATTTAATATTGGAGGAAGAACTAGGGCGCTGGCAATCGATATAACCGATGAAAATATTCTTTTGGCTGGAGGAGTTTCTGGAGGAGTTTGGAGAAGCACAGATCAAGGCACCTCTTGGACTCGTACCACAAACTTTGATCAAATACCATCGGTAACAACTATTGTTCAAGATAAAAGAGTAGGAAAGACCTCAAATTGGTATTATGCTACAGGGGAGAATATAGGGAATTCTGTTAACGTGGCAACAGGAACTTTCTACTTGGGCGATGGTATCTATAAGTCTACCAACGGTGGGATTTCATGGGATTTGCTTGAAGGAACAGCGATCAACTCAGTCTCAAATTTAGGAAAGTTTAGCTTAGTAAATAAAATTGCCATAGATTATTCAAATCAGAATAATACCGAAATTTATGTAGCTGGCCTGAGTAAAATTTATAGGACAGTTAACGATTTTCAGAGTGTAACAACAGTTTTGGGGCTTCCTAATACTGGAGCTGGTAATTCATCAGATATTGCTATAGCAAGTGATGGAACTATCATCGCTAGCATCCCAAACAGGTCTAGTAATGGAACAAGTCCTGAAGAAGGTATTTTTATTTCTCCTGACGGTATTAGTTGGACATCAATAGCCTTGCCCGCTGGATGGCCATCCACTTTCAGAAGAGTAGAATTGGCATTCGATCCACATGACAATAACTTCTTTTATGCACTTGGCGAAACCTTCTTTTATAAATACAACAGAAGTACTTCCACTTGGACTGCCCTTACAAGTAACATTAATGTAAATAGCGAGTCTGTAGAAGGTTTTGATGGTCAAGGAGGTTATAATTTAGCAATTGAGGTTCACCCTGAAAATCAATCAGCTGTATTTATTGGTGGAACAAACCTTTTAAGATCACCCAATGGGTTTACTACTGAAACCAATAGAGTGCAAATTGGAGGGTATCTAGGTGACGGAACGGCTAAGGTTTATACAAATCATCACCCAGACATTCATACGCTTGCTTTTTTACCTTCCGACTCTAAAAAAATGTTTTCAGGTTCTGATGGTGGAGTTCACTTAACCAATGACAATACAGCTGGTACTGTGGTTTGGAGTTCTCTAAACAACGGGTACGTTACTTCCCAGTTTTATACCGTTGATCTTTTTCGCACCGACAGAGGAGACGATCAAATTATAGGTGGCATGCAAGACAATGGCACATGGGTGCTTTTTCCGAACGATCCAACAGCTGCTTGGGTTCAAGCTTACAGTGGTGACGGAGCTTTTGCTGCAATTACCTATAATGCGCTGTACGCTTCTGCTCACGAGGGGCGGATGGGGAGGTTCGAACTGCTAAATAATAGTTATCAGGCACCAAAGGACATTGCCCCAAGTGATGATAATGAGGAATTCCTTTTTATCAATCCTTTTATTGTAGATAGGGTTAATCAAGATCGTATGTATGTAGCTGCAAGAGGAAAAATATACTATACCTATGATGTTAGAGAGAACCCAGGGAATGGAGAGTGGGAAGAGATTAATGGTATAGGTATTTCAGGCCACTATGTTTCAGCATTAGCTACTTCAATTCAACCTGAAGGAGTACTTTATTTTGGGACAACAGATGGAGGACTTCAGAAGATATCGAATACAAAGAAGATAACCTCTGTGTCTAACATATTGAGGAACAACCTACCTCAGGGCGCTTCAGTTACCAGCTTAGCGGTTGATCCAAGAAATGCAGATAGAGTATTTCTAACATATGGAAACTATGGAATTGTAAGCATTTGGATGTCAGAAAACGGAGGTGAAACTTGGTCTTCCATAGCTGGTAATCTGGAAGAGAATGCCAATGGAAGTGGAAATGGACCATCTGTTCGGTCAATTGAAATCTTGCCAAATGGAGCTTCTGGAGAAAAGGTATTTGTGGGTACTTCTACTGGTTTATACATGACCAATAGTTTAAACGGGACGAACACTGTTTGGACACAACAGGCTCCGAATATCATAGGTAACAGCGTAGTGAATATGGTGAAAGTTAGACCAGTTGATGGTAAGGTAGTAGCGGCAACTCATGGTAATGGAGTGTTCGTGGGCTATTATGATACTGACTTTAATCCAGAAATTAATTATTCTATAATGGGAGAGAGTAGAGCAGTTATACGAGCTAATCAATCGTATAATACAGGTCAAAGCTTTGCATTTAAATGGTTTAAAGATAATGCAGAGATAACTGGACAAATAGGTAGTGACCTTATTGTTACCACTTCTGGAACATACAAATGTCAAGTCACAGATCAATTAGGACCAGTTGCCTTTACAAATGAAGTGTCTTTTGACTTTGACGTAGTAGCTGGTATTGATGATGATCCAATTAAAGCGAGTGCTCAGGTAAGTCCAAACCCATCAAACGGTATGTTTAACGTGAATTTAGATGCAGCTTACGCTATTGGTTTTGACTACTCTATAGTGAACAGTAATGGCAATCAAGTAGTGACAGGCAAGAAGGAATTCTATAATACAGAAGAGAGGTTCCAAGTAAACTTGAGCTCAATGCCTGATGGTTTGTACATCTTAAATGTGAATAATGACAAACGCAGAGATGTAATTAAACTATTGAAACAAACGAATTAAGGAAATCTAAAGAGAATACTGAAACGGCTGTGATTTAAAAATTGCAGCCGTTTTTTGTTTGATTTAGAACGAATAAACCCTGTGATGTGAAATGCAATAATCTAGTGGAATGTCATGCAGTTCTGAATAAGGAATATGATCCAAAGGAGGGCTGATTGCCAAGCCGACTTTGATCATATTATCACTCGCTTGCGCAAAGAACTTATCATAAAAACCACCGCCATAGCCAATTCTAAAGCCCTTTCGGTCAAAGCTAATTAAGGGTACGAATACTACATCAAGGTCAGTTATATCGAAGTAATTTTCGCCATCAGGTTCAGTAACCCCAAAACTCCCTTTAAGCAGTGTGGTGGAGGTGGTGAATGCAAGGTGCTCTAATTGCTTGGTTTTTGCATTTACCCTTGGTAGTACAACTTGAAACTCAGGCTGGTCAATGAGTTTCTCAAAAAGTGGAAAGGTGTTGACTTCACGCTGTTTTATAAGCGGAAGGAAAAGGTGGATGTTTTTGAGCTGGTGTTCTGAAATGAGTTTCAATGCTTGTTCACAAACCAATGCCGATCGGAGTACGTGTTCTTCTTGCGTAAGTGTTTTACGCTTGGCTAAGAACATTTCTCTGAGCACTTGTTTAGTCATGAGCAGCCATCAAGTGAAACTGGTAATCGAAGGCATCTAGGCTGTCTAAACAGTTCTGAATAAATGCAGGGTCGCTAAGGTAGAAGTTTAAGAAGTTGTCTTTTCGTTCTTGTGGGCTTCCGCCAGGGAATAAGCTTTCCTTGATGGCCGAAATACGGTTCACCAAAACTTCCTGATTTCGTTTTTCGGCTTTCAGTAATTTCTTCTCAATCTTTTCAATGGAATTCTCTGCCCTTTTCTGCTCAGCGGCTACTAACTTTTCGAGCGTGACGTCAATGGGTTTGGCAACACTTAAAACCTCTGCAAAAATAGATTTCAGTTGCTCCAACTCTTGATTTAGACTCAGTTGATTCGTGGTATTCTCCTTTACTTTTTCTTGAATCAAGACTTCTTCTGGTTTGAAAATATCTTCAAAACTCAGTTTCGATTTCTCAATTTTGCGCTGAATGTTAGGAGTGACAACTCCAACAAAATTCCGCGGCATTAGCATCGGGAGAGGTGTTTTGAAATGCGTGAAAACCTCTTTCAATTGAAGCCAATAGACTAATTCAGAAGGGCCACCGACATAAGCTAAATTCGGCAAAATCATTTCCTGATATAGCGGCCTTAAAACCACATTTGGACTGAAACGATCTGGGTGCTTTTCTATCTCTGCTCTTAATTCATTTTCTGTAAACCGAATCTCTGTATCAAGTACATGAAATTCTCCACCTTCTTTTACTATGCGCGAGCGTATGTTTTCTTTTAAATAGAAGAAGTTGATCTCTCTCGGGAATACCTGCGTTTTATAACCTGCTTTATCCAGTTGGGCTGAAGTTTCGGTAACGCAGTCATTGGCAGAATGCTTGAAGATATCATCAAACATTACAGGCTTGAGTATAGTTTTAAGCTCAGCATTGTCTGCGTCTACCACAACCAAACCCTCACTACCAAAAAGTGCATTTACATAATGTCTTCCAGCTTCGGCTAGGGTGTTTCTCTTCAAATAAGCTTCCTTGAAAATATCAGGGAGACTAATGATCTCGTCAAAAATTGGCTTGAGCGATTTTGGGTCAAAGCGTCCAACGGCTCCTGCTTGATCAGTTTTCCAACTGAATTTGTTGCCATTAAAACGGAAGTAGCTAATTTCTTCAAAGTCATGATCTTCAGAAGCCATCCAATAGACAGGTACAAAATCGTAAGCTGGATATTGCTTCTTTAGGGCTTTACAGGCGTTGATTACGGTCACTATTTTATAAATGAAATAAAGTGGGCCGGTGAAAATATTCAGCTGATGACCAGTAGTGACAGTAAAAGTGGTTCCTGCTTTTAGAAATTTAATGTTCTGTGCTGTAGCTTCGCTTAACTCAAAACCATCATACTGCTTTTGCAGCACTTCCGATAGAACCGCTCGGTTTTCTTTGTTGAAGTGTTTTTCTTCAACCTGAAGCTTGAAGTTTTCAATGCTGGGTAAACGATTGTAGAAGCCGGTTAGGGCATCCTTTCCTTCAATGTAATCCAAAAAAGACCTTGAAAAGCTGTTCGTTTTATTGAAAGGTATTTTGCTCAATAGTACTTGCGATAGTTCCGAAACAGCCATAGTCGTTTGTTACAAAGGGTTTTGATTGTTAGATCAGCCTCGACAGCAATTCAATCTAATGCAGCATAAACATGAAAAGTGCTTAAACTGGTTCACCATAAAGATCGAATTCTGTAGCATCTGTGATTTTAATATTTGCGAAATCGCCAATTCTTAAGTGATGTTTTTTAGCATCGATGATTACTTCGTTATCTACTTCTGGCGAATCGTGTTCTGTTCTTCCGTAGTAGTTTCCGCTTTCCTTTCTATCAATTAGCGTTTTGAAAGTCTTGCCAATTTTCTCTTGGTTAATTTCGTTCGAAATTTCTTCCTGTATGCCCATTACGATATTCGCCCTTTCTTGTTTCACCTCATCTGGCACATCGTCAACATAAGAATAGGCGTGCGTGTTTTCTTCATGCGAATAGTTGAAAATTCCCAATCTATCGAAACGCATTTTCTTCACGAAATCGACCATGTCATTGAAATCTTCTTCCGTTTCGCCCGGGTGACCCGCAATCAAAGTAGTTCGAATGGCAATGCCTGGAACTTTAGCCCTGATTTCTTCGATCAGCGCTTCAGTTTTTTCACGGGTAGTGCCTCTTCGCATCAATTTCAGCATTTTGGTAGAACCGTGCTGAAGAGGAATATCTATGTAACTGCAAATGTTGTCACGCTCTGCCATTACTTTTAAAGCATCTATTGGAAAGCCAGTAGGGAAGGCGTAGTGTAAACGAATCCATTCAATGCCTTCCACATCAGAAAGACGTTCAAGCAATTCTGCAAGGTTTCGTTTTTTGTAAATATCTAATCCGTAGTAAGTAGAGTCTTGAGCAATGAGGAGCAATTCCTTGGTGCCATTTCTGGCCAAGTTTTTTGCTTCTAAAACCAGTTCTTCGATAGGTCGTGACTTATGACCACCACGCATCAAAGGAATGGCGCAAAAGGAGCAGGGTCTGTCGCAGCCTTCTGATATTTTTAAATAAGCGTAATGGTTAGAGGTGGTGATAATACGCTCGCCTATCAATTCGTGCTTATAATCTGCTTTGAACTTCTTAAGAAGCGCAGGAAGCTCCATGGTGCCGAAGAAGGCGTCTACTTGAGGAATTTCAGTTTCTAGATCATCTTTGTAGCGTTGAGAAAGGCAGCCTGTTACGTAAAGCTTATCAATTTCGCCATCGTCTTTGGCGTCAGCATAACGTAAAATGGTATCGATGGACTCTTGCTTGGCATTATCGATAAAGCCGCAAGTGTTTACGATAACAATATTAGCATTGTCTTTTTTAGACTCGTGAGTTGTTTTGATTCCGTTGCCTCTCAATTGAGTAAGCATTACTTCTGAGTCCACTAAGTTTTTTGAGCAACCTAGTGTTACAATGTTCACCTTGTCCTTCTTCAGTCCCTTCGTTTTCATTCCTTATTGTATTAATGCGCAAAGGTAATGAATTATAAAGGCTTGGTAATTTATTTTCTCTTCTTCCTAAAGGTAATCGGAACAACTTCGTCAGTCGGCATTCCAATTTGGTAAAGCTCCCAGTCGGGGTCGTATTTGCCTAATATTTGACGAATGCAGTCTACTCGATCTTCACTAGGGTTTTCGCAGTCGGCCCAGTGGAATACTTCGACTCTGTAATTGTAGGATTTTTTCTCACCGTTGATTCTTACTTCTACTTCAATGTCTTGTTCCCCAGTGATTTGAGGAATGTTAATGGCTATAGCTCCCATAATCTATGTACGTTAATGAACAAATGTTTTCTATCCGCTTATATTTTAACAAGGGTAGTGCCAAGAAGTTAAGTTTTTTAAAATCAATTAGTTACGAATCATGTCCTTTAGTTAGTGCTCGAAATAGTTCAGTCAAACGTTCGTGAACGTTCATGTTTTGGTTCTACTCAAAAAACAGATGAAGCGATCCCTTTTCCTTGTTATTGTAGATAACGGGCTCTAGGTGAAATGCTCTTTTAATGTTTTTTGCGTTCAGTACTTCGTGTTTGGTGCCGCTGGCAATGAGTTTTCCATCCTGAATTAAATGAATAACATCCCCAAACTGGGCTGCTAAATTGAGGTCATGCACCACGCCCACCACCACCAAGTCTTTTTCCTTCAATAACTCTCTTAGTTTGTGCATAAACTGAAACTGATAATGAATGTCTAGAAAGGTGAGGGGTTCGTCTAGTAGCAAATATCGACCTTGGTTGTGAATAGGGTTCCAGATTTGCGTAAGTACCCGAGCGAAATGTACCCGCTGACGTTCGCCACCGCTTAGTGTAAGGTAATCTCGTTCGGCCATGTACATTACATCAAAAAACTCCAAGGCAGCTTCGCAGGCATCTCTATCTATCTGTCGCGGAGCATCGGTGAAATGAGGATATCGTCCCATCATCACCACTTCCCACACTTTCAAAGGGAAGGCCAAGTCGATGTTTTGAGAAAGTACCGCTCTCATTTGCGCCAGCTTTTTATCGCTAAGCTTTTTACTGTCTGCTTGGTTGTAGCTAACTGTTCCTTGGTAATCCGTCAATTGCCGACTGATTACCTTCATCAAGGTGGATTTTCCAGCTCCATTTGGCCCAATGATTAGATTAAGCTTTCCAGCTTCAAACTGAACTGATACATTGTCGAGCAGTACTTTCTCTCCAATTTTGAATGTGATTTCTTTGGCTTCGAGCATAATCAGAAATAGTATTGTTTTTTTCTTAGTAGAATGATAAACACGGGTACGCCTACCAATGAAGTGACGATCCCAATGGGCAATTCTGCTGGAGCTAATAATAAGCGAGAGGCTAAATCGGCCAAGCTCAAGAGAATTCCACCCATGAAGGCACTTCCCAATAAGAGAAAACGGTTATCGGAGCCTTTCATTAAACGAAGGAGGTGAGGCACCACCAAACCTACAAAGCCAATTACCCCGGTAAACGAAGTGGCTACAGCTACCAAAAGTACATTTAAGGCAATTACCCCAATCTGTAATTTCTTCAAATTGACCCCAAGGAAAATGGCTTCGTCTTCTCCCATCATTAAGGCGTTCAGTTGCTTTGCATACCTCAGGGCAAAGAATAGGCAAACGACCATAATTGTACCTACTATAGAAACGGAAACCCAGTTGGCACCTGAAAGTGTCCCGAGGTTCCAGAAAATAATGGATCGGGCTTGCGGGTCGCGGGCCAAGTAGGAGAGGAAGCCCACACCGCTCAAAAACAGTGCGTTAATCGCAATGCCTGTGAGCAATAATGCCACTACAGAGCTTTTGCCTGTAGATCGGTTTTGCGACAAAAGGAAAACGGCTACCGTGGAAAGTGTTCCTCCAATACAGGCCGCAATCGGTAAAGTCCATTCGCCAGCATGAACTTTAATTACAGAACCTAAAACGAAGTACAATGAAGCTCCGAAAGCTGCTCCGCTGGAAGTGCCTATTAATCCGGGCTCCACAATTGGATTTCGGAACAAGGCCTGCATCAATACTCCAGCGATAGCCAGACTGGCGCCTACGAAAACTCCCATTAACGCCCGAGGAAGCCTGATTTGCATGAAGATTCTTTCGTTGAGGTTCATGGCTTCTCCACTAATCAGTTTCGTGAATGAAGCCTGAATTTCAGCCCAAGAAATATTGATGGCACCCAATTTCATAGAAAAGAAAAAGGTAACCAGAAGTACAACTGCAAGAATGGGGAACCAAGCCTTGTATTGATTATTGAACTTGCTCATTTCTATGAATTAGTTCTTGAAGTTTGAGAATTACTTCGCCTGTGCGTGGACCGAAGTACACCATGTCGTGTTCTTCCACCCTATAAATGCGATTGTTCTTGGCGGCATTCGTTGTACTTACTCCAGGAAGAGATTTTAATTGTTCTTCGGTACCTAGTCGGTCGTAACCAAAGTCGGTGAGTAGAATAACATCAGGGTTTGACTTGGCGATCACTTCTGCTGAAAGCTGCATCATGCCACGGTCTCCATCAATGGGAATTGTGCCGCCCGCCATTTCAATCAAATTGGCCGTAGTACTGTTTTCCGTCATGGTGAGGTACACATTTGTAGCTCTACCGTAATGAATCACCACCACTTTGGGTTTTGTAGTGTATTGCGCTAGGGCATTTTCGGCTGTAAGTAAATCCTTGTCGAGTTTGGCATTGAGCGAATCTGCTTCTTTTTCCCTGCCGAAGTATTGCCCCATTTCTGTGACCAATGCTTTGGCTCCTGGAATATCATCTCCTTTGGTTTTAAATACCATCATCGGGATTTTGAGCTTTTCCATTTGTTGCATCACTTGTTCTGGTCCAACATTATTGTCATGAATAATCATGGTTGGTTCCATGGAAAGAATGCCTTCCGTGCTTAAAGCCCTGTGATAACCCACAGTAGGTAGCGCCTTAATTTCGGGCGGATAAGTGCTCGATAGGTCTACAGCAACTAGATTTTGTTGTGCATTTAATTCGAAAATGATTTCGTTGTATTGTTTTGAAAGGCATACAATTCTTTCCGAATTGGATTGCTTTTCATCTTTGTTTGAAAACCTACCGCAGCTGGTAAGCACCAAGGTCGTGAGCAATAATGTATATAGTTTTTTCATCGTATTTAAGGTTGAAGAAAGAGGCTGAAGGTCACCCTGCTCCGAAGTGTCGGAGTGTTTCAGGGCCCGTCATTTAAACTTCTGCAGTTTTAATTATGGGATGCCGAAACAAGTTCGGCATGACTAAACTTCAGCCTCTTTCAATGATTAAAAGATGTATTTCAGTTGAATTCCGCCAAAGTAATTGGCCTTTTTAGGGGCAGGTATGTAGGCGTCATTTAACTGGTTGACGAATATCATGTAGTAATATTTCTCACCTAAAATGTTGTTTACACCAAAGTATAGATCCATATCAAAGTGACTTGAAAGCTTACTGTGGTAGCCCACTTTGGTGTTCCATAATCTATAACCTGCAGATTGGTTAGCGCCATCAGATGTGATAGGCATACCGTCTCTGTATTGGAAATTCAAATTTCCATACAAGCCATTTTGTGCATAGGCATCAATACCTACATTGGCCACTATTGGCGAAACACCAGCTACATCGTTCCCATCATATTCCGCAGTCGTTGGTACACCACCACTTAGTGATTGGTAGCTGAAGTTTTTGTAAGTGAAGTCAGAATAAGTAAGGTTGGCAAACGAACCCACTTTGCTAAAGAAGCCAGTACTAGACTTATAAAGCTCATAATTGGCAGCTATTTCCAAACCTTTGTTGATTTGACCACCGCCATTAGTGATGTAGGTATAGGCAGTAGTATTGGCATCTAAAGGCACTGCCACAGAAGTCATTTTGTTTTTAAATTCTGTGCTGAACAGCGCCAATTGGTAATTGAATCGGCTGTCGAGTAAAGAACCTTTTGTTCCAATTTCGAACTGATCGCCTTCTTCAGGTTTCAAACCAGTATTCAATTGGCCAGTAGCGGAAACTACAATATTTCCACTTACAGGCGCCTTGTAGCCTTTGCTATATGAAGCATAAGCGGAAAGCTGACTGTTGAACACTTTGTTGAGAGCGAAATGAGGAGACGCCATGTTTTTATAAGTCACCTGATATCTCTCACCTGCTTTATCGTTGGCTGCGTCATAAGTTCGGTTCATTAAATCAATGTCCATTGCGCTAAAGCCTAAGCCCGCAGTAAATGAAATATCACTAGGAAGTGAAAGCGTCCATTCGGTAAAATAAGAACCTGTGCTGGTTGTAGTCGCCTGATTACTTCTCATCGCACCAATGACATTGTAACCATTGGGATCGTCTTGATTGGTCACCATTCCATAACCAAGGCTAAGCGCTTGCTGACGTTGTGCCTCAACGCCAGCAATACCACTTAAAGTGGCTCCGTTCAAATCAAAATTCATGTTCAATGTAGACCTGAAGCCATAATTGAAAGGGCTTTTGTCCGTCCAGCCACCAGCAGAACTTGCGTTATTCGTGATTCCAGAACCAAAAATGGCAGTAGTATTTTTTACTTGATTCGAGAATTTGTAGGTGTGGCTTAAGCCCGCTCTAAAACCAACAACTTCAGAGTGCGCGTCATTTTTGATGTATCGGGCATTTCCTGAAAAGTCTCCAGTTTCAAATTGACTGATGGTAAGTTCTCCTGCACGTTGATCGTAACTGTTGGTATAGGCCAAGTAGGTTGAAATCTTCTGCTTTTCGTTAGGCGTGAAATCACCAATAAAGTTGAAGAAGTTCTTGTCCGACTCGTTATGTGGCATGAATCCATCAGAATGCTGACGGCCGTAATTAACTAAAACTGAAGATCGATCTGCACCTAACTGCACTTGGGTAGTGAAACGGCTCAATCCGTAATTTCCTATCAAAGCACTTTGGCTAATGGAATTCTGACCACTTTCAGCCTTCTTGGTTTCAAGGTTTACTGCTCCAGCAATGGCCAAACCATAAAGTGAGCCCGCTGGGCCTTTGATTACTTCTACATTTCCGATAGAACCAAAGTCGATGTCGTCCATCACCGTAATACCTTCCGCATCGGTTACAGGAATTCCATTGAGGTAAACTTTATAACCTTGACCATCGAAGTTATTATTGGCGCCACGGAAACCAACACCACTTCCGTATCCACGAATGTTAAATTGTTGACCAGAAGATACTGCTCTTCTTGTCATGTAAACTCCTGGTACGTTAGCATTGATGGCATCGTCCATAAACAATCCAGTACCTCTTTGCATCTCAAGTCCGCCTAACTTGGTGATGGCGGTTGGAAGATACAATAGTGAGCGGTTGGGGTTTGAAGTAGTGGTAATTTCTACTTCATCAAGCAATTGATTGGTAGGTGTGAGCTTAATCGTAAAGTCTTGATCACAATTTTCAATTCTGCCGGTGTAGCTTCTATAGCCTACATAGGTTACAGTAATTTCTGTTGAACCATTGCACGGAATTGAAAACGCTCCGTTGCTATCCGTTGAAGTTCCACTGCTACCAGTAATTCTAATATTTGCACCAGTAAGTGGCTGATTATCTGAAGCATCAATGACTCTTCCTACTATTCGACCCGACTGAGCCATTATAGAGAAGCCAATAAGAAGCCCTAAAAAAGTATAGTATATCTTTTTCATTTCTTTTTTATTAAAGTTTGAGCACAATTGACCATACTGAAATAGAGTCCATAGAATTATGTTGACCAATATTTCAGCACAGCTTTGTGTATAAAATTGGAATGGTATGAATCACTCTACATGCATTTATAATAGAGTGGATAAGAATGAATCTTACCTTATATAAAGAAATGGTGTGTCTCTGGAGGAGGAGATTCGACCTCGGAATAGATCAGAGGAATACTTAAGTTTTTTTCGAAAGGACTAATAGGCAAAGCTACTTGAAGTGCCGCTCTGGTGAATGAAAACTCCGCGGGGAAGTACTTATCTATTGACCGAGCTATCCGCCTTTTTTTTGACGGTGCTTTTTGTTTTTGGGTTTGTTTTGAAGACGGAATTATCTTTGATAGCCAACTGTCGACTTCATCGTGTTTGCAAATGATGGTATAGCCAGTGTTGGTTTTTTTGATAGAAGAAACATCATACATTTCTCCATCCATTTTAAATTCCCTCCCTTTTTCAGTCCAATCCAAGAGATTATACTCTTGTTCTGTTAGGTTCAGTGTCGTACCGTTCTGATAATTCCCTTGGCGTACCCTCAATTGAAAGGATGCACGGTGGAAGAGGGCATAGTAGGGAGCAAGGTTGCCTAAGGTGGCAAGTCCGTAGAGGGGTAAAAGAAATACTAAGGTAAGGCGTTTTAACAAATTATAGGTGCTTAATACTATGCAGTATCAGCCTAAATCAGTTAACAGTCAAACAAAAACACACTTTAAGTAATAAAGAGTGAAGGACGGTGTTTTGAGGTGTTAAGAAACAATAACTAGCTTACTTCTTGAAAAGCGAATCTACGAACTCAGCTTTGTTAAATACCTGAAGATCGCCTACTTGTTCACCTACACCAATGTATTTTACAGGGATTTTGAATTGGTCAGAGATTCCAATTACTACTCCACCTTTTGCCGTACCATCAAGTTTAGTTATGGCTAAGGCTGAAACTTCAGTGGCTTTCGTAAACTCTTTGGCTTGAATAAAAGCATTTTGACCAGTAGAGCCATCTAGTACCAATAGGATTTCATGTGGCGCTTCTGGAATGAATTTTTGCATTACCCGTTTGATCTTGGTAAGCTCATTCATTAAATTCACTTTGGTGTGTAGTCTACCAGCTGTGTCAACAATGATCAAATCGGCACCCATTTCAACCCCTTTTTTTACTGCATCAAAAGCTACAGCAGAGGGATCGGTGTTCATGCCATGAGCAATTACAGGTACATCAATGCGTTGCCCCCAAAGCTTGAGCTGATCTACAGCAGCAGCCCTAAACGTATCGGCAGCTCCTAAAACTACTGATTTACCTTTGCTTTTAAATTGTGCGGCTAGTTTACCAATGGTGGTAGTTTTTCCTACTCCATTTACCCCTACAACAAGAATAACGTGTGGTTTATGGCCTGCGGGGATAGTGAAATCTGTAAGGTCTTCAGAGTTGTTTTCAGAAAGGAGCTCTGCAATCTCTTCTCGAAGTATTCTGTCGAGCTCAGTAGTGTTGAGGTATTTGTCTTTAGCAACACGCTCCTCAATGCGTTGAATAATTTTGATGGTGGTTTCAACACCAACATCAGATGTAATTAGAATTTCTTCTAACTCATCGAGTATTTCGTCATCAACTTTTGATTTACCGGCTACGACACGACCTAGCTTGGAAAAGAAACCATCTTTGGTCTTTTCAAGCCCTTTGTCGAGCGATTCTTTTTTTTCTTTAGAGAAGATTCCAAACAAGCCCATAATCGTACGTTAAATTAGCAATAAAAAAGTCCCTCAGGAGGGACTTTCGTATATTTATTAAAAGTGCAATTTCTTACTTGTCAGCAAGCACCGTTTTTACCATATCTTCAGTAACAATCTCTTCTTTGAAGGTATATGCACCTGTCTTTGGAGATTTTACCGCTTTAATTACCTTGGCGTATTTTACACCACCTTGGACTTTCAGGGTTGCAACTACTTTCTTAGCCATTATTACTTAATTTCTTTGTGAATAGTGTATTTCTTCAAAATTGGGTTGTATTTCTTCAACTCCAATCTCTCAGTTGTGTTCTTTCTGTTCTTAGTAGTGATGTATCTAGACGTACCGTGCATGCCACTCGTCTTATGCTCAGTGCATTCCATAATCACTTGAACTCTATTGCCTTTCTTAGCCATTTCTTTATGCTTCTAAAATTCGGACTGCAAATATAGCTAACTGTTTTTTATAATAAAACCCAAGGTGCCGAAATATTTTAAGCTAATGGTTACTAATTTGGTTTGTGAATTTAACACCTTCTACAGTGCGGGATTTAATAAAACGGATTTCCTTTACTTATATCTCCCATCGGTGATCCAGTCTAGGCTAATTCGAACGAAAACATTTTCTTTATAGTTATCTTTTTCAAAGAACAAGCCAACACTTCCGTCCTTTAATATTGAAAGCGAAGAATAAGCTGATTTTCCAGCATAAACTGTTTTTGGTGCTGTCCAAGTTTTCCCATCATCATAGCTGGCGCGTATCGAAAGGTTTTCTCTGGAGCTCGAATTATTGAGGTTCGCAAACAGCAATATATTTCTGTCGATTCCATTGCTTGCAACAGGGTATTGAATGATGCTGGCATTGCATGATGGGTCTATCAATTCTGCTTCTGCTTTGGATGCCCATGTTTTGCCTTTGTCATTGGAAATATGAACGAATCTAGTGCCAAGGTTATTGACTCGACTATTGATCATCCATGAACCATCATTGAGTTCCACAATTTTAGATTCATCTGCGGGATGAATTGGGCTGTCAATTAAATACCAGTTCTCACCATGGTCATCACTTCCGAATACATGAAGGCCATTGGCTAGGTTGACAAGTGTGTGAAGCAATGTTCCGTTACGGGTTTGAATTCCCCTTCCTGAGGTAATAAACTTAAAATCATTCTTCCATTCTGATTTTGTTATTTGTGAGGTAATGTCGACAGGTGAGGACCATGACGCTCCATTATCGCTGCTTTTTGTCATTTTCAGATAGTACACATCCTTTTCTGAATTGAGGTCCATATAATTGAAAAACATGATTATATCTCCGGTAATCTGGTCTAAAATAAAGGAAGGATCAGAGGCTGATTTTCCCAAAGGGTAATCGACAATAGATTCTATTTTAGACCAAGTTTTTCCATTGTCCTTACTTCTTCTTATCACAATGTTGATGTCATTACTCCATTTCAGATCGCCACAAGAGGGGATACGTTCATCAATGGCCGCAATGAGGTCTCCGTTTTTTGCAGTGATCAGAGCAGGGATTCTATAACATGACACAGCTTCATTCATATCAGAACTGAAAATATTAATGAATTCGAGTCCATTATTTTGTGCCTGCATAGAGAGAGGAACTAAAAATAGGAAAGCAAGGAGTTTAAACTTCATATTGTAATCACGCTGAGTGCGCTTTTTCTTTACTGGGCTACTTGATTTTAATCCTTTCATAAATAAGTCGAGTTTATGTCAACTTATTTCAGGACGAGACAATAATATAAACAATAAAGGCCAGCAAAGCCGGCCTTTATTACTAAAAAAAGTGCTTTTACTTGTTTCCTTTGAGGGCTGGTAAGGTGAATTGCGCCAATGGGCTGCTTTGTTTCATTAAAGCTTCAATGTCTTCTGATTTTCTTGGTGCATAGCCAGAAAGTAATTCTGAGCCATCTTTGGTAATAAGAATGTCGTCTTCAATTCTAACCGCAATACCCCACCATTTTGGGTCGCATTTACTGCCTTTAGGAATATAGATGCCTGGCTCTACCGTAATCACCATGTTTTCTTGTAGTGGGCCTCTTGGGCCTTTGTCGTGAACATCCAGACCAATATGGTGAGAAAGTCCATGTGGATAATAAGGGTGTCGGGTAGTTTCGTTTTCGATGATGCCTAGCTTTGCTAGCCCTTTATTAATAATATCCTTTGCCAAATCTCCCATCTCAGCCATTGAAACGCCAGGTTTGGCCATTTGAATGGCTTGCTCTTGTGCTTCGTACACCAAATCATAAATGGCTTTTTCTTCTTTCGAGAACTTACCGTCAATTGGAATGGTTCGGGTAACGTCAGCAGTATAGCCATGATATTCAGCTCCCAAATCCATTAAAATCATTTGGTCACTTTGAATATCTATTTCGGTGTTTTCTATGTAGTGAAGAATACAACCGTTATTTCCAGCACCAACAATTGAAGGATAGCCTTCATATTCTGACCCATATTTCTTGAATACAAACTCATGAATGCCTTGTACTTCGGCTTCCGTCATACCAGGATGCATAGCTTTCATTACCTCCGCTTGGCCTACTGCCGAAATAAATACGGCCTTGCGCAAAAGGTCTAACTCATCTTTGGTTTTAATACCGCGTAACTCACCCATAATGGTGTTGAGTCCTCGCAGGTCTAAGTTGTTTTTTTTAGGTTCAGCCCCAAGGCTATTGGCTTCTATGCCATAACCTACTTTGCTTTTAAACTGCTGAATAAGGCTATAGAGATCACTCTCATCACGGGCATTGTCTCTTACATCGTTCTTAAACTCGTAAAAAAGTATTTTATCAAATTTCTCAAAATCTACATCGTAGGCTTTGAAATCTGTGTTATTAAAAGAGTTGAGAATTCCCAGTTTTTCTTGTGCTCCAGCAGAACCTAGTCTGCGGCCTGTCCATTGTTCAGCTTGAGCGTTTCTAGTTTGTACAAAAAAGATTTCATTGTACTCATTACCAGTTTTGTCGGTTTGCATGTTTTTGAAAACCAATAAAACAGCATGAGGCTCATTGTAACCTGTGAGGTAGTATAAGTCAGGGTCTTGATGATAGATGAAGTCTACATCATTTGAACGATTGCGTATGGGGCTGGCAAAGAAGACCGCTACAGAGTTGTCGGGTAGTTTTGCTCGCAATGCATCTCTTCTTCCTTTGTGGAAATCAGCACTTAAGTAGTCTTTTCTTACATTCTCTTGAGCCTGTAAAAAGAAAAATCCTGAGAACATAAACGTCATCAGGATTGCTAAAGTCTTAATTGAAAACTTCATAGTAGTATAATAACGTTTTAGAACGCTATTATACTAAAACGTTACCGTTTTCTCTTGCTTTTTTTAGTACAGCGGTAATGCCATTTTTATTAATGGTTCTTAAAGCTGATGTAGATACTTTTAAAGTAACCCATTTGTCTTCTTCAGGAAGATAGAATCTCTTTTTCTGAAGATTCGGGTAGAATTTTCTCTTTGTTTTATTATTAGCGTGAGAAACGTTGTTTCCTGTACGTGCTCTCTTTCCGGTGATGTCACAAACTCTTGCCATGGGTAAATATAATTTAGTCGCTTTTGAAAACGGAATGCAAATATCGTAATTTTTTGTAAAGACACCAACCTGAGGTGAAAAATATTCATATGAAATTCGGAAGCGGCTATGGCCAGTACAAACCCTTAAAAGAGCCTTAATGAGCTATTTTTCAGAAATGTTATTGTTTATGGCAGTAAAGTGATCAATTGCTTAATCGTTTATTCTGAACATCAATTTCTTTATTCATCATTATCCTCATCATCTATAATGAGGGAGTTATCGGCCAATTCAGGCAAAATACTTTTTGTTTCGGCCTCGCTCAGGGCTTCTACTCCTTTTAGTTTTCTTTGAATGGCACGTGTTCTTTTACCCATTACATCGTCAAGTTGGTTTAGGCCTGTTTGAATGTTTTTCTGGGCTTTCTCCATTATTCCGCTAAAGTTTTCAAACTCTTTTTTCACAGCACCTAAAACCTGCCAAACCTCACTGCTGCGTTTTTGAATTGCTAGGGTTTTAAAGCCCATTTGTAAACTGTTGAGAATGGCCGCTAGAGTAGTAGGGCCTGTAACTATGATTTTGTAGTTCCTTTGTAAGTCTTCAAGCAAAGCGGCTTTGCGAACTACTTCAGCGTAGATTCCTTCAAATGGAAGAAACATAATTCCAAAATCGGTAGTATTTGGAGGGTCAATGTATTTTTCACTAATGTCCTTGGCCATTTTCTTAATGGTGTTATCAAGGTTCTTTTGGGCAATTAAAATCTTATTTTGGTCGCCTTCATCATAGGCTTCTTGTAATTGCTCATAGGTGTCTTTTGGGAATTTGGCATCAATAGGAAGCCAAACATTCTTACCCGAATCGTCTTTACCGGGCAGTTTAATAGCAAACTCAACCAAATCAGCACTGCTGGCTTTTGTTTTTACATTTGCTTCGTATTGATCTGGGGCTAGAATTTGTTCCAATAGGAGAGATAGCTGTATTTCACCAATTCCACCCCGCATTTTTACATTGCTTAATACTTTTTTCAACCCGCCCACATCGGTAGCCAAAGTTCTCATTTCACCTAAACCTTCCTGAACAGCCTGCAATTGCTTGCCAACGGTTTCAAAAGATTGGCTTAATCGCTCATTTAGGGTTTTTTGAAGTTTTTCATCTACTGTCTTTCGTATTTCATCAAGCTGTTTGGTATTGTCTTCACGGATTGATTTTAATTGTCCTTCTACAGATTGCTTTACTTCTTTTACATTTTCAGTGGTTTGTTTGTTGATCTCGTTTTGTTGAACAGAGAAGTCACTAAATTTTTGACGAAGTAATTCATTCAATGCTCTGATGTTTTCTGTGAATTTTCCTTCGAAAGATTTGAGGCTGTTGGTTAACTCTTCTCTGTTGCTTTTTGAAAGTTCGTTGGTTTCGGTTCTGTTTCTATGAAACTCATCTTTGAGTGACTTCTCGGTTCTGTCAAGCGTTGAATCGAATTTTATCATTAAATCTTCAATCTGTTTTAACTGAGGCTTAATATCTAGTTTAGGCTTTTTTGTGAGGGTTATCACAATATTCACCATTGACAGTGCGACTAGAATTATTAATAGGATTTCGATCATGGTGTTTTTCGTTCTTGGAAATGAGGAGGGAAAAGCCGTGGCTTACATCCACTCTCTTTTATCAGTTTCAATACGATAGAGGATGAAATTCTCTAATTGTAACGCTTCATTAAGCGTAATGAAAGGAATACTCATTTCGCCAGCCGCAGTGTAAAGTTCTATGGTAGCTAATTGCTTTCTTCGCTGATACCAGCTTTGTTTTACTTTCACCGCCTGAATTTTATGAATTTGAGTCAGTACGTTTTCTGTACCTACAATTCCACTGTTGCTTCTTATCAGTTCTTCGTTGATTTCATAGCTACGTTTTTTGTAGTAGGCTCGTCCCAGAAAGACAGAAAGGGGAAGGATAAGCAAGAAATAGAAAGCAGCCTCTTCTATTAAAAACCATAAACTTAAGCTCACTAAAGAAGGGAGGATTCCATAAAATAAAACAATCCTCTGTTTTACAGCTGAGCTAATTGAATGCTTGACTTCGGTTCCTAAATACTCTGAAGGAAATACCATATTGATAACTCTTGATATTTGTTTCTTATAGCTCCCAGGAACGTTGATTTTAGATTTTTGAGCATTCACTTCTGTACTGGATGCCTGAGCAATTTGCAAAGTGTACATTTTGAAGAACTTACGGATTGGATTGGTAGACCAAGATACCATCTGTACTTTGTTTTTGTTAATGGTTACCTCTTCTCTATTTAATAACCCCCTTACCAACTTTAATCCGTTCTTGCCCATCCAAAGTTTTAAGTCGTAGTATTTCAAAACAGAATTTCCTAAGGAGAAAAGGAAAGAAATAATGATTACCAGAACAGCGGAAAATAGAAAGGCAAATAACGTGTTGTGTACCGCATAACTTTCGAATTGCGTAAACTGATCTGATAAAAAATCACCAATGTCGTTAGTGAGCTCATTAATAGTGGTAAATACGAAGGCAAAGATAATTCCCATTGAGCGCAGGTGGTTTTGGCTTACGCCTACCTTAAGAAGATCAAAAGGGGTTAAGTGAAGCAGCAACTCCGAAGGACTTTTGTCTGCGCTTATCTCTTTTTCTTCTTCCGTACCTATTTCATTAATTATCTGCTCCTTTTCAGCCATGATGTATTCCCTCAAAGCAATTGCTTCTTCCTTGCTCAGGGCATCAATACTGATTTCCGACTTGTTGGCACCTGCAGAATCAATTTCTACACTTACCACATTGAATAAACGGTGGAGTAAATTTTGGCTAAAGTTGATGGTTTGAATCCGCTCAAAAGGAATGTTCGTTCTAGTCTTTTTCAAAACCCCTTTATCCAAAACAATGGCATTGTCTTTTATGTAATAATAAAATCGAAAATAAGTAAGGATAGAACCGATAAGGTTAAAGGCTGCAAAGCCTAATACTAGATAACCAACTACGTCTTCAAAAGTAGATCCGGCCCTTCTGCCTATAAAAAAACTTAATAAAAGTGGCCAAATAGCCCTTACCGTCATTCTTACAAACTTGATAAGAATGATACCAATGGCTACCGAAGGTTGACGGGTTGGAATGGAAAAATCATGATCGTTCTGTACCATCCTCTTCGGTTTTCTTGAGTACAAAATCTTTCATGGACAATGCTTCTTTATCTGGTAAACCTGGAATAACCAAGTCGCTACTTTGGCCGCCTGCTGTAAACAGCTTTAGGCTATTGATTTTGTATATACGTTCAATAGGGCCTTGCTTCAATTCTGCATGTTGTATTCTATTAAATGGCACTGTGGTGCGCATAGACCATATTAAGCCTTTTGTATAAATAATATCGCGCTGGCGAAGAGCGTATTGCTTCTTTTTAAAACCAAGAATGGTAATTGTAATATTTATGGCCGCCAAAACGACAATAGAACTCATCGATATGATGTAGCCGTTCAATTTTTCTTCAATATCTCCAAGCTCAAGAACAGCAATAGCCCCCCCAATAAGTAAAATGAAAAATAGTGTTGATGAAATAAGGCTTACTTTAAGGTAATTAGGGTCAATGGGCTTGAAGTCTATTTCCTCTAAACCAGGAAGTTCATTAGGATTAACAGAGAGATTCTCGAAGTGGTTTGTCATTTTTTATAGCCGTATGGGCAGTGTCTACAACCGTTTTTACAACAATAGCCTCTTTTAAGATGGTATTTTGCAGTAAAAACCATTCTGCCCAGTTCGTCAAGGTAATAATCTTCTTTTTCTGTGACAAATGTTGGTTTTGATTTAGAATCTTTCGACATCTTTTTTGGGCTAAATTAGTTTGTTTACCTTTGGCGTACCCCCTGATTTTGGGTAGCAAAGATAAAATTTAAAAGAGATGGAAACAGTTCAAAATAGCAAACAAGCAATTAATCTTGAAAACAAATACGGTGCTCATAACTATCATCCGCTACCGGTAGTTCTGGCCAAAGGCGAAGGCGTTTATGTTTGGGATGTAGAAGGAAAAAAGTATTTCGATTTTCTTTCGGCCTATAGTGCTGTAAATCAAGGGCATTGTCATCCGCGAATTGTTCAAGCCTTAAAAGATCAAGCCGAAACGTTGACCTTGACTTCAAGGGCGTTCTACAACGATGTATTAGGGATGTATGAAAAATATATGACCGAGTATTTCGGATTCGATAAAATCTTACCAATGAATACAGGAGCTGAGGCGGTTGAAACTGCCATAAAGCTTTGTAGAAAATGGGCTTATGAGCGAAAGGGCATTCCTGAAAACGAAGCGAAAATTATTGTTTGTGAAGATAATTTTCATGGGAGAACCACTACGATTATTTCATTTTCTAATGACCCTGTAGCAAAGAAGAACTTTGGTCCATACACTAAAGGTTTTATTAAAATACCATATAACGACATTGATGCTTTGAAAGCGGCCTTGGCAGAAGAGCATGTGGCTGGATTTTTAGTGGAGCCTATTCAAGGCGAAGCAGGCGTATATGTTCCAGATAGCGGTTACTTAACTGAAGCCAATCGTTTGTGTAAAGAAAATAACGTGCTCTTTATTGCCGATGAAGTGCAAACAGGTATCGCCAGAACAGGTAAGCTTTTAGCTTGTGATCATGAAAATGTTAAACCAGATGTATTGATTTTAGGCAAAGCCGTTTCTGGTGGTGTGTATCCTGTGTCGGCCGTATTGGCCAACGATCCTATTATGGAAGTAATTCAGCCAGGACAGCATGGTAGTACTTTTGGAGGAAACCCATTGGCAGCCAAAGTAGCTATAGCCGCTTTAGAGGTAATTAAAGATGAAAAACTTGCTGAAAATGCCCAGCGTTTGGGGGATATCTTCAGAGAAAGAATGAGTGCGTTTATCAAAACCTCCGACCTGATTACTTTAGTAAGAGGCAAAGGACTTTTAAATGCGATTGTGATTAACGATACCGAAGACAGTTCTACCGCTTGGGATATTTGCATGGCCTTAAAAGAAAATGGATTACTGGCCAAGCCAACTCATGGTAATATCATTCGCTTTGCACCTCCTTTGGTAATGACGGAAGAGCAACTGCATGAATGCTGTGATATAATTGAAAAGACAGTTAAGGAATTTGCTGCTTAGGCACTCCTAGAATCATTTTGAAACCGACTTTTGAACTCTATTTAATTGGAGTATCTTAAGTCGGTTTTTTTATGCTCTATATAGATGGTATCGCAAAGTCTAAAACCAGATTAACATAAAAAGTTATTTTAGAATCATTAGCTTGTGTATTATTAATTGATGCTAAAAAGTCGCTCACACCTGTAATTTAACCTGAATGAGATTCTTTGCTGTAGCTTGTATTACTCTCCTAACAGTGGCATCATTGAACGCCCAAGAAGTAGATAGTCTGCGTTCGATTATCAAAAGTACAGCGCACGATTCGATTCGAGCCGAGGCTATGGCAGATGTTGCTTGGCTAATTAAGTTTACAGACTCTAACGAAGCAGTCGAATTAGCCAGAAATGCTGTTGAAATATCTAGAAGTATAAACAACAGAAGGGTAGAAGCATATGCTGCAAGTAATTTAGGTATAGTTTTTTGGGGACTTAGTAAATACGATTCTGCTATTCATTATCTTGATATTTCTGAAAAGTACTATGCTGAAATAGGTAATGAACGAAATAGAGCAGTGATACTGATTAATCTAGCTCTCATTAATCAGAATATTCCAGACTATACAAAGTCTTTGGATATGGCTTTTCAGGCCCTGCGAATTTTTGAAGTAGCAAAAGATACCATTGGTATAAGTTCAACCTACACCAATATTGGCAATGTATATTATCTCACAGAAGAGTATTCAAGTGCTCTCGAATACTATAAAAAATCATGGAACCTGAGACAGATGTTCTCAGGGAAATCTTTTGGAGAAACGAGGCATCGAGTTTTATTGAATATTGGGAATGTTTTTATTAAGCTCGAACAGCTAGATTCTGCTATTTACTACCTGAACAAAAGCCAAAGTTTTGCAAAGGAGATTCCTGACTATAAGAATTTGGCGCTGTCAAATATGGATTTAGCCAAAGTGTATAGTGAACAAAAGGAGTATGGAATGGCTTTGAGCTATCTACGGAAATCGACAAGCATTTATAGAGAAGGACTAATAAATAACCCTTATGATGAAGCAGGGCTTTATTTAGATTTAAGCGTATTGTTTAATCAGATGGTGAATTATGATTCGGCATATTTTTATGCTCAAAAGAGTATGTCAATTGCAAACGAAATAGATAATCAAGCTTTGAAAAAGGATGCCTTGAGAAATTTAGGAGATGTTGAAAACAAACGTGGTAAGTACAAAGAAGCTTATAGTAATTTATTTAATTCAATTGAGATCAGTGATAGTCTGTTGAACGCTGAAAAATCTAAGCAGTTGAGTGAACTTCAAACCCAATACGAAACCGAAAAGAAAGAGCAGCAAATTGCTTTACAAGAAGCTCAGTTGGGTGAGCAAGAATTAAAACTTGAGAGAAATCGCTTACTAATGGTTGGTCTAGTTTTGATTGCCATTCTATTTTTGGCCGTAATAATTTTGAATAGAAATAGGGCTAAGAAAAAAGAACAATTAATCAAACAAGAAGCCCAGCTCAAGCTTCGCGAAGCTGAGTTAAATGCTGTAATCAATTCACAAGAAAAAGAGCGAAACCGTTTTGCTAGAGACTTGCACGATGGTTTTGGTCAACTGATTTCAGTACTAAAACTTAACCTTTCAGGATTAACAGATAAGGACGCTCAGCACCCAGAAAAGAGACTAGAAGTTTTCAAAAACGGAGAATCAGTAATCAACGATATGTATGCCGAACTTCGGTCTATTTGTTTCGATTTAATGCCCCAAACCTTGGTGAAAAAGGGGATAACTACTGCCTTAAAAGAATTTGGAGATCGCATTACTCAAAGTAAAAAGGTGGTTTGCGAAGTGATAGTTTTCAGCAATAAAGAACGTCTTCCCGAAATCGTTGAGATTTCGCTTTTCAGAATTTGCCAAGAGTGGGTAAACAATGTAATGAAGTATGCAGAGGCATCTCACATCACCATCCAACTTACCAGAGATGAGGCAGAACTGACCTTAACGGTAGAAGATGATGGAAAAGGGTTTGATGCCGAACTGTTTTACAGTGGCAAAGGCAATGGTTGGAAAAACATTCAAACCCGTTTGAATTTGATCAAAGGAGAGTTTGATTTAGATACCACCCAAGGCAGACGAGGCACTATGATGACAGTTAACTTGCTAGAAACAGATATGAAAGAAGTTTCGGTCAGAGCAGAAAGAAGCATAGTCGTTTAGTCATTTTTTTTCAATAGTTTTATTATCGTGTGTGGTTGGTCAGATCACTTTTTCTGTCAATAATCTCTTTTTGATGAAGAAGCTATTGTGTGTTTTACTGATTATTATTTCTGCCAACCATTTGGTAGCACAAGACTCATTACGAATAGCGAGGGAATTACTTAGGTCTGAAGTAATCCGATACTCCAAACCTGACAGTAGTTTGATATATGCGGAGAATGCTGTTAGATGGTCTCAGGAAATAGACAGTAAATGGCAAAAGGCACAAGGATTGGTAATGATTGGAAATTACTATCAAATAAAACTGAAAAGTGATTTGTCCATGGAGTATTTTTTGAAGGCTTTGGCCGCCTTTCAGGAATTGGGCGATAGCTTAAAAATAGGAGCAACCTACATATCATTAGCACAGGTGAATCTTGAAAAGGGGCTTTATGACCAGGCTATGGTTAATAATGTATTGGCCATGGAAATATTTGAGTCCATATCTAATGAGAAGTTCCTTAATAGGGTTTATAATACAATGGCACAGATATATTCTTCCACAGGAGATTATGAGAGTACTGCTAAATATTTCCTTAAGTCATATAAAATTTATGCACTTAAGAAGGATACGATTAATCTTGGCCTTGAGCTTTCCAATTTAGCGGCTGTCCACCAGTATTTGAAAAATTACGACAGCGTGGCTTATTATTATGAGAAAGCTGTCTACTTCCTTACCTTAAAAAACAATGTTGGTGTGCTTGGAAATGCAAATCTAATTATGGCCAATTCCCAACAAGCGCAGGGGCATTTTGCTGAATCTGAAGCATACTATAAAAGAGCACTTGCTAATTATCAAAAGGCAGGGATAGCGATGAGGGTAGGGGATACCTATTTCAATTATGGAACTTTAAAGGATACCCTGGGAATCACTCAAGAGGCTATTGAATTTTATGAAAAGGCCTTGATGATTTCCAAAAAGGAAGGAGGAACAGAAATACCCAACCTAGCTTCACAAAAATTAAAACTTTTATATGCTAAGCTGGGAAACTATAAACTGGCTTTTGAAATGTCGTTGCTGAACGACACTCTTGAATCCAACTTCATGAGTCTTGAAAAACAACAGCTTATTGCAAGCTTGGAAACTGAATTCAGGACCAAAGAAAAAGAGCAACAAATTGCACTGCAACAGTCGGCTTTAAGTGCTCAAGAAGCTCGTTTAGAACGAAATCAAGCCTTGATTATTGGGCTAGCTTTAATTGCTTTATTATTAATTGCCCTAGTTGTTTTAGTTAAGAATCGGTCAAAGAAAAAAGAACAATTAATAAAACAAGAAGCCCAGCTCAAGCTTCGCGAAGCTGAATTAAATGCTGTAATCAATTCACAAGAAAAGGAGCGAAACCGTTTTGCTAGAGACTTACACGATGGTTTTGGTCAACTGATTTCAGTACTAAAACTTAACCTTTCAGGGTTAACAGACAAGGATGCTCAGCACCCAGAAAAGAGACTAGAAGTTTTCAAAAACGGAGAATCAGTAATCAACGATATGTATGCCGAACTTCGGTCTATTTGTTTCGATTTAATGCCCCAAACCTTGGTGAAAAAGGGGATAACTACTGCCTTAAAAGAATTTGGAGATCGCATTACTCAAAGTAAAAAGGTGGTTTGCGAAGTGATAGTTTTCAGCAATAAAGAACGTCTTCCCGAAATCGTTGAGATTTCGCTTTTCAGAATTTGCCAAGAGTGGGTAAACAATGTAATGAAGTATGCAGAGGCATCTCACATCACCATCCAACTTACCAGAGATGAGGCAGAACTGACCTTAACGGTAGAAGATGATGGAAAAGGGTTTGATGCCGAACTGTTTTACAGTGGCAAAGGCAATGGTTGGAAAAACATTCAAACCCGTTTGAATTTGATCAAAGGAGAGTTTGATTTAGATACCACCCAAGGCAGACGAGGCACCATGATGACTGTGAATTTACCTGACGCTTCAATTAAGCAGATACCCACCAGTACTGAAAGTGAAATCACGGCTTAATCGGATATTTTTAATAGATTAGTAAGAATACCTTGCCCTGATGAAATGGTTGTTCAATTTTGTAGGCAAGGAACAAATGTTAGACACAATGAAAATCCTCCTTGTTGATGATCACTCCATATTATTGGATGGTTTAAAAAAGCTCATTGAAGAAGATGAAATGTTATCGGTAGTAGATGCCGTGGGCTCTGTTCCAGAAGCAATTCGCTCTATCGACAAACATAAACCTGATCTAGTAATTACCGATTATAACCTTGGTGATGACGATGGCTTAAGTCTAGTACAGAAATCAAAGCGTCTTTTTCCTGATATGAAATTCATCATTTTGAGCATGCACGATGAAGCACATTTGGTAAAAGAAATTCTCAAAGAGGGAGTGAATGGCTATGTGCTTAAAAAGGATACCAAAGAAGAATTGATTGAGGCCATTTATGCGGTAAGAGGAGGGAAGATGTACATGTCTACCGACATTAATGCCATGTTGGTGAAAAGCCTTTACGAACCCGATGAAGGTAAACTTTTGACTTCTCGCGAACGCGAAATTCTAAAACTGATTTCTCAAGAATACTCCAACAAGCAAATTGCCGAAGAACTTTTTATCAGTGAACGAACCGTTGAAACCCACAGAAAGAACATTTTCCGCAAAACAAAAACCAACTCCCTAGTAGGACTTATCAAGTTTGCTTACGCGAATAACTTGATTTAAAGCCTCTTCTTTTTACTTTTTAATTCGCTTTACGAATTTCATCCGTGCTAGCACGGATTGCAATACACCATGACTGGCGTATTCCCTTCAGCGTATTGTGGCTCTAATTTTACATTAATCCAAAGGTTTGATTTCAGTAACCTTGATAGACCACTAAATGCTGTACTCATGAAAAACATCATCTATCTCTTATTAATGGTTTTTGTCTTTTCCGCAAAAGCTCAAATCTTAGAAACCGTCACTCTAGAATCTAAAGGGGTGAAAGATAAGGCCACCAGTATTGAAAATACATACTATGAATTTGTGGCGGAAAAGGGGCTTCAGAAATCTATAATTGAAGTTGAGAAATATGACGACAAAGGCAATTTGATAAGCATTAGTCGAAATGAGCTCTTAACAGGTAACAAGTATGAATACACATATGAATTGGATAAGAAAGGAATTTTAGAAGTAGAAAAAATTGCAAATGCTGCTACTGGGTTAACCTTACGAACCACCAAGTACGACTATAAAAAAGGCCTGCTGACAGCTACTACACAAGTACAAGGCCTAATTACTACCGTTAAAAACTACAGTTATAACGATAAAGATCAACTTATAGAGACTGAGGTACTGGAGAATGGTGAGGTTAAAGGAATAGTATACAATGAAAGAGATGCTCAAAATAGAATTACTAAAACTTCCCAAAAACTTCAAGGAGAAGAAGTAGTCAAAGTTATTTCCACATTTGAGTATAAGGATGGCGGAGCAAATGACATAACTGCCGAAACCAGAGCAACTACAAATGGAACATTTTCCATTACCACTTTAACCAGCAGAACAACAAAACTGAAAGTTCAAGAAACTACAAAGAACTTAGGCAACAATCAGCAATCTATTGTCAAGCATTATTTTGAAAACGATGCAAAAGGAAGTTGGGTGAAGAGCGAAGTGCTAGATGAGCAATTTGGTAGGTCGAGCTTAGTTTTGAGAAAAATCAGTTATGTAGATGGGCAAGCCACTGGCAGAACAGAAATGGCACCTGAAGATGATAGAGTTCAGTATTTTAGACAATATGCCAAAGTTAGTGTGGCAGTTAATGGTAAAATAGTGCCATCCACTAACCCCAATCTGATATCCGGAACAGATGATCATATTACCTATGTGGCCTCTATCAATGCTACTGTTGTTCTAAAAGGCTATAACAAAACTTCAAACCAAACTACTTGGCATGAAGGAGTAATTGTATCTCATAACCCTGATGACATATTTTGGGCTGGAGGGCCTACTTATCTAACTATTTTTCAGAAAGGACTCATTGTAACCTCGGGCAAAAGCAAATACAATGTAGGTAGCAATAGTGTCAACTATTTAAGTAGCCTAGGTAAATCATTCTTGGCCATTAAAGCGCCCGAAGAAAAATTTGGGCTTCAAAAGGTTGAACTATTGGACAATAATGATTTTTGGAGCAAATCAACCGATAACACTTATGCTTTTATTTCAAAAGGAAACGGTATAGGAGTGAGAAAGCAGCTTGAGGCCCCTGACGGGAGTAGGTTAATGAGCACCAGTACACAGAAAGATGGATGGTATATATTACCCGATTTTAGGTCTAAATATGATGAAGGCAAACCTGGAGATATACATGTTGCCGAACACTTAACCGAGCCAATAAAGCAATTGAAGGAGCGCTACCCTTCTATTAACTTTAATAGTTTTACTCACGATAACCTTGTAAATAACCAATATAGATTAAAAACCTCTGATGGCACCATAGTTACCGCGATTGCAGAGCCCACTACTCGAACGCCAGATAGTCAACTCGTAACCTACTTTTCGTTAACAGGTGAGTATTTAAGAATGGATGGTTTTTACGATAAACCAGACGATCAAGAGTTTTTGAATCAACCAGTAACGGCTTTGTCTAAGGGAGAAGAGTCAATCTACTATTTATATAATGAGAATAAGAACATCACCTACTTTGTAAGAGGCACGCGATTAACTAAAAGTAATCTAGGTTCTCGTAAACTATATGCAGATCAGGTGAAATACGGTGCTGTAGTTTACGACTCAATTTCTAGCGCCAGCTATGGTATGAATTACGATTTAAAAGGGACATCCACGGTTGGTCCAATGAAGGCTTTACCTTGGAACCCTGCTCAAACCTTTATTATGAAGCTTGAAAAAGGGCAATGGGTCATTTTTGAAAAGGGTGAGGGAATGAGTAATTATGATTACAGTCTAATGGATGGAGATGATGTTATTCATTTCTACACCAATGCGCTGAATGTAGTGAAGGCTTATCGTTTCAAGGGCTTTAAAGGCATAAAGCTTGGCGAATTTCTTCCCGCTGAATTTGTTCCTGATAATGAAATTACCAGCCTAGCTACCAAATTGAAAGTAGACCCTTCAAAACCTAAAGAAAAGAAGGAGGCAGTAAAAGCCATGCCAAATACCTTTAAGAGAACAGGAACTTCTTATAGTTTATGGGATGAAAATGGAATGCCCATTCTTAGTTACTTGCAGTTCTTTGGCAATTTGGGCTCTCCCGATGCTTACGCGCGTGATACCACAAGAAGAATAACCTACGAACTTAAAAACTACTTTACACAAGATAACATTGAAGGTACTAGCAGAATTGTAATGGGACCTGCCGACAACAAAATACTAAAGTGGGGAGAGAAGAGCGTAGCCTTTTTCATCAATGGGAAGTCTCAAGTAGATGTGAAACGCGTGTATGTTAACAACCGAGCAGAATCAGAAATGTGGAGTGAATTGGTCTATGATCAATTTAGTGGTTCTACCTTCTTTGGCGAATACCCTCAAAAAGAAGGCTTCTACTTTGGTGCTCTTAACAAACTTCCAGTAGACAGTGAAAAGGCTGTATTAATCAAGTTGAAAGACGGCAAGTTCTCTCTAATTATAGAAGGTATAATTGACAAGAGCACTACGGTTACGTCAAACGTCTATCAAGGAGATCTCATCTATGTAAATAATGGTAGTACACAGAAAGCCTATAGATTCAAAGGATTTGAAAAGGCCCAAGTGCTAGATCTTTTACTCCCAGAAACCATTCCTCCGTCAGAATTAAATGAGCTTTTGAAGAAGATCAATAGTGAAAAAAATAATGGAGGGGATTAACAATTAGGCAGTTTTAAAGTGTTTGAAATTCTTCTTACAGAATACTTTCTAAGCCTCTTAAGCTAAGCCTCCTATTCATTTTACTTGAACAGCGTCTGGGACTACGTACCAGTACGGATGTCAAAACAAGGGTTCTAAGTCATGTTCTAACGCTCTCATCTGCCTTAGCTTTACTTCATAAGATTACTACTTATGAAAAATCGATACATCATCTTCTTTCTATTTATTGCCCTTGCTGTTTCACAAACAAAAGCGCAAAGTATTTCATTTTATGGCGGTATAAGCTCCATTAAGACAAGTACAGATGGACGGTACTTAATTTTAGCCGATGGCCCAGTAAGTGCACATAACGGTCAGTACCAAAACATTCTGTTGTATGATGCTCATAACCGAACGTCAAACTTTTTGGCTGAAAATAGTACTTATGGAGGCTTTTCAGGAGCCATGTCGTACATGGCATTCAGTAGCATTGGTCGGAGTGGTATTGATATTATCTCTAAAAGTAGCTTAGTAAATATTGAGTCAGGTAAGGTAAATAGTTTAAGCAATGAGCATTTTATCATTGGTGTTTATGACGATGGTAGGGTGTTGGCTACCAAGGCGAAAATCGAAAAAAAGTATCCTGCAACAAAGTCTCAATCTGGCCTCTATATCTATGACCCGAGCTCTAGGGAAACCATGCAAATTATGAGTGAGAAAGTTGACTTGGAAAAGTATTTAGCAAGCGCTCATAAGTTCAGCCCCGATTACCATTTTTTATGGAAGTATGAAGGTGGCTTCGAGGTGTATGATTTACTGAATGCAAAAAAGATCGGTATAGAGCCCCAATTACCAAATATTGGGTTTAGTAGAGCCAGACTTTCCACAATAGATGGGTCGAAAGCAGTGATCAGCAGATTAAAACCACTCGACCCAGAGTGGGACGATTATTATTTTGATGCCGAGAATAATGAACTCATTCTACTCGGAGATCAAAATAAACCTAAAATGGGGTATAAGTTCTTTGGGGGTAACCTTTACTCCATTGATGTTGAGAACAGAGTAGTGTCTAGGTTGAAAAAAGAGAGCGATAAGTTTGTAGAAGACGCCTCATGGTCTTTCTCTTCCGTGAATAACAGAATGAAAGGAGAGCAATATCAGTTTGAATTGATCTCTGAAATAAACTTGGCGGCAATTCCTTCCAAAAAGCAAACGGATGCCAACATGCTCTTGGTAGACCTAAGAAGTAACGAAATTACAGATGACCTTAACTTATATCCGTCAAAAGTGAGTACCGTAACCTCAACTCCAAAACCTACAGTTCCTCAACGCCCACTATACAATAGCAATTTATTAAATAGTTACAACCTGCTTAGGTTGCCTTGGGCGCTTGATTACAATACACTGCAAGGTAGGTCTGTAAACGGCTTGGACGGAGCATCAGATATTGGTGGAATTTTGAATGGAAACTTGAGTGCCATTGGCGAAATAGGGCAAACACAAGAAGGCGATTTAATCTTGCTTTCTATGTGGAGAGGAATAGTAAGTGGGTCTGATGTTTCTTGGTTTAAAGTTTCGGTTTTTGGAACAGACGGAACGCATAAGCGGACAGAGAATATTGGAGTTACACAGAAAAGTAGAGGGGCCATAACTGCCCAAATTGAATTCAACATAAGAACAGAAGGGAACACCACTGTAATCAGGGCCTATCAGACCAACGGGAGTTCACTTGACTCATATAAGCTGATAGTTAACGCTTCAGGGAATATAACTCGCACAAGTAATTAGTGAAACACTCTAAAACAGAAACTATGAAAAACAGGGTTTTCACACTTCTAATATCAATACTGTTGACTACCAGTCTTCTCTCTTTACCACATACTGTAAGAGCACAAGAAGACCTGAACGAAATTTACCTAAAGGCTTATGATCTTGTAAAGAAAAATCAAACACAAGAATCACTGAAGTTGCTCCAAGAGGTGATGAACATCAACGGTTATTTTGAAAACGTGTATGCCATGTTTGCCTTTAACTATATGCTTAAAGGCGATTTGATTCAAGCGGGCACCTACCTAAAAGCTACCGAAGATTTAGGAGAAACATCCATTTACCCAGTGTTTATGAGGGCCAATCTCAAGGTGTTTGAAGGCAAAGTAGATGAAGCCAAAGCTTTAATAAAACTTGCCCTTCAATACAAACAACTGGATTCAGACATTGAAGACTTTAATGATGCTTGGGATACTTTTATTCAATTTGATAAAAAGGCTAGTGATTTTCAAAGCCTGAAGGCTTGGTTACCAACAGTTAAGGTAAGCAACAAGGTATTTATGGACGCGCTTGAGGCAAACACTAAGGCACAAAACTTGGCCTTAGAGGCCAAAGGTCCAGAGGCTTTGAATGTATTCAATGGAGTACTAGATGCGCTGAACAAACTGACCCCAAAGGGCACAAACACCGCTTATAAATGGCAGGCCGAAGTGGGAGCCTCTTTGTTTTATAATGGAGCCATTGAAGCAGGAGCACAACTCATTGGAAATGCCTATAAAAACACCATTTCTAATAACGAAATTGGTGATTATGTGAAAGCCATTTCCGCTTATTACTATTCAGATTACTTGAATTACATAGGTAATTTTCAATTAGGACAACAAGTGGTCGACCAAGCGTTACCCTACTCTAAAAGGCTGCTGAGCCTTGATTTAACCGGACAATTGCTTTTGAAAAAATCATCAATGCTGAGTGGTCAAGGCTTAAATCAAGAAAACATAGCCGTGGGCAATCAACTTTTACAGTTGGGTAATAATATGAAGAACCCTTACTTTCAAGCGCAAGGCTATAATACATTGGGGTCCTCGTATTTAGTGTCTACCGATCCCGCAGATAGAACTAAGGCTAAACAATATTTAGAACAAGCCAATACCGTTGCCATAAACAACAATTTTGGATACTTGGCGGAAACCATTCAGGGAAATCTGGCCATTACCTACTGGCAGTCAGGCCAAAGAGATAAAGCTGTTCAAACCTATCAAACTTTAATCAACAGCCTTCTAAGTCAGAACAGAGAACAAGATGCTATTGTCAACCTCAACAACGTGGGCACTATGTTTTTCTTTACTGAAGAATATGCGAGGGCCATTCCTTATTTTGAGAAAGCCATTAGTATTTCAGAAGAGTTTAGAGCTCAGTTAGATGGGCAAAACCGAATTACCTATCTGCAATCTCAGTTGAGTGCCTATCAATTTCTTACCTATTGCTATGCCCGAACAGGAAACGGAACGGGGCTTTTTAATTCGATAGATCAACAAAGAGCAAGAGTTTTAACTGAGCGAATGACCTTAAATAAGAAAGCAACTAAAACTACATTAGAGAAATTTCAAGCCAGTTTAAAGTCTGACGAGGTAGCCTTGTTTTATAGCTTGACGGAACCAGGCGCTGTGGCCATCAATGTGGTGACAAAAGATAAAACGTATGCAATTCTTAAAGAATTCTTCAAAGAGTTTACAGAACTGAAGCAGCGTTATTTTGATAAGGCCCGCAACGAAGATATGCAGCGCATTGGCTTTAAATTACCTCTAAATGCAAGGGTAGTAGGCGATCGTATTTTGATGGAAAATGACATAGCCAATATGTTCAATCAAGAAGATTTTGAAACACTGGGCGAACTTACTCGCGAACTTCTCCAAGATGACAAGCCTGAGTATGCCGAAATCAAAACCAAATTCTTGAATACCTATTATAAGTTTCTGATCGAGCCTGTGGCCAATCTTATTGCAGGAAAAAAGAAGTTGATTATATCGCCAGATGGCTTGCTCAATTTCATTCCTTTCGAAGCCTTGATCACGAATCAAGGCAGATACCTTATTGAAGATGTAGGGGTTCGCTATATGCAATCGGCCAGTGTTGGAGGAGTAATCAATTCACGAAAATATTCAGCAGATCGTAAACCAATGCTTGCCATGGGAGGGGCGCTTTACGATGAAATGTCGACCAAGGCAGATCCAATCAGAAGTTCAGAAAGACTGCAGAAAATGAATTTTCTAGCAGAAGAAAATGCAATGCAAGGTTTGTCGCAGCGTGAAGTGTATGCCGCTTTGGGTTTTGGTAAAATGAACTACCTCCCAGGAACGCTCCGTGAAGTAGAAACGATGGCAGCCACCGTGCCGGGCACCGATGTGTACACAGGCTTGCAGATGGATGAAGCTTTTTTAAAGCAACTTTCCGCAGAAGGAAAATTAGCAAATTATAAGGTAGTTCATTTAGCAACTCATGGCTTTGCACTTCCTGATATTCCTCAACTTTCAGGAGTGGCCATGAGTATTTTAAAAGATGAAAAGGACGGTGAAGACGGGTACCTCACTGCCCCAGAGATTTCTTCACTTAAACTAAATGCTGATTTAGTAGTGCTTTCGGCCTGCGAAACTGGCTTGGGTAAAATTTACGGAGGAGAAGGAGTAATGGGCTTAACGCAATCTTTGATTTTGGCAGGAGCCAATGGTGCAGCGGTTTCTCTTTGGGCAGTAAATGATGCTTCAACCATGTATTTTATGGCGGGTATGTATGAGCTCGTAGGAAAAACCAATATGACTTATGCAGATGCCATTGATGATATGAAGCGTAGGTTTATTAAAGGCGAATTTGGTGAAACTTTTAAGGGCACTGGTTTCTGGTCGCCTTTTATCCATTACGGTAATTGATGATTTGTACGTGCTAGCACTTACTTAAAAACACCACTTGGGCTGTATGTTCTCAAGGTTGCAATTAAGCCAACTTTGATAAGTACTTAAAAGCTTAAGATGATGAAAAAACAATTCGCATTACTCGTATTTGCTTTCCTAATCATTACTTCATGTGGAAATGAGGACCCTCCAACCAAAGATGATTGTGGAGGTCAAGCCTGTGAAGCAACACCAGGTACCGATGAAACAGCCACTACAGTACCAAATTCCTTACATGGCACTTACAATATGGTAATCACTTATGCCGAAAGTAATTCACCCTATCCAGAAGGTACTACGGCAACCTTCATCATTGCAGCCGAGAAGCTAACAGTATCCATAGACGGAGAAGACTGTTTTTCAATAATTAATCCTGTAAACAGGTCTCCATTTACAGCTCCGACATTCAAGGCGGACTGCATAGGGGATATTGCATTTCAGGTAGCAGCCAATCAGAGTGGAGGTCTTGAAGAAATCAATTTGATTTTGGCGAGCGGGCCTGGTTACTACGGTCAGTTTAGAGTGCAGTAAGGCCTTTTGAGGTGAACAATTGATATGGTTTCACGAAAACTCCGTGTTGGTACGGAGTGAAAAACACCACTTGAACTGTATGTTCTTAGGCTTTCAATTCAAGCAATTTTGAGAAGTAAAACTACAAGATTATGACAAAGGTATTTGCTATCAGTATTCTAACCTGTCTCTTCAGCCAATCGGTTTTTGGTCAAGGGTATCAAGTCTTGGACGATGATCCTTCTAAACTTATCAAAGGACATCTTGCCTTGGAATATCTAACGGTTGATGCTGGCTTGTCTAATGTAAGTGGCGCTTATGCTTGGGCCATTGGAGCAAATACCTACTATCCATTATTGCCTTCTCTTGGCTTAGAAGGAAGTTTAAGAACTCCGCTACTAAAATTAGAATCATCAGGAGGATTAGCCATTTCAGCAGAAGCTGGCGCAAGTAAGACACTCTTTTCCAAAACCAAATTAAAAGATGAGCTCAAAGTATTGATGAGTTTTAGTCAGTCACGCTCCTTAGGTGGAGGTACGGTAACCACCAGATCAAGTACACTGACGATGCCTGGAAATGTAAGAACAGAGGTCTTTGTAAGGGGAGGAGGCTATTACCGAAATAGCAGCTATGAACCCGATGACGCTGGAGTTTTCTCTTCCATAACCTCAATTACACATACTGGAGGCTATGTAGGAATTGGCCTTTCAAAAGGCACATTCTTTCAGTTTAAAAGCGAGGCAACAAATGAAAGTTTTGCACTCGGAAACATATTCAAATTTTATGCAGATGTGCTGCTGTTGCCTACTGAAATAGAAGATCCAGCATATGATGATTCAGATGCAATTGGCTGGAGAGTGGGCGTGAAATGGTACAATAGCCCTTATACAGCCGAGAATAATTTTGGGAGAAAGAAGGGCTTTTTTGGCAATATGTTCGCCATCGGAGAAATGGGTACACGGCCTTATGAAGGTGCGGTAATTACATTATCAGTGGGCTATGTCATTATGAAGTTCTAGAAGAAAATCACATCACATGAAAAAATCATAAGAAGTAAACACAATTTAAATTCATCACCATGAAAAAGTTAACCCTATTATTAATGCTTGCATTGGCCACCATTGGCTTAAATGCACAAACCGACTGGTCGAAAGTAGATTTTGCCAAGCAGTATAAAATGAAGACGAAAATTTCTGGAGGTACCGCAAAAACTTTACTCTCTGAGCCGACTTTTATTAATGATTATTACATAAGCCAGGCCTCATTGATGAAAGGGAAATCACAAGCAGGCATGATGCAAAAACAAGGAGTAGGTTCTGTTTTTGCCGAAGCTGCGCTTGCTGGCGTAAGTGCCGAGGCACTTCAGAAATTGATTGAAGAACTCCATGCCCAGTTTATACAAGAGCTAAAAGGTATTGGTTTAACAATAAGCGATGGACAATCTGTACTTGATTATGGGAATGAAAGCGGAAAAGCTGATAGAAAGAATACTTGGGTAGGCAGAACTGACGGTAAAGTTATTTTTGATAAGACGAGTGTTTTGGATAACGCACCAGACATTAAAGAGCAGAACATCTTTAGGCCTAATGATATGCCAATCTATATGACAACATCTATTGTAGGGGGTAATTTTTACTTTAACGCTGCGAAAAAAACCAATGTAAACCTTATAAGTGTCAGTTATATGATTCGATTCGCATCTTTTGATAGTAAGAAAAATGTGAATAAAAATAGCCTAACCACTACAGCAGGCCTGTCAATTCTACCAAATGTTTTAATAACCAATCCAAAGGGTCAATGGGGTTCAATTACTTTCGAAAAGTCAATTGAAGGCAATAACGATTGGAGCAAAGGATTAGTAGAAACTGATTCAAGAGATGGTTCTTTTTGGGGATTGTCATCAAAAGGCGAGTACTCAATTCATGCAGATGAAGCCAAGTATATTGAAGAGTTAAGGCAAATAGTTCTGAATGCGCAAAAAGCCATAGCAGCCCAGATTAAGGCTAATATGTAAAATATATTGATTGAGGTTCCAGATGGGGGCCAAGTAGTAGTTGATTATTGATTGAGATCCTGGCAAAGCCGCACTGAGTGAGGTTTTTAGTGTTGGCTTGCTAGGGTTCTTAAAAAAAAAGAAAATATTTTTGGCTCGAGTTGGGTGCCTTAAATAGTGGTCGATTTGGAAGCCTCGGGAGCGGGGCTTCTTTTTTTATCCGTGCTAGTACGGAAAGAGATTTGCCTATCTGAGGGGATGTATGTACGGTGTTTTTCGATCTAGTTTTATCATGTAATAGATTGTTTTTCAGCTCAAATACTTAAGCTATGGAAACTTATATAAATAGAGTTAGCGCCTTTGATAAAGAGCAGGTTTACACTTTAGATGTTGGCAGTATTTCTAACGGACAAACTCAATGGGATTTAAAGGACATTCACGATGTTCATTTGAGCTTTAAACCAACAAAGAGCTATGGCAATGTTTACCAATGTGAAATAGAGTCAAGGTTGGGTAAAATCATTCTCTCCAATAGAAGGTATCTTGGCCCCGCGAATTTTGAATACCAGTCAGGTGAATATAGGCAGTTTGTAAGTACTCTATTACAAAATTTAGATGCCTACGGACTCGCAAACTTTAAGTCGGGTAAATCTGAGTCTACCTATTGGTTAGAGGTTATTGCCTCAGCTATCTTTTTTGGCCTGTTGCTTCTCATTTTGGCCTTTTTTGGAGCATGGATTATTGCCGTTAGTTTTTTAGCCGTTTTGATTTTTAGGCTTGTGCCTTACTACAAGAAAAATCGGCCAATGAATTTTTCAGCTAAACATATTCCTAGCCACATGTTACCCTAAAATCAACTTTGTAAAATCTTAAAATATAAACTATGAAAAAGGTATTAACAGGACTCTTCTTTATAATTGCGGTAATCGCATATTTCGTTTTTAGCTCATCTAGTTATGGAGAAAAGCTAGAGTTTAACGGAACGGATGTTTACTATACAGATCTTGTAACCGAAGCAGAGGCTCAAAAGCTCGGAGAGTATTTAGTCGAGTCGGAGTTTGCAGATGGTAATGAAAAATCGGTTCAATTAACAAAAAGAGATTCTACCTATCTGTTCAGAATGGTTGTAATAGAAGGAGCCACAGAAGACAGTACAAAAGATATAAGCTTTAAAGCCTTATCTATGCTCATTTCAATGCAAGTGTTTGACAATGCTCCAGTGGAGTTAGAGGCTTGCAACAACACTTTCGAAACGCTCAGGGTGTATAGCCTAAAATGAAAAGTGAAGTAAAAAGCAGATTTACATTTCTCATCGCAGGACTTACGCTATTGATAATTGCTGGCCTTAGCGTTTGTATTATCATGCTTATTGTTACTTCCACCAAGGGGTTCAGCTTAGAGTATGTCATTCTTTTTCTGTCTGGCTTGGTGGCGGTTGGCTTTGGGGTGGTTGCAATTATTAAGCAAAGTAAGGCCTATACTAAAAATAGGGTAGAGGAGGTAATGAGCGGCAATGAAGCCTTTCTTACCAAATGGGAAATAGATAGTAAACAATGGGCTCACTTTGTACATGCCAAATATCAGTTTGAGGTTAAAGAATCGCTAGGCTATGGTTGGGCTGCTGCTGGTTTAATGGGGCTGGCTTCTGGCTTTGTCTTTTGGGGTAAGTTTGATTTAGCAGAAACGGTGATCTATACATTATTGATTGCTGGTGCTTTCTTTTTTGTTGGCAAGCAAGGTGCCATTGTAAAGGCAAGATCTGAGTTTAAAAGATGTTCTCAGATTGAAATGAGCGATGTTTATTTTGGTAAATCCTCAATCATATTTAATAGTAAACTGATTTTGGTAGATGAGTTTGGTCATCGGCTTAAACACTTTTCAATTCAAGATAGGTTTAATATGAAAGTCGTTGAGTTTGCCGTTGAATCTGGGCTTGGGAATAGAAAGTCTACTCGTAATTACATAATCCCTGTGCCAGAAGGGAAGATTGAAGAGGCTCTGAAACTGTCTTCATATTACAACGGAATTGCTTAAATTAGATTCAATACAATAACTGGCAAAGTTGTTGTAAACGAACCTCGAAAGTTGCCAACCTTAATTTTACTATGAGAAAAGCAATCAACCTTTGTTTCGTGCTATTAGCAATTGCGGCAGTTATTTATGGCCTTATAGGCCGCTACTCCAATCATAAAACCATTAAGGAGTCCCATGTTATGGAATTGGTAAAAGGAAAGCCCCGAAACCATAATTTTGTTTTGGATTCGGATGATGAAGAGACTACTCCTCGTTAGTTATTTTTATTATTTCCCTCCAAACTTATTCAACTTATAACCTAGCCTGAATCTGAATATTTGGCGTAATACATTCGTTTCTGAATTTTGAATGTACTCTGAAGTTACATTTCGATTGATTACAGAGCTTTGGCGTAAAATATCACTTGCGGTAATACTAAAGTCCATTTTCTTTTTGAAGAATGACTTACCAAAAGACATACTCCAAATCAGTTGGCTAGTGCCGTCAATGTTGCCGACTTTACCATTTTGCTGATGGCCGAGAGAAGTAGTGATGAACACCCCACTTTCTGATTTATAGGAAGCACGCATAACAGATCCTATTTGAGAGTAACGCCTATTACCAGCCTCATTGCTAGGGTTTTTTACATTAGAAAAACTGGGCCTTACACTTAATGCGATATCAAGCTTTTCACTAAAATTACTATTTGCTCCAAAGCCAACACCGTAGTTAGCATTTTCAGCAATTTGAATAACTCCGTTTAGAAATTGAGGGCTTCGGCTAAAGCTAGCCGACCCATTTAGCTGAACATTGATTTTCCATTTTTCGATAGGCTTGGAAATATTAACATTGCCGCTCAAGTTTTTTCGGCCATCCATGTTTACAGGCATACTTAACCTTGCTCCAACAGGTAATTCAATGCCCTCAGGACTATTCGATCCATTTCCTATTATGGTATTGTTAACCACCGTATTTTCTGTAGTTCCTCCAGATATACTTAAAGAGATATATGATTTGGTTTCTTTATTAAATAAGGAGTATGTCAATGATAGCCTGTTGGAATAACTTTCAGAAAGGCCTGGATTTCCCCTTCTAAGAAATAAAGGGTTTCGGTTGTCTAGTACATCTTGCAACTGATTTGCTTGAGGCACCCCCATGCTTCTGGAGTAATTTAATCTCAATTGTTTGCCTTCCTTACTCCGGTAAGAGAAACTTACGTTGGGTATAAAGCCTTGGAATTTCCTGTTGAAAGAAGTTGAGTTAGGAAAGGTCTGGTTATTTTGGATTCTCTGAAGCTGGTATTTTGCGCCAGCCGAGATGTTGATTTCTCCAACTTTAAACTGAACTCCCGAACTGAATTCATCTTTTGTTAGCTTATTGTCATATTGACTCGACCTAAGAGTGTCTATGTCTGTATAGCCCGATTCGTTGTTATTATAATTGAGTAGCAGCCTCTCATCATCAGTTTTCTGAAGATCTCTTTTATAATAAAACTTTAAGCTCTGCTTTTCTCCTATCGGTTCGGTATAAGAAATTTGAGTAGAGAAGTTGCTAGAACTGCCCTGCGGTTTACTGAACTGGTCAAAATCTTGATTGCTTACATTACCAGTATTAAAACGATTAACAGACCGAACGGAGTCTACACTAGTAGATTGGCTTTGGCTAAAGCCAGAATTGAGCGAAAGTGTTCGTCCTTTCTTAGCAAATTTATGCCACCAGCTAAAGTTACTTCCCCAATTGTTTCCGTCTCGTTCAGAGAAATTTCTATTGTCCGTACTATTAATCTCCTCACTGTTCATAAAGGTATTTCCAGTTACATGCGAGATGTTTTTTCCTTCAGTCAATGAAAAATTTTGCCTTAGTGTAAATCGATTGTTTTCGTTGGGTTTATACTCTAAACTAAGTGATGTAGTATGTGAAACACTATTGCTTTCGCGCTCTGATCTTTGGTTATAAACCCTGCCAGAATCTGCTGCCTGAATATATTGTTGAGAGGTTTCATTAATAGATTTTGTATTGGCTCCTCTATAAGAGTAGGAGGCATTGGCTGTAAGCTTGGGTATGATTTCTGAATAATAGTAGGTTCTAAATGTACTCTGTTGCGATACTCCTCCATTAGCACCTAGGCCTCCAACGCTTACCATGGTTTGTCCCCCGCCTATATTCACATATTGCTCGCCTCCTCCTGAGCTCAGGTTATTGAAACCACCTGAGATAGAAAACCGATCTTTTCCCCTAATAAAATTTATGTTTCCGCTGGCTTGGTATCGTTCTGGAGGGCTATAAGTAAGGCCTAAAGTTGAGAAATAGCCTCTTCTTTTTTCTGGCTTGGTAACTACATTGAGTACCTTTTCCCTTTTGCCATCATCATGGCCAGTAAAAATAGCCTCCTTACTTTTTTCATCTATTACCTGTATTTTACTGACCATGTCGGCTGGTAAATTCTTCAACGTAAATTCTGGGCTATTTTGAAAGAAGGGTTTTCCATCCACAATAATTTTTGTAATGGCTTCGCCTTGCGAGGTGAGCTTTCCATCTTTCACCTCTAAGCCAGGCATTTTCTTTAGTAAATCTTCAAGGTTAGCTTCTGAGGTAGTTTTGAAGGCAGAGGAATTAAACTCAACTGTGTCTTGCTTTAAAACCACAGCAGGAGCAACACCTTCAACACTTACTGAATCTAGCATTGTAAGGTCATCAACCAAAAATATCTTTCCTAAGTCAATGGATTTGTTGTTGAACTCAAAGGTTTGGGAATAGGGCTTAAAACCCACATAAGTAATGTCTATTTTGTATTTACCCTTTGTCAGTTTCGAAAACTTAAACTCACCTTGTTCAGAGGTGGTCATTGCCTTATAAAGACTATCGCTTTGCTGAAGTAATATGACATTGGCCAAATAAAGTGGCTTTCGTTCTGTGCTGTCTAGTACTACGCCTGAAATGGTTGGTTCTTGTGAATAGCAATATGAAAAGCACAAGATTGAGTATAAAAAAATAATAACTAGCTTCATGAATTGTGACCTTGTCATGAAACTAGTTATTATTATTTGAAAACTTAAATTTTAGTTTGTTAAAAAACTGAAATTAAGCTGTGACAATTTTTTTGCGAAAGCCCTAGTACATATCTCCGTTGCCTCCTCGGCCAACACCACCATTCCCTCCAAACCTCTGTCTCATTTGTTCCATTCGTTGCTGTCTGTCATCAAGCGCAGGGGCCGTTCCGCTGCCAAAGCTTCTAATATTGAAAGTAAAAGTGAGCATAACGTATTGGGTAAGAATTTGCGAGTTGGTGTCTTGAATGTAAGATCCATTGATGCTTCTAGAAACACGTTGGTTTTGTTTTAGAAGGTCAAACACAGTTAGCTTTAACTCTGCTTTGTCTTTTATTAGCTTTTTGCCAAACTCCATGTTCCAAACTAAATAACTTTGGTTAAAGCCATCGCTTAGCCCTGGGTTAGCAGTATGGTTTACTTCAGACCTGAACACGAAACTTGGACCAAAAATCCAGTTCAACCTTAAGCGTGTGGACTGTGTAAATGATTCAGTATTGGTTTGACTTTGTACCGTATTAGTTGTTGTACTGAAATTAGAATTGCTCGATATCGTAAAGTCAACTTTTTCACTGATGTTACTGCTAAACACTGCACCTAGCCCAAAGCTAGGAGAAGAGGAGTGGTTCATCTCTTCATTAATCATTTCTGGAGTACGACTATAATTACCCGAAAGTGTAAGGTTTAGATTCGATTTTACCCAACCCAATGGCAAGCCAAGTGAAACAAAACTTCTAACACTATAATAGCCGCCTAAATTCATAGGCTGAGAGTATTGTGCACCTGGTTCTAAAGTAATATCACCAACGGTTGTATTCTCTCTTGAAGCAATAATGGTGTTATTGCCAATGTAGTTGTCAGAGTATGTAGTGTTCAACATCGCGAAAAATGTAGTAGATTTTTCGATATTGGTTTTGGTGTACCTAACAGTGGCGTTGTGCTGGTAGTTTTGATCCAAGTTTGGATTACCTGCACTAATAAACAGTGGGTTTGAATTGTCAATTACATTTTGCAATTGCGTAACCGATGGTGCCTGCGTGCTAGTTCTGTATGAAATGTTTATGTTTTCCGTACGCCCAACACTGTAACGATAGTTTACGCTTGGAAGAAAATTATTAAACACCCTGTCTACATTGTCTTGTGTAGGGAAAGTTTGGTCATTGTCTAGCGTAGCCCGCTGATAATTACCACTTACCGAAAGGTTTGATTTTTCGCCCCTTAGATTATAGCCTAAAGTAGCCCCTTGGGTAATATAATCGTTCTGAAAAATATTGCTCAAGGGAACATTTAGATCTGAGTACTCACCTGTGCCCTCATTGTAATCATAAGTTTCTTTCTTAGAATCATTGTACTGATACCCATACTGATAAGTTACCATCAATTGGCTTTTATCGGTAATTGGCTCAGTGTAGGTTGCATTTGCCCTCAAGGTTACTCCTGGCTGTGTCAGTGATGCGCTTTGTCTTAAATCTTGATTTTCAGGGTTTCCCTGTCTGTCGTAGAAAATGTTCTCTGATAATAGAAGACTTTCTCCTGTGCTTTTATTGAACGCTGTGTTTACGTTGATGGAAAACGTTCTGCCTCTTTTTTCAAATGAATGTCTATAAAGAAGGTTGTTAGAAAAATTGTAAGCCGTTAAGTCACTTGAATTTTCGGTGTTGGTCGAATTCAATACATCATCATTTAACATTGTTCTTCCATTTAAAAAGGAAGAGCCAACATTGTCTTGAAGTGTAAGTTGTGGTCTAATTGTGAATGAGTTTTTATCGTTGATTGTGTAATCAATTTTTGCGCTGAACCTATGGTTAACATTGGTGCTTGGCGAAATCGTGTTTTCCTCATAAGTCTGACCTTCGTTTTGAGGGAGGGTAAATTGTCTGAAAATTGACTGATCAGAAGCATTACTGCTTTCGTTGTAAAAGTAGCTTCCAGAGAAATCAAGTTTTTTGTTTGGCTGATAAGAGTAGTTGATACCAAAAGCTGTGGTTTTAGAAATCCCGCCTTGTTGGCCTACAAGGAAGTCGCTAGTGTTTCCTCCGTTAGAGAAACCACCACCGCCACCACCAGCTCCGCCTCTACCACCGCCAGCGCCACCTCTACCGCCACCAGCTCCACCTCTACCGCCTCTGCCACCGCCAGAAGTAATGCCTAGTAAATCGCTTGTAGAAAAATTCTGGATATTAATATTGTTGGTTTGGGCAAGTATGGTAGTTCTGCTTTTTGGTCTGAAAAGATTAATGCTACCTCCCATATTGTAGGTTTCGTCACTTCCAGCTCCAGCATACACTTTTCCGAATTGACCATTGCTCATACTGGCTTTGGTTATGATGTTTAAAACCTTAGAGGTTTCACCATCTACAAAACCTGTAAACTGAGATTGGTCACTGCCTTGATCATAGACCTGAATTTTCTCAATAATTTCAGCAGGTAAGTTTTGCAAAGCTGCACTAGGGTCATTGCCAAAAAACTCTCGTCCATCTACCAAAACTCTGGTAACATTTTCTCCTTGGGCCTGAACTTGGCCGTTGACTACCATAATTCCAGGCATTTTTTCTAAAAGATCTTGTGCATTAGCGTCCGGATTTACCTTATATGCCGCAGCATTCATAATTGTGGTGTCTCCATTTTGTTCAACTCTGTCTACAAGCCCTTCCACCGTAACTTCGTCCAGCTGTTTAATATCTTCCGACATTAAAATTGTACCGAGATCAAGAGTGCCTCCTGCTACGGTGATGTCTTTTTTGAAATCGAAATAGCCTACAAATGAAATTTTAAAAGCGTAGTTACCATCGGCTATTCCGGTAATTCTAAACTCTCCATTCAAGTCACTTATTTTGGCTTTGAGACTAGCGTCTGCTTTGTTGACAATGCTGATTGTTGCGGCCACCATGGGCACTCGATCGGCACTATCGAGAACGGTTCCTTTCACTACCCAAAACTGCGCTTGGGCGCTGCTTGCAAAAGCTAAGAACATAAAAATGATTGCGGTTCGGATGACTTGTTTTTTCATATTGGCAATTTGACATAGGATTTATGAAAAGGTTTATTTTACTTTTTTATCGTTGTATTGCGGTAACTAATTATTGTTTATCGATAATTAATTTCTACTTTTGGCAAAACTGGAAAATATGAATGTTTCTAAAGCATCTTTATGGCTGACCAATATTTTGATTGGAGCAGCTGTTACTTGAGCCATAGCGGGTGCTTAAAGAGATAGTTAACTAAGGGGGATGTTTTTCTGTTGAATGAACTCAGAGACTAACAAAAATCTAATAATATGAAGACCAATAATTTACTGATTAAATTCTGTATTGTCTTTTTAACAATTGCCCGTTTCGCAACTGTAATTGGAATGGCAATGGTGCTCTACTTTGGAATTTTTGAGAATACAGATAAGTATTTTACCGTTAAGATAAGTCGAGAAAATTTTGAGCAAATGGAGCAGAGGAGAGCTCTTAAAGTCAAAGCAGCTTATGAAGGTTCTGTTAAGGAAGCTAAGCTGAAATCCTCAGTAGATAATTATGTTATTTCCTTTAGTAAAGGTCCTCGTACTTTAATCTTAGCTGTTTTGGTAGTAGCCATGGCTTTTTCCGTCTACTTTATCCATCTACTCCTTCAATTTGTTAAGTCTGCATTGGGAGAAGATTTTTTTAGTTTGGAAAATGTATCGAGGGTTCGATTAATGGGCTTTATTCTAGTAGGACTCGGTGGAGTACATCTATTGATGAATCTATGGATTAGTTATATTGCGAGCAGGTATTTTGAGCTTGACAAGCTGAGCTCTAAAACAACCGAAGTGAGTTTTTCTCCTGATATTTTCAACAATACAATTTTTGTTGGATTAATAGTACTGGTTGTAGCTCAAGCTTTTGATCATGGTTTGAAATTGAAAGAAGATAAAGAATTAACAATCTAGTGGCCATTATTGTAAACTTAGATGTAATGTTGGCCAAGCGAAAAATGCAGAGCAAAGAGCTTGCAGAGCAAATTGGGATCACTTTGGCCAATCTTTCTGTATTAAAAACAGGAAAAGCTCGTGCGATTAGGTTCAGTACGCTCGAAGCCATTTGCAAGGTGCTGGATTGCCAACCAGCTGATATTTTGGAATATAAAAATGATGAAGAACTATGACATATAAAGAAAGACCGTGGGTTTTAGGAGCACATATCGGAACATTATTAGGGTATACTGTTGCATTGGGGAGTTTTTTAGTGCCGCTTTTTATTTGGCTTTCAAAAAAGGAAGAATCTGAAGTAATAGCTATGCATGCAAAGGCCTCGTTAAATTTTCAACTGTCTATGTTGCTCTATACTTTCATAGCGGGTATTGGTATTTTCATTCTTATTGGAATTCCGTTTTTGATCATCATTCCAATTGTGAATTTGATTTGTGTAATTCTCGCTACTATCGAAGCAGATAAAGGCGGACTGTATAAATACCCGTTAACCATTAACTTTGTGAAGTAAGAACCTCAATTGTTTTGAGTTTTACCTTAATACTCCCATTTATTAGAGCGCATGAATATTCGTCCGAGAAGAAACAGAAAGTCAGAAGCCGTTAGGCGAATGGTGGAAGAAACCAAAGTAAGAACTGATGATTTTATTTTCCCTTTGTTTTTGCTCGAAGGAGCCAACGATAAAATCGAGGTAGATTCAATGCCGGGTATTTACCGCTTGGGTTTGGATAAAATATTGAAGGAAATAGAAGCCTGCTTAAAGCTTGGAATTAATGCTTTCGATGTGTTTCCGGTGGTGCCAGAGCACTATAAAGATAAGGCAGCTACTAAGAGTTTCGACCCAAACTTTTTCTATCAGAAGGCTCTAAAAAGAATCAAGTCTGAATTTCCAGAAGCTGCTATTATGACGGACGTGGCCTTGGATCCATACAATTCTGATGGGCATGATGGCTTGGTTAAAAATGGCGAAATTCTAAACGATGAAACCCTTGAGGTTTTGGGAAAGATGGCTTTGGCTCAGGCCGAAACAGGCATCGATATCATTGGCCCTTCCGATATGATGGATGGCCGTGTAGCCTACATTCGTGAGGTATTGGATGATAATGGGTTTAAGAATGTTTCCATTATGTCGTACACCGCAAAATATGCCAGTGCCTTTTATGGTCCTTTTAGAGACGCCCTAGATTCGGCTCCAAAAAGCGGAGATAAGAAAACCTATCAGATGAATCCCGCCAATCAGAGAGAAGCCTTGATTGAAGCAGACTTGGATGTAGAAGAGGGTGCAGACTTTTTGATGGTAAAGCCAGCTTTGGCTTATTTAGATGTTATTAAGTTATTGAAAGATAATTATGCGCAACCTATTGCAGCCTATAATGTAAGTGGTGAATATGCTATGCTTAAAGCCGCTGGAATGAAGGGTTGGTTAGATTACGATCGCGTTATGGCTGAAACTCTTCTAAGTATTAAAAGGGCAGGTGCAGACGTGATTTTAACTTATCATGCGAAAGAATTTGCTCTTTTGACAAAAGACAAATAATATCTCTAAACCTATTTTTCTATATCAGAAATACTTACCAAAAAGTTTACAAGGCTATTGATAAAGTAGGCTCTCGGTCTTTCCATAAAAGCAGCATGATCTCCCCCTGGAATTACGATCCATTGCTTATGAGCTGTACCTAATCTGGTAAAAAGTTTGGCTTGAGTTGCTGTTGGACCAATCGGATCAAACTCACCTTGAAGAATTAATGTAGGTACCATTATTTTAGCTGGATCTAGTTCGTTGAACTGATCATACCTGTTCATATCGACTCTAATTGGATCTGCTTTAAGGGCAGCTTTAACATAGCCGTCTATTGCCTTTTGACTGATTGATCCAGGAACAATGAAATCGCTTGCGGCTGCTTCTGCTGTTGTTGGAGTCATAGCTGGTTCAGTAGCCTCAGATTCACTCGGAAACACTTGATCGCTATCTTTCCAATAACCAAACAGCGTGAGTGAAGAAACAAGCTCAGGGTTGCGCTGAGCAGTTAACTGAGAAATAGTCGACCCCATTGACCAACCGAAAAGATGAGGAAGGCTTTTCCATTCTTTCTGCTTCGAAATCCATTCTAAAACAATAGCTAAGTCTTTGGCTGCCCGGTCTGGGGTAAACCAACCCGTACTGTCCCGCGGGGTGGCGCCATAACCTCTACCATCTATTGCATAAACGGTATAGCCCTTTGCTACCAAACCATCCATTAAAGAAAGGTCTTCACCTTCCACCTGTAGATCGAAGTCGGGGAGAGCGCTCCAAGTTCGGCCATGAACAAGTAAAATGGCTTCTGTAGCATTCGAATTAGATTTACTCCAAACCGCTATAGGGTGGCCATCTGCCAATACGGTGTTTTTGATTAATTCACTTTTGGCTTTTAAAGAAGTAGAGGGGTTTGTTTTGGGTGATTGACAGCCAAAATTGAGCAATAAAAAACCTACTGAAATCAATAAGTAAATTTTAAAGATTTCAGTAGGTCGTTTGTTTTTCATTCTGCGTTTTATGCCAGTTGGTTACGTCCTAAACTCTTTAGCATTTTACCATGCGCTACAATTGCGTCAAGAAAACTTTTTTCAGAATTGTAAGGCAAGCCGTATTCTTTGGTGGTTTCCATTACAATCTGTGATATTTTTTTATAATGAACATGGCAGATGTTAGGGAACAAGTGGTGCTCGATTTGGAAGTTTAACCCACCTACATACCAAGAGAATAATTTGCTTTTAGGGGCAAAATTGGTAGTGGTGAAAAGTTGGTGAACCGCCCAGTTGGTTTCTAGATTCCCTGTATCGTCTGGCATTGGGTATTCTGCAGTTGGCATAACGTGCGCAGGTTGGAATATTAACCCCAATGAAAGGCCTGTAATGAAATGCATGATAAAGAAGCCTAATAAAACTACCCAAGTAGGAGCAGGGATAAAGATCAATGGCAATACCAACGCATATCCATAATAAACAATTTTTGAAATGATCGTTTCGATCAAAACACTAGTGTAAGTTCTTTTTTGAGCCTTAAGAAGACCTAACTTCTTATATCGGTATAGTTGTTTAAAGTCCTTTGTGGTTAACCATAAGAAGGTCATTAAGCCGTACAAGAACCAACCATAAATATGTTGGAGCTTGTGAACTTTAAGTAGGGGAGCGTGAGGAGAAAGCCTCATTAACTTACCCGGGTCAATGTCTTCGTCCATACCTTCAATATTGGTGAAAGAGTGGTGAAGTACATTATGTTGAACCTTCCAGTTAAAAGCACTTGCCCCGATTACGTTCATTACGTAACCCATGTATTTATTCACATGCTTGTTTTTTGAATAGGCACCATGGTTTGCATCATGCATTACTGAAAGACCAATACCCGACATTCCCAAACCCATAATGGCCCACATTAAAAGTAGAATCCATGTATTGGTAATTACACCTGTGAGCATTAATGTATAAGGTGCAAAGTAGAGTAAGAACATTATTATTGTTTTCGTAACCATTGTAGTATTTCCATAAACGGAAATCTCGTTGGTCTCAAAATACTCTTTGACCCTTTTTCGGAGGTCACTGATGAATTCAGCCTGATTGCTCCGAGAAAATTTTATTGCTTTATATTTCATAAGATATTTTTGAACAAGTTTTTGAGTTTTGAATTGAACCTGTTGTGTTTCGCAATGTTCACTCAGAACGGTCTATTGTTTTAAACGACTCTGACTAAATATTGAGTTTTTTTATGTACAAAGATAACTGACTGATTCAGTAATGGCAAAACTCATTTTTTTAATTGGTTAAAGAACAGAGGTATGTATCGTTTATTGTAGAGGTCATGCTTATTTTTGAATGAGCAAATATCAGCGACTCAAAGAGCTTCATCTCTTTCTAACATTAGAATAGATGATTGCGGAACAATATAAAGTTTCTCGTTTCCATACATTATTTCAATGGCTCCTCTTTGAAGAAAAATGGCCAAGTCTCCTTCTTCTACTTGCAATGGGACATATTTGATTTTCTCATCATTGTCTTTCCACGGTTCATCATCCTCAATTGGCATAGGAATAGGGTATCCGGGCCCAACTTTAATGATATACCCACTTTGCACTTTTTCTTTTTCTTGAATTCCTGGAGGAAGGTACAAACCACTTGCTGTTTTTTCGGCTTGTTTCTTCGGTCTTATCAAAACACGATCTCCAATAATGATGAGGTTTCTAAGCTTATTGTCTGCTGTCAATTCCATAGTCTAACTTTGAATTACAAATATAGGTTCAAAGCAGCAGTTTTAATTATACTGATGTAGTAGGGGTGAACAAAAAAGAGGATCAACTTTTGGGTTGATCCTCTTTAGTATGATAGAATGAAAAAGCTTATTTCTTAATCATTAGTTTTTTACTCTCTATGTATCCTGCGGTTCTTAAGCGGATAATGTAGATACCTTCCTTCACAGCCGAAGCATCAAACACAACGGTGTATTTTCTGTCGGTTTCTGCATTCTCTTCAAATAAGGTATTACCAACCTGAAGACCTCTTGTATCGAAGATAGCTACTGTTACAGGACCGTCTTGGTTAACATTAAAGGTGATGTTAGCCAAATCAGATGCTGGGTTAGGGTAGGTGCTTACCTCGAACTTGATTTCAGTTTTTATGTCTGAACTCTCACCCGTTGCTTTTGCTGCTATACCTTTTGAAGATGTTGTAATGTTAAAGTTACACGATCCAAGACTAGCACCAAGTGCTAAGTAAGTTTTTGCCTCTTCTTGAGTGACACAATAGGTTTGGCCATTATAACAAATAGTTACATTTCCAGTCCAGTTGATGGTTTCAACATCGCAACCGCCATTGTCACCACCGCCACCATTGTCTCCACCTTCTTTTGGAAGAGAACAAGAGAAGCCTTCCCCATCTGTATAGGCTACTACTTTGAATGGCCCAATTTCAGCTCCTAGAATATTGATAGAACATGAAGTATGTACTTCATAGCTTGTCCAGTCAACCATCATCATGGTTTTAGACTCTAATCTGTCGTGCTTATCAAAACCTAGTACAACAAGGGTGTCACCATATTGAACATTGTAATATGTTTCAATGAGGTAGTCCATTTTCTTATTGTACGCTTTAATAGTTTTTCCAGACTCTCCTTGATAAACAACCGTGAAGTTTTCCATTCTGCCTTCACACTGACAGTCTGTTATTGGTGTACCTCCGTTGTCGTCATCATCATCATCTCCATGATTGTCATCGTCATCATCATCGTTACTACCGCTGTCGTTATGGCCACAGTTATCTGAGTGTACATGATTGTCGTCATCGTCATCATCTCCATGATTATCATCGTCATCATCATCGTTGCTGCCATTGTTGTTATGACCACAGTTATCTGAATGTACATGACTGTCGTCATCATCATCATCTCCACTGTTGTCATCATCGTCATCATCATTTTTCTTATCCTTTTTACCCTTTTTGTCATCCTTAGAGTCTTGACCATAAGTTGATCCACCTGCATGACTAAGAATAGGAGTTACGCCTCCAGAGAAGTTGGCAGTTGATGGGCTGCTGTTTCCAGAACAAGTTGCTCCATCGCCATCAGTATATTTTGTTACCGTAAATGGTCCATAAGTCTCTCCCATAATGTTAATAGAGCAAGAAGTGTGGATTTCGTATTGGACGTTACCGATTTGTAGGTAAGTTTTACTATCCAATCTTCCTTTATGGTCAAAGCCAGTTACTTCAATTTTGTCACCATTTTGAACATTATTGAAAGTTTTGATTACTGTACTCTTGTCCTTTTTCAAGGCTTTAATGGTAACACCAGAGAAGCCATTATAGATAACAGTGAAGTTCTTCATTTTACCTTCACATTGACAATCAAATGTTTCACCATTATCTCCACCACCATTGTTGTCATCGTCATCATCGTCATTTCCACCACCAGTGTTTCCTCCTGGGGCATTGTAATCATCACAACGAACATCAACAACATTAATAGTAAAGGTTTCAGTAGTTGAACAACCGTTTGAATCAGTTACGATCACTGTATAAGTAGTAGTAACTTGAGGAGCTACTGTTACTGTGTTTTCGAAAGAGCATGCAATCTCTTCGGTTGGAGACCAAGAATAAGTATAATCACCACTTCCTCCAGAAGCATTCGCTTGTAATACCGCAGTTTGTTCACCAAAGCCTAAGTAAATAGTGTTTGAATCTCCATAACCCGATAGTGTCTTTTCAGTTGTTACTGCTTTTTCGACAACAATAGGGGATGGCGAAGTAAGGGTAATGTTCTTTTGTATTTGAGTACCATTATTATCAGTTACTGTTACACTATATGAACCTGCTTCAACATTCGTTAGGTTTTTGCTTGTAGAACCATTGCTCCATAGGTAAGTGTAAGGCCCACAGCCTCCAGTTACAGCAAGCATTACTTTTCCATCTTCAGCACCACTACATGTAGTGTTGTATATGCCAGAGACTGTAGTATAGTTTTCAGCTTGAAGCACCACATTCATTGGGCTGGCCTGAACGGTTACGTTAAAGCTAGTAGAAACAGAGTTTCCGCTAGCATCAGTAGCAGTGTAGGTTACTGTTGTAGTTCCTACAGGGAATGCATCGCCAGAGTTATGAGTACTGGTTAGGTTCACTACACAGTTATCAGTGGCAACTGGAATTGTCCAGTATGCATTCAACGTACAGTTTCCGTTTTCTGCTTGATAAGTCTTGTTAGTAGGTGCACTAGTGAATACCGGTGCAATATTATCAATTACAGTTACTGTAGCAGTAGCCGAGGCAGTGTTTCCGCTAGCATCAGTGCCAGTCAATGTTACAGTTTGAGTACCGAGGTCATTACAGTTGAATGAAGTTTTGTCAACACTCAATGTAAGACTACAGTTATCAAACGAACCATTGTTTATTTGACCAATAGTAATGTTTGCGTTTCCGTTGGCATTAAGCGCAACAGTAACATTTTTAGTAATTACTGTAGGAACAATGTTGTCTACAATAGTCACTGTAGCAGTTTTAGTGCTAGTGTTTCCATTATTATCAGTTACTGTTAAAGTAACAGTGTTCACACCAATGTTAGAGCAATCGAAGCTTGTTTTGCTTAACGTCATACTTGCAATTCCACAGTTATCAGAAGAACCATTGTTGATCTGAGTAGCAGTGATGATTGCGTTTCCGCTGGCATTAAGTGATACAGAAATGTTCTGAGTAATTACCGAAGGGGCAGTGTTATCAATTACAGTTACTGTAGCAGTAGCCGAGGCAGTGTTTCCACTTGCATCAGTGCCAGTTAATGTTACAGTTTGAGTACCGAGGTCATTACAGTTGAATGATGTTTTGTCAACAGACAATGTAAGGTTACAGTTGTCAAAAGAACCATTGTTTACTTGACCAGTAGTGATGTTTGCATTTCCGTTAGCATCGAGTGCTACAGTAATGTTCTTTGTAATTACAGTAGGGGCGATGTTGTCAACAATAGTAACGGTAGCAGTCTTAGTGCTTGTGTTTCCATTGTTATCAGTTACAGTTAATGTAACTGTGTTATCGCCAAGGTTTGAACAGTTAAAATTAGTTTTACTTACTGTAACACTTGCAATTCCACAATTGTCAGTCGAACCGTTGTTGATTTGAGCTGCGGTAATGATTGCGTTTCCACTAGCATTAAGCGATACAGAGATGTTCTGGGTGATTACAGTAGGAGCAGTATTGTCAACCACAGTTACTGCAGCAGTAGCCGAAGCAGTATTTCCGCTCGCATCAGTTCCAGTTAATGTTACTGTTTGCGTACCAACCTTAGTACAATCGAATGAAGTTTTGTCGATAGATAAAGTGAGGTTACAGTTATCAAAAGAGCCATTATCTACTTGTGCGGCAGTAATGTTAGCATTTCCGTTGGCATCAAGTGCAACAGTAATGTTTTTAGCAACTACGGTAGGAGCAGTATTGTCTTCTACATCAACAGTAATACTAAAGGTAGTTGTATTGCTTCCGTCTGTAGCTGTCCATGTAATTACTGTTTGGCCTACATTGAAGCTTACACCAGATAAGTCAGTTCCCGAACCAGTAGTAGCACCAGTCAAAGCATAAGTTAAAGTAACATCTGCACAACCGTTATCAGTTACGGCAGGAGTAAACTCAGAGCCTTGTACTTCATAAGTACAATCATCTGCGTTTCTAACTACTGTACTACCTTCTTCAATTTCTGTAGTTGTTCCGCTAGTGATTGTTCCGCTGAATCCAAACATATGGTTTTCACCAGACAGTTGGGTAAATGATTTACCAATCACCTGACCAGATATGTTGTTATGGCTTGTCTTGTTAATGAAAGCAAAAGGAGCGAATACAGTACCTATAATAGAACCGTTTCCTTGAATTTTAACTGTTGTGCTATTATAGAAGTTGTAAAGGATATATGGTGAAACATGTTCTCCTATTCCTCCAGTGTTATATACATTCCAGTTGAAAGTGCCAGGGTTGTTAACATTAACAATCAATATTTTGCTTTGGCTTGGTTGACTGTTGAAAGTGAATACAGATACCTTGTTAAGATCTGCCCCAGTTACGTTCAGTACGTTTAAACCATCTTGTAAATTGATTTTTACTTGGTTTGGCAAGTTGGTATTGCTTATTGGCTGTCCGTTAGGGTTAGTCAAGTTAGCATTGTTAACCAACTGGCTCATTGATAGCGCACTCGCTTCCATTTGAGCAAATGCAGCATCGAAATCAATTAATCCAGATTGGAAAATCGGGTTGTTAGAAGCGCTCACTCCAAGTTGCTGAGCATTTGCTTGCAAGTGAAGTCTTGGGCTACTATTGTAATTGTTATCCTTAGTAATACGAATAGGAGAGTTAGCACCATTTTGATCTTGGTACCACACTTTAGATCCGTTGGCATTACCAATTTTAACATATCCGTTTTGGTTTACCTGAAGAGAGTTTCCACTGTTGTAGTTTACTTTTCCACCTATAACAAGTGTTACAGGCACATTGCCTACTTTGAAGCTACCTTTGCTATTGGTAGAAACCTGATAACTGCCATCAATTGATAGGTCACCTCCAAGTGCAACAGCGCCTTCTGTCTCATTATTTTTGAATGACACGTTATTTCTAACGAAGACATTGAAGTCCATTGCTGGTGCTGTTGGGTTTTGGCTGATTACTGAACCTGAAGTTGGGTTAGTAAATACAGGCGCAGAAGAGTCTACAACTGTAACAGTAACAGTTTCGGTAGTTACATTTCCACTAGCGTCTGTAGCTGTTACAGTAATGGTGTTTGTACCTAGGTCAGCGCAGTCAAAGCTTGTTTTAGAAATGGTAATAGTGACATTACCACAATTATCGTCTCCTACAGAAGTCACAACTTGGCTTTGAGTAATTGTGGCATTTCCGTTTTCATCAACTTCAACAGTAATACTGTTATTGACGGTGATTACTGGAGCAGTATTGTCAATCACGGTTACTGTAGCCGTAGCGGAGGCAGTGTTTCCACTTGCATCAGTTCCAGTTAATGTTACAGTTTGAGCACCTAGATCACTACAGTTGAACGATGTTTTGTCAACAGATAATGTAAGGTTACAATTATCAAAAGAACCATTGTCTACTTGAGCGGTAGTTATGTTTGCGTTTCCATTAGCATCAAGCGCTATAGTAATGTTTTTTGCAATTACAGTAGGAGCAATATTGTCAACGATTGTAACTAATGAGGTTTCTGTAGTTGTGTTGCCATGACTATCAGTTACAGTTAAAGTAACTGTATTTTGTCCTAGGTCATTACAGTCAAAATCAGTTTTACTGATTTCAATTGACTCAGGATCACACGGTCCAGTTCCTGTAGAAACGGTACAAGAAGAGATGTCCATGTTGAAGTCTCCTTGAACAGACTGTCCTTGTCCGTTGGTATAGAAGAACCAACCAGACATTCCGTAGTTACCATTTTTATCATTAGCTGCTTGTCCAATTTGGAAACCATAGTTGTAATTTCCAGGCATATGAGTAATGGTCTTCACTTGACCAGCATTGTTGCCAGCACCTGTTAAGGTTGAAGATACGGAAGTACTCATTTGGTAGTAAGACCAATCTTTATAGTTGTTTCCAACAGTATTGGCATTTCCTTTCCAGCTTCTACCTAGAGCAGACCATTCAGACCAATTTCTTTTTTGATCAAGGTTAAGTTGAACGATCCAAATGTCATTTGCGTCAGAGCCATTGACAATAGTACCTGTTACAGTAGCTGTACCGTCAGAATACTGAGTTAATTGACCACCGTTAGTGTCAAATTTAAAGTCAATGAATGAATTGTTGTTAGGGTAGTAATTCTGAAGTGCAACAGAATGATTACTGTTGCCAGCATATGGAACTACTGTACAAACCTCAACTGCATTGTCAATTAGATCGGCAGTAGAAATAGAAGCATTTCCATTGGCGTCTAGGGTTACCGTAATGTCATTGGTAACAATTTCAGGGGCATTGTTATCAATGACCGTCACAATAGCCGTAGCAGAGGCAGTGTTTCCACTAGCATCTGTTCCAGTCAATGTTACTGTTTGATCTCCAGCATCAGCACAATCGAAACTTAATTTATCTACAGAAAGACTAATGTTACAGTTGTCAAAAGAACCGTTATCAACTTGAGAGGCAGTAATAGTGGCATTACCGTTTGCGTCAAGTGTTACAGAAATATTCTTAGTAATTACTGTAGGAGCAATGTTATCGATTACAGTAATAATTACTGATTTAGTACTAACGTTTCCACTTGCGTCAGTAGCAGTTACTGTTACAGTATTGTCACCAAGATTAGAGCAATCGAAACTTGCTTTGCTAAGTTCAATGGTTGAAACTCCACAGTTATCAGTTGTACCATTATCTACTTGACTGCTATTAACAGAAGCGTTTCCATTAGCATCGAGTGTTACAGTAATGTTTTGAGTTACGATGGTTGGGGCAATATTATCTACAACGGTTACTGTAGCAGTAGCTGAAGCGGTATTTCCACTAGGATCAGTACCAGTTAAAGTAACCGTTTGAGGTCCAACCTGATTACAGTCGAACGATAGTTTATCAATTGATAAAGTAATACCGCAATTGTCAAAAGAACCATTGTCTACCTGAGCCGCAGTAATGTTCACATTTCCATTAGCATCAAGTGGAACAGTAATGTTCTTAGTAATAATAGTTGGAGCCGTATTGTCAGCAACCGTTACTGTAGCAGTAGAAGAAGAAGTATTTCCACTTGCATCGGTAGCCGTCAAAGTCACCGTATGAGTACCAGTTTCAGAACATCCGAAAGAAGTTTTATCAAGAGAAAGCGTTACTCCACAAATGTCAGAAGAGCCATTGTCTACCTGAGCAGGGGTAATGGTTGCATTCCCATTAGCATCCAAGTTAACAGCAATGTTTTTGGTAATTACCGTTGGAGGTGTGATGTCATTGATGGTTACAATAGCCGTTTCAGAAGTAGAGTTTCCACTGGCATCTGTTACAGTTACAGTTACGGTATTTTGTCCAATGTTAGTACAATCGAAATCAGTGATGTCAACAGTGACATTGGTGATAGAGCAGTTGTCTTTAGTGCAAGTAGCCTCATAATAAGGGCTAGGAATAGAGAAACCAGTTTCACCTGTTCCAGGCTCCCAGCCTCCCCCGCCTCCGCCACCATTGTCAATTTCGACAACGGCATCGTCACAAAGCACAAGTAGGTCTAAAGCATCAGCAATAGACGCTTGGCCGTATTGATTAAGATTTAGAGTAATGTTTTTAGTTACTACTACAGGAGCCATGTTGTCAATTACATTAACATTGGCCGTAGTAGTTTTTGTGTTTCCACTATTGTCGGTTACAATAAGTGTCACTTGATTGTTTCCCAAGTTTGAGCAATCAAATGTAGTTCTGTTTAGAGATAGAGTTATTGTCCCACAAGCATCGCTAGATCCATTATTTACCATTTGAGGAGTAATAGTTGCAATGCCATTTTCATTTAAAGCAACTGTTATGTTTTTAGCTCTTGCAACAGGAATGGTGTTGTCACGAATATATACTACGGCAGTAGCAGTAGTTACATTTCCGCTTTGGTCTGTTACAGTAGCAGTAACAATATTTTCTCCAATATTAGAACAGTCAAATGTCTTTTTGTCTATAACATAAGAAGCTATAGAGCAGTTGTCTGATGTGCAAGGCTTTGCGAAGAAGAAGGCTTCATCTCCTTGGTTAGGAGCAACAATACTCTCTATTTTACCATCAGCATTAAGCGTATTGGGGCCATAAAGACTAGAAATACCTCCAGAGCTACAGTTAAAATCTAATACATCATTTGCTGAAATAGTCGTTTTGCCATTTATCAAAGTACGTACTACATTCTTTGTAACTACAACAGGCGGGGTAACATCTTTAATGTTGATGTCAATTTGTTGAGTACAAGTGTCTCCAAATTGGTCTGTAGAAGTTACAGTTATAGTATTGATACCCAGGTTTGAACAATCAAAAAGAGTTTGACTTGCAGTGTGATTGATTACTCTTTCAACTTGAGCTAGGTCTAAATTGAAATCTCCTTGATGATAATTTTGGCCATCTAATGAGTAGCTAAACCAACCTGATAAACCAAAACCCGAGTTTTTATTGTTAGCGGCTGTACCAACTTGAAAACCGAAGTTGTAATTGGCAGGCATGTGTGTGATTTCTACCGTTTTCCCAATATTTCCAAGTAGCCCAACAATCTTACTTGTTAAGTTAGGGTCTTCAATATAATAGCTCCAGTCAATATAATTATTGCCGATTAAGCCACTTTCATCTTTGTATGTTCTTCCTAGGCTACTCCATTGTGTCCAATTAGACTTACTAGATAAGTATAGATTAACTTCCCACTTATCTAGAGGGTTACCGGTATTGGTTAGAACCCCTTTTAAAGTAGCAGTTCCGTCAGCATTTTCAAGAAATGAAGCCCCAGCACTGAAAACAAAATCTGTTGTACTTAAAGGGTAGGGATTGTTGCTCAGCCACATTGCATGGCCATCACCAGCAGCTGCCGTAGGGGCGAAGCGCGTAGATGTGAAACAATTATTTAAGTTAAGGGCTTCTAGATTAAGTGAAGCTTTCCCAGTCGAATTTAAGTTAAGAACAGGCGTAACTTGGGCGTTGACAGAAAAAAACAAAGAAAACCAACACACAAGTGTTAGTAGTCCCCTCTTCAAATTAAAAGCACTCCTGATGACAGGGTGGAGTACAGGTTTTAACATTTTATACACACGTTTTGGTTAAAAGCAATTTCTGTTTTTTCGCCTCAGTTAATAATTGTAGTAGCCATGAGTCAATACACACATTGGTGGCTAACTAGTTTTGAGGTGAAAGAGATTAAGCGAAAGGAATACAAATATATAAAAAAACGCATAACACATACTGTTTTTTGTTATTAAAATACATCCAACGGCTTGAGTGTCAGAATTCTTGACGATGGTTTATTCTAGAAGTTTGCTTTTTTACTTCCAAATTGTCCTTCTCGCCTCTAGTTGTAATTCTAGCCCTTGCCGCCTACTTTTCTTAATCCCGGATTTCAATTTTTACGACTCTTCTTACAAGTTTGTCGGTACTATATTTTTAAGCTTTTTTTATTACTTATTAAGCTATTTGATCTTGAGTTTATCTACTGGTTTCTTTTGCTTTTGTGAGTAGGTTTAGAAAGAAGTATAAAAAGGACTCACTGATTAAGCAATCTCTCTAATTGTACTAAACAATTCTTCTCGGTTTGGCATGTTGAAACCTTTCTTAAGTAGATGTTGATATAATGCAGTCTCCAACTTATAGTCTAACTCTAAAAAATGATCTAACAAACACCATGGAGCAATCTTCAATTCAACATGGTTTTCATGAAGTTTTGCTACGGTAATTTTAGATTTAGGAGATTTTAAAATTCCAGAATGTTCTTTCAGAAAACTGTAAATGGCTTGTTTTACATCGGCCATGTTTTCAGAGTAACAAACATTAAGGTTCAATTCTAACCTGATTATATTTTTGTCACTTAAATTATTTAAAGTGCCTAAAATGAATTGAGAATTTTCAACTTTAACTAATTCGCCATCAATGGTTTTGATTTCACTACTTGACCAGCTACAAGACGATACGGAACCTATTTCTCCATTTATCTCAATGAAGTCTCCCTTTTTAAACGGCTTTACCGTCTTTAAGAAGATGCCTCCTGAAAGATTAAGTAAAGAGGATAAGAATGGTGCTTTCATTTTGTTGGCTATGGTTCTCATAAATTGGTACTTTGATGAAAGTTGTTTTTCAATTCTTATACCAAATACACATATGTGTATGTATACCCTACCAGATACTCGTAAATAAACTAGGTATTTATCTGAGCGTTGTTGGCTGTCCCATTATGGGAGGTGAATATTGGATTGGGAAATGAGTTAATCCCTTGATATGACTAATGGAGACCTATTTTATCTATGATAATAACTCCCTTAGAACTTTTATCGAAATGAAAGCGCACTTTAGATAATTTGCTAAGTGCAAAGTTTGGTGATTTACTAGTGAGCATTTCATTGTATATAAAGAAGGTATTATACACGGCTTCAGAGGTTTTCGTGGATTGAAGGCTTGGGTTTTTTAGAACCTCAACGGTGAGCTGTCTTTGCAAGTAGCTGTACTCACTTAAAGTAAGCTGTACGGTATTGCCAGCAACATCGGTGAGCTGAATACTAAAGTCTATAGGATCTGGAGCTTTTTCATTCTCGTCTTCTTTTTCTTCTTTGGATGTGTCTTCTTCGTTTTGGTCAGAGTTGTTTTCATTGCTTTCTTTCAGCTCTTCATTTTCATTTTCATTTTTGCTTTCGTTTTCTTTCTTTTTGTCCCTGTCTTTATCGGGATAAGAATTCTCTTTTGATTCTGCCAACTCGAAAGTAAGTGCCCTCGGACTAGTAGAGTCAAAAGTGTCGTTAACGGAAAACTCAATCCAAGCAGTTTGGCCTTCATAGGCTAGGCTGTCCCAACCTACATAAACTGCCTGAGTTGCTTTGTTACCCCATTTCATACCCACCAGTTGTTCTCGCCATACAGTTAGATTTTCAGAAGTTATGCTTCCCCCAGATGAATTGGTAGTAAGGTCTAAGTCTTCTTCAAAATCAGCAATGACTTTCCAGTCGGAAGATTCATATTGGTTAAGGTAAATAGTAGGAGGAAGCCAGTTTCCTGCGTTTCTGTAATCTTTGAATAAAGCTTCGTATTCTTTTTTGCCCTGTAAAGTGGCTTGTAAAAATGCACTTATGTATACTTTACCAATTTGCAATTGATCTTCCATTGGCATTAATGCCTTTTTATTAAGGAGTGATCCATATGGTTGTCCGGAGTCTGAATTGCCCCAAGTGGTGTTAAATTGTCCATGGTTTGCTCCATATATATAGACAGCGGATTTAAAATGATAAAGTGAGTCGGTAAACTTGACTCGTTCGTATTGCCTTAAACCAGCAAATGACTGAACGTCACCATCATTTGCGCCATGTAGTACCAAGTAATTTACGTTTTCTAGTGGTGTTTGAATTTCTCCTGGTTTGTATTGACCATCAACTGGAGCAATGGCTACAACTGATTTTATGTTAAAATCGAAGTTGAATTTTTGCTTGGCATCGTCAGGGTAGAATTTCAACTTATTGAAGAAGCCTGCAACTGCAGCCGCTTCCCCTCCGCGCGAATGTCCCATTACCGCAATGTTTTCCAGATCAACCTTATTCTGAAATACATTATCTGTTTCATTGTTCCACTTTCTCCAATATTTAAGGTGCTCCAAAAGTAACCAGCCACGGGCATCATTTTCTTCATCTAAACCATCTCCAAACATGTCTTTCCATGAGCTATTGATAAAGTTTTCATCTACGCTCACCATGATCATTCCTTGGCTGGCCAAAAGTTCGCCTAAGTATTGATAACCAGGATCTGAAAAATCCTCCATACCATGATTACCATGTACAATGAGTGCCAAAGGAAAAGGGCCATCACCTTTTGGGTACCAAACTCGGCCGTTGATGGGCAGTGCTTCTTCATCGAAACCCCAAAAGCGAGTTCGTAATTTCCCTGCTATACCTTTCCAATTATCTAATAAACGAGAGCCATCAACTGAATCAGTAACTATGGTTACCTCCTCGGCAAATTCTTTCCGTTGTTTGTCGTTTCCACTTCCGTAGGTAAGGTAATCGACTTGGTAATCTCCTTTTTCGGCAGGATTGGCCGCATTAATTGTTTGAGCATTATAGGAAGAGGTCAGAGCTGCATTAATGTGCTCTATTTCAGGTTTGCTTCCAGTGTCGAATAGCCAAATGAGCCCCCAGACCAATCCCGCTAAACCAATGAGGCTACCTAGGCCAGATACTATGGTTTGGTGAATGGAAAGTTTAGCTCTGTTCTTTTTGGTTAGTGAAAACAAACCTGCACCAGCCAATCCTGAAAAACTGATTACAAGCAAAGGAAATTTTATAGCTAAGCTATCTCCAAAAATAAGGGTGGTTAAAAAGAATGCACCTGGGAGAACCCAAAGGAAGCTCTTGGGTAACTTTTTTAGAATGAGTAAAATAAGAATTAATCCTGCACTACACAAAAAGGCGAGAATAAGCCCAAGCACTAGAGGGATGAATCCAAGAGGAGTTCCAGCCTCAATTACAAACATATAAAGTGCACCCAACACCCAAATAATAATAGCAGAGGTAGCAATGGCTTTGTTTGCACCTCTCCAAGCTACTTTGCCTGGGGTGATTTTCGAAATAAAGGATTTAACTATTTGGGAAACACGTTTGAAAAAATTGCGCATGTCGGAATATGGTTTCCAAAATCTACTTATAAATGATTGATTATCAAATTTTTGATTTGTAGAAAGAAAGGATTCCTGCGTACGATTTTAACCCTTAAATAGTAGCTATACACTTTAACTCAATAGCAATAGGAGTGGGGAGTGAGTTAATTTCTACTGTAGTACGACATGGTTGGTTTTCGCTAAAATACTGAGCGTATATTTTATTGTATATCGCAAAGTCGGCTTTCATATTGGTAAGGAAGACAGTTACATCTATGAGTTGATCCCAGCTACTGCCGGCATCCTCCAGTATAAGTTTTACATTTTTAAAAACGGAGTGGCACTGCTCTTCTATATTATATGATTGAATGCTGCCGTCTTCATTCAATTCAACACCAGGTATTTTTTTTGTGTTTCGTTCTCTTGGACCAACTCCAGAAAGGAATAACAGGTTACCTACTTTTCTTGCATGAGGATATAAGCCTACTGGTTCTGGAGCTCTATTCGAATTTAGTTTGTCACTCATGGTATGTTGTTATTGCGGAACCCAAATTTGTTTTGCGTTTATCTTTTCTAATCTCGAAGGCACTGAAATCTTTTCATTCGATTTACAATAGAAAACGAAGCCTTTATATGAAGTACTATACTTGTAATAATCTTTGAAAAACAGCTTGCCCTCTTGTTCAATCACCAAGCCGTCATCCATTTTTGATAGCATACGGCTAAATTCATTGGCTTCAATCTTAACGACAGCGCCAGATGCTTTTATGGCTTGCTGAATGGCGGCTTGCGCTGCGGCTGCTTCTGTACTCATTTCAAATGCTTTACAAGTTCGATTCGATAATTCTCAAGTTCGTCTTTTGGCTTTACATTAAAAATATCGAATCCATTTTTAAGTGAAAATGCCAACATGGCTTTGTGCCTGTTCAAGGTTTTGAAACGTATTTTGGCATAACCGTTATTCAGTGCCCAAGTCTCCATTTCATCTGCCAATGCCTTTGCTACGCCATGTCTTCTATATTCTGGCAAAACACCACCTAACCAACTATACAAAGAACCGTCTTTGTGTTTGTTATAACCAATTTTACAGCCTACAACCTTGTCATCAACTTTGGCCAGAAGTATGATATGGACTTTATTCTTTACTTTACCTTCGTAGTAATCTGACTCCAATAAAGGGTCAAATTCAGGAACACTTCCCAAGACTTTTAATGCCTCTAAAAGTGTTCCTTTTTGAATATCTATTACCATTCGAAATTAGGCGTTCATTATGCTTTCAATTTCATCGGCCTCAATCGGGATGTTACGCATCAAGTTGAAGGTGCCATCCTTTGTGATTACTTCATCATCTTCCAAACGAATACCAAGACCTTCATTAGGAATATATATTCCAGGCTCAACGGTGAATACCATGCCTTCCTTAAACTCTGTGTAAATGCTGGCCACATCATGAACATCTAAGCCAATGTGGTGTGATGTACCATGCATAAAGTACTTTTTATAAGCTGGCCAGTCTGGGTTTTCGTTGGCTACATCGGTTTTGTCAATTAAGCCTAATCCAAGCAATTCACTTGTCATAATTTTCCCTACCTCTTTATGGTATTCAGGAATTCTATTTCCCGGTTTTAGCATGGCAGTGGCTTCCTTCTTTACTCTTAATACCGCATCGTAAACCTCACGTTGTCTTTTCGTGAACTTGCCATTCACAGGGATTGTACGGGTCATATCCGCATTGTAATTGGCATATTCAGCACCCACATCCATTAACATCAAGTCGCCATCTTTCAGCTGATCTTTATTTTCAATGTAGTGAAGTACGCAGGCGTTAGCTCCGCCACCAATAATAGGGGTATAGGCAAAACCCTTTGATCGCCTTTTTGCAAACTCATACTGAAACTCAGCTTCAACTTCATACTCCCAAACACCTGGCTTGGTTAGAGCAAGCACTTTTCTAAATGCCTTTTCGGTAATGTCGCAGGCGGTTTGCATGAGCTCTATTTCACGTTTTTCTTTTACAGTTCTTAAATCATAAATAATTGGAGCAAGTCTTTCATATTCATAACTAGGGTAGGTGGCGTGACACCACTTTGTAAACCTATCAGTACGGGTTTCTACATCAGTTGCATTTCTAATGTGCTCATTTTGGTAGAGATAGATGTTTTCTGTTTCTGCCAATATGGTGTTAAAAGTGTTTTCGAATTTGTCATTCCAAATTACCGTCTGAATTCCTGAGGTCTCTGTTGCCTCCTCTTGCGTGTATTTATGACCTTCCCAAACAGCGATATGCTCATTGGTTTCGCGCACGAAAAGTACTTCTCTGAACTTTGGGTCTGGAAAATCTGGTGCAATCACCAAAATCGATTCCTCTTGATCTATTCCAGAAAGGTATAGCATATTGCTGTTCTGGCGAAATGGCATAGTGCCATCTGCATTGGTGGGCATTACATCGTTAGAACAAACTACAACAACTGAGTTTGGCTTTAAACGGGCTTTTAGTTTTGCTCTGTTTTTGATAAACAAATCTTTTCCTATCGCTTCGTATCTCATAATCTGTGTTTTTATGAATTCGAACGAAATAACTAGGAAAAAGGGAGAAAAGGAAGAAAAGGACATTAAGTCTTATTGATGATTGTTTTATCATTCGGCTCAGGTAAGTTTTTTTATCTGTGGCTTCTATTTCTTATTTCTGTTTTTGCCTTACCTTTGCGTGGAATTAGTCTAAATAAGAATAGATAATTGAGTCGCGCCCCACTTTACATCCATTTTCCACAGTACCTACTCAGACAAGGCCTAGCAACTTTGGCCAGCGGAAGCGGCTATTTCGATAGCGTTAAAGAGTTTGAGCATATTGACGAACTAAAAGCTGTGATAGGAAGCCATACCAGCGAAACGGTGGTTCTAGATTATATTCATGGAGATGGCGACTTTGTTAATGAAATAAGCCGCTGGCTTAGGTTATACCCCGGCCTGAATATTCTAGTAATTACCGATGACTTGGACAGTGTTAGAATTCGAGCGGTACTAAAAATGGGAGTGAAGGGCTTTCTGACGAAATCGTGTAGCGAAGGCGAAATTTTAGAAACCATTCGGTCTATTAAGGTTGGTGAGAAGTTTTTCTGTAACCGAGTGTTAAAGGCGCTTGTTGATGAAGGGAATGAATATTTTGAGCTTTCTGAAAGAGAGAAAGAAGTAGTAAGGTTGATTGCCTCTGGAAACTCTTCATCTGAAATTGCCGATAACTTGAATATTAGCATTCATACAGTGAACTCCCATCGTAAAAACATTCTGAAAAAGCTTAAACTTAAATCCCCTACAGAGCTAATTATCTTTGCTGCAGAGCAAGGCTGGGTTAGTTTAGAAAGAAAATAAATCACTAGTTCTAGTGATTATTTTCCCTAGCAATAGCGATTGTTCCTCAGCTTAAAAGCCAACTACCTTTGTGTTATTAAGAATTAATCTAAATAACACTTGTGCGTACCGCCTTTTCTCTCATATTAACCCTCTTCAGCCAAGTTGTTTTTGGCCAAAAAATCACATTACTAGACGATACATCGGGGGCACCAATCGAAGGGGTAGCCTTCATGTTTCAACCAATTGACGGTGGGTACAATGGCAACGTTATTTCTGATGAAAACGGAGCTATTAACCTCAAAGCCATTGACTTTCCTATTGTAATTCGCACACAGCACGTAGCGTATCAGTCAATTACCGATACCCTTGGGGTAGCGAAAGACTATGTGATTAGATTGGAACCCAAGAAGGTTCAACTAGATGATTTTATTGTTACAGGCCAGTTCAATCCACAGTCTGCTGAACAATCCGTTTTTACAGTTAAGGTAATAGATCAAGAGGATATTAAGGCCAGAGGGGCAATTAACCTTGCTGAAGCCCTTTCTAACAGTTTGAATATTCGCTATTCGCAAGATTTGGCGCTAGGCAGCACAGGCATTAGTATGCAAGGCATTTCTGGTCAGAACGTGAAAATTCTATTGGATGGAATTCCTTTGGTCAATCGAAACGGAAATGGAAATGCGGCTGATTTATCTCAAGTTAACCTCAATAATATAGAAAGGATTGAGATAGTGGAGGGGCCAATGGCAGTGAACTACGGAGCTAACGCTTTGGCGGGAGTAATCAACCTTATTTCTTATAAAGATGCTGAACATACTACTGAAATTTCAGTAGGAATTCAGGAAGAAACCGTTGGGTCTGAGTTTGGAGCCGACAAAGGAAAGCACATTCAAAATATAAACATTAATCAGCAGATAGCGAGTCAATGGTTTGCTCAAATTGGAGTATTACATAGCGATTTCAAAGGCTATCAAGGAAGCTTAACTGGTAGGCCAAAAGAATGGAATCCGAAAGAGCAATTTCAGACCAATGCGCTGATTAAGTTCAGTCCTAAAAACAGCTCTGTTTATTACCGTTTTGATTACCTAGATGAGACGATTGACGACCTTGGGCGATCAAATGATAATTATTTACCTACGGGAGAAAATCAGCCCTTTGCTATTGATGAAGAGTATTTAACTCAGCGTACTATTCATCAAATACAAGCAGAGGGTAAACTCCCTTTCTTAAATCGCTATAATGCTTTTGCATCTTATTCAGACTTTGAAAGGGTAAAATCTAGGTTTTCTAAAAACTTGGTAACAGGAGAGAAGCAATTGACCACAGCAAGTGGCGATCAGGATATAAGTACTTATAAGGTCTGGGAATTTGGTGGTACAGGTTATTTGGCTTTTTCTGATTTGGTTGATTTGCAGACTGGATATAATTTAAGTTTCGAGAAAGTAGGTGGTGGCAGAATTCAGGAAGGCGAACAGCAAATCAACGATGTAGCTATTTTTAGTTCTTTAGAATGGGAAATGCTTAATCATACCACCGTGCGGCCCGGTGTTCGCTTGGTTATGAATAGTGTTTTTGGCACTCAGTTAATCCCCTCTATTCAAATCAAGAAATCTTTTGATAACGCTAGTTTAAGATTGGCTTACGGAAGAGGCTATAGGTCTCCTTCGGTTCGTGAACTCTACTTTGAATTTGTGGATTCGAACCATAGAATTTTCGGAAACCCAGACCTTACTCCCGAATTTTCACATCACATTAGTGCCAATTTCTCCAAGCCATTCGAGCTTATGTCGGCTAAGTCAGAGGCAGGAGTTAATATCTTCTACAATACCATTGAAGATCAGATTGGTATGGCTCAGTCGGCTTCCGATGCCACTTCTACTACCTACATCAATGTAGATAAGTACAAGACAATAGGGCTTGGGTTGAACCAAAAAATGGAATGGAGTAGGTTTTCTGCCAGCCTTGGACTTTCCTACATAGGCCGATATAACAGACTAGATGAAGATCAAGAAGAAGAGCTTAACACTTTTTTCTACACCCCAGAAGTCAACGCCAACCTACAGTATGATTGGGAGAAGATAGATACTAAAATCAATGTTTTTTATAAGTACACAGGTGGCCTAAGAAACTATCTTTTTTCTGAAGACTCGGAGGGCGAGCAGCAGGTAACTATTGGTGAAGTAGAGGACTATCATTGGCTGGATTTAACCCTGTCGAAAACCTTTTTTAATCACCTATACCTTGTTTTTGGAGCAAAAAACCTTTTAGACATTCAAAGAATCAATAACTCAGGAGTTTCTGGTGGAACGCACTCAGGAGGTGCTTCCGTGCCGGTATCCTACGGAAGAAGCTATTTTATAAAATTAAACTATAACCTAAAATTAAAATGAAGAACAGTAAATACACATTGAAGTTAATCCTTGCACTAGTAGCGGTTGGCTTTCTAAATGCTTGCGACTCTGAAGATGATCAGCCAAAAGTAGATCCAGCGGTTTCGAGCGCAATCATAGATGCAGAAGTGGGAGGGGCCAATCAGCCAAACCAAGTTTTTATCGACTTTTCTTCTAAAACCCAAACGGTGGTAAATCGTGCTTCATGGGATTTAGGTTTTTATTCTGGCAGCGAATTCAGAGTAATATTGAATAACCCAGCAAGCATGCTTGCTCAGTCGATTGATAAAAATGATTTAGCACAAGTGACTGCTGAAGATACAGTGGGAATGGGCGCTAAAATGGATATTGATGCTATTTTTGGTTCATTGTTTGGTGCTCCAGCAGAATGGTTGCCACAAGCTCAAACTTGGATGGACCAGCCTGACGGTTCATTGGAAGGTACAGCCATTGCAGAGGTGTCGGCAACCGCAGACCAAAATAAAGTTTACATCATAAATCGTGGTAAAAACGCAGATGGAACTGCTAGAGGCTGGATGAAGGCGCGTTTCTTAAGAGATGGAAGTGGATATAAAATGCAATATGCCGAAATCAATTCTGCCACTTTTAGCGAGTTACAAATCACTAAAAACAGCGATTATAACTTCAATTATGTAAACCTTAATCAAGGTTTGGTAAATGTAGAGCCAGAAAAAAAGAAATGGGACATTTGCTTCACCATTTTCACTAACCTTTTACCAATTGACGCTACAACCAAAATACCATATGCTTATAAGGATTTTGTGATCCAGAATAGAGCCTTTATTGAGGTTGCAGAAGTAGCTGTAGCTGATTTTACCTACGCTGACTTTACCTATGCTAACTCTACAGATTTAAACTACTCGTCAGATTTAACTACGATTGGAAGTAATTGGAGAATTGTTGCTCAGCCTGGTTCAGACAAAGAAACAGGAGTGAACCCAGATATTTTCTACGTAGTGAAGGATAGTGATAATAACTATTACAAGCTCAAATTCACTAGAATGCTTGATCCAGTTTCTGGCGAAAGAGGCTATCCTCAAATCCAATACGATTTGCTAGCGCAATAAGCACAAGATTAAAGGTCAAAAACTCAAATCTTTCAGGTTAAATAAGCACTAAAACATGTTCAAAATAAATATCAAAATGAAAAATATACTGATTTGCCTAATGCTAGTGATGTCTACTTTAGCAATGGCTCAAAGTAAAAAGAAGCAAGATCAAGAGGCAATTAAAGAAATGTGTGGCTGTTATGAAATCACTTTCAATTTTGCCGAAACCTTTGATTACCAAAGAGATTACCAGTTTCATGATAATTATAGAACCAAAGGGTTTGAGTGGGTACAATTGGTAAAGGATGAAAAGAACGAAATATCTATGCAGCATTTACTAATTGTAGGTGGAGGCCACATTGTAAAGCATTGGAGACAAGATTGGCTTTACGAAAACACTGAACTTTATAGCTATGTAAAGAACAATGGTTGGAAGCTTAACACCTTACCAAAGTCAGCTGTAAAAGGTCAGTGGTCTCAGAAGGTTTATCATGTAGATGATAGCCCGCGTTACGAAAGCTCAGCCTCATGGGTACATGTGGATGGGAAACATTATTGGGAAGGCGCATCAGATTCACCATTACCAAGAAGGGAATATTCAAAACGCAGTGACTATAATGTAATGCTTCGTACAAATAGACATGAGCTTACTGATTTTGGATGGATTCACGAGCAAGACAACGGCAAGGTAAATCGTACTGAAAGCGGAGATGAGCTTTTAGCAGAAGAAAAGGGCATGAATGTATACACTAAGGTAGACGACAGTAAGTGCGTAGTTGCACAAGAGTGGTGGAAGAAAAACGAACAGTATTGGGCTGATGTAAGATTGGTTTGGAGCGAGGTATACTCAACAAACCCTAGCTTTAGTTATGCTGAAAGCCTGAATGATAAAATGCTTTACGAAGTACTATTCGCTTTAGGTGATGAAATGGCTGCAGCTGATAGCTACAATAGCGCTGAGGTGCGAACTAAGGTGTCAGAAATTATTAAATCATATATGGATTAGGTTGTGTAAAAGTTGGGTGGAAGATCGTCAAGGGAATTTGCGCCAAATACTTTTATCAAGAAGAGTACTTCGGAAGAGGTACTCTTTTTTGTTGGTAGACCATAACAAAAAAAACACGTACCGATCATTTCGGTACGTGTAACTAATTAACTAACTAAAAACTAAATCAATCTGCGATTGATCTCTTATTGGACGCTTACATTGAAGGTCACACTAATGTCGGTTTCTCCTCCAGCATTTGTAGGGTCGCCACCGCTAACACCTGAGCCATCTTTGTTTGGCTCATGAATAAGGAGTATTTGTAAAGTTCCATTGCCCGCATCACCAATTAAAACAGATCCTTCAAGACCAAGAGGTTTAGCGTTTGAATCTTGATCACCATACTGGTAAGTGAAATTTAAGTTGTTGGCTACAAAAAATACTTGATGTTCATCTGCTTCTTTTTTTACTTCTAGGGTAATGTTTTCTGCAGGAGATTCCGCTTCGTTTAAGAAAACCACACTGACATCGTACGTTCCATTAGCGCTTAATACTGGGTTGACTACCTCAGGAGCATCTCCACCTGCACCATCAAGGTCTTTAAAAGTAGCAACTACCGTTTCTCCTTCATTAGGGCCAGTTCCAGTAAAGGTTACCCTTAATGTAGTAATAAGTTCTTCTTCGTTAACCGGTTCCGGATCGTCAGAACCACATGCCGTTGTTGTTATAAGAGCTACCAATACGGCTAATGAATAAAGCTTGATACGTGTTAATTTCATAATCTTTGAACGTTGTGTTTTTAATTATAACTAAATATCACAATTGATACGAGCATTGTAAATGCAACAATAGTGCAAATGCAACATCGTTGCAAGTGATTAGTGTTAAATCATTTCTAATTCTTTATTAGTGGTGGCTAATTGATGTGATCAGACTGAGGAGGAATAAAAAAAGCCGCTATTAAGGCGGCTTTCAATATTTGTAGTTTGAACAATGATTAGTTCAAATGATTTTTAACATCTACATAAGGTAAGTCAAAAGCTTCAGCAACGGCTTTATACACCACATCACCTTTAATTACATTAAGTCCAAGCTCCAATTCTTTGTTTTCAGTACAAGCTTTCTTCCATCCTTTGTTCGCCAATTGTATAGCATAAGGTAAAGTTGCATTTGTAAGCGCAACAGTAGAAGTGTAAGGTACTGCACCCGGCATGTTGGCCACACAGTAATGAACTATGTCGTCAATAATGAAAGTAGGGTCTTCATGAGTAGTTGGCTTACATGTTTCAATACAACCTCCTTGATCAACGGCAACGTCAACAAGAACAGTTCCTTTTTGCATGTCTTTCAACATATCTCGAGTAATCAAGTTAGGCGCTTTTGCACCTGGAATTAATACCGCGCCAATAATCAAATCCATGATTGGAATGAGTTCGCGGATGTTTACTTCACTTGAATAACGAGTTACTACATTGGCAGGCATTACATCGTTCAAATAGCGCAAACGATCAAGGTTAATATCCATAATGGTTACTTGAGCACCAAGTCCAGCCGCCATTTTAGCAGCTTGAGTACCAACGACTCCACCACCTAAAACAAGCACTCTACCTGGGCTAACACCTGGTACACCACCAAGCAAAACACCTTTTCCTTTAATCGGTTTTTCAAGGTATTTAGCACCTTGTTGGGTAGCCATTCTACCAGCTACTTCCGACATAGGAATCAAAAGAGGTAAAGAACGGTCAGCTTTTTCAACAGTTTCATAAGCCAAACAAACCGAACGATTTTCAATCATCGCTTTTGTTAATGGCTCATATGAGGCAAAGTGGAAGTAAGTAAATAACAACTGATCTTCTTTGATCAATTTATATTCGCTTTCAATCGGTTCCTTTACCTTCATGATCATTTCCGCAATGTCATATACAGCTTCGATAGTAGGCAATATTTTAGCCCCTACACTTTCGTATAAGTCATTTGGGAAACCACTATTGAAGCCCGCATTATCCTGAACATAAACCGTGTGACCACGCTTAATAAGTTCTAAGGCACCACCCGGGGTTAAAGCAACCCTGTTTTCATTGTTTTTAATTTCGATTGGTACACCAATGATCATGATATTTGAATTTTAATGTTACTCGGCAAATATAGTAAGCTAGACTTCAAACGACCGCAAAGTCAGAGAAAAAAGCGTCCGTTGATATAAAAGGTTTTTAGTCGTTACAAACTGAGTTGAAACTCTGCGCTTTAAATGCATTTTACGCTAGCTTCTAAAATCGTATATTTTAATGTGCCGACACTCAAATGGGCTCTCATCCTTGCCAAAAACTATGGTGTCTTCAGTCTGTAGTGGTTTATTTTAGATTTAGAACTCCTTCGAGGAAAGTTTTCAACTTATTGATAATTAGAAATTAAATTTCGATTCATTAGCTTGGTCGGAATTTAATTTTTTAAAATTAAAATTTACAATCTTTTATTTTGCTGAATGCTTCATAAGATAGGTTGATCCAAATTTGATTCGTATCAGTAAAATTGTATTTTTGTTGACCTTCGGGTAAAAGGTGCTTTATAAATTTAACGTTTAAGATATTGGGAGCGACTAAAACAGATAGAAAACTGAGTATAGGAGTAGAGGAAATATTGAACGATTATCGTCTAGCATGTGAAAGCAGAGAGGCGAGTTTAATGGGGAGAAAGGAAGTTTTCATGGGGAAAGCCAAGTTCGGTATTTTTGGCGATGGTAAAGAGGTTGCTCAAATTGCCATGGCCAAAGCCTTTAAGAATGGCGATTTCCGTTCAGGCTATTACCGTGATCAAACCTTCATGTTTGCTATTGGTCAACTTAGCGTTCAAGAGTACTTTGCTCAACTGTATGCTCATACCGATGTTGAAGCGGAACCTGCCAGTGGAGGAAGGTCAATGAATGGCCACTTCGGTACCCGACTTTTAGACGAAAACGGAGAATGGAAGAAGCAAACGGAAATGAAAAATTCCAGCGCAGATATCTCTCCAACTGCTGGCCAAATGCCAAGACTCTTAGGTTTGGCTTATGCCTCAAAGCTTTATCGCCAAAATAAAGAACTACATCAATTCACAGATTTTTCTATCACAGGAAACGAAGTAGCTTTTGGTACTATTGGTAATGCCTCAACTTCTGAAGGCCCCTTCTTTGAGTCGATAAATGCCGCAGGTGTATTACAAGTACCTATGGTAATGTCGGTTTGGGATGATGAATATGGAATTTCAGTTCCAAAAGAATACCATACTACCAAAGGTAGTATTTCTGAGTTTCTAGCAGGAATACAGCGCACAAAAGATAAGCCCGGTTATGAGGTTTTTGTAGTAAAAGGTTGGGATTACATGGCTTTGGTTGAAACTTTTGAAAAAGCTGCCAAAATAGCTAGAGAAGAGCATGTGCCTACTTTTATTCATGTAACAGAGATGACCCAGCCACAAGGGCACTCTACTTCTGGTTCTCATGAAAGATATAAGTCGAAAGACAGACTTAAGTGGGAAGCTGATTTTGATTGCCTCAAGAAGATGAGGGAATGGATTTTGGAGAATGAATTGGCCCAAGAAGCCGATTTAGATATAATAGAAAAAGAAGCCAAAGAAGGAGCTAAGACAGCTAAAACTGCTGCTTGGAACGCCTTTATGGAAGATATTAAGAGAGAGCAGTCTGAAGCAATCGCTGTAATTGAGAAATGTGCAGAAGAAAGCAATTTCATTGGTGAAATACATCAAGCTGCTTCTGACCTAAAGAAAACAATGAATCCAATTCGTTTGGATTCCATTAAGGCAGCTAAGAAAGTGCTTAGGCTCACGCGTTCAGAAAATACTGAAGCACGTTCAGAGTTAGTTGCATGGCTTAGTAATGCCTTAGCTAAAAACGAAGAAAGATTTAGCTCACATTTGTTTAGTCAGTCTGCAAAGTCAGCTTTAAAGGTAGAAGAGGTTAAAGCAGAGTTTTCTGATGAATCTCCGTTGGTAGATGGTAGGGAAGTGCTTCAAGCTTGCTTTGATGCTGCTTTGGCTAGCGACCCAAGAGTTTTTGCCATTGGCGAAGATGTGGGTAAAATTGGCGATGTAAATCAAGCCTTTGCTGGCTTACAAGATAAATACGGACAGCTGAGAGTTACCGATACTGGTATTCGCGAAGCTACCATTATTGGACAAGGAATTGGCGCGGCATTAAGAGGCTTAAGGCCAATTACTGAAATTCAGTATTTGGATTATTTGCTCTATGCCATTCAGATTCTGTCCGATGACTTAGCTTCTCTTCAATACAGAACTGCTGGTGGCCAGAAAGCACCATTGATTATTCGAACAAGAGGACATAGGCTTGAAGGCGTATGGCATTCAGGTTCGCCAATGGGAATGATCTTGAGTAGTATTCGAGGAGTCCACGTGTTGGTACCTCGAAATATGACGCAAGCGGCTGGCTTTTATAACACCATGTTAAAAGCCGATGAGCCAGCATTGATTATAGAATGTTTGAATGGTTATCGTTTGAAAGAACGAATTCCGAACAATGTAGGTGAGTTTACTTTGCCTTTGGGTGTGCCTGAGGTACTAAAAGAAGGTACCGATATGACCATTGTTACTTATGGTTCTATGTGTCGTATTGTAATGCAAGCGGCTGAGGAGCTAGAAGAAATTGGTATTTCTGTTGAAGTGATTGATGTTCAAACCCTACTTCCTTTCGATGTTCACCACTCTATTGTGGATTCAATTAAGAAAACAAACAGAGTAATATTTGCCGATGAAGATGTACCAGGAGGTGCTTCGGCTTATATGATGCAGAAAGTAGTGGAGGAACAGGGTGCTTATTTCCATTTAGATTCGCAGCCAGTAACTATTGCAGCAAAAGCACATAGGCCAGCGTATGCTTCTGATGGTGATTACTTCTCTAAGCCAAGCGTAGAAACTGTTTTCGATACGGCTTATGCGTTAATGAATGAAGTAGACCCAGTGAAATTCCCAGATTTATACTAAATAAGAGGAGAGAATATTAGAAACCGTTAAGTTGGTTTTGAAATAATTAATAAGGCTTCAATCAAAATTGGTTGAAGCCTTATTAATGAAATATCATTGGAGTTTAATTTTCTGTTTCCGCAGCAATGTTTGCTCTTTCAGCCTCAACCCATTTCTTCAGCTTTTCAATCTGTTCATCAGAAAGCTCTGCGTCTTTGTGCATGGGAAGGTAATTAGGAAGCGGCATCTCTCGTTTCTCAACCAATTCGGCTACTTCTTCTAGTTTATGATCTCTTCTTCTGGCAGTAAAAGTACCCCAAAGTGAAAAATTCAACTCGTCTCTTCCATGCTCAATATGACCTCCAATCCACCAGTTTAAAGGAGCAATATTTGAATACCAAGGGTATCGAGGTTGGTTGGAGTGGCAATCATAACATGATGCTTTTAACATTGCCGCTATTTCTTGATCTACATTGAGTGAAAGAATAATGTCGTTTTCAGTAACAGGCTCACTTATTTTCTCGGGTCTGTTAATGAACTGAATGACAACAAATACGAAGAGTATAAAAAGCAGAATGTAGCGCAGTATCTTTTTCATGATCGGGAATTAGCTTTAGAAAATCGGAGCGATTCCAAATATGAAAAATAAATTTGTATAAAGGTAGGTAAGGGTAGAAAAACGAGAAAGCCGCAGACTTAAGCACCTGCGGCTATTGGTTATACTTTAGAAGATGTAATTCATGAATTCGAAAACTCCCCAAAAAATTAAAAGAGATGCAGCTGTGCTGGCGGTTATTAGAAGTAGAGTTCTTTTTCTTTCTTCTAATTTCTCCTTTTGAATCTCTGTTCTTATTTTCTGTGAACCTAGGACGCTGAGTTTTTTGAAAGTGTATTTGCGCCCAGATGGTTGAATGAATTTGTTTGCCGACCGAATGTTAAAAGAGCCCGCTCTGTTTAAAAGAGCTCTATTGTTTACCATTCTGTTGTTAGCATCTAATATGAAACCTAATCCGCTTGCCATGATTTTTTTAAGTTTAGTGACATGTAGGTTTTCGTAAAAATGAACCTGTAGGTTCTTGGCTAATGGTAAGTGGCAGGAGACTAAGGTAAAGGGTTTGAGATGAAGTGTAAGGTCTCTGTTTTGGCCTTTCAACCTAGTTTTTAAATGATTTTCTTGTCTACTGAAGAAAGTATTAAGTCTAATGTGTTTCAAAAACCATTTCCGGTTCTTCTACATCAACAGTACCGTTTTTGTTAATGGACTTTAATGTTACCGTTTTTAGCTCATTGATCAGCATTGGATCATATTTAGCAGCAACACGCACGTAGTTTTCGGTAAAACCATGCATCATGCCGTTTTCTATATCATTCTCGAAAAGAACGGTAGCCGTAGAACCCAGATTCTCTCTATAGAATTGCTGTTTCTTTTTCTCTGAAAGAATACGAAGCATTTTGGAACGCTCTTTTCTCTCTTTCAATGGTACTCGTCCTTCCATTTCTGGCGCTGCAGTATTTGCCCTTTCAGAATAAGTGAAAACGTGGAGGTAAGAAATGTTTAACTCGTTTAAGAAGTTATAAGTATCTAAAAAGTCCTCATGCGTTTCGCCCGGAAAGCCAACAATAACATCTACGCCAATACAGCAATTGGGCATCAGTTGTTTGATTTTGTTGATTCTATCCTCGTACAACTCCCTCAGATAGCGTCTGCGCATTCGTCTGAGTGTTTTGTTATTCCCTGATTGTAGCGGAATATGAAAATGGGGTGCAAAACGTTTCGATGTTGAAGTAAATTCAATGATCTCGTTGGTAAGCAAATTAGGTTCAATAGAAGAAATTCGAATTCGGTCAATGCCTTCTACTTCATCAATAGCTTTCACTAAGTCTACAAAACGCTCAGTTCTTTTTCCGTCTTGAATTCCGAAATCACCAATGTTTACACCTGTCAGTACTACTTCTTTTACTTCAGAAGCTGCAATTTCTCGAGCTGAGTTCAAAATATTCTCCACACTGTCGCTTCTGCTTTTGCCACGGGCCAAAGGAATGGTACAGAAAGCACAATGGTAATTACAGCCATCTTGTACTTTTAAGAAAGTGCGAGTTCTGTCATTAATAGAGTAAGCATTATTAAAAGCTGTAGCTTCCTTGATTTCTGAAGCCAGCACTTGAGTGTTTTCTGGTTTTACAAAACCATCCAATAATTCAATAAGCCTGAATTTTTCTGCAGCACCTAAAACCGCGTCAACACCAGGGATTTCAGAAATCTCCTTTGGTTTTAACTGGGCATAGCAGCCAATAATGGCTACATAGCCATTTGGGTTTATGCTTTGGGCTTCGCGAACAATCTTTGCGCATTTTTTATCTGCATTATCGGTTACCGAGCAGGTATTGATAATAAAAATGTCTGGAGTTTCAGAAAATTCCACTTTTTCATAACCCTTCTCCGCAAATTGGCGGGAAATGGTAGAGGTTTCTGAAAAATTCAGTTTACAGCCTAATGTATAAAATGCTACTTTTCTCATTTCGGGCTGCAAATCTAAGCATTTAACTTCTGATTCAGAAGTTTTAGCCTCATAGCGAACCTACTTGAAGAAAAATGTCATTGTCTTAGATGTTGAAATGTTCTTTTGAATCTTATTTTGAGGTGTTTTTTGTTTTTTCTGAAAAAACTGGTTAAAAAAATACCCTGTTTCTAAATTAATCCATGTGATTACCTTATTTTTGGGTGTAAATTTTAACCAACCTGTTCTATCCTATGTTAAATCAACGTCAGCGAGCGCTCAATATCGTTCAAACTAGAACTACGGAGCGTGTTTTCGCTCCAGCAGACAAAATTTCAGATTTCTTTGCCGATGATGTATTCACGCTTGAGAAAATGAGGTCAACCCTGACCCCAGAAACTTTCAAAAAAGTTGAAGCAGTAATTAAGAAAGGAAAAAAGATCGACCTAGAAACTGCCAGTGAGGTAGCTTCTGCGGTTAAAACTTGGGCACTTTCAAAAGGTACTACTCATTACACACACTGGTTTCAACCATTGACAGGGTCGACTGCTGAAAAGCATGACTCTTTCTTTGACGCCCATAAAGGTATAGAGGTACTGAAGGGTAGCGCGTTGATTCAGCAAGAACCAGATGCATCTTCTTTCCCTAACGGTGGAATCAGAAGTACCTTTGAGGCGCGTGGTTATACTGCTTGGGATCCTACTTCTCCAATATTTATTTGGGGTAGAACATTATGTATTCCTACCATCTTTGTTTCCTATACTGGCGAAGCGCTCGATCATAAAGTGCCTTTGCTAAAAGCGGTTGAAGCTGTAGACAAAGCTGCAACTAAGGTTTGTCAACTCTTTGATAGAACAGTTTCTAATGTGAATGTTTCATTGGGGGTTGAACAAGAATACTTTGTAATCGACAAAGCCTTATTTAATGCGCGCCCAGACTTGGTTATGAGTGGAAGAACCATTTTCGGTCACCACCCAGCCAGAGGACAGCAGTTAGATGATCATTACTTTGGTGCTATTCCAAGCCGTGTTTACAATTTTATGAAAGACTTCGAAATCGAGTCTTTGAAATTAGGTATTCCAGTAATGACCCGTCACAACGAAGTGGCTCCAGCTCAGTTTGAGGTTGCTCCTTTATACGAAGACATTAACATTGCAACAGACCACAATTCATTAATGATGGATGTGATGGACCGTGTTGCTGAAAGACATGACCTGAAAGTTATTTTCCACGAAAAACCGTTTGCAGGCCTTAACGGTTCTGGAAAACATAATAACTGGTCGTTGATTACTGGAACGGGTGTGAACGTGTTTCAACCAAGTTCAAGCGCAAGAGAAAACTTACAGTTCCTTACTTTCTTGGTAACTACTATCAAGGCAATTCATGAACATCCGGGAATGTTGAGAGCAAGTATTGCGTCTGCAGGTAACGACCATAGACTAGGTGCTAACGAAGCCCCTCCAGCAATTATGTCGGTATTCATTGGTTCTGAACTTACTTCGGTTTTAGAAGAGTTGGCCAATAATGGAAACCTTAAAGTAGATAAAGGCGACAATATGTACATGAAGTTGGGGATTGATAAAATACCTCAAATCATCTTAGATAATACAGATAGAAACAGAACATCTCCCTTTGCCTTTACAGGGAATAAGTTTGAGTTCAGGGCTGTTGGTTCTGACCAAAATGTGGCTGAACCAATGACGGTTCTTAACTTAATTGTAGCCAACCAGCTTAAGGAATTCTATAATGAGGTAAGCAAGTTGATTGGCAAAGGTGAGGATAAGAAAATTGCCATTGTTAATGTACTCAGAAAGTACATCAAGGATTCTAAATCTGTATTGTTTGAAGGAGACGGATACTCTGAAGAGTGGGCAGAAGAGGCAAAGAAAAGAGGTCTTCCGAATGTGAAAGACACCGCTAGAGCACTTGATGCTTATATCGATAAAGACTCTATCAAAATGTTTGAAGAGTTTAAGGTAATGAATGCAGTTGAATTGGAGGCCAGAAACGAAATCCAACTAGAAAATTACATATTGAAACTGCAGATTGAAGCCAGATTAATGGGTGAGATTGCAATGAATATGATTCTTCCTGCTGCTATAGATTATCAAAGTAGGCTTATGGACAATGCCACTAAATTGGCAAGCTTAGGTTTGGATAATGCGCATACAATTGCTGTAGTGAGCAAGGTGAATGGTTACATTAAAACTATTCAGACGAAAGTGGATGCGATGAATGAAGAGAGAGGTGAAGTAAACCTAATTGAAGAATCAAGAGATAGAGCCATTGCTTATTGCGATAGAATTAAAGTAAAGTACTTTGATGAAATTCGTACCGCAGTAGACAAGCTTGAGCTTTTGGTAGATGATGAGGACTGGCCTTTATTGAAGTATAGAGAGATGCTTTTCTTGAGATAAGAAAAACGATTTGATAAATTTTGAAGCCACTTCCGAAAGGGAGTGGTTTTTTTATGGTAAGTTTCTAATTGTTATGAAGAAGAAAACGAAGTGGTTTAAAAGAATAAGGATTGGCTGTCTTTCAAGCTTGGTACTGATTATAGTTTTATCTCAAATTGTAAGTGGCTGTATCAGTTTTTCGAAAAGCGATAAAGAGGTAGCTAAATTTTTTGAAGATCAACCCGTGAAACCAGTTAGCGAATCTTATACGATAGATGGTTACAAAATGCACTATAAGGTGCTGGACTTAGAGCAACCAGCCACGTTCGTTTTTATACACGGAACGCCCGGTTCTTGGAGCGCATTTATAGACTATTTTGTAGATAGTACCCTTTATAATAAAGCCGTAATAATATCACCTGACCGACCAGGTTTTGGGAAGTCGAGTTATGGTAAACCAATTGCTTCATTAGAAACCCAAGCCAAGTATTTAGCGCCTATTTTGGAGAAGTACCCAGCGCCAAGAATTCTGATAGGTCATTCGCTAGGTGGGCCAGTTGTCGCCAGAATGGCCATGGATTTTCCAGAGCTGGTAGATGGTATTATTATGTTGGCACCAGCACTTTCTGCCGAATTGGAACCGCATGAAGATTGGTTTAGAGTACCAATGCGTTGGCCAATTATTGAAGGTGTCTTCCCTAAAATATTTAGAATTTCTAACGAAGAGCTTATTTTTTTAAGAGAAGAACTTGAGCTAATGATGCCGCTTTGGAAGAACATTACTGTGCCCAGCGTGGTAATTCAAGGCGAAACCGATGATCTAGTTCATCCCGGAAATGGAGCATTTGCCGATAGCGTTCTGGTCAATGCGCCTCATAAAATCATAATGCTGCCTAAGCAAAACCATTTTTTGCCTTGGAACGAATCTGAGCTCGTTAAAAAAACAATTTTGGAGATGTTGGAAGGGATTAGGAGTGGTGGTTAGGCTTTTTCTTTTCTATCGCTTGCCCTCGCTATGTTTTCTATCCACCCCCAAGCCCCCGCCAGCGGGGGATATAGGCAGTGGTGATCTTATTTTGGCTTATGAGGTTTCTTTACTTTGTTCTATCATATGAAGTTTCTGTACCTCTGCGGCTGTCCTCCCCTGGGGGAGGTTGGAGGGGGATTTGCACTCAAGTCAAATGATTTACATTGTTGAATCAGTCGGAGGTGTTTTTTTCAAATTGATTGCGCTTTTTTGAGGTTCTGTAAACCGATATTTCACATAAACCTTTTTGTCTGGGTCATTGATTATTCGATCTAGGCTTTCTAAATTTTCTTGTGTTGGCGCGACTCTGTCCGTTTGGGTAAACTCCATTGTTCCCACTTTATATTCGTATTGAATTAGAATGTGATTGACCTCTGTTTTATTACCTTCCAAACTTTGACGCATTCCTGTTTTTATATCAGTAGTGATTAAAGTTCCTACGGTTTCAGAGTCATATGTGGTGAGTTTAAAGTGTTCTGTAATTTTAGAGAAGTTGAAAATTATGATGAATAATGTAATTATGAGAATCCAAAACATAAGGTTCCCTAGAACCTCTTTTTTATCCCATAAATGATAAAACCTCACCTTGTTGGCCATTCTATTTAAAGATAGTTTAAAGAGTTTATTTGTAAAAAAAAGGTTATTCCCCTGCTGTTCTCCGTTGGGGAGGTTGGAGGGAGATTTTTATTCGTTCTGAATCTTGGCCATTAGCACTTCCACTTCATAAGCTATATTTCTGTAAACCGAGCTTATAGAAGTTAATACTTCTTCATCTGTGAATCGGATGATCTTGAAGCCTAGAGACTCTAGTTTCAATTGTCTTATTTTATCATTTTCGGTAACTTCTTCATAAGTATGAGTAATACCATCAACTTCAATAATGAGGTTTAACGGTAAACAAACGAAGTCGACAATGTAGTTGTCTATAGGTCTTTGACGTCTGAATTGTTGCCCATAAACTTGACGTTTACTGAGAATGTATTTCCATAAAGAAGCCTCAGCTTTTGTCATTTCATTTCTGAGCCTTTTTGCGGGATGTTTTAGATGCTTATTGTAGTGATTGTTAGATGGCATTAAGTTTAAGTTAGAAAATATTTCACTTACTATCCACCCCTTGCCTCCGCCAGCGGGGGAGATTTACGGTTGTTGTTTGGTTTTGCTTCTGAGGTCTCAATGCTTTTTTGCAACTTTTCCTTTTTGTTATCTGAAGTTTCTGCACCTCTGCTGCTGTCCTCCCTTGGGGGAGGTGGCGCAGCCGGAGGGGGATATAGTAATTTAACCCAAAAAGCCCAACTCTTTCGAATTAGGCTTTTCAATATTTCATTTTTTCTATCGACTATCGACTAAATCACGATGTTCACAATCTTCTTTGGTACTACGATTACCTTTTTAGGGGTTTTACCTTCGAGCCATTTTTGAACGTTTTCGTTGGCGAGTACTTCTGCTTGAATTTCAGCATTTGGCTTATCCACCGCGAAACTCATTTTCACCCTCATTTTACCATTAATGGCGATTGGGTATTCGTGCTCGTCTTCGACTAAAAACTCTTCATTCAATACTGGGTAGGGCGCATTTACAATACTGCCTTTATTGCCCAACAAGCTCCAAAGTTCTTCTGTAATGTGTGGCGCGTAAGGCGAAATCAATACAACTAAATCAGCCAACACCTGACGGTTATTGCAGTTCAATGCAGTAAGCTCATTCACACAAATCATAAAGCTACTGACAGAAGTATTGAACGAATAACGCTCAATGTCTTCTTCCGCTTTTTTGATGGTTTTGTGAAGCACCTTCAACTCTGCTTTGCTTGGCGCTTCATCGCTTACTGCAAATTCACCCTCTTGGTTATGGAAGAGTCTCCAAAGCTTCTTCAAGAATTTAGAAACGCCATCAATGCCATTGGTATTCCAAGGTTTGAATTGCTCCAAAGGCCCAAGGAACATCTCATACAAACGAAGAGTATCGGCCCCGTAACGCTCAATAATGTCGTCTGGGTTGACCACATTGTACTTCGACTTCGACATTTTCTCTACTTCCCATCCGCAAACATATTTGCCGTTTTCTTCAGTAATGAACTCAGCATCAGCTAAATCAGGTCGCCAGCTGCGGAAGGCCTCCATATCGAGTTCATCGTTGTGAACGATGTTTACATCCACATGCAGACCAGTTTTGACACTTCCGTAATTTTTATATTTAATAGTACTGCCTGGGAATCTTCTATCGATTATTTCTTTGAGCTTTTCACTAATTGTTCTCTCCGCCTCCCCGTGTAAATCCATATTAGGGGCTCCATTCTCCATTTTGATAAGTCCATCTGCAATATCTTTGGAAACAAATACTTGAGGCAAATCTTTGGTTTCTATGTTGTTTATTCGATACGACAACCGATAAACAAAATTCGATCTTCCCTGAATCATCCCTTGGTTGATCAACTTTTTGAAAGGCTCTTGTTGGTTTACAATGCCTAAATCGAACATGATTTTATTCCAGAAACGAGAATATAGCAAGTGACCCGTAGCGTGTTCAGAACCACCAATGTACAAGTCCACATTCTCCCAATATTCCTGAATGTCTTTGTCTACAAAAGCGGTGTCGTTTTTGGCGTCCATATAGCGGTACCAATACCAGCTTGAGCCAGCCCAACCCGGCATGGTGCTCATTTCTAGTGGATAAGCTTCCGTTTCGCCTTTTGGCTTATAATTAAAGTTCTCGGCCCTAGCCAATGGCGGATCGCCATCTTCCGTAGGTAAATATTTATCAATTTCTGGTAAAATAATTGGCAAGTCGGCCTCGTCTACCAAATAAGGAAGGTCATTTTTGAAATAGACAGGCACCGGTTCGCCCCAATACCTTTGGCGCGCGAAAATGGCATCTCTTATTCTGAAGTTGATTTTGCCTTTTCCGACTTTCTTTTCTTCGGCAAACTCAATGGCTTTGGCAATCGCGTCTTTGCAATTCAAACCATTCAAAAAGCCAGAGTTCATCATTACACCTTCCTTGGTCGGGTCGGCTTTTTCGCTGATGTCAGCGCCCTCAATTACCGGAACTATCGGCAAATCGAAGTGCTTCGCGAAGTCGTAATCACGTTGGTCGCCACAAGGCACGGCCATTACTGCGCCAGTACCGTAACCTGCCAAAACGTAATCGGCAATCCAGATTTGAATTTTTTCTCCGTTGAACGGATTGGTGGCATAACTACCCGTAAACACGCCTGAGATGGTTTTTACATCACTCATTCTGTCACGTTCCGAACGGTTTTTGGCCGTTTCTACATAAGCAGCCACCGCTTCTTTTTGGTCTTCTGTGGTCAAATCGGCCACCATTTCGCTTTCAGGTGCTAGAGACAAGAATGTCACCCCGAAAATCGTATCGATACGCGTGGTGAACACATTGATTTTTAAATCATGACCAACTACAGGGAAGGCCAGTTCGGCACCAATGGATTTACCAATCCAGTTGCGCTGCATTTCTTTCAATGGTTCTGGCCAATCTAGGTTGTCCAAACCTTCGAGTAATCTTTGAGCATAGGCAGTAATGCGCATGCTCCATTGCTTCATTTTTTTCTTTACTACAGGATGGCCACCACGTTCCGAAAAACCATCTTTTACTTCATCGTTAGACAATACGGTTTTTAGTTCGGGACACCAGTTTACCGAGGTTTCGGAAAGGTAAGTAAGCCTGTATTTGAGCAACATGCGCTGCTGCTCTTCTTCCGACCAAGCGTTCCATTCGTCTGCTGAAAAAGACGGAGTATCTTCATCGCAAGCGGCATTTACATTCGCATTGCCCGATTGAGCAAAAGTGGCTACCAATTGGTCGATAGTTTCGGCCTTTTCGGTTGTTTTGTTGTACCAGCTATTGAAAATTCTAAGGAAAATCCACTGTGTCCATTTGTAGTAGGCAGGGTCGCAGGTTTGAATTTCTTTGTCCCAATCAAAGGAAAAACCGATGTTCTTCAACTGCTCTTTGTAGCGGTCGATGTTTTCTTTGGTGGTAATGGCAGGATGCTGCCCAGTTTGAATGGCATATTGCTCAGCAGGTAAACCGAAGGCATCGAAGCCCATAGGGTGCAATACGTTAAAGCCCTTGTTTCTTTTGAAACGCGAAACGATATCAGAAGCGATATAGCCTAGCGGATGACCCACATGAAGCCCAGCGCCCGAAGGGTAGGGGAACATGTCGAGCGAGTAAAACTTGGGTTTGCTCTTGTCTACTGTAGCTTTGAACGTCTGGTTTTGGTTCCAGAATGCCTGCCATTTAGGTTCTATATGCTTGTGATTATAATCTGCCATTGCCGCTTAACCGTTTCTAATATCTAAAGTGTGCAAAAATAGTGTTTTTCGCCCTTGAAGAAATCATTTTCGAGATTATTCGTGCCCTTTGGGCAAGAGCCATTATATTTAATCATTGAATAGAAATCTATGTTCGGTTTATTTAAAAAGAAGCCCAAAGAAAAGCAGACGCCAAAACTACTCGATCTGAATAGCAACCCCATAAACGAGGGTGATATAGTGACCTCGTTGCGCTATGATTTGGGTGATTGTAAAGTGGTGTTGGAAGAACTGGTATTTTTTTACGAGTCGATTGAAACTGGAGAACGCGTAAGTTATGTGCGTATGGTGGATGCGATTACCGAGAATCAGAAAGTGATTTTGAAGAAGAATTGAGTTGTAAAGGCTTGTTTTTTGATTCCATCACAACTACTAGTTCGAGTACTACTGGCGCAGGTTTCCCAAACCTTTGACTCACTATGATTTCTAGGACTCTGTCTGCAATCATACCATACTTAAATATTAAGTAGACTAAGCATTATTAGTATGTTTAATAATGAGCACTGCCTATTGCTTTTCTGAAAATGAGATTCCTCACTTCATTACCGTCCCATTCCGCTGGATAGAAATAATATGTTTAAAGAAAGACTAAATTATATCCATCTTGATCCTGTGAGAGCAGGTACATGCTTCGCTCCAGAAGATTATGTTTATTCTAGCGCAGGGGTTTATGCTGGAGAAATGGCTTGGTAAATGTTGAGTTAGTTTGACCGGGACAGAGTCCCTTTTTAATAATTAGTCACAGGTTCGGGGAGCCTGCGACAGGAGTTTCTTCTAGCTTGGGCCTGGAGTAGTGTGTCTATATACGGTGAATATTAGTTCAGTTATTACTAGCGATAATCATTAACTCTAATTTTGCCAATGTGGTTGGGTTGTCTGGTGACATTTCTTCAATAGTCGTTACAAGGCCGTTTTGTAGGTAAACAACTAGAGGATAAATACTTATCAAATCAGGTGAATAGAATAGATTTTCTCTATCAATATACACCCTCTCATTTTCATAAATATCTTCACCAAGCTTTAACCTAAGCCCTTTCAGAGATGAAGTCCCAGTAAAAATGAATTTGACATTGTCAGACTTATCTACATTGTCTAAAACGAATGCCTCCGCAGTTGTTATACAACCAGTACATCCTGCATTTGGAATTATAACCAAGGCCTTCTCATCCATTTGTAATTTTTTAAACTCTTGATGTGAATCAATTATGTTACCTATTAATTCATATCTATGATTAACTGAACTCCCGCAAGACAGAATTAGACAACCAAATAATAATAGAATTGATTTTAAATTATTCCTTCGAAACATATTCAAATCTCTTAAACGCTAGAATGTCTTCATTGTCTCTATCAAAAAGAGGGTCTTTAATATAGAGTCCGTCTTTTGTGGAGAAAACTTCATCTAGAAGAAGTTCTTTATGGACTTCTCCTACCTTATTATAATTCTCATCGAGAATTATAATAAGGCTAAATATATCATCACCATTTACAGTTTTGTATTTTTTATTGGGAACGATTTTCTCATCTAAAATGCTCTTGCCTATTATACCCGATCTAAGGTAATAATTTTTATGCTCATCATAAAAGACATTTCTGTAGTAAGAGGTAGATGTCATATATTTGATGACATTTTCCATATCTCCTCTTCCTTTGAACTCTTTCATCTCTGGTACCTTTCCTGATCCGAAATATTGAACAACGTCATTCCCATTGATCAAGTCTATAACATGAATGTTGGGATCGAAAGAAAATGATATTAGCAGCTTAGAGTTTCTTTGGTTTAATGTAGCATATGATGTGGTGCCAATGTTTGAATAATCTCTATACTCTTCAGGCCAAATTTTGATATACTCCTTTTTACCGTTAGAAACATTATATTTAAGCATGACTGCCTGTCTCTTCCGTTCAGTTCTTGAATTAGGTCTTATTGGTAGGAAAATATCTTTAGTCTTGCCCAAGAAGAATACGGATGGGCTGTAAGTTTGAATAGAAGGATCCGGTTCATCAAGTGAAAAAACTTGAGATTTATCTACTATGTGCCCTCCACTATTGATCTGGTATAAATAATTAGTGTGTCTACTATATGCAAAAATGGAATCTTTACTCAAAACCGTTAATTTGCTGATTTCACCAACTCCATTAGGTCCATCTTTTTCTAATTCTAGTTTATTAGTAAGTGATTTAGTTTCTAGATCAAAAAAATAAATTGAATAATTAAATTCATTAAAAAGATAAATGGAATTGAGTTTTTTGCTGTAACCTACGATTTTACTATTCCTTTTTGTTTCGGAGTCTAATTCGAACAATAAATGTTCTTTAAACACTAGCGTTACCTTGTCATTGAACACCTCATTGTTGGTTTTTGAGCAGCTTGAAATGAGAATAACTATCGCGAAGAGCGATAGCTTTGTTTTTAGGTTCATCATTAATAAAGGGATAGATTTACATAGAATTATAGGTCAACACAGCCTATAAATAAGCTGCGTTGTTATTGAAATTAATAGTCTTTGCTATATGAAAACAGACATTATTAATAAAAGATTACTCCACCGTTATTATGAGTTTGCATCTACCAACATTATTGTCTTCGTCAATCAATTCTTCACATTCAAGATTTATTTCATACTCACCATTACCAACAGGGGTGTTTACAAGGTTGCAGTATCCTTGCGCGCCAGCAGGATTGCAGCCAGCAGTTGCAGTATTCAAACCCAAAACCGCAAAGCAAGCAATTGCTATTGCATAAAAAATTAAATTTTTTTTTGATTTTTTCATATTTTTGTTTTTTTAATGTGTTAGAAATTTATATAGTTTAATTTACAATTACAAATTTAATTAAAGTGCAAAAATGAAATTTCAAATATTTAAGGCTAGGTCAATTTAATTTATAGGATCACTTATTTAGTTAGTCAACTAATTGATATTCAGTGTATTATTTACCTGAGTATTAAATAAACCACCAACGATTAAAAAGAAAGAAGTATAGATGAGTTTCATTTTCTGTATTTATTAAATTGTTTGTTGTGTTAGTTCCAAGAAAGATCAAAGAGTATGTTTATACGTTACAGCCATGTGGCGAGAGTATTCTACTTAGATTAATTCTTGCAAATACTTTTTAAAAGGCCTATATCTGCCAATTTCTCCCAAGTGTTATGGTCAAAATCTTTGGGTGAAAACTTAAATAGAATAACGGCTTTTTTGATTTGCTCGCAGTAACGTTGTTCTATGGTAACCTTTAGTGTCATGGGTTTTTGTGTATAGCGGCTCTCGAAAATATCGAGGTGGCCTGTATATCTAGAAGTACTTTTATTGGTTTCTTTTTCCATCAATAGTACCTTGGTATTCTGAATACTCTCATCGCTTTTTTTCCAAGTTTCTATACCCAATAAACCATCAAAATAGAGTTGTAAACTACCTTCAAGAACAGGTTTTGTGACTTGCTGATTGGCGTTTACTTCCCATACAAAAGCATAGGACCAAAATTCAGGGCTTTGTTCATTTGACCAACCCTTCGGGAAAAGCGCCACTTCTACGCCTTGAAAATTAATTCCCCGTGCAAAACTGATAGGGAACTGAAAAAGCTCTTTGCTCCAAGTACTGTCTGCTTCTAAAAGTCTTTCGGCAAGCTTCTGCGCTTCTTGCTCTTGACCAAAGCTCAACAATGAATTGAGGAATAGAATTAAGCCCAGAAGCATATTTCTTGTTGTTTTCATACGGTGTATTTATTGCTAATATTTTAAGTTTATTATATACTGTTAAAGCAGAGTAGTTTTGAATTTTTTGGCCTTGGAAATAATTCGAAACTTATATGAGGTAAACCTAAAGCGACAAGCCACAAGAAGTGTCAACGATAGTGAAAATCGACATTTTATAGCTTATTTACACTTACTATGAGCAGAAGAAAGGTTTATTCGTTTAGCGTTTTAGCTGTTGTCGTTTTTCTCACTTGGATTTTCTCTAGCCCCAACGAAAGAGCGAAAGACTTTTCGGGGCAAGTTAAGGTTGCTTTAAGGGTTGTGGGAAATCAACTGCTGCTTTCTAATCAAGACTCAACTTCATTAGTATTGCCTGTCATTGAGTTAAACGAATCAAAGTATCAACTCTCATTTCAGAATGAACTTTCATTGACGCCAGACTACTTGGTGTCCGCGGTTGAAGAAAGTTTTCAAGCTTCGGGGCTACCTAATTATTACCGTGTTGAACTTATCCAAAACTCAGATCAAGAAGTCGCATACAGCTATGAGATGAAGTTTGACCGTGAAAATAGTATCATCCCTTGTTTGAGTAGAGATTTGCCTCAAAGTGCATATACTTTGCGAGTGAAGTTTACTGAAACAGAACCTTCTCTCATAAGCCAAAAAGCACTTCTGATAGCCCCAGCAATAGTTTCTTTACTATTCTTTGCATTTCCTTTTTATAAAAGAAAGCAGTCTGTAGAGAAGAAAGAAATTCATCAAGAGTCATCTCCCCTTGGCATGTTTGAATTTTATCCTACACAGAATAAGCTCATGAATGACGGCTTGGAAATCAGCCTTTCCAAAAAGGAATGTGAGCTGTTGCAGATTTTTTCTAGCAGGCCAAATCAAATTATTACACGAGAAGAACTCACAAAGCGGGTTTGGGAAGACAATGGCGTTTTTGTGGGTAGGAGTTTAGATACCTTTATTTCAAAACTTCGTAAGCGATTGAAAGAGGACAAGGCTATTCAGTTGACCAATGTGCATGGTGTGGGGTATAAGTTGGAGATAAATTAGTAGTGAGAGTTTATCGAGGTAGCTTTTTTGACTTCTATTCCTCACAGTTTAATTTGCCTAGTAAACATTATGGCATTTTCATTTGTCCCTACGGGTTTAAGGGGCTTTTTTATAATGCTCAAGAATTATAAATATGGCTCTTTGCTAGGTAACAACTTACATATTTTTGTTACATTTATAACGGTCAATTTTTTTAATCAGATTCTCAAATCTAAAAAACAACACACATGCTTAAAAATTATATTAAGGTTGCTTTTCGTAGTTTGCTAAGACAACCTGGCTACACAGCCCTCAACATTATTGGACTCACAGTTGGTATTGCCTCTAGTTTAATAATTCTACTATATATTTTTCATGAAACGAGTTTCGATAAACAGCACTCTAAGGGTGATCGGATCTATCGTCTTTCAACGGAAATTAAGGAGCCTGACAATTCATTTAAGTGGGCCAATATGACAAGGCCTGCTGCATTTACGATTAAGAATGAAAATCCAGAGGTAGAACAAGCTGCTCGATTGTCTGGTATAAGTGGGCAAGGCGGCACACGGTTCGACTACAATCAAGTGGACTACTATCAAGAGAATGTCTATGCTGCGGATTCAACGATTTTTGAAATATTTGATTTTGAATTTGTAGCGGGCAATCCCAAAACTGCATTGGAGGCGCCAAACTCGATTGTCATCAATCAGTCCATGGCTCAAAAAATCTTCAAAAATGAAGACCCAATTGGCCAAACACTTAAGAGTGGAGGCAATAGAGAAATGATCTTACAAGTGACTGGGGTGTATAAAGACATGCCTAACACTTCTCATTTAATAGCTGACGCACTGATTTCTTGGAAGACGATCTTCACAGGGGGAGATGGCAGCTGGGGAGGCTGGGGCGTTTTTTCCTATGTGTTAGTGAATGAAGGTGTGACGAAAGAAGCGTTACAAGAGAAGCTTGATGCGACTGTTACGAAATATATTGCTCCGATTTTTGACCCACTGAATATCAAGGTGAAAATGGTACCAGTGCCGTTAAAAGATATCCACTTGCAATCAGATTTTGAGGGTGAACCTGTGGCTGTAGGCAACATGCGGTATGTTCAAATTTTCACAGCAATAGCAATTTTCCTTATCATAATTGCGAGCATCAACTATATGAACTTGGCTACAGCACGATCTGCCAAAAGGTCGATGGAAGTGGGTTTAAGAAAAGTAATGGGTGCTCAAAGAGGTGGTTTAATAGGCCAGTTTTTGACTGAATCAATTCTGATTACAGTAATTTCTCTAATCTTAAGCATCTTGATAATGATGGCTGCAGTACCAGCAATTAACAACATTGTAGGTACTAATTTGTCTATAATGGCATTGCTTGATACTAATGTGATATTGGCGGTTATCGGTATTGTATTTATTACAGGCTTTTTGGGAGGTTGTTACCCTGCATTCTTTCTGTCTTCTTTTCAGCCAGCAGCTGTGCTTAAAGGAGGTGGAGGAAAATCTGGAAGTAAATTTCTAAGGAAGTTTTTGGTGACACTTCAGTTCTCCATTTCCATCTTCATGTTGATTGGCACTTTGGTTATTTATAATCAAATGCAATTTCTTAGGAACAAGGACTTGGGTTTTGACAAAGAGCAAATGATGCAAATTGACTTTAGAAGTAGAGCCGATGTCGAGAAATGGAATGTTCTTAAAAATGAATTGGTACGAAATGCCAATATAGGTGGAATTGCATCTGCGAGTACAACGCCTGGAAACGGATATGGTAAAAATGTAATGTCCATTGAAACTGAAGAAGGGCCAATGGATAACCGTGGGTTAGACCACTATCAGGTTGATTATGAATTTTTCTCTACCCTAGGCATTGAAGTGGTTCAAGGCAGAAACTTTTCATTGGACTATCCTTCAGACTCTTCGCAGGCGGTAATGGTAAATGAGGCCATGGTACGAAGAATGAATTGGACCAATCCAATTGGGAAAAAGGTAGACATTCAAGGAGATGAGTCTTTGCCGCCCGCTGTGGTTGTTGGTGTTGTTAAAGATTTTCATCAACAGTCACTTTACGAGCCAATTTCGGCTTTAATGTTTACTCCAGGCCGCCTCAATCCTTCGGCAATCGTTAAAATCACAGGAGAAGTTGCACCAACAGTTGCCTTTATTGAGGAGGCATGGGAAAGAACATATCCTAATACTGCATTTGAGTATGTATTTATCGATGAGCAATTTATGGCGAGTTATGAGGCTGACCAGATTCGTGGACAATTATTCTTGGGCTTTTCTGGCATGACGATTTTGATTGCTTGTTTGGGTTTATTGGGCTTGGCTTCGTACACTGCGGAACAGCGCTCTAAGGAAATAAGCATCAGAAAAGTGCTTGGCGCCAATACCCAAGGGTTGATTAGTCTGCTTATTAAAGATTTTGTGATTCTTATCGTGATTGCTGCTATACCAGCCTCGGTGTTTGGCTATTTTTCTATGATGGATTGGCTGGAAAACTTCCAATTTCATATAATTCCAGGTTTCAAAATATTCGCTACTGTATTGGTAGTCACTATGGTAGTCACCGTGCTGACCACTGGTTATCATGCATGTAAAGCAGCCACCGCTAATCCTGCGGAAAAACTGAGGAGTGAATAAGGCGTAAAGTAATTAGAATCTAAAAGGCTCATTCCATTGACGGAATGAGCCTTTCTTATATTGGATGCTTAGGGGTAATCGCAGGGAGGTGTTAGGAAGTTGAGGTTGTACTAATTTATTATCCAACTCAATCAATCCCTGCATAAGCCTCTCTATTAATATCAAGGAACTTTTGAAGATCAGCTTGATTCATTTCTTTTAAAATGATGATGTTTCTTCCTCTCGTTAAGGTTTGTGAGTTGAGCAGTTTACTTATTGGTCTTGTGTGAACAATTGCAACCAGCTCCGATCCCTTAAAAATGAGTCGAATTCTATCCATCGGAGACGGATCATCAATGGTGCTTTCATAGATCATTTGTTCTTCATAACCCTCTACTAAGCGACCCAATATCCCACTGTTTCTAAACCCGAATTCAGTCATAAAATTACTTAAATCCTGTCTGCTAAGCTGGTTCTTACTATTAGTAAGTATCGAACTCAAACGATATTCAGGTATTGATTCAGTTTTAATGTTGGATTTGTATGTTGAGGCATAAATTTCCATACCATATCTCCTGGGGTTTCCTGGTGCTCCACCCGAGTACCAAGTGCTTTGTTGGTTATGAGGTATTTCAGTTAAAGCTATTCCTATAAATTCATTTTGCCAGTTATAAAGGGAATCCCCTTTCACAATAGGAGTTGTGCTTTCGTATTGTTCCTTGGTTATTTTAAGATTTATCGATACTCTATACCATCCGTTGATTAGTTCTGAACAGCCTACCACTACATTGTCATTTAAAGAAATTATGAGAGCTCCATTGGGGGATGTTCGGATATTGGCTGGGCCATGTATACGTTCGGCATAAGTTATACTACCTAACATCAGAAGAAAACTAAATATTAGAATTGATTTTTTCATTGTCTAGATTATGGCTAGCGAATTGGTAAATGCAATTACATTTGTGATGTTTTAAGTTTTGTCAATCTACTAATTTTTTCAACCCCACCACCTCCCTAACCCTACTCTGCTCCTTCGCTAGTCTTTCGCCATAGGTTACGGCCACTGGTGAAAGCTTTGGGCGCAAGAAAAAGGAGAGAATATTATGATGGTTGTTAATGGTTGGAGGTTTTACTTCTTTTTCAAGAACCCCGATACTAATGGGTTTTTGTCAGACTCCATTTCACATGTCCAGCTATCAATCCACCACCGGCCTTTTTCAAAATGGAGCTGAATGCTATTCAGTCCTCTAATGTTTGATTCTATTTCAGGGTTGGTTCGTATTTCAAAAGCACTCCATACTTGAGCTAAATTGCCGTGATGGCTCACCTCTCGCTTCAATTCTTTCTCATAAAAACTCTCTCTTGGTGCTAGTGCCATTGGAAGGTATTCTGTTTCCAATGCATGAGAATCCGCATTTCCGTTTTCGTCTAACCTTGTTATAACTGCATTAGCGGAGTGAATGTATTTGTCTCGCTCAAACTGCCATGGATCATCACTTGAACCTGAAATTACAGCGTAATAAGCATTAATGATTGCGTCAATAGATTTAACATCTTCAGCATATGTTTTATCGATGGCTTGCCCGAAAGCTGAAGTGCAGGACACGAATGTAATAATGAAAAGGACTTTTTTCATAGGTCTACTTTTAAGAATGATTGGGTAACGGCTACTGATGTGTTTTAGCAATCTAATGATTTTTCGAGCCTCATCATCTTTTTGTTAGTATTAAGAGTGGGCTGCTTTGCTAGCTTGGGCTTTTTGAAAGGAGCAGATAAGCTGAGTGGGAGGGTGGCTTTTAGGGCCAGAATGATAAAACCACGAATACTCAGTTATGTAGTGAATATTCGTGGTTGTTTTTTGAGTGAATCAATAGTTGGTTTCACTACTTGCTATTTGGTTACCTTCTTCATCGTTCAGTATTACTTTTACGCTGTTTTCTGTTTCTCCTTTAATTAAGGTAATAGGCAACGATGTTTCTCCTCCTTCAGACTCCTGCATAGACATAATTTGAGCAGTAATAACTCTCTGGTTAGCACCTTCTTCTAATTTGTTGTCAACAATAGCAAGAAACTTACCCTTGTCTAAGGTAGTGGTGAGTTGGTGCTCAAAGTTTTTATCTTCTGGAAGTGATTCGATGTTTTGTTTAATTGAATACGCCATGACTTAAGTTATTTTTAAAATTTCAATTAAAAATAAGTAATTAATTTCTATTTAAAACAATTGTAAAGACCATATTGAAGAGTTTAAGTTTCTATTAGGGTGAATTGATCGTTTGTCATTGGTGGTTTTTTGCTTAAAAGGGCAGATCTAGTGGTTTAATAAATTGATCTTTGATAAACCTTGAATCTGGTTTAACTAAAAAATAATATGGATTTGGTGTAGTATTTGCCTAATCGTTCGTTACGTTCAAATAAAGAATCATCATTATGAAAAAACTATCAATACTACTTTCCTTTTTCTTGTTTTTCGGTTGTGCCGCTGAGGCTCAAATACTCAAAAAGGCCAAGGACTTAATGGGAGGAGGGGCTACATTTAGCAAAGAAGAAGCTGCCAATGCTCTGAAAGAAGCTTTAGAACAAGGTACTTCTAAAGGCGTTGATCTGCTTTCGAAAGCAGATGGTTATTATAAAAACCCTGAAATTAAAATTCCATTTCCGCAAGAGGCAGAAGCGGTTGAAAGTAAGCTAAGAGCCCTTGGATTAGGTAATCAGGTAGATCAGGCTGTAGAGTCTTTGAACCGTGCTGCGGAAGATGCGGCTTATGAGGCCAAAGATATTTTTGTGGCGGCCATTAAAGCGCTCACCATTACAGATGCTATTAATATTGTAAAAGGAGATAAGGATGCCGCAACTCAATTTTTAGAAAGAGAAACGACTACTTCTTTGGAGGGAAAATTTAACCCTATTATTCAAGCATCATTGCAAAAAGTAAACGCAACTAAATATTGGTCAGATGTAATGGGTACATACAATAAGGTGCCATTTGTGAAGAAAGTGGAGACTGACTTAACTGCTTATGTTACAGCCAAAGCTATTGATGGACTTTTTGTGATGATTGCTAAGGAAGAATTGAATATCAGGGATAATGCTGGTGCCCGTACTTCTGAATTACTAAAAAAGGTATTTGGTAAATAACTGACTTGCTAGTCATGCGAAGCACAGCATAAACCCGTCAGTTGAAGTAATAAATTGAATATAGAATGGCTTCGAAACGAAGCCATTCTACTTATAATTAGGTTTACTTATTTGGCTGCGGTGTATACCTTAAATAAGGTTTTATCACGCGATGTCCCTTCGGAAACTTTGCTGGAATATCTTCTGTAGCAATAGCTGGAGAAACTACAGTATCCTCACCATCTTTCCAGTCGGCAGGAGTAGCAACACTGTAATTTGCCGTTAGCTGAAGAGAGTCAATTACCCTTAAAAGCTCATGGAAGTTTCTACCAGTAGAGGCAGGGTAAGTTAAAGTTAGCTTCACTTTTTTATCTGGCCCAATAATGAATACCGAACGTACTGTTAATGTATCATTCGCATTTGGGTGAATCATATCATACAGATTGGCTACAGTTTTGTCTTCATCTGCAATAATGGGAAAATTCACAGTAGTGTTCTGTGTTTCATTGATGTCTTTAACCCAGCCCTTATGTGACTCTAAACCATCTACCGATACTGCCAAAACCTTAACATTCCTCTTTTCGAATTCTGACTTAAGTTGAGCTGTTCTGCCCAATTCGGTAGTGCAAACTGGGGTGTAATCTGCCGGATGCGAAAACAGCATGCCCCAACTATTTCCCAGCCATTCATGAAAATTAATGGTGCCCTCAGTAGTTTCTGCTTTAAAATCTGGGGCAATATCTCCTAATCTAATGCTCATGTTTAATTATGTTTTATAGTGAACTGATTGATACGCAAACCTAGCTATTTTTGATTCAAAAACCATAAAGTCTATTGGAGTAGTAGGGTAATTGTTTTGAAAGAAAGAACTGGGGAGGCAAGAGGTTATTTCCCTTAAAATTTATGTGAAAGAGAGAAGCCGGCTAGCGAAATTCCGCCTTGACCAACATCTTCTCCTGATGAAATTACATTGATTTCGTAGCCAAACCCAGCATAGGCGCCTACGGAGAATTTAGAGTTCAGGCTGAAATCATAACCGATCATGGCAGTGGGTTGAAAAACAGTAATAGAAGTTGAGCCAGTTCTATTTGGGTTATTATCTCTCCAATCAATATTCAAAAACCACACACTGGTTTTCAGCTCGTAATAAAAACCAGTGTGAACTGATTTTAGGTAATGTCTGAAGCCTGCGTTTAATCCTAGTCCTCCTCCTTCTTCATTGTCGTGTTTGCCAAAATTCTTTCTTCTGGCCATGTTATAACCAATTCTAGCATTTAGAACATTGTGGTCGTTTAGAGAGAATCCGGTTTTAGCCATAAACATTATACCTGCTGGGTATGCCTGAACTTCAAGTCCATAACTTTCGATACTTTGGGCCTTTGAGGTGGAAAACCAAAAGCACATACTTAAGATGAAAGCGATTTTGATTTTCATAGTGCGATTTAACAAGGTTAAACAGAAACAAAAGTGAAGTTATAGTTGGCAATGAAATTCCATAAAACTACAATTCCAATGGCTACTAACTTTGCCCAATAAAAGGACACTTTCTTTTTGTTAACCAGTAAATAGACTATTAAGTTATTGATAATAAGACCAATGATGGCAATAAGAATGTATTTCGAAAACTGAGTAACTGCGTAAGGGTTGGTGTCTTGAAAAGTCCAGGTTTTATTAAGCAGGTAGTTAGAGCTGGCCGCAAACACAAAGCCTAAGCTATTGGCGAAATACTTATTTAAGCGCAATTTTTCTTTTACCAGAAAAGTGATGCAGAAGTCGATGGCGAGACCTGAAAGGCCAACAGCACTGAATTTTAAAAATTTAAAGCCTAATTCATACATTTAAGAATGGGCAGGTCTGAGGTTTTGGGTTAAGTCTAAATACAAATATGCGGAACAATTTTCGTAACTGGAAAACTTGTACTTTTGAACCCTGACTTTAACATACTATTGGCATGACTTCATTGAACGGCTCACAAAACGGTAAGCACGAGCGTTTCTTTTTTTACTTTTTGGTTATTTGGACAATTGCTGGCCTAATACAGAACTACTTTACTGAAGTAAGTGGAGAAGAGGCATATTATTGGTTGTTTTCTCAATTTTTAGATTGGAGTTATTTGGATCATCCGCCTATGGTAGGTGTAGTTACTGCACCTGGTTATTGGTTAATTCCGAATGATATGGGTTTGAGAATGGGAATGTTACTTACCAATATTCTCACCATCATTGTTTTGCGAAAAACATTAGAGGTAAAGGATGACAAGCTTTTTGTATGGATGATGCTCGGTTTATTGCCTGTGCATTTGGGAGGTTTATTGGTTAAAACCGATGTGCCCTTGCTTTTTTTTACAGCTACTTTTTTCTATTTCTATAAGCAGTATGTAAAAGAAGATAATTGGAAAACTGTTGTGCTTTTGGCACTCAATATTGCGCTTGTTATGATGAGCAAGTACCATGGCGTACTGGTCGTTTTATTTACGGTAATTTCTAATCTGTCCCTTTTTAAAAAGAAATCGTTTTGGGCAATTGTTGGCTTAACTGTAGTGTTTATGTTGCCACATACCTATTGGCAATACACTCATGATTTTGCCAGTATCAAATTCCATTTGTATAACCGAATAGATTTAGGTTTTAGCTTCGGTACTATTCTTTATTATGTCAGTATTCAGCCATTGGTATTTGGGCCGTTAATTGGCGTTCTGCTTTTTGCAGCAGCCTACAAACACAAAACAGAATCGGCTTTTCATAGGGCATTAAAGTTCAATATTGTTGGTGTACTTATCTTCTTCTTGATTTCCGCTTTCAGGGTAGAAGTACATAAACATTGGACGAGCGTAGTTATGGTTCCATTAATTCTTTTGGGCCATGAATACATAACAAGTAGAGAAAATTGGAGAAGATGGATGATAAAACTTTGCGTGATTTCATTGGTGCTATTTATTCCAGCTCGAATTTATTTGATGTATGATTTTCTGCCAGCAAAATGGACTGAAGGTTGGGATGTACTTCATAATTGGGACAGCTGGGCTGAGGAAGTTGAAGACTTGTCGGGCGGACTCCCAATTGTATTTATTAACCATTATGAAAGAGCTTCGAGATATAGCTATCTGACTGGCGATATTGTTCATTGCTATAACACCTTTGATTACAGAGAAACTCAACACGATTTATGGCCTTTGGAGGAGAACCTTCAAGGCAAAACGATTTTCTTAATTGATAGGCACAACAGGAAAGGGGAGTATGAAACTTTTACTACCACTATTGGAAAAGGGATTCATTATAGAGTGGTTGAGAATTTTAGGTCGTTCCGAAATGTGAACGTGGAGGTAGAAGGGCTTGAAGATAATGAGTTTGCCCCTGGTGAAGAAGTAACGGTTAGCATCAACATGAAAAACAACTATGATTATGCCGTTGATTTTTCTGATGTGAATGAAAGAGAGGTTTACCTCAATGCGCATGTTCTGAAAGGCCTTAACCCTATAAGCACAGATGTAATTGAAATACTGAAGATTCGTCTTGAACCAGGAGAAGAGTTAACCAAAACTGTTAAGGTAAAAATGCCAGACGTTGAAGGTAAATTCGACCTACGTTTTTCTATTCAGGTAGAAGGAATTGAAGCACCAATTAATGGTAGAAAACAGCGGGTGATTGTTAAATAATCACCCCTGCTTTTAGTTTCCTCTAATGATGTTTTTGCTTTTAGGATTCCCTTTTTTATCAAAGCGTTTTTTAAGCTCCAATTCAGTCATTATCATCATTATGGCAATACCCACTACCAAAACACCTGAGGTAATAAGAATTGAAGTTTCATCGGGAAAAATAAAATAGGTGGTTACTTGGGTCAATAATGTTATGCCTGAAGACCATAGCATTAAATTGGCACTATAAACCTGCGCGAAATCCCATGCTTCTTTACTTCTTAATGAGGCTGGAGTTCTATAACCCACTAAAGTGTTCGGATATTCTGTGACGACCAACTTCATCAGAACAGCAGGTAGGATGACAGAGAATCCTACTAACAGATGTACCCAGAGTAATTCATTGCTTTCCATTATTCTTCATTTTTTGATTTGTTTTTAAGTCTGCCAGCGTCTTTTAACGCCTTATTGATCAACCATTCCAATTGCCCATTTGTACTACGAAATTCGTCCGCAGCCCACTTTTCAACCGCCCCTAATAAGTCAGGGTCTAGTCGCAGTACAAATGGTTTTTTCTTAGGCATAAGCTTTAGTGTTTAGATCGTCCCATTATTAGGTAAGCACCACCGCTATAAGATGTGATCACCCGCCAACCTGAAGTAGCCATTGCATTAAGCTTTTTCTCGAAACTTTCAATTTTCTCGAAAGAGCCTTTATGTATTATTTTATATTCCACAGCATTAGTGTTTTAATGAGTAAATGAATTAATGGTTTAGGGTTCCTGTATTTACAACCGGAGTTACCGCCCTGTCGGAACAAAGCACTACCATTAAATTAGAAACCATGGCCGCTTTTTTCTCTTCATCCAGTTCCACAATACTTTTTGTATTGAGTTCATCCAATGCCATTTCTACCATGCCCACGGCTCCTTCAACAATCTTCTGTCTGGCTGCTACTATGGCAGTGGCCTGTTGGCGTTGCAACATAGCGCTTGCAATTTCTTCAGCATAAGCCAAGTATCCAATTCTGGCTTCAATAACATCAATTCCGGCCATGGCCAAACGTTCGCGAAGTTCTTCTTCCAAATCATGGTTCACCTCGTTCATACCGCTTCTAAGTGTAATTTCGCCATCATCTTCAAAGTTATCATAGGCATAGCTTCCGCCTAGTTTACGTACAGCGGCATCGGACTGAACCCTAACGAAATGCTCGTAGTCATTTACTTCAAACATGGCTTTGTAAGTATTCTTTACTTGCCAAACCAAGATCACCGAAATCATAATTGGGTTTCCTAGTTTGTCATTCACTTTTAACCTTTCGCTATCAAAGTTATAGGCCCTTAACGATACCTTCTTTTTTGAATAGAAGGGGTTGGCCCAGAAAAAGCCGTTTTTCTTTACTGTTCCACGATAGTCGCCAAAAAACACCATTACTCGCGAAGAGTTTGGATTGATAACGAAAAACCCGAAAAGCATAATAAAAAATACTAGGAAGAACAGTGCGAAAATTGGCATGTGTGTAACCACCAAAGCGGCTATTGTTCCAAATAGAATCAGGAAGGCCAAAAGGAGTATAGGGAAACCTGACCTTGGCTCAAATGTTTTTTCTTCTTTCATGATGTATATGTTTTGAGTTGATTTAAAGTGATATTAATTTAATATCAAAGTAACTCATTTTACGGAAAGTTTAGCGAATGGGTTCAGATTATTTTCTAACATAGGCGGAAAAGCGCCTTGTTTTGATTTTTGAGCATAAAAAAAAGTGGCCTAGGCCACTTCTATAATTCTTGTTAGAGAAGGTGTTCGTTACGCTGTTCTCTTTTTTATTACCAATACCACTATACCAATTACGAGAATCAATGGCCATAAGCCTATTAACCACATAATTCCATTAATAAAACCTGCCCAGCCATTGGCCAGAGATTTTAAAATGCGCTGACCAAAGTTGTCTTGATTTTCTGGCTCGTAAACATATGGCTTTACTTCATATGCATTCAACTGAATAGTACTCATGTCCACCTGATCGTTCAGGTATTTTAATCTTCCTTCTTGAGATTCAATTTCGGAACGTACTTGATTCAACTGCCTTTCAATGTTCAACATGTCATTCACATTATTGGCTTTTTTTAGAAGTTCTAAATAGCGTGCTTCTAAAGCTTTTCTGTTTTTTAATCTAGTTTCAACATCGATAAACTGCTCAGTAACATCTTGCTGATTAAGGGACTGATGTTCGATTTTCTTAGCAAATGGCTTTAATTCTTCAAACAGATTATTGAACTGATCTTGAGGAACTCTAATAGTAAAGTAAGCGTCCAGTCTTCTATCCGAATCATTCCTGCTTTGGTTGGTTACATTGGCTTTATACTTACTCAAAAGCTCGCTTAAGCTTGCTTCAAATTTTTCTAAACTCGCCACTTCAATATTTAAGTTTGCAGTAGTAATGATTTTTGAAGTGTTATCTTGCTCCACGAAATTTGAGGTAGCCATTGCTCTTCCAGAATAGCTGTCGGCAGAAAGCTTCATGCTTTCATTCCTAGGGGTAAACTCAGATTCTGCAGGCGCTGTTTCGTTCAATTCTTGTCCAGTATAAGCTCCATTGTTAGGGCCACAGCTACTTAAAATAAGTACGGACATCAGGAGAAAAAATGGTTTCTTCATGGCTATGTTATTGTTAAATGTTTCAAATCGTTAGAACCCTATGATTGCAATTACCAGACCAACCTTATTGCTCAACGAAATACAGTGCAAAATTAATATTCAGCGTATGGTGGACAAAGCCAAAAGGCTCAATGTGCAACTTGTTCCTCATTTTAAGACGCACCAATCTTCTGAGATTGGCGAATGGTTTAGAGCCTGTGGTGTAGAAAGCATTACTGTTTCTTCTGTAAAGATGGCTGAATTTTTTGCTCGTTCTGGCTGGGAGAATATCACAATTGCTTTTCCCTTTAATGTTTTAGAAATCCCTACCATTAATGGAATGCTAGAGCAGCAAATTAAGCTGACATTGTTTGTAGTAAATACAGAAGCGGTAGAAAGACTGAACAGAGAATTAATTGCTCCGGTAGATCTATTTATAGAAATGGATGCAGGCTATGGTAGGTCTGGTGTTCTTACAGAAGACATAACCAAAGTGAAACAGTTGGTGGAGCTAATTAAGTCTGGAGCAAAAACCAACCTTTATGGTTTGTATTGTCATCCAGGAAATACTTATCATACTAGCTCGGTTGAAGAAGTTCAAAGCCTTTGGGCTGATGTAATTAAAAAAATGACAGCGGTGAAAACTGCATTAGGAGCTTCGGGAGATTCATTAAAAATTAGAGTAGGAGATACGCCTGGCTGTGTTTTAGTGGAAGAGATGCAAGGTATAGATGAAATTGGCCCTGGTAATTTCGTGTTCTACGATTTGGTGATGAACTATCTGGATGTATGTACTGAAAGTGATATTGCTGTAGCCATGGCTTGCCCAGTAGTCGCCAAAAATGAAGATAGAAATGAAATTATTATTCATGGCGGAGCAGTTCATTTTTCGAAAGATCACCTTTTTGACGCTAATGAAGATAAGTTTTTTGGAGAAGTAGTAGTGCTCGAAGAAGAAGGTTGGTCGCCAATTGTGGAGGGAGTAAAATTAGTTTCTCTTTCTCAAGAACATGGAGTGCTTAGGGCAACTCCAGAAGTTTTTGAAGCCATTGAAGTAGGTGATGTTCTAGGTGTTCTTCCTATCCATTCATGTCTTACTGCCAACTTAATGAAGTCATACACCACACTTAATGGTAAGGGAATTAAACATTTAGAAAGTTTTTAGGTGGGTGCAACCATACGCGTATTGATGTCGTCTTGTTTTTGAACCTGTAGGATAGCGGGTTCAGGTCAAACAACTCAAACAACAACTGTATGCTTAAAAATTACCTCAAAATTGCATTCCGCAGTCTTCTGCGCGATAAATTCTTTTCATTTCTTAACATCACCGGACTTGCCATAGGCATTTCATGTGTGCTGTTAATTATGACGTATGTTAACTACGAACTGAGTTTTGATAAACATTTTAGTAATCAAGATCAGATTTATAGAGTAGTGATTGAAGGCCGCTTTAACGGTCGTGATTTTACAGGGTCTCAGAACCCATCTCCAGCCGGTCCTACATTCAAAGAGCAAATTCCTGAAGTGGAAGAGCGCCTTCGGTTTAGAAACACGGGTGACTGGGTAGTACAGTATGGCGATAAGGTTTTTAATGAAGATGATCTGGTTTTTGCAGATGAAACCTTCTTTAAAGTGTTTTCTGTAAATCTTATTCAAGGTAATCCTGAAGAAGCGCTTTCAAGGCCAAACCATTTAGTGCTAAATCAGACTCAAGCAAAAAAGTATTTTGGTGAGGAAGACCCCATGGGTAAAGTACTGAAACTGGATAATGATGAAGAATGGATTGTGAGCGGAGTGTATGAAGATATTCCTGATAACAGTCATTTTCATTTCGACTTCATACTTTCTTTCATTACGCGAGAAGGAGATTATAACAATCAAGAATGGCTAAGTCAAAATTTTGAAACCTATTTGGTGATTAATAAAAACGCAGATATTGCTTCTGTAGAAAACAAGATTAACGAGATCGCTATTGATAAAATGGGGCTCGAATTACAGCAATACCTCAACATGAGTTTCGAACAGTTTAAAGCTGGCGGAAATAACTTCAACTACTTTTTACAGCCTTTAACCGATATTCATTTGAAATCGGATAATTATGGAGGTTTTGAGCCAGAGGGTGATATTACTTACGTCTATATATTTACCTCAATCGCTATTTTCATTCTTGTAATTGCCTGCATTAATTTCATGAATTTATCTACTGCGCGCTCGGCCAATAGGGCCAAAGAGGTAGGGGTAAGAAAAGTTCTAGGGTCTTTTAGGTCTCAGTTGATAGGCCAATTTATTTCAGAATCTGTGCTAATCACTTTTATTGCTGGCCTTTTGGGACTTTCTATAGCTGTGGTGGTCATTCCTTTCTTTAATGATTTTACTGATCGACAAATGGTTTTGGAGTTTTTTCCTAATCTACCAATTGTAGCAATAGGCTCGCTTTTAGTAGGCTTTTTATCAGGGCTTTACCCAGCGTTTTTCCTTTCGGCTTTTAGTCCAGCAAAAGTGTTGAAAGGAGATGTTAGTACTGGCGGAAAATCGGGCGGTCTTAGAAAAGCCTTGGTAAGTTTTCAGTTTTTTGTTTCCATACTCTTAATCATTGCCACCTTCAGTATTCTCAATCAACTGAATTTTATTCAGAATAAGAAGTTAGGCTTTGAACGCGATAGGGTTTTGGTAATTCATAACGCCTATATGTTAGGCGATAACTCTGATGCTTTCCGAAATATGGTTTTACAAAATCCAGAAGTAGAGCAGGCATCGTTTTCTAGTTACTTGCCAACTTCAAGCAGTCGTTCGTCAACTGTGTTTTTTCCTGATGGTGTAATTGATAAAGACAGAGGAATGGTTTGCCAAAATTGGCGAGTAGATGAAAATTACCTCAATGTATTTGGTATGAAGATGAAGCAAGGAAGGTTCTTTTCTAAAGAATACGGAACGGATTCTACCGCCATGGTGATTAACGAAACTGCAGCTAAAAATTTAGGTATTGAAGAAATTGATGGCCGTATTATAGGCACCTTTGGTGATAATGCAGAAGTGCTCGATCGCTATAATGTAATTGGTATTATTGAAGATTTTAACTTTGAATCTTTAAAAAGCGAAATTGAGCCAATGATTATGCGTTTGGGGAAAACCACAGGCTACCTAAGTGTAAAATTGAATGCCAATGATTTTAAAAAGCAGGTGAAAAATGTTGAAATTAAGTGGGATGAAATGGCTCCGGGCCAACCATTTGAATATTCATTTTTAGACGACCGCTTTACTAATATGTACAAAGCGGAAAGTAAACTCGGAGAAATATTCACTGTTTTTGCTGCTCTGGCCATAGTAATTGCCTGCTTAGGCTTGTTTGGTTTAGCGGCTTTTACTGCCCAAAAGAAAACAAAAGAAGTAGGAATTAGAAAAGTGTTGGGAGCATCTGTAATACAGCTGGTTTATCTAATGTCAAAAGAGATTTCAATCTTAGTCTTCATATCATTTGTGTTAGCGTCAGCGCTGGGCTATTGGGGCGTTAACTGGTGGATGCAAGATTTCACTTATCGTCCGCCAATTAATTTGTTGGCCTTTGTGTTGGCAGGTGTATCGGCATTTGTCATTGCTCTACTTACCATGAGTTATCAATCTATAAAAGTAGCGAGGGCGAACCCTGTAAAATCTCTACGAAGTGAGTAAGAAATTATCTGATTGATTATAAAGCAGTTCGTGCACGAACTGCTTTTTTTATGCTCTGAATATAAGAACTTCGCCCGAAAATGGTTAGAATAGTGGCCGATAGCCCAACCGATGAAAAGTATTTTAAAACTCCCTATTATCCTTTGGTGTTTCGTAACCCTTGTTGTTTACGGAAGTGTATGGGTATCTCCTGAGTTTTTCAAGTATTCTGGTTTAGTCTCATTAGGTATTCCCTTTATACTGATCTTTAACCTGCTTTTCTTCATTTTTCTGTTGCTCTCAAAATCGAAAAGAGCGATCCTACCTGCTGTACTTCTTCTTATTGGCTTTCCGTTTATTAAATCAACTTTTTCTCTAAGCAGAACCACCGAGGCGCCTTCATCTTTTCATGTAATGAATTATAATATGATGAGGATGAACAAAGGAAACGAAAAGGACATGCTCAAATGGATTGTGTCTAATACTTCTGATATTAAATGCTTTCAGGAGTTTTTAGGCTCAAAGAGTGTGATTAAGGCCATATCAGAAAATGGAAAGTACAATAGTTTTGTGGGAGGCTATGCCAATAGCTATGCTATATTTTCGAAGTACCCAATGGTGAATAAGGGAGTATTTTACGAAGAGAAAACTACAAACAATATTCTTTTTGCTGACTTGAAAATAGGAAAGGATACCCTTCGAGTTTACAATGTTCACCTGCAATCCATGAATATTAATGTTGATCAAGAAGTAATAGACCAAAAGGAATTTGATAAAAAATATGAAACTGTAAGACGGAAGTTTTTAACAGGTTCGGTACAAAGAACCGCTCAAATCAAAGACTTGCTTGAGCATGCTAATGATTGTAACTATCCCATTTTGATAATAGGTGATTTTAACGACATTCCTTACAGCTATAATTACTTTAAGATTTCTCGAAAATTCAACAACGCGTTTGAAAGAGCAGGTAGAGGCTTTGGCTTTACCTATAATGGTAAATTACCATTCTTGAGAATTGATAATCAGTTCTATAATAATCAGTTAGATGCCCTTGATTTCAGTACGCTAAACAACATAGACTACTCTGATCACTTTCCAGTAGTAGGTATTTATTCAATAAGTCATTAATTTAGTGACTTTCATTTTGAAGTATGTCATCAAATAAAAATCTTAAAAGGTCTTCTGACAAAGTTATAGCTGGAGTTTGTGGAGGCCTTGCTGCATGGTTAGGCTGGGATGTAAGTCTTGTCAGAGTTTTATATGTTTTTGCCACAATTTTCACTGCCTTTTCAGGGCTTTTGGTTTACATAATATTGTGGATAGTTATGCCTCAGGAATAACGACAGTGTGTACTTAATTATATTTTTATGTTTGTAAGAAGAGTAAGAAGCTTTCTGCTCGCAGTATGCGCTACAGCCCTATTAGTAGGTTGTAATTTAGAATATTTCGCAGATGCCAAGCTAAACGACCTCGTTTGGAAACCCTCATTGGCAATACCTTTAGGTGAACTGTCATATTCGGTACAGGATTTATTCGATGAGCTAAGTGAGGCAGGGGTAGACATTGGTCAGAATTCAGACAATATTGTCATGCTTACTTATGAGGCGCAACTACAGTCTCAAACGGCCACTGGTTTTTTAACATTGAGCAATCAGAGTTTTGGGCAAAGTGTTGATGCTGGATTGAATATTAACGCGCAGGGTTTTGCTTCAGAACATAATTTTAATGAAGTATTTGAGTTTGACTTAGCAGCCACTCAGAATGAAGAATACGATAGCGTTAATTTCAGTGGGGGCAATATTGACATATTGATGAGCTCGGAGTTAGATGCTGAAGTTGATTATACTCTCACACTAAGCTCGTTAGTGAATAATGATACTAATTTGCCTTTGGTTGTGTCGGGTACGCTCACACCAAATTCAAGTACAAGTTTTAATGATGCACTTAATAAGTACTTAGGGGACTTCTCTAAAGATGCCAATAATAATGCGGTAAGGAATAAAATTCTAGTTAAGCTAGACTACCAAGTAAGAGTTTCTGCTACTTCGTTAATTCAGTCAACCGATGGAGTAAGTTTTTCAATGACTTTGACCAATCCAGAGTTTGATTTGGTTTATGGTTATGTTGGAGAAAGGAAGTTAGATGTAAATTTTGAGTTGCTGAATCTCGATTTCTTCGATTCATTTAGAGAAGGAACAATCAGTTTTGCAGAACCACGCTTTAGTTTTGTTTTCGATAATAGCTTTGGATTTCCTCTAGGCGTTAGTTTCAATCAGATTGCAGCAATAACCCAGCAAGGTCAAATAATTCCAATAACAGGAAGTGCAGCGAATACAGAAGGGATTGTTAATGGTCCTCAGATAGGAGCAATAGGAACAAGCGTGAATACTACTTTGGAGTTGAATTCAACAAATTCGAATCTCCCCGAGCTCATCAGCTCAATGCCCAAAAAGGTAATTATAGAGGTGAATACGGAAGCTAATCCCGCAAGTGCCCCTGCTCAGTATAACTTTGTGTCGGTAAACAGTGAGTTGAGTGTTGGAGTCTTGTTAGAGTTGCCAATGATTGTGAATATCAATGGCTTAGTCTCTCGACAGAATATTGATTTTGATGTTGCCAGCGATTTAGAACAAGCCAAGCAACTGACCTTAAGATTAATTACAGAGAATGATTTACCGCTAGGAGGAGAGGTCGAATTAGTCTTTAAAGATCAAAAGGGCGATGTAGTCTATACTGTGAATGAAAAGGCTTTGTTCGATGGAGCTCCAGTAGGTAGCGATGGAAGGACAACTGAAGTAGTTACTAAGATTGTAGACATTGACTTTTCTGATGCCGACATCCGTCTTTTGGAAAAGGCTACCAGTATTGATGTAGTAACTCGGCTTACAACAACAGATGCTTCTTCAAATGAAGTGGTGAAGTTTTACTCAGATTATAATCTGACTGTGAAATTGGCTGTTCAAGCTGACATTGAACTAAACACTAAGAACTGATGATAGCCATGAGAAAACTTTTACTAGCCGCAGTTCTTCTGATTTTTAGTGTTCAATTATCTTATTCTCAGGCTTATTTCTCTTACTTTCAATTGAGAGAATTAGTCCCTCAAACACAAAGTTTACAACCAGCCTTTATTCCTAAAAACACTTTTACTTTTGGCTTACCCACAGCAGGTTTTTTAGCCCAGTCCGATTTTAGATTGCGAGAACTGATTTCTAAGCCTGACGGTGATATTAATTTTGAAGTTAACTTTAATGTATTGCTAGGTGCTTCAGCGGAAATTAATAGAGTAAGTACAGATGTTACTGCCAACCTTTTTCATATTGGATATAAAACGAAGAACGGAGGATATAGCCTTTTTGCGAATGCAAGAGCAACCGTAGATTTAAGGTACGGTAAGGATTTTATGGAATTTTTGGCCAATGGCAATTCAAACCGCATTGGAGCCGAAATTAATCTTTCCGAGTCAAGAGTATTTGCAAATTCATACCAAGAAATAGGAGTAGGGCATGCTCGTAAATTCTTAGGAGAAAAGCTAACCGTAGGAGCTCGAGTTAAAATCATAACAGGATTGTTTCATGCCTCGACTGCTGAAGGTGCAAGTGGAACTTTATATACCAATGAAATAGATAACAGCTGGAGAATCTCACTAAAAAACGCAACGGTGAACACTGCTGGCCTGGACTTATTGTTAAACAGTGATGACTACGAGAGCAATGCTACCTCAAGCTATGCCATGAGTAACAGGAACAAAACCGTAGCCTTTGATTTAGGGGCTAAGTACAAAGTATTGGATTGGCTTACAGTGGAGGCTGCTATGAATGATATTGGTACCATTAAATGGAAGGAGCAGGTAAGGAATTACAACTCAGCAGATACCACAGTAACAATTACTGGAGTGCAATTAAGAGGTCTAGAAAATTCTTCTGAGGTATTTAGAGATAGTATTGAGAACAAATTTAGATCAAACGAGACTCAAAACGAATTCAGTACAAGTTTGCCAACGAAAACCTATTTGGCAGCTTCTCTATTTTTGACTTCGAGAGATAAGTTTACCGTAGTGGCATTCAATAATCATGTATTTAAGGAAATTGACCCATCTTTTGCTGTTGCTTATAACCATACGGTGAATAAATTCACATTCGGACTGCTAGGTAGTTATAGAGGCCCTCAAAACGAGTTCAACATGGGAATGAATATAGCTGCCGATATTGGTCCGCTGCAGCTTTATGTAGCAACAGATAATGCATTGGTGTCCAATAAGCCAGAGCAGTATTCCAAATTTGACCTTCGTTTTGGATTCAACCTTATGTTTGGCTACAAAAAGTGGTTACCTAAATTGGATGTTGTGGATTTAGATTCTCTGTAAACATACATTCTCCAATACTTCCATGTTGTTAAGTAAATACTGTCCTAAATAATCTGGGCCAGTTCAAAAAACTGATAATGGATTAAGTAGAGATCTTTTTGTTCTTCATCTCAGAAAATAACCTCTTGCACCCTTCGTCTGCCTTCTTAATAGATACCAGCTTGTTGAAAGTGGTATATATACCTTTCGGATAAGCTGACAAAACAGTGCTACATTGCTCATGAGAGGTCCTGGTTTTTTCTAAACCTAACGATTTAGGAAAAACCAGGGCCTCTCATGTTATTGTTTAGAACAGGGTTGGGACATATAAAATATATCACTTTAAATTCTTCTCCCTTTTTTTATTAAAAATTTATTATTAGATTAGTTTAAAATATAAGAAAGAGGTTCATGATCTCATCAGGTTTGTGAACAATAAATGGATATAATACTAGTTTCTATTGTTTTTTAAATGCTATTATGTCTGTTTTCGCTCTTTTGAGACACAAAGGGGATTGCCGAAAACCCTATAATCGAGTAGGTAATTTGTAAATAAGTAGAAATGAAAACTAGAAAATCCATTACCACTCTCTGTTCAATGCTTTTGTTATTGGCAGGGTTATTTACTACGCAAGTAAGCTATGCTGATTGTATCAACTCTTGTGGAAATATCAATGATGGAAGATGTGGAAGTTTAGTGTCATGCGAAAATGAAACTGATCCTGAAAAAGTTAATTGTAATAGGTTCGATTCAGTTTTCGGATGCCCTCAATTGAATGATTGATGTCATAATTTAACAATTTGATAAGTAGGGCACTTTTTCCCTACTTATCAAAAATTAACTTAATAATGAGAACTCATCTTATTCTATTTTTGACAGTAATATATTCTTGCAATTCAGATCCAGTATGGTCAAAGTTTGAATCTAGCGACTCAAACTTTGATAGTAAGTATTCATTTGAGGTCGACCAGAAAAACATGATTTATCTTGACAGTGTAACTGGCCCCATATCATATAATATCCAATATATCCTGAGAGATTCCTCTGAGATTCTTGCCCTTTGGAATAAAAATGACAACTCAATTATGTACTATGAGTTGAATTCTTTTAATCCTTCTCTCAAACAGTTTTTTCTCCGTTCAGGACCAAATGCTAACTATTCTTCAAATTTTTACTACTTAAATCAGGACAGCATATTTTCAACGGATGCGATAAAATTCATATATCTAACCAATCAGGGTTCTAAAATTGAAAACACCTATCCGATATCTGATAATACTCAATTTGCTCGTCCTCCAAGCCCTTATGTGTGGACAGGTAGCCCGTTTTTTTTAAAAGATAATAAGCTTTTTTTTCAATGCTATATGGGTGGAGTATTTGACCGCCCAACTATGGCTTTTGTAAATTTGGAGTCGAAACAGATCAGCTATTTTGGAGAATATCCGTGGTTCTATTTGAAAGCTTATTGGAGAGGTGGATTTGAATATATGACTCATACATTTAATGCGGATCAAAATTTGCTGGTCATGAGTTTTGCCGCAGACCACTATCTTAGAACAATAGATATAAACAAATTAGAAGTTATTGATTCGGCATTCGCTGGCTCTGACAAACTATCAAATATTAAAGCTCCAAGACTTAAAATGTCTGACTCTGGATCAGAACTAGATGATCAGAAATTCTTGACTCAATCTTCCTATGGACGTATACTCTATGATGAATACAGAAAAGTCTACTATAGGTTTGCATTTGAAGGGATTAATGATTCGGATCTGACTTCTGATTCAAATGATCGGGCCACCATCAAACCTTCAATGATAATAATTCTCAATGAAAACTTTAAGAAAATTGGAGAGTATAGTCTAAACAGATTTAAGTATGATTTAAACATGACATTTGTTTCCAGAGACGGCCTAAACATTAGGTTAAAAGCCCCCGAAAATGAGGACATAATAATGTTCGACATACTTAAGTTAATTGCCCTGTGAGAAAGTTAACAACGAAAACTTATCTCGTTCCAATTATTTTTTGGAGCCTCATCTCATGTCATAGCACATCCTATGAGACAAACTTATATAGCAATTTAAAAATAGCCATGGAAAGAATGGAGATTGACAACATGATTTCAGAAAACCAGACAGTAATGCTTATTAATATGAAAGGTTGTTCGGTTTGTTACTCAAGGGCACTTTATTTTCTGGAAAAGAATTCTGACTCAAAGAATATTAGTTATATAATTACTGGAGTTCAATCGAAAAAGAATCTTGAAATTCGATTGGGAAAATCCACCATCTCTAAAGATAATATCTTTTTGGACTTGAAAGATATTATTTACTCTAGCGGAATTCATGAAACTTATCCTATCATATTCTACAGACAAAGCAGCAAATTATTAAAGATAGAATTGGCCGATTTAAATAATAGTGGAGTCTATGAAACACTCTCTGGTTTTATCAATGAAAGTGCTAGATGATACTATTTATTCATTATTATTATTGAAATAGCATGAACTCGTAATGTAATTTAACCTTTAATATTATGCTGAGCTCGTTCGTTGTAGTTAAATTAATTATTCAAATATGAAATCTAATAGTTCTAATTGATGATTTATGAAATTATAATTAACATAATGGCTAATACAGCATTGGCAGCTATTAACGATCTAGGAAAAGCCAAGCCACTTTTATTATTATTTAGGACAGGGGTGTTGTTCAGTAAATAGGAGTCAAAAACCTGAAGTCAAACTTCGGATTGATCTCTAAAATACCTTATTTTGAAGATTAATTCTTCACTTCGAAAAACGCATACTATGAAGCAGTACCACGACCTAATGAAACACATTCTAAAAAATGGGGTGGACAAAGGAGACAGGACGGGAACAGGTACACGAAGTGTTTTTGGTTACCAAATGCGTTTTGATTTATCAGAAGGCTTCCCAGTAGTTACCACTAAAAAGCTTCATCTTAAATCTATTATTCATGAGTTGCTTTGGTTTCTTCAAGGTGATACCAATATCAAATACCTGAAGGATAATGGTGTTTCTATTTGGGATGATTGGGCTGATGAAAATGGAGATTTAGGGCCAGTATATGGTTATCAGTGGAGAAATTGGCCTGCTAGAGATGGAGGAACAATAGATCAAATATCTAAGCTTATCGATCAAATCAAGAAAAACCCTAACTCCAGAAGATTGATGGTGAGCGCTTGGAACGTAGCTGATGTGGATAATATGGCGCTTCCTCCTTGTCATGCACTGTTTCAATTCTATGTAGCAGACGGAAAACTTTCATGCCAACTGTATCAGCGTAGTGCAGATGTGTTTTTGGGTGTTCCCTTTAATATAGCTTCTTATGCACTATTGGTGCTTATGGTAGCTCAGGTTTGTAACTTAAAGCCAGGCGAGTTTATACATACTTTTGGTGATGCTCATCTTTATACCAACCACTTTGAGCAAGCTGAACTTCAATTGTCAAGAGATTTTCGTCCATTGCCTACAATGAAAATTAACCCCGAAGTCAACAATATTTTTGACTTTAAGTTCGAAGACTTTGAGTTAGTTGGTTACGATCCTCACCCTCATATTAAAGGGGCTGTAGCAGTTTAATTACTTTTGCAAGTCTTTTTTCTGGGCTAGAATATTCATTATTTCTGAATGAGTTAAAATAGCATATGCCGCTGGCATTAGAGCTAAATATAGAGTCGGCTTTAATTAGCATTTCTGGCTTGGCTATAATTTCGGTAACTTCTAGCGTTTCTAAAATAAGCCTTCTCATTACACCTTCAATACAACCAGTTCGGAGGGAAGGAGTGAAAATTTGATCACCTTCTATCCAAAATAGATTTGAGCTGTGAGTTTCAGCTAAATTTCCTTGATCATCCAATAAAATAATATCGTCCAATTTTTTTTGCTGCATCTCAATTCCCGCCAGTACATAAGGTAATGCACTCATGGTTTTTGCAAAAGAGATAGCCGTGTGGCTGATTTTTGATAAAGTTGAAAGGCCAATTGAGCCTTTCTGCGAAAAAGCTGGTTTTGTAGTTTCTACTACTTCTAAAAGAAAAGAGGAGGCGGAACGTTCTGGGGAATACAGCCCCCCATCCTCTCTCCAAACCTGAATCCGAGCTCTTAAACATCCGTTAAGTTCATTTAAATCAGTGAGTTGAGAAATCATTTCTTTCAGGTCATGACCTGAAAAGGGTGGAGGGTTAAGGTGAAGAACGCTACAGGCCCGTGTTAATCTTTCAAGGTGAAAATCAGTCAAATTAATTCGGTTGGGGCCTGTAACAATTGTTTCAAACAGGCCGTCTCCATAGCAGAACGCTCTATTTTTAGAGTTGAGTGTTAAGCTATCAATTTCTATGAGTCGGGAATTAAATATCGCTTTCATGTATTCTATAAACCACTTAAACAGATTGCCAATTCAAGTAGGGGATATTTATCTAATATTGAAAGCAGAATAAATTAAGGTTATGGCTGAGCAAAGTAGTGTGTTTGATATGATTGGTCCCGTAATGATAGGTCCTTCGAGTTCACATACGGCAGGAGTGGTTAGAATTGGAAGAGTAGCAAGAAAAATTCTTGGCTGCCAACCAGAAACTGCAGAGATAACATTTTATAATTCTTTCGCCCGAACTTATGAAGGGCACGGAAGCGATAGGGCAATAGTAGCTGGGCTACTTGACTTTAAAACAGATGATGCTAGAATCAAGACATCATTTGATGAAGCAGAGAAAGCTGGTTTTACTTATACTTTTAGGTCAGTTGGTAATTCACTTACCATGCACCCTAATACGGTAAAAATAAGAGCCACAGCCAAAGAAGAAACAATTGAAGTAATTGGTGAGAGTAGAGGAGGAGGAGTAATAAAGGTTGTAAGCGTCAATGGGTTCTCAACTGGCTTTAACGCTAATTTGCATACTTTGATTATTACAGCAGAAGATAGAAAAGGAGCGATTGCATTTATCGCAAATATTTTAGCCAACTCTGAATGCAACATTGCAAACATGTCGGTTAATCGTAAAGGAAAATCAGATATGGCTTGCCACTGTATCGAAGCAGATTCAGGATTAGATAAAATTACAATTGAATATTTAAACCATTTAAGTTGGGTCAAAAAGGTCATTTATATACCCGATATAGATTTTTAAAAAGCAATCAAATATGATTTGGAGAAGAAAAATTTACTTGAGTCTTGCGGGGCTCTTTATGCTGGTTGCGTCCTATGGTCAGCAAAATAGCTGGACGCTAGAGGAGTGTATTAATTTTGCATGGCAAAATAATTTAACTGTTCGTTCAAGTGAACTGAACAAGTTGAATAGTGAGATAGCCTTAAAGGAATCAAAATTTGCTCTTTTACCGAGCCTAAGTGGCGGAGGTAATTTGAGTAAATCATTTGGTAGAACCATTGACCCAGTTACAAACGGTTTTATTAGTACAAGCTTCGTGAGCAGTGGGGTTTCCGCTAGTTCTTCTGTTACATTATTTAATGGAGGAGCGCTCAGAAATACCATTAAGAGAAATGAGCTTAACCTTGATGCAAGTGAATTTGATCTACAGAAGGCAAAAAATGATATTGGTGTAACTGTAGCAACAAACTTTTTGAATGTTTTATTAGGAAGAGAGCAGTTGAAGAATGCTACATTTCAGTTAGAATCTTCTCAAGCTCAATTAGAAAGAACAAAAAAATTAGTGAATGCAGGATCACTTCCAATGACAAGCCAATTGGATTTAGAATCTCAGGTAGCAACTAACGAGGTTTCTGTAGTAAACGCTGAAAACGGTCTTCGTTCTGCTGTTTTAAGTTTAAAACAAGCAATGCAAATGCCAGCTGACGAACCTTTAGAAGTTGAAGCACCAGAGGTTTCTGTAGATAATATGGGATTTATATCTCAGAGCCCAAATGAGATTTATAATATCGCAATGGGAGTGCAGCCAGAAATTCAAAGTGCTGAACTTGGAGTAAAGAGCAGTGAGGTAGGAGTAGCCCTTGCTAAGAGTGCTTTCTTGCCTAGTTTAAGTTTAAGCGGTAGTATTTCTACTAACCATTCTGGAAGAGCGAGGCAACTAATAGGTACGCAACAAGTAACTACTCCAGCCAGAGAAATTGGTTTTGTACAAGGTTCTAACGAATCTGTTTTTTCTAACCCAAGTCAACAAACCGTACCTATTTATGCAGAGAATTATGGGGTGTTCAATCAGTATGATGATAACCTTGGGCAATCAGTTTCAATTCGTTTGAGTGTGCCAATATTCAGCAGATATTCTAATAGCGCTAACTTACAAAGAGCAAAAATAGCCAAGCAGCGTGCGGAAATCACCTCCTTGACTACTAGAAACCAACTGAGACAAAGTATTGAGTCGGCCTATAACAGTGCATTGGCAGCGTTAAATACTTATAATGCTACACTTAAGCGTGTAACTGCATTAGAGGAGTCGTTCAGAGCTACAGAACAACGATATAATGTTGGTGATGTGAACAACCTTGACTACCAAATTGCTAGTAATAACCTGTTTTCAGCAAGAGCAGATTTAATTCGTAACAAATACGAGTACATTTTTAGAACAAAGATTTTAGATTTCTATTTAGGGAACCCAATTACATTACAATAACATGGCTAAGAAAAAGAAAGGATCAAATAAACTAATCTATATACTGTTAGTAGCGGTAGTACTGATTTTAGTAATTGCCGTGGTTGGCAAGCAAGCGGGCTTCATTGGCCAGCCTAAGACATTAAAAGTTCAGATGGCATCAGCCAAAAAAGCTACTATTGTAGAAAAGGTAACTGCCTCTGGTGTAGTTCAGCCCGTAACGGAAATCAAGCTTAGTCCAGATGTGGCGGGTGAGATTATTGAGTTAAATGTTGAAGAAGGAGAATTTGTAACTGAAGGAATGATTTTAGTGAAAATCAGACCTGATAACTTACAATCTGCACTAGAAAGAGCGCGAGCAAACTTAAATCAGCAAAAGGCCAATTTGGCTTCAAGCATTGCACAGGTAGCTAGAAATGAAGCTCAATTGCTTCAGTCTAAACAAGCCTTTGAACGTTCTGAGCAGTTAAGAAAAGAGAATGTGATATCTGAATCAGATTTTGAAACTGCGAGAGCCAATTATGAAGTAGCTAAAAAGAATTTAGATGCTGCTAAAGAAAGCGTTAACGCTTCTGAGTATGTAATTAAGTCAAGTCAAGCTACTGTAGAAGAAGCAGAAGAGAACGTTAGGCTTACTGTAGTAAGAGCTCCATCTTCTGGAACAGTATCCAAACTAGATGTTGAAAAAGGAGAGCGTGTTGTTGGAACTCAGCAAATGGCGGGTACTGAAATGATGCGTATTGCAGACTTGACAATGATGGAAGTTAGAGTAGATGTAAATGAAAACGACATCATTAGAGTAACTCAAGGAGATACGGCAGTGATTGATGTTGATTCTTACAGCTCAATGGATAAAAAATTTAGAGGAATTGTAACCTCAATTGCTAACACAGCAAACACTAAATCGTCAGCTGATGCAGTAACTGAATTTGAAGTGAAAATCAGAATCTTGAATGAGTCTTTCGCAGACTTGCTTTCTGAAATTCAAAGTGCTTCTCCATTTAGACCTGGTATGACAGCCAGCGTAGAAATTATCACTAACACAAAATCAGGAGTGCTTTCTGTACCATTATCTGCTGTAACAACCAGAAACCCGAACGCTAAAGTGGTAACTGAAGGACAGACTAGTGGGGCAAATGCGGTAGCGACTACCAATGCATCTGCCAAAGATGAAACCAAAGAAGTGGTATTCATTGATGAAGGTGGAAAAGCTAAAATGGTTGTGGTGAAAACTGGTATCAGTGATTACGACAATATCGAAGTGTTAGAAGGTTTGAAAGAAGGTGATGTTGTAGTATCAGGGCCATTCTTGGTGGTATCTAAAACCATCAAAGAAGGAGACTTAATTGAGAAAACTGCTGCCAAGAACTTTGGTGCTACTTCTAATAACTAAGATCAAGAGAAGCCTTTAAAGGGCATTTAAAAGTATGTTTATCCCTGTAAGTAATTTCTACTTACAGGGATTTTTTTTGAATATGAAAGAATGGTTCCTAAGTAGGAAATGAAAGCCTCTGAAGAAGCGTAGGTTATTTATAATGGAATCCACTTCAAATAAGGGCGCATAGATCAATTAACAAGGCGTAGGTAAGTGTGGCAGCTCCGAGACTTCGGAGCGCACCTATGACCTCTTAACTAGAATATTGAAGGCCTAAAAACAAAAAAGCCTCTGATTTCTCAGAAGCTTTTGTTGTCGG
>NZ_CAXBBV010000003.1:0-431708 GCF_963973945.1 uncultured Roseivirga sp.
ATAACTGATAACTGATAACTGATAACTGATAACTGATAACTGATAACTGATAACCGCTATGTTTAGAAACTACTTTTTCGCCACAGTAAGGTCGCTCAAGAAGAGCCCGATTTTTACGATGATCAATGTGCTTGGTTTGTCAGTAGGCATCGCTGCATTTATATTGATCGCCCTCTTTGTGCGGAATGAACTCACCTTCGATCAGTTTCATAAAAACCACGATACAATCTACCGCAGTTTTACTTACAACAAAAATGGCTTTAGCATGGATTTTCCAAGTGAGTTGGCTGAACTATTAAAACAGACTATGCCAGAGGTGGAATCAGTAGCGACTGTGTCTGGAGGAAGCGATGTTTTGATGGAATATGAAGGAGAAAAAGTTTTTGAAAAGGAGTTTTACAGTGCAAGTACTGAGTTGTTTCAGATGTTTGATTTCTCATTGAAATATGGAGTTGCATCAGAAGCCTTGTCCACTCAGGATGCGGTTGTGCTATCTAAGTACATGGCCCTTAAATATTTTGGAAAGGAAGATGTGGTAGGAATGTCTTTCAAAATGGCCAATGAAGAAAAAGAAAGACTCGTTACGGGTGTTTTGAACGATATTCCTGAGAATTCAAGGTTTCAGTTTAATGTCATTATTCCTGTTCAAAAGTCGGCCAACCCTTGGCGCTGGTCGGGTTCAGGAAATGTATATATGCAGCTGAAAGAGGCGGTGGATGAATCAGAATTTTCTAAACAGGTCATGAGTATGGCTGTTGAAAATGGTTTTGTTGAAGGTGATTTTGAATTTCCTGTAGAGAATTTTGGAGAACTATATTTCAATACTCAGGTATCTCATACGGCTTCTGGCATTAGAGGAAACAAGAACTTCATCTATATTTTTTCTGCCGTAGGAATATTCCTACTTGTGTTAGCATGTATCAATTATATCAATTCTTCTACCGCCAAATCGCTTGCTCGCTTAAAGGAGGTTGGAATAAGGAAAGTAGTTGGTGCCAATCAAGGGCAAATCAGGTTTCAGTTTTTACTGGAGACTATGCTATTGGTGAGTATTTCCGTCATTATTGCTGCGGCTTTGGCTGAATTCTTTTTACCAAACTTCAACGCGCTCTCTGGAAAAGTCATGAGCTTAAACTATTTTTCTGACGGATTTACGCTTTTCTTTTTGATAATGCTGATTCCGACAATTACCCTTTTTGCGGGGCTTTATCCGGCCTTGTTTGCCAGTAGATTTAAAACCCTGAAATTAATGAAGGGCGAGGGAGCTGTTGGGAAAGGATTGTTCAGGAAATACCTCGTAGCCTTCCAGTTAGTAGTTACAATGGTCTTGCTTTTCGGTACGCAGATCATTAAGAACCAAATCGATTTTTTTATGGAGGGTGAAATCGGGATGGATCCTTCCAACGTTGTTTCGGCTTATCGTCCTCGGGCAGTATCTTATGATATTGTAAAAGAAACCATAGAAAAAGTACCGGGTGTGGAAGTAGTTACCTCTTCACCATTTCCTTCCATAGGTAGTTCCAAAATCCCTATTCAATGGACAGAAGATAATGAAGGTCAATCGTTGAACGTCCACTATGATAGGGTAGCCATGAATGCGATTAAAGTATTGGGAGTTCAGATAATTGAGGGGAGAGGTTTTATTGAAGGAAGTGAGGATGATAAAAATTCCTCTGTAATCATCAGTGAATCTGTGGCCAAAACCATCGGTTGGGAAAGCCCCGTTGGACGAAAAATTAAATTGGCAAACGAGCAGTATCAGTATGTGGAAAATACCATCATAGGTGTTTTTAAAGACTTACAATTTAACCTCAAGCGCGAACCCTTGCCCGTGATCATTCTACCAGGGAGCTCTCAATACTTAGGGGCTGTAAATATTAAAATAAATGAATCGGACAGGGCGGAAACGGTGCTTAGAATTACCAAGGCTTGGGAAGAATTGGAGCCGAATAAACCCTTTGAGTATTCCATGATGGAAGATCAAATTCAGGCCAATTATGAAAAAGAGCAGAAATTCGGGAATGTGATCCAAATCTTTACCTGGATTGCTATTCTTATCGCTGGCCTTGGGTTATTTAGCCTCAGTGCGTTTACCATCCTTCAGAAATATAAGGAGATCGGGATCAGAAAAATTTTGGGAGCAACCGTTTCGGGATTGTTTTTGGATTTTCTGAAAAGCTATTTCGTGTTGATTGCCCTCTCGTCACTTATCGCAGTTCCTGTAGCGTATTATTTATTGGATGCTTGGTTGGCCGAATTTACCAATCGAATTCAGGTGGGGGCTGGAGTTTTTGCCATCGGAATTGGTATTTCAATGCTTATCGTAGTTTTTACGGTTGGCTATCAATCCATAAAGGCAGCACTTTCCAACCCAGTAGATATTTTAAGGAATGAATAGAGAAAAACTAGAAGGAAGCCCAAAGAGGGAAGAAAACCCAGTGAGCTCTCTTTAACCAATAAATAATAACCAATAACTCAAGGTACAATGGTCAAAAATTATCTTAAAATCTTAGTCAGAAATTTTGTTCGAAACAAAACTTTCACGCTCATTAATATTAGCGGCTTAACGTTGGGTATTACATGTAGCTTAGTCATGTTCTTGATTGTAAAACAAGAGCGCAGCTTTAACCAATACCATAAAAATATAGAGTCTATTTATCGGGTTGGCCACATTGATGTAGAAGACGGAAGGGAATATTCTCAAGGCGGAGTGCCATTGGTTATGCCTGCTTCCATCAAAGACGAAATAGTAGGGGTGAAGGAAGTTACTTTGATTTCTCACGAACGCTATGGCCTCATTTCAGTAAATAATGGAGGTAAAATTGAATACTATGAAGAGGACCCAGAATTGGTATACATCGAACCCTCTTTCTTCAATATTTTTGACTGGAAACTGCTAGAGGGTAGTGTCGAGTCGGTATTTAACCAACCCAATATTGTAGCCTTAAACAAAACACTGGCCGATAAATACTTCCCTAATCAATCTGCGGTAGGACAAACCATAAAACTGAATAAGGAAACGGACTTGAAGATAGTAGCCGTAATGGAAGACACTCCCAAAAACTCTGACTTTCCTTTTGGTATTTTCATTTCTATGGAAACAAAAAAAGCGAATGATCCTAAGGAGTTTAATAATTGGGGGAGTATTTCAAGCGATAACGTAGCTTTTGTGCTTCTAGAAAACAATGTAGATCCAGCAAAAATTGATGCCCAGTTTCCAGACTTTATAGAAAAACACTGGGACAAGGATACTCGCGAGGCGCGCACATTTCTACTAGCTCCTTTTAATGAATATCATTTTGACGAACGTTTTGGGGTATTTAGCCAGCGCCAAGTACCCAAAGCAATTCTGTATGCCTATATCATTATCGGCATCCTACTCATTGTAACCGCCTGTTTTAACTTTATTAATATGTCTACCGCCATGGCCGTAAAACGTGCCAAGGAAGTAGGAATGCGTAAAGTGCTTGGGAGTAGCCGTAAACAATTGGTTATGCGATTTATGGGCGAAACATTCGCCATTACACTTATTGCCTTGTTTATTTCAATGGCACTTACAGAAAGGCTTTTGCCTATGGCCATTAATGATTTTATCGGTATTGAAGTGCCCTTTAATCCTGTTACAGACTTAGCCCTTCTTGGCTATTTGCTTGTTGTTCTTTTTGCCGTATCTGTATTGGCTGGTTTGTATCCTGCCATTGTATTGTCGAGCGCAAAACCCATTTATGCTCTTAAGGGAAGTATGACAAAAGGGAAAGGCAATTTATTCTTTAGAAGATCATTGGTCTTTACGCAGTTTCTAATTTGTCAGATTTTGATTTTCGGAACTGTAGTCGCGGTACAGCAAATGGATTATTTCAGTTCGGTAGATATGGGATATGACCAAGAATATATTCTGAATATCAATTTGGCCGAAAATGATAAAGCAACTCGCGATCTGTGGGATTCAAAAGTTCAGAACATTCCGGGTGTTGTTTCTCACTCTTTTAATTATAAACCTCCATTTTCTGGTTCTCAGTCGGTAACCAACGCCTTTTACTATGGCATAGATAGCGCAGTAAATGAGCTTAATACCCATGTGAAAATGGCTGACGATCAGTTTCAAGAAACTTATGGCTTAAAGCTAGTAGCTGGTGATTGGTTAATGAAAAGTGATACCGTAAACCAATATGTGGTAAATGAGACCTTCTTGAAAAAACTTGGCATTACTGACCCGAATGAAGTTATCGGTGAGCGAATGAAGCTATGGGGCATGACTGCTCCAATTGTTGGTGTAGTAAAGGATTATCATGTTACTACTCTATCTCAGGCCATTGAGCCTGTAGCCATGTTTAACCGACAAGAGAACTTTAGAACCCTAGGACTACGCATTAACGGACAAAGTTCAGCCAGTGTGATTTCTGAACTGGAAACCATTTGGAACGAAATTCATGAAGAATATGAATTCGACTATACTTTCTTAGATAAACAAATTGCCGACTTCTATGAAGGAGAAAGGAAAATGTCGCAAATGTTAACTGTGTTTGCGTTCATTGCTATTTTCATTGGCTGCTTGGGTCTTTATGGATTGGTGTCGTTTATGGCCAATCAAAAAGCCAAGGAAATTGGTATCCGTAAAGTTTTGGGGGCTACCGTAGCAAATCTGATGGGGCGTTTTTCAATTGAGTTTATTGTTTTAGTTGGCCTGTCATTTTTGTTGGCCGCTCCATTGGCCTATTGGGGAATGAACAGTTGGCTTGGGCAGTACGAGTACCGAATTGCAATTGGCCCAATTATTTTCTTGATCAGTATTGGTGCATCGCTTTTGATTGCTCTCGCCACTACTGGTTATCGTTCCATGCGGGCCGCTACTGCCAATCCTGTCAATTCACTTAGAGACGAGTAAAATGATAATACACTTTTTCAAAATAGCGACCAGAAATATAAGGAGGAAAAGCATGATGTCTTTTCTGAACGTTGCAGGACTTAGTTTGGGTATCGCATCATTTTTGGTCATTTCCCTGTATGTTTTTCAGGAAAATACTTTTGAAAAAGGTTTTGAGAATAGGGAACGGGTTTACCGTTTAGAAGAACACTTTTTAAGCATGGGGCAGGTGGCCGTAACCAGCCCCAACTTACAATTTAAGCTGAATGAGATTCCCGAAATAGAAGCTGCTACTCGGGTACACTTGAATGTAAGCGAAACAGTTTTGCTTAATGGAAGAGGAATTAAAGTGAACAAAACCCTTCGGGCGAAGAATGATTTTTTTGAACTGTTTGATTATAAACTTTTAATGGGAAATCAAGCCAGCCCTTTAAATGGGCCTGGTTCTGCGGTGATTTCAGAAGCTTTGGCCGAAACGATTTTTGGGAGAAAGAATGTGATAGGTCAGTCAATCAAACTGAAAGGAAAAGATGAATTGATCATTAGTGCTGTAGCATCTACGCCTTTGATTAAATCACATCTCGATTTTGATTTATTCGTGTATCCTGAAAAGGAAGAAGAGTTTTCAGCCGAAAGTGGTTGGTACGGTATTGCAGGCTATACTTATGTGAAATTGGCCTCTGGAGTATCTCCTGAAACCTTGAATAGCAAGCTTGATGAACTGGCCAAAACTCATGTATTTCCAGTGGTTTTCAAGCCTTCGCCTGATATGGGTTTTGAAGATTGGATTGTGAACGAAAATCGTATTCAGTTTATGGCAAAGCCTATTGGGGATATCTACCTCCATTCCAATTTGTCTTTTGAAATGTCGGCTGGTGGAGATCCACAAATGCTTACCACCCTATCAATTATCGCGGTATTTATCTTGACGATTGCTATTATCAATTTCATGAATTTGACCACCGCGCGTTCTTCTTCCAGGACTAAAGAAATTGGAGTTCGGAAGGTTTTGGGTTCGAAGCGAGAAGGGTTGGTATTACAGTTTTTGGCCGAATCTTTATTGATTACGCTTCTTTCTGCCCTGATTGGCGCTGGGCTTTCTGAAGTCATGATTTACGGTATCAATGCCTATTTTGGGTCTGTGATCGGCCTTTCGCTTTTCTCAAACACTACCTTACTTGCCTATATAGGATTGGGTGTTTTGTTAGTGGGCTTGGTCGCTGGCTTGTACCCAGCGTTCTACCTTTCCTCGGTAAAGGTGGTGCCCTTACTCAAAGGCATGCGCCTTTCAAAAGTGCTTAATCTGAATGTGGCGAAATTGCTCAGAAACGGACTTGTGATTACGCAGTTTACGCTTTCTTCGGGAATGATCATCGCCACGCTTTTCATTTACAGTCAGTTAGTACATTTGAAAAATAAGGATTTAGGCTTTGCCGAAAATCAAGTTTTGATGATTAGTAATGCTCAAGATTTGAAAGACGGCAAGCAGGCATTCAAAAATGAATTGCTGAAAATCCCAGGAGTAAAATCGGCTTCCTATAGCAAACGAGTACCAGGCGGTAATTTCGATGATGTGCACTCTATAATGCTAGATGCCAATAATACGGTAGTCTTTGCTGCATTTACTGTAGATGAGAGCTACAAAACTACACTCGGTTTAAAGATGAAAGAAGGAGAGTGGTTTAGGGATAAACTTGTTACTTCAGATTCACTGGTGCTTATTAACAATGCTGCCGCTCAATTGCTGGGTTTGGAACATCCAGTAGGAGAAGTGATTGGCAATTATTACCAAATTATTGGGGTAGTGGAGGATTTTCACTACGGTTCTCTTCGCAACGAAATTGGCCCAGCACTGTTCAGTTATTCCGCTACAGAAGGAGGGCAGTTGGCCATTCAGTTGGATGTCAATAAAGTACAGACTGAAGCCATTGCCAATATTTGGAGTCAGTTTACAGCGGTTCCTTTAGAATCGAAAATGCTGGAGCAAAATTTTGATGCCCAGTTTCAGAAAGAAACACAATCGGCCAATTCAGTGCTGGCTTTTACCATTTTAGCTGTTCTCATTTCTTGCATCGGTTTATTTGGCCTGGCCGCCTTTACAGCTGATCAAAGACTACATGAATTCGGTATTCGAAAAGTGCTTGGAGCTTCCGTTTCCGATATTGTTAGTATCTTCTCTTTCGATTTTTTGAAGCTAATTGGTATTGCCTTTTTGATTTCTATTCCTTTGGCCACTTGGGGTGTTAATGCTTGGCTGCAAAGCTTTGCCGATAGAATCTCATTATCTGCAGGTGCTTTTATCCTTGCAGGTATTTTGGCATTAATGATCGCCTTTTCTACCATCCTTTTCCAATCCCTCAAAGCTGGCCGACTTAATCCAGTAGATACCCTTCGGAACGAATAAACCTTAAAGCTATGATCAAACAAACCTTCAAATTTGCCATTAAGAGTTTTAGAAAGTCAGCACTGATGAACTACCTGAATGTTATTGGTTTGACCTTCGGTTTGTCTATTTTCTTTTTGACCTCCCTTTTCATTTACCAAGAGTCTACTTATGAGCACGACTTCACAGGTCATGAAAGGATTTATCAAATCGGAACAAGTTTTTATAATATGGGAAACAGAGCCATAACCTCTGTTAATGTTCCCATAATGACTTCTGAAATGCCCGAAGTAGAATATACTACGGTGTTTACGCATCGCAGTAACCAAGAAGTCCATTTTGAGGACGAAACTTATACAAAGCAAACGGTAATTAGTGCCGACTCACTGTTCTTTAAAGTTTTTGACTTTGATTTGATTGTTGGCGACCAACAAACAGTACTCAATGAGCCCAACTCGGTTGTCATTAGCGAGCAAATGGCACTGAATACTTTTGGTACAACAGACTTAATAGGAAAGGCACTTAGAATTGGCAAGAACAGAGAGTGTATAATAAAAGGAGTTAGTAAAAACCCAAAGTATAAAACTCAACTGAATTTTGATCTTTTGGTTTCGCAGATAAGGCAGACTAACCTAGGTAAAGGGTTTTGGGGCACCATTGGTTCTTATGTTTACGTGAAAACGCATGCCAATGTAACAGTTGATCAAATCAATAGCCAACTAGATCGATTGAATGAGAAATATATTTATCCATTGTTTGTCTCGGACGGAAGTATGGCATTCAGCGACTGGAGAAGTAGTGAGGCTTACTTAGGGTATTTTGCGGAGTCTTTAAGATCACTTAGGTACGAATCTGAGACAGAAACTGGCTTAATGCCCAAGGCCAACCTTAACCAAACCAACACTTTGTTAATAGTAGGCATTGCAGCCCTTCTTATATCAGTAATTAATTTTGTAAATATTAGTACAGCAAGAGCTTCTAACAGAATGAAAGAAGTGGCGATTAAGAGAATAATGGGCTCTTCTCGACTCTTACTTGTAGGTCAGTTTATGATAGAGGCTTTTCTTACGATTGGTTTAGCTTCTGTTTTAGCCCTGGCAATTACAGAATTGATGGTTAAAATTAAACCCACACTTTTTGGTAATTTTGTGGAGTTTTCCGTCTTACATTCTGGGCAAACCATGCGCGCCATTGTTATTTTGGTTGTTGGTATAACCTTGCTTTCGGGGCTTTACCCAGCGATTTACTTGTCTAGTGGGAAGACCATTACTATACTCAGAAGTGGTAGCTCGAAATATAGTTTCAGTGTTTTTAATGCCGCCTTGCTGCGAAAGTTTGCTACTGTAATTCAGTTCGTGTTTTCAATTGGCTTAATCGGAGCTGTGATTACAATGTTCTTGCAAATAGATTTTTTAAGAACAAGAGACATAGGTTATCATTCTGATAATGTGATTGTAATCCCTAATTCATTTTCTCTAAAAAATGAAAAGGCGGCTTTTAAAAATAAGTTGGAACGAATTTCTGGAATTGAGCAAGTCTCATTTATTTCTCTTGTACCAAGCGGTTTGAGTAAATGGGATGCTCCAATAGAGTTGAAAGATGAAAATGACATACCATTCTTTCACTATAATATTTCCGCAGATCAATCATTATTAGAAGCTATGAATTTGACCTTGCTACAAGGTCAAAACTTTGATAGCTCGCCTTACCAGGTCATTCAAAGAAACTATGATGGAGGAACAGTAGGAGAAAGTAAAGCAATAGGAAGTGATAGCCCCATACCCATATTGGTAAATGAAGCAGCTGTTAAAGTACTTTTAATAGAGAATGACCCGATAGGGAAAAGGCTGCAACATTATGTAATTATAGGTGTAGTAAAGGATTTTGTTTACACGGATTTACATGGGGAAATTGAGCCACTCGTAATTGAACAGAAACGAGAACCGGGGATTAGTGATCCAATATTGATTAAGGTAACCGACAAAGCTGCTGTTATAGATCAGGTAGAAACTCTTTGGGCGGGAATGACTGGAAAACCTCTCGATTACTATATGCTCAATGATAACTATGAGCGCCTTGTGGAGGCAGAAGAAGCTTCTTTTAACACGGTTTTAGCCTTTTCAATTTTCGCAGTGTTGGTTTCTTGTATTGGTCTCTTTGGGTTGGCCGCTTTCACAGTAGATCAGCGCATTAAGGAGTTTGGGATAAGGAAAGTGCTGGGGGCATCAATAACGGACATTGTAAAGTTGTTTAGTGGGGACTTTATGAAACTCATTTTTATCGCATTTGTCATCTCTATGCCTTTGACCATTTACTTCTTGGAAGCATGGTTGAATAATTTTTCCGCTAGAATCGATATTGGATATCAGATGGTGTTTTTTACGGGCATTCTGGCCATTATAATTGCATTAACCACTGTGCTGCTCCAATCTCTTAAAGCAGGGCGACTTAACCCAGTAGACACCCTTCGCAACGAATAAATCCTATGACTATGATAATTCAACTGATCAAATACGCATTTAGAAGTTTCAGGAAAACGCCTCTAATTCATCTACTCAATTTAACTGGCCTTACCATAGGGCTCTCGGTCTTTTTTTTGGTTTCGCTCTATGTTTATCAGGAGAAAAGCTATGAAAGTGACTTCAGTAATAAGGAGGATGTTTTTCAAATAAACTCTGAAATACAAGGAATGATGGATGGGATGGCAGTAAGTACTCCAAACCTTGCCTTAGTTCAGGATGAAATACCGGAGGTTGAAGCTATTACGGCTTTTACAAAAGGTAAGGCTGATCTGGCCACTGATGATAATAAAAGCTTGATGGCTGATGCTATCAGGACAGATGCTCACTTTCTAAAGGTTTTCGATTTTAAAGTAATAGTGGGAGATGCTTCTTCGGTGTTAAGTAAACCCAGTACTGCCGTAATTACAAATGAATTTGCAATACAGCTTTTCGGGTCGACCGATGTGTTGGGAGAAGTAGTGACGTATGCTGGGGATACTTATTTGATAAATGGAATAATTGAAAAACCACGCTATAAAACTCAATTAGATGTTGATGCAATTATGCACAACGCTAAAGTTGATGTTTACGAAACGAAAGCTTGGGGAGGTGCTTCGAAACACATTTACGCAAGAATCAATCAAGCTACTGACAGAGACAGTTTTGAGCAAAGTATGGATGAAATCGTTCTAAAATATATTTATCCACATACGAAGGGTGATGAAGCTGGAAATCTAAGCATTGAAGGTTGGAAGAAAGACCCGGCTTATCGAGGCTTAATGATTGAGTCTTTGGATGAACTAAGGACGGAATCCAAGGCCATGCTCAATCTAATGCCAAAACTTGATCAGAGTAGATTGACTACGATGATTATTGTTGGTATTGCCGCTTTGCTTATCTCGGTCATCAATTTCATTAACCTATCAACAGCGAAGGCTACCGTGAGATTTAAGGAGGTTGGCGTGAAACGTATTTTGGGAGCTAATCGTGGGCTATTGATTAGTCAGTTTTTAATTGAGGCCTTTATCGTTGTGTTGCTTTCGGCCATACTGGCCTTAGGTGTAGTAGAATTGGTGATCAAATTGAGTGCCGACTTTGGAGGTTCATTTGTGGAGTTTTCTGTCCTTCATTTTAGCGAATGGTTGATGGGCGCTGCTTTCTTTATTGTGGGGCTCACACTTCTTTCAGCGATCTATCCAGCACTTTATTTATCCAGCAATAAGTCCTTCATTCTCATGAGAAAAGGATTGCCGAAAAACGAGCTCAGTATTTTTAATGCAACAGGATTTAGAAAAGTAGCTACGGTAGTTCAGTTTGTAGGCTCCATTAGCTTAATCGCAGCGGTTATCGTTATGTTCCTGCAAATTGATTTCCTAAGGAATAGAGACCTAGGTTATGATGATAATGGGATTTTAACCACAAATGGTCTTTTCTATTTATCCAATCCAAGAGATGGAAGTAGTACAATTAGCGCTTTCCAAAATGAATTGTCGAAAAGCCCATTAATTGAAGAGTTTGGGTTCTCTAGTAGGTTACCAATGGATGATGTAAAGCAAGTCCCTATGCCATTGAAAGACGCGAATGGCAACGAACACCATGCTGTTATAATGCGCGCTAACATTGAGTATTTAAAATTGATGAAGTTTAGATTGAGCAAAGGCACAATGTTTTCGGGTGCAGAAATAGGTACTTCTACCGTGTTAAATTTAGACTCAATAGCCAAAAAACAATCCTTAATTAGGCCTGTGCTTATTAATGAGATGGCTGCAAGAGTATTTGGGCTTGAAGAGCCTATTGGAGAATTGATAAGTGGTAAGTATAAAGTTGTTGGAGTAATAGAAGATTTCTTTTTTAATGATTTAAGAAGAGCGGTTGACCCAATTATTATCGTAGAGTCACAGCCTAATTTATACAGCTATCTTACAATTAGATCGAAAGATCAGAATTCAGCAAAAGCGTTTGTTGAAAGTGTCTGGGAAAAATTGACTTGGGTAGGTTACAGTGATGAACGCTTAGAATGGGAGGCGCTTGAATCTAACTATGCTGAATTGATGAGTGAAGAAAATCAAGGTTTTTCCTATATGCTTTTCTTTTCAGTTTTGGCTGTGATCGTGTCATGCCTTGGTTTATTTGGCTTAGCTGTATTCACGGTTGATCTACGTTTCCATGAGTTTGGTATCCGCAAGGTATTGGGTGCATCAGTAATCGATATCGTCCAATTGTTTTCTAAGGATTTTGCCAAGCTTATTGCGATTGCTTTTGTTGTCGCCCTTCCAGTTTCCATTTATACCTTGCAAAATTGGCTCGATGACTTTGCCAATCGCATTTCACTTTCTGCTGAAGTGTTTTTGTTTACTGGGCTAATAACCCTGTTCATCGTTTTTTCCACCATTCTCTTTCAATCCCTTAAAGCCGGCCGACTTAATCCAGTAGACACTCTTCGGAATGAATAAACCTTAAAGTCATGTTTAGAAACCATTTGAAATTAGTGATGCGAAAACTCCGCAAAGAAAGAGTTTATTCCTTCGTCAATATTTTAGGATTGACTATAGGCCTTACTGCTTTTTTGCTGATAGGCTTGTACGTAAGAGATGAGCTGAGTTTTGATAAATTTCATTCTCGTGCGAATGAGATCTATCGACTAACGAACTTTAATGAGGTTTCTACAAAGAGAAATACTTATACTCCTCCTGATTTTGCAGAATACATCCAGCAAGACGCTCCAGAAGTTGAGTCTTTTGTCCGAATAAAAACTCAAGGGTTAAATAACCTAATAGCCACTGGAGAATCGGCCTTTTATACTGGAGGATTGATTTATAGTGACGCCAATTTCTTCTCCTTTTTCGACTTTAATGTCCTGAATGGTAAACCTGAGCTAGTTCTTGCAAGTCCCAAAAGTGTAGTGTTAACGGAAAGTTTCGCAATGAAATTATTCGGTAGAATTGATGTGGTTGGGGAAGAACTTACATTTAATAAAACCGATAAGTATCAGGTGTTGGGTGTTTGTGCCGATGTGCCGAAGAATAGTTCTATCCAATTCGATCTGGTGGCGCGAGGAGATGATAAAACGTTTGAGAATACTTTTAGCAAAGGCTATTTAGCGGCTGCTACCACTTTTTTAATGGTGCCTGAGTCCGCTGATGTGGCAAACCTTGAATCTAAAGTCAATAATGGGATCAGACAAAAACCTGATTATTTCAGGGTGAAGGGAGATGTTTATTATGAGTTAGGAAGTTTAAACGATATTCGACTGTATTCGAACTTCGAAGGAGACCCGCTTGAAACCAACGATGCAAAAGTGGTATTTCTTTTTACAGGAATTGGTCTGGTCATTTTACTGTTGGCCGTAATTAACTACATCAACCTTGTTACTGCTCAATCCATTAAGAACTTTAAAGAAATAGGGTTAAGAAAAGTGCTTGGTGCGACAAGAGGTCAATTGGTTCGCTATCATTTGCTTGAGTCCACTGTAATCGCTTTTAACTCTTTTGTTGGCTCATTTGCGATTGCAGAAAGAATAATACCCCTTTTTAATTCTGTTTTGAACAAACAGGTGTCACTTAATTATCTAAGCTCAGACTTTGTCATCTGGACCTTAGTGTTTGGTCTGCTTTTAGGTCTTTTGTCGGGTCTTTATCCTGCTTTTTTTATTACCAGGGTCAGTCCATTAACACTACTGCAAAAATCAGCCACATCAATAGGGAGCAAAGGGCTGTTTAGAAAGATTCTTGTTTTGTTTCAGTTTACCGTATCAGCGATTTTGATTGTTACGTTGGTTATTATGTCGAGCCAAATGAGGTATTTAGATACCCAAAAATTAGGCTTCGATAAGGATAATTTAATTTCCATTCCCCTGTATGACAACAGTCTAGAAGTAGCTGAACTATTAAAGTCAGAGCTTTTGAAGGTGCCTGGAGTTCAGTCAATCAGTACCAATGATTGGAGATTTGGCGGAGGTACCTCATCTGATCGATTTAATAATGCCTACCTCAAAGAAGTTGAACCCAAGCCTATTGTCACGGAGTCAGATATGGTCCAAGCGGATAAGGATTTTTTAAAGACCATGTCGTTAAAAGTACTTTATGCTTCTAAAGCCTATCAAGAAGAAACCCTTTCCGAGCATCAGGTAATCGTCAATGAATCGTTAGTCAAAGTATTCGGATGGCCTGAAAATGCCGTTGGGCAAAAGGTGTTTCAGTATGGAAATATAAGTAAGGAAGTTGTGGCTGTGGTAAAAGATTTTCACACCTATTCCATGAAAGAAGAAAAAGCTCCTTTGGTGATAGAAAGCTTTTCATATCCTTTTGCTAGTAACTTACTGTTAAGACTTAATACCAATGAGGCTAAGGAATCTCTAGCTCAAATGGGTAAATCGTATCAATCCATTACAGATCGCCCATTTGAATATTATTATGTAGATGATAAAATAGCTTCTTACTACAAAGTAGAGAATGGTCAGTTTAAGCTGTTTCAAGCCTTCTCGTTTCTTGCCATGTTTATTTCGCTATTGGGTTTGGTCGCGCTTACCATTTACATAATTGAACAGCGTAGAAAGGAAGTGAGTATTAGAAAAGTGCTAGGAGCTACCTTTCAGCGACTGATTTTTATGCTCAATAAGGAGTATACAATTCTAATTGTGATTGCTTTTCTAATCGCAACCCCTGTTGCCTATTATGCCATGCAAGATTGGCTGGCTGAATTCAAATACAACGTAAGTATTAGCCCTTTGCTTTTTGTGGGAGCTTTCTTCGGCTTCTTGCTTCTCAGTTGGTTGGTAACCCTTTTCCCCTCTTTAAAAGTGACAAATGAAAACCCAGTAGAGATTTTGCGCAACGAGTAAACCTTAAAGTCATGTTCAAGAACAACCTTAAACTTATTGTCAGAAAACTACGGAAAGAGAAGCTCTATTCTTTTGTGAATATTGCTGGGCTTACCGTAGGGCTTACCGCATTTTTACTCATTGCGCTTTATGTGCGCGATGAATTCAGTTTCGATAATTTCCACGAGAACAAGGGGAACATTTATCGGGTGATTAGTAGCGAAAATGGGGAGAAATACAAAAGTACCATTGCCAGTGACTTTGTTGAATTTTTCAGAGAAGACATTCCTCAAATTGATGGGCATACCCGGGTTGCCGGTAGAGGGGTCTCTTTGTTGAAATTTGGAGAAAGGAATCTGAATGTAGAAAATGTGTTTTTTGTTGATTCAAATTTCTTTGAATTTTTTGATTTCACTTTACTCAATGCCAATAGAAAGACTGTTTTCTCAGAAACAAATCAAGTGGTGATAACCCAAAGTTTGAGAGAGAAATTATTCGGGGATACCAATCCAATCGGTCAAGAAATTCAGATGAATAAAGATCAGGTTTATACAGTGGCTGCTGTTGCCGCTAATCCTCCAAAAAATAGTACGATTCAATTTGAAATGTTGGTATACGAAAGGGGGTATTTCAAAAACGTTTGGGAAGAGAGGCATGTGGTTAGAAATATTACCACCTATGTATCTCTTGTCGATGGCACTTCAAAAGAGGTAGTAAGTGCTGGGATAACGAAGGTAATTGATAAGCCAGTGTATCGTGATATGTTAGAGGGATATACCTATGAATTACTGCCCTATACGGATCAAAGACTCTATGCACCATACCTGAACGATGCATTTTCAAAAAATGACATCCGTTATGTAAGGCTATTCTCGGGTATTGGTTTGGTGGTTTTACTTCTCGCACTCATCAATTATGTCAATTTGGTAACGGCCCAATCCATGCGCAGGGTAAAGGAAATTGGCTTGAGAAAGGTGATTGGAGCGAATAAAGTTCAACTAATATTCTATCAACTATTAGAATCTGTATTCATTACATTGGTCTCCTTTGTATTTGCTTTTGCCATTGCCGAACGTTTGTTGCCATTTTACAACCAACTGCTCGACAAGTCGATTGCCCTTCAATATAGTAGTTCTGAGTTTTTTGTTTGGGTGTTTATGGCTGGTTTAGCTTTAGGTATTTTGGCTGGTTTATATCCAGCGTTTTATATCTCAAAGTTTAAGCCTTTGGCACTCTTGAACAAAGCTACGGCTGCGGTTGGCAATAAGGGTTATTTAAGAAAGTTCTTGGTGTTGTTTCAATTTGTATCTTCTGGGCTGTTGTTAGTGGTGCTGGCTATCATGTTTAGTCAAATGAATTACTTGAAAACAACGGATTTAGGTTTTAATCCAGACTTAGTAATTCAGGTGCCTTTGTATTCAGACATACAAGGGGGATATCAGACACTTAAAAATGAAGCCGAACGGATTGGAGGAGTCAAATCTGCGAGTGCTACAGGTTGGACGGTAGGGAACTCAACGTCATCAAGCTTTTTTGATGGCCCAGATAGTGAAAATGAAGAAACTAAGCCTTATCGATTTCACTTAGTTTATGCTGACAAAGATTATCCTGAGATACTTGAACTGAATTTCCTTCAGAAAGCAGAAAACTTTGATTCTAAAGAATTTAATCAGGGGCAAATGATTGTGACTCAATCTTTAGTCGATAAGATGGGGTGGACAGAAGCCCCGCTTGGTAGAAGGGTGTATTCGTCTAGAGGTGAACCAATGGATGTTGTAGCAGTAATTGACGATTTCCATACATTTTCACTAAAGCAGGAAATAGAGCCTATGTTTATTATTCCAATAGTGGATCGGGGGGCTAACAATCTTTTGCTGAAAATGGACACAGAGAATATGCAACAAGTTCTTCAAGAGTTTGGAGAAGTGTACGAGAGCTTAGCTGAACGACCTTTTGAGTTTTACTATCTGGATGATAGAATCAAAGAATTCTACAAAAAAGAACAAGGCCAGTTTATGCTTTTTCAAATCTTCTCGGGGCTGGCAGTTTTTATTTCACTCTTGGGTTTAATTGCATTAACCATATATACTTTAGAGCAGCGCAGAAAAGAAGTAAGCATCAGAAAGGTACTTGGTGCATCAATTCAAAATCTGCTGCTTTTGCTGAATAAAGAGTATACGCTTCTGGTCGTTTTGGCTTTTCTCATCGCTTCGCCCATCGCCTACTATGCCATGCAGGGTTGGTTAGCCGAGTTTAAGTACCGAATTGATATCACACCATTCTTATTTATTGGAGCATTCTTAAGCTTTCTGGCCTTGAGCTGGTTGGTTACGCTTTTACAGTCATTACAAGTATCTAAAGCCAACCCAGCCGATACGCTTAGAGAAGAATAATTACTAAATCACAGCAATATGCTATCAAATTATTTGACCATTATTTTTAGAAAACTGCGTAAGGAACGACTCTACAGTATTATCAATCTGCTTGGGTTAACCATTGGCCTTACTGCCTTTTTGCTGATCACTTTGTATGTTCGGGATGAACTGAGTTATGATAAGTTTCATACAAATCATGAGCAGCTCTACAGAGTTTATGCTACTGACACTACGCGAGAGGTAAAACTAGGAGGAATTGCACCAGATTTAGCAGGGATTATCTTGACGGATATTCCTGCAGTGGAGTCCGCAGTGCGAATGATTAGTGGTGGAAAAAAGAGCCTCTTAACTGTTGGAGATGAACGCATTTATTCCGACAAGGTGATTTTTTCGGATGCTAATTTCTTTGAAATGCTGGATTTTAAACTGGTGGAAGGTGTGGCTCAATCGGTTTTGGATCAGCCTTATCAGGCAGTAATTACCACCGCTTTTGCCGAAAAACTATTTGGTGAGAAAAACCCCATTGGAAAAACAGTTACTCTAAATAAAGAAAGAGAGTTAGTGGTAACTGGAATCAGTGAAACTCCACCAAATAATAGCTCACTCAGGTTCGATATGGTGATTCGGAGCGGTGTGGCTGAAATGGATACCCAAACACCAGGGGGAATGACTTCTGCACTTACTTACCTTAAAATTCCAGAAGATAATGACAAGGCACAGGTGGTGAAAATGATCAATGAGCTCAAGACAAAATCGGGCTACGGTATTTTTGTAGAAGATGATGTGTTTGGACTATTGCCAATTACCGACCAAAGGCTTCATGCTGGTTTTACTTACGCAATCCTGACAGACCAAAGTGACATCCGCTTTGTCTATCTATTCTCTGGTATTGGTCTGGTAATTCTCCTTTTGGCAGTGATCAATTATGTCAATATGGTTACAGCCAGTTCTCTGAAAAGGGCCAAGGAAATTGGGCTTAGAAAGGTGATTGGTGCTCAAAAATCTCAACTGGTTTGGTATCAATTGGTAGAATCAGTAGTAGTGACCACAATTGCTCTAGTTATTGCTTTTGCCCTAACGGAAAGACTACTGCCAATCATGAATGGTTTGTTGGGCAAGACTGTGGAATTGAAATATTTCAGCTTAGAGTTTTTGCTCTTTGTGCCTTTAATGGGGCTTACCATTGGTGTGTTAACTGGGCTTTACCCTTCTTTCTATATTAGCAGATATAAGCCATTAGTGCTATTGAAAAACAACATGAGCGGAACCGCAGGCAAGGGTGGCTTAAGAAGAGTGTTGGTTGGTTTTCAGTTTTTAGTGGCGGGTATTATGATTCTAGTTACACTCATTATGCATTCTCAAATGAAGTTTTTGAAAGAGCAGAAAATGGGTTTTGATGAAGAACTGCTGGTCTATGTTCCGCTTTTTAAAGACTTGAAAGGGAAGTCTCAAGTCTTTAAGAATGAAGTACTTGGTATGTCGGGCGTTTCAGAAGCCACAGTAACCAACTGGATGTACGGAATGCAAACCTGGAGCAGTGTTTTTGCAGGCTATTTCGATAGTGATGTCGAGGAACGGCCACCTTATGTTGAAGTGTCCTTTGTGTTAGGAGATGAAGATGTGATCAATACATTGGGATTGAAAGTACTGGAATCAGAAGAAGGATTTAAGATAGAACAGCTTGATTCTACAAAAATTGTAATTAGCAAGCTCGTTGCCGATGGCCTAGGCTGGAAAGATGAAAGTGTGATTGGAAAATATGTGTACCAATATGCAGGCTATAAAATGAGAGTGGTAGCTGTAATTGAAGATTTTCACTCTTCTTCATTAAAGGATGAAATACTACCCTCTGTAATATTGGGTAAAGAAAGTTGGTGGAATGAGAACTTATTGATCCGCTTTGAGGCGGAAGGGCATCAGGCTACACTTAAAGAAATCAAAGTCAAGTACGAAAGCCTTTTGAATAGGCCTTTTGAGTTTAGTTATGTAGATGATGAAATAGAAAAATACTATAAAGAAGAAGCAGATCAAGTGGCTTTGTTTAATACCTTCTCTGGCTTGGCTATATTCATTTCTCTATTGGGTTTAATGGCCATGGCTACTTATTCTGCTGAGCAGCGAAAAAAGGAAGTCAGTGTAAGAAAGGTGTTAGGCGCTTCTATGAGGCAGCTTATTCTTTTGTTGAATAAAGAGAATGGCGTTTTGGTGATTGTCGCTTTTTTAATTGCTACGCCCATCACAGTTTACGCTATGCAAGATTGGTTGGCTGAATTTAAGTATCGGGTTTCTATTCAACCTATAATTTTTGTGTTGGCTTTGGCTGGGTTTTTCGTTCTGAACCTGTTGGTGACTTTGTTCTTTTCTATGAAGGTATCTAAAGCCAATCCAGCCGATACGCTTAGAGAGGAATAGTCACAAAGGGGGAAATGAGAAGATATACTTGAGTTAAAAATCCTCAAGTATACCTTTTAAGGTATCCATTGTAATCGGTTTGACAATGTAATTACTGACCACTTCATAAGTTTCGGCCTTATTAAAATCTTCATTGTCAATTGAAGAGCTTACAATGTAAAGGGTGATTTTTTTGTCGGTTTTTATTTTGGTAAACTCATCTAAAAATTGCCATCCGTCCATTACTGGCATATTCAGGTCGAGTAAAATAAGTTCAGGCAAATTGTTTCCTGAAGCAACTATTGCAGATAGTCCATCTAACGCTTTTCTACCATCTTGAAATACCATAAAACCATTACAGAAGTCCGCTAATTCCATCATTCTTTTAGCTCCAAAAACAAAAATTGGGTCGTCATCTATAATACAGGCTATATCAATCTTCTTCATGATTTTAAATACACTTTAAATGTTGTTCCTTTATTAAGTTCGCTTTCAACTTCTACTTTACCGTTCATTGCCTCAATCTGATTTTTGGTAATAAATAAGCCAATTCCTCTGGCATCTTCATTACCATGAAATGTTTTGTACATACCAAAAAGTTTGCGACCATGTAACTTCATATCCATGCCCATGCCATTGTCTGTAAACTTGACAACAACAAATGATTCTTCTATTTCTGTGTCAATAGTAATTCGGTTGGGTCGATCGGGTGACCGGTATTTGACAGCATTGGACATCAAGTTAAGAAAAATGCTTTCTAAATAGGCAGGAATAGCTGTTACAAAAATAGAAGAAGGTACATTAATTTCTATTTGAGTGCGGCTTTCCAAAATTGAGGCGTGTAAATTTGTTTGCGCCTTTTTTATAAATTCCAGCAGATTTAATGACAGTAGATTATCATTGGTTTTGGTACTCATGGCTACCACCTCATTCAAGTGCTGTATTGTTTCTTTTAGGTTTTCTGAAGCTTCTGTGAGTAATGGGAAGAATGGGTTTTGAGTAGCTTCTGGTACTTCCATTTTCATTAACTCTGTGAGCATAGAAAGATTTCCTGAATGAGATCTGAGATTATGAGATACGATGTGGGCGAAATTAAGAAGACGGTCGTTTTGTTCTTGGGTCACGTCTAGCAAAGATTTTACTTCTTCTTCTACTCGTTTAAGGTTAGAGACATCTGTGGCTATGCCCAAATAGCCTTTGATTTCGTTATTGCTATCTTTTATTGCGGTAACAGTCAGCTGAACAGGAAACGTTGAACCATCTTTTCGAATGTAGGTCCATTCTCTTGTTTCGTAAAGCCCTTTTTTTGCTTGATAAAGCAAGGTTTGTATACCCTGAATATCCATATTATAAGCCTCAGAAAGTTCTATACCTCTGGCCTTAACTTCAGATTTTAAATGAATGATTTCAGGAGTTTCTTTGTCTATCATTTCACTTGCAGTGTAACCTAATAGGTTTTCAGCACCACGGTTGAATGATTTAATCACTCCGTTTAAATCGGTTTCAATAATACTTACTTGGGTACTGGCATCTTGAATACCCTGTAGTCTACTTATACTTTCTTGCAGTTGGAATTGCGCATGTTTTCTTTCTGTAATATTGTTGATTTGCGATACAAAATGGCTTGGTGAACCCATGCTGTTTTTCACCATAGAAACAGAAAGCAGAACCCAAATAATATGGCCTTTTTTATGGAAGTATCTTTTTTCCATTTGATAGCTTTCGATTTCGCCATTTATAAGCTGATTTAGCAAACTGTAGTCCTTTTCTAAATCCTCAGGATGCGTAATGTCGGCAAAAGTCAGTTTTGCCAATTCATTTTTAGGATAACCAATGATCTGGCTTAAGCTTTTGTTTACCTGTAGCCATTCGCCCTTAAGACCCACTAATGCCATTCCATTGGCAGCAAACTCAAATGTTTGGCGAAACTGTTCTTCTTGAAGAGCTAGAAGTTTATTGGCTTTGGTTTTTTCATCAATATCCTGAAAAACCCCATATACACTAATGACTTGATTATTCTCAATTTCAGGAATTCCAACAGTTCGAATCCACCTATGATTGCCTTTTGCTGTAATGATTTCAAGTTCTAAGTCGAAGGTCTCTTTTTTATCTATACAGGCTTGAAAGGATTTTGAGATGGTATCTCTACTTTCTCCTTTCTTATAAAAATTGATTCCATCTTCAACACTTGGTTCAAAATCATCATCAACCTCGTGAATATCTCGAGTTACAGGACTCCACATTACGGTCATTTCTTTAAGGTCAACTTCCCAAGTGCCTATACTGGCAACCTCGTTGGTTTTTTCAAGTAGGTATTGGTACCTAGATAATAAGTGTTCTTTCTTTTTAATAGGGGTAATGTCTGCGGTGTACATAAGAATACCACCTATCTCATTTTTTTCGGTATACCATGGTCTTACGTCCCAAGTAATCCACTGCAGTTTTCCTTCATTGGTAACAAATGAATCTTCTTGTCTTTTTTTGATAGCTCCCTTTAAGCACTCTTGATGAATGTCCTTCCATTCTTGACCTATGTTTTCGAAAACCTCATAGTGGCTTTTACCAATAATGTCTAAGCCTTCGAGGTTATAGTCTTTTAGCCATTGTTGTGAAGCTGCCAAGTAGCGTACTTCACGATCGAACATGGCAATTGCTGAAGGAGCCTGTTCAACGAATAATTCACTGCGGTCTTTTGTGCGGTTGTTGCTAGGGTTGTGCATTGGTGTAAAGGAGGCGGTTTTCGAATTCTATAAAGGTGATATATAATGACCAATCAATATCACAGCTAATTGCAATATAGGAAAACGCGGGACTTATTTTTTCTGGAAGGTTATTCCAACGGGGTGTTTTAATAAAGAAGCCAGTCTTAAAAACACGACTGGCTCTTAAATTTTTAGGGTATGAAAAGGCCTAATCTTTCATTTCTTCTGCACCTGGGCCTTTTCTAAACATTTTCTCAAAGGCTTTACTTATTTCATCTAAGGCATTTTTTAAATGGTGTTTGGCCTCCTCTATTTTCGGTTCGTTTTTAACTCTAAAGTCGTCCATCTTTTCTTCGAGTTTGTCGCGTTGTCTTTTTAGCTTTTCAATGGTGTCGTCCATTTCTTCGCGAACATCTCCCGATGCATCTTTAGCCTTTTCTATCAATTCATCAATTTTTTTTCGGAGTTCTTTAATCAACTCTTCCGCGTCATCTCTTATAGCCATTATTCTGAGGGTCTGGTTCTAACTGTAGTTGTAACATTAATCCAGCAGCCTACCTTAATTGGGGCTCCAGCTTCTAAATTTAACTCAAAAATCTCGGTTTTTGTAGGAAACTGAGCTTCGGCATTTGCCATTCCTTCCTTGTTTCCGGCTTTCTTATAGGCATCATAGGCAGCAAAGAAAACCGATCTATCAGCAACTTGACTTACATTTTGTTTACACTCTTCATAACTGCCCATATACATTGTGGCAATCAGGTTGTAAGCTCCAGAAATTACGCTTTGATCGAGCGATCCAGCTTTAATGGCCTCATCTCTGGCTTTTGCTTTTTCTCCAGAAAGAGCATATGCTTTTGCTAAAGAAAGGCTGGTCTCTGCTTTTTTCGTTACATCCGTTTCTAAGCTAATGGCTTCTGTCAAATATTTGATTGCTTCTTGGTATTGCTCACTTGCTAGTTTTTTTCTACCAATAATACCCGCTAATCCAGAGGTAGGTTCAGCGTTATGTACTGCTTCTACAGCTTCCATAAAGAAATCAGAGTCGGAACATTTAGCCGTTAATGACAACTGAAATATTCTTTTTGCCAATTTTATGTTTGATGGATTTTCCTTTAACTGAGGATAAAGCTTTTGCTCGATAAACTCGCAATTAACGTCAATGATAGATGTAAGCGCTTGGTCTATTATTGTTTTGTATTGCTCGAACCTAGACACATCCTTACCTTCTGCAATTCTATTTTCTATAATTTCTGTGATTTTAGAATGGATATCTAAAGCCTCATTCTCGCTCACATTTTTATTCTTTATAAAACTCCTTTTTAGGATGTCCATATAGGCCACCAAGTTGTTATTGATTACCTCATCAGGGTTTTCAAAGGCTCTAGCAAAAGCCTTTAGGGCCTCATCATACTTCTCTGCATTATCCTTATGAAACTTGTAATACCTGAAAGCCACATTGTTTATTTCCGTATCACTAAGTGGAAATCTTTCGTCTTTCAACTTGTATACGGTAAACATAGAGTCTAAATAGACTCCCTTTTTGGCAGGGTCGGTTTCTTTTTCCGCTATTCCTTCGTAAGCCTTATAGCTATTTATATATAGTCCTTCGTAAAGGTCTGGTGCGTTTTTCAACAGCCAAGCCAGAGAGTTGGCAGCTTCTCTATATCTTTCTAATGACATGTCATCTAAAGATAAAGCAAGTCTTCTTTTTGCTTCTTCAGCCAAATTGGGGTCCTGAGGATATTTTAACTCAGGGTTTTGCGCCATGGAAGGAAAGGCGAACAAACCCAAAAGAAGACAGAACATAAACTTTTTCATAATTGTAATTTTAAGGAGCCAAAATTAACGCAATTAAAAATTACGATAACCAACGCCCGTTATTAAATTGTTACGAATGCTCAACAAATAATGGTTTGAACTTAAAGCTGTCGCCATCGAACAGACCTAAATCGCTAAGCTTTAATGATGGTATCACTAATAATGCCATAAAGGACAAACTCATAAACGGTGAATTTAGTTTACTTCCCATCTGCTTGGACATTTGATCTATTGCCGAATAAGCCTCTGCTACCTTGTAACCATCCTCAGCACTCATAATGCCCGCTACAGGCAATGGAACTAGGCTTTCTTCTTTTTCAGAAACAGCACTAACACCACCTTTGGCCTCAATAATTAGGTTTACCGCCTTTACAATGTCTGCATCGGTAACACCCACAGCAATAATGTTATGGGAATCGTGTCCCACACTTGAGGCAATTGCTCCCTCTGTTAATCCAAAATTTCTAATAAACGCTATAGCTGGTTTGGCTGGCTGATAGCGGTTTACCACCACGAGTTTAAGAATGTCATTTTCTATGTTGGATACTAAATTTCCATTTTGGTCTGTAGTAGCTTCAGTCTCAATGCAGTTGGTTACTAATTGCCCATCAAGCGCTTCAATCACATTGATTTTACCGCCCTTATTTTTGATTTGAATCTGTGACTCAAGAATAGGTTCACAATTGAAATTGTTAACGATATTGTTACTGACTCTTGGGATTAATGTCTTCCCATTTTCGGCTACCCTTTCACCATTGATATAAGTGGCCAAAACATTGAAATTACTCGGGTTGTCAATTGTAATGAAGTCGGCAAAGTCTCCAACCCTAAGACTACCTACCTCCAAATTGTAATGATCTATAGGGTTAATGCAGGCTGCTTGAAGTACATTGAATAACTCATGACCTTTGGCAAGCGCTCTTTTTACCAGCAAGTTAATGTGGCCTTCTACCAAGTTATCAGGGTGTTTGTCATCAGAACAAAACATGATCATTTGAGGGTGATCATGAAGCAATTCGATTAGTGCTTCGAAATTTTTAGCCGCACTGCCTTCTCTAATGGCAATCTTCATTCCGTGCTTTAGTTTGTCCAATGCTTCTTCCTTGGTAAAGCATTCGTGGTCGGTCGACATGCCCGCTTTTACATATGCCTCTGCTTTTTCGCCTCTTAAACCCGGTGCGTGACCATCTATCGGCTTACCAAGTGATTTGGCGATGTTGATTTTTTCATGAACTACTGAGTCATTGAAAAGAACACCCGGCCAGTTCATCATTTCGGCCAAATATTTTATTTCATCCTTTTCCAGAAGATATCGAACCTCATCAGAAGTTATTTCGGCACCTGCGGTTTCAAAAGTAGTGGCAGGTACACATGAAGGTGCACCAAAATTGAATTTGAAGTTTACTTGCTTCCCGTTTTCAATCATGTATTCCACGCCCTTTACACCCAATACATTGCCAATTTCATGTGGGTCAGATACCGTAGCAACGGTTCCGTGAACTACCGCAAGTCGGGCAAATTCTGAAGGAACCAGCATCGAACTTTCCACATGAACATGTGAATCGATGAATCCAGGCATAATGAATTGACCGTCCACAGTATCTGATGGCTCAATTCTTTCTATTCTATTATCTTTGATGTGGAGGATGCCTTTGAACAACCTTCTGTTCCTTACATCTATAATATGACCTGAGACTTTCATGCTTTGATTTTAACTTGGTGTTGTATTTTCGGGAGGTAAAGTTCGTAAAAAGGAGCAAACCTAAATGAGAAAGTTTGAATAGTAATAATTTCAACTTACTCACATTTGAAGAGAAGAAAAAACATTCAACCATGAGATATAGAAGCCTATTTATAGCAGTGGCTCTTTTATGTACACTGCTCAATGCCAATGCTCAAAACGATTACTTTTTTGATGGAAGTGCACGTTTTGACCCTAAAATACCAAGTCCTGAAAAGTATTTGGGCTACCCGATTGGTACATTACATACCCGTCACGATGCCATTGTAGGTTATATGCGTGAGTTAGCGAGGCTTTCTGATCGTGCTAAGCTCGATACCATAGGAGAAACCTATGAGCACAGACAGTTGGTGGTGTTGACCATTACTTCTCCTGACAACCATAGAAATTTAGAAAGTATTAGAAAGGAACACCTGAAGCTTACCGATCCCAATCAGAGTACTGACGATTACTCGAATATGAAGTCGGTAGTATTGCTGGGCTATAATGTACACGGAAATGAACCTTCAAGCTCAGAGGCGGCCATGCTTACGGCATATTATTATGTAGCTGGGCAATCTGCTGAAGTAAGGGCTGCGCTGAAAGATGCGGTATTAATGGTAGACCCAGCTTTTAACCCTGATGGGCGCGATCGCCATACGACTTGGGCCAATTCGTATTTGGGCGACCCAATGGTGTCTGATCCTATTGATGTGGAGCATAATGAGGCTTGGCCAAGAGGAAGAACCAATCACTATTGGTATGATTTGAACCGCGATTGGTTGCCATTGGCACATGTAGAAAGCCAAGCAAGAATAGATTTTTATCACAAGTGGTATCCGAATGTGGTGACCGATTTCCATGAAATGGGAACGAATTCTACTTACTTTTTCGAACCTACAAAACCATTTGGTTCTGAAAACCCAGTGGTGCCAAGAGATAATTATGATGGCTTGAACAACCTGTTCGCAGGCTATTTTCATGAAGCCTTAGACGAGATTGGATCTTTGTATTTCACTAAAGAGCAGTACGACAACAGCTATCCTGGCTATGGTTCAACTTATCCAGATATTCACGGAGCTTTAGGGTTGGTTTTCGAACAAGCCAGTTCTAGAGGTCACGTGCAAGATTCCCCAACGGGAAAAGTGGCTTTTGCCTTCACCATAAAAAACCATGTGACTTCTAGTTTGGCTACAGTGCGTGCTTCGGTAGGCGAGCGTGAAGTACTCTTAAAGCATATGGAAAAGTATTTCGATTCTGCTTTGGATGAAGGAAGTAAGAATCCAGTGCGTGGATGGGTTTTTGGTGACCCCGCGGATGACGGTAGAAATCAGGCCTTCATTGATTTGTTGTTGAGACACAAAATTAAAACCATAGCACTAAATGATGACATCGAACTGGACGGTAAAAACTATAAAGCAGGCAAAGCATTCTATGTGCCTAACGCGCAAAAACAATACAGAATGGTGCGCACTATGTTTGAAAAAGTTACCGATTTTCATGATAGTATTTTTTACGATGCTTCTTCATGGACAGCGGCTTTAACCTATAACATGCCTTATGCCGAATGGAAAGGAAAGCAAGATTTGTCTGGAAAAGAATTAGCTAGAACAGACCTAAAAGGCACGTATGCCAGAGTTCCCCAAACCAATTATGCTTACCTGATTGAATGGAATGAGTACTATGCGCCAAAGGCTTTGAATTACCTTTTAGAAAAGGGTGTTTATGTAAATTATGGCAGCAAGCCATTTTCTATTGAAACCAATGAAGGGGTGAAGGGATATGGTTATGGCACCTTAATGATTCCAGTTTCTCGTCAGGAAATGGATGCCGATTTGGTGCATGCCTATGTTGAAGAAGCCACCGAGATTGCAGGTATTCGTGCGCAAAGCGTGAAAACTGGTTTTAGTACTTCAGGTGTAGACTTAGGAAGTGGAAGTTTTAACACGGTAAGAAAACCCAAAGCACTTATGTTAATTGGCGGAAATACCAGCAGTGCAGAGGCTGGAGAGGTTTGGCATTTGTTCGACTCTAAAGTGGGAATGCCCATCACGAAAGTAGATATGGGCAATGCTGGCAGAATCAATTGGAGCGATTACAATACCCTGATTTTGGTTTCTGGTTCTTATAACTCCTTAGGTGAAAGCACGCTGGACAGAATCAAGCTTTGGGTAAGAGAAGGCGGAACGCTGATTACCATTAAAGGAGCGACCAGTTGGGCCATTGGTGCCAAATGGGTGAATGAAAAATATGCTGCGCGAAGTGAAAGAGAAACCCCAGAGCGAATGGACTATGTGACCTCTCGTGATTTCTATGGAGCGCAATCTATTGGTGGCTCCATGTACATGACGGATATTGACATTACACACCCAATTGGCTTTGGTTATACCAGCCGTGAGTTACCAGTGTACAGAAATCACTCTACCTTAATTCAACCAAGCTCGAGCCCAACCAATACGGTAGTAAAGTATGTTGAAAACCCATTGTTGAGTGGTTATGTAAACAAAGCCAATTTGAAAGATATTGGTGGAACGGCTTCTTTAATCGCTACCGGAATAGGTAGAGGTAATGTAGTGATGTTTGTAGACAACCCGAATTTCCGTGGCATGTGGTACGGCACCAACAGACTATTGTTTAATGCGGTTTTCTTCGGGAATTATTAATGTTTTATGTAAACCGTTAATCGGTTTGAGTAATATATGAATTGCAAAGCCCACGGTTTAAACTGTGGGCTTTGTTATGTGTACTAAATCAGTCGGTATTCAATCCGTTTTTACTCAAGAATTCATCATATTCCTGTTGAAATGATTTCTTTTGGTGGTGCTCTTTTTGATTTTTTATGTAAAGAAAAACCTTTTCCACTACCGATTCCGACACGGAATAGGCAGCGTAACCAGTTTGCCAAGAAAATTTCTCTGAAATCAGATTGTTCTGATTAACGAAATGAGAGGAACTGCCTTTTACTTGTTTGACGATTTCAGCTACTGATTTTTGTGGGTTTAGAAGAAATAGGCAATGGATATGGTCTGGCATACCATTGATAATTCTGACTGGGCAGCCTTGTTCTCGCAGTTGAGTTGAAATAAATTGATAAACCTTTTGCTCTATGTTTTGCTTTAGAAGTGGCGCCCTCTCTTTAGTTGCCCAAATGGCATGAATCCATATTTTATTGAAGGAATGTGACATGGTGTTTCTTTTATAATTACCAATATAAACCGTTAAAACGGTTCTGTCAATGCTCCTGTGACCATAGGCCACGGTTTAAACCGTGGGCTATGTGAAGTAGTAGTTTTCTGTAATGGTTTTAACCATTTAACAGTAGTCGTCTTTTCTCCTTCCCTGATCTCGAATATCGGGAGAAGGGTCTGAAATAACAATGTTAGGAGTTTAGCCCAAAGACAGAGTCCTTGGTGAATAGTTGTCACAGGTTTTGTTAAAGGTAGATAAATCGGAGGACCCGCGACAATGACTGATAAAACTCTATTAATTCATAACATTTGTTAAGTTAAGTTTTCCTCCAATTCGCTAATTATTTTATTCATTTTTACTTTATCGTAAACTCGTTCTTCTTCCACCCTTTCCGTTCCAAGTTTTAACATTTTATTGTTCAAGTAATTGATAAATGAATTAGAATAATGTGGGGGATAATTGTTCTTGGTTGTGATTGACAGCTTAGTTGAATTAAATCTCAAGAGATGCTCTACATGTGGTGCCATGAGTTCAAAAAGTCCACCGTCTTTAGTTACGAATATGGGTTTTACATTTTGGCCAACCATATTACTGAGTTGAGGGCGGTTACAGCTCATTCTAGCATGAAATAAATCCCATGCCATTCCCAAAATACCTTTCAATGATTTTTCTTTCGAAGACCCCAATTTGATCATTGATCTTAGATTTGAGTTTCCTCCAAATATTTCTAGGGCCAGGGAATACTCTAGACCTAGTATTATATCTAAGTCTGAGACCATCCAATTAATGAAGAGTTCGATGTTTTTTTCTGCGTTCTCTTTTTTTAACCCATTATTTGCTATTTCCCTTATTTTCAAGAGTCCAGCATAGTACAAGTTTAAGTTCTCTGTAAATGAACTAATCGACTGACTTAATGATTTTGGTTTATCATAGATGTAATACTCCTTTTCATAATCAAATTCAAGTCGCTTAAATCGTTTAATGGGGTATTGAAATGCAAAGTCAAGTCGATTTTTGATATCCCATAATTTGTTATCAAGAATATCATACGTTTTGCGATCGTAACACAGTTCTGTTAGAGCAAATAATGGTGTTTGTTTGACAGCATGTTTTTGCACATATTGAATTAGATGGAAAATTGCATTTTTTTCAACTCTAGCATTTTTCTTGTGCTTCGTTAAATTGGCAATATCTAAACTGACTGAACTATCTAAGATCAGAAAAACGAGTTCATCTTTTTCTGCCTGGAGATTATGAATTTCAACTCCAGATGGAAGAGTAATCTTTCCCAAGTCCGATAAGAAATGAAATTGTTGCACTGGCAGTAATTTGACCTGATGTTAGCTATCAGTCACATTTATGACGTATAGCCATAAATATATTGAATTTTATGCCTGTTATTATGAGGTACAGTCTCCCTTAATTTTTTTCTTAAATACCAAACTCGTCCAAAGTCTCTCAGAGTGCACCCCAAAAATATAGCCCACGGTTTAAACCGTGGGCTATATATGAATATCTTTAAGTAATGGTTTTAACCATTTAAACAGGTAGAGGCAATTTGAGAACAGGTTTTCGTCATTGCTTAATTGATCGCCTGTTCCTACTGAACCCGTTGCCCCAATAATCAGGATTTTAGGATTTGATTTTTCTGCTAATTTTGCTTTGTTCAAAAAATAAATCGCTGTTTGTCCACCAAAGATTATTGATGTGGCTTCTTCATAAGACGATTTTTTGGGCATTCTAATAACTTTACTGTTTTGATTGACTGCAATTATTCTGTATAGGTTCCGAATTGAAATCCCGTCATTCCAAAAACTCTATCTCCAACTTTGAATTTTGAGACTTTATTTCCTTTGCTTTCAACAATGCCCGAAAAAACAGTTCCTAAGATGAGGCTTCTTGGTTTTGAAAAGCCCAACGCAAATCGCATAATTACTTTGAATATTCCTTTGACATCAAGGCTTCTTATCCTTGCATCTCCAGAGTTGATCGCAGTAGCGACTATTTTGACAAGAATTTGACTGTCTTTGGGTATTGGTTTAGAAACCTCCTGAAGCTGCAAAACTTCAAGAGGCCCATATTTGGTGCAAATAACTGTTTTCATCTAATCATTGTAGATTAAAACTTAAATCCAAAATCAAGCCCAGGTTGAATAAAGTAGTTAGGCCACTTCTGTTCTACAGTTTTAAAAGAATCTGGAACTCCAGTTCTTAGAGGCCAATAACTTACTCCAATAGCTGGTTCAAAAAAGAAACGGTCTTTGAAAAACTTAAATTGGTAACCCAGATAAAAGTCTGTGTATAATGTGAATCCATTTCCAATCTTCTTTTTATTCTCATCCATGTATTTTTCAAAAGCATTCAATACATAAACAGAAGTATAGAGTCCTTTCTGCCAAAACCGCTGGTAGCCTATTTGAGGTGCAAGTATGCGTGCATGTCCGGGATAGTTTAGCCCAGGTGCATCAAAGTCTGGCCCGAAAGGGATACCTAGTGGCCAAGCATATTGAGACCTTTTAAATCTAAATTGAATAACATCTTTAGGTGTAATCCTATATCCTGCATTTATTTGTATATACCCAGGGTTGTTAGTGTCATCCAGATTGCCTAGTAATAATAAAGTACTACCAACAAACCATTTTCTATAAGTACTGTCTTGTTTGGCATTTTGTGCATTCATCTGTGAACCGCTTGCCAGCAATAAGGCAAGGCTAATAAATAGGATTTTCTTTTGCATGTTGTGTACATTGATATTAAACGTGATTGCAAAAGTAGGTTGGCGAGATGCCTTAACTCGTTCACTTAAGTTAAGAAATACGGCTTAGCTCTTTTTTTCAAGAATCCTTGCCCTTAATCTGCTTAACGATTGAGGTTTAATACCTAAATAGCTAGCTAATTGGTGTTGTGGCACACGCTGAAGTAGATCTGGTCTTTTTTGTAGTAAGTTCAAATATCGTTGTTCAGGTGAAGAAGTCTTAAACTCGTCAAAGTCTATTTGTTTTTTGGCTAACAATTCTTCTGACAACATTCTGCACATGACTTCAAACTTTGGAAATTTACTGTTTACTTCTATTTCTATATCGGAATTTGAAACTAGAAGAATACTATCTTCAACACAACTTATGAAATAATGAGAAGGAGCTTTGTTTATCACACAATGAGGTGTTAAGGCATCTAATTCTGTGTAGAAAGCTGTTGTTTTTTCTTCAGCATCTATGATGTAGTAAGCCCGAAGACAGCCTTTTAAAACAAAATAACTATCCTGTGATTTTTGTCCTTCTTTGAGTAAAACCTTCCCTTTCTTTACCGAGTGAAATAGGTCTAATGAAAGTAATGCGTTCTTTTCATCTTCTGTCAGAAAAACGTATTTCGATATAAATTCAAACAATATGTCTTGCATTGTTTAATATGTTGTTACTGTTGTCTGTTGCACTTGCTCCCAACATTATATATTGGCCACATTTATAATAGATATATTCTAATAATTTAAGGTTTATGCCCGTTAACAAGCCGAATTGGATCGCTAGCGGTCATTGTTTTTGTTTTACTCTATTCTAATGAATCCAAAGGCGATTGTATTCTCTCCTATGTCTATACACTTCAATGGTTTTACTAGAACTCTGCCCTAAAAGAACTTGAATATATCTAATGTTTTTTGGTTGTGAATCTACTGTTGAATTCAAAAATATAAACCGTTAAAACGGTTCTGTCAATGCTCTTACGCATATAGCCCACGGTTTAAACCGTAGGCTATATTTTGATATCTCATACGTAATAGTTTTAACTATTTATACCTACTCAAGTGTTTTGGTAGATTCTTCTTTTTCCTTCCATCTCGTGTTTTTCCACTCTTTTTGCTGAGCAGGAGTAAGGAATGTCCAAGCCACGATGCGGCTGCTTTTATTGCCTTGCCCCATTGGAATAGTTTTTACTTCAACCGCATCTGCTTTTTCTAAAGATTCCAAAATTACAGCAAGGTTCGAAGACTTTGAAACCAAACTAGAAAACCAATAGCATGATTCACCAAAATTTTTGCTCTCGCGAATCATGGTTTGAATAAACTTTCGCTCTCCGCCATCGCACCAGAGCTCCTTGCTTCTTCCACCAAAATTCAACACAGGGTCGGCTACTTTTTTCTTGGCCAGGTTATTCACCTTTCGCGAAGCGCTTTCTTGGGCTTCATCGGGAGAGCGGTGGAAGGGAGGATTGCATATTGTAAAGTCAACACGGTCTTCTTTTCTCAGAATACCATAGAAAATATCCTTTGGCTCGGGCTGTCTCCTCAATTCTATTTTCCCCACCAAGTTGGGGTTCTGGTCTATAATGGTCTGTGCCGATTTAAGGGATATAGAATCTATGTCAGTTCCAATAAACGACCAACCATATTCTTGCGTGCCAATGATTGGGTAAACGCAATTGGCGCCAACACCCACATCAATGCAAGTCACTTTCTCGCCAGTCGGTATTTTTCCATAGTTGCTTGCGCAAAGCACATCGGCCATATGGTGAATGTAGTCGGCCCTTCCTGGTATTGGCGGGCATAAATAGTTTTCGGGAATATCCCAAAATTCTAATTTATAATGGTGTTTCAATAAAGCTTTATTCAGTGCCTTTACAGCTGCTGGGTTCGCAAAATCAATGGAGTCGTCACCATATTTATTTGGCTGAACGAAGGCACCCAATTCAGGAGTTCCTTTAACAAGCTGAGGTAGGTCATATCTGCCTCTATGTTTGTTTCTAGGATGAAGCTTCGGCTTGGGTGTCGGAACACTGTCCTTATTTGATTTTCTATTGGGTGTTTTCCTTTCTCTTCTTTCCGACATGTTCATATGGGTTTATCAATGGTAAAGGTACGCTTCAAAACCGAAAAGCACCCATTTTGAAGTGAATCGAAAAAATAACTAAACCATCCTTCTGATTTTTGATAAATTATTTTCTAACTTTAAAAAGTATATCAACTCATACTTTAGTTATAATTTTTTAAATGAGTTAACTATTATCTACATAGAATATGTATAGGTAATATTTTGGTAACCTATACATTTTTTTAATTATCGAAATTATGAATGAATAATATATGTCATTAAAAAATCAATTAATCAACCTAAATTTTTAAACTATGAGAAACATCGTAAATCAATGTTTTTTCCTTTTGCTCGTCATCTGCTTGGTGGCCTGTAATTCTTCACCCAAGGAGAAAACAGAAACTTTAGCAGTTGCTGCTTCGAATACGGGCGGCATCAATGGAGTAGATGGCAACTGTGTTGCGCCTCCTGAATGGTTTACTGGAACAGTTCCAACACCACAACCACAAAATTTCCCTCAGGGAGATGATGTTACCAATTGTGACTTCCACTTAATTTCTTGGCAATATTTTCTTTGGCTGACCGAAGAAGTAAATGGGAAACTTCGCTTTGAGACTTTCTATACCAGTAACGCAATACATCCTGAAACTAAGGATGACACTTATCAAGTGTTAGACATTGTAGAGCAAGCATTATCTAAAGGAATGCTGATTGATCAGCACGGAAGAGCGGTATACAGCAATATCATGATCAATGATGTTTACCGCGATTGGGTGCTCGATAATAAACTATATGACCCTGAAGTGTTTGTTGATTTTGATTCTACTGCTGATTTTCCTGTAGGATCCATGTCTTTAAAAGCCAATTGGAAGCTGGTTCAGCCAGGAGAAGATGTTGGCAATCTGTACACCACCAAAGCTGATATTCAGTTGTTGACCATGGTGGATGGTGAACCCCGAATTCCAGATAATCCTAAAATTCAAAAGGATGTTGAAGTAGCTTTAGTTGGATTGCATATTGCTGTAGTAGTTGAGGGTCACCCAGAATTTATTTGGGCAACTTTCGAGTTTGATGGCAACGCACCAAACTTTAAAGAAGATGCAAGTGGAGTGGTAGTTCAGGGTATGAATGATCCTGTATCGGATAAAAATTGGTTGCTATATAAGGCCAATACTACAGCCAGACAAACCAATGCAAACAATGCTGCTATTCTTGAATTTGTTGATGAAAGCAAGCAAACGCTTACGCCTGTTACTCAAGTAGCCCGTCAGTATGCCCAAGGAGGCGGTAGCGCTACCAACCGTGGTAATATTGATCATTTGAATGCAAGTGTGAAAAGTCAACTTGGAAAGGAAAGCTCAATTTGGGAAAATTACTTTGAAGTGGGTGCCGTTTGGTTCAACACAGAAAAGGGAGTGCTAAAGCCTGATTGGAATCCTAATGTAGATTCAACTATGGTGACAGGATCGCTTACGCTTTCAAATGCAACGATTGAAACATTCACCCAAAAAGTGCGCTCTCAAAATAGCTGCTTTAGTTGCCACAATACGTTCCCAGTAACGAACGTGCCACTTTCTACCAAAATTTTACCAGGTAAGAATGCCAATACCAGCCATATTCTTCTCAAGAATTACCAAGGCGGAGGCGAAGTAAGTCGTTCTAATTAATTCAACCTAATCACAAAATAAAATGGCAAATTCAAGCTTAAGAATACATCCAGCTATTGGCATGGCCAGAGTTGGGAATAGTACAGAATATTATTTAGGGCCAGAAACAATGGCAGCCTCTCCGCAAGAGGGGAATGCCATTACAGGCGGACTTCCTATAAAACCCGGCACCGAAAACACAACCATTACCAGTGGTGATTTACGAGATGCCCAAGGTAGATTGAAAAGACAAGCAGCTCGCTTTAAGATATTCCAATACCCAAATGAAGGCACTCAACTTACTTACCCAACGCAAGGTGGGGAAGAAGTGCTTATTGGGTCTACTGTAGATGGAAAAAAAGTAACTGATATAATATGGACAGCTCATTTAGCCAATAAAAAGGCCAATTGTTGGGAAATAGATGAAGATGCTAACCTTGGTATTGAACTTTATAAACCACATGAAGTAACTGTAGATGGAAAAACCATGACGGTAAGCACACCGCCATTGAGAAACCCAGACTTTGATAGTACTTCACCTCAAAACCCTTATACGGTAAACCCAGCAGATACCGATCGTTTAAAGAAATTGGTAATTGATGCGGGGCCTCGTGCCATTAAAGCAAGCCAAGGAACCACTCCAATTAAGTTTGATAGTATTACTCAGGCCAGTTATTACGACAAGAGTTCGGGCGCTATTACTAGTCAGGCTAATTACCCTATTCAGTTTCCAGCTACAAATGGAAGCGGATCAAATGGAAGTGATCCGATTAGTTATTTGGGTGAAATCATTACAGAACCAAATGGTAGGCTTTTAGTTCTAGGCGGACATGGTTTGGCTTGTGCTTTCGATAACCAAGGTAATTTTGATGCAAGTCAACCGCTTTGTAAAGATGTAGATAACGACAATTGGTTAGACGATACTTCTGACGGACCTGTCACTGCGGTATTGGTTTTTGAAGATGGAAGCAAACAAGCGATTGAAGGCAGTGCTTGGGCAGTAATTACTGATCCTGCTTATGCGCCCCAAACCTTGAATGTGGTAAATTTATGGGATGATGTTTACAATACTTGGTTAGAAAGTTTTAGCCTTCAGCCAGATGTTTATAGTAATGGGAAGTATAACCCTGACTATAAACCTTTCTTCCAAGATGATATATTCCCAACATTGAATTCGGCCCATATGCAAATGTGGAACACGAATTTACCAGACCAAGCCATATCGGCTCATGAAAGGATAAAGCTTTTAACAGAGCAAAAGCCGCCTTTCGATATCATGAAGTTTATTCGAAACCCAGATGGTAGCCAGAATAACAATGGAGCACCATTGATGCCATTGTCATTGGGCGATGCCAATCAGGCTTTTTTAACCGTGTCGCGCCAGCAATATTTCTTTATGGAACAATGGAATAAAGGAATGAGCGTAGGAGCAAGTCAACTTCCGCTAGGTGAAGGGGAGCAACTGGATAAAACTATTTTGGTGAATTGTCTTGGCGGTCGTTTTAGCCCAGGAATTGACTTGACCTTTATCGTCCGTGACCCTGATTTGTACAATAAGGATTGGCAGAATCCAGCCGTTGGACCTTTTAGAATTAATGCCGAAGCACTGGATTATGCAACGGCAACCAAAGATCAGCCCTTTTTGGGAGTAGGTTATACACCTTTAAGGCCAGATCCTGTTCAGCCGGGTGACTTGTGTAAGTTTATGGCTATTCCTTGGCACACCGATTATAATTCTTGTGCTACGCATACGCCAGCGCCAAACCCAGGGGGAGACATTACTGAAAAGAACGTGTATAGCGGAACAGTGAATACTACATTATTCTGGTCTTGGCCAGCCCAACGCCCTGTAGCTGTATATACATTCAATGATTTGTCTGCCAATAATGGTGATATCAAATCTACCAGACAGCGGTATTCTGTTCGTGGAGAAGGTACTGCGGCTCAGGAGAATTTATCTACACCAGGTTGCCCAGCATCGACAGGGTTCGATGCGGCTGCAATGAATGTAGGCCGTTACCAGAATCGCAGAAACATTCTTACTGAATGGGTGAAGATTGGTACTATTATGCAGGGACCAGCCATTGATGGTTATCCTGATGGTTTTAATAAGGATTATTACTTGGAGGTGGAAAGCCTTTTCGACAAAGACGAAAGCAACTTGGTTGTTTTCTGGCCAAATGTTGTCGATGACGAAGTGTACCCTCCTAAAAATTAATTTTGGATATAGTTCCCAACTATAATGTGGCAATAATTGGCGCAGGACCCGCAGGGTGTTCCTGCGCCATTGCTATTTTGAACGCTGGAATCGCCAATGTTACTTTGGTAGATACTTCGAAAACAGGTAAATTCCATATTGGAGAAAGCATACCTCCAGAAATGAATCCTATACTGCGGCAATTGGGTATAGCTGAAGCTTTTCAGGCCCAAAATCACGAACCCTGCTTTGGGAGTTGCTCTTACTGGGGCAATGACAAACGAGGTTATAACGACAGTATTCTAAGTCCTTTTGGGCATGGCTGGCATTTAGATCGTGCAAAATTCAATCAATTTTTAGTAAATGAGGCTGTTGAACGAGGCGCTAAAGTTTTGTCAGGACACAGCTATCAAAGCAGTGCAAAAACTGAGCATGGTTATCAACTCAGTCTTAAAAATGAAGCAGGGGATATTCGTTCGATAGAAGCCGATTTCGTAGTAGATGCTTCTGGTGTGCGCAGTGTTTTTGCTACCGATCAGGGAAGTAAGAAGCAGCACGAAACACCTTTAGTATGTTTGGCTTTAAGGTTCAAAAATAAGGGGCTTCGCGAAGTATCTAAACTTACGCATTTAGAATCGGTTGAAAACGGTTGGTGGTATGCCGCCAGAATTCCGAACGAACAATTACTCGTTACGCTTTACACCAATGCTGAAACAGTTAAAAAGTTAGGGCTGAACGACCTTAAAAGTTGGATTCAACTCTTACAGCAATCTCAGAATACGCATCAATGGATTGCTCAAATGGAACCGATTGATCAGAAGTTACTCGGTTTTCCTGCACAGTCTTTTTGCTTAGATCAAATTGTAGGTGAAAACTGGATGGCCATTGGAGATGCCGCATCGGCTTACGACCCGATTACTTCACAAGGTATCATCAAGTCCATAACACAAGGCATGCGTGCGGCAGAAATCATTACGCATTGCAAAAATGGAGCAAAGGAAGCTCTACCATACTTTGAAAAGGAAGTTTTACATCATTACGAGCAATATAAAGAAGCCCGTCAACATTTCTATGGCTTAGAACAACGCTGGCCTCAAAGTGAGTTTTGGAAGGAGGTACATGGTTTGGGTAGTATCGTGGGGGTTAATTGGTTCTGAAAACTATTTTTATATCCATAAAGCAGTTAACTGCTTTACCGTCTTTTATTCCAGGATTCCAATTTTTTGAGAGTAGTGCTACCCGAATAGCTTCTTTAGCTAGATATTTATTGGCTTTGTCGTTTTGAACTTCTGCTTTAACTATTCTGCCATCACTCAAAATTGTTAGTCTTAGATTAACTTTTCCACTGGTTCCATTTGCAGCTGCTTCTCTAGGGTATTTTAAATTCATTAATAGGTGTTTGTTCCATCCGCTTTGACCTGTTGTGTAATCGGGTTGTATGTCAAGGTCGGTTGTAGCATAAATTCTGTTGTCAGTTGATAAAGTAGCATCCTTTTTAGTTAAAAGTCCTTTCTTGTCATAAACCTCAATAAAGGAGTGGCCGTTTTTAAGGTCTTTTATTATCCACTCTCCAACTTTGACACCATTTTTATATTGTCCTGTAGTTTGAGATGAGTCTTCAAGGTTAAATACATAATAATCACCATGTCTCTCGTCTTTAACTAAGTTTATGGCTTCTATTAAAGTACCGTCCTTTAAGTATTTATGAGTAGAGCTATTTTTTCTTTTACTGGATGTTACATCATATCGAAATACCGATGCATCGTTTTTATCAACGACCTTATCTTTTTGGTCAAAATAGACAGTGTCAATTTCTTGAGAAAGTGCAGTGAAGCAAAGAAGTAGTAAGAGTAAACTGAGTGTAGCTCGAATCATTTGAAAGGCTTTGATATTTTTGCTCTAAATGTAATAGCCTAATCAAATTATTCAAAGTTTAATTACTCCATTTCAAATAATAAATTTTGGTGAGCAGTACTCAACTCACGATGCGCTTTTGAATTCTGTTGTTTTTGAGCGAGTGCAATCCCTTGAACGTAAATGCTTAAGGCTTTCTCATCCTCCATTAAGTCAATATAAACTTGAGCGGCATGGTAATAGGTAGGAAGGTAATCAGGGAATTCTGAAAGGAGTTTGTCAAAATATTCTTTGGCTTTTTCGGGTGATTCAGTCAAATATTCGTTGGCCAAGGCGTACCAGTTAAAAGGGTCGTTGGGATCTTCCGCTGCAAACTTTTTTAACATGCTCAATCTCTGTTCGTTCATCGTTTACATTGATTTTTATTTACTTCATTATTGACTATCTTCGGGGCAAATTTAAGGTTTAAGCCTTCTTTTTATATCGTTTTCCTCAAATAAAGGTCTTTTTAACTTAAAGTTGAACACAAGGCCAAATGAGGGGTTTATTATAGAAATTCATTATACAAAAAATCATAAAGCAAGCATGAATATACTCGTTTGTATCACCCACGTACCTGATACTACTTCGCGCATCGCTTTCACAGAAAACAATACCAAATTCGATAAGAATGGTGTGCAATTTATCATCGGTCCATACGATGACTATGCACTTGCCAGAGCGGTAGAGTTGAAGGAAGCCAATGGAGGTAAAGTAACCGTTTTAAATGTTGGAGAAGCTGAAACTGAACCAACTTTAAGAAAAGCATTGGCGATTGGAGCTGATGAAGCCATTAGAGTAAATGCATTCCCTTCTGATTCATATTTCGTTGCCAAGCAAATTGCTGATGTAGCAAAACAAGGTGAATATGATTTGATTTTGATGGGCCGTGAGTCGATCGATTTTAACGGTGGTATGGTGCATGGCATGGTTGGCGAGTTACTTGGTTTGCCTTCATTCTCTCCAGTAATGGTGTTGGAAGTAGAAGGCAATGCTGCCAAGATTACTCGTGAAATCGAAGGAGGAAAAGAGAAATTAGAAGTGAATTTACCTTTTGTTGCGGGTTGTCAAGAGCCTATTGCTGAATGGAAAATCCCTAACATGAGAGGTATTATGTCGGCTAGAACTAAGCCACTGAATGTGGTGGAGCCTACCGACAATACAAAACTTACTGAGATTGCTCAATACGAATTGCCAGCACCAAAAGGAGCGGTGAAAATGATTGATGCAGACAATGTGGAAGAGTTGGTGAACCTACTCAAAAACGAAGCGAAAGTAATTTAAACCTCCAAAAGCACAGAACATGTCAGTTTTAGTATTTATAGAAACAGAAGACGGAAAAATTAAGAAATCCTCAAGAGAGGCCATTTCATATGGAGCTGCGATTGGGGAAGTTACTGCAATAGCCTTAGGTTCGATCTCAAACGAAGAATTGGCTTCAGCGGGAGCTAACGGTGCCACTAAGGTATTGCATGCTGCTAATGAAAAGCTTAACGCTGGTTTGATTATGCCTTATGCAGAAGTGATTTCGAAAGCATTTGAAAGCACGGGTGCAGAAGTATTGGTTACTGCTAAATCATCATTAGCCGATGCAGTAGTAGGCAGAATTTCGGTAAAATTAGGAGCTGCTTTAGCTTCAAATGTATCTGAATTGCCAAAAACAGATAATGGTTTCGTAGTAAAACAAAGCATTTACACAGGTAAGGCTTTTGTAAACACTACTTTAACCACCGACAAGAAAATATTGGCCATCAAGAAAAACGCCATTGAGCTGAAAACAGATGGAGCTGCAGCTTCAGTAGAAGCTTTTGATGTGACTTTAGATGATGCTCTTTTTGGTGCGAAAATCACTTCTTCTGAAAAAGCAGAAGGTGATGTATTGTTGCCAGAAGCAGATATCGTAGTATCTGGTGGTCGTGGATTGAAAGGTCCAGAAAACTGGGGTATTATTGAAGACTTAGCGAAAACGTTAGGCGCAGCTACAGGCTGTTCAAAGCCAGTTTCTGATATGGACTGGAGGCCTCACCATGAGCACGTTGGTCAAACTGGGGTTAAAGTAAGCCCTTCTTTGTATATCGCAGTAGGTATTTCAGGTGCAATTCAGCATTTGGCCGGAGTTAACTCTTCAAAGTATATTGTAGTGATTAACAAGGATGAAGAAGCTCCATTTTTCAAAGCAGCCGACTACGGTATTGTAGGAGATGCATTTGAAGTATTACCTAAGTTGAACGAAGCGCTTAAAAAAGCCTTAGCCTAGTTATTTACCATTTTGGATAAAATTAAAATCGAAATCCTGGGTCTTTCCTCCAGTCAGTCGCAAACATCTGGCTCTTTTGCCCTTGTGCTTGGTGAAGTAGAAGGCGAAAGAAGACTTCCTATTATTATAGGCATGTTCGAGGCGCAAGCCATTGCTTTGGAAATCGAAAAGATTGCACCAAATAGACCAATGACACATGATTTGTTTAAGTCATTTGCCAATAGTTTTGGGTTCAGTGTAGAACATGTAATCATTTCAGATTTAAAAGAAGGAGTGTTTTTTGCCAAAATTGTATGTACCGATGGAATCAAAACCATTGACATTGATGCAAGACCTTCTGATGCCATTGCCATTGGGATTCGATTTGATGTGCCTTTCTATACCTATGAAACTGTGCTCTCCGAAGCAGGGATTATTTTAACTGATGAGGAAGAAGTAGCAGATGAAATGGAAGAAATGGCTGTAACAGAAAAACCAAAAGGAGATCGGTTACAAGATTTCACCTTAGATAAACTTCAGCAAATGCTGGATGAGGCCCTGAGTAATGAAGACTACGAAAAGGCAGCCAAGATCAGGGATGAAATGAATAAAAGAAGCTAGAAGAAATATTAAAGCCTTTCTGAATTAAATCGGAAGGGCTTTATTGTGTTTAATAAGTTCTGTTAACTTTAACAGGTTGATCTTTAGAGTATTTCTTTCGAGGTCGCAATGGAGTGATTTTTAAGTCACTTTTTATTATGAAAAATTCACACGTGATCAGTTAATCATGGCCATTGTAAGAGGAATAATTGGATTGGTAGTTCTTATTGGAATTGCCTATTTGCTATCGAGCAGAAGAAAAAAGGTTGACTGGAGGTTAGTAGGGGTTGGAGTAATCATACAACTGATTATTGCGCTGCTTATTTCAGAAGTAGGAATTGTAAAAAGAGCATTTGATTTTATTAGCCAGGGCTTTGTTACTTTTTTGGGCTTTTCACTTAATGGTGCGGAGTTCTTGTATGGCGACCTAGCGAAAAATAGTAATGCTGCTGAAGGCGTAAATCATAGCCTAGGTTTTCTGTTTGTTTTTCAAGCCTTGCCTACCGTAATTTTCTTTTCTGCCATTACTGCTGGGCTTTACTATTTGGGGATCCTCCAAAAAATCGTTTATGGTTTTGCATGGATCATGGCCAAAACCATGCGTTTGTCAGGAGCCGAATCAATGTCTGCGGCTGGAAATGTCTTTCTAGGTCAAACCGAAGCGCCCCTTTTGGTCAAGCCTTTCATTGGTAAAATGACCAACTCGGAATTACTCTGCTTAATGACTGGGGGAATGGCCACAATTGCTGGGTCAGTGTTGGGAGCTTATGTGTCCTTTTTAGGAGGAGGAGATCCGGCCCAACAAGCCAAATTTGCTACCTACCTTTTGAGTGCATCCATTATGAATGCCCCTGCGGCCATTGTAATGTCTAAAATATTCTTGCCAGAATTAGAGCCAGAAAAGATCGACTCTCGATTGAAAGTGAATAAAGATCAGATTGGTGTAAACGTAATTGATGCACTAGCAGGAGGAGCATCGGATGGAATGAAATTGGCGATGAATATCGCTGCCATGTTGCTCGCTTTTATCGCAGTAATCTATTCGCTTAACTGGGTTTTGGTTGACGGAATTGGTGCATGGACTGGACTAAATTCATATGTTGTTTCAAGCACTAATGGTGTATTCAGCGGCTTTAGTCTTGAATACATACTAGGTCAGGTATTCAGAGTTTTTGCCTTTATCATGGGTGTGGAATGGTCTGAAACTCTGCAAGTAGGAAGCTTAATTGGTCAGAAAACGGTGATTAATGAGTTTGTAGCCTATTTGAGCTTGGCCGATATGAAGGCTGCTGGTGATCTTAGTGAAAAATCTATCGTTATTGCTACGTATGCACTATGTGGTTTTGCGAACTTCTCTTCCATTGCAATTCAAATTGGAGGTATTGGAGGTTTAGCGCCAAATCGTCAAGGAGACTTATCGAGACTGGGGGTTAAAGCGCTAATGGCCGCAACTCTGGCTACCATGATGACCGCCACTATTGCAGGCGCACTGTTTGGTTAATATTCAAATATTGAAATGAAAGAAGCCTACCATGTTTTAGGTTTAATGTCGGGTACATCTTTAGATGGACTGGACATGGCTCATTGTTCTTTTCGGAAAGAGAATGATCGGTGGCGCTTTTCATTGAACAAATCCACTTGTATAGAGTACAATCTTGAATTTCAAGAAAAACTTAAGCGCTCTATTGAGCTTTCGGCATTAGACCTATTATTGCTCAATAATGAGTTTGGCAAATGGATGGGAGAACAGGCTAAGATTTTTATAGCCGAGAATCAGCTCGAAATTGACTTTATTTCTAGCCATGGGCACACTGTTTTTCATCAGATAGACAAAGGGTTGACATATCAAATTGGGGCAGGACAAGAACTAGCCAATACTGCTGGTCAAAAAGTGATTTGCGACTTCCGTACTCTGGATGTAACACTCGGAGGTCAAGGAGCTCCTTTGGTGCCCATGGGCGATGAACTCCTTTTCTCTGATTATGATTTCTGCTTGAATTTAGGCGGTATTTCAAACGCTTCATTTCGAATAAATGGAATGAGGAAAGCTTTCGATGTTTCACCTGCCAATATGTTGTTAAGCCATACATTAAAATCAACAGGGAAGTCTTTTGATGATGGAGGTAAAATAGCACGTTCAGGCAAATTGGTAGAGCCATTATGGAATGCGCTAAACGCATTGGACTTTTATCCGCAGCCATTCCCAAAGTCTTTGGGCTATGAATGGTTCAGAGATGAAATGATGCCTTTGATTGATGATTCGCAGGCTAGTGTTGAAGATCAATTGCACACAGCGATACATCATATCGCTTTCCAGATTAGTGAAAGCTTAAAGCCTTATGCAACAGCGAATAGCAAAATGTTGGTGACGGGTGGAGGAGTAAAAAATCTATTTTTGGTAGAAATGATTCAGCATTATTTAGGCAACTCAATAGAAGTAGTAATTCCCGAAACCTCAGTTGTCGACTTTAAAGAAGCCATTGTTTTTGCCTTTATGGGTGTATTGAGAAGTGAAAACGAAATCAATTGCCTCAGTTCAGTGACAGGTGCTTCGAGGGATTCTTCTTCTGGTGTAACTTTCTATCCTTGGTAATCTTCGTTCCTCAAAATTACTTTCCGAAGGTTTTAATAAAAGCTTTTCCAAAAGCCAAAATAGGGGTGGAAGACATTATTTTCATTTCTTCGGCTAGGTTGGTTTCTTCATCCAAAAACTTGAAAACCGCTTGTGCTCCATTTTTCTCAAACAAATCAGAGAATATTTGAGCACCAGAATGTTCGCCATTCTTTAATACATTCAATAAGGTACTGTCGTATTTCTGGAACCTCTTTTTCTGATGAGGCAAATCAGCCAATGGATCTTTTTGCCTAACTAAATTATTGGCCATCTTTTTTAAAATATGTTGAGACCGCAAAAAGGTGTATCCAGTAGAGGGTTTTGCAAAACCACCGCTAATACCAATGTTTATAATACGGCCATCCTTTTCTGGAAAAGGAAAGTCAGTCATCGGAATCACTCCAAACTCATCTTCCAGCACTTTGTAGTCTTCTATTTTTAGAAAATCATGTAGATAATCATCCAGTCCTTTGTCGTATTCTTCGGGTTGAAGAAGCTGCTCACTGAAAATGGTGTATTCCACCAGTGCTTCATTAGGGGAAAAAGGAAGTACATAACCAAATCGACAGTCGCCTTTTTGATCGATACGAAAATCCATGTAGGTCATGATCTCAGGATCGAAGCAAGGCTTTTCTGTTTGTATAAATCGCCCTTTAAAATGCTGAAGGAATTGTACGTGCTTAGAAGGAATCTGAAAATCTTTAAGAGTAGTACTGTTGAAAACCATATTGCCCGAATAGGTTTCGGTGCTCGTTTTCACAATTCCTTGAGGGTCAATTCCAACAATACTTTCTTTAAGCCAGGTAAGATTATTGAATTTGCCCAGCTCAAGTTTCATGAAATCATAGAAATCCTTACCTCTTATCATTTTGTATGAATAGGGCGGAAGGGCAAATGTTTGCTTGAAACTAGGGCCGAAGAAAGAAGCTCTACTCCATTGTTTGTAGACCAAGTTTTCGAATAAGTTCAGCTCTTTTTCCCAGAAGCACCAAGTGCGGTCATTTACCGATTTGTCGTCCTTATCGATAATAAGTATTGTTTTTTTAGTATTTTCGTGTGCCAACAGCAAATAAGCGAGGGTCAATCCCGCTGCTCCACCTCCCGCTATTATATAATCGAATTGCTTCATTAACTATGTAAACTTAAAGGATAAAACTATGTTTTGGTCATTGGTAGCGCGGAAAATGGCCGAATAGATTCTTTGTTGAAGGATTAAATTAAATTGTTAGGTTTGGGGCCTAACAGCACATTAGTAAATCTGGGAAACCCTTTGGGGACTAATGAATTGTAAACCTATCATATTGTTCTGCCTTTGCAGTGTCCTCTTTTCATGTACAGAGAGGTTAGTATGCCCTGCGTATCAAACTTCGTTAATTCTGGACAATGACTACCGACAGCGGGTTTTTTCTCCATTTACTATTTTTGAAGGCGATACCATTCCTAAAATGCCTTATGGCTTTGTGAAAGATAGAGCTGACGAATTAGATGAATCTTTTTATGCCGCTGTGGAAGGCAAAGGGTTTAGAGTTCAAAAAGGAAGAACGTATTCCATGGAGAAGGAAGGTTTTGAGTATAGTAATCGAAAACGCTCTTCATTTATTGCCAGAATTTGGTCTAGCCCCGAAAGACCTGTTTTAGAAAATCCATATCTCTTGGATAGAATCTTAAAGAAACGTCCCTTTTATAAATTAGACATTGTAGTGCCAGAGCTTATCCATATTGGTATTCTAGATTCACTTGAAACAGAAGTGCAAGCCCTTAACGATACAATAGCTTTAGATTCTGCGGCTAAAAAGAAGGTAGTCACAGAAACTATTTTAACTACTCCTGAAGGCTATAATGGTTACAATGTTGATCAGCTGAATTATAATAAGAAGTTCGGTCATTTGTTCCCTCAGCCACCTCCGCCACCAGACCCAATAGATTCTGTAGCGTATAAAAAGGCCTTGAAAGACGCTGCAGCAGCGGATACACTTTCTACAGAAAAGAAAGGTGTTTTTGGTATGTTTAAGAAGAAAGACAAAACAGCAAAACCTCCAAAAGAAAAAAGGAAGGACAAGAAGAACAATGAGGAGGCGATAAAAGAGGAAGAAGGTGGTGACAAGTAAAGCTACTGACTAGCTTTAACTAATGTTATAGCTGTATTTATCAAGTCAATTTTTCAATTCCATATGCAATAGTGGGTAAGGCTTACCTGTACCATCGAGTTCAGAGCGGCCAATGATTTTGAAACCCATGTTTTGGTAGAACCCAACGGCTTGTTCGTTGTCTTCATTTACATCTACCTTGGAGGAATGAAGCTTTCTTATGGCATATTGGGTCAGTACTTTCCCAATTCCTTTGCCACGAGCATCTGGGTGAATAAAAAGCATTTCAATGTTTTGTTCTGCTACCCCAAGAAAGCCAATTATATTTTTGTTGCTATCGCGAACACAGCGTAAATCAACAGCTTTTAAATACTCGTTTAGAATTAAGGGTTTGAAATAGGCTATGTCTTCTTCTTTCAGAAAATGATGAGTAGCCCTAACAGAAGCCTCCCAAACTTCGACAATCGCAGGGAATTCGTGTGGCTGTACAAAGTCAACTTTAAACTCCATTTTCCTTATAATTCATTCAACTCTTCTATAAAACCAGCTGATAAAATCGGGAATCGACACCAAGTGCGTGGATCAACATTGAATTCATCTAAATGAAATGCAGGGGCAAGGCGTTCTCTTTTCCACTGGTTTCTACTCCAAAGTTTGTAGAATTTAATAATGTGATCCTTCAAGAGATTTTCATCCTCTAGCCCTTTATTTTTCAAGTTTGCGAAAACCTCTTTTGGCGATTGATGATCTCGAATGGCCAATTGCTCAATGGCGAGCAAAACAGGGTAGGGCATTAAATCATCCTCATCGGTTTGATGCTGGTCTTTTGGTCTTAGTTCAGCGGTTGGTGCTAAGGCATTAATCTTGGCCAAGCCAGAGTAACCCAAGTGTTCTTCGGCATAAACAAGCCATTTTCTGATAAAGACTTTATCAACACTCGAAATAGGGGCTAGGCTACCACTAGTGTCGCCATCCATGGTGGCATAACCCACACTGCCTTCGCTTCGGTTTGAAGTGGTCAACAGTACTCTGTTTTTAATGTTGGCGAGCATCCATATAATAGGGCTTCTGGAACGGGCCTGAATATTCTGGAGCGTAATATCATCAGTTTCCCAATTCAATTTTCTCTCAATGGCCGTTTCTATAGTCGAAGTGTAATTCTCAACCGCCTTGTCGATTGTCCAATGGTAAAAGGTAGATCCAATGGAATTTGCAAGTTCTTGAGCAGCAGTTAACGTATCATCCGATGAGTTAACTGATCCTTGATAGGCAGTTGTGAAAATTTCTCCGACAATCTCTTTTTGACTCTTTTCTTCTAAATCAAGTCGGTTAATGCTTTTTAAGAATTCTGATTTCCCTAAAGTTTCAATGGCTCTTTTTACCATTTCAGCTACCAGTACCGCACAAGTGGCTGAATCAGCACCACCACTTATTGATAACGCATAACCATTGCTTCGGCTTTTTCTTAAATAATCATACAAAGCTAAACCAGCGGCTTTCGGGAACTCAATTTCCTTCGGGTCTATTGGATTAACATTGTGTGGTTGCGTGTTTCCGTCAGAGTTTACATCTGCCCAAATAACCTGATGTGGCTTGAAAGAAAATAATTCATTTCTTAAAACCAGCTCACCGTCTTGGGCAATCATCATTTCCCCATCATAGATCATTCTGCCAGCCTCATTGCCTAGCAGGTTGGCATACACATAGGTGCATTTGAAGTCTTTAGAAGAATTCTTTACCAAGTCAATTCGCTGCAATGTTTTCTCCATTGCAAAGTGGCTGGCGCTTGGGTTGAGTATTAGGTTAACCTTTTTTACACAAAGCCTATGGGCAGGACGAAGAACATCTCTCCAAGCATCTTCACAAATCTCAAAACCTATCTTCCAATCTTTGAAGTCAAAAGTAAGATCTCCTATTGGGTAGTTTTTTCCATCTATTTCAATTTCTAATACTTCGCCAATGGGCCATGGAGTAAACCACCGTGGTTCGTAATGTACTCCATCTAGCGCCATATACTGTTTGGCATACACACCTAATATTTCTTGGTTGTAAACCACCACAGCACAATTGTACAGTTTTCCGCCAAAAGCTAAGGGAAGATTGAAGCTGGTAAACAAATCCTTTGTTTCAGCAATGAGTTCGGGTAAAAAACGCTTTGCTTTTTCAGGCAGCCAATGGCTAAGAAATAAATCCTCGCAGCCATAAGCAGTTACAGATAATTCGGGAAAACATAAGATTTCAATTCCTTCACTTCGGGCTTCTTTTAAAGCCTTTTTGAGTTGAAGAATATTGTTTGTCCAGTCGAGAGGGGTTTGGTTTACTGTGGCAGTACCAATACGATAAATTCCCATTTATTCAATTTCAAGTGAAATACAGGCCTCACGGGCTGCATCTTGCTCTGCTTTCTTTTTGCTTAAACCATGCCCTTTGGCTATTGGTTCGTCATCAATTAAAACTTGAATCACAAACTCCTTAAAGTGGGTCTTCTCTTTGGTTTCAAGCAGCTCAAAGCTAGTGGTTTTCCCACTCTTCTGCGACCATTCAATCAGTTTGCTTTTGTAATTTTTGGTGGTGCTAATAATCTCTTCAATATCAAAATGAGGGATTAGTAACTTTTTAACAATGAACTTTTGAGAACGCTTAAAACCTTGATCGACATAAACCGCCCCAATAAGGGCTTCTAGCGTATTGCCATAAATAGATTTGTGAGAGTTTGGAGTTTTTCTCTTTGTGTCAAATTGGACAATGTGATTTACTCCAATTTTTCTGGCAAGAAGGTTCAAGGAGTCCCTACTTACAATTCTTGATCTTATTTCTGTAAGAAAGCCTTCGTCTTTATAAGGGTATTTTTTGAAGATGTAATTAGCGACTACAAGTCCTAAAACGGCATCACCTAGGTACTCTAACCTTTCGTTCGATTCTTTCACTCCATCTTTCACCGATTTGGCAACAGAGGTGTGTTGAGTGGCGATTTTGTAAGGTTTTAAATTAAAAGGCTTACTGCCTACAATTGTTTTAATTGAGGCAATAAGCTTTTTATCTTCTTTTGAAAGGGTTTTAAATTGGGTTAACCACAACCGCACTTTCAATCCAGTTTTCTAAATACAACTGATGTGTTGTGACCACCAAAGCCAAAGGTATTACTCAAGCAGGCATTGATTGTTCTTTCCTGAGCTTTATTGAATGTGAAATTCAACTTAGGATTGAACTGGTCATCATCAGTAAAATGATTGATGGTTGGAGGAACAATTTGATGTTCTATTGATTTTATTGCTGCAATAGCCTCAATAGCTCCAGCAGCTCCTAAAAGGTGACCTGTCATCGACTTTGTAGAGCTAATGTTCAGGTTGTAAGCATGCTCACCAAATACTTTTTCAATGGCTATTACTTCACTCATATCTCCCAAAGGAGTAGAGGTGCCGTGTACATTGATGTAATCAATCTCCTCAGGCTGCATTTCAGCGTCTTCAAGCGCATTAATCATAACGCTTGTAGCTCCTAGGCCTTCTGGATGTGGAGCGGTAATGTGATAGGCATCAGCCGACATTCCGCCACCTACAATTTCTGCATAGATTTTAGCCCCACGTGCTTTTGCATGCTCATATTCTTCAAGAATTAAAGCCCCAGCGCCTTCTCCTAATACAAAGCCATCTCTGTCTTTGTCAAAAGGTCTTGATGCTGTTTGTGGACTATCATTTCTCTCAGAAAGAGCTTTCATGGAATTAAATCCGCCCATTCCTGCTTCGGTAACAGAAGCTTCTGAACCACCAGTGATCATGACTTTAGCTTTGCCTAATTTAATATAGGTCATAGCATCAATCATGGCGTTGGTAGCTGAAGCACAAGCTGAAACAGTTACAAAGTTAGGCCCGCGGAAACCATATTTCATTGAGATCATACCCGAAGATATGTCTGCAATCATTTTTGGAATAAAGAAAGGATTGAACCTTGGGGTACCATCACCTTGTGCGAATGACATTACTTCATCCTGAAAGGTTTTTAGTCCTCCAATTCCTGATCCCCAAATTACTCCAGCCTTGGATAGGTCAATAGACGCTAAGTCCAAGCCTGAGTGTTCAAAAGCTTCAGTAGCCGCAATCATCGCGAATTGCGTAAAGAGGTCCATCTTACGTACCTCTTTCCTGTCGAAATAATTTAAAGGATCGTAATCCTTCACTTCGCAGGCAAACTGAGTTTTAAATTTTTCTGGATTGAAACGGGTGATAGGCCCAGCACCACTTACACCTTTAATTAGGTTATCCCAATATGTATCGAGATTGTTCCCTAAAGGTGTTAGTGCGCCAAGGCCTGTTACTACAACTCGCTTTAATTGCATATAAGAGTAGTAAGGAAAAGTTATTAATTGCTAACGTTAGCTTCCAGGTAAGAGATGGCATCACCTACTGTGCCAATGTTCTCTGCTTGATCATCTGGAATTGAAATGTTGAATTCTTTCTCGAACTCCATGATTAACTCAACTGTGTCAAGTGAATCTGCTCCAAGATCATTAGTGAAGCTTGCTTCGGGAGTCACCTCTGATTCTTCTACTCCTAGTTTATCAATGATGATATCCTTTACTTTTGATGCAATGTCCGACATTTTGGAAAATTTTAGTTAAAACGTGCTGCAAAGAAATGCAAATTAACAATAATGTCAAACATATTTTTTAATCTTGTCGTTGGTTCTTTGAGTATAAAGAAACCTGTTTTTTTCGCATTTATGGCAAAAAATAAGCTCGAAATTTCTTATGAGATAGATTTTGAACTGGTAGCAGTTAACGCCAGTGTGAAGGAATATAAACTGGCTTGGATGCTAAATAAAAGCTTGGGGTGGGATTTGGCCAAAATGAAAAATATTGAGCTTGATTTTACAGGTAATAAAGCTTTGTCAATATCTAACTACTTGTATAAAACTGAATATCAAACTTTCAGATTAATTCGAAATAGAGCGGTGGATGGAGAAGAGCAATTCAATGCGTTTATTATTCCTGAGTTAAAGAATTTCGACTATTTTATTATGTTAGAGAATGAATCTGTCGGTTTTGACCTAAACGCTTTCATTTCAAAAATCAAAGAAATACCTTTCGTTCAATTCGCAGTGTTAATGGACACAGCAGCCTTAAAGTCTAAGGACAATCTAATATTTTAATATGGGTTATAATAAGAATATCAATAAAGCTAAAATCGTAGCTACAGTCGGTCCAGCAAGCGACTCTAAAGAGATGCTAAAGGAACTGATTTATGCTGGTGTTAATGTTTTTCGCTTAAATTTTTCGCATGGCGATCATGCAAACAAGTCTCAAATTATAGAAAGAATAAGAGACCTTAACAATGAGCTAGGCACCTATTGCTCAATTCTTCAAGATTTACAAGGACCTAAAATAAGGGTTGGTGAAATTGAAGGCGGTGAAGTTTTGATTACACCAGGCCAAGAAATAGTGATTACCACCGAACAGATGGTGGGAAATAGTAAAAAAGTATCAACTGTTTATGAAAACCTCTCAACCGATGTAAGTGTTGGGGACATGATCTTGATTGATGATGGCAACCTAGAGCTTACGGTTAAGTCAATTAATGGAGATGATGTTACTTGTGTGGTGAAGTACGGTGGTATGCTCAAGTCGAAAAAAGGCATTAACCTACCTTTTACCAAGGTATCGGCTCCATCACTCACTCCAAAGGACATTGAAGATTTAGCTTTTGGTTTAGAGAACGATGTCGATTGGATTGCTTTATCATTTGTGCGTCATGCTGATGATATTCGTGATTTGCGATCGAGAATTCAAGCAGCAGGGAAGGATTGCAGAATTATTGCGAAAATTGAAAAGCCAGAAGCGCTCCAGAATATAGATGAAATCATTGCCGAGTCTGATGCCTTAATGGTGGCTCGTGGAGATTTGGGTGTTGAAATTGTAATGGAGGAAGTGCCAATCGCTCAAAAGATGATCGTTGAGAAATGTAATTTGGCGGCTAAACCTGTGATTATTGCTACCCAAATGATGGAGAGCATGATTTATAATCCGCGGCCGACCAGAGCTGAAACCAATGATGTGGCGAATGCTGTTTTAGATGGTGCTGATGCATTGATGCTCTCAGCCGAAACTGCTGCTGGGAAGTATCCCGTTCAAACCATCAAGAGTATGGCTAAAACTATTGCATCGGTTGAGTCTTCTGCCCAAAGCATCTATTGTAACTTTTATGAGCCTTTGGAGTCGAGCGATACTTACATGAATGATAACATTATGTTGTCGGCTTGTCGTTTAGCAGAAAGAATTGAAGCTACTGCGGTTTTGGGGAATACAGTGTCGGGGTATACAGCATTTAAACTATCTTCTCACAGACCAAAATCAAATATCTTTATTTTCACACCAAAAAAGAGTTTGTTGACTAAACTGGCTTTAGTTTGGGGGGTTCGAGGATACTTCTATGATAGTCAAGAGTCTACCGACCAAACTTTTAAAGACCACGAGAATATTCTTAAAGCAAATGGGCATTTAGAGCAAGGTGATGTGTTTATTACTACTGCCAGTATGCCTATTCGTGAAAGGGGTAGAACAAATATGTTAAAACTTAATATTGCAGATTAAGTATCTGATTGTGGGCCTTGAGAGGGAACCATCATGACTTTTTCTTGTGCTACGAATACTTGACCAGGAGCTGCACCTTTCTTTTTTCGTACATGTTTTGCAGGAGTATAAATAACCGGTACTAACGTATCGGTTTTTCTTTTTGAATAGTAGGCTGCAAAACCTGCAGCTCTTTCTATTACGGATATAGGAATGGTTTTTCCTGCTTGATGCTTGATTAAAACATGAGAGCCAGGAACGTCTTTGGCATGCAGCCAAAGGTCTTCTTTATAAGAATGTTTCAAAGTGAGCTCATCATTGGACTTAGCATTTTTGCCCACCCACACTTGATAGCTTTGGACCGTGAAAACCTTGTATGGAAGATTAATTTCTTGGTTACTATGTGATGTCTCAATGCCACTAGTCTTGATGATCGATCTTAATTCTTTAAGAGTATTGGTCTGATCAATTGAGTCCTTTTGAGCCTGTAGAGTGATTAACTGCTCTTCCTTATTAAGAATATTCTCAGTCAATTTTTCAATCTCTATTCTCCTGTTTTTCGATTTTCGATAATAATTTTCAGCATTTTTCTGAGGAGAGAGGGATTTGTTTAATTTGATTTCAATGTTTTGTTCAGTGTAAAAGTTAAACAGGTTAGCTGTAGTAGTTCCTGAAGGAATGGCATGCAGATTTGCCATAATGATATCAGCAATTTGATTGGGCGCTGTGCTCGTTTCCAGTTTAACTAACTGAGCTTCTGTTTTGGTGATATAGCTTTTGGCTTGATTGATTTTTTTACTGAACTGTTGTTGCAAATTTTTCTTTTCTTTTTCGAAAAAATACTCGGTATGAAAGGCCCGGTAAAAGCGGTTTAATGCATGAATAGGGTCGTTAGATAAGGCTTGAGTATTATCTCCGTAATCGATTAAGCTCAACACGGGTACTCCACTTAAGTGCGAAATGAAGAAAGGGTTATGCTCTAAATCATCTACTAGTTTTTCAAGTGCAATCCATTGTTCGCTAGTACTCAAACTCCCAAAGTTGGTTGATAATAGGTATGCTTTGATCAACTTGCCAAAAGTGGGATAGAATTTAAGGTAGTCAGAGTCTGCTGTGTACAAAGCTTCTGTGCGCTCAATCGGTCTTTCTAAACTTAAGAGGTCAATATTATTGTCAATTACTAGCTTCTTTTTGAGTAACTGAGGGTTTTGCCCCTTAGGAATTAAGATAATATTGGAGCGGTTGCCGTGCATCTTAAAAAGAAGTATAGCACCATTTTTAAACTTAATATGAAATGCTCTTTCGTTTTCATACTGATGAACCGACTGAACTTTGCGGTTAATTAAGAAAGGGAAGAGGTCTGCGCTATTCCTTTTGCTTCGAGCAAAACTCTCTGGAAATGATAGCGCAGTAAAATCGCTTTGAAGTGTAGCCCTTATGTAAAAGCTCTCTTTATTGTTTAGAATAAAACCTAAAATAAGCTCATTCTTCTCCTGACTGAAAGATTCTACCAGTTGTGCACCTTGAAGTATTGAATCCAAGGATTTTGAAAGCCGTTTTAAAACATAAAAATTAAGGTGCACTAGATTTCGATTTTCAGCCCATCGTAAGCTATTTCGATATTTTCTGGCAAAAGTTTCTCTGTTTTTTTATGAGTACCCATTTTATGGCTTAGGTGGGTGAAGTAGGTTTTATCAGCGTTCATTTCCTTAGCCAAAGCAATGGCCTCGTTTAATGTCATATGACTAGGGTGTTCTTCTTTTTGAAGTGCGTTTATCACTAAAATTTTCGACCCTTTTATTTTCTCTTTCTCCGTGTCTGAGATTGTTTTTGCATCTGTAATGTAGGTGAAGTCTTTAATTCGAAAACCAAAAACGGGTAGTTTAAAGTGAGTCACCTCTATTGGAATTATTTCGGTTTTGCCAATAACAAATGGAGTGTTCTTAATCTCCTTAATGTCTACCGAAGGAATGCCTGGATACTTGGTTTCGCTAAAGATGTAGGCAAATTCCCTTTTGAGTTGTTCAATTACATTTTTTCGAGCGTACACAGGAATGTCCTTCTTTTGTAGAAAATTGAACGATCGAATATCATCCATTCCTGCGGTATGATCTTTATGCTCATGCGTAAAGACCAGAGCATCAAGGCAAGTAATGTTTTCTCTTAAAATTTGCTGTCTGAAGTCTGGGCCAGAATCGAAAATAATGCTTGAGTCACCAATTTCTATATGAATAGATGTTCTTAATCTTTTGTCTCTGAAGTCTAATGAACGACAAACCTCACAAGCGCATCCAATTACAGGGACTCCTTGTGAGGTTCCAGTGCCTAAAAAAGTAACTTTCACAGGTCAATTTCAGTTTGAGACAACTCCATTAAAAGCTTTCTATTCTTTTCGTTGAGCTTAGACTTGTCTATTTGAACGGACTTTAAAATATCAATCAGACAGGTGATCTTACCTTCTGTAGTATAATATTTATTAACTATAGCGATTTTGGTGTCGTGTAGAAGGCAGTATCCTGATTTGAAACTGCCTTTCTCATATCGCAATACATAATCAGATTCAGCGAATATATCTTCGAGTTTGCTCAAAAATTGTTTCGTGTATCTAACAGTCATTCAGCAGTTGCAGTGTATTTTTTAACCAGTTCAATAAGCTTATCGTAGTCTAATGGCTTTTGCATATACTCATTAATTCCAGCATCGAAAAAGGTGCTTTCAGGAAGGTTCTTCGCATTTCCTGATATTCCAATAATTGGCACTTTCCCTTTTTTGTTTTTAATGGCCCTAATTTTTTTAGTGGCTTCTAATCCACTCATTACAGGAAGGTTGAAGTCCATTATAATGAGATCATAGTGATCTTTTTCATACTTGTCCAACACACTTTGACCATCTTTAGCAGAGGTGATTTTGCAGTTTTCAAAAAGCAGGATCTTTTTCAAAAGGTTTTGAATTACGGAACTGTCTTCCGCAACGAGTACGTTTTTATAATCCACTTCAGTCATTTAGTTTAAGTTTAAAATTCTTTCGTAATTACTTACGAATTTAGCAAATAAATCAAGCAATTCAGGTAAATAATTTTCCAAATCTATAGTTTCGGATTTTTTTATTTTGAATTCTAATTGCTCAGAAAATTTAGCAATAGGGGTCAATCCTAATGATGCTGAATTTCCCTTGATAGTATGCAAGATACTTAAAATTTTATCAATATCATTTGACTCAATGTGGGACTTTATCTGTTCCAGTGCAGAGGAAGTCTCGTTTTCAAACTCTTTGTATATCTCTATAAGTTCTTTTTGAGAAGCGTATTTCCTTAGTTCTTTGACTATTCTTATATCTATTAATTCGGCATCTGAAGACCTTAATATGCGATTCGAACTTGATTTTTCTTCCCTCCATTTCTTTAATAACTCACCAATCTGATCTTTAAAAATAGCAGCCTTAATGGGCTTCAAAAATAATTCATCAAACCCCAGTTCTTTAAATGAAGTATTACCAAAGTCATCTGAAAAACCAGTGACGGCAAAAATGAGAGAGGGGTAGTCGGTGTGTTTTTGCTTTATATGGTTTAAACATTCAAAACCATCCATTTCAGGCATTTGAATGTCCATAAGTATAATATCAGGAATATGGTTTTCAAGGAATTTTAAGGCCATTTGGCCACCTGAGGCTGACAGCAATTCAGTATCTTCGTCCGATAAAACGGAACGTAAGTATTGACGATTTATGTCATTATCGTCTACGATAAGTATCTTTCTGCTCAAAATGGGATGTCTAGGTTGAAGTGTGGCAAGTTTATTCATTAATTATGACGATTCAAATAGGAGGTGTGATTAAGTTTAACTTTTTGATTTGTGTGGTGGGGCCCACGGCCGTAGGCAAAACAGCTCATTCAATTAAATTGGCTCAAAATATTGGTAGTGAGGTGGTTTCGGCCGACTCTAGACAATTTTATAGGGAGTTAGAAATTGGGACTGCTAAGCCAGATGCTGAAGAGCTTTCTACTGTAAAACATCACCTCATAAATTCGCTGTCTATTCATGACCATTATGATGTAAGGAGATTCGAAAACGAGGCTCTTGAAATACTCGAAAATATCTATTCGGAACGAAACGTTGCTGTAATGGTGGGAGGCTCTGGGTTGTTTGTTGATGCCGTTTGCTATGGTTTGGATGATTTGCCCCCTGTATCGCCTCACCTTAGAGATGAATTGAACTTTGAACTTGAAAACAAAGGGCTTTCCGTATTGGTAAGTGAGCTAAAGGAAAAGGATCCTGATTACTGTAAACAAGCTGATTTAAATAATCCACAACGAGTTACCCGTGCATTGGAAGTCATTCGCACTACAGGAAAACCATTCAGTAGCTTTAGAACGGGAAAGAAGGTAGACAGACCTTTTCATGTCATTATGGTCGGTCTTGAAATGGAGCGAGAAAAACTGTATGAGCGCATTGATCTGAGGATGGATCAAATGATTGAAAATGGCCTATTTGAAGAAGCCCAAGCATTTCATAAGCATAAGCACTTGAATGCATTGCAAACAGTAGGCTACAAAGAAATCTTCGGTTACTTGGAAGGAGATTATGACAAGGAAGAAGCAATAAGATTGCTCAAAAGAAATTCACGCAGATATGCCAAGCGTCAGATGACTTGGTTTAAAAAGAATGAGCACGTCAAGTGGTTTAAACATGACGATCACAGTGGTGTACTGAAATACGTTTTGTCTGAAATAGAATCAAAAAGTCTTGAAGCCAAAAAGTGAGGCCACCATTTTATTTGATGGTGAAGCAATAAACCTATTATACTCACCCGAGGTGGTTTTTAAAGTCCGTAACAATTGCTTTTGTTGCTCATTCAATCGCTGAATTTGGGTGGATAATGATTTATCAGAAATTTGAGGAGCTGCTCTATTAATTTCATCAATCAACGTTTCTTCTTTATTGAAACTTTGAAATCTATCGGTTGAAGTCTTTCTAAGTTGGGTGGCTATATCCGCTAGTGGTGAAGCGTCATTGGCACTATCATAGCCTAAAATCAATTGTTTTCTTTCACGACTAACCTCCTCCATTTTATCAATGGTTTTGGTGATATTGGCTTTTCGAGGTTTTATTTGATTGTATATGTAAATCGAAAATAGGAGGATAAACCCTAATAATGCGACTATGATTGGCATGAAACCCATTGTTGTATGTTTTGTGTTTGACCTAATTTGTTCGAAGTAAATTTTTTTTGAGAACAAAAGCAAAGTTAACCCTTAATAGCACCTTATTACCCTATTGTTTTATGTCATTATAGGTTTTCTTATCATATTTGACCAATGACTGATTCTGTCAATAAAAAAGTATTGATCATTACCTACTATTGGCCGCCAAGCGCTGGAGGTGGGGTACAGCGTTGGCTCAAATTTTCTAAATACCTTCCAGAATATGGTTGGGAACCTGTGATTTTCACTCCTGAAAACCCTGATTTCGATTTGAAAGATGAGTCTTTAACTAAGGATGTCTCTCCACAAATTGAAGTCTTGAAATTCCCCATTTGGGAGCCTTATTCAATTTTTAAGAAGATTTCTGGTAGAAAAGAATTAAAGCAAGGGCAAGTATTAGAAGGAGGGAAGAAAGGACTACTTTCTAAGTTAGCCATATGGTTGAGGGGAAATGTTTTTATCCCCGATCCAAAGATCTTTTGGGCAAAACCTTCTGCCGATTACATTGCTACTATTTTAGAGAGTAACAATATACAAACCATTATTACTACTGGTCCGCCTCATTCGATGCATTTGATTGGGCTAAAACTCAAAATGAAGAATCCAGCCATCACTTGGGTGGCCGATTTTCGCGACCCTTGGTCGAAATGGGATATTCTTCAGAAATTCAATATGACGGCTTTGGTTTGGCGGAAACATAAGAATTTAGAGCAGCAGGTGATACGCGCAGCCGACTGTGTGTTGACTGTGAGTGAAAGTTGGAAGAAGGACTTTGAAGACCTAGGTGCCAGAAGAGCAAAAGTGATTACCAATGGTTTTGATGAAGAAGACTTTAAGGCTTCCGTTTCAGTTCCGAGCTCAGATAAATTTAGAATTAGTCATGTAGGCATGCTCAATGTTTTCAGAAATCCAGAATGGTTTTGGAAGGCATTGAATGAAATGGTTGCGGCAAACGAATTTGATAAGGATTTAGAGATTGAGTTTGTGGGGATTCTCAGCGATGATGTAATGGCTACATTTCGAGCTTATGCTGATCTCGTTCCACTTATTCAGAAGTATAATTATTTGCCTCATACAGAGGTGTTAGAGAAGTACAGGAAATCTTCTGTGCTGTTGTTACTTCAGAATAATTCCGAAAATGCCAAAGGCCATTTACCAGGGAAATTTTTTGAGTATTTAGGTGCCGATCGAAGGATCCTTTGTGTTGGAAATAAGGAAAGTGATTTGGCGGAAATTCTGAACAGAACAAAATCGGGAACAGTGTTTGAGCAGACAGATGCAGATCAGTTAAAAACCTTTTTGAGAGAAGCCTATCAAGATTGGAAGAATGGAAACTCAAATTCTAATGCTGAAGAGATAAGTGATTTTGGAAGACGAAGCCTTACCCAAAAGTTAAGCGAGCTACTGAATACTTTAGGTACTCGCTAAGTCTTCTTAAAACGATTCATAAAACCAAATACAAGGCTATTCACCTCTTCTGAAACCTTGAGCCCAATAGTGAGGCCTACAAGTAGAACAGTAATTACGGTGGAGCGGATAAGGATATCTACAAGCGTTAGTTCCATCTTGGGGACCCATTGATTTACCCAAAGTACCAAACCAATAATTGCTAGTAATTTGATGCTTCCTAGTGAAAACGGTTGAATTTTAAATTTCACCCAAACGAATAAAAACTTACTCAAGTTGAAAGTAAGCATGGCTAAAAACGAAGCTATGGCAGCCCCTTCAATTCCATACTTGGGAATCAATAATAAATTTAGCGTAATGGTAAGAATGGCCAAGATACCCACAGCAACTACATTGAATTTGTAGTGCTTCGACATCACGATGATTTCTCCATTGGTGCCGAAAATCATATCGCTTAGTTTTCCTAAGCCTATAAACAACACCACGTTAATGCCTTGAATGTAAATTTCTCCATTGGGAATAAATGAATAGAGGCTTTCAAGGTTTGCCCAAATACCAATAAGCAACAAGCTTCCGATAATCATTTGATTGATAGAGGTTTGCTTATAGAGTTTCTCTACAGCAGGCATGTCGTTCTTCTCGAAGGCTTGAGAAATAAGTGGGGCAGAAATTTGAGTGATAGAACGTTTAGGCATTTCAATCACCACCCCAATAAAGAAGGCAATGGTGTAAATTCCTGTCGCATCTAAGCCTAAAGCTCCGCTCACCATAATACTATCAATTTGTAGCACGATTTGCGTACCGCCTGCGCCAATCATCATATAAACCGCATAGGTCATGATTTGCTTCAGTAGCGCTGTATTGATGAATTTAAAGTTGGAGCTGAGTTGAAAAGCCTTAAGCTGACGTAGATAAAAAATAACGGTAATCACCATAAGCAGGTAGGCGCCAGATAACCATTGAATAAGCCCATTAAAAGTGATGATGTTTAAGGCATAAAGGGCAACAAGAACAGTTACGGAGAGCCTGAGTTGTATGTCTCGAATCAGTGTAGGTATAACAATTTTTAGTAGGCTACGGCAATAGGCCTCCAACAATTGAAATTGAATAAGTATAAAGCTAATGAGTAGGGTAATCCCGAAATACTCGATAAATAGCCCTGATTCTTTAGCGAAGTAAGCGGTTATTTCGGTTTTGAACAGAAAGGTAAATGCGGCAAATAGAACAAACCCCAAAACTCCTCCTAAAATAATAAAGCTGAGAAAGCCTTTTTGATCTTTTAGTTTTGGAAAGAATTTGACCAAAGCAGAGCCTAAACCGAATTGCCCAAAAGTAGCCATTAAAAACGCACTGCTCTGAATTAACCTGAACAGGCCAATCTGATCTGCCTCTAAAAAATAAGGGAAAAGCCAAAGTACATTGATATAGCCAATCAACACCCCAAGGTAAGCGATGATTGAAGAACGAATACTTTGTTTGATTACTATGCCCAAGAAGCTAGATTTAAGGTGAAAGTAATATATTTAACTTTTAATACTAAAGGCATGATGTTGATGCGAAACCTAGCTATTGCATTCTTGATTTTTCCACTACTGATTTTTCAGAATCATTCTGTTCATGCCCAAAACACTAATTTAAGAGATGGATTAATGTTAGATCTACACTTCAACAATAATATAACAGATGCTTCTGGTAATAACTTTAACAGCCAACCAAAAGGTACATTTTTTGGACTTGACCGGTTTGGCAATTGTGATTTCGCTTTAGGTTTTGATAATTATTTACAATTGGCAAATATAGAAAAAGAGAGCTTTGATAATTTGTTCGATTTTACGGTTTCAGTTTGGGTGAAGCATGAAGGAACTGGCTTTGGTACACTTTTGAGTGTAGCAAATAGTATTAGAGATAATGAATTTAACTTAAATATTAGCCAGAATGGTCTAATCACATCTAATATTCGAAATCTACCAAATATCCCCGGTATTGCTGTTGTTGGCACTGTAAATATTAGTGATGGTTTATGGCATCACGTTATCTTAACTAGAAATGGAACTACTGGTGAAGCAGCAATTTACATCGATGGGGTATTTGATATTAACAAGACCATGCCTTTGGGTAAGATAGAAGTGGGGCTGAACGGTTTTGTTTTAGGGAATGACCAAGATTGTTTGAGTGGTTGCTATGATTCCAATCAACAATTTTCAGGGCGTTTAGATGATTTGAGGGTGTATAATAGAGTAGTTAATGCTCAGGAGGTAACCGCACTTTTTAACTTGACTGATGGAGAGGTGAGCAATTCTGAGCGCGGCTCTTCAAAGGTATTGGGAACATGTGAAAGCTCATTAACAATTGAGATAGAGAGGAACTTTGATACTTTCAGTTGGAACAATGGAAGTCAAAACAGGTCGCTTGTTGTAAATTCTTCTGGTCAATATATTGTAAGCGGGTTCATTAAAGATTGTGAATACAAAGATACAGTGAATGTGAACTTTAATACATTACCACAAATGTTAGTGTCAATTCCTTCTACAAACCTTACATGTGATGAAGAAATAGAATTGCAAGCTACCGATGGGTTTGATGAATACAGATGGCAAGATGGTTCAACAGGAATCTCTTATAGAGTGACAGAACCAGGAGTCTATTTAGTTACAGGGAAAACGGTTTGTGGTGAATCTGTATCAAATGAAATAGAAATAACCAGAGAAGAAACAAACCCTTTAGAAATTCGCTCTAATAGTTTAGAAGTTGGCTGTCAACAAACATTGACTCTTAGTGCAACATATGGTTATACAAATTACATGTGGTCAACCGGAGATAATGCTCAAACAATTGAAATAAATAGCTCAGGTGAATACACGATAGAGGCTATTAATGAGTGCGGTGATAGAAAGGAGTATACAATAAAAATAGAGCCTAGAATAGCGGATGTAAGCTCTTTACCCAATGCATTTACGCCAAATGGAGATGGGGTGAATGAAGTTTTCGAAGTGAATGCGTCCTTTTTAGGAAGTAGGTTAGTTGTGTTTAATCGTTGGGGTAATCGGGTTTATATTAGTGAAAATTATCAAAATGAATGGGATGGTAAAGGCCTAATTGATGGGACTTATTATTATCAGTTTACCGGAGCATGTTTAGATCGAACTATAAGAAATTGGGTAAAAATATTACGCTAGAAAAGCCCCTTGTTTATCTGCTTCGACAATATAGTAACGCGGTGTAAACCTTCTTAATATTGGCCTGAATCCAAGCTTTCGCACAGGACTTACCCATTTTGCCCTATTAAGGATTTTCCACCCGGATTTCTCCACAAGCCAATCAAACTGCCAATCTTCAAATTCATGAAAATGCTGATCCCATTCGTCTGATTTATTGCGGTAGGCTTTTGCAAACCATAGGTTTAATGGTACTGATGCAAAAAGTTTAGGCGCTTTTACCTGAGTAAGAACTCCCATTGGGTTGATCAAATGTTCTAATACTTCAAACATGGTAACGGCATCATACCCCTCTTTTGCAATAATTTCGGGGTTTAGGTCGAAGTCCACGCCATAGGCATTATCTACTTGGTAACCATAGTCTGTCAAATATGCCGACATGTCATTTGGACTTCCCAAATCCAAGATTTTACTTCCTTTCGGAAGAGATGCTTTCATGAATTCAAGTGTTTGCTCGAATCTTCTGTACTTGGTAACCTGTTTGTTTTTATCAGTCATTGGATTCAAGTAATTGCTGGTATTCGTTAGTGAGTATTTCGCCTGTGGCTTCCCAGTTTTCGTTCTGATTTATGGTGGCTTCATAACCATTTTTGCCAAGCTGGTCATAAAGTACCTTATTCAAATATAGAGCTTCAACTTTATCCGCGAAATCTTTTGAGTTTCCACCTTCAAAAACCAACCCGCTATTGAGTTTTTCTACTACTCTTTTTAGGGGAGGAGCATCGCTTACCAAAACCGGTTTGCCTACCATCATGCCCTGATAAAGCTTATGGGGGATAGTGTTGTCGGTATGTCCATTTCTGTTGTGTGGAATCAAGTTTACGTCTGCAAAAGCCATGTATGAAAAGAATTTAGTAAAGGGCTGATAGCCATTGATTTTTACTTGATTCTCGATGCCATGTTTTTTAATCAAATCTTCTAACCAATTACGGGTGGCTGTTGAAAGTGTGCCCGTAAGTTCTAACCTGATTTTAGGGTGATGTTTTAGAAATCCCAAGCCTTCAATCGCTACATCCACCCCTCTGTGAGGACCGACACCTCCAGTGTAAGCAAGTATAAAGTGACCCTCGTTTTTTTTATAAATACCCTCAAACGACTCTTGATTTAAGAAGTCTTTTCCTTCGGAATTGGTGATTGTAATAATCTTGGAAAAAGGAATATCGTGAAGCTGATGAATTCTTTCTGCCATCTCTTCAACAACTACAATCACTTTGTCGGCCGACTGAGCCATTTTTTTTTCATATTTCAACCACTTATTAAAACCAAAGAATAAGTTGTTCTTAAAGCGAATAATTGGGTTCTTTTTCCACATAAACCACACCTTTAAAGCTTCTGGGTAGTTTTCATGAAAATCGAGAATGACCTTTAGTGATGGGTTTTTTTCTTTGAGTTGTAAGGCCGTTTTTGCCAAGGGCAAGTCGTGAACATGCAATGCATCAAAGCTCTCTTTTTGATTGAGCCAAAATAGTTTTTTATGAAATTTAGGTTGGAAGAAGCCAAAGGCAACCAAAAGGATGTCCCAAATGCCTCGCCAGAAAAAAGTTTGAGCAACAGGTATTCTGTGCACTTTTATGCCATTAACAGTTTCGAAATCTTGTTCGTTTTTTCGTTGTAAGCATATGAGGTGTATTTCAAAGCCTCCCTTGATAAGCGCACTTGCTTCTTTGGTTACTCGAATGTCATTCGGGTAAAATTCGTGTAGAAGCATGCAGATTTTTTTGCCCATAGCTTCAAATTTAGGATTGAATTTTTGATTATGCGGGATGAGGTCGTTTTTCACAAAACCATGTATTAAATGTTTTTGGTGATATTTTCAACCTTCAAGCTCCAGTAAACTGTTCCCAAAAACATCAATACCACCAAAATAGAGAAAATCCTCATCACGATTTTTCCTGTACTGTATATGGTAGGCTTAAATTCGAAAACTATTTCATGATTTCCGGCAGGAATTTCCAATGCACGAAGTACATAATTCGCACGAAGCATTTCTACGGGTTGACCATCAATGGTTACTTTAAACCCTTTTGGATAATAAATCTCCGAGAATACGGCAAAGCCATCTCCTGAATTCTGACTGTTGTACTTCCAGTAACCGGGGTGGTAGTCTATTAAATTAATCTGCCCTTCGCTGCTTGGGTCATCAATTTTTAAATTGAATTCGCTAGCATTGACAATGGCTTGCGTTTTTGTTTCAATATTTCCAATACCGTTAAAGGCTTCATCTGGGGAGTTGACTTTAATTAGATTATCAACAAACCAAGCGGCTCCATTCGCAGAATTATTGGTCAATGCTCCTTGGTCTGAATTGGGGTTAATAATCAAATAACGGGTGTTCAACATATTCAATACCTCGAAACCACGGAGGTTGCTGTCGCCATTCTTAATTCTTTCGGTCAATTCCTGCATTTCAGGAAAGATATTTTTGTCGATTAACTCTTGATATCTTCTCAAGCGCGCACCATGATAACCATTGATGGTATGGTGATGGTAAGCAGACTGGGCGCTGTAAAATGATGAAGTGAGGTTCAGTACACGGTCTCCTAAACTTTCGTTTTGTTTAATGTATCTGTCTGCATTGGTTTCGGTAAAAAACTGCGCTCTTGGCGACTTGGCAAAGTTGGCCTCTCCAATAAAACGTCCAGCAACGAGACTTACATCTAAAATTCCAAGCAAAATCATTAGTCCGAAAGCCATTGGTTTACCTAGTTTTTTGATGGAATACAAAAAATAAGTGCCTGCAAAAAGGGCGATAAAAACAAAAGCACGGAATGCGTCACTTCGAAATAAATCCTTGCGGTCTTCTTTCAGCGCGTTGGCGTACTCTACAGGTAACTGTCCATCGAAGGGTGAACCGAAACCTAGTACTCCAGGGATTATGGCCAATATCAAGGCTAAACCTCCAGTGGCGCCTAAGGCGATCCATAATTTCTTTTGTTGAGCCTTATTCAGTTTTTGATCTATCACCTTTTCTAAGCCCAACATGCCTAAGAAGATAATACCGAAAATGGGCATCATAATCGTGAAACTTACGGACCTGAATTTATTATAGCCTGGGAAGTAATCGAAAAGAAGGTAATTGAGGCTAGGAAGATTTCGACCATAACTCATGAGTATACCTAAAATGGAAACGGCTACTAACCAGATTACATAGCGCCTTTCAACAAAGAACATTCCCACCACACAAAGGAAAACCATGATTGCTCCTGCATAATAAGTAGTCGGAGATTCTTTGCCCCAATAGGTTCTAAGTTGTGGGAGCGTTTGTCTTACTTGAGCTTCATTAGCACCTGCTTTTCGCAAAACATCAGCGCTTTTAGAGTCGGTGCCTAGCTGATCATTTCCTCCTAAAGCATTTGGAATGAATAAGGTGAAAGGGTCGGCAAGGCCATTACTGTATTGAAAAGCGTAGGTTTTAGATAAGCCGTCTTCATTTAAGTCTTGGTCGGTTTGTTGGGTTAATTCAGACTGACCTCGGTTTGAATATTTTCCATACTCGTAGGTCGCGTAAAATTCACCAAAGAAAGTGCCCACGGCTAAAACGGCTGCCAATACGAGTAATCCCAAACGTTGAGCAAAAGGCTTTAACTCTCCTTGCTTTATGGCATGGATAAGTTGTAGTAAACCGTAAATGGCAACAATAAAGGCCAAATAGTAAGTGATTTGAAGGTGGTTTACCCGCATCTGCATGGCCAAAGCCAAGGCTGTAAGACTAAAACCCAACCATTTATTTCTTGTGAAGCAGAGGTGAATTCCGCCCATGACCAAAGGCATCAGTGAAACTGCTGAAATTCGAGCGTTGTGCCCAGCCGTTATGCCTATAATATTGTATGAAGAAAGAGCAAAAGTAACTGCGCCAATAATGGCTAAATAGGGCTTCACTTTAAAACAAAGCAACATGATATAGAAAGAAATCATTGAAACGAAGATGATTCTAACCGGGTGAGGCAGTCCAAAACTGATCACTGCATGCATGGTTTTGATCAACTCATTCCCCCATTTCACACTCACCATATAGGCGGGCATCCCGCTAAACATCGAATTGGTCCAAAGGCCTTCTTCGCTAGTTTCAGCCCTGTAATCTAAAATCTCCTTTGCGCCACCTTCCCATTGCAAAATATCGCCTTGGGTTAAACTTTTGCTTTCAAAAAAAATAGGTTTGAAAAGAATCAGCGTAAGTACTAGAAAAATGGCAATCGCTACAATATGAGGCAATATGTCTTTCTTAAAATCGACTTTGATCATGTTTGGGAATGTTATGAAGGCACCAATATCTTCATATCAAATGTATTTAAAAAGGTGAAATGTTTTTTTTGGGTTTTTCAATGCGAATTCATCCTTCGCGCTGACGATTATTTTTATATTTTTGCAGTCAATTACAATTGAGAATATGTTTGATAATTTAAGTGGCAAGCTGGATCAGGCGTTTAAAACGCTAAAGGGACAAGGAACAATAACTGAAATTAACGTTGCTTCTACGGTAAAGGAAATCAGAAGGGCTTTAATCTCCGCTGATGTTAACTTTAAGGTAGCCAAAGATGTAACGGATAGAATTAAGGAAGAAGCGCTTGGGCGTGACGTATTGATTTCTGTTAAACCGGGCCAACTTCTAGTTAAGATTGTAAGCGAAGAGCTTACCAAGATGATGGGGGGTGAAAAAGCCGACTTCAATGTAAAGGGCGACCCTGCTGTGATCTTGATTTCTGGACTTCAAGGTTCGGGTAAAACCACTTTCTCTGGTAAACTGGCCAATATGCTTAAAAAGCAAGGTCGTCAGGTATTACTAACCGCTTGTGATATTTACAGACCTGCTGCGATTGACCAATTGAAAGTGTTGGGAGAGCAAGTAGGAGTGGAGGTATATGCCGAGCCTGAAAATAAGAATGCCCTTCAAATTGCCAATAACGCGATCAAACACGCTAAGGCAACGGGTAAGAAAATTGTAATTGTGGATACTGCCGGACGTTTGGCGGTAGACGAACAAATGATGAATGAAATTGAGGAGCTTAAAAAAGCCCTTAATCCTACCGAAACCTTGTTTGTTGTCGATTCGATGACAGGACAGGATGCGGTAAATACAGCCAAAACCTTTAATGAGCGCCTCGATTTTGACGGTGTGGTTCTTACCAAGTTAGATGGTGATACCCGTGGTGGAGCTGCCCTTTCTATCAGAACTGTGGTGGAAAAACCGATCAAGTTTATGTCTACTGGAGAAAAGATGGATGCTATCGATCTTTTCTATCCTGACAGGATGGCCAGCAGAATTCTTGGTATGGGTGACGTGGTGTCTTTGGTTGAAAAGGCGCAAGAAAACTTTGACGAGGAAGAAACCCGTAAGCTGAACAAGAAGATTCGTCAGAATAAATTCGATTTTGAAGACTTCCTTTCACAGCTTGAGCAAATTAAGAAAATGGGTAACATCAAAGACCTTTTGGGTATGATTCCAGGTATGGGAAAAGCCATGAAAGGACTAGATATTGATGACGATTCATTCAAGCCTATTGAAGCCATTATCAAATCAATGACTAAGGCTGAAAGGGCCAATCCGGATTTAATTGACGGCAGTAGAAAGAAAAGAATTGCAAGCGGTAGTGGCAGAACTATTCAGGAAGTGAATAACCTAATGAAGCAGTTTGCGGACATGCGCAAAATGATGAAAACCATGAACAAGATGGGTGGAGGAAAAAGAGCCTTAGCCAACCTTGGAGGAATGAGAAGGTAATTTTATCTGATACGAATTACTACTTTAAGCCTGCTACTTTTGATTGGACTCCCATTCAATTAAAGCCTTTTGATATCTGAAATCGGTAGTCTGAAAAGTGAGCTTGTACTTGTAGCCGTTGGGATTGCTCATTGAAGAAAAGCGCGCTAAGTTTACACTAGTAGAGTCTGTATTAGGCTTTTCATTCAGTTCGTATTCAATATCTGCATCTTGTCGAATCCACTTTAACCTATACTGGTTTAAGTTTTCATTAATAGCATAGCCTTTCCGTGTTTTGGTTAGGGCCCTTTCTGTTTCAAGAATTTTTTTGTTTTGATAGTCGTTAATTAGGAGTTTGGCTCTACCATATTCGTTTAATAATTCATTGGTTTTATCAACCGTTAAGAAAGCTTGAATCTGTACTAACAAGCTGTCGATAAAAATGAGGTCAATATTATTGATGTAGTGAGATTCAACCAGGTAATCCATTTGATCTAAGCTATACACCGAAAAGTCTTTGGTGTAGAACTCTCCGTAATGCTTAAAAACCCGTTGATCAAGTTCTGAAATAGACATGCCTAATTCTAGTGAAGAAAAGGAAAACTTATATTTTGGGACTGAACTGTTTACTGAAGTAATTGGCACTCGAGGGACTTGTTCTACTTCCTCTACTTTTTTCTGAGGCACCTCCTTTTTAGGAGCACTACAACCTATTGCAAATAAAAGGATTGTAATCAACAGGAATGGTTGAACTATTTTCTTCAATACAGAACTAATTTTTACGTTAATGTAGAAGAAATTAATGAGTAAGCAAAATTTGGGATGTACATGTTACTATTTATAGGAATTCGTTACTTTCAGAAAAGAAAGCTTATGATAGGGATGCTCGAAGGAAGGAATCTCCCCACGGAAGAGTTGATAGTTTAAAAAGGGTTGGAGGCCTAGATGATGAAAACAGTAAATAGAGTATCATATGTTATTATAATTGCAGTAGTCGTACAAGGAATCTTTTTTCCCATCGATGATTACATATTTGGTATAGCAAGGATCATTTTACTGGTAGGTTCGATAGCCTTGACATTCTACACTGAGAGACTAATGAGGAAATCTAAATAATCGGAGGAATGATTAAGGGAGAAATTCAAGGGATGGTGTTAACCAATAATAAAGTTGGGGAAAGTATTTTGATGGAGGTGGTGGGTACGAATCAGAGCATAGTAGATCAAACTCCTACAAGGGATATTAGGTAAGTCAATTAGTAAAGATTGACAAGATGAAATTGGTGAAATCAATTAAAGAGAATGCTACGTTTTTGATTACATCCATTATTGGGCTTTTGCTCTTAGGTGTAATTTATGGGTTTCGTGAAATGTTGTACTGGAGCGCAGTTATGATGGCTATTTCACTTCCCGTCATAACGCTAGTGGTCGTTTATAGAACATTTGAGCGATTTGGAAAAAGAGAAGCATTGGTGGTTATTAAGAGAAGATCGCCATATTACTTAATTGTCATTACTGTATTTATTTTAGACTACACTTTCGTTCTAGACAATTACTTTAGGAAATACATTTTGGTTCTTGATTCTGTGATTATTGTTGGACTTTTGGTCTTAGCTTTATTGATCAAGGTGTTTAAAAACGTTTAACCCTAAGGTGTTTAATTTACCCCCTGTGATAATTGATGCTTGCCTGCACGGCAAGTATATCTTTGGTGAAACCTGTTTTGTGATGTTCTTTGAGTACATCATTAAGAGTAACAGAAAGGCCGGTCCATACTGAAGTTTTGAGGGTAGATTTCTATAATCGCAGAATAACAGCAACAAAAATTGTATAAAACGTTAACTTTGAGTATGGATTTACAGACGAGAAAACTACATTTTATAGAAGAGGTACTCGCGATAAATAGCGAGTCGATTATCGATAAATTGGAATCTGTTCTTAAAAAGGAGCGAAAAAGCTCTGACCCTGTCCTAAAGGAAAAACTTACCTCCAGAGCTTTAAACGCCAACGAAGACATTAAGGCAGGAAGGCTACATAGCCGACAAGAAGCAGAAGCCAAAATTAAGGGACGTCTGGGTATATGAGAGTAATCTATACAGATCAGTCTATTAATTGCCTTGAGGAAGCGCTTGAGTTCGTTGTTGAAAAACAAAAGCTCTCACCTGAACAAGCTTCCAGTTTAAAAGACAGTCTGTTTGACAGAGCCGATAGTTTAGCGATAAACCCATTAAAAGGTCAACAAGAAGAATATCTAAAAGACTTGAAAGAAGGACACAGAAGAATTATAGAGGGTCATTTTAAGATCATTTACAAGATTGAAAAAGAAACGGTCTATATCACGGATTTTTTCGATTCCCGACAGTCTCCTGAAAAAATGAAAGGGTAATAGAAAAGTAAAATCAATGCTCTTTTTTAACTACTGTCAAAACCTCAAGATATTGGTTAGTCGTGATGTCCTTAATTTGAATAGCCTTTAAATCATGAGGCGGGAGTCCATATTTTAAATGAGCGTCCCATACATATTCAATAAACCATTCTTGTTCTTTTCCCCAGCGTTTTTCCTTTAGCCTTCTTTTTAAGAAGTTTTCTTTATCAATATTTAGAAAAATGGGTTGGTCGATTAACGCATTGATATTGGTATTAGCGAACACCAGAATGCCCTCAATGATGACATAATCATAATGCTTTTTTGCTTGGGTGATGGCTTTGTGCCAAGCATCCCAATCAATAGACTCAGGGACTTCCCAATCGGGAATTCCTTTGATCTCCGGAAGTTGATCTTTTGGGAGCGTGTATTCGTCTTGATGAAGCACCGTGGCGTTCTTTAACTGAATCACCAGCCAATCTGCCAACGTAGATTTACCTGACCTTGAAACTCCTCCTATGGCGATTACGGTAGACATGTATAAAAATAAAAAATCCGAAGCTATAAGGCTCGGATTCTTAAATATCATTTTTAAAAAGACTACTTATACATTACAGAATGAACAGCATCTAGGGTTCTTTTTACATTCGGTAGAATAGCATCGATTAATGTTGGTGCATATGGCAATGGCAAGTCCATGCTGTTCACTCTTTTAATCGGAGCATCCAAATAATCAAAGGCATCCTTTTGTACATTGAAAGCAATATCAGTAGCTAATGAAGACAATGGCCATGCTTCCTCTACAATTACCAAGCGGTTCGTCTTCTTTACTGATTTAATAATAGTAGGGTAGTCCAAAGGTCTTACAGAACGAAGGTTGATTACCTCAGCACTAACTCCATCTTTAGCCAATTCATCAGCTGCTTCGTGGGCTATTTTCATCATTTTACCGAAAGAAACTAACGTTACATCACTTCCTTCGCGCTCAATGTGGGCCTTACCAATTTCTAAAATGTACTCTTCTTCAGGAACCTCTCCTTTATCGCCATACATTAATTCTGACTCCATAAAGATTACAGGATCGTTATCTCTAATGGCGGCTTTTAATAAGCCTTTGGCATCGTATGGAGTAGAAGGCACCACTACCTTCAAACCAGGGGTGTTAGCGTACCAGTTCTCAAAGTTTTGAGAGTGCTGAGAGCTCAACATTCCTGCGTTACCTGTAGGGCCTCTAAATACAATCGGAATAGGGAACTGACCACCTGACATCGACATCATTTTGGCAGCAGAGTTGATCACCTGATCAATGGCTACTAATGAGAAGTTAAAGGTCATGAATTCTATAATAGGCTTAAGACCGTTCATGGCAGCACCAACGCCAATTCCAGCGAACCCTAGTTCCGCAATAGGGGTGTCGATTACTCTTTCTGGGCCAAACTCGTCTAACATACCTTGGCTTACCTTATAAGCTCCATTGTATTCAGCCACTTCTTCGCCCATAAGAAAGATTTTTTCATCTATTCTCATTTCCTCAGACATGGCCTCTCTTAGGGCTTCACGAAACTGTATTTCTCTCATTAATCTAGGGTTTTAAAGGCCGTAAAAATAAACATTCAGTACTCAATTCACAAAGAAAGATTGACAAGAGTGAAGAGAATAAAAAAAGGCTCTGAATGTGAATTCAGAGCCTTTTTGAGAATGTTATTTTTTGATTACTTCAAAATATCAATGAAAGCTTGAGTTCCGCTGAACTCTCTGAACTCTAAATCAGATAAAGCTTTTGCTTTTAATGAAGCGTCAGCATTTACTGCATTTCTTAAGTTCTCGATTACTTTGTTCTCGTTGCTCTGACGAGCAGCAGCAACTGCAGCTAAGTAATGTGCCCAAACATATGCTCTGTCATTAGAAATTACAGTTTCGAAAGTAGACTGAGCACTTCTGAAATCTTTTTTCAGCAATTGAGCCATACCTTTGTTGTACTGGTCAACTGAACGGTTTGTAGCATTACCTAATGAGCTCAACGCTGCATCATAATTAGCCATTTTAATTTCAATTGCACCTTTAGCACCGTTTACACCTTGTCTAACATCGTTGCCAGGGTTCATTGTTAATGCTTTGTTTAAAGCATCAAGAGCAGCTTGGTTGTTGTTTTGCATTGCTTGAGCCATGCCCAAGTTAGCTTGTGCTTGAACGTTAGCATTCTTTTGGTTAGAAATTTCGAAATGGTTGATAGCATCTCTCAACATGTTGGTTCTTTCTCTTCCAGAGGCAGCCATTGCCATTTCCATTGTTACAGCACCAAGATTGTTGTGAACAGACCAAGTATCGTTCTTTTTAGCAGCAGCTTCGTAGATTGATTTTTTCTCTTCTAAAGAAGGAGTGAAAGAAGCAGCATAAGCCAATTCTTCACCAGAAAGTTGATCAGCAGAGCCTCTTCCTTGTGCAATAGACTTTGCTAAAGAGATAATTTCTTCTCTCGATTTCTTAGGCTTAATAGTTAAAACTTCAGTTTTAGCTGTTCTCAATTGAGGATAAATATCTTTAAATACTTGCTTGTAAGTACTTAGTTTTTGAAGCTCTTTTTCTTTTTGTTCGAAAGAACCTGAACCGTTGATAATGTTTGTCCATTCAGTTTTTTGAGCTGAAGAGATACCGTTATAGCTAGAAAGCATTGCTTTTAAGTTATTCCAATCATCAATAACTGGCTTAGTAATGAATCTAATTTGGCTAGCCAATCCTTGGTAGTCATATTTGTCCATTTGCTCTCTGTACCATGTTTCTATGGCTACAGCTCTTTCTTTCGCTAAGTCAGCGTTAATTCTGTCTTTACCTTCTGGTGAGTGAGTACCAGTAATAGTTACCGTTTTTGTAGCATTCTTTTCTGCAATGAAGGCAGCGAATCTTGAACCTCTATCAGAGTTTTTCTCTACTGGTCTTAAAACTGATCTTCCTTGCTCGAAAAAGAATTCAACGTTAGTAGGAATCAACTCCTCTTTGTCGTTGTAGCCATGATCTGAGTAAGAAGCAAAATAAGATGGCTGAACTAAAGTAGAAGTAGTGATCAAACCTTCAGCAATGATAAGTTTTTCAGATTCTACAAAATTTCCAGTTTTAGGGTTTGAAGCAACACCTTGAACCAAAAGATTTCCACGAGACATTGCAGGGTCATATGCAAAAGAGTATTCTTTAGTTACTTTTGGTTGTTCAGTTCCAGAGTTAGGGTAATCCTTTGCGTTGAATACAACAGGAGCCAATTGTTTTTCTTGAGTACCATATTGGTAATAAGAATTCAACGTGTAAACCTTTTTAGGTTTTAACATTTTTACAGGCAGATTTGCCGACATTGTGAAGTTAACTTCGTTTCCGTGAACTTCCAATGGAGTTGGCTCAACCGTAAGCCCTTGGTCTTTAGACATTCTTGCCATTTTGCTTAGCGCGCAACCGGACATTGATAGTACACCAAGTATCAAGAATGGAAAAAATAGTTTAGCTGTTTGGGTTTTCATATTATTTTGATTGATTTAGAACAGTATAGCCTTAATTTTAGGACTGCAAGTTTAATAAAATTTTAATGGATTCCGATTTTAACCTTTAATAAATTGTTTTGTAAATTTGTTGTAATATTTGTTCAATGGAAAGAATTCAGCGTTTTTTTGAAAGTCAGGCTTACGGTGTTTGTACCAAATTAGGAGAGAAGCTTAATTTGTCGGCTTCATCTATTCGTTTGTTCTTTATATATGCCTCCTTTATTACGTTCGGTTCGCCACTGCTTGTTTATTTAGGACTCGCTTACATCATCAATTTTCGCAAGCATTTACGTAGAAGACAGAATCCTGTTTGGTATAACTAAGGATTTATTTTTCCGTAAGTTTTTTTCTGGCGAATAAAGTAATCCCAAATTACTAGGCCTTTATATCTAGGGTTGTTTTTTGATGTCCTAGGAGCTGATTTTCGCTTTCTCATTTGGCAAGGAATAGATCTCATGAAATGGAAATGCGCTTTAATAATGGCTATTCCATGAGGTAAACCACTCAGTATTGAGAACTGAGCAATGGCTAACCAATCTAAAGCCAATCTGATTGGGAATTTCCAGAAGAGATCCGCAGTTTTTTCGTTTTTCAGAAGAATGTTTAAGCCGTTTCTGAAGTTTAAATACGTCTTTTTAGGGCTCGACTTGTCTAGTGTGCCTCCTCCCAAATGATAAATCACACTTTCAGGGCAGACTTTAACTGCATAGCCTAAGTTCCAAAAACGCCAGCAAAGATCTATTTCTTCCATATGGGCAAAGAAATCTTCATCTAAGCCACCGGCTTCTAAATAGGCCGATCGTCTAACAAAAAGAGAAGCTCCTGAAGCCCAAAACACGTCTTGCGTTTTTTGATACTGATTTTGATCTTCTTCTATGGTATGGAAAACCCTACCCCTGCAAAATGGATAACCCAGTATGTCGAGGTAACCGCCAGAGGCTCCAGCATATTCAAAATGAGTCTTTTTCTTGAGGTCTAAAATTTTAGGTTGAACTGCGGCTAGGTTAGTATCCGATTCCATTAATTTGAGAATCGGTTCTATCCATCCTTCTGATACCTGAACATCGGTATTGAGCAAAACCACAAATTCAGAGGTTATCTCTTTTAGTGCTTTATTATAACCACCACAAAAACCATAATTTTCTGAATAGGTGATTATTCTAACTGAAGGGAAGTCGCTTTTTAGAAGTTCAACCGAGCCGTCAGTTGAACCATTGTCAATAACAATGATTTCGTGATCGTTGCTAAACTGAACAACGGAAGGCAAGTAGTTCTTTAAATGGGTTTTGCCATTATAATTAAGTAAGGCAACGGCTATTTTTGACATTAGAACATATTACCCAAGTCCATACCGGGAATGTTGGGCATAATGCCCTCTGTACTTTTTTTGATTTCTTCTTTTGCGCTCACGTCTGCTTTTTCAAGAGCATTGTTTATGGCGGCAACAGTAAGGTCTTGTACTGTTTCTTTATCTTCTTTACTCATTAAGGCTTCATCAATTTCAATTGAGATGACCTGTTTTTTGCCATTAACAGTGGCTTTAACCATTCCGGCACCAGCCTCACCTGTTTCATGAATGTATTCTAGCTTGTCCTGGGCTTCCTTCATTTTGGACTGCATCTCCTTCACCTTGCCCATCATTTTCATCATATCGAACATAAGCTTGTAATTTTTTACCCAAAACTATCGAATTAATACTAAAGTTCCGGTCTGTTGAATGGTGGTATTTCCTGCATCTTGAAACGAAATTCGATAAGCATATCCGCCTATGCTTGCTGGCGCACCATTATAGTTGCCATCCCAGCCAATACTTGGGTTGGTTGAATTGAATATTAAACTACCCCAACGATCAAAAATTTGCATCTTGAAATTAATGAAAACTCCATCACCAACTGTAAACGTATCGTTTACTCCATCGCCATTTGGCGTGAAGGCGTTTGGTAAACGAATTGTTCCAACGGAAAGCGGGAAGCAGAATTCTGAACTCATTTCTGAAATATTGCCACATTCATCTTCATAGGCTACAGTATAGCAAAGCTCTAATTGCCCTGATCTTAAGTTTGAATCTATAAAGTCTGGAGTTGTAGATGTTCCTATAGAGCTGAAAGTATTATCGGGGTTCTTTTTAAAAATAGTATAACTGGTGGCGTTTACTGGGGCTTGGTCAAAATCAAGTTCGAAAGTAGCATTTACTAATTCACCGTCCATATTTTGTATGGCTGGTGGGCTAAGTGTCCCATTTAAATCAGGGTTGATTGGAGCGCTAATTGAGATTGCTGCACCAAAGCTTGCTTGGAAATAGTAACTATCAACCAATGTGCAGTTGCTTAGTGTTCTTTGAACTGACCCAGTGTTTATTGAAAACGTTTCTTGAGAACTACCGCCTTCATAAAACTGAATTTGGTCTAAACCGCTGGCGCTGGTGTTAAAATCAAAATCAACTTGAATATCGCTACTTACATAGGCAGCCGTGTATTCTGAGGCAATGGAGTAAATGGTTTCTGAAGAAATTGCATTGGCATTACAAAGGTCTGCACTTTCAATCTTAACTGAGTAAACCATGTTTACGAAATCAAAATTACTGTTCGTATATGTATAGTTTGTGGCATTAGTAGCAGGGTTTAAGGTAATGACGTCAAGCTGACTTCCATCTTCTGATTCAATCATTAAAGTGTGTACAATTCTACTGTCTAAGCTTTCATAGTTAACTTCAAACATGGTGGCGTCCATTACTTCCAAACTATTGATCACAGGAGTGGGGGAGCTGTCGAGCGTGCTTATTGTCTTTGTGCTGGTTGAACAGTTAGTGGGGTTACCAGAAGCAAGGCCTTGTACGGTAATGTCATAATCCCCAGCTATAGCATAAGTATAAGCCAGTTCGTTTGAATCAGTGGCTTTATCAATGGTTTGGATAGAACTGCCATCGCCAAAATCTATAGAGTAACTGTCATAGCTGTCTTGGGTGAAATCAATATCTAGAAAAACCTCATTGTTAGCACAGGCAAAAACATCGTATGCGGGCTCAATGGCTTCGATTACTGTAATTTTGATATAGCTTACTTTGTTTCCATCTGGGGCATTGCCATTGAGTTGAACTAAATAATAATCTCCAGGAGTAGTGTAAGTAAAATCTAGAGCATTTGTATATGAGCCATTAGTGCAACTAAAAGGGTCTGCCTGATAATTCCCAGTACAATCATCTAGGTTTAATGTGTTGTCATAATTGTATTGAATGGAACCTCCACCACCTAGTAAGTTTGTGGGGGTCACAGTAAAAGGGGCGCAACCAACTACTTCATTGACCTCAAAGTTACCGTTTGGAGTACTGGCAGTTTGTGCATTAGTCTGATTCGAAAACATACAAAGCAATAAAATCAGAACACCGAAAGGCGTAATGAATTTTGAAAGCGCTTTAGAGTTAATCTTCAAATCGGTTTTAATTTGATTTCACTTATTGGTTAACGGTTGGTTTTCGCGAAACTTATTTATGAAAGTAGGCTTTGTGAGTTGAGTGCTTAATGCTCTTTTAAAAAGTCGATTAACTCTAACAAAGTTTGCTTATGTTGTTCACCATCTTTCATGTTTTTCATCGTGTAAATGTTGGTGTCTATCTCTTCTTGCCCAACCATAACTACGTAAGGTATGTTTTTCTTATTGGCATACCCCAATTGTTTTTTCATCTTGGCTGATTCTGGATATACCTCGCAGTTGATATTGTTGTTTCTCAAGCGAGTAGAAAGGCCTAATGCATGGGCTAAGCAATCTTCATCAAAATTGGTGATCATCACTTTTGTATTGCCCAATTGATTGGAAGGAAATAGGTTTAGCTCATCCAATACGTCATAAATTCTGTCTACCCCAAAGGAAATACCAACTCCCGAAACACCTTCTAGGCCAAATACACCAGTAAGGTTATCATATCGGCCACCGGCCGTTATAGTGCCCATTTTTACAGATGTAGGTTTTACTTCGTATATGATGCCTGTATAATAAGAAAGGCCTCTGGCCAAAGTAAGGTCGAAGTGTGTTTTGTCATGAGGCACACCTAAGCTTGTCATGTGCTTTAAAGTAGTTTCAACTTCATTCAAACCCTCAATACCTACGGCAGAACCTATGAATACTTTTCTCAAAGTTTCAATTTTGTTTTCGTTGCTCTCTTCAATTTCAAGAATTGCAGTTAGTCTATCTAAGCCAGATTGAGCAATTCCCAATTGAGCCATTTCATCCAGCATTTTTTCTAAACCGATTTTATCTAGTTTATCTAAAATAACACAGAAGGCCGAAAACTTGTCAGTAGCGCCAATTACATCGGCCAAACCTTCTAATACTTTTCGGCTGCTAATGGAGACTTGATAATCTTTTAACTGCAAGGCGCAGAAAATTTCATCTACCATTGCCATTAATTCCGCTTCGCAAACCAATGAGTTGGTTCCAATAATATCTGCATCGCACTGATAAAACTCTCTGTATCTGCCTTTTTGAGGTCTGTCCGCTCTCCAAACGGGTTGTATTTGATAGCGTTTAAACGGGAAAGCTATGTCATTTTGATTCATTACCACGTATCGGGCAAAGGGAACCGTAAGGTCGTATTTCAGGCCTTTCTCAGTAATCTTTTTGCTTAATTCTTTAGCGCCAGCTTCAAAGTCAGCCGAATCAGTTTTTGAAAGAAAGTCACCTGAATTTAAAATTTTGAACAAGAGCTGGTCGCCTTCATCACCATACTTACCCGTTAAGGTTGTTAGGTTTTCTATAGCAGGAGTTTCCAATGGCATAAAGCCGTATTTCTTAAAAACACTTTTTATTGTGTCTAGAAGGTGATTTCTACGGAACATTTGTTCCGGCCCGAAATCACGAACACCTTTGGGTAATGAGGGTTTTTGAGCCATTCTTGTTGGTTTTAATCATACAAAACTACTAAACGCAGGGCTAATCTGATTGTTCTTAAAGAGAATATTGAAAACTTATGTGAATTTTATTTCGCTAGGGGTTTATAAATTGTATTCAAACTCTTATCTTTGCACCTCATTTCGAACAAGTACTATCATGGGGATAACGAGATTAAAAAGAAAAGCGAGAAGAAATAAGCAGAGATCTGCTGATAGGGTTAATAAAATCAAGCAATTGACAAGTACCCCTGTAATTGCTAACGTTGATAAAGAAGAGCTTAAAGCTTCATTTGGAAAAACTTCTAAAACGGAAGCAAAGCCAAAGGCTGCAAAAGAGAAGGTTGAGGAGCCTGCTACTGAAGAAGCTCCTAAAGCAAAAAAGCCAGCAGCAAAGAAAGCGCCTAAGGCAGAAGAGAAGACTGAAGAGTAATAAACTCTTGAAAATATACCTTGAAGGGGCTGTTGAAAAAACTGTCCCTTTTTTTGTTGGGGTAGAGTGAAAACCAATTTAACATTGGCACACAATAGACCGCTATAGTATATAGGAAGGAATTGCTTATTTTGGTTGTCAAACCTTAACAACCATGATGAATCGCGATAGCCCTAAAGGTAAAGATGAAAGTAAATTAAGGCGGTGGGTAGCCAATCTTCAGCTTGAAAGTTGGCAATTAGAACTTCTCATTACTGGGTTCTCTATTTTTTTGCTTGCTACAGGAATTGGCGAGTACAATGAGATAAATCGTAATATTCAAGAGAACAAACTGAATCCCGGGGCCAATGGGCTCAACCCTCTACTCAGTATTTCGATCAACTTTATTTTAGATACCATTCCAATAGGAATGAAGTTCTTTTTAATTAATCTGTTGATTCACCTTTTGCTTAGAGGCTTCTGGATTGGTATTGTGGGCTTAAGCTCTGTTTCAAATTTTATTGACTACGATAAACTTGGGTTCAAAGGGAAGTTTAGAAAGTTTATGCCAGAAAACGTTCGGTCGTTAGACGAACTGATTGTGTACTTAGATAAAATATCTAGTGTAATCTTTGCCTATACCTTCTTATTGGTTTTTTCTATTGTTTCTGTGGTAATAGTTTTTGCCATTGGAATGAGCTTAATGAGTGTGACTGTAATTCTCAGTACTTCTCAGGAGCTAACAGTATGGGTGGGAATTCTCAATTTACTAGCCATTTTTGTGGTTTTATTCTACTTTATATTGGCTGTCATTTTCTTCCTCGATACCCTGTTTTTTAGCGCTTTTAAGAAGTCTAAATGGTTTTCAGTATTATATTATCCGATTTATCGAGTCTTCTCTGTAATCAGCTTATCTATTCTTTATCGGTCTATTTATTATCACCTTATTACTACCTATAAAAGAAAACAGATTGTAGGTATTTCTTTTGTGTTGGTTATAGTACTCATTGTAACCCTTAAGGCTGATGCGTTAGATGTAAATGTTTTCTATCCGGAGCGAACCAATATTTCTGAACAGTATATGGTAGATGAAGTTTATGATAACTTAAGAGCGGATGATCATTTTATTCACCGTTTGAGTTTGCCCTCTAAATATGTTGAGAATGGCTTTCTTGAGCTATTCTTACGCTACAACCCCAAGGATAATGGAATTCTTGAGTTGCTTTGCCCAGATAGTTACAAACTGAGCCCTGAGGAAGGAGTGATGCAAGGTTTTAAAGCGGGTATGAAAGCCCAAATGGATACAACTTTAAATGTTGACGAGCTTATAAGAGACAAAAATTATGAAGTCAAGCTGATAGAGTCTTTAGTTTGCCAGACCCAAATATTTGAAATTTATATTGATGGGGAATTGTATCCAAACCCTGAATACGCATTCAAGACTCATCCTTCCAATGGCGAAAGAGGTTATTTAACAATAATTGATGTTGCCGAACTGGGAAGGGGAAAGCATCTTTTAGAAGTGAAGAAGCTTAAGGCTGGCGGTACTGCGCGGTTAAGAGGAGTACAGGCAGGTGATTTAAAAATGGAGCCTATGTCTAAACTCAATTTTTGGATACAGTAAAAGTCCAGATGCAATGCTCAGTTTACATTACATAAGGACTTTTTTCGGTAGAATATGTGCTTCCTTTAGGTGAAAAGGAGATCTGCTCAATAATGATATTTCTTCCAGTGGCTTCTTATTTTTATTACTATGAAAGTGATGATTCCAGAGTAGAAAAGGCCTAGAGAAAGAAGTGTGCTATCAGTATTCATTGTGTTCTTTTGCTCGTTATTATGAATCAAAAGTAAGGGGTTGTTCAGGTGAATATCTAAGCGATTCTCTTATTTGAATCTATAGGTGAAAATTATCTCCATTTCACCTTGATGAATTTTTTTCCCTTCTGAAAATGATCAGGAATGTTCGATAGGATTTCTCCTCGTAGCTTTTCTATTAGTGATTCTTTAGTAAAGCTTTTGTGTACCACTAAGCTTATTTCCCTTACTGGTTCGGGGTGTTCTAAACGCTTTACCCTAGGGTCGTTCAGCTCATCTATCACCGACAGCTCTGGTACTAACGTATAACCCATATTAGAGCGCACCATGTTTTTTAAAGTTTCAATCGAGCCGCTTTCATATGAAAATCCTGGATTGTCCGACTGCTTCTTTTTATCACAGATATTGAGTACTTGGTTTCTGAAACAATGTCCCTGATTTAATAACCATAGACCATACAAGGGTAAACTGTCTGGTTTAAGGTTACTTTTCCCATATAATGAATGGTTTTCGGAACTGTATACTAAAAAGGGTTCATTGTATAATGGGATTTCACGGATGGAAGACTCCTCTAGTGGGGTGGCTAAAATACCAATATCTACATAGTCATTTTTGAGTGCCTGGATAATTTCTTCAGATTCCATTTCTCTAATTTGTAGATGGGTATTCGGATATTTTTCAGAAAATCCCTTTAAAAATCTGGGCATTAAATAGGGAGCAACTGTAGGAATAACTGCAACCCTAAAGTTTCCAGTAATCGTGTCTTTTTCTAAGTTAACCAATTCCTTCAATTGGTGTGCTTCTCGTAAAATCTGCCTTGCCTTACTAATGATTAACTCACCAGTGGGGGTTGGGACAATGGGGTGCCTAGATCGATCGAAGATGAGCGTGTTCATTTCATCTTCTAACTTTTTTACCTGAAGCGTAAGTGTGGGCTGGGTTACAAAGCAATGTGTTGCCGCAGTTACAAAGTGACGATGGGTATCTAGAGCAACGATATATTCAAGTTGTTGTAAGGTCATTCTATAGTTTTAATCTATACTAATATAGATACCATTAATTTGATTAATAGTTCCGAAAGGCGGAAATTTGTGCCCACAATAAAAAAATAGGTAAGGTTAAAAACTCTAAAACAAGAATTATGAATTTTCACACAAGAAAATGGGTAAGGCCCGGAGATTTAAATCCTAACTCTACGCTTTTTGGAGGTAGGTTGCTCGAATGGATTGATGAAGAGGCAGCGCTTTACACAATTGTTCAGCTCGAAAATAGGCATATCGTTACCAAGTTTATCTCAGAGATCAATTTCATTAATGCACCTTGTCAGGGTGATATTATCGAGATAGGAATTGAGGCAGTGGCCTTTGGCCGTACTTCGATTACGTTAAGGTGCGAAGTTCGGAATAAGCTTACCAGAGAAGATATTTTGAGTATTGATAAAATAATTATGGTAAACCTAGGAGAGGACGGAAAGCCTGCTGAACACGGCAAAACCAAAATTGAATTCGTAAGAGATAGATTGAGTCTGTAATAGAGCGCTTAAATTCAACAGGAGGGTAACAATTTGTTATACTCCTGTTTTCTTCAAATTTTACTTTTTAAGGTGCATTGCCATTTTATTTCCCCATTCAGTTCTTTCTTCTCCCACACCTTCATAAGTGTCTAAACGCATTACTTTTAATTTAGCTAATGCCTCATCTGAACCAAAGTTGATAAACCGCAAAAATGCATAACTGATCATTCCCGTTCTATGAATCCCAGCAGAGCAATGGAGGTAAATTTTGCCGCCTTTCTCTAGAATTTCTTCCATGCTAGAAAATAATGTGCTTAGTTCTTCAGCTCTTTCTTCAGAAATGGGTTTGGCGTTTTCCATTGGAAACCATAACCAACCTAACTCTGCTTTGCTGGTCAATATCTTTATTTGCTCGGCCCCCTCACTCTTTGAAAGCAATGTTAAAATGTGTGTTGCATGCTGAAGTTTTAGGTCTTCTGTCAGTTTGGTGCTAGGCCTGTGCCCAATTGCTAGGTATCCATTCCCAATGTTTACCCAATTCACTAGTTCCAAGTTTGAAAGACGCTTTTGCATGGTCTTTACTCTCCCCAATAATGGACCAATGGTTCGTTTCAAATTTCGATTTTTCTCTATTATTGATTGTAGATCACTGAGGAGTTGATTTGAGTATTGTATAGCATCTTCCGTGTTGGAACTGATAGGGTTTGAAAGCCAGAGGGAGGCGCTTTCAATAATCTTACTTGTAATCATATGGGTATGAGCTATATTCTTGTGAATATAGTATGGAAATTTGAAGTTTGTATTCGCACTTCCTTTACTTAATAGTGAAATATATAAAGAAACCTACCTTCTGTTATCGGAGTCCTCTAACATACTTAAATAGCTCATATAGCGAGAATCGGCAATTTCACCATTTACAAAAGCCTCCAATACAGCACAGCCAGGCTCATTTACGTGTAAGCAGTTGTTGAATTTACACTGTCCCAAAAAGGCTCTCATTTCAGGAAAGTAATCGCTGATTTCTTCTTGTTCCATTTCCACCAAACCCAGCTCTTTAATTCCAGGGGTGTCTATAATTCGAGCATCACCTTCCGTTTCAAACATTTCGGCAAAAGTAGTGGTGTGCGTTCCTTTGTTAGCAAAGGTAGAAACTTCGCCAATTCGTAAACCTAGTTCAGGCACTAAGGCATTTAGTAATGACGATTTTCCAACGCCAGAATGACCAGAGATTAATGAGGTTTTACCTCTTAGTGCTGCCCTGATTTCATCAAGACCATGTTCTTTTAAGACTGAAATGAGTAGGGTTCTATATCCAATACTTTCATAGAGTTCCTTCAACTGGTCTACAATCTCCAAGCCCTCTTGGTCGAGTAAATCACTTTTGTTAATTACTAAAATACAGGGGATTCTGAACGATTCCGCACTCACCAAAAAACGATCGATAAACCCCAAAGATGTACGGGGAAAGGATAGCGTAGCGACCAAAATAGCTTGATCTAAATTGGAAGCAATAATGTGCGAAAAGTTAGACTTACGGGTAGACTTTCTAATAATATAGTTAGAGCGAGGCTCAATTGTTTTAATTACGGCTGAACCTTCTTCACCTTCTTGATCGAGGATTACCCAATCGCCCACCGCTATAGGGTTGTTTACTTTTAGCTTGTCTTGCTTGAATTTGCCACGCAATCGAGCTTTGAAAACTTCACCACTTTCGATTTTTACTTCATACCAAGACCCCGTAGATCGAATGACTCTTCCTCTCATTTGTTCCATTGGGTTAAACAGTTCATGATTTTAGCCGTGGCTCCAGTGTTTTCTCTAATGTATGCTTTACAATGTTCAGAAGCCTCGTTTCTGAAATCAATATTGGTTGTAAGTCTTTTGAAGTACTCGTCAATCTCAGCTTGTTGAGTGAATGAGAATGCACCTCCTTTTTCAATCAGGGCTAATGATTCTGGGAATTTTTCCAGATTGTTGTTCCCGAAAATCACGGGTAATCCAAAAGTTACTGCTTCCAATATGTTATGCAATCCATCTCCAAAAGCGCCTCCAATGTACGAAAATTGGCCATATTGATAGAGCGAAGAAAGCATGCCTATGGTATTGATAATTATGATGCGAGATTGCTCAATACTTTCTGTTGTTGCCTCTGTAATTCGGCAATAAGAGAGTTGAAGCCCCTTTTCTAACTGCTTGATGCTGTTTTCGCTCACATCGTGCGGAGCAATGATGAACTTAACGTTTTTGGAACGATTGATAATAGGGTAGAGGAAAGCCATATCTGCAGGCCAGCAGCTTCCAATCACCATGACAAGCTCGTTATGACTGAATTGTGCTACCAATGAGAAATGCTTTGGATTGCTTACTGTATCTACAACTCTATCAAAGCGGGTATCACCCGTAACGGAAACCTGATTGATATTAATTTGCTTTAGCAGGTTCTCAGACTTTTCGTTCTGAACAAAAATATGATCAAAGAATGTAAGCGTTTTTCTGAAAAAGCTACCACTAGGCTTAAAGAACCTTTGTTTTTCGTTGAATAATGCTGAAATACAGTAGAGTGGAATTTTACGTTCACTGGTCTGTTTGAGGTAATGATACCAAAATTCATATTTCACAAAAATTACCAATGCGGGGTTTACGATATTTAGAAGGCGTTTGGCGTTCCTTTTTGTATCGATTGGTAAATAATATACAAAGTCAGCTTCGGTATAATTTTTCCTAAGCTCATAGCCTGATGGAGAGAAAAAAGTAACGAGTATTTTATGGTTGAGGCTTGATTTGCGAAAAGCTTCAATTACTGGGCGACCTTGTTCAAACTCTCCGAGTGATGCACAATGAAACCAAACTACAGGGCTATCGATTTCGGAGAAATCCTTTTCCAATCGCTCAAATATGTTTTTCCTTCCTATAATAAATTTCTTCGCCTTTTCATTGAATGGGGCTACCAAACCAATAATTAGGCGATACAAAAGGATGGATATATTATAGAGAACAACTGCCATTCAGAGCAAAAATAAAAAACCCTCCATTACGGAGGGCTTTTACACTTAATATTTAATTCAGCTTAGTTTTTAGAAAGGTAATCAGCAACACCATCTTTAGTGGCTTTCATTGCTTCTTTTCCTTCTTCCCAGTTTGCTGGGCAAACCTCACCGTATTTTTCAACGTGGTGAAGGGCATCTACCAAACGGATCATTTCATCAATATTTCTACCCAAAGGTAAATCGTTGATGGTTTCTTGTCTTACCGTTCCTTCTTTATCGATTAAGAATGTACCTCTGTATGCAATTGGAGCACCCTCGAAAGTAAGATTACCCTCTTCGTTGTAATTCCAATCACCAGCCAATACACCGTAGTTATGTGCAATTGTTTTTGCAGTATCGGCTACTACTGGATAAGTAACACCCTCGATACCACCTTGATTTTTTGGAGTCATCAACCAAGCCAAATGGCTTTCTTCCGTATCACAAGAAGCTGCAACAACTGCTACATTTCTTTTTTCAAACTCTGCTAATTTCTCCTGAAAAGCCAATATTTCAGTTGGGCACACGAAAGTGAAATCCTTTGGGTAGAAGAAGAATACTACGTCTTTTTTTCCGATGTATTGGTCAAGAGAAAAACCCTCAACTATCTCTTCCCCGTTAATTACTGCCGGTGCGCTGAATAATGGCGCTTTTTTTCCAACTAATGACATTTGTTTTTTTATTTGAATTGAATAATTGATTTCTTTTACTAATCTTTACATTAAGAGACCACTCAGGCTATTTAAATCCCTCCTTTGCTTTAAAGCTAGAACAGTATCTCCGTATTTGCGGGTGCAAAGATAATGGTCTATAGAACCGATATCAAATGCTTAAAGTTTTCTTTTTTGAGAAAGAATGAGTTACACTTTGAACGAGAGAATCGTTGAATACAGGCTTCGAATTTATTGTTAACTTTACGTAACCTGTTAATGCTATCATAATGAAGAAAATTTATTTGTTGTTAGTACTCTTGATTACACTTTCGGCCTGTGATGAAGGTGGAGTTTTAATTACTGTGCCTTCGGTGGGAAGTTATGAATTCACTATTCTTAGTGCAGATGCGAACGGTAGTGCAAATAATAGCTTTACTGCTGAACGAGTGGTTGATCCATCCGCCCTTTTTACTGAAGATGCCGAGCTAATTAAAAATATCACACTTAATCAGCTTACCTATGAAGTTTCTGATTATTCTGGTACAGCTGGGAATGATGTACTTATGAACATTAGCCTTTCAACAGAATTAAATGGTACAACTACAGAGATATTATCAATTTCTGGAATATCCCTGACCAATGGCCTTTTTACAGCTTTTGAACATGGAAACGCTTCATCTCAACTTTCGGCAGCCCAAGTAGCGAGCCTTGAAGCTATTATAGATAACCAAGAACCTTTTAATTTAATAATGACTGCAGGTTTCGATAAGAATATTGAAAGTGACTTTAATATTGAAGTAGTATGGGATATTACCGCTTCTATCTCGCAGAGCACCAATTGAGTGAATTTTAAACCAACCTTTATATTTATTTTAGCATCCTTTTTAAAACCTTAACAATGAAAAAAAACTTACTGTTAATTTTACTAATGGCGACTATTATTAGCGCCTGCGGAGAAGCTGGTATCCAATCAGACATCTCTCAAGCTGTGGAAACTGATCCTGTTACTGTTACTATTGATGTTCCTGCCCAGTTTGTAGGGCAATTTATTGATGTGGCGCCAAACCCAGTAACTGTTAGAACTGAGGAGATAAACATTACATCTGATGAGTTTGATGAGTATTCTGGTGATGAGCTTAAGCGTTTTACTATTAATAAAATTTGGTATAAGATTGAAGACTTTGATCAAGGAAACGAAGCTGATTTGGATGTTACTTTAAACATTATCAGCGGAGGGAGTTCTACTGAGTTGTTAGAAACTACTATTGTAGACGCTCATCTTAAAACAGAGGATGTACAACTTTTTGACAAGGCTGCTCCTGGAGATGTTAACCCTGCGGCTATATCAGTTATTGAAAGTTCATTATTGAACGGTACATCTTTTGTAATTGAGATGGTACTTACAGGAAAGAATATGACTTTTCAGTCAACCAGTGACACCTTCAATTTCCGATTCAAGTTTGATGTAACCGCAAGAGTTCAGTTAGATTAATTTTTTAAAAGCATTTTGACATGAAAATTTATACAAGAATATTATTGATCGCTGGACTAATGGTGTCAATGGCGAATGTTTCTAAAGCGCAATTTGATTTTGACTCTTTTCTTGAAGCTGGTTTGACTGACGCTAATAAACTATTAGAAGCCTACATGGCGCCAGCCTTCCAAGGTATTGGTTATGGTGTAAATGCGGGTTGGTACAATACTGCCAGACCTCATAAGACTTTAGGTTTTGACCTTAATATTTCAGTTAATGCTGCAATTGTGCCTACTAGTGGTGAATTCTTCACCTTTAAAAATTCTGATTATTCCAATGTGAAATTATCAAATGGTACTTCGGCACAATTACCTACTTTGTTTGGGCCTAATTTGGGAGCTGATGACCTTCCGGAATTGACATTTATGGATAACAATGGTAATGAAACCATTCGTATTTCAGCACCAACAGGTTTAGGTTTAGAGGAAGAGTTTCCTGCAAACGCAGTACCTTCTCCTATGGTTCAGTTAGGGATTGGCTTAATAAAAGGAACTGATCTTAAGATTAGATACACTCCAGATATATCACTTGGAGATGAAGATGAAGTCAATGTAAAATTGTTTGGTATAGGTGTAATGCATGATATAAAGCAATATTTACCTGTGGTAAATAAACTACCTTTCGACCTGTCTATGTTTGTTGGGTATACTAACTTGAAAACGGGGTTTGTTATAGATTCAGACTTGAATCAGACTGCGGAATTCGAAACTAAAGGAACCGTAGTTCAGGCATTGGTTTCTAAAAAACTGGCGCTTCTTACGGTTTATGGAGGCTTAGGCTATGCAAAATCTAAAACAACTTTTGGATTGAAGGGTGTTTATACTACTGAAACCAGTAGCTACACTGACCCAATTGATTTGGCTTATGAAAATGGTGGAGTTAAGGCAAATGTTGGTTTAAGAATTAGATTGTTGTTCTTAAACATTTTTGGAGAGTATTCTTTCCAAGAATACAATACCGCCACAGTGGGGATTGGCCTTAGCTTTAGAGAAGGCGCGAGTAACACAAACATTCCAATTGTACCAGGTATCTAAAAAATACGGCATTGTGATATAATAAAAAAGGGGCTCAAGCCCCTTTTTTATTATTACTTTCCCTTAAAGTCAGGCTTTCGTTTTTCCACAAATGCGTTCATTCCTTCTTTCTGATCTTCGGAAGAAAATAACATGTAGAAGTTTTTCCTTTCAAAGTGAAGGCCTTCTTCTAATGGCACTTCAAAAGATCTTTTTACGGCTTCCTTAGCCATTTGAACAGCAATAGGAGACATTGCTGCAATTTCACTAGCAAGCACCATAGCCTCTTTTAAATACACTTCAGTGGGCACTACTTTATTTACAAGGCCATAACCTAAGGCTTCTTCTGCGGAAATAAACTTTCCGGTTAAGACTAACTCCATGGCTTTTGCCTTTCCTAAGGCTTTAGTAAGCCGTTGGGTTCCTCCAGCTCCTGGCATAACTCCAATTTTGATCTCTGGTTGGCCAAATTGAGCAGTTTCAGACGCTACTATCATATCGCAGGTCATAGCCAACTCGCAACCACCGCCTAAAGCAAAGCCAGATACGGCTGCTATAATGGGTTTTCGAGTTTTGTTAATTTGATCCCAAGTACTAAACTGATCTACTTTCCACATATCAATGGTTGACTTACCAGCCATTTGCTTAATGTCTGCACCAGCAGCAAAGGCTCTTTCATCTCCAGTGATAATAATTACCCTGACTTCATCATCTTGATCCAGATCTTTTAAACTATCCCTGATTTCACCCATCAGTTGTAAGTTCAATGCATTTAGTTCTTTGGGTCTGTTAAGTTGAATTAGAGCAATGTGTTTGGCGTATGCTTTATTTACTTTGATAAATTCCATAGGTTAGGTTTGTTATTTAGAACTCTAAACAAAAATAGTAAGAAATGGGAATGTCTAAGGTGAAGGTGCTATTTGTTTGCTTGGGTAATATCTGTCGATCCCCTTTGGCGGAAGGTATATTTAAGAAGAAGGTAGAAGAGAAGGGACTGGCCGACCGTTTTGTTATTGATTCTTGTGGTACTTCAAATTACCACATTGGTGAGCAACCCGATAGGCGGACGATTAAAAATGCATTAGCCAATGGGGTTCGGCTGAACCATCAAGGAAGACAGTTTACAGTTCAGGATTTTAATGATTTCGATTATATTGTTGCAATGGATTCAAGTAATGTTCAGAATATCGAGAAACTTCGGCCTGTAGGTAGTGACAAGCAAATTATGCTCATGCGTAGCTTTGATGAAGCAGGTTTAAATAAAGATGTTCCAGACCCATATTATGGAGTAGAGAATGGCTTTCAAGAGGTATTCGATATTCTAGATCGGTCTATTGAAGGACTAGTTAATCATGTAGTATTAGAGAAAGGACTTTGAAGAAATAAAAAAAGCCGATTCCAATTGGAACCGGCCTTCTAAGCAAAATATACTAACTACTAACTAACTAAAATCAAATAGTATATTTCAATTTTAATTCAATAGGAATTAATTATCCCACCAAACTGGTGACTGATCATTATCACCGCTTGCTAACCTAGCAACTGCTGCTTCATAATTCTCACTATTCAAATCAGATTCATTTGAAGGATAAGGATCTCTGATAGGGATTTCGCCACTCTCATTTGTTGCATTTGGGGTTGGCGTTAAAACTGGATACCCTGTTCTTCTCCAATCGCTGTACATTTCGCTACCATTAGGGAATAATGAAAGCCATTTTTGATCTCCAATTTGCTCAAGCATGTTACCTGCATAAGCATTTTGCGGATCAGCCATATATGTAGCAAATGCAGCAGCATCAAACACATCATATTGCTCCCAAGAATCCTGAATACCTTTAGTATACAAAGTAGCAGCAACTTCTGATGTCCAACCCAATTGAGCAGCTTCAGCTCTAGTTAAGGAAATATATGAAGATGTCAAGAAATAACTTGGTGACTGTAGTTGTCTTAGGTCATCTCCCATCAAAGAATACTGGTTGGTTGCAGTCCAAGTAATCAATTGAGGCCTAGTGAAACCATAAGGCAAACCTTTATAGTCACCGCCTTCAGTTTTGTTGATGTAAACTGGCAACCTTGGATCATTTCTCGCAATCAAATCGTCAACTAACACATTACTAGGTGAGAAATCCGCTCTTGTTTGAAATAAGCGGAACCAACCATTTGCATAAGTAGTCAGTGTAGTATGAGGAAATTCAATATTATCATCGTTAGAATCAATATATCCATCGGCATCATTCAAGGCTGCGTTGAATTGAGTAGCTGCATAATCACCAGCTCCAGGGTAACGCTTCGATAGACGAAGGGATAGCACCATTCTTAGTGAGTTAGCTAACCTCTTCCAATCAGCTTTATTACCATTCAGCAAAATATCCCCTGAAGGCATAGCGCCCGCATCAAAACCATTTTCAGCTTCGGTTAACTCTTTTAAGATATCCTTGTAAATACTTTCCTGGCTGTCATAAACAGGGAAGGTATTTCCATTCAAAGATTCAGAATATGGGATGTCTCCAAACCTATCTGATACTTTTGAGAATATATATGCTTTCAAAATACGAGCTACAGCGATTTGGTTTGCATTTGAACCATGGTCAGCTGCTGCTTCTTTTGTTTCTGCATCCGAGTTATAATTTATGATTGTATTTAAATTCTGCAAACCACCAGTTGTAGATCCTGTACCTGTGTACTCACCCCAGCCTCCAGGGCCTATAGAATACAAAGAAGTTTCTGGGTATTGTGTCTCGGATAAATACTGAACATACAATGACTGCCTTGTTGAAACTTCATATGAAGTAACAGCCCATATTGCCTTTGTAAGCAGAGCTGGTGGTAATGGTGTTACCGTTTGTCCTGGATTGATGTTAATGTCTCCAAAATCATACTCTTCGCATGAGTTGGCCAAAAATAATACAGACACCAATAGTGATGCTATAATACTTTTCGTTTTTATTGTTGATTTCATTTTTCTCATCTTAGTAAGTTTTAAAATCCAAATTTAATGCTCAAACCGTAGCTTCTAGTACTTGGAAGCTGTCCGTTTTCACCGTAAGATTGAGACTGATCAGAAGGATCAATATTGTCTTGACCTTTAGCTGTAGCGATCAACCAAGGGTTTCTAGCAATGAAGGATACATTAATACTATTGAATGGAGAGTTTCCAAACAACTGTGTTACAGGGACTCTGTAGTTTACAGAAAGTTCACGAAGTTTAATGTAGCTCGCATCATAGATATAAGGTTCTGCCATTCTATTTCTAGAAAAGAATTGTTGGAAATACAATTGAGCAGGAACATATTTGTCTACAACGGCTCCATTAGCATCAACTCCTACAACATGAACGCCCCCACCATCGGCAACATCATCTCTAATATTCTTTCCATTATCATTAATAGCAGCACTTTCTGCCGAAAGACCTGAATAACTAGCCCAGTGATTTGACAGTGAGAAGAATTTACCTCCCTTTTGGTAGTCTAATGACATGTTAAATGTCAAATCTTTCCAAGATAATGATGAAACTATACCCCCGTTAAAGTCTGGTAATACAGACCCGAAATAATGATTTTGATCGGCTGTATAGTATCCATTTGCATCAAGTATTGGAGTACCGTTAGCATCTCTCAAATATGCGGTACCTCTTAATTGCCCCCATTCTTGACCTTCTTGGTGAACCACTCTAGCAAATTGGAAAGTACCAGTACTTGCAATCAGACTCTCTAAGTTATCGGCAATACTAATAATTTCTGATTTATTCTGAGCCCAGTTAAAGGTTAAATTCCATTCAAAATCACCAGTACGAATAGGTGTTCCTGAAAGTACAAGCTCTATACCTGATCTTAGGGTCTCTCCTCCGTTTTGAAGAACACTGCTGTAGCCAGAAGTATTTGACACTGATGCTGAAATAATGTCATCTCTGTGTCTCTCATTGTAATACGTAAAGCTAAGTCCAGCTCTTCTTTCAAAGAATTTTAAATCAGTTCCAATTTCAAAAGATGAATTAGTTATTGGAGTAATATTAGGGTCTACTAATTGGCCAGGTACGCTCATTAATAGATTACCGTCTAATTGAGCAGTCTGTAGCGGGTAAGTGGTATTTATTCTATATGGAGATAACTCATTTCCTACTTCTGCATAACCTGCTCTGATTTTCCCGTAACTTAAAGCAGGAAGAATATCAGCCATTAGTTCTGAGAATACGAAAGAGCCACCCACTGAAGGGTAGATATATCCATTATTACCAACTGGTAAGGTAGAGCTTAAGTCATTTCTAACAGTAGCTTCTAAGAATAGCATTTCTTTATAGCCCAGTGTAGTTCTTGCAAAAATACTTCTTGTTTGTTGTCTTGAGTATGTTGAACTAGGGGGAACAAGGTTGACACTATTGGACAGGCTCCAAAGATCAGGGACTACTAGGCCGTTTGAAGAACTACCACTTACACCATTACTAAAGTTGTCTCTGATGTTGCCTCCAAGATTGAAGTCGACAGATAGATCATCGAAAGTTTCAGAATAAGTAGCCAGAAACTCATAGTTTTCTTCTGTATAGCGAGATTGACTGGTTGAATAGGTGTTGAAATAACCCGCTTGAGCAGCTGAGTTAGCCAATAGCGCTGGTAGTTTATTCTCATTTCTACCAAAAACCTCGTATCTTCTCGCTGTACCACTAATAGAGAATTTATCATTTAACTTGTAGGTTAAAGTAACATCTCCAAACACTCTGTTACTCGCAGATACGTTATTGCTTAATTCGTAATAAGTATAAGGATTATACCAGTAATTTCCTCTGTTGAAGTTTGTGGTGGTAAAATCTGTGCCCGCTGTTACGTTACTATGGTTCCAAGAGGCAATATTACCTGTTGGAGTTTTGAATCCAGATAGTTCTCTTAGAATATCCATGTCCAAATCTCTATGGAACCAAGCACTGAAACTACCAGTAGCATTATTTGAATAACCATCACCAAAATCTCCTCTAGTTTCTTGATCCTGATAATTTACATTAGTACTGATTGAAAAACGCTCTGAAACATCAAAGTCTAACTTGGCAGAAATATAGTTCTTGTCCAATTTTGTATTAGGAAGTAAGCCAGTTTGATTCTCACTGGTGTAGGATACTCTCATGGAATAACCTTCACCACCTTTTGAAAGGCTGATATTATTTCTTAAGGTTTTACCAGTTTCCCAGTAATCTCTAACGTTATTGGGCTGTGGGTCAAAGGTAGTAGTCTTAAAAGAGTACTGAGATCCAGGATACCAAGCATACCAAGGAATGTATTCCGATCCGTCCATTTTAGGTCCCCAACTCGCATCATCAGTGTAGTCATGGTATTTTTTACCATCAAACACTTGCCATTCAGCAGGATGAACACCAGGGTTGTAGTTATATGTAATCCAGTCTGACGATCCACCACCGCCATATACATTTTGGTACTTAGGTTGACGGCCTGCTTCTTCAAATGTGATGCCTGTGGTGAAATCAATAGATACTTCACCTTTAGCTGCACGTTTAGTAGTAATCATTACTACACCGTTTTCTGCTCTGTTTCCGTAAAGTGCAGAGGCATTAGGCCCTTTCAATATGTTGACACTTTCTACGTCATCCATGTTAATACTTTGCGGGTTGATACCTGGAGTACCATCTACAACCCAAAGAGCGTCTCCGTCATTTGTTAAGCTGATGTTACCTCTAATTCTAATAGAAGCACTAGAACCTAGTCTGGCACCAGAAACAGTTGTGATTTGAACCCCTGCCACTTTACCTGCAAGCGCATTAGTTACGTTTTGTTGCTGAGCCATGTTCAAATCCTTAGCATTCACTTGTTGCGCTGTATAAGGAAGAGTTTTTGCGTCTCTAGGAATGTTTAAGGCAGTTACAATAACTTCACCGAAATCTACTACCTCAGGTTGCATAACAACATTGATAGAGTTTCTGCCATTTATTTCAACTTCTTGAGTAACGAAGCCTAGGTATCGGAAAACAAGTGTTGTAGCGGATTGTGGAACGGTTATGCTGTAAGAACCATCACTTTCAGTTGCAACGCCACTTGTTGTACCTTTAATGTATACAGATAGGCTTACTAATGGAAGCCCATCCTCAGCACTAGTTACTTTACCAGTAATAGTTCTGTCTTGTACATTGTTAGCTTCAATTGTTTCGTTGTTTCCTCCTTCTTTATTAGTTATTGGAGCAACCGAGATGTTTTTGTTTATTTGCTTGAAATTTAATTTTGCATCTTTGGAAATAAACTCTAGCACTTTTGCAACAGTATATTCTCCATAGGTGATATTGATTTTCGTCTCCAAATTGATGTCTTTTTTCTTGTAAAAAATCTTAAATGGAGAGTTTAATTCAATAGCCTTAAACGTTTCTAGTATTGAAGCGTTATCTAGTTCGAGTTTTACTTTGTATTCTCGAATACTTTGACCGTTCATGCCATTTGCAGCCAATAGTGATGACATTAAAAATATCTGTATCACAATGCTAAATAGAGAGTATTTTGCACCTCGAGAGAGGGCATTTATACATTTCTTTTTCATAGATAAAGTTGTGTTTTTAGTTAAACATAGTTTGTAAGTCCAAGGCGCTCTACTGCAATAGCGCGTCTTGGCATTTTTTAGTAATAGGTTTTTGTCATAGGCACTTTTAGTTATCAGTTAGTTTAATTAATATTTGCTTTTGATTAATTTCTGTTGAAAAACCCATAGTATAGCCCAGTGTATTTAATACTGACTCAAGGCTTTGGCGAGAAAACTCTCCAGTGCCTTCTAGGTTAAGCTTGTCAGGGTTACTACCCTCAAGTATAATATTTACATCATACCATCTTTCTAAAGTTTTAATAATGTCGCTCAACTTGGTGTCGTTGAAGTGAATCACTTCATCTTTCCATAACAATAGTTTTTTAGGGTCAAAATTGCCCTTTACAAGAATCATATCATTTTTGTTGACCGTTATTTGTTCAGTAGGAGCTAGTATGAAAGGCTCTTGTTTTTCAGTATTGGGTATTTGGTTTGTTCCATTCACTTTTACCTTTCCTTTGGCTAAGGCAATAGAGGCATCATCTTCATCTGAATAATCACGAACATTAAAGGCTGTGCCTAAGGCTACTGTAGTTAGGTTTTTAGAAATAACTTTGAATGGTCTAGTGGTGTCTTCGGCTACCTCAAAAAATGCCTCTCCCTCTAAGTGTACGATTCTCTGATCAAAACCATAGCTTTCATCATAAACTAACTTGGACTCGGAGTTTAGTGTTACTTTGGTTCCATCCTTTAAAGTGAAAAAACTTCTGTAACCTCTCTCAGTTTGTTTTGTTATTTGAACCAACTCTTGTTGCGTGTTTATAGGTTCTGCAGGGATGGACATGAAGTAACCTATTGTTAAGGCTATTATCAAGTTTAGCCCAATGGTAAAAGCAGGTAATACTCCTCTTTTTTTGTATTGGTGAAGTGCTCGATTCTTAATCGTGGGGGCAGCCTCTTCTTCTAGGTTAACTTCTTTTAAAACTTTATTGAAAATTGAAGTTTTGTCTATGTTGTGAATATCTTTTTTATAAGTATTAATCCATGCAGATTCAAAGAACTCATCAGTTAACTCACTGTTTTCATTTTCAATGAGCCAATCATGAAGTGCTTTTTTTTGTTCATCGGTACTGTTGCCGCTGAGAAATGAGGAGATGGATTTTTTGTCTTTCACACTTTATGCGATATAATATTAACTACCTACATTATTATATACACAGAAAATTTGGGTAGCCGTTACTCTGGGACAATTTAATTATGGAGAGTGCTTTCGGTTCAATCGAAAAGTGAGGTGGTGTAGCTGTGTAGCTGTTTTATTGCTTTTCTAATTTGACCTTCAACGGTATTAACGGAGATGTTCATTCGTTCTCCAATTTCTTTATTAGAGAGGCCTTCGAATCTACTTAACTCAAAAATCATTTTCCTTCTATCCGGAAGGTCATCTATACCTTTTTTGAGGGTGAGCTCCATTTCTCTATAAAGAACTTCTTCCATAGTCGTATTTCCAGTTTGCATAGTGCTACTGATTTCATACATGTCTGAAAATTTCTTGATATCACGAATTCTATTGAGCGTAAGATTCTTGGCAACCTTAAATAAAAGCCCGTTAAGAGAGAGCTCTACGTTTATTTGTTCTCTGCTTTTCCATATTTTAATAAAGACATCCTGAGTTACTTCCTCAGCTTCTTCTTTAGACCTGAGAAAAGAAAAACAAAAATTATAGACTTTAATATAATTCTCATCAAAGAATTGAGCTAAAGCTTTGATGCTTCCTTTTTTTAATTCTGTCGCAAGCTTATCCATTTTTAAACATTTATAAAATGAGATAATTACTTGTCTTGGACCAGTAAAAAAGAAGAGAATCGAAAGCAGGAAAAATATGTCTCCCTTTGAAGTTCATTTAGTCTAGTTAGTTTAGTAGTCTCCGTAATCAGTGTAAAACTGGTATTACGTTTTGCTTTAGGTTACTAAAATAATAATAAAAAATTAAAGTTCATCTCTTGCTGTAATGAAATAGCTGACACCTCAATAGTTTTTGATGAGTAGCCTTATTCGTTGCTGTATGGCTATAAAGTATATAATTACCTTTATGTCCTGCGTACAAATTAAGCATGTGTAGATATTTTAGTGATGTAGCTGAGTGACGTGCCTCATGCTGAGTGATTAGTTATAATCCCTTTTTAATGCCAAGCTCTTATTTTCTGTAGCACCACCTCTATACTTTTTCTTACCTTGTCAGTGGAATGTTTGTAATGATTAATAATAAAACTAAATATTAACATTTCACCTTTTCTAGTTTTAAGGTAGCCGCTTAATGCATAGTTGTTCCGCAGTGAGCCAGATTTGGCATAAACATAGGTTTCGTTCTCTCCGGCATACCAGTCTTTTAGGGTTCCAGAAATACCTCCTGCTGGAAGTAGCTCAAACAGCCTATCCTCGCCAAGTTCTTTATGAAGGTTTAAGAGTAAGTCGGTAATGGTTCTTGGGGTAAACATGTTGTAACGAGATAACCCAGATCCATCTTCCCAAACCAATTCATCTTGTTGATTTTTAAATAAAGATGTCTTCGTCTTTTGAATGATATCCTCGGTACTTAGTGTGTCTTTTTCCAGTCCGCTGGCCATTAACAATATCTGCTCCGCAAATAGGTTGTCGCTTTCCTGAAGCATATACTTATATAGTGTGTCGGAAATAGAGATATATAAGGTTTGAGCTAATTCAAAGTTTTCTGGTTTTCCAACTAGAGTGATTTCCTTATTGAGAGTGTCTGAAAGTAGTGCGGTGAATAAATCGGTTGAATAATGAAATGGCCTAGTTAAAGTATCGACTGCTGAATAGTCTACGATGTCAAAGTCGTGATTGCTTGGGAAGGCATATTCGTATTGGTTTTCAAACTCTTCTCTTTGCGTGTAACTTCTCAGACGAAAAATAGAGTCTTTCTTAAGTTTAAAATTAGGCTTGAAATAGGATGGTGATACATCAATTGTTTTCTTCTCCTTATTAAGGTATACAGTTACACTATTCCCATAAATCGGAAAAACAGATTTTTCAGCTGAGTAATAACCATTAAAGTCATCCCAACCCCAACCCGGACCAAACCTATCATCTTCCATTGCGCGCGGCCAATAGTAGAGCTTTTCTGTTCTTGATTTTAGAAAGTGAAGCGCTGTTGTGTCATTGTACTCAGGGTGAAGGAAGAGCGGGTTGCCTGTTCCCCAGAAAATCAATGAGTCATCTTTAATAATATACTGTAGGGCTGGAACATTATTTCCAAGAAAATGTATGCCCGCATATAAGGTGAAAAGCTTGGTGTTAGAAGCAGGAGTCATGTACTTATCCTCGAACTGACTCGCAATGGTTTTTCTACTTTCCGCATCAACCAGCATAAAACCAACAAATGCTTGTTCAAAGCCGGGCAACTCCTTCAAGTCTTTAAGAATTCTTTTTTTAGAATACTTTTGAGCCTGAATACCTTGAATGCTAGAAATAAAGCATAAGAATATAAGGAGGAGTTTTTTACTCATAGAAAACAGCTATCTCTTCTAAGGTTTTTCTCCTGTTGTTGGGTACATATACTTCATCGGCTTCGTAGCCCACTGGCAAAAGCAAAAATGCTCTTTCGTTTTCTGGTCGGTTTAAAATTTTCGCCAAAAAGTTCATTGGGCTGGGGGTGTGAGTTAAAGTAACCAAGCCAGCGTCATGAATGGCAGTAATTAAAAAACCAGCTGCCAAGCCTACCGATTCTGTTACATAATAGTTTTGGTGTTTTTTTCCTTCAGGGTCAAACTCAAACGGACGCTTAAATACTATTATTAGATAAGGAGCAGTTTCTAAAAAAGGTTTTTCCCAATTTGTGCCCATTGGTTTTAAATCATCCAGCCACTCTTCGCTCATGCGTTTGGTATAGCTTTCGTATTCTTCTTTCTCTGCGGCTTCTCGAATCTGCTTTTTGATTTCAGGGTTGCTCACTACACAAAAAGTCCATGGTTGCTTATGCGCACCTGAGGGGGCTGTAGAAGCCGACATGATTACATTCTCGATTACTTCCTTAGGAACAGATTTGTTAGAAAAATCACGTACAGATCTGCGCGTTTCCATCCAGTCGTAGAATTTCTGGCTTCTTTCAATCATTTCAGAATGTTCATAATGAACATGTGAATATTTAATAAATGGATGATCGTTGATCCGTTTTACTTCCGTTACCATAAGTATTGATTAATTCTTCGAAAATAGGAAAGTTAGCTCGAAAAATGAAGTGAATATAACAGAGTGCTTAGTCTATGATCTTTGGTTGTATCATTAGCAGAAACGTTTTGGTTACTTTCTCCAGTAAGTCTTTCCTTCTACTTTGGTCACATTGAGTATCTTTGAACATCGAACGATTTGATCAGATATATACTCACCTTCCAATACAATTCTAACTTTGTTGTTGTCTCTTATTAGTTGTGACCTATCGAAATTCTTAATGCTTTCAAACTCAGTTTCATCTAAATAGACTTGGATATTGGTGACTGAGTCTACTTTCAAGCTGAAGTTAGGAAGATTGATAAGGTCGTTAGATTTTAATAGTTGGTGGGCCTTCAAAAACTGTTCAACATCTTCATTTAAGTTTTCTAAAGAAGCCATGCTATCTATATAATATTCAAATTTATTTATCAACGAATCAGGGGTGCCGTAAAAACCATCAAATTCGATTAGTTTAAAATAAAGGTCTCCAGAGATAACTTCCATCCCATCGTTAGTTGAGCGAGAACAAGCCCCAATTGTCATAAATAGAAGGGCTATGGCTGAAAAAAGGATGGTCTTTATCTTTTGCATTTGTTGTCTATAGTAGAACAAAGGGTTTAAATGTACTTCTTTTGGAATATTTTTTTAGAATTTAATTTTAGTACTCATTACATAAAAAAACCCCGACTGATAATCAGCCAGGGCACGATTTGGATGTAAAATAACCCTACCCGAGGGTTGTCTGTAAGACGATTGAAAATCGTCAATGTTTCTTTAATCTGATTTTTTGTTTTCTGGCAATGATCTGGTTTACAACTAAACCCAAAACGGCTCCTGCACAAATAATCCAAGCTAGTGTAAGGTTTAGATACGAAATGGGAATTGTGAGTAGAATGATAACGCTCAAGATTATCCATCCTCGATCAGCTTTTCTAGAAGTCCGTTTAAAGGGAATGTGCTTGACCGATTCCGTATGATCTGAAAAAATAAATCTCAGTTTTGGCCAGTCGTAAAGCAAAAGCCAAATATTGAGTAGTATCAGTGCTCCATTCACATAAGGCGTGCCTTGCCACTCTAATGATACAGTGACCATCAATATATTCAGCAGAATAGGGAAGAGGAGCAGAGCCCCTAAAGTGGCAAAGCGTTGAGAAAATAAAAGTAGACCTGTGATTACTTGAGCGCAAGCAATAAATCTAGCGTACATTCCCAAGCCGTATTGAGTCAGTTCATCTTCGAGCCAAACTGGCCCAATAATACCTGGGAATTTATGTTCGAAATATAGCTTACTCATTCCGGCCCCAAAAAAGATTAAGCCCAAAAATACCCTGATGAGAATAATAACAGTAGGGTAAGGAATCCAAAGTATCCTTTTCATAGGAGTGAAATTTATTACTTGGTTTTGTTTGCGCTAGTGGAACTCCCATTTGCGTGTACTATAAGCTTAACAATCTTATTTTGATCATTCCTTACAAATTCTACTTGACCAGGTAGGAGAATGGGGTAAAACTTATCTTTTGATTCAGGGTATATTTCGAAGGCTGGCCTTCCCGGAAGCGTCAACATTAGAACCTTATCACCAGTGGCGATATTGATTTTTATTTGCTCATTGATGGAATACTCGCCAATATACTCTTTTAACTGGTCATCACTAATGGGGTATAGTTCTTTGATTTCGGGTAAATCATAACCTTCCCAATTATATACTGAGGCCACACTTGTAACGATTTCATAGAGTATCTGAGGATTGTCTGAGTTGGTCATAATTACCACCCCTTTGCCATTCTCAATTCCACCAATGTAAATACAATTGAATCCCCAGTTTGCTCCGGAATGGGTAAAGTATAATTCTTCTCCATGCTTTTCGATGAATGTACCCATACTGACATTGCTAGATTCGATGAAAGTGCTGAGCATAAGCTTCGTGAAGTCTTGATTGAGCACCTTATTAGATTGGTTTTTGGCAGAAAGTTGGGTTTCTATAATGAATTTGGCAAGGTCGGTGGGGGTAGTCCATAAACCTGCGGGGGCTAATTCAGGGTAGATGTGAAACTTGCCTTCTACTTCTGTTCCATCGGATTCGTAGGCAGTGGCAAATACGAACCCTTTCTTTGGGTCAGCCGCTCCAAAAAAGCTATTGGTCATTTGAAGAGGTTTTAGTACAGTTTCCTTTAAAAAGTTGCTGTATTTCTCATGAGTAACATCTTCAATAATTAGCTGGCTTATTAAGGTTCCCCCTCCTGAATATTGGTACCTAATACCGGGTTCGAAAAGGGGGTTAATGGCCTCGGTATTCGAGGGGCTTTCTCCATTCAATATCTGAGTTACCGAAGGTTTAGGTTCATCAAACCTATAACCCGGAAAACCATGTACGTTCAGACCTGCTGTATGGCTAAGCAGATGGGCTGTGGAAATGGGTTTACTGCCAGCTTCATATGGAAATTTCCAAGTGGTTAAATAATCGTTAATGTCAGAATCAAGATTGATTTTTTGATCCTGTGCTAGTTTAAGTATAGCCATGGCATTAAGTGACTTGCTTATGGATGCCGCTTGAAACAAGGTATTTGGTTCTACTTTTGTATTGGAGGTCACATCGGCAAAACCATAACCTTTGGCCCACTGGATTTCACCTCCATCAATAACGGCTATGCTCAGCCCTTGCACATTGTAGGCTTCCATTCGCTCTTGCAATGTCCAAGTAGGCTGCTCTTTGGTCATTATACTTGCGGCTAAATTGCTTTCTACAGCTTCAATCTTTTGCTGGGTTTCTTTCGAGAATTTAGATTGAGCCAAACTGAAGTTCTGCGCTAAAGTCAGTAAACCAAGCACTAATATGCCAGAAATTTTAAATGCTTTCATAGGTATTAAATTTAGAAGAGTCTCTTGTTTAAATAATTCGTTTTCTCAGTTGAGTCACTCCTGCGAGGGTGAAAATTGCAACAGCAACGATTAGGCTTTTATATACAGAAGCCATATCTGCCCAGATTTGATATCCCTCTTGTCTTATTCCGCCAGTGGAGAGAATAGCATAACCGTAGGGGTGATAAGGGGCGTATTCCCAGCCTCTGACAACAATCATAAATGAAATGAGCCCAGCAATGCCAATACCCAGCGGTAAAATCAAGTTTTTGGATTGTTGACTAATGAAGAATTGGATAGAAGCCATGCCTAAAGTGGCCAAGAAGATTTTAACCATTAGTGCATATTCAAAACCGAAACTGAAGCTTTCTTCGAAACCTAAACCCGGCTGTACAATGCGCATGGACAAACCAACAAGAATTGTAAAGGTGCCAAAAAGCATTAGGCTGATGAAGATCATAACAATGAACACCTTCATTTTTGACAAGTAGAGCGCCAAACGTGAGAGTGGTTGTGCATAAATCAGTTTCCAAGTATTCGAACTGTACTCAATATTGTTCACTAAAAGGGCAACCATCATGACAAAAAATGGAAAGAGAAAATTAGCAGGGTCAATACTATAGCCAAGTAATGTTGACCAAGCGTCCATCCCTTCATTAATAATTTGTGGACCTTTTCGCCAGAAAATAATAAAGTTAATAATGGGCACAAAGGCAGGTGCTAAAATGAGCAACCAGAGGATAAAGGTCTTTTTGTATTTGAATATTTCTGCTGAAATCCCTCTTTTGAGTTGTATTGCTATATTCATTGGTCTAATTTTTTAGTAAGGTTTAAGAAGATGGCTTCGAGGGTTTCTTCAGTAGATTTTAGCTGATAGACTTCAATATCGTTTTGCACCAAAGCTTTATTGATTCTTGAAATATCAGTTTTGTCAGTAATCGGCAGCGTTATCGTTTTACTGTCATGCTCAGAAATTGTATAATTCAACTCCTTGATTACTTCGATTGCTTTTTGAGCGTTGTCTAGCTTAATTTCTAAAAACTGATTAGAGTCGTTGTTATGAAGCCCATCGAGCTTGCCTTCATACATGATTTTACCTTGGTCGATAATGGCTACATCGGTGGCCATTTTTTCGATTTCAGTAAGAATATGGCTCGAAAGAAAAATAGTTTTGCCGTGTTCTTTGTTCAAGCGCATAATCAATTCGCGCATTTCGATAATGCCACTCGGGTCAAGCCCGTTGGTGGGTTCATCTAAAATAAGCAGATCAGGGTCGCTGAGTAGGGCGGAAGCAAGTCCAAGCCTTTGGCACATACCTAAGGAATAGTTTTTGGCTTTTTTATTCGCGTTATCCGTCAGCCGAACGATTTTAAGTACTTCATCAATTCTAGATTTAGGAGCACCAATCATTCGTCTTACTACCTCAAGGTTTTGTCGACCAGTAAGGTGTTTATAGATAGAAGGGTTTTCAATCAGTGCGCCTACCTTACCTAAGAGTTCTACCTTGTTGGGAAGAAGTTCTTTGTCGAACAATTTTACTTGCCCCGGTTCGGAATGGAAAAGATCGAGTAGAATTCTTATCGTGGTGGTTTTACCTGCTCCATTTGGCCCCAAGAAACCATAAATGCTGCCTTCGGGCACATTTAGGTTCACCTGATCCAATGCTTTAAAGCTACCGAAATGGAAGGTTAAGTTGTTGGTTTGAATAATTGACTTTGGCATTTTTTAGTATTTGGTTGAAAGACGATGGGCTTTCTCTTTTTGTGTAACTAAGCATTGAACTACTCGACCAACTGGGAGATTTTGTCTATGAAATGCCCGCTCTAGACCTATAAGGTTTTCAAAACCTTATAGGTATGGTTTATTAATTTGTTTTTAGTATTCCCATTCTCCCAGTAATTCAGCGGTGTGGTCACTATGGAATGAAATATACTCTTTGTTATTGCCGAACCATCCTACGACTTCGTTTCTGGAGAGCAATGTTGGTTTGTTAGATAAAATTGATTGGTAAGAGCTGTAAGCCCAATTATCTACACTTCTAGTAAAACCATGTTTTATGGGATTTTGATGAATGTAATTAATAGCTCTGGTTAAGTAGTGATCCGAATTGATCTGAAACCTTTTAGTATAATCAATCCATAAAGCTCCTCTGCGATTGTATTTCTTGTTATAAGCTTTGGTGTACGAGTTTAGTAAATTGCTTAGCTGTTGCATAATGAGTTTATGGAAATCATTTTGATACTTAGGATGCTTTAAAAGGATTTCCTCATTGTGGGTTTTAATTAAAAAGTGGATGTGATTGGGCATTAAGCAATAAGCTAAGGTACCACAGACGGAAGGCATATAATTAGCATAACGCCTTAGGAAGTAGCGATAGTTGTCATCGGTGCGAAATAGGTTCTCGTTACCTACCGCATGGTTTACGATATGATAGTACGTTTCGGGTTCAAATTTCTCTAGGCCTTTCATTTCCATCAAACCTATGGGGTTTTAAAAATACTATAGGTTTATACTCATTAATCTAATGGTTTTTGTCTTTTAAAACCATTATCTCTAAAACTATATAGTGTTAATGTGTTAAATATTAATGTTGAATATTGCCGCGTGACCTTTCTCCTTTTTAATCGTCCTCTAGGAGAATGAAGAATTTTAAGACTTGGCTTGAACAGCACCAGGAGGATTTGATCATAGTCGTTCTGCATATTGTTGCTTGGGGCCTTTATTTCTCTTTTATCAACTTAGCTTTTTTAGGAAATCGCTTAAGCACCGAGTTTAGTGTTTGGTACCTTATTTCAGTGGCCATTGTAGATGTGAGTGTATTCTACTACCTCTATAGCATTGGTATTCCTAAGTTACTGATGAACCAAAAAGTAAGATTGCTAATTGGTTTGATTATACTGATTTTGGCCATATATCCGTTTCTGGTGTTTTTAACCAATGCGGCTTTAGTACACTTTTTTCCAGAGGACATTACTCCCATAGCGGCTTTGGAAAAGGCTCGTTTTTGGACTGCCTATGGGCTGCGGGTTTTGTCCTGCTTGTTTGTGGTAATGATGGCGGGCATTGGCAAGTTTACCTTCGATTGGTTCAAGAATTTGCGAATCAGAAGAGAGCTTGAAAATCAAAACCTCGCAAGTGAACTGGCTTTCTTAAAGTCACAAATTAACCCTCATTTCCTTTTCAATACGCTTAATAACATTCATACACTGGCCTATAAAAAGGCAGATGGAGCGCCAGAGGCTATTATGAAACTTTCGGAACTGATGCGCTATATGATTTATGATTCGAATACTGATTTGGTGCCTTTGAAGAAAGAACTTCAATACCTCCAAAGCTTTATCGACCTTCAAGAACTTAGGTTTAAAGCCAAGGGTATTGTGAGTTTTAAGGTAGAAGGTGATGTTTCTGAAAAGCATATTGCACCATTGATCTTGTTTCCTTTTGTTGAAAATGCCTTTAAACATGGTGCCCAACTTAATCGCCCTGATGCCATTCAAATTCAATTGAGAGTTAAAGACGATTTGGTGTATGAGGTAAATAATGGAATTGTAGGCAGGAATGGAAATCAACAAAAAGATAATGTAGGAGGAATTGGGCTGGGGAATATTAGAAGGAGATTAGAGCTTATTTACCCTTCAGACTTTGCCCTAGAAGTAGAGCAAACTGAATTGCATTTCAACATAAAACTAACCATTAGAAATCATGGATAAAATTAGGTGCTTGGTGGTCGATGACGAACCGTTGGCCATAGAGATTTTAGAAGAGTATATAAACAAAGTGCCGTGGTTAAGTTTTGTCGGAAGCTTTGATAAAGGCGTAGAGGCCATTGAACATATTAATAACAATGCGATTGATTTACTTTTTTTGGACATTCAAATGCCAGACTTGTCAGGCATACAAGTGGCTCAATTGATTGGGAAGAAATGTGATGTGATTTTCACTACGGCTTATAATCATTATGCGGTAGAGGGCTTTGAGCTTGAAGCCAAGGATTATTTGCTCAAACCAATTTCATTTGATCGTTTTCTTAAATCTGTTCAGCGCATCAAAGGATCGCAAGAACCATTAGAAAAGGATGCGAATGATTTTGTGTTTGTGAAGACAGAATACAAAACGAAGAAAATACGCCTGTCCGATATCCTATACATAGAAGGCATGAAGGATTATTTGCGCATAGTTACCCCGAACGAGAAGATTATGATTCTGCAAAGCTTCTCTAAGCTTTTGCCCACTCTGCCTTCAAACCGATTTTCACGCGTACACAAATCCTTCGTGATTGCGATTGACGCCATCGATATTATTGAAAAGAGTAAAGTGAAAATTAAGGAACAATGGATTCCAATCGGGGAGTCTTATAAAGAAGGTTTTCTAGGTGAAATTCAACGCAGAACAGTTTAGTGTTTGTGATAAAGTTTTTAAAAAATAATACCCTTCTACAATAACCTTTTGCCTATAACTTAGGTTAACCGAATCATGGAAAAGAAGACTACAACTAAATCTTCTAAAGCGAAGGTAAACGATTCAGAAAAACTCAAGAAGGCCTACATCGAGCACATTCTTGAACACGGAAACAGACCTGCTTCTATCTTTAAGTTTGTGAAAGAATTGAAGATTAAGGAAGAGGCTTTTTACGAAAACTTCAACTCTTTTGATACCCTAGAAAAGGAGCTTTGGCGAGATTGGCTCAGAGAAACCATTACTGCAATTCAAGCCGAAGAGGTTTATGCTGAATATTCAGCACGAGAAAAACTTCTGGCCTTCTATTTCACCTTCATAGAAGTGCTGAAAAGTAACAGAAGTTTCATTCTTCTCACTGTTAAGAAAACAATCAAACCAGAGTTTACTCCTTCACATCTTAAAGAATTCAGAAAGGATTTTAAAGATTTTGTGAATGAAGTTTTGGCCGAAGCCAAAGAAACCGAAGAGGTACAAAATAGGCCTTACATTAGCGATAAGTACGATGAAGGAATTTGGCTTCAGTTTTTATTCGTGTTCAATTTCTGGATGAAAGACGACTCCAAAGCATTTGAAAAAACAGACGAAGCCATTGAAAAAGCCGTCAACTTATCTTTTGATTTAATGGGGAGAGGCCCATTGGATGCCATGATTGACTTCGGAAAATTCCTTTTTCAAAATAGATAAATAAACTCCTGATTCTCCATGGTTATTTAAAGCTATGGAGCACTTGATTTAGACTATGAAAGAACAATCAAAAATACCTACAGGGAAAGTGCAGAGGGCGGCCAAGTTTGTAACAACGGGTGCCAAAGTGGGAGGTAATTACATGAAACATTACGCCAAAAAAGTAGTGAATCCGTCTCTTTCAAAAGATCAACTGCACGAAGACAATGCTCGGGATATTTATAATTCTTTGAGCGAGTTAAAAGGCAGTGCACTAAAGGTGGCGCAGATGATGAGTATGGATAAAAACATGCTTCCAACTGCCTACCAAGATAAATTCTCTATGGCGCAGTATAGCGCGCCACCGCTATCTTACCCTTTGGTGGTAAAAACCTTTCAGCAATACTTTAAAAAATCGCCCACTCAAATTTTTGAGACCTTCACTAAAAATGCAGTAAACGCAGCTTCTATAGGGCAGGTGCACAAAGCTACTTTAGACGGAAAGGAATATGCAGTTAAAATTCAATATCCAGGAGTAGCGTCCAGTGTGCGCTCCGACCTTAAATTGGTGCGTCCGTTTGCGGTTCGGTTAATGAATTTAAATGAAAAGGATCTCGACCATTACATGGAAGAGGTAGAAACAAAACTGATTGAAGAAACCGATTATTTGCTGGAAGTACAGCGGTCGGTAGAAATCTCAGAAGCCTGTGCTCACATTGAAAATATTCGATTCCCGAAGTATTACCCTAAGTTGTCAGATGAGCGCATCATTACCATGGACTGGATGGATGGCAAAGTGCTTAAGGAGTTTATAAAGTCGAATCCATCGCAAGCAGACCGAAACAAAGTAGGGCAAGCGCTTTGGGATTTTTACGATTTTCAAATCCATACTTTAAGGCAAGTACATGCCGATCCACACCCTGGTAATTTCATTATTAGCGATGATGCCGTTTTGGGAGTAATCGATTTTGGCTGTGTTAAGGTAATTCCTGACCAGTTTTATGATCCGTATTTTAAGTTGATTAGAAAAGAAATGCTTGATGAGGGCCAAGAGTTAGAGCAGCTTTTCATTCAGCTTCAATTCATTTATCCCGATGATAAAGCGGACGATAAAGCCTATTTCTCTGCCGTAATTAAAGATATGATGGGGATTTTAGGTCAGCCATTTCATCAAAATGAATTCGATTTTGGTGATGATAGTTACTTTAAAAAGATTTATCAGATGGGTGAAGTAATATCTCAGTCGCCTAAATTCAGAGAAAGCGAAAAGGCCAGAGGAGCAAGAGACGGTCTCTATATTAACCGGACTTACTTCGGGTTATTTAACATTCTAAATGAGTTAAAAGCAAAGGTAAGAACCACCAAGCCAGAATGGGAAGTGAAACTAGCCGTTTAGTCCTATAAGTCTAAATCAGCAGTTGTTTCAATTACGAATTTGCCCTCAATCTTCACTGGTTTAATATTCATATGACATGGGTCGAATTTTTTGATAAAGCAATTTGAGAAATCTGAGGAATTGTTCAGTACTTCGATAAGCGCTCCTTCAATATTGTAGACTTCAAATATGAAGAGACCAGACTGAATAATTGACTGCATGTCTTCAAGCAACTCGGAGCCATCCTTATTTAAATTTCTATGAATTCTGCTTTCAATGCTTAGGTTTTTTTGCGTGTTGTCATGATCATCAAGAGATCTACATCCGCTTAAGAAAACAATAATAAATATGAGGGTAAAAGTGTATTTCATTGACTGCAACTACTACCGATTGAGTGATTAATACCCCACCTCATATTCATAAATTTGATTGAAATAGGTGAAATACCTAGAAGGTTGCATTTAATCAGTTTTCATTATTGTACCGCTCCATTACTTCTTCTTTAATCCGTTGTCTTAAAATCTTCTGATTTTTCACAAACAGCCTTAATAATAGAAAAGCTACAGCCAAGTGTAACCCAATATAAGCCCAGCGATTAAAGTCAAACCCAAGGTAGTCATAAACCTCTCTAGGTTTAATTAAAGAACTTATTCCGTTTACTAAATAGAATATTCCACCCACTAAATAAAGCCATCGCCACTTTGTTCCAAAACGTTCAGAACGAGTCCTTCTATCATCCATATTTGTTGGTCATGTAATCGTAAGAATCTTTGATTAAGTTCTTCAATATTTCAGTATCTACGTCCTCAATCTTTTTAATATACAGGCATGATTTCCCTGTTTTGTATTTGCCCAATTTTGCCATGTAGTCTTCATACCTCTCGAAGCCAGGCATAATATAAAGTGTTAAGTTCTGGGCTCTTGGCGAAAACCCAACTTTCAGGAAGTCACCTTCTCGGCCACTGTCATACTTATAATGGTATGTACCGAAGCCAACAATTGAAGTGCCCCACATTTTTGCAGGTTCACCCGTGATTTTCTCCATTAATTCCTTTACCGTAATACAGTCGTCTTTTTTCTTTTTCTCCGCCAAACTGTTTAAAAAATTGGTAACACTTGCATCGGTTTCGACTGTTTTGTTCTGATTCTTTGCCATGAGTTAAAAAAAATAAGGGTAAAAAATAAGTACTCCAATTATTGCAGCGGCAATAGCTGTAATTAATACAGCAGCGGCAGCAATGTCTTTTATTATTCCCGCTTTAGGATTAAACTCTGGTGAAACCATGTCCACTAACTTTTCAATAGAAGAATTAAAAAGTTCGGCCACCAACACCATGGCAATTGCCGCAATAATCCAAAGCCATTCAGACTGCGAGAGGTTAAAATAAAGGCCCAATAAAATAATCGATAAGGAGGCAAACAAATGAACTCTAAAATTATGCTCATGCTGCATTGCCTGCCTAAGCCCTCGGAAAGCAAATTTGAAGCTTCTTAACCTCGCTAAAACAGAGAATTTATTAGACATTCGTTAAAAGTAAGAAGATTTATAACGCAATGAAAAGTAGGTTCGTAAAACCACGGAGACTAATTTTGGGCGTCATGCAAAAAAACAAATACTTCTTCCTAGTACTGGTGCTTTTATGTACAATCTTGAGCTGCGATAACGACAAAGCAAAAGCTGGGAGATTCCTGTTGATGGGAAACAATGAGTTGGCTGACTTAAACTATAAAGAAGCCATTAGATTATACACTGAGGCCATTGGCAAAGACCCACAGTTTAAAGAAGCTTATAATAATAGAGGAGTGGCTCTTTTTAAAAGTGGTCATTATGCCGAAGCGCTCAACGATTATACTTTTGCCATTTTACAAATAGATCCTACCTATACCGATGCCTATAAAAATAGGTTCGAAGTCAACTTGGTTTCTGGGAATTTTAATCGTGCACTAGAAGATGCTGAATATTTAAGCAAGACATACCCCGACAGCGCATATACTTACCTCTATCAAGGATTGGCCCTCACCGATCTCAAGAGGTATGATGAAGCCATTGTGAAATTTGATATGGCTTACCAAAAGAACCCAGAGAATGTAGAAGCGGTTGTAAATCAGGCCAATGCCTATTATATGTCCGATCGATATAAAGAAGCTCGTGAATTACTTCAAAAGGCAATAAGCATTGACGCAACAGAAGCTAATATTTATAACACTTTGGCCTTAATCGCCACACAAGAAGGTGATTTCCAAGAAGCACTAAAGCAAGTAAATCAAGCCATAGAGATTGATGGCAGAAATGGTTACTTCAGTAATAATAGAGGTTTTATATACCTGAATTTGGAAGAACTTGAAAAGGCAGAGGCAGATATAAATATGGGGATTAGACTTGATCCTAGAAACCCTTGGGCCTACCGAAACAAGGCTATTTTTTATTATAAGAATAAGAGTTTTGAAGCTGCTTTAAGGAATATTGAACTAGCAGCCCAGTATGACGATTCTATACCATTGTTGAATCATTACTGGGGTTTAGTATTGGTAGAATTGAACAGAACAGATGAGGCCTGCACTAAATTTTCGTCATTAGAATCTTCAGATAAAGAGATGCTTATAAAAAAATATTGTAAGTAGAGTATAAAGCCTTTGTCTCGAAAGTACCTGCCGCCTTTTATATCTGAAAGGCGGTTTTTTTGTTTCTTAGAATAAATTTTATCACCAATGTTAACAAGTCTTAACACCATGCCGTCTACCCTTTGATTATGGATGTAGCACAGTTCAAAACGGACGTTCTGCCTTTAAAGAACAAACTTTACCGCTTTGCCTTCAACATTGTAAAAGATGAAGAACTGGCAAAAGATGTGGTACAAGAATGTATGATTAAGGTGTGGGAAAAAAGGGATGAAGTAAAACACATTAATAACCTGGAAGCTTGGTGTATGCAAGTAACCAGAAACAAGGCCCTAGATAAGCTGAGGTCTAAACATGTTAAGAAAACGGATCTTTTTGAAGTCGAGTTTGACACTAGAAAAGAAAAAGACACGCCAGTTGTGCTTACCGAACGAAACGAGATCATGAACCGCATTCAGTTTTTAATTGATGCGCTTCCGAACCGACAACGCGAGGTAATGCAGCTGAGAGATATTGAAGGCTATAGCTATAAAGAAATAGCAGATATGCTTGAGATTGACATCAATTTGGTGAAAACGAATTTGTTTAGAGCACGCAGAAAGTTGAAGGAAAGCCTTATTAAAGAAAATGCTTATGGACTCTAGAATAGAGCAATTATTAGAAAAATACTGGGCTTCAGAATCAAGTATTGAAGAAGAAAGAGAGCTGAAGGAGTTGGTGGCAAAAGCCGACAATTCAGAGGAGATGGAAGAACTGAAAGCCTTATTTGGGCACTTTCAGTCGGAGCAGGAGCTCAGCTTAGGTGATGATTTTGATCAAGAAATTTTATCTATGATCGAAGCAAAACCTGAAACGAAAGTAATCAACATGTCTGATTATTTTAAACGATACGCAGGAGTGGCAGCAGCAATGCTGGTATTAATTACAAGCTCGTACTTCTTTATGCAACAGCAAAAAACATATGAGCAAGAAGATACATTTGACTCTCCTGAATTGGCACTTCAAGAGCTTAAAAAACAACTTGTAATGGTTTCAAACTATATGAATTCAGGCTCAAGTAATCTTGATAAACTTGGTAGCATGAGCAAAATGGATGCAGGAATGGAAAGTCTTAAGTACATGGGAGATGCGGCCAGAGGAATGGAGCCAATTAGTGAAATGGATATTTTAGAAGAGAAATTTTAAAAACTTAAAATAGAGAACAATGAAAAAGTTAGTAATGATTATGGTAATGGCCGTGATGGCCTTTGGAGCACAAGCTCAAAATGATGCGATTTCAAAGTATTTCGCGAAGTATGAAAAGGATACTGAAAAATTTAGTGCGGTATCATTCAGTGGTAAAATGTTTGCCATGATCAATTCTATTCAAGTAGAAGATGATGAAGATAGGGCTTTGGTTGAATCCTTAGGTAAAATCAAAGGAGTAAAGGTTCTCTTTGCTCAGAAAAATGTTGATGGAGCCGCTATGTATAAAGAAGTAATGGGCGCTATCAAAGGCAAAGACTTTGAAGAGCTAATGTCGGTAAGAGATGAAGACAAAGACATCAAATTCTACATCAAAGAGAAAGGCAATAAAATTGACGAACTCTTTATGGTAATGGGTGGAACTAATGAGTTTGGAATGATTAGCATTGTTGGTGACGGTATCGATATCAACCAATTGTATAGACTTTCTAAAAATCTAGGAATGGACGAATTCAAACACTTAGGGGGTAAATAAACCCCTTATCCTTTTTGAAATTCAAAAGCTCAATAGCTTTTTATATTTGAATTATGCGCAAAACAACACTGATATTAACACTGGTCTTATTCTCCACTCTTGCTTTTGGTCAAAGCAAGAGTGTTGAGAAATTTAGGAATGATAACGAGCCAACGCTAAAGCTCTTTTTTTATAAGAGTACGCTTAAAATGTTTGCCAACATACAATTGAAAATGGCAGACGAAATGGAAGAGCTACCCGACTTTTCTTCTGTAATCAAGAACATAGAAAAGGTAAAGTTCTTTGTGTTCGACAAAGAGAAGTATGCGATGGACGCCCCTATGTTTTCTAAACTTGAAGAAGACATTCTTTCAGAGGGATATGAATCCATGATGTCAGCGCGAATGTCTGGTGCAAACATGAATTTTTTAATGAAGGGAACAGCTGAAAAACCTAAGGGGTTTGTAGTAGTAATGCGCACAGAAGAGGGGGTTAGCTTGGTTGATATTGAAGGCTACCCAGACTTAAAACAAATTATGAAGTTCTCAGAATTTATGAGCAAAAATACCAGCGGCCTAAAGTCGATTATAGACGCTTTTAATTAGTAAAATACAGGAGCTGGTTTTGGATGGGCCGGTTGCTGAGTACCAATAAAACTCAAAAAACACGATTTGGAAACTGTATTGTCAATTAAAGGCCTCTCCAAGCAATATGGAAAGGTCAGGGCACTTGATAACCTCAATCTTGAGGTAAAGAAAGGAGATGTCTTCGGAATTCTCGGCCCTAACGGTAGCGGAAAAACGACTACCCTCGGTATTATCTTAAGTGTAATTAACCAAACCAATGGTCAGTTTGAATGGTTTGGCGAAAAAGCCAATAAGGATACTCGAAAAAAGATAGGTGCCATTTTAGAGCACCCCATTTTTTATCCGTACCTCACTGCGGTTCAAAACCTCAAAATTGTTTGCGACATCAAGGAAGTCCCTTACGATAGGGTAGACGAGGTGTTGAAACAAGTTGGGCTAGAGGAACGAAAGGATACGAAATTCAAAACCTTCTCACTGGGCATGAAGCAGCGCCTTTCCATTGCGTCAGCATTGCTTTGTAACCCTACAGTAATGATTCTGGACGAGCCTACCAATGGTCTTGATCCTCAGGGAATTGCTGAAATCAGAGAACTTATTATTGAAATTGCCAATAGTGGAAAAACCATCATTATTGCTAGCCATTTACTAGACGAAGTTCAAAAGGTATGCTCACACTTCTGTGTGCTTCAGCGCGGTAAGCTGATTTATAACGGATTGGTGGAAGACGTGGGCAAAGGAGCCATTTCTGTAGAAGTAAAGGCCGATCATGACGACTTGCAAACAGTTTTGGAAGAATCTGGCCTTGGAACAAAAGTAAAACGAGAGCTTGATAAGTACATTATGACGATGGAGGGAGATCACTCCGCAGCAGAAGTGAATGCCTATTTGTTTAATAAAGGTATCACTGCTAAGCATTTGCTTGTGCAATCGAAGAGCCTTGAAAAGCAATTCTTGGAAATTTTAGCTGATAATAAAGAAGGAGGTGCCCAATGATGAGACTACTAAAAATAGAACTGAAAAAAGTAATGCCAAACCGTGCATTTAGGGTATTGGCTATTATGTACATTGTGGCGATGGTAATTGTGAGTATGGGAGTAATGCCATTCTTTCAATTCTTAAAAGCAAAATTTACTGAATTTGGTGCTGATGGAGTAGATCCAACAATTATTCCTTTTTATGAATTCCCAGATATTTGGCAGAACCTCACGAATGTGATGATCTATTTCAAACTCCTATTAGGCTTTAGTTTGATATTCTCCATCACGAATGAATACTCTTACCGAACAATTCGTCAAAACGTAATTGACGGCCTTACCAAGAATGAATTTATTTGGTCGAAGATTATTATGGCCGGATTTTTAAGTGCGGCCTCAACAGTAGCCTTGTTTTTCTTAGGCTTAATTACAGGTTTAATCTATTCATCAGAAATATCTTTTTCACTAGTATTTAGTGATGTCTATTTCTTGATTGGTTTTGGTCTTCAGCTTTTTGCCTTTTTGTTATTTACCTTGTTTGTAGGCTCTTTAATACGAAAGTCAATCATCGCCATGGGTGTGTTGATTTTCTGGGTAATGGCTGTAGAAAATGGGTTTTGGATATGGAGTAGAGCAAAACATCATGAATGGGTAGAGTACCTACTTCCTGTCAAGTCAATCAATTCCTTAATTCACACTCCATTTCCTAAATATGCATTTCAAGAAGTTCAAGACTATTTTACTTGGCATGAGTTTGGGCTAGTAGTGTTCTGGGGAGCCTTATTCTATTGGGCTACAACTAGATTGGTATTGAAAAGAGATTTATAGAAAACTCCCTTTAACTTAAAACAAAAGCCCTGTCAGTTGCGAAACTGACAGGGCTTCTTTTTGGTCATTGCGAGGCGACAAATACTATTTGTAGAAATGTCGATTACGCGAAGCAATCTCTCCTTTCAAATTACAGAAACTGTTGTTTTGAGACTGCTTGGTTTAAGGAATCCACTTAATGTCTTTAAAGTTGGGTTTACGTTTTTCTAAGAAAGCATTTCTACCCTCTTTGGCTTCGTCTGTCATATAGGCAAGTCTAGTAGCTTCTCCAGCAAATACCTGTTGCCCCACCATGCCGTCATCGGTTAAATTCATGGCGAATTTCAACATTTTGATAGAAGTTGGCGATTTTTCTAGAATCTCTTGTGCCCATTGGTAAGCAGTGTCTTCCAGTTCGTCATGAGGAATCACAGCATTCACCATACCCATATCAAATGCATCTTGAGCAGAATAATTTCTTCCTAAGAAGAAGATTTCTCTCGCCTTTTTCTGGCCTACCATTTTTGCTAAGTAAGCAGAACCATAACCGCCATCAAAGCTTGTAACATCCGCATCGGTTTGCTTGAAAATGGCATGCTCTTTACTGGCCAAAGTAAGATCACAAACCGTGTGGAGGCTATGCCCACCACCAACAGCCCAGCCTGGTACTACGGCAATCACTACTTTCGACATAAAACGGATTAAACGCTGAACTTCTAGAATATTCAACCTTGGCATTCCGTCATCATCTACATAGCCTTGGTGACCTCTGGCGTTTTGGTCGCCACCGCTGCAAAATGCCCAGCCACCATCTTTGGCCGATGGGCCCTCTCCTGAAAGTAAAACCACACCAATGGAGGTGTCTTCGCGAGCATCCAAAAATGCATCGAACAATTCAGCCACTGTTTTAGGTCTAAAAGCATTGCGTACTTCGGGGCGATTGAATGCAATTCTTGCTACGCCATCGCCTGATTTTTTATAGGTGATGTCTTGATATTCCTTAACGGTTGTCCAATTGGGTGTATTCATAATGCTATGTTTGTTGCTAATATAAAACTTTTGATTGGGCTGGCGATTCAAGCGTTATCCCTGAAATATTTCTTTTCGGCTATAAAAGTACCAAAGGGAAGGAGTGAAGCCAATAATGAAAGAAATGTAACGCCAATAGACCATTGCTTTTGCTTTGCTACTATTAATACCCAAAGGCAGTAGCCTACAAATAACACCCCATGCGCTAGTCCAACAGGATGTGTTGGTTCTGGAATATTGAATATATACTTTAACGGTACACAAATACCGAGGAGTAACAAGTAACTAATTCCTTCTAAAACAGCAAGTAATCGAAGTGTCTTTAAGTGGCTCATGCTCTATTTTTCCTTTTCGCTGCGAAGATAGTCAATGAACTATTTGACGGAGTGCATTATCTTTCTTTTTTGGAAACAACTAGAGCGAATAGAGGAGGTAATTTATAAGCGCTGCTTCTAAACTGTATTGACCGTATAATAACTTTATACTATTTTTTTACAACCGAAAGTAGTAGTATTAGCCACGTATTCCCTTTTTGGAATGAAAAACGATATTAAAATGAACTCAATGAAAAAGAAACTTGCATCAGTGATAGCCGCTGTGGTCATTTTGGCTAGCAGTACGAGCATTTTGACAGCACAGGACAAGCTAAAAAGCATGCCTGGTTACGACCAATACCAAAAGATAGCACCTCAGATTAGATCATCTATTGTTTCAGGTAGCCTCTTTGTTCAGTGGAATGACGATGGATCATCTTTTGAATACACAAAAGATGGGAAGAGATACCAGTATGACGTAAAAAAGAAAAAAGCCACTGAAATTGAAATACCTGAGCCAGCCTCAAGAGGAAGAGGTTTCAGCCGTGGTCCAGCCAGAGGTAGACAATTCCCTTCGGCAGATTCTCCTGATGGTAAATTAAAAGCCTTTACCAAGGACAGAAATATGTACCTGAGTAACCCTGACGGTAGCAATGTGGTAGCCATTACAACTGATGGTAACCCTGAAAACCAAATCAAATATGGTATTGCTACTTGGGTTTATGGTGAAGAATTAGGACAACGTACTGCAATGTGGTGGTCGCCAGATAGTAAGAAAATTGCTTTCTACAGATTTGACGAAAAGAATGCGCAAAAGTACTATGTGCTTTTAGATCAGTTAAAACTTTATGATTCTCTAGAGGTGATGTCTTACCCTAAAGTGGGTGCCGATAATTTGCCAGTTGATTTAATGGTGTATGATATTGACACCAAGCAGATGAAGAAGTTAGATGTTCGAGATGGTAAACCATTTAATGATGGAGCTGTAGGGACTTATCTTTATGGTATGGATTGGACGCCTGATGGAAAAGAATTGCTTTTTCATAGTACCAACCGCAAGCAAGACATCATGGAATACCGTGCGGCTGATCCTGTTACAGGAAAATCTAGGGTAGTTGTTCGCGAAGAGTGGTTACCAAGCTTTACTAAAAATACACCTGAAATAAGAGTTTTAGAAGACGGAAAACGTTTCGTTTGGGCTTCTGAGCGTACGGGTTTCAATAACTATTACCTATACAATTTTGATGGTACTTTAATCAACGCGATTACCAACCATCCTTTTGAAGTATCTAACATTGTTAAGATAGACGAGAAAGCTGGTGAAATGTACTACATGGCCAGAAGTGGTGAAAACCACATGAAAATGCAGTTACATAGAGTGAAACTGGACGGCACAAAAGATACTCGTCTAACTGATCCTACCTTCAACCACAGTGTTAATGTTTCACCTGACGGTAAGTATTTTGTAGATGTTGCTCAAACACATAATATAGCTCCTTTTACCAACTTGGTTGATGCAAAAGGTAAATTGGTTGCTGAGCTGGCGAAAAGTGATTTGACTAAATTCAATGAATTAGGATTGAAAAAGGCAGAGGTGTTTACCTTCACTTCGGCTGATGGAGTTACAGAATTACACGGAATGATCAACTTCCCTTCTAACTTCGACCCTAACAAAAAATACCCTACGCTTTTGGCCAACTATGGCGGCCCTGCTACAAACGAATTCTCTGAGAATTTCTCTCTTCCAAGCCCGCTTACTGAGTATGGATTTTTGGTAGTGAGTATTGATGGTAGAAACGTAAGAGGTAGAGGGAAAAGATTGCTTGACCAACTTTATGGCCATTTAGGTATTGTGGAACAAGATGACTTTGCGGAAGGTATCAAATCACTTTATAACCGTCCTTACTTCGATAAGAATAGAGTAGGTGTTTACGGAACTTCCTATGGAGGAACTACGGCTGCAATGAGTTTATTGAGATTCCCAGATGTATACCAAGCTGCCGTAGCAAATTCAGCGGTTGCGGATTGGGTATTCTATGACAACATTTATACAGAGCGTTACATGAATCTTCTAGAGGACAATAAAGCGGGTTATGATAACTTCAGGTTAGCTAAGTATGCTCCAAACTTGAAGGGTGAATTGATGATTTATTATGGAACGGCTGACAACAACGTGCACCCTTCTAACTCAATGCAATTGATCAAGGCCTTACAAGATGCGGGTAAGAGTTTCGAAGTTCAAGTAGGCCCTGATAGAGGTCATACTGCAGTGAACTCTGAAAGAATGATGGAGTTCTTTATTCAGCATTTAGTATTGACAAATCAGCCTTTGACTGCGATTCAGAGACGTTAAGAAGAGACGTTTATGATAAAAATTGAAAGAGCAGTGTTCCAAGCACTGCTCTTTTTTTATGCTGGAGCTTAATTTAACAACTGCGATATAAGCGATACGCTGAAAATAGTAAGCATAAACCAGCCAATAAAACCTTCAATAATGGCTAAATAACGAGGTAATCCTTTGATTGGGATTTCGCCAAAGCCCAAAGTAGTGAAGGCATTAATGCTTAACATAAGGGCATTGAGTACACGAATAGAAAGATCGTAACCAACACCAACAACAAGGTAAGTGCCTATTTGTACATTTTTCCATCGCTTTTGAGAAGGGCTTAGAGAGTGCCATTCCCCACTTAAGATATCCGTAAATTTCAGTGCTTTACTAGTGAGTTTTGTGCCAATCATTGCCGCATTATAAACTGGTTTAGACCATGCAATGAAGAAACGGGGTAACTCTAGTTTTCCATCTTCAATTCTTTTTTTGAAAGCCTCATATTCACTAAGCTCTTTCTTTTTCTCTACCAAATAAATGTCATTCATGCCCTCTTTACTACGTAGGTATTTTTGAAAGAAATCAAAACGATGAAGAATTCTGTGTTTTCCTTGCTCGTCCCAACTGTTAGGGAAGAAGAGATAAATGAAGGCAAATAGAATGACCACATTTACAGAAAACACTATTGCTTTTGAGGGCTCAGTTCCGTAATCAGAAAAGGCTTCTAAAAACTGATTTACCTTCCATTTAAAGAAAGTACTAAACGAGGGATCTTGGGTATAAAGGTAGGCCAAGCGGTCTGTCTCTAGATTCTTGATCTTAATGTAAACTGTATTTACATCTTCCAAATCATGTTGAGCCTTATACAAGTCAAGGAGTTTACCCCTGAGCTTTACTTCCTGTTTGTATGATTTTCCGTATTGAACAATTTCCTGTTTGTACTGAGCTAGAATACTATCATTGGCCTCAAAACTTTCGAAAGAAGCTCTTTTCATCGAATCTGAAAGCGTATTGAAATAGTCGTTATATCCCTGAGATGAGATCAGTTGATCACCCCATTGCGACCATTCGAAAGTACTGCTTGTGGTTAGGTCGTCAAAGTCGAGTACAACGTGGTTATTGAATGTGTTTTCCTCCAAAATGGAAGTGTTTAATTCCACAGAGCCCAACACTTTTAGTTCTGTAATCCAATTGCCAAAATCGTTACCAGAAATATTCACCCGATCAGACAAGTCGGCTGTAATAGTCGCCCGACCCTGACCTTTAAAAACGCAGTCATTTACATTTACCGAAACTACAGAGACTCCACGAAACCAAAATGCTCTTCCTTCAGTAGAAGCCCATATTTCTGAATTTTGAATTCTGATACTTGACCTGGTTTTCTCTTCCGCAGTACCCAAATCTATATTTACATTCTTCTTGAGCCTGCTGTCAATCACATTGATAGAGAGATTAGCTCGGCCATTTCGATCTAGCAAATCGATGGGATTAGCCATAGATTCCCCTGACATAACTGTGAGTCTGTCCTCAAAAGAACAATTCATAAATGTGATAGAAGCCGTGTTTCGCAGTGTCACATTTCTATTGAATTTAATATGATGCAAAGCGGCTGATATCCGTTCATTTGATGCTCCACGTCTATCAGGTGAACTGAAATGTACATTCGTTAATTGCAATGCCTTGTCAATTACAAGCGTGTCTGAATTAGAGAACTCCCTTACAGAATTTCCAAGGCTGCTGCTATAGCCAAAGCGAGCGTCTGTATCTAAATCGTATCTAATTATGGCGTTTTCAAGTCTAAAAGTTGGGCTTTCTGAGCGTTCAATCATTTGAAAAAACTCAGTATAAGAATAGTTTTTAAACTCATTTGTTTGTGAAAAAAGTCGCGGAGAGATAAATAAGAGTAAAGTCAATATAAGAATTGACCTAAGGCTAAAAATGGAATGCATACAGCAGTTTAAGGTTGCGGGATTTAAATTAAATCTCATTGAATATACCGAAAAGGATGAGCGAAATCAATAATGGACTCAATTTTAGACAAGCATTAGGTGGTTGGGTTTAGTGTTGAATTTCGAATATAGTAGTGAGTACAGAAGATAATTCTTTACTGAGAAGGAACGGTAAAAAATAATTAGGTCTATTTTTTCAAAAGTTCTTTTCTATCTTTAAAAGAAGGCATGGGATGTTGAAGTTGGAATTGTTGCCTACATGGATTAGAACCACTTAATGTTACTATGAACATTTTACTCAGTTACCCCATTTTTCCAACAAGTTTTTGGTCATTCGAAAAAGCAGTGCAAGGCATTGGTAAAAAGGCCTTTATGCCGCCTTTGTGTTTGGTGACTGTCGCTGCGTTGCTTCCTCAAGAATGGAATTTCAGATTAAGAGATCGAAATATTGAGCCAGTAACAGAAGAAGACTGGGATTGGGCAGATGTAGTTATGTTTTCAGGAATGATTGCTCAAAAGGAAGACTACTTAGGTCAGATTAGAGAAGCAAAAAGAAGAGGTAAGCCTGTTGTGGTTGGCGGGCCATACGCCACTTCATTACCGAATGATTTCCTAAATGCTGGAGCCGATTATTTGGTTTTGGATGAAGGAGAATATACGATAGGTCTTTTTGTAGATGCCTTTAACCGTGGCGAAAAATCTGGAATTTTTAGATCTAAAGATAAGCCAGATGTTACCTTAAGCCCCGTGCCGCGCTTTGACTTATTGGATATGGACGCCTATTTTCTAATGGCGATTCAGTATTCAAGGGGTTGTCCATTTCAATGTGAATTTTGCGACATTATCGTGCTTTATGGTAGAAAGCCAAGAACCAAAACTTTCAGTCAGGTAGAAAAAGAATTGGATGCACTTTTAGCACTAGGATGGAAGGGAGGAATCTTCTTTGTAGACGATAATTTTATTGGCAACAAGCGGACGGTTAAACCATTTTTGGAGAAACTCATTGATTGGCAAACCAACAATGGTTATCCTTTTAGCTTTACTACAGAGGCCTCTATAGATATGGCGCAAGATGATCAGTTACTCGAACTGATGGCGCATAGTAAGTTTTCTACAGTGTTTATTGGTATTGAAACCCCTGATACGGACAGCTTAAAACTTACACTCAAGCATCAGAATAACAGAACACCAATGAATGAATCGTTGGAGAAGATTGCTAAATCTGGGCTTAGAATTATGGCTGGTTTCATCATTGGTTTCGATGATGAAAAGAAGGGAGCAGGGCAACGGGTATTTGACTTTGCCACTGAGAATGCCATTCCGGGTGTAACATTCAGTATGCTTCAGGCTTTGCCTGGTACAGCTTTGTGGGATAGACTCAAGGTTAGTGATAGGTTATTGGATGATGCAAACTTAAATCAAACCACCTTGCTTAATTTTGTGCCTACACGGCCAATAGAAGATATTGCCGAAGAATATGTAGACGCTTTTTGGAAGTTGTATGACCCCAAAAACTATATGAAAAGGGTGTTTGACCATTTTATGATGGTGGGACAAGCGGAAGTACATCGCAATCCGGAATTGCGTAAAAAAATGGCCAATAAGCATAAAACCGACTTCGACTTTAAAGGGGTTATGTTTGGATTGAAAATGTTAGCCAAACTTGGCTTTGTAAGAAGTACTCGTTTTGTGTTTTGGAAATACCTGTTCTTAATGTACAAGCGTAACCCAGGTGGAATTGGTAACTTCTTTACTTTTGCTGTCTTTATGGAACATTTTCTTCCTTACAGAAAAATGGTAAGAAAGGAAATTGAAGAAGCCCTTAAGGCAAGAATGGGAGGTGAAGTGCAGGTAATGAAACCAATGATTGAACTTTCAGAAGATAATGAGAAGGATATTAAGTGGTATCAAGCTAGCTGATTAATAACGGCTTGCTCCTAAGTGTACAACCAAGCCCAGTAAATTAAAAAACCTTGCAGCGGAAGCCTTACCCAAAGAGCGATGATGTACCATTGCTTTTTAACCTTATTGGTTTTGAGCATATGGATATTGGCGGGAAAAACCCCAACTAGCACCGCTATAATTCCCCAAGCGCCAATCACTTGAGTAGATGGGAAGAGTAACAGCGCTCCAAAAATAATTTCGAAAACCCCACTTAAATAAACCAATGGAAGATGATAGGGCAGGTAACGAGGCATAATCCTCAAATAAGCCTTTGGTTTAACAAAGTGCATAATGCCAGCTAAAATGTACATGGCACTCATAATATAAAGTGAAGAATCTTCCATTAGGGGTGGGTTTAGCTGTTCAATATAAGTCAAATTGCTTTGTACTTGATTGCGGTTTGAGGCCTAGGTATTGAATTATCGATAAAGTCTACCCGAAGCATAGTTGATTCCAGCGCTCGAAATATTGTATTTAGACACAAGAGCAATGGCTTTGAGTCGCGCTTCTATTAAACTAGATTCACGAGAATTGACTAAGAAAAGAGAACTTTCACCTATATTAAATTTGATTCTTTCTCCTTCGAGTAAGCTACTATAGTTGTTTACCGCATCTCTATATATCTCTACCTGTTCTCTTAATGCAACATGCTCATTAAAGTAACTCAGTACTTTATTTTCTATTTCCAACTGTTTTTGACGCTGCCCAAAGGTGGTATTCTCTATTTTATATTTGGCTAATTGAAGGTTGCCGCGTTGTTCCCTCAAAAAGATAGGTAAGCTAAATTCAATACCCCATTTGTAATTTTGGTTCGAAACGTTGTTCAGGAAGCTGTCTCCCACAGGTTCGCTTAGAAAATTATAGTTGAGGTTGAGTTTTGGTTTTATTTTCTCCGCTTTCAATTTCCTATCAATTTCTAGTGATGAAAGTTTGAATTGATAAACCTGCATGTCGGGATGAGCGCTAGGTACAGCGTTAACAAAGGTTTGTAAAGTGTCGAAGGAGGTGGTATTATTTAGCTCAATCTCATCGAAAAGCGGAGGCCTTAGTTCATCAGTAATCTCTAAAGGAGTATTGTTTTCAAACCATAAGTAGTTTGAAAGTTCTAGCGTAGCATTTTGATAGGCAAGCCTATATTCGTTACGGGCTAGTTCTCTATTTTGGACCTGAATTTTAGCTTCTAGCGTATCTATAGCTGGCTTGTCGCCAAGTAAATAACTGTTTTTAACTGCTGTAAAACGTGTAACGGCCAAGGATACGGATTCTTCATAAACTTGATACTCGTTATAGGCTTGTACCCACTTCCAATATTGTTTTATAGCATCAAAGTAAAGTTCGTTCATCAGTGCTCTTTGTTCAGCTATTGTGGAAGAAGCAAATACTTTAGCTTTTTGCAGCTCGGCCCTTCTTTGATCTATAAATAAGCCCTGGCCCAAAGAAACTGAAACACCACCATACCAAAGCCCTCCATTTGGCACTTTGTTTTCGGGATTTAAGTATACCCCTCTATTTTGCTCAAAGCCGGTTTTAAACTCAAGACCATACCAAGTAGGAATCTTCAAGCCGCTATTCAGGATACTGTAATATTCCTTTTCGTCAAACTGTTTTTGATCCAAGTTGGCAAACAGCTTTGGGTCAAACGCGCCACGAGCTGCCCTTACAGAACTTTCTCCTTGGTCAATTAACAATTTACCTTGTTGTGCAATGGGGTGATAGTTTTCTATGGACCAAAGAAGTTGGTCTTGGGTGAATATTGGACTTCTCTCTTGCCCATAAGCAAAATTAAAGCAGACAGACAGTAACAAGATGGTTTTGATCAATCTATTCATTACTTCTTTTTTGAACCCTTGTCAGTACTGTTCTCTGCTACATAGTAGTCTGCAGGAAAACCATTGAGCTTTCTCCACAACTCATACCAAATAGGTACATCTTTTAGCAAGGCCATACCGTTGGCACCAGAGCCTACGCGTAAGCCCTCAGGCCAAGGTTCATCACTTGGATCTGGAGCTACCAAAACTCTATACTGGCCATTTGCGCTTGTAAAATTGTCTATGGCCACTACATTTCCTCCGAAGGTTCCGTATGATAGGTTTGGCCAGCCAGAAAAGGCAATGGATGGCCAACCATCGAATATAAAACGGATGGGTTGCCCTTCTCTAATCAGGGGCAAGTCCATAGGTTTAATGTAAAGCGAAACGGCCAAATCATAATCTGATGGCATAATGGTAAGTAATTGCTCACCTTCCTTTAATGTCTCTCCAATTCCAGATTTAATGGTTTCAGTAATATATCCGTTTTGTGGAGCGGTAATGTAATGCATGCCCATTCTCACAGAATAGTTTTTATACTGATTCTCCATTTTCGACACTGTAGCCTCAGTGTCAAACTTGTTGGACATGGCTGTATATTTATCTGATTCCGTTTTGGACAGTTTATCTTGATACTGATTTTCAACTGAGTTCACCTCAACTTGGGCGTTAATCAGCTCATTTCTACTGCTCAGTAATTTGTTTTCCGCACTAATTCTCTTGGCTTGTGTTTCTTGAAGCTTTAATCGAGTGCTTTCCAAATCGGTGAGAGATTTTAAACCACTTTCATAAAGTTGTTCCATTCGCTTCAATTGGTTTTCGGCTATGGAATAGTTTGTTTTAGAGGCTTGAAAATCAATGCTATCGGATTGAATCTTGAGCTCAATCTGTCGGATGTAATTTTCGGCTTGTTCAAGCTTAAGTTCCTTGGTTTTCAGTAATGCTTCAATTTGGTTGTCCAAAGCATTTATCTTTTCTGAATAGGAATTCAAACTTGAAGACTTAGAAGTGATTTGTTCTTTTGTTCTAGACAAAAGCTCGGGATCAAAATAATCGTCTTTCACTTCCGATATGTATAAGATTGTATCTCCCTTGTTTACATAATTACCTTCTCTTACATACCACTTTTCTATTCGGCCACTAATAACAGAATTTACGGTTTGCGGCCGCTGGTCTGGCTTTAATGTAGTTACCACGCCCATTGATCTGATGTTTTGCGTCCAAGGCAAGAATAGGGCAAGAATAAAAAGGACGAAGAATATGACAATGAGTCGAGTAAAGGTTTTACCTGCATGATAATCCCTTACCATGGCAAACGATCGAAACTTTGATGTTTCAACTTTACCCTCAATTTTGTTAGGACTGATGTTTAGCATGCTATTTCTATTTTTTCGAAAAAATGTTTGAATACCATGGGTAAGTGGTCATTGAGGACACGGTGCCTTTGGCAATAATTTCTCCCTTTTCCATAACAATGGTGCGATCAAATTTATCCGCAACTAATGGATCGTTTGAAACCGCGATCACGGTCCAATTCTGGCTGAGAAGATAATTCAAAAATGAAGTCTTGTCTTTCTCATTTAACTGGTTGAAGTCATTTTCTAAGAGTATCATTTTGAAATTTCCAGCAATACTTCTGGCTAACATTATTCTTAAAATGATGCTTTGTGGTAAGTTTCGCCCTTCAGACAATAGCGTAGTATGATAGCCCTGAGGTATTGCGTCTACAAAATCTTTAAGCCCTACTATTTCTGCCACTTGCTGTACACGACTCATCGTAATTTCAGGCTTTCCTAATGAGATATTCTCGAAAAGAGTGGCATTGAAAATGTCGCCTCGCGTAAGGTTGTCGCCAATAAGTTTATGAAAGTCCGCTTTACACCAACTTGTCAATGCTACGCCTTGGCATGAAATAGAACCACTGTATTCATCGTATAAACCAGAAATGACATGGAGAAGGAGTGATTTGCCTGAGCCATTGTAGCCGGATAGACATATTTTTTCTCCTGATCCAATAGTTATGTTTACATTCTTGATGGTTTCTTCTTTCAAATAACTGAACCTGTAGCCCAAATTGGTAATGTTAATTGAAAGCCCTGGTTCGTCTGATGTGTCTGCGGTAGTACCGCTGTCACTATCGAGTGGAATGTCTGTTACATTCCCTATTTTTTCAATCGAAGTAAGTACATCGTAAATGGTTTCCATACTCAGAATGAGCTTTTCAACTGAGTTTAAAACCAAAATGATAATGATTTCGGCTGCAACAAATTGACCAATGTTCATTTGCTGGTTAATCACCAAAAGCCCACCGATTAAAAGCAAACCTGCGGTAACGAACACCTTAAAACCTACCAGGTTAATGTATTGTGTAAGCAAGGTTTTGAAATGCGCTTTTCTAGAAGTTAAATAACCTTCTACAACATCGTCTGTTTTGGACAAGGGTAAAGGTGACTGACCCGCAAGCTTAAAGGTTTCCATAGCACGAGCCAACTCTTCGAGCCAATGAGCTACCATGTACTTGTTTTTAGATTCAATAATGCTGGTTCTCAGTCCTTTTGGGGATGTGAAACGAAATATCAAATAAACGATTACCACTAAAAGTAACCCGAACATGATAAAGAATGGATGGTAGAGCGAAAGTAAAATCAAACCAAACACTACTTGGAGCGATGCACTTGAAAAATCAATTAAGATTTTAGATAATCCTTTTTGAACTGATAGGGTATCGAAAAAGCGATTTGCTAACTCTGGAATATAAGCGTTCTTTATCGATTCCATTTTCATTCTAGGAATGCGATAGGCAAACTCGAAAGCCGAGCGTGTGAATATTTTTTGCTGAATGTTCTCAGTAATGGTGAGCTGCATAATTTGCATTACACCTGAGGCTATTACACCAGCAATTACGAAAATCACTAGAATAAACCACGAGGTAGATACCTGTCCACCACTGATGAGATTGATGATGGCTTGAATTCCAAGGGGGAGAGAAAGTGTAATTACCCCATTGAAAAGGGCATAAACATACACACTCATAATTTCACGCTTATCTACTTTAAGCATGTTTAAAAACCTTTTTACGGGAGAAATACTTATTGCGGGATTCATTATTTAGTGTTTTGCTGAATGGTTGAAATGGCCATGTCGGTATAAAACTGTGTTAGAACAGATGAGTCGCTAGATATATCTGTTAGGGTTGGTAAATGGTCGGCAAAATATTTTTGATCATGAATACCTTCAATAATTGTTGAAGTGAGCGTACTTGCAAAACCAAAATTGGGGTTTAGCTCTTTAATAATTTCGCTTATGCGAAGTACTAGACGTTTGTAACCTACATAGAAACCTTCTTTATTATCATCATCTACCTGTTTAGTTAAGTAGGCTTTAGACGATTCGGAGATTACGATTTTATTTAGCAAACCAAGATTGAGGTAGCCAAACATCTCATTATCGGGAATGTCTTTCGAGATCACTTTAATAGCGGCTTTAAGCCTTTCTTCGGCAGATGAGATGTTGGCGGTAGAAAAAACCAAGTGGTATTCTAGCCAGCCCCAATACCAAGAAGTGAGGTATAAAAGAAGTTTGTGTTTGCTTTCGAAGTATCGATAGATGGAGCTTTCGGTGGTTTCTAGCTTAGAAGCTAATTTCCTGAAAGTAAAACTTTCCAACCCTATCTCATCTATCAATTCGATTCCATTAGCAATGATTTTTTTACCAAGTTCTGATGAGTTAGGATCTTTCAAGAAGATCTTCTCATTCACTTGAATTTGCATTTGGCTGATTAAATTATTCATGATTGGCAAACATAACGCCTACTATCGAAAAAGGTTTAATTACTATTGAAATAAAAATTAAAATAAACTTATTCGATAGTATTACTTTCAGTATGTGATACTTATTACCCTAAGGCCAGGTGGGTGTTCAAGATTGGACATAAAAAAACAGCTCAACCTTTTTGGCTGAGCTGTTCATTAATTTCTGTTATCCGTAAACTACTTATTCGTTTTTAGCGAGTTCACTTCCCATTTGTTATTTCCTCTTTCAACATCGGCCATTCTTCCAGAAGGGTCAATTTCAATAGAAGCAATATCAGACATTGGTCTATCAATCGTGAAATCATAAGTTGGGTTTACCCAAGCCCAGTCAGGGTGTACAATTCTTTTGTCTTTAGTTTCTGCAGGTTTTTCGCCACGCATCATTCTTAAGGCCATATAGTGTACTTCTTTTGAGCCGTCTTTGTAAGTAACTACAACATCCATTGGCATTGGCATCATACCTACTTTTTCTAAAGTTACATTGGTTTTGTTGCCTTCACCGCTTACTTCTTTCACACCGTAATCAATGGTTTTTGTAGTGTAAACAAAGTACTCGTTATACCAGTCTAGCTCTAATCCAGCTACTTTTTCAAAAGATCTGATAAGATCATTTGGGTTAGGGTGTTTAAACTTCCAATCTTCAAAATAAGCTAATAGTGCCTTGTTAAGGTTTTCTTCGCCAATTACATAGCCCATTTGGCTCATCCAAGCAGCTCCCTTTCCATAAGCAGAACTACTATAAGCACCATTAAGGTTGAAATGATCAGAATGAGTGCTCAAAGGCTCTTCTCTTCCGCTTTTCGATAAACCTATATAACTTCTTTGACCCGAATTGTTTCCTAGGTTTTCTAGAGTAACAGCTGGCTCCGATTCGCCTTTAGTAACACGGTTAATGTGGTTTGAAATTCTAGTTGAGGCATATGATGCAAAACCTTCGTCCATCCAAGGGTGAAGTGCTTCGTTGCTACCCAAAATACCATGGTACCAATCGTGCATGGCTTCGTGTATTGTTACACCAATGAGGCTGCCTCTTGAGCCAGTGATTAAAGTAGACATAGGGTACTCCATACCACCATCGCCACCTTGAATTACCGAGAATTGCTTGTATGGGTATTGACCAAAGTTAGCGCTGGCATATTCAAATAGCATTTCAGTTTGGGGCATTACCTTGTCCCAGTTTTCTTCATTCTGTCCTTCTTTGTGAATAAAGTGAAGTACCATTCCATTTTTCATGGTTAACTTTTTGTGCACATATTCTGGGTCAGCCGCCCAAACAAAATCGTGAACGTCTGGTGCAAAGAAATGCCAAGTAAGTTTACCGTCTTCAATTTTTTGGTTTACGGTTTCTCCTTCGTTTTCATAGCCGTGGCCAATCTCCAAAGGATTCTGTAAGTAACCAGTACCTCCAATCAAGTAATCTTTGTCAATTTTAATTTTCACATCAAAACTTCCCCATACGCCATAGAACTCACGCCCAATGTATTCATCGGCATGCCAACCTTGATAATCGTATTCGGCCATTTTAGGAAACCACTGAGCCATTGAATAGCGAACGCCTTCCGCGTTGTCGCGGCCAGTTCTTCTAATCTGAAGTGGAACTTGGGCTTCAAATTCCATATCGAAATTTACGGTGCTTCCTGAGGCAATAGGTTGGTCTAGGTGAACTTCTAGAACAGTTCCTACTACTTCGTACTTTACAGGTTTTCCGTTAAGCTTTAAAGATTTGATTTTTTGGTATCCAATCTCATCTTCCTTTAAGTTGAATATTCTATCTCTTACTCTGCGATCTGGATCTGCGATGGTTCTAGACCTAACATCCATCATACTTCCTGGTTGGAAGGCATTGAAATAGAGGTGATAAAACACTTTGTCCAATGCATCAGGAGAGTTGTTGGTGTATTTTACATTCTGGACACCTTGATATCTATTGGTCTTTACGTCCATATCAATTTCCATCTTGTATTCAATGGCTTGTTGCCATCGGTCATTGTCGGCTTTTATTGCCCCAGTTCCGCTTCCTTGAGAACAGGCCTGCATACTGAGCATTAACAGGGCCATAGAAAGGAAGTAACTTCCGAATTTTTTTGTCATCGTCTTTTAAGTTTAAAGATGTAAAGTATTAAACGCATAGCAGCAGTCCAAAATATTATTTTCGAATGGTAGGAATAAGTGTTCTAGGAACAAATTTGATTGAAGAATTATGATTCCTATTTGCGAAGCAGGAACTATAATAAGGGACTCAATTTAATTTATAACGTACTTGAAATTTGACTTCTGTGCGTTTGTTGCCTGAAATGGTTTCTAACCCAGTGCCGATTTCTTGTCGATCGTAATAAGTGGTTTTGGCTATTCTTGCCCAAAGATCCATTTTGCGAAAGGCCCTATAATGTATTAATAAATAGTTGCGAATGCCTTTGCCGCTATACGCTGGTATTGAAAATGCATAGAGCACATCGCGTTCATAAGCATATTGCCTGTTTTGACTTCCTTCTGTATCAAATAAAGCAGTGCGCCCGCTAAAGGTCCAGTCGCCATTTTTATAAACGGCATCTTGTATAAAAGCGTAGCCTCTCGTTCTATCATTTAATAATTCGTATTCACTGAACTGCACTCTTGATTTAAAACTGAAGTGAATTCCAGAAGCATATTCGAGATTGATTAAGTATTGGTCTTTTCTACCAGGTAAAACAATATTACTGTTAAAGTTTTCGCTGCTCACATTGGTGTCTTTTAGCTCGCGCCTAAATTGGGTATAGAGTTTTACTCGACTTCCCGGATTGTAATTCAGCCGGAACAGATAATCATGACCACTGGATGGCGTGTCAACTCTAAACCTTAACCACGGAAAGTGGTAAGTGTCGTAATAAGCTGTGAGGTAGAATTTTCGATTTAAAGTGTATTTTATCCCCCAGTAAACACCCTTTTCGTTAATATTGCGGCTGTTTTCTGCAAATGAAGTGCCTCGAAAAGTATGGAAGTTTCTTTGGTAAGAACGCAGCACCATAGCAAACTCAATACGAGGGCTTAGGCTTGTAGAGAAACCTCCAACAGCACCAATGCCACCGCTTTTGGAAACGGCACTTTCTCCAAAAAGCAAAAAATGCTTCCATTGATGTTTCCCATACAGACTTAGGTTGAAGTTAGATTTACCTTTAAATTCAAACTTGTTGTAAAGTTGATTGCTGCGTAAAATTGGAGTGGAAAAATGATTGGTACTGGCAATGAACCCTACTTCGGTACGGTCGTTTGAACGAAAATTGAGATTTGTACCTATTACGGTTTCGCCTACTTGTCTTTTGTTGGCAATTTCGTTTGGCGTACGATGCATTCCTGTAAGTTGTAGGGAAGAAAAATAAGATTCAAAATCTTCATTATCTCCACCCCTTTGAATATTAGCATCTTGCTTTAAATAAGATATAAAAGTTGTGGTTGTAAGTTTTTTGTTCAGTGTATAACTGGCTGCGGCCCCTCTCATAAATCCACCTTCCAAAACCGAAGTATATGGCTTAACTCCAAGCGTTACTCGGTTGGCTGTATTTACGGTTTCTGAACCCTTGCCCACCCCAAACCCAGCGCCAAATATTAAACCTTGCCCAAATTGTAATTGGTAATCTCCAATAATCAATTTTTGCCATTTGCCTTGGTTTTCGAGCATAAAATGGGCAGACCAGAAATCGGTAAAATAGGTTTTACTTTTAGGGCTCCAATGAAATCGTTCACCTGCGTCTTTTTCTGTAGTGAACCCAATACTGAAATCGTTTGGCTTCGAAACTCGATATCGCAGGTAGAGTTTGTTTGCGGAGCCAGCATATCGCGAGTCATCTGGAGATTGCTTTGGGCTATTGCCTCGTTTTTGATTTAAGATTCGTTCGTAACGAGAAATTAGGTAGTTGTTCCTTTCTTCTAGTATGCGTTGAAGCAATGGTCGTTCATCAACCAATGCGTCTTTCGCGTTTACAGTGACGAAAGGCTTTAATCGCTCAATGGTTGCGTAGTCAAACCCATCAATCACCTGAAGCTCATATAATGTAATTAGCTTTCCCTTTTCTTGAATGTAAGTTTGAAGGTTTTGAATCTGTATACTGGAAAGAATATATAAACTCTGAAGATCGTAAGAATTGGCAGTGTTTAGATTTAATGGATTTTGGTAGAGCATCAGAAGCGACTCATAGAGGTCTTCATAATTAATGTCTTCGTCCTGAAGGTTGAAGAGCTCTTCAATAAATAATTCTAGGTCAAATGGTTCTTCTTTTTGTGCTAGTATTTTTTCTTCACAGAAAAGTAAAGCCGTAATCGTCACTATGAGCAACCGAACCCATCTCATTACTCATTGATTAAGAAGGTTAAACCGAAGTTATGAGTATGGCCTAATTTTCTATCAATTCGGATTCCGTAATCCAAACCGAATCGGCTCAGTTGCAAACCTGCTCCAAAGGAATGGGTGTTGGTTAAAGTAGAAAAGCCAGTTCGGGCCTTTACTTTTTCTATTACTTGGTATTCTAAACCAAGCTTTAGGTCTGGGTCGAGATCAATGTCTTTTTCACCTTCAACTACTAGGGTGATAAGTTCTGTGGGTTTGTAGGCAATCCCTAAATTAATAACCGTAGGTACTTTTTCTCGATTATCTGCCGAAATCGAAGATTGAGTAAAATTGTAAATATGTGCTCCAAAAGTGAGTTGAGGAGTGAGGTCGGCCACAACTCCCATATCCGAAAGTAGGGTGCTCTTGCTGCCAAAACCTTCAATATTGTATTGTAAATAATTGATTTTTAGTCCTAAACGAATAATTCCTGTTTTTCGAGCAAAGGAAAGACTGGCCATTTGGCTGTTGAAAATATCATCTCCAAACCTGAATACCGAAAAACCCATACTACCTAGGCTAGTGGGCACCGCAACACCTGCCGAAACAGTGTTGAAAGGGGCGAAATCGAAAATGGTTTTATAGGCAAAAAGAGCAGTCAGTTGTTCTGTGTCAGTAAGGCCAGCTGGGTTATTGAATATAGACCAGCTATCGTGAAATACGGAAGATACTCCACCCATACCGAGGGCTCGTGGTCCAGCTGGTGCTCGGCTTGCCAATTGAGCAGAAGCACTGAGAGAAAAGCAGAGGGCTATTAAGGCGGTATAGACAATCTTCACAAACTAAAAATACAATATTTGGAATAAATCCTATAATTATTTTTCACAATAGGAGGTTGTGCAATTTGAGTCTTATACACTGTCAAAGTGCCGATCTAAAATTGACGAAGAATCCTGTTTGCTTTTCTCTATTTACGCTAAATTCAAAACGTACCACAAAGTCGTAATAGGTAACAATGTCGAGACCAAGACCAGCGCTGAGCATTAATTCTTTGTTGTAGAAATTATTGGTAGTAGAACGAATTGGATCGCCAGCATAGCCCATATCTACAAAAGCTTTGAAGTAAAAGGCATAAGGCATGGTTCTAAATTGATCTATTAGACTTCTTCTGCTTAATTCTTGAATGCCCGAAAGAAACTTGTATTTAAACTCACTTCGGTTTGATACAAAGGCATTACTTTCAACTACATAGCGTTCATAGCCTCGAATAAAATCTGGGCGATAACCAAAGCCAGAACGAAGCATATAAGGAATTTCATCACTAAAGTTATGGTACCCTTCAAGGCTATTGGCTAAGTATAGCTTGCCACCCAAATCAAAGAAGTTGCTGGTTGAACCACGAACAGAAAACATATTTAGGTCATTGAAAATGCCTAAGCCATAATTACTGACTTCGCCTCTAAATAGATTGCCAGAAAGGGGGTAGGCGAAGTAATCGCGGTTGTCCCATGAGTAGACATAACTTAAGCGAAAGTATTTCTGCAACTGTTCTCCATTCTGAAAATAATCAAGATTGGCATTTGTAACAAGTTGGCTAACACTCGCTCGACTGAATCCAGCATCAACCGAATGGCGGCTATAGAATGATGGGCGATAGGTAAGTGTTCCGCTAGAAGAAAAGATTCTTCTATTAATGTCGTCAGACTGCTCAAATTGAAGTCTGTGCCCATCGGTGTTTGTAGCTACTGTTTTGTTATTTGCAAAGCTAGTTCTGAGGGTAAGCCCCAAGGTTTGTGCTTTATTAATATATGGTCGTTGGTACTGTAATTCGTATTGTTTTGTGAAGCCAAACTGCGATCTAAAAATAAGCTTATCATTTCTGCCAGTTAGGTTGAAATGATAAAGTTGGATACCATAATTTACTCTAGAGAAATCGCGCTTCTGATTTACCCACCATTCTGTGAAATTTCTATCGGCTAATTTGAAAATGGGTAAAGGGAAAATGTACCAACGTTCTTGCAATCGAATCAAAATATCTACCTGAGTATCCGACATAAAAAGAGGAACTACCTCGGCAGTAATAAACAGGCGGGTATTGATCAGCTTTTGCTGACTTAGTACAATTGCCTGACTGAATTTTTGAAGTTCAAGTTGATCGCCTTCAACAAAATCAAGTTCCCTAAGAATGATTTCAGCCTTGGTTTTTTTATTTCCAGTTATATAGATTTTGCCTACTTTGACAAGCCCAGAATTCAGGCTATCGGCAACAGGTATGGTTTGTCCAAAAGCATTCAGACTAAGAATTAATAGGAGAAATGAAATAACTCCTCCTTTCAAACCCTTTTTTACAGTAATGTAGATCACTCTTTTTTCTTGCTTACAACCATGGAGCGGATTAAAACAAAGAATCCGATGAGGACTAAAGGAATGCTCAATAGTTGCCCCATATTGTATGTCATTCCTTCTTCAAATGCTACCTGATTTTCTTTGAAGGTTTCGTGAAATACACGTAGCCCAAAAATCCAGATAAGGAAGATTCCTAAGAGCAATCCTTCTGGTGTTCGTTCTTTGTATTTTAGCCAAAGAGCGAGTAAGAGGAAGAATAATATGAGTGATGTTGCCGATTCGTAAAGCTGGGCTGGGTATCGAACAATTCCATAAGTATGGATTGTAGCGGCCCACTGCCTACCTATAGGTGTTAACTCATAATTTAAGGGTGTACCAAGCGGCTCTTGATAATGCTCATTTACGGGGTAGCGCGTAAGCATTGGTTTAAACTCTCTCTCTAGTTTGGCCCTTATTTCTTGTTCAGAGCTGCTAGTGCCTTCAAAAGTCACATAAATATCTACAGGCACAATGCCAGGCTCTAGGTCTTCTGTGCTTGTGCCTTTAGAAGCTTCGGCACGGTCTACACCGTTAATGCCATCTTCAAAATACATTTCAGCAATGCGCCCAAATACTACACCTTGGTCGGTTCCTGTTGGTCTTCCTACAATTTCGGAGTTTACAAAATTGCCCATTCGAATAAAAACTGCGGCTAGAGCCACAGTAATTACAATTCTATCTACAATCCAGAGATAACTCTGGCCTACTTTCTTCTGTTTTTTGAATTTGATTTTAGGAGGGAGCAAACTGGCAGTGATAAAGTAACTTCTGTAGAGGAAAAGGGCTGCTAAAATTCCAAAAGCTGCACCATGGCTTGCTAAACCGCCTTCCCAAGTTCTGAAGAACATTAATGGATCGGCTAAAAAGCGATCGGGTTCGTAAAAAACCAAATGCCCCAAGCGTGCCCCAATTATGGTGGCCAATACCATGTGTACGGTAAGTGTATCTACATTGAGCGGATCTTTACCTTCTTTTTTGAAAATATAGACCATGATTTGGTAGCCGATAATAAAGCCAAGCGCAAAAAGCACACTGTACCAAACGGGCGGTTGAATTCCCCTGATGATTTCTTTCATGGGGTCCCAAACGATGTAGGAGAGTATTGTCAAATGGTGCATACAGCAAAGATATAGGAATTAGGAAAAGGTGAAGGTTTTAGCAAGGATAAACGTCATAATTTTGAAGAAAGGTATTTACAGGAGCCCAATTATAATGAGCGCCTGTAATTGAAATCCAAAAAGTATCAGTTTAATATATTTTTAGTGTTAAATGAAGTCAGTTTTGTTTTGATTCAGTGTAATTGTTATTTTCCTGAATAAATTAAAATTATGAAAGCGTTTTTCACTCTACTCTTAACCGTCCTTTCAGTTGCTCAGCTTAATGCTCAATCTTCTCTTCCCAGTTCCATAATAGGTAATTGGTTTTTGGTAGATGGCTCCAATACACTTGAATTAAGGGTTTCAGATAATTATATGATGTATGAATCTGATTTCTGGAACTTCAAAGATCCTATTAAGAAAGATAAAGAATGGCATGTTAATCTTTCTCAGCCAGGAAAAACAAGACAAATCATAATAAGAGAGGTTGGTAATTTTTTGATTTTGGAGGATGGAAGATTAATTAAACGATTGAGTAAAAATAAATTGGGTCATGACCGTCAGAGAATGCCTAGCCAACATGTTTGGCAAGATGATTTTTTCAAAAGTAGTCAAGTAACTCTTTCTGGTGTAGTAAAACCTAAAGGAGAAATGCCCTTAACAGCTTCCGTTATTTATAATCATGCCTTTAGCTCTGGGCAACAAAAGTTTACTGTGAATGTGGATGAACAGGGGCGATTCAAAATATTTTTCCCTTTAGATAATCCACAAGATATAATGTTTAGGGTGGGAGAGGTCTTCACTATGTTTTTAGCCGAGCCTGATAGCAAAATGGCAGTATTTGTAGATGAAGAGAAAGCAGTTAGCGGTATTGATGGTTGGTATGCAGAATCTCCAATTTCGTTTATGGGAGCTTTGGCAAAGGAAAACGAGGAGCTGAGAGTGGTAAAGCCAAAGTATATGAAGGTGAGAAACTACTTTGAGAACGACAGTTTGCAAAAGGCTTTGGAGCCAATGGAGTATTTAGAGTACCGCTTAGATTTACTAAAAGAGCATCAGGATTTTTATCAGAATTACTTTAGTGAAAATAGCCCAAGCCGAATAGTAAAAGAATACAGCGAGCGAAATATTAATCTGTATGCGGCAAATGATTTAATGAGGTATCGCTGGTTGCATAGCGCGAATAACGGTGCTTTAACTCCAATTGATTTACCTGAGGTCTATGAACTAAAAGTTAAGGAAATGATAGATGATGAGCCTTTGAATATGCTTGCTGGAGAGTTTGGTGATTTGATGCGAGAGTTTTCGATGGCCATGATGCCTAAAGAGAGAGTGGCAATGCACGATTACAGAATAGAGCAGGTTTATGGTTTTTTGAAGTCTAAAATTATTTCTGAAACTGGAAGGGCTGAGATTGAGGAATGGAAAATTGAAGAGAAAAAAAGAGAAAAACATTTTGGCTATGTTAAGTTAAGCGAACCATTAAAAGCCAGAACAGAAGAGTTCTCAAAAGAACTTTTAGAATTAAACCAAAAAATTACTTGGGATGATTTGTTAATGAGAATCGACAAGTTAGACCCAATATCTAAATCTAGTATCATCGCTACTTATATAGATGAGAGCTACTTTAATCGAGGAAATGAACTTCCTCAAGTAATATGGGATAAAGTGAAAACCTTAAACTTGAATAGTACAGCGAGAAACGTGCTAGAGCGTAAGTATAGCGACTTTGTGATTTTGAAGGATAAGAAGTTTGTCAACGGAATAGAAATAGTTGATTCAGAAGGAGATGTGCTAAGTCAACTGAAAAAAACTTACTCAGGTAAAGTGGTTTATATAGATGTTTGGGCTACTTGGTGTGGCCCATGCATAACGGAGTTTTCTCACTTACCAGAAATCAAGGCCAACTTTAAAGAGGATGATAGTGTGGTTTTTGTTTACCTAGGTGCCCAATCTGAAAAGAAATCATGGGAAACTATGGTTAAAAAGCATGAGCTAAAGGGGGAGAACTTCTTTTTAGATGACGCCCAATATGCCAAGTTTGATCAGGCAGTAAACATTACTGGCTTCCCTACTTACATGGTAATTACAAAAGAAGGTAAGCTGATAAGAGAAGGGATTAAAAGACCTAGCGCTAAAAAGGAACTTGTAGAACAGCTCAAAGGATTTACAAAGCGTTAATCAATTCATTGTTTCAATTTGCTTAAGGAGTTCATCCGCTTCAGCGGTTTTTAAATCACTTGCCCTTCGGTTGGTGTGCGAAAGCTTGTAGGCCTCATCAATTAGTTTTTTATACTTTGCTTGAAGCTTTTCCTTTTCCGTTTTCCTTGAAAATAATCCCATGGTTCAAGTAACATTAACTAATTAAGAATGTTCAACGACTTACTTCATTGGTCAGCTCTCCATTGTCGTACATTTCTATTCTGATGAGTTTGCCGTTTTTTGCATAGATATTCCAGCCTCCATCTTTAAGCCCATTGATTAATTCTCCTGCACTTAATTTACGGCCTCTCTCATCAAAGAATGTCCATTTTCCATTTGGAAGTCCCTTTTTGTATGGTCCTTCAGAGAATTTAGTGCCATCAGGATAATAGCCAATTTTTATTCCTTCTCCATTGGTTAATGTACCTGAGCTGTGTTTATCACCATCATCATCAGTAAAGTCAGACAACTTCATGAGTTTACCGTTTTTATAAGTTTCTTCAAGCATTGGGGATCCGTCTTCATGAAAATAGCCCCATAGTCCATCTTTTTCACTAGCTAGATAGCTTCCAATAGAAGACAACTCGCCACTTTCATGGTAAGTGAACCACTGGCCTTGCTGTTTACCCAGTTGGTAATCGCCTTCTGAAGTAAGTTTTCCTCTTGGGCTAAAACTTTTCCAATTCCCCACTCTTTGGTCGTTTTTAAAACTTCCAAATTCCGAAATCATTCCATTTTCATGGTAGTACTTCCAGACACCCTCTTTAAGTCCTAATTTGAATTCACCTGTTTCGGCTACTACTTTGTTGTCGTAGTAAGCAGTGAATGTACTGTCAACTACTCCTAATCGGTAACGGGTTTCGCTGGCAATTTGCCCATTGATATACCATTCTTTTGCTATCCCTACAGGTTTGTCATTGTCGTAAGTAATTTGGCTAGCTAATCTTCCTGTACTATGGTAGGTAGTCCATGTACCTGTTTTTTTGCCGTTATCATAGTATTCTTTAATTGAAGGCGAAAATTCACTGAATTCATAGTAAAGCCATTCTCCATTTCTTTCGCCATAAGCAAACTGACCTTTTTCAATAACGATTGTTCCATCGTACTTTAACCAATTGCCGTTCAGAAGACCATCTTTATACGAAGTTTCAATCATTAGCGAACCATATGGGTCGTACTGTTGAAATGAACCATCGAGCTTTCCTTTTTTGTACTGGCTGCTAATTTGAAGAACCCCGTTTTCATAATAGCTATTCCATGTTCCGGTTTTAGAACCATCTTCAAAAGTGCCTTTTTCGTACAGTTGGCCAGAACCATAGTATGATGACCATGTGCCATTTAATTCTCCCAATGAATAGTTTGTAATCACTGTTGATTTTCCTTCTTCATTGAATAGAACATAGGATCCGTTTCTTGAACCATTGTCGTATTTAATTCTTGCTCTTTCTCTCTTGTCAAGAAAAATCATCCATACACCAGCTCTTTTGCCTTCAACATAGTATCCTCTTTGAAGAAAGCTACTGTCGGCATTATACATTGTCCAAAGACCATCTCGTTTCCCTTCCTTCGTTTTCCCTTCTTTTGTTAAAGATGGATCGTCTGAAGGAAAAATCAGTTCATAGCTTTCCTCTTGAGCAAAGCCTGAAAAACTTAGGGTAAGAAAAATAAAGCTAGAAAGGATTAATTGATGAAAGCGCATAGAACGTATATCGAATGGCATGCAATTGGGTTTCATTAAAAATTATTCGGCTCTCTGTATTCAAATATTACGCCAATTAAACCAACGGATTGTAGTTTGTTACTTCTTTAATTGGCACTTAGCTAATGAACGGTACAGACAGCTGTACGAGTTTATGAGCTTGAACGTTTTCTTGAGCCTAAAAGCTAATAGTTCAACAGCTTTTAGAGCTATAGGTTCAAAAAAGGAGGAATGAATATGAGTGATTTTTTATTCAATTACTACCAGCGAATTAGTGCTGAGGCCCATGTGAAGCCACTTCCGAATGCGGCCAAACAAATTAAATCACCTTCTTTAATCTTACCTTGTTCCCAAGCCTCGCTTAATGCAATGGGAATTGACGCAGCCGTAGTGTTTCCGTAATGCATAATGTTGTTGAATACTTTTTCATCAGGCATGTTTAACTGTTTCTGTACATAGTTACTGATCCGTAAGTTGGCTTGATGAGGCACCAAGAGGTCAATATCTTCGGCTGATAAGTTATTGGCGGCAAAAGCTTCTGCAATGACCTCGCTAAAACGAACCACCGCATGCTTAAATACCGCATTTCCGTTCATGGTAAGATGAAAAGTTGGGCCTTCTATCAATTCTTGTGAAAGTCTTACAGTTCTACTGCTGCCAGGATCTTTTACATATAGCTCTTCTGCAAAATCGCCATCGGCATGAAGGTGGGTAGATAGAATTCCGCCCTCAGCTGGTTCCGAAGCTTTAAGAACAGCAGCTCCGGCACCATCGGCAAAAATCACCGCGCTCGATCGGCCCGCTGTTGATTTATCAATGGCCGAAGATTGAATTTCAGCTCCAACCACTAAAACAGTTTTATACATTCCTGTTTTAATAAACTGATCGGCAATGGAAAGGGCATAGATAAAACCGCTGCATGCGTTTCGAATATCTAATGCTCCAATACCTTGAAGCCCAAGCTCTCTTTGCATTAAAACGCCTGAACCAGGGAAAAAGTAATCTGGGGTAATGGTGGCAAAAACAATGAAGTCAACTTCACTAACATCCGTTTTGGCTCTTTCAAGTGCCATTTTTGCAGCTTTGGTAGCCATATTGGATACGGTGTCGTTTTCTGGGTCAAACCATCTGCGCTCTTCAATGCCCGTTCGTTCTATGATCCATTCGTTATTGGTATCGATTATTTTTTCGAGGTCTTCGTTCTTAACAATGTTTTTTGGCACATAATGACCTAAACCAACGATTCTGGAACTTTTCATAGTATTGAATTTAATAACACAAAGTAAAGAAATATCCGATAGTTAGAAATTGTTTCTGTAAGCTTCCTTTTTTTAGAACTTTATTAAGGCTATTCATCACAGCATTTCTTGTCGTACTTAACTGATTGAGATTTATTCGCCACCCAAATAATGAAAGTAACCAATTGAGAGCAATAGCGTAATGGCTTACGGAAGAATTGAATTGAGTAAAATGATAAGAGTTAATCCGAGCGTTTTTTTTGTGCTTGTGTATGTTATGGCGTCTTCGAGCTGTTCGGTAAATGAGCCCACAGCTCAACAAATATTGAATACGGCTATTCAGAAGCACGGATATAAATCAGGAGAGGCACTGGAAATTGAATTCGATTTTCGCGGTAGTTATTATAATGCTAGAATTTCCGATAAGGGAGATGTCTATAAACGTGTTTCGCATAAAAACGGGAACGAAATTGAAGACATCTTAACCTCTAATACTTACATAAGAAGGGTAAATCAAAAGGAAGTTAAAGTGAAAGAAGATTCCCTTTCAAACATTTTAGCTGGAGATACTCGATCGGTGGTTTATTTTGCTTTGTTGCCATATGCTGCTAACCGAGATGTGATTAGTAAGCACTTAATGCCTTCTATTAAAATTAAAGATGAGTCTTACTATAAAGTAGAAGTGACTTATGGAAAGAACGGGGGAGGAAAGAATTTTGAAAACATATTTGTTTATTGGATAAACCAAAAGACTCACGCTATAGATTACCTAGCCTACAGTTACTATATAAATGGAGGAGGTGTAAGATTCAGAGAGGCATATAATCAAAGAGAAGTAAACGGAGTGCTTTTTCAGGACTATATCAACTATACCATTGATAGTGATTTTCCTGCACACGAATTGGATTACGCTTTCCAAACCGATCAATTAAGAGAAATATCTAGAATTGAACTTGAGAATGTTCAAGTAAACAGGTAGTCAGACTTATTTCCGTTTAACCAAATAATGTGAAACTTCCGAACTGATTTGCTGGAGGAGCTTTTTTGAAAAGCTCGGGACTGTCAAAATCTGGATCGTTTATTTTGGGAGTAATAGAATAGCGATCTAAAGACTTTTCGCGATAAGGTGTAATAAAACTAATTACACTTTCCTCAGTATTCGATTCATTCAACCAATCTATCATTAAGTCGCTGTCGAGTATAGCGGGCATTTGGTCTGTAATATCCGCCACATCTGGGTTGGCCTTTGTTGTAATCATCATAAAAGTATGAACAGACTCTCCATTGTCATCCTCAAACTCATCCCATAATCCAGCGATACCAAAAGGACTTTTATCGGCTAAATGAAACCGGTAAGGCACTTTTTCTTTCTTAGAAATATTCTTCCAAGCATAAAAACCATCTGCAATAATTACACAGCGTTGCGACTTGAGGTTTTTCTTCAAACTGGCTTTGTTTAAAATTTCATCTACAGGAGCAAAGATTAACTTTTCACTTACGCTATTCTTTTTTACAAAAGCGGGGTTAATTCCCCAGTAAAAAAAAGAAAGCCCATCGGGGTTTTCTGCAGTAATTACAGGGAGCAATTTTGTAGGCGAGGCATTATACTTTTGTTCATACTTCCCAGTCACTTCCACATTGAAATACTCTTCAATAACTTTAGCAGAACTGGCAATCGAATAGCTGGATGGCATATTAAACTTTTCAGAAATTTAAGTGATCAGGTTCATAAATACTAATCCTTCGAACCATTCCATTTAAGTCTAAGTTGCAAAAGTAGCCCCTTGAAGATTAGCCGATTATAAAATGATCTTAAAAGCTTGGGGCAATAGGTCATTCAATAATTTGAATATCGGTTGTTTAAAACTATTTTTGGGCTCAATTTTTCACAAATCATATGGCAGAAATCGTTAGGATGCCGAAAATGAGTGACACCATGGAAGAAGGGGTGATCGCTGTTTGGCATAAAAAAGTAGGTGATAAAGTAGAATCAGGTGAGTTAATGGCTGAAATCGAGACCGATAAGGCTACGATGGACTACGAATCATATAATGAAGGAACCGTATTATACCTTGGCGCTGAAGAAGGTGAAGCCGTTCAAATCAATGGGATTTTGGCCATTGTTGGAGAAAAGGGCGAGGATTATAAGGCACTTCTGAATGAGTCAAGTGAAAATGGCTCTGATAAAAAAGAAGAAAAACCAGTGGAAGAGAAAAAAACTGAAACTGAAGCGATAGATACAAGTAACATTAAAGCGGAAGTGGTGAGAATGCCTAAGATGAGCGACACCATGGAAGAAGGCGTTATTTCAGCTTGGCATAAAAAAGTTGGCGATACGGTTGAATCAGGTGAGCTGATGGCTGAGATTGAAACTGACAAAGCCACAATGGAATACGAATCGTATAATGATGGAGTCGTATTGTACCTTGGCGCAAAAGAAGGAGAATCTGTTGCCGTTAATGGTGTTTTGGCTGTTGTAGGTGAAAAAGGAGCTGACTTTGAAGCGCTTCTAAAAGCCGAAGGTCAAACAGGAGAAAAGGCAGAGCCTGCTAAAGAAGAAGCAACCGAAGCTGCTCCAAAGCAAGAGGCCGCAGAAGCTAAGAAAGAAGAGGTTTTGGCACCTGCTGAAACAAATAATAAAGGAAGAATTAAAGCGTCACCTTTGGCTAAGAGATTGGCAGAAGAGAAGGGAATCAATATTTCAGAAGTGAAAGGTTCTGGAGATGGCGGAAGAATTATAAAAAGAGACGTTGAAGACTTTGTTCCTGTAAAGGCTACAGAGCAGCCTAAACCTGCTGCAGGTAAATCAGCATCGGCACCAACAGTGGAGCTACCAAAGATTGTGGGTGAAGAAAGCTTTGAAGAGTTGCGAGTTTCTCAAATGAGAAAAACAATCGCTAAGCGTTTGGCCGAAAGTAAATTTACTGCGCCTCATTTCTACCTTACCATGGAAATCAACATGGACAAGGCCATTGAAGCAAGAGCTAGCATGAATGAAGTTTCTCCAGTGAAAATTTCATTTAACGATATGGTAATTAAAGCCGCAGCCGCAGCTTTAAGAAAGCACCCTCAAGTAAATTCATCTTGGTTGGGCGATAAGATTAGAATCAATCACCACATTCATATTGGAGTTGCTGTTGCTGTAGAGGAAGGTCTCTTAGTGCCAGTAGTGAGGTTTGCCGATAATAAGCCGCTTTCGCACATTGCAGCTGAAGTAAAACAACTAGGTGCAAAGGCTAAGAACAAAGAGTTGCAGCCAGCCGAATGGGAGGGAAATACCTTCACTATTTCTAATTTAGGAATGTTCGGTATTGAAGAATTCACTGCCATTATCAACCCACCAGATGCTTGTATTATGGCAGTTGGTGGCATTAAACAAACAGCAATTGTTAAAGATGGTCAGTTGGTTATTGGCAATATTATGAAGGTAACCATGTCATGCGACCATAGGGTAGTAGATGGCGCTGTTGGTTCGGCCTTTTTACAAACCTTTAAATCTTTATTGGAAGATCCAGTAAGGTTGCTGGTTTAGAAACTTATTAAGTTCAAGTCCCGTTCTCATACGGGACTTTTTATTTAGAATTAACATGACCAGAATTAGATCAACCACCGTTTTAGCGGTAAAACATAACGGTTCAATTTCAATTGGAGCAGACGGACAGGCTACCATGGGAAATACCGTAGCAAAGAGTAACGTAAAGAAGATTAGAAAGCTTCAAGACGGAAAGATAGTAACCGGCTTTGCAGGCTCTACTGCCGATGCTTTCACCTTATTAGAAAGGTTTGACGAAAAGCTGAGTGCTTACGGGGGCAACATGAAAAGAGCAGCCATAGAACTGGCCAAAGATTGGCGCACCGATCGCTACTTAAGAAAGCTAGAGTCAATGCTGATTGTGGCGGACAAGGATGATATTCTGATCTTATCTGGAACAGGAGATGTGTTGGAGCCAGACAATGGTATTGCCGCAATCGGCTCTGGGAGTATGTATGCGCAAGCTGCGGCTCAAGCGCTTAAAACCCATGCAAAGGATTTAGATAGCCGTACAATTGTGGAGGAGAGCCTTAAAATAGCTGCTGATATCTGTATATACACAAATCACAATTTGATTATAGAGAAAATTTCTTAATTTCGTAATAAGGAAAAGATTTTCAGTCACTTAGCTATTTTGTAGTAGCCAATTATTGAGTGAGAATTCCATTTAACCAACTGAAACAATGCGTACTCTTATCTCAAAGCTCTTTGCTTTAATGGCCTTAGTTGTCATGAGCAATAGCTGTATTGACACCAAGATTCCCTCATATACTGAAGGGAGTGAAGGAAGACTTCTTTTGGGTGCTACTGTACATTTAGGAGATGGAGAGGTAATTGAAAATGCAGCTTTGGCTGTAAAAGATGGGTACGTTACCTTGCTGGCAGATGGCGCTTCAAAAAAGCTTGACCTTTCTAAATTTCAGGTAGATCGCCTAAGTTCTGAATATCATATCTATCCTTTTAAGAAAACCGAGTTGGGTAATTCAGGAATTGTATTGGCCAGAGCAGATGCAAAACCTTTTAACATTACTATTCGCGATAGCGAAGTAGAAAAATGTATTACCATTGGTTGCGAAGCAGCTCTACTGATTTGTAGGGGAAGTATAAAGGACATCAGTAAGTTCAGGGTGGAATATGTGGTGGATGGCAACGATAAAGTTAAAATCCTAGAGCAATCAGATTACAAAGTGAATGGAAATAACAATCGTTAACGATGGTTCCAATAAATGAAATTCAAAGGGCTGCCAATTGGTAGCCCTTTTTGTTAATCGAATATTTTATCCAGTTGAACCTTTCGGTTTTCTTTAGAAAGTGTAATTATCTTATCTCTGAAAAAGCGATGGATTTTTGTTCCAGAACGAATTCCTTTCCCTCTGGTTTTAATAATCATTCTACCTAGTGCACCTACTAGAGTTCCTGTCGAACCATCAGCCGTTAAGTCATTAAACAGTTCCTTGCTTGTGTTGTAAAAGTACTTTAGTAAATCTTGGGTTTCAGATATAAACACCCAATTACTAGAGTCAGATATCAATGCACTTTTACCATGGGCACTTCTTAAGGCTATTTCCAAATTCTTTCTGGTTTCGTCTAGATTTTCAATTTTAGTTTGAGAAAGAATTTCAAGAGCTTTATCGTATTGAACCTTATAATTCGTGTCTTTAAAAGAGAGTACTTTCTCTAAAAAACTAGATTTATTATTCTCCTGTAGCGGAAGGTTTAAAATGGAAGGGATATCTACGTTAGCTTCTTTTAAAAGACAATTATTTTTTGCTAACCATACACGGTACATTCCTTCATCCAATACCTTGGCATGATTAACCTTTAAGTCTGCCTCCAAAGGAATAGTCATCAGTAAGTCTGTTCTTAACTTGTCAGGCTCATAAAAGCATGTGTCATACATTCCTGATTTTTCTAGTTTTATACTTTTGGCTTCGGACAGTTTTGTTCTGAAGAAGGCAAACATATGGTTGAAATCTTGAGGGTTTACTTTACCTCCTTTGATTAACTTTTTTACCCGCGCTAAAACCTTTGGGTTTTCAAAAATAGCCACATAGAAGCGCCTACCCGTAATTTCTTTTTTATCAAAAATGTTATCCAATAAGTTTTGCGAAGAATAGCCTTTTTCACAAGGATTGATAAGGTATTTATCAATTTCTGTTAAGCCACTTCCCAGACTTTTAAAATTATAGTCAATTGATTCAAGGGATATTTTGATTCGCGAAGGCTGTTCTCCAAAATAGTTTGCGGCATCCTTAATGGACTGAGCCATGAGCTCCTTTTCATCACTTTTTAAAAACACCTCTCCTTTTAACCTATTGGTCAACTCTTTATGGATATCGCTTCCCATGGATTTCTTAATGGCTAAAAGAGAACTGTTAATTAGTTTTTCATTTTCACCTCGAATACTTCCGTCAAATACAATAGTATCTCGCGTCATCAAATGATAACAAAATCGAAGTGACGAGAACATGTTTCCTTGTTCCCAGTCCTTTCTAGGCTTTGCTAAGGCGTCTAGAGATTTTATTAATTCAGAAGTGTCTAATATTATTGAGTTTCTAGTAGTCTTTTTCATTACTAAAGAGTTTAGAATAATTAAAATAGACACATTTTTAATTAAAGTAGAAATGTTTTTTGATGAAAATAATGGATTGATTCTTAGTTGTAATAGTCTTGAATGAGTTTTAAAAAGAAAAGGTCACCGATTCCGGTGACCTTTTACGTGAGTCTTATTGATTGGGTATAGAGGTTTAGTTTTTAGGCTCTAACCACGCTTTTCTTAATTTAAGTTGAGCAGGAGTAGCATTTTCATCAAATGCCAGTGTAAACGCTACAGGTACATCCACCTGTTGGTTAGGAGCAGTAAGTGTCATTTCTTTCGGCTCACCATCTACAGCTCTTATTACGGTAACACTCATGGTTTCTAATTCTGGAATCTTCTGAAATTGTCCACCTAGGAAGTTATTGATTTCCGGTCCAAATTCAGGGAATTCATCTCCATTCATTTTTATAAGGATGTCTCCATTTTGTAACCCAAGCGCTTTACCTACAGCATCTAGCTTATCTTGATTGCCAATGGCCAACATTCTTTTTCCTTGGTACTGAGTTACGGCAATGCTTTCCTGGCTGATGATTAACGAGTATTGTTTCTTAGTACCATCTTTAACCACTTTGACTCCTACCTGTGCCAATACTTCTTCATAATTGATTGGAGTGCTTCCTGCCACGTAAGTATTTAAGAATTCTCCAACCTCTGGGTAGGTCATGGCTATTATTTCGTTGAATAGTTCATCGTCTTTAAAAGACTTCTCCATGCCGTATTTTTTAGATAGCTCTGCCATCATTTCTTGTACACCGTAGGCTCCGTCAGAAAGCTTTCTAAGCTTAATGTCTAAGGCCATGCCAATAAGTGCACCTTTCATATATACATTGTAATATTGGTCAGCGTAAGTGTCTAAAGCACCAAGGCTCAACTCTGTAAAGGGCAAATCATCTTTAAACTGCGATGAGGTAAGGATTTTCTCAGATAACATATCCAAATATTCCTCTGGGCTTACCAAGCCGTATTTTACCTGTACACTGCCCGCAAAATATTCGGTCATGCCTTCGTACATCCAAAGGTGGCGCGACATTTTAGGATCATTGAAGTCGAAACTTCCAATTTCTTCCGAGTGAATGGTCAATGGAGTTACAATATGAAAGAACTCATGTGCAGCAAAGTCGCGCAGTTGCTGATTCATCTGCTGAATGGTTTGCTCAGGCATAAAATAAAGCGAACTGAACGAGTGCTCAAGAGCACCATAAGAAACAACTGGCTGGTCTGTGAAATAGAAAATGAAAGCGTACTTTTCAACAGGTAGCTTTCCGCCTAAGAATGTGCTTTGCGCAGCAAGAACTTCTTTAATACTCGCAGCAATTTCTTTGGCTGTAACCTTTTTGTTAGGAGAGTAACTAGCCACTAGTACTTCAGTGTTGGCTACCCTAACAATGGCTGTATCGGCTTTGCTGTACATCAATGGAGAGTCAACCAAGCGATCGTAATCCGATACTTCGAACCTGTCAATAGTGCTGTTAGCATCAGATGTAATGAAGTCTTTCTTTATTAATTTACGGCTTAAGCTTGTGTTTGTAGCGTCAGCTTTTAACCCTGTAGCACCATAAAAATCTTTTGGTCGAATGATGTTAAGCTCAAAAGCTTCTTTTTTCATGCCTTCAAAGTAACCGAAGAAGCCACTTGTATTTAGAAGGAAATTTTCGCCCTCGGCAATATTGGTTCCTGCTGGTTGGAATATCTCAGGGCCTTCTTTTGGGTTGTCATAAGTATCATCTACCCAATAGCTGATTTTGGCTATCTTTTTTGCATTGCTGATTTTCCAAGTGTTGTCATCAAGTCTTTTTACTAGAAGTGGGTTTCCTTTTTTATCAAAGGCTTCAAAGTCGGAAACCATTCGGCCGTAATCTGCAATGGCATAAGTGCCTGGGATAATTTTCGGAAGGTAGAAGATGATTTCGTCTTGTTTAATTTTTGGAGGCGCAAGCTGTACATGTACTTTATCGTCTGACACACGCGAAAGGTCAATGATATACTTGTATGGATTAGCGGCCCATGTGATTGTTGTGAATAGGAGACCTAAACAGATAAATTTGAGTTTGTTCATGATATTGAATTTAAACACCAGAGGTTTGACATGCTCTAGTGTTGATTTATACTATAACTGCAATATTAAGGCTATTGTGTAAATACTATTAATGAAAAGTGTGGATTTTAATTTGAAGGCAAAAAAAAAGACCATCAATTGATGGCCTTTTTATAAAGTCTTTGTTCTTACTGGTTACCTGTTGTGTCAGGAGCAGTTTGAGGTGTACCTCCATCCTCTGGAGTTACTGGTAATTGTTGTTGCATTGGCAATTCTTGAAGCGCCTTGTCTATGTTAGGGTTATTTGAGAAATCACTATTCCCGTTGTCAACCATCATGCCTGATGCCAAGCTAAGTGCCAATAAGGTGAGTGCAAAACCCCAAGTTACTTTCTCTAATAAATCAGTTGTCTTTTTTGCTCCAATTACTTGAGTAGCACCTGCGCCACCGAACTGGCTCGACAAACCGCCACCTTTAGAGTTTTGAACCAATACGATTAAAATTAAAAGTACTGCTACGATGATGGCAAGGATTATTAATAGCTTAAACATTCTTTACTTCCTTTATTTTTTGAATTTGGCTCGCAAAGTAAGTTCTTTTTTCAGGGAATTTCAAACTTAGCTTTTCATAAATGTCAATAGCGCGAGCATATTTTTGCTGTTTCATTAATAATTCAGCCAATGTTTCGGTAATAAACTCGTCTTTCGACTTTAAATGCTTGGTAGCAAGGTCTTCTTGAATGTACTCATTGTCTTCAATTACTCCCTTTTTCTTGTCAAAGCGAGGCTCATTTTGAATGAATTTCTCAATTAATTCTACTTGAGACTTGTGGTTTTGTTCTTTCGGCTTTTGTTTGGTTTTTTCAGGTTGTTCTTGGTCAGCAAACATCTTGGCCAAACGGAGCTTGCGCTCTCTAATTTCTAACAGGTCCTTCTCTAGTTGATTGATTTCCTGACTTTGCTGATTAGATGTTTGAGGGGTAGGGGCTACAGTTTCTTTCTTTACTTCTTTTTCTTCTGCTCTAATTACATCTGCCGTTTCCTTTTTGGTTTCAGGTTTTTTTTCTTCTTGTAATTTCGTTACCAAAGGTTCATCGGGTGCTTCAATAACTTTTTTTGGAGGAGTACTCTTTGGAGCCTCTTCAAAGTTTATTTCACCTAAAATTATTTTTTTTAGATGCGCCCTATTAGGCGAATATATAGCCGCTTTTTTTATGAAAGCATCTGTTTTTGGATGATCTCTATCTTTCAAGGCTTTGGCTACAAGAACATAAGGTGTTTGAAAGAAAGGGTATTTTTTACGCAGCTCATTAAGGGATTTAATGTCCTCATTGGTGACTTGGTGTAGATTGCCAAGAAGTTGATTAAACCGTTCTTTATTCACTGGTTTTTGTTTTGGGATGTCTAAAATAGAATGAAAATTACCATTGGGCAACTGAGGCCTGAAAAATGTCGAAAATAATCTGGTCAAAGATTTCTTCAACAAGGTTAGATTCAACAGCAGTCAGCGTTGTAGCCTGCGGGTCATAGTCAGCATAAAAGCTAAATGTACGCTTAAAGTTATCTTCTTCTTTATTCACGTTAGTAAAAGCAACTTCGACACCTATGGTCAACCTCATTAAGCCTGATCTGTCGGCCACGTTTTGGTTTCCAGATGAAACAACGGCCTGAGGAGCAATGTTATATCTTGAAATTGCTCCTTCAAACTGTAAGTCTCCCTTTGAAGATACTAATTCTAATTTTGTATTGCGTTGAAAATAATCTTTCATGCTTTCCGTAAAGGTCTGCCCCATGTTAGGGAGTCCACCGTCAACTGAATCATTAAAGAAATTCGCAATGGAAACCGTTTTGGTGGTATTGTAATCTATTGAAGCTCCAGAAAAGCCATAGGTACAGCCAAAAAGAGTTGAAATCAACAAAGCTAGACTTAGTAACAATGACTTACTCAATTTCATATTGCTTGATTTTACGGTAGAGGGTACGTTCAGAGATGCCTAAATCTCTGGCTGCATACTTTCTTTTGTTGTTATTCTTTTTCAATGCTTTAATAATAAGCTCTTGTTCCTTTTTTTCAATGGATAACGATTCGTCTTCCATTTCATGTGTAATGTCTTCTACTTTATCTTCTTCGTAATCATAGTCATCAGCAATAGGTTTAGGCTCAAGGTAGTAGCTTTCATTTACTTGTTTTTCAGCCTGATCGCTAAGTAAGGCATGACTATCTTCATCTATGTTTCTAAACAGATTTGGATGATCACTGATTGTTTTTTCACTTAAATCGCCAGACTCTAAAATATCATGCACTAATTTTTTGAGCTCAGTCATGTCCTTTTTCATATCGAACAAAACTTTATAGAGCAAATCTCTTTCGCTAAGGCTGTCTCCACCTTGCCCGTCATGGGCTTTATAGAGTGCTGGTAAACTCGATCTGTTCTGAGGCAAATATTTGACCAAAGTTTCCGATGAAACATGTCTTTCCATTTCTAAAGCAGAAATCTGCTCTACTAAATTCTTGAGTTGGCGAATGTTTCCAGGAAAACTGTAGCGTAAAAGAATGTTTTTGGCCTCGTCATCTAATTTGATGGACTCCACTCTATACTTCTCTGCAAAATCGGAAGCGAATTTTCTGAAGAGCAAATCAATGTCCGTTCCTCTATTTCGTAATGGTGGTACCGAAATCGGCACAGTGCTTAATCGATAGTAAAGGTCTTCTCTAAACTTCCCTTTGTCTACCGCGTTGAGCAAGTCTACATTGGTAGCGGCAACTACACGAACATCCGTTTTTTGAACTTTGGATGAACCTACTTTGATAAACTCACCATTTTCTAAAACTCGAAGTAAACGCGCTTGGGTAGACATTGGCATTTCTCCAATCTCATCTAGAAAAATAGTTCCGCCATCTGTTCCTTCAAAATAACCCTTTCGGGCATCGTAAGCACCAGTAAATGACCCTTTTTCATGGCCAAACAGTTCAGAATCGATTGTGCCTTCAGGAATTGCTCCGCAGTTGATAGCGATAAACTTACCGTGCTTTCTTGGGCTCAGCTGATGAATAATTTTTGAAAACGACTCTTTACCACTACCGCTCTCACCAGTAATCAATACGGTCATATCGGTAGGGGCAACTTGTGCCGCTACTTGAATGGCGTGGTTTAATTGAGGGCTATTGCCAATAATACCAAACCGTTGTTTTATACTTAATATTTCGTTGCTATTCAAGGTGTCGGGATTGTGTGTTAATCAACAGAGTTTCCTAGAAGCGTGGCGGTTGTGCAGTCGTCCACGAATACATTCACATAGTCTCCTTTTTTGAAATTCTTTTTAGGGAAAATCACTACTTTATTGGCATCGTTTCGTCCATGAAGATGTTCTTCTGAACGTTTGGAAGTGCCTTCTACTAACACCTTATGTACCTTATTTAGGTCGAGTTTGTTTCGTTCAAACGAATATTTTCTTTGTCTGTCGATGACTTCTTGTAACCTTCTCTTTTTTGTAGCTAAAGGAATATCATCTTCATATTTTTTAGCGGCTAGCGTACCTGGTCTTTCAGAGTAGAAAAACATGTAAGAGAAATCGAATTTTACATAGTCCATCAAGGTAAGTGTATCTTGATGTTCTTCTTCGGTTTCGGTACAAAAGCCAGTAATCATGTCAGAAGATATACCACATTCTTCTCCCAAAATTTCTCTAATAGCATCAACTCTATTAATGTACCATTCACGCGAGTAAGTTCTGTTCATCAATTCCAATACTCGGCTGTTTCCGCTCTGTGCGGGTAAATGAATGTACTTACAAATATTCTCATACTTTTTCATAGTATGAAGCACCTCGTTGGTAATGTCTTTTGGATGCGAAGTGGAAAAACGAACCCTAAGGTCGGGCGAAACTTGAGCCACCATTTCAATCAGATTTGCAAAGTTGATAATGGTTTCGGCTTCACCTTGTTTTTCTTTTTTCTCTAACCAAGCCTTATTATTCTCTTCAGGAGACCACTTGTAGCTGTCTACGTTTTGGCCTAAAAGAGTCACCTCTCTGTACCCTTGATCGAAAAGGTCTTGTGCTTCGCGAACAATTGAATGCGGGTCTCTACTTCTTTCTCGACCTCTGGTAAACGGCACCACGCAGAAAGAACACATGTTGTCGCAACCTCTCATAATAGAGATAAATGCGTTAACTCCGTTTGAATTTAATCGAACAGGAGAAATGTCGGCATAGGTTTCTTCTCTGGAAAGTAATGTGTTGATGGCTTTTAAGCCTTCCTCTGCCGAACCCACTAAACTTGGTAAGTCACGGTAGGCATCTGGCCCTACTACTACATCTACCAATTTCTCTTCTTCCAGAAGTTTATCTTTTAGCCTTTCAGCCATGCAGCCCAAAACTCCAATTGTGAGTTCTGGCTTTCTTTTCTTTATTTTATTGAAGTCAGATAAGCGTTTTCTAACCGTTTGTTCGGCCTTTTCCCTAATGGAACAGGTGTTTAGAAAGATTACATCGGCTTGTTCAAACTCCGAGGTGGTATCATAACCATTATCTTTCATAATGGAGCTTACAATCTCGCTATCAGCAAAATTCATTTGGCATCCATAACTTTCAATGTAGAGTTTCTTTGCTTTACCAGTATTCTCTTCTTTTGAAGTGATTACCGTGTCTGTCGCCTCCCGACTATTTCTATCTAGAATGTCTATGTCCTGAATAATGTTATCCATTTACTTCTATCTCTATTCTACAAAATTGAACCGCAAATATAAGTGATTTGACCGAAGAAGCGCCAATATGGCAGCGAAGTGTTGGGCTAATGTATTTAGGTATTGAAGGGTTGACGTGTTGATGTTTTAAAGAATAATTAGGGAATTAGATTTCGTCATAGCGTTTGATTAAATGATCGTAAGCTGAATTTAAGTCAAGGTGAAAATCGCTTTCAGCGTGTTCAAAATCTATTTGTATTAAGGAAGAAAGGCCAGATTTGTTTTTGTCTGATAAAACGAAGGATGTAATAAAACCTTCTTCAGGATAGATAACGACATCTTGAAAAATTTGAAAGAGGTTAATGATTCTATCTCCATAATTGTATTCCATCTCTCGCATATCAATCAGAACAGCTAAAGGCTGAAAAGTAAGCAGTGCTAGTCCTATTTTTTGATAGAGAAACTTGCCGTAATGTTCGCCTTGAGATCCGTGGCTACACTTGCCTTTTATTTCCACCCAAAGAATACTCTCTTCCTTATGGTCATAAATATCGCATGTAATTTCGGTACAGGGAAGAATGGAAAGGTCTTGATGTATGAAGTTGTTTTTCATTAGTAATGAGGTATCATTTTCAAGATAGGAGGTTTTTTAAATTATTCGGAACATTAAGCAACTACAGTTGTTGGTAAGGTATAATGAGCTACGCAAAACATATTCAATACCCTAGAAAAATCATTTTTTCTAACCTTCAGGCCCTTCCTGTGGTCTTCTGCGTGTTCGTTAATTAATTCACTGAAACCTATTTAGTTATCGCCTCCAAGGTATTCACCTGGGGCATTTTGCTATATGCAATCTTTAAATTCATTTAATAAACACAATCATGAAAGTGCTAGTAATTGGTGCAGGAAATATGGGCTTAACCTATACTTCTTCCATCGCAAAATCAGGTTATTTAAAGAAGGAAGACCTGATCATCTTCGACAAATCTCTCGAGTTGAGAGAAACCTTGAAAAAATCTACAGAGAATTTTGAAGTCTACGATACCCTAGAGGACTGTCTGCCCATAGCAGATATTATTTTTCTAGCTGTAAAACCTTACCATAACGATGAACTCATGCAAGAAATGAGGGCTATGATGAACGATCAGCAGTTGGTGATTTCAATTATGGCTGGCGTTACAATTGAAACCATTCAGCTGGGTTTGGGAATAAAAAAAGTAGTACGGGCTATGCCCAATTTGCCAGCTCAGGTAGGTAAGGGAATGACATCCTATTTAGCTGCGCCTGAAATATCTCGTATTGAACTTTGGATGGTAGAAGACTTGCTCAATACCACAGGTAAATCGGTGAGAGTTGATTCACAAATGTTTATCGATGCCTCTACAGGTATTTCTGGTTCGGGGCCTGCCTATGTTTTCTATTTTATGGAATCGATGATGGAAGCCGCTAAAAGCATGGGCTTTTCAGATAACGATTCAAAAGTGCTGGTAAGTGCCACGTTTGAAGGCGCAATCGAGCTCTTCAACAAAAATAAGCTTTCGCCAGATAGTTGGATGAAAAGGGTGAGCTCAAAAGGAGGCACTACACAGGCTGCACTCGATTCTTTAATAGATAATAATGTGCAACAGTTAATTCACGATGCCGCTTATGCCGCTTTTAACAGGGCCGTAGAACTAGGGAAAGAATCAACCGAATTACAAGAAAAATAGTCGTGGTAAAATCAACTAAGAAAAGAGTAGTAATTAAAGTAGGTACTAACGTATTAACGAATAAAGATAACCGCATTGTAAGGCCTGTTATTCAGGGGATTGTAAGGCAAATTGCTGAACTCTACGAAAGAGATATCCTTTCTGTATTGATCTCATCAGGATCTGTAATTGCAGGAAAAGAAGTGCTTGGGCATTCTGAAATTGAAGATAAAGCCATCAGAAGGCAGGTTTTTTCATCTGTAGGCCAACCGCGGATGATGCGAACCTATTATGAAACATTTCATGATTATGGTATGAAGTGCGCACAAGTATTGGCTACTAAAAGGGATTTCAACCCAGGTGTTTGGCGCGAAAATATGATCAATTGTTACGAAGGGTTATTGTCTGAAGGCATTATTCCTATTGCAAATGAAGATGACGCTACATCGTTATCGCACACCATGTTTACCGATAATGATGAAATGGCAAGTTTAGTGGCTGAATTAATCAATGCTGATATGCTCATTCTTCTGACCGATACACATGGCCTGTATAATGGTCATCCAAATCATAGTGATACTTCAATTATCAGAGAAGTAAATGGCCAGCAGAATCTAGAAAAGTACATACAGAAAAGCGAAAAAGGCGAAGCCGAAGGTAGAGGAGGAATGGGGTCTAAACTGAAGATTGCTCAGGGAGCAGCAGCAAAGAACATTACTGCATATATAGCCAATGGCAAACAAGACAATGTGATTTTAGACATTATTGATGGGAAAACGGTAGGCACCAAATTCACAGCATAAAAAGTAAAAATGGAATTATTAAAAACAGATAAGAAGAACAAGGTATTAGCATCATTTATAAAAATTTTAGGGCTGAATAGAGCTCAAATCATTGCAGCAAATCAGTTGGATTTGGCTGCTTTTGATCAGTCAGATCGTGCCATGTACGATAGGCTTGTGGTCGATAATGCAAAGATCGACAGTATGGTGAAGGCCGTAGAAGAAGTAATGGAAAAGGATGACCCAGTAGGGCAAACGAAATCTACTTTCAAAAGAGAAGATGGATTGGAAATAATTAATAAAACGGCACCATTCGGTACCATCATGATGATTTACGAATCACGACCAGATGTAACAGTGGAAGCAGCTGTTTTAGCCTTCAAAGCCAATAATAGAATTCTTTTAAAAGGAGGGAAGGAAGCTATTCACTCCAATCAAATACTCATTGATTGCTGGCATCAGGCTTTACACCTTAATGGCTTAGATACGGATTGGGTGCAGTTGCTCAAAATGTCGAGGACTGAGACGCAAGCGTTCTTGAAAAATCCAGATCAGAAAATTGATTTGATTGTTCCAAGAGGAGGAGAGCGTCTAATTGCTTTTGTAAAGGAACACGCCACTTGCCCTGTTTTGGTAAGCGGAAGAGGAAACAACTTCATTTATGTAGATCATAAAGCAGATTGGAATCAAGCATTGAAAGTGATTTTAAATGCTAAAACCGATAAAATTTCTGCTTGTAACGCCCTCGATAAAATTTTGCTTGATAAGCGTTTGCCAGATTTAGAGAATAAACTGATTCAGCTACAGAAGGCTTTACATGAATTTGAGGTAGAGCTTGTAGTAGATCAAGAAGTGAAGAAGGTTTTGCCAGAAGAGCAAACCATAGAAAATGAAGAAATTTGGTTTGAAGAGTTTTTGGCACTCAAGGCATGCGTAGCCCTTGTAGGTGACGAAAAGGAAGCCATTCAGAAGATTAATAAATATTCTGGTGGCCACTCTTCAGCTATTATTACAACCGATAAAGTGCTTGCACAGAGCTTTATGGAACAGGTGGATAGTGGAGCAGTATATCACAATGCTTCTACCCGTTTTACCGATGGAGGTCAAATGGGAATTGGTGGTGAACTGGCCATCAGTACCGATAAGTTGCATCACCGTGGCCCATTGGGGCTAGAACAATTGGTGACCAATAAGTATTATTTCTTCGGAAATGGTCAGGTAAGAGTATAAACTGAACTGATGATTTTTGGGCCTGTGGGCTGTAAGTATTAACTATTTACAGTCTACAGGCCCTGTTTTTTGATTCTGATTTTTCAGCAAACCTACTTCTATCAAAGAATTCGGATCTGTGCCCAACCAAGCATGAACTTCTCTAGTAACTCCTCCGATATGATCTTTAGAAGAAGGCCCCGTTTCATAGCCTGCAATCACTACCACACTTTTGTTATTGGCAGTAAGTAAGAATTTGGTACCCCTTTTTGGTTTGGATTCACTGGCCCACATCATACACATAAACCACATTTCATCTTCTGGAGTTAACTCGGTTCGCTGTACTTCACCCACAGAACCCTGTCCAAAATGGCCGCCTTCTTCAGGTGTCCATTCTTTGTTCCACCTTTTGGAATACAATTCCTCAAAAGTCATTTTTGGGTCGAAGGATTGGTAAAGAAAAAAGCTGCGTTGAAGGTGTTGTTGAATGTTCTCCGTTATCGTTTTAGGCCAAGGTGCTTGATTATCGAACTTATCTGATTGAGTGACATAATGGTTTTCTTCCACAAACTTTCCACTAGTGGGCAACTTGATAGTTCTTTGCCAAGGAGAGTTTCCATAAGGCATATTATGCTTAATCTCTACCGGGCTTGTCACACAAAAAGAGGCAGGTAATTGTGTCTCTTGAATCGATTTATTCACCGTTAGTTGGGTGCAACTACAAACCAAAAACAGGAGTGCTAAAAACTTGAGTGATTTCATGGAATGGTTTAAACTAATTTAAAACCGTGATTTTTCAAAGGAAGGGAACGCACACGTTCGCCAGTAGCGGCAAAAATAGCATTGGTCAGGGCAGGAGCAATAGGCGGAGTGCCAGGTTCGCCAACACCACCCGGTGCTTCATTGTTTTCCATAATGTGAGTGAATACCTCAGGCATATGCTTCAATTTCAACACTTCATAGTCAGGGAAGTTCGACTGCTGAATTTTGCCTTCTTCAATGGTGATTTCTCCATAAACAGCTGCAGTTAACCCAAAAACAATTCCGCTTTGCATCTGTGCAATAATGGTGTCAGGATTCACGTAATTTCCGCAATCAATCACGCAAAACACTTTGTCTACACTAAATTCTTTATTGGGGTTAATGCTGATTTCGGCCACTTGTGCCACGATAGAACCGAAAGATTCGTGAAAGGCAATTCCTCGGCTTTTTCCTTCGGGAAGAGGGGAGTTCCAATTGCTGATTTCAGCTACTTTGTCCAACACTTTTTTCTGTCTAGAGTTTGAAGGAAGAAGTTTTGCTCTAAACGCATAAGGATCGGTGTCGGCTTCATTGGCCAGTTCATCTATAAAGCTTTCAGTGAAAAATCCATTGTAAGAATGACCTACACTTCGCCAAAAACCCAAACGCATTGGGCTTTCTATAAACGAGTATCCTACTTTTCGTGCACCCAGATTATAAGCTAAACCTAAAGCACCTTCGGCTGCGGTGGTGTCTTGTGATTCTGGTGGAGTCATTAACGGAAAGTTTCGCCCAATGCTGCTTCGTAAAACCGATTGAAGCGTTACGTGATTTTCCCAAGCCACTATACTTCCATCATTATTCATTCCTGCCTTAAAACTGGCCATGGCTGCTGGACGGTAGGTGTCGAATTGAGTATCCTCTTCTCTCGACCACACCATTTGAATAGGGGTGCCTTTCATTGCTTTGGCAATGCGTACCGCTTCGGTAATGAAATCATTTTCGGCCCTTCTTCCAAAACCACCTCCCAAATATTTGATGTCGATTTCAACTTTACTGGTTTTTATATCCGCTTCTTTGGCGGTGGCCATGGTGACCAAAAATGGCGCCTGATGTCCCACCCAAACTTTGGCTTTGTCCTCTTCCACCAACACCGTGCAGTTGATGGGTTCCATGGTGGCATGTGCTAAAAATGGAACTTCATATAGAGCCTCGAAAACCTTGTCAGAAGCTTTAAATGCTGTAGCAGTATTATCAATCTTCTCTTTTACATGGTCAATTTCTTTGTCGAGCCTTGTTTTTAGAAGCTTAGAAATATGAGATGAAGAAAGCTGCTCATTTCCTTTGTTGTCAATTTCAAAAGTGAGTGCATTCGCGGCTTGTTGTGCTCGCCAAGTGTTGTCGGCAATTACAGCCGCACCCTTAGGCCACTGCACGATATGCTTTACGCCTCGCATGTCTATTACTTCAGATTCATTCGTAATGCTCGTAATTTCTCCCCCAATTATAGGGCAGTGCCGAACGGCAGCAAAAAGCATGTTGGGTAAACGCACATCAATGCCGTATTCGGCTGCTCCTGTCACCTTCTCTTTTAGGTCAATGCGTTGAGTAGATTTGCCAATGATTTTAAAATTGGACTTCGATTTTAAAGTCGGACGGTTATTGGGTTTTTCTTCCGCGGCAAAAGGCGCAAGAGATCCGTAAGTGACTTTTTCGCCAGTTTCAGTATTGATGACAAAGCCTTTTTCTGCTTTCAATTTATCAATGTCAACAAACCATTTTTTCATGGCCACTTTCATCAACATTTCCTTGGCAGAAGCACCCATAATTCGGTAATGTTCGTAGCCGTCACGAATGGTGGTGCTTCCTCCAGTGGCAATATATGGAAGAATATAGGCCACTTTTTCCATGAAATGGAAACCAGTAGAACTTGATGTTCTTTCGTAATGGGTAGCCAAATTTACGTTGGCGTAAGGCGATTCTACTTGTGGGTGAATTACTTCGATTTGATCTAAATCTACTTCCAGTTCTTCGGCAGTAAGCATGGCCAAAGCAGTATGTACCCCTTGTCCCATTTCAGCCCGAGCAATGGCCAGTTTGATTTTGTTGTCTGGTGTAATATGAATGAAAGCATTGAGCGATTCTGCGCCTTCAAAGCCCATTCCGCTGAACTGCTTTTTCTTAAAATTGGAGAATGCTACTCCGCCCAAGCCCAATGCAAAACCACCTCCGATTACAGCTCCGGAAATAATAAACGCCCTGCGGCTTATTTTCTGTCCTCTGGTTCTTTCTTTAGCCATTTTCTTGATTTTGGGTCAGCACCTCTTTAATGGCTTCTTTAATTCTTTGGTAAGTTCCGCAGCGGCAAATATTAGAAATGGAAGCGTCAATTTCCTCTTCTGAAGGCTGGTTATTGTTAGCCAAAAGGCTTTCTACGGCCATAACCATTCCCGATTGACAATAGCCACATTGCGGCACTTGATGGTCGATCCAAGCTTGTTGAACGCGTGACAGCCGGTCATCTTTTGCGATGGATTCAATAGTAGTAATGGCTTTTCCTTGCAGTGCAGCAATAGGTAATACGCAAGAGCGGACGGCTTGTCCGTCTAAATGAACAGTGCAAGCACCACAAGCGGCCACTCCGCAGCCATACTTGGTTCCAGTCAGGTTAAGTTCATCGCGCAATACCCAAAGCAAAGGCATATTGGGTTCCACATCCACTTCATGGTCAATACCATTCACGTTAATCTTCATAGCAAAATTTATCCGTTTTGGAATTTAAGAAAAGAAAGCGGAGGTGAAAAGCTTTACGGATTTTTGATCGCAGTATAGATATTCCCTTCTGTCAGAAGTTCGGTTTTATCTCTGGAAGTCTTGAATAGAGTAGGGAGCGAAACTTGTCCATCTTTTTCAGTTTTTCGCACTATAAAATGAAGATGTGGGCCCGTGCTCCAACCTGTATTTCCACTCAAGGCAATTGGGTCCCCAGCTTCTACTTTGTCACCTAGCTCAACCGTAACACCTTCAAACTGCAAGTGGAGGTAATCGGCATAGGTGCCGTCTTCGTGTAAAATGGTCAGGTAATTGCCCATATCATTGCACCTTCTACTTGGGCAACCTTGATTGGAATCTTCTTTAATTCTAATCACTTTCCCCGCCCTAGCAGCAAAAATTCTAGTCCCTTCATCCATAGTGAAATCAAGTGCATTTTCTCCTTGATGAGTTCGGTCGCCATTGTAACCTTGAGTAAGCCTATAGCTTGTTCCTTCTTCAAAAGGAAGCAAATATTCTTGCTTAGGGTCGTGTTGCGCATTTGCATCGCCAAAGCGATAAATGTAGCTAAATGAATACTGCCAAGATCTTTCGAAGGGAATTATAAGACTGGTGAGTCTAAATTCTTTGGTGTTGGCAGGAACTGCAATAAAGTCAGGAACCTCTTTTGAAGGTCTTAGGCCTTTCAGTTTTAGCGTTAATGTAACCGTTTGTGGGTAGGGTTTATCGTTGTCTGCATAAATGCCAATTCTGCCATCTTCTCTAACATCGTATACATTGATTTCTTTTTCTTGGGCAAAAGAAAATTTAGAGAAACCTGAAAGAAAGAGTAAACCAATAAGTATTAATCGAATGCGCATAAGTGGTCAGACCAATGAGTTAAAGACGGAGATAATATACGGTTTATTATAAAAGGTAGTTTGAAAACAGCTTCAACTCTTTTCCTAAAGCTCGATCAGTTTATGCGTGTATTTTCCGAAAGCTGGTGAAATCTCAGGCTTTTTAGTATATAACCCGAAGAGGGTAGAACCAGAGCCACTCATGGCTGCATATACCGCTCCGTTTTGATAAAGGGCTTCTTTAATTTCTCTTAAAGCGGGATGGTTTGGGAAGATGGACGCCTCGAAATCATTGACTAACTTTTCGCGCCAGAGCGTAAAATCTTTACTTTCTAAAAGCGATTTCAAGTCCACTTCATTTGGCTTTGGTGTTACATTGGCGTATGCTTCTTGGGTCGAAATGTGAACATCAGGTTTGACCAAAAGCATCCACATGCCAGATAAATCAAGGTCGAAAACTTCTAAATCGGTACCCGTTCCTGTAGCAATGGCTGGTTTGTTCTGAATAAAGAATGGGCAATCACTTCCTAGTTGGGCTGCGTAATCTTCTAGAACAGAATCATCTAAGAATAATTGAAATTCGTTGTTCAACATTTTCAGCATAAAAGCAGCATCTGCCGATCCTCCGCCTAATCCAGCGCCCATCGGAATGATTTTGTGCAGGTGAATATTAAGCTCTGGCAGCCCAAAATCTTTACGAAGTAGTTTGTATGCTTTTAAAACTAAGTTGTCTTTGTCTTCGCCAGGAATGGCTATTCCGCTGGAAGAGAATGAAATTTTCTTACCTGGAATAAACTCCAATACATCGCACCAAGGAATAGGGTAGAGGCAGCTTTCAATGCTATGGTAGCCATTATGAAGCTTCCTAGTAATGGAAAGTCCTAAATTGATTTTGGCATTGGGGAATGTAACCATGGCGCGATTGGTGAATTAAAAACAGCCTGCTGATTTTCGCTTGAAACGCTTAATCGGCAGGCTGCTATCTATTGTCCTAAGGACTGTTGATTAATCTTTTTTCAACTGCTCAATTAATGCATCGGTAATTCCTGAAGAAGAAAAACCTCCATCGTGCATTAAGTTTTGCATGGTTACCATTCTAGTGTAATCAGAGAACATCATGGCACAGTAGTTAGCGCAATCTAAAGCACTTGCATTGCCTAATGGGCTCATTTGGTCGGCATAAGAATAGAATACATCAAAACCGCCAACACCTGTTCCAGCAGTTGTCATGGTAGGTGACTGTGAAATGGTATTTACTCTCACTTTTTTCAATCTAGCATAACGCTCTCCGTAGCTTCTAGCAATAGATTCAAGCATGGCTTTCGCATGTGCCATATCTGAATAATCAGGGAAAGTACGCTGCGCTGCAATGTATGATAAACCTAAAATTGAACCCCATTCATTCATGGCGTCAAGTTTTTCGGCTGTTTGCATTACTTTATGAAAAGAAATGGCAGAAACATCTAGGGTTTTAGTCAACCAATCGTAGTTCAAATCACCATAATCACGGCCTTTTCTTACGTTCGGGCTCATGCCTATCGAGTGTAAAACGAAATCGATTTTACCACCCAAAATTTCCACTGACTTGGTGAAAAGGTTTTCTAAATCTTCGATTGAAGTTGCATCGGCAGGAATAATTTCTGAACCGCAGGCTTCAGCCAATTTGTTGATTTCACCCATTCTCATCGCAATTGGAGCGTTGGTTAGGGTGAAGGTAGCGCCTTCAGCTTTTGCTACTTCAGCTACTTTCCAAGCAATAGAGCGTTCGTCTAATGCGCCAAATATGATTCCTCTTTTACCTTTTAATAGATTATTTGCCATAGTACGTTTTCTTATTTCGGTCGTAAAAATAGACATTCAATTTAATAAACCGATACGAAATGTGTTTTCGAATAATGAGACATACCAGGCAAATAATCTAAAATGGTTTTATTTAATTTTCGGTAGATACGTTTAAATCTTTCAACAAGCCGTTTTTAATATCATAAACCCAGCCATGAAGTTTTGGAGAATCTCCTTTTGCCCACATGTTTTGGATAATGCTTGTTGTAGTAAGGTCATATACTTGTTCCATTACATTAAGTTCCACAAACCTATCGGCTCTTGCTTTCTGATCTTCAATAGCTTCTAGTTCTGTTTTGTGAAGTCTGTAAACGTCTTTAATATGACGAATCCAGTTGTCTACTAAACCATACTGGTTATTGTCCATAGCGGCTAAAACTCCACCACAACCGTAATGACCACAAACGATTACGTGCTTTACTTTTAGAATATTAACTGCGTAATCAAGTACACTTAACATGTTCATATCGGTATGAACCACCATGTTGGCAATGTTTCTGTGAACAAAAATTTCACCTGGCTCAGTACCCGTAATCTGGTTGGCAGGCACACGGCTATCCGCACAACCAATCCACAATACTGGTGGCTTTTGTCCATTCGCTAACTTGTTAAAGAAGTCCTTGTCTTCACTTAGTTTTTCTTCAACCCACTTATGATTGTTATCGAGTAATTGTTTATCTAAAGTCATATTTAATTCAGTTAATTTATTAATGGTTTACGGTTATTTTTGATCCTGTAGGAATGTTGATTAGCTCAAGAGTAATGTTCTTTTCATGAGCCGATTCTTTGAAATTGTAGATTACCTCAAGTGCATCATAATCTATTTTGGTAGACCTTGATCCGTCTAAAATTACAGAGCTATTATGTGGTAAGTGTTCCAGTGTAAGTTGCAGACTTGCCTTATTCAAGAACGAAACGTGCTCACTAAGCTCTAGTCTAATTTTGCTGTTACTCTCACTATCACTAGTCTCTTTTTCTTCTTTGTAATGGTAAGGTACTTTGTAGTTGGCTTTTAGTATGTAGAAAATACCTACTGCCATACCAATTAGAATACCGATTAAAAGATCTGTGAATAAAATGGCTACCACCGTAGTTATAAATGGAATAAATTGCTCACGGCCTAATTTAAACTGCTGCATGTATAATGCAGGTTTGGTTAGTTTAAAACCAACTACAATTAGAATTGCAGCTAAGGATGCCAGAGGAATCATGTTCATGATTACGGGGAATATTGCAACTGCAACTAGCAACAATAGGCCGTGGAAAATTGCAGACATTTTAGATTTAGCACCTGCCTCAATGTTAGCAGAACCTCTTACAATTACTGCTGTAATTGGTAAACCACCGATTAAACCTGAGATAATGTTACCTACTCCTTGCGCTTTCAATTCAGCGTTCTGAGGTGTACGTCTTTTGTGTGGGTCAAGCTTATCCATAGCTTCAACACAAAGTAAAGTTTCTAAACTTGCTACAATGGCCAAAGTAAACGCGGTGATATACACATTGACATTGGTTAACAAAGAGAAGTCAGGGAACTGGAAAACCGTGTTTAAAGAATCTAGCCCTGAAATAACAGGGATGTTTACCATATGGTCACCACTAATGGATAAATCTGGGTAGAAGGAATTGAATAAGTAATTAATCAACACGCCTAAGGCTACTACTATGATTCCGCCTGGAACTTGCTTTAAGAATTTGTTTTGCTTGATGAATTTACTGCTCCAACCAATTAGAAGTAGCAGAGAAACTAGGCCAACAATTAGACTTCCTAAGTAGATGTGATCAAAAGAAGAAAGGAAGGCTGAAATAGTGTTGTTGCCGTCCTTTTGCAAAAACTCCATTTCACCAAAGGCGTCAGCATCAAAGCCAATTAAATGAGGAACTTGCTTTAAGATTAGAATCAAACCAATTGCGGCTAGCATTCCCTTAATTACTGGGGAAGGAAAATACAAGCCAATGATTCCTGCTTTCAAATAACCAAGTACTAGCTGAATAACCCCAGCAATTACTACGGCCAATAAGAAACCTTGAAATCCACCGAGGTCATCTATTGCTGCTAGAACAATTACAACCAAGCCAGCGGCAGGGCCACTAACACTTAAGCTGGACTTACTTAGCGTTCCCACCACAATACCACCAACAATACCAGCAATTAAGCCAGAGAATAAGGGGGCTCCTGATGCGAGCGCTATACCTAAACAAAGCGGTAGTGCAACTAGGAATACTACCACACTAGATAGCATATCGCTTTTAAGGTTTTCTTTTGTAAAGATTTTTTTAGTACTCATATAAGATTGTTGTTAATATTTTTCGGCAGCTCCCAATTAGGAGTAGGCCAGATTTTTTGTGATTGACATCACAATGTTTTTTTTAGTAGAAAACAGGCATTCAATGCCCTGATGGTCTGTATTAAGTTATACAGCAAAAGCCAAGTCTGGCGGTGGAGTAGGGGTTTTGGCTTTATTAAAAGGCCTTTTAGCAAGAAGGAAATGGAAATCTTGCCTGTCTAATTTTGGGTAAAATATGTCTTTGTAAATCAGGGACTGATTTACTTTCAAGTCATCAATGTCTACACAATCCTCTTTAGTTTCCTCATCGGGTAAAGTAAGTGGGAGCGGAATTGAATCTGAATCTGAGTCAGAATCGCTTTGTTCTTCCAAATCATTTTGTTCGGCTTGATTTATCTCAAGCACAATACTCTGACTAGGCGCCATTACAACTCTATTGAACGAATACACTCCAAAACCCTGAATCGAAACGAGAAAACTCATTAGGATGATAATACATGTATGGAGGTACTTGCGCATTAAGGCAGAATATTCTTTAAAATATTGCCAAATATACGGGGTACTAGAGCGGAGGGTTGAATCTAAAGATTAGAATACCATTAGAATTTCCTAACGGTCGATAGAAACGGCTTGTCGGTAATTAGGGAGCCTTATTCTAACATTTGTACCCACACCTTCTTTTGAATTAATGATGAGGCTTCCGCCATGAATTTTAATCACTTTCTGAGCCAAGGGCAAGCCAATACCAAAACCATTAAATGCTCTTGCATTAGAGGCACGATAAAAATGCTCGAATATGTTCTTTAATTCTTGAGGAGGAATTCCAATGCCTTTGTCATTTACTTCAATCTCTACCCAACTTTCATTGGCCATCATCTTAATCTTCACCACTTTATTCATAGAGAATTTGCAGGCGTTCTCTACAATGTTATTAAGTACCATTCTTAGCAAGCTTTGGCTTCCTTGAATAATTAAACATTCAGCTGTTTCGGGTAATTCAGAGAAATCGAAACTGATTTGATTTTCAGGTTTGATCTTATCAATGTCGCTTTTTACAATAAGCATTAATTCATCCACACGGATACTCTCAATAATAAGCCCTTTGTTGTCGTGATCTGCTTGAGCCAACTCTAACAAGCATTTTACAAGAATTTCTAGTCTGTTGGATTCTTTTTCAATAGTGTTTAATGAGGCAATATATTCATCAACCGTTCTTTGCTTTCTTAGTGCTACTTCTACCTCACCTAATATAGCGGTAAGTGGATTTTTAAGCTCGTGTGAGGCATTGCTTACAAAGTTACTTTGGATTTCAAACGAAGTTTCCAGCCTGTCCAACATGTTATTGAAGGTAGAAGAGAGCTCTGCAAGTTCATCATTGTTTTCACCAGTATCCAATCTCAAGTGAAGGTTAGAAGCCTTTATTTCATTTGCCCTTTTTACAATACCTGAAATGGGAATGAGTACTTGTTTTGCCTGATAGATTCCCACAATGAAAATCACAATAGAGCAGGTAATAAAGGCAATGATTAAAATGCTTTTGAGGCTATTAATTAGGTTTATGCCATGTTCATCAATGGCAGAAATAATGACAACGTAGTCATTTTGATGATACGGGTAGATAATTCCGAAGTAAGCAATACTGTCAATTTTTTGAGTGCTACCTTCATTGTCCTCAATTGTTAAAGCAAATGATTTAACGGGTTCTGGTAATGTGTTTTGATCAGATTTTGGAACTACATAAGCGTGTTCATTGGTAAGGTGAAGTAGGTGTTCTTTTTGAATTTGATTGAACGTTAAGGAATCTAACTCTTCGGCCTTGAGTAAAAAATCAGCTTCAATTTTGGCGCGCTTGCTTAAGTGTTCATAAAATTCTTTTTCAGAATACACTTTAGCGAAATAATAAATAAACACGAAAGTAACCAAGAGCAGTGTGCAGGTGGTAAGTGTAAAAATGAGTGTGATTTTACTTCTTATCCTCATTTTAACTTTCGTCTTTTAAAATATAGCCCATCCCAATAACGGTTTGAATCATTTTTACATCAAACTCCTTATCAATTTTGTTTCTTAGGTAGTTTACATAAACATCGACCACATTAGTACCTACATCAAAATTGATGTCCCATACATTTTTCAGTAGATCGATTCTGGAAAGCACTTTGCCAGAATTTCTCATCATGTATTCCAATAGCTTATATTCTGTAGAAGTAAGTTTGATTTCGACTTTGTCTCTGTTAGCGGTTTTCGCATCTCTATCGAGTTGTAGTAAACCAACAGTGAGTAACTGATCGTTTTGAAATTTCTGTATTCTTCTTGCTAAAGCATTTATTCTGGCCAACAATTCTTGAAATTTGAAAGGTTTGGCTAAGTAGTCATCAGCTCCAGAGTTTAAGCCTTGAACCACATTTTCGGTAGAGCTCAAAGCGGTAAGTATTAAAATTGGAGTTTGAACACCTTCTTTTCGTAGTTGCTTGCATAGCTCTAAACCACTAATGCCTGGTAGAATAACATCAAAAATGAATATGTCGAATTGGGTACTGGTCAGCTTCTCTCTACCTGATTCGGCACTATGAGCTACCGTAACTGCATAGCCTTCTTCTTCCAACCCCTTTTTTATAAAGGCGGCTACATTCTGTTCGTCTTCTACTAAGAGTATGTTTCTCATGGCTTTAAAAAAAGGGCGATCAAGAATTTAGCAATCCCAATAACAACAAAAATAGAGATTCAAATGGATTAATAAACCGAGACATGGTTTGTTGCTTACAGAGGACGCTTAAAAATTTAAATGAGCTCTCAACCCTAAAATTTTGGGTTCTTTCAAATCTGTCTCCTTTTCATTGAAAACTATATACTGGAAATAAGGCTGAACAGCGAACCAATTACTTACGCTCACTTTAAAAGTAGTTTCTAATGCTGTTTCAGATTTAACATTAAAACTCATGTCTGTTATAGGCTTTTCTGAGTTAATATGTGCATGTCCCATGGCAAATCCTAATTCATGTTGGTAAGCCCATTTAAAAGGCTGTTCCATCCGTAAACCCAATCCAAGGTAGAAGTCAATATCACTTACTTCTTTATGTGAGCTATTTATCTGGTAAAATAAATGATAAGATCTGTCATCATGTTGGTAGAAGTTAAAGTCACTAATAGAATGAAAACTTAGCAAGCCTTTTTCTGTGTTGCCACTATTCTTATTCTGAAAATTTCCACTGTGGTAGAGAGCTCCAATTTTTGTTGTTACTTGCTTTTTTAGCCATGTAAATTCAGGCTCTATAATGTAAATAAGCCCTTCAGACTTTTTCAGTCTCCAAGAAACAGGTAATAAACTGCCACGTTCTTCTGCGTATTGCCCATCAAATACTCCAATTTTAAAATCTATATTGGCCATCGTCACTTTTCCCGTTAAGCTTAAACTTACATAAGGTGCTGTAGGTGCAGGTAAATTCAGTGTTGTGCCTGGATCTATTCCAAAAGAGCTATGGTTAAAAAGCAAGCCGTTTTCGGTAAACATAAAATCCATGTTAATATCTTGCTGACCTATTTTAAACCATGCAACATCACTTTCATACTTATAGTACATTTCATTTAAACCATACAACAAACCAACTTCTATATTGGTGAAATACTGGAGGTCACCAACGCTTCTAGAGGTTGGTTGTCCTCCGTGAGTAAACAAAAGACTAAGATTAAAGCTGTGCTTCTGATGAAATTTTAGACTTGTTGTATTGAAAAACCAACCAAGATAATCGGCATCAATTTTTCCATCAACATTCGTATGAACAACAAACTCACTAATGTAATAGCCTTCGTTTGATAACTCGAAGTTATCTTCTTGATGCCCATGCATAATGAAAGGCATAAGAATAAATAACGAGCTAAATGCCCATTTGAGTTGACGTTTCATTTTCATCGTAATGAGCTAAGCTAAATAATTATTTGAAGCACTGAAATAGAGGGCACTAGATCAGAATTAATCTAAACAAGATGGTTGTGCTAGATATTTTTGTGCATGCTAAATCCATCCCTCAAACTGGCACCGTATGTATAAGGGATTTCGATCAAGAATTTGAGTTGAAATCTGAATTAAATAGTAGAGTGGTTCATTTCGTGTGGAGTTTTGAATCGATTTAGTTGAGGTGAAGGCGGATCCGTAAGGGAGCCGCCTTTATTTTTTCTGTGCAGTCTGTTACCTAAATGTTAAATAAATATTACCTTCATGTCGATTTTTAAAACAAAGAAAACGAAGGCATGTAAGGGATTACATGTTTTTGATTAGGTAGAAGGGAGGTGTGATGGCCTCCTTTCATTTTTTCCTTCAATCAAAGTCCGTTTGTAAATCTTCCTCTTTCTGTTTAACTCGGATTAAACCCTTCCGAAAAATGAAAAGAAACATCACTACACTGATCTTAACTTTGGCGTTGATTGCCGCAGTCCCATCTTATGCACAGAACTATTTCCCACCCAGAGGAGAATGGGAGACCCGAACACCACAGTCTTTAGGTTTGAATGCAGCCAAAATTGATATAGCGGTAAAATACGCACAAGATAATGAGTATTCAGGTTCTAAAGATTCCAGAATTGCTTCTTATGAAGGTTTCAGCAGCGAGCCGTATCATGAATTAGTTGGGCCAACAAGAGAAAGAGGAGGGCCAGCAGGAGTTATTTTAAAAAACGGTTATATCGTAGCCCAATGGGGCGATGTGAACCGAGTAGACATGACTCATAGCGTAACTAAAAGCTATCTGTCTACTGTAGCGGGGCTTGCTCTGGACAAGGGGCTAATTGGTAGCGTTCATGACAAAGCCAGCGACTATGTTTGGGACAATACTTTTGATGGTGCCCACAATCAACAAATAGAATGGCATACCCTACTCAATCAATCTTCTGCTTGGTCGGGTACTTTGTTTGGAATGCAAGATTGGGCAGACAGACCACCAAGAAGGGGAGGGATTGACGATTGGCGTTTCGAAAAGCCTGTTCCATCGGGTACAGTAATGGAGTATAACGATGTACGGGTGAATGTGCTTGCCTATTCTCTACTTCAGGTTTGGAGAAGACCACTTCCGCAGGTGTTAAAAGAATATATAATGGATCCGATTGGAGCTTCCACCACATGGCGATGGTTTGGTTATGAAAACTCTTGGGTAAATGTTGACGGTATAAATATGCAGTCCGTTACGGGTGGAGGCCATTCTGGAGGAGGCGTTTTTATCAGCGCACTAGATCATGCCCGTTTTGGGTTACTTTTTTTGAATGAAGGCAATTGGAAAGGCAATCAACTTATTTCAAGAAACTGGGTAAACGAGGTACAGAAATCATCAGAAGCAAATGCCAGTTATGGGTATTTATGGTGGCTCAATAGAGGGCCAAGAAAATGGAAGGAAGTAGATGATGAGTCCATTTACTTTGCTGCCGGTTTTGGAGGTAATTTTATCGTAATCGACAAAAAGAATGACTTGGTGTTGGTTACACGCTGGCTAGAACCCAATAAAATTGGGCCTATGATGGGCTTGGTTTTGGAAGCAACCAAGTAACTTCTGCCCATTATTACCGATTAGAATATCCGAGCTAGAGGGTATTCTATAGCCGTAAGAAATCTCGGTTCTTCGTCTTATAAATACTTTAATATGAAGAACCGGACGAAATATTTACTCACAGCTTTGGCCATTTTTACAATGGTAAGTTGTAAACCCCAAAGCCCATACGATACTAGCACGCCAGAAAAAATGCTTACCTCTTTAGGATTGGTTTCTAGTCAACCCGTGGACCATAATCCTATTCCCTATTTCTATGTAAAGAAGGATGCTGAGGCGATTACCAACTTTGATGAATCGGGGTTCAAAGCCTTAGATGCTTTCGAAGCTTTTAAAACAGCCATGATTAATAATTTTCAAACGAAGATTAAGCGTAGCTCAAAAGATAAGATAGAACTGTATAAAGATGATGATATGTTTTCTACCGTGTCGCTCTCGCTTTCGGCTTCGCTTATTCGCCCTCAATTACAAAGCCGATCACCAGAAGACTATGAGGTAGTTTCGGTTTCAGAACCAAATGAAGAGGGTGTGGTTGTAGTGAGGTGCCGAATGGTAGACAGAGAAACCGACCTTGAAGTGAAGGAAGAAGATGGCCACTATCTAATGTTTCTGAAGGACAAAGACTATGTACAAATCCAGAAAATGACCAAATTCTTTGAAAAAGCAGAAGCACTTTTTAGTAGAGCTGCCTCAGAAATCAATAGTAAAGAAGTTACCAATGAAAACTTTGAAGAGAAGTCTACAAGTTGGGATACTGAGTATATGGACTTATTTGCAGAGTTGAATTGATTGGACAAAACTCAACCTCACCTAAATAACATTGAAAGACTAGAATCACTTCTGGTCTTTCATTATTTCTGAAAAGATTTGGTATGATTTCACTCTATCTTCATGATGGAAGATATGAGAAGCCACCATCACTTCATCCACCCCAGTAGCATCAATGAAATCAGCAGTCTTTTGTTTTACAGTAGCTTTACTGCCTACAAAAGCATACTTTAACATACGCTGAAATGCTTCGTGTTCTGATAATCCCTTTAGTTCAGCAGTCATTTCTTGAGGAGGCTGCACGTAATCGATATTATTTGTCAAAACCCCATACATCATTTTTATTAATGAAGTTGACAAACGTTCAGCTTCACTGTCGGTATCAGCAGCAATTACGTTGATACAGCCAATCGTATAAGGCTCTTTCAAAAAATCAGAAGGTTGAAAGTTGTTGTGATAAATATGAAAAGCTTCAAAAATCTGTGCTGGCGCAAAATGACTAGCGAAAGCATAGGGTAGTCCCATTTTAGCAGCCAAGTGTGCGCTATCGGTACTAGAACCTAAAATGTAAGTAGGAACGTCCACACCCTCAGCTACTGAAGCTCTTACTTGGGCCGACTTGTTTTCTTTAGAGAAGTACTTCTGGATTTGCGCAACTTCATCAGGGAAGGCAATCACCGATCTGGTTCTATCGGGTCTAATGGCATGAGCCGTAGCTTGGTCTGTGCCCGGTGCTCGTCCTAAACCGAGGTCAATTCTACTTGGAAAAAGAGAGCCCAACGTACCAAATTGTTCTGCTATAATAAGGGGAGAATGGTTGGGGAGCATAATGCCACCAGAACCTACTCTAATGGTTTTTGTACCATTTGCAATATGACCAATTAAAACGGAAGTTGCAGAACTTGCAATGCTTACCATATTGTGATGTTCAGCCAACCAGAATCTGGTATAACCCATGTTTTCAGCTTTTTGAGCCAAATCAAGGCTGTTTTTAAAGGTGTCTGCTGGTGTAGATCCTACGCCCATTGAGGCCAATTCTAGGATCGAATATTTTATATGTTCAGAATGCTTAGGCATAACTTATCTCATTTTTTATAACCGTGTAGGTAATGAGAAATGAGGGAGAATAATTCCCAATTGATAAGGTTTTTAAGTGTACATCGAGAATTGAGCTAGGTTTGAGTAACATAAACTCTAATTAATATTTGGGCAACTTGAGTTTTCTATATTTGTGTTTACTCAAAAAATAAAACGAAATGAATAAGCTGATCCTCGTTTGCACCATGCTGCTTTTAGTAATTACGATTCAAGCCCAAACAAAAGTAATTGCTCACAGGGGCTTTTCAGGAATTGCTCCAGAAAATACCTTGGCTGCTTTTCAAAAAGCTATTGATAGTCAGTTTGAGTATTATGAGCTAGATGTTCATAAAACAAAAGATGATTCTTTGGTAGTTATTCACGATGCAACAGTTGATCGGACTTCTTCAAACGGTATGAAAGGAAAGGTTTCAGAAATGACTTATCAGGAACTGAGTAAAGTAAGAGTAGGCTACTCTAATAAATTTGGTAACGAGTTTAAAAATGAGAAAATACCTACCCTAAGAGAAGCACTAGTTAAGTCGAAAGGGAAAATCAAAGTTTGTGTTGAGGTTAAGGTTAAAGGAGTAGAGCAAGAGATGCTCGACATCATCAATGATCTAGACATGAAGGATGAAGTGATAATTTTCTCATTCTACTATCAGGTATTAGAAAAAGTGCGTCAATTAGACAAGGAGATTTCTATTCTTTTTTTGGTAGGGTCTGCAAATGAACAATCAATTGCTGCTGCAAAAAACGTAGGAGCTCAAGCTATTGGGGCTGGAGGTGGGAATCCCCTCACAAAGGAATATATAGAAAAAGCCCACAAAAATGGAATTGAGGTATGGAGATGGACTGTGGACGATACAATAACAATGAAGGAATTAGTTGAAGTGGGTGTTGATGGTATTATTTCTAATTTTCCTGATAGGATAGCAAAGTTGCCCGGAGGGAAAGTAAGGCATTAATAATGATGTTTTCTATAGTTTTGAATCTATACTTTCCCAGGCTTTGCTGCTCCTAAACCCACGTAAAGTTTAAGAAAGGCGATGATTAGCAAAAAGCCAAGTGAATAAATCCAGTTGCCTGTCAAATCGAAGATGCTGCCGAAAACAATTGGGCCTGTGGCAGCTATTAAATAACCTATGGACTGTGCCATTCCTGAAAGTTCCGCAGCGGTTTCTGAATCGTCAGAACGGAAAATGATTAACATCAATACCAAACCAAAACTTCCCCCTAAAGCAAAACCGATTAAAGATACCCAAATGGGTACCAATCCTGCTTGCGGAAACATTAGGCCTATTAAACTAATGGCTTCTAACAGTACAAGTACTACAATAATACTTCGCTGATCGTTTTTTCTACCTGCCCATAAAGGGATGAGTAACGATCCTAATACACCAGTTCCTTGAGATAAAGAGAGCATCCAGCCCGAGTATGAAGCATCGTATCCACGGCTTTGAAGAATGTCTGGAACCCAAGCTAAGATTACATAGAAGGCAAAAGATTGCAACCCCATGAAGATAGCGACTTTCCAAGCCAACTTAGAGCTGGCTAAGTTTTTCATGGCTTTCATAAAGTTGCGGTGCTTTTTGGCTTTTTTGATGCGCCAAACTTGGGGTAACCATATAAAGAAAGCTGCTAAAGAAAGTATGGCCCAGACTGCCAGGGCACCTCGCCAACCAAAGGCTTCGTTTTGAGCTAAAGGGACACTTATGCCTGCTGCGGTAGCTGCCCCCACAGCCATAATGCTAGAATATAAACTTGTAATAAGTCCAGAATTAGAAGAAAAATTACGCTTTACCAAGCTGGGCAAAAGCACATTACCAAAAGCGATACCAATGCCAGAAAGGATGGTTCCTATATACAATGTGGAAACTAGGTCGATTGAACGAGTAAGAATGCCAATTGTGATCAACAAAAGCGCTCCAGCTAAAGTAGCTGCCATTCCAAAACGCTTGGTAAACAGGGGGGTGAGCATTGAAACTACTCCAAAAGCTAAGAGGGGTAAGGCCGTAAGCAAACCCAGCATGGAATTAGATAAACCCGTACTTTCCCTTATAGTACTTACCAACGGACCTACACTGGCCAATGCTGGACGTAGGTTAACTGCAATAAACAAAATGCCTGCAATGAGTAAAGCTTGCTTTGGTTTCGAACCTACTTTTGAAGCTTTTGAATCGGTTTCTAACATTATTGGTACTATAGATAATGAGCTACTTCTGTTATAGTAGTCATATCCTAATCACGAAGCTTTAGTAAAAGTTCGTTTAATAGCGCAATTGTTTTCAATGTGAAGAAGAAGGCTGAATAACAGCGTTTATTCGGTTCTCTTGTATTTTAAACCTGGGCCATCGCAGGGTGCCCAAGTACCTTTAAGTGTGTTTTCCGACTCTATGATTAATACCTCAATTAAATCGCCTGTACAGTTAGCTATTAGCTCATTGTCGCTTGGGTAAGTGAGTTTGATGGAGTGCTCTTCTTCTGTAGAATTGAAAACGAAAGTACCAGAGGCAGAGGTTTGCACGCCATCCGTTGTTCTGGATTTAGTGAAGGTGCCAGTATTGGTGTTTAAGAGGTAATATTCTTGCCAGTCCATGTCATTTCCTGTACTCACAGAAGGAGTAAAACTACCTGTCATTTCAACTAATTCCCACTTTTGTTCATTGCCTTCAATAATGCAGCAATCTAACTCTTTAGAACAAGAGGAAAAGAAGATGAGAACAATGGCGGCAGCGAATATTATGTTTTTCATTTTCAGTAAGTTTTGTGATTGGTTTGACACAAGTTGAAGGGGAAAGGTTGGGTTTAGGAGTTGCTTTATCTCTCAAAATTGTTGCCACTTAAGTTGTCTCACTATTGCTCAATTATTTCAGTCTTCTCAATATCTTTTAATGATTTCCCTTCATGATTTTTCCATACTTTCCTACCATTAATTGAGTAACCAGCAATAACCGCAGCAGCTGAAGAAGGGCTTGAGAAGAGATGTTTTTTAGCAAAAAATAGAGATCCGTTTTGAGTTCTTTGAATAGTGTTATCAAATATTAGCTCGTCACGTAAGGTCTTGTATCCGTAATTTTTGGATTCTGTTTCTATTACTTGTGAGCCAGATAAAACTACAATTCCTTCATCGGTTTGAATTGCATTGGCTATTCTGCCTTTAATATTCAAAGTGAGCTCTAATTCCTTTTTAATCTCTGTTGTATTCGAATAGCTTTGTTGCTGTTTATGATTTTTTTGATCAATAAACGTTGTAAGCCCAATCGGATCTTCAAGAAATTTATGACCAAGAGTACCAGAGAGTAGCTTAATATTGAAGATGAATTCTTCCATGGCATCTCTATCTGGTAAAGGAAGGGAGCTCAAGCTTGGAGTGTTATTGTTTTCAACAAGTATTCTCCCTGCATTTTTACAAACATCAATCAATCTGCTTTCTAAATACTTTACATGAGATTTTGTTAGATTATCATCTTTACTTGTAAATAATATTACCTCATTCCAAAAGTCTTTAGCTAAAGCATGACTCTTTAATCTTTCCCATACATTTTCACCTTCACCAATGTATACTTTCGATTTAGCCGTTTTATCATCTGTGCCTATCAGAAAATAGACACCTTGAGTATTTATCTGACTTTTAAAGTTATTATTTAGGTCTGAAATTTTAACCCTAGGACAAGACAAAGCTTGTATTGTTAAGTTTACCACTTCCGCTAACTTAATACCTGCTACAGACCCCTCTTGTAAGTAAATGCGAATACTTTTCCCTAATATCATTGTCTTGATCGATTATGGATGGTTAAAAAACGGAAGTTCTTTAAAACTTAATGAAGAACCAACTCTTAGTAGAGTCGAGTGAGTTATTTTAAAAGTTAGAATGGCTTCTTATTCTTCAATGGCTTTAGTAAATCTTCTAAACCGTTGATTTTGATTTCGTAGATAGTGGAAAGGAGCATACCCAGTTTGCCATTTGGGAAACCTTCTTTAGCAAACCATTCTAAATAGTAAGTGGGTAAATCGCACAGCGTGGTGCCTTTATATTTACCGAAAGGCATTTTCATTGTAACTAAATCGACAAGTAGCTGCGGGTTGGGGCCTTCCATTGGCGCAAGTTAATAAATCAGAGAAAGCATAAGCATAAAAAAATGCTTTGCGATTTCTCACAAAGCATTTTTAATACTTTCAACTGAGTGGGCTTATTCGCCTCCTTCAAGTTCGCCTCTTTTGGCCATTCTTTTCATTTTGTCGTTAGCGTAAATTGCTACTTCAACTCTACGGTTGGCCTGTCTTCCGGCATTGGTATCGTTTTCAGCAATAGGCTGACTTTCGCCATAACCAGCTATTTCCAATCTTTGGTAATCTAAACCAAGGCTTACTAAATACTCCTGTACCGAAGCCGCTCTTTTCTTGGAAAGCGTCATGTTGTATTCATCTGTACCAGTATTGTCTGTATGCCCTTCAATTAGCACGTTAGTGTCTTCATATTTCTGAAGTGTAGTGGCTAAATCTTTAAGGTTTTCCTTTGTATTTACATTCAAAGCAGATTGGTTGGTGGCAAACATTAAACCTGAATCGAAAGTAATTTTAATACCTTCTCCTACTCGTTCTACTTTTGCTCCTTCTAAGTCGTTTCTTAATTCTTCAGCTTGTTTGTCCATTCTACGGCCAATTAAAGCACCTGCTGTACCGCCAACGGTGGCACCAATAATGGCACCCAAGGCTGTGTTATCCTTACCTGCGATAACTCCGCCTAATACTCCACCAGCCGTAGCACCAATGGCTCCGCCTTTTACTGTGTTACTTGCTTGGCAGCCGAACAATAGGGCTCCAGAAAGAAAAATTGCTGTTATTAGTTTCAATGATGATTTCATGATTTCGTATGTTATTTGATCTGCGTGTTGATATTCAATTCCTGTACCATTACAAATTTCATCCAAAGAGGCGTTTTTTGGCCAATTGCGTGTCCCAAACTTTCCCATATGTGTAAAAGAGTACTCAATTTGGAAAAATGCTCAGCTAATTTTCTTGAAATAAACTGATGTTGAGAAGTGGATAAGGGTTCGGTTGTCTACTTTTTATAAAAAGCCAGTGCCATTCTTATTTCTCCATAGCTGTAGTCGTCACCAAGTTTATTTTTGATTTCTTGAGTGCCTGTTGTTTCAGGAGTTATGAGTGAAAGGATGTTATTAAGTTTTGTTTCGCTTATCAACCGCTTAATATCCACTTCTCCGCTTGAAATGTATTTGGTTAAATGACCTTCAATGGTACTTGGTACTAAACCACGAGTTTCGGCAATTTCTTCTATGGATTTTCCTTGTTGATACAATTCAAAGCTAACCTCGGCTGTAGGTGTTTTGGTGCTTTTATCTTTCGTTATCTTTTGAGTTTTTCTGTCTTTGTAAAGTGTAGACCCCAGCATTTCGCCTTTGGTTAATTCTTTACCTTTTAAGGCATTGCTTGCCAGTAAATGAAAGCGCTGTATTTCCGCTTTTTTGTTGAAATACAATTGCTCTAACGCTTTCAACTCCTTTTTGTATTCTGTAATTCTAACCTTGATCTTTATTGCCTCTTGGTGTTCATCCAAGAGGTCGGTGAGTTTTTCGAGCTCCTTATTAAAGTATCCTTTTGCTTTTTCGGCTCTTTCAGCTAAATGGGGTAAATAAATCTCCATTGTCAGTATTCTCTGTACTTCTCCTATAAAAGTAGCGCCTACTTTTTGTAAGGGAAGTGTACTTTCTAAAAGCCTTCTATTCCAACCTAGAAATTCTTGTTTAGCCGATCTGCTCTCTTCTTTATCGAAGCCCTGTATATGTTGGCTAAGCGAATACATTACTCCAGAAAAATCGAAAGTACTTTCAGATAATTTGGCGTAGTACTTCTTTTGATAATTTGGCAACTGGCTGGTCAGTTGGTCAGAGCTGCTTTTTGTAGCCATAAAGGCATTCATGCTCTTACTTCTCTCAAAACTTTCTTCAGGCAAGCGCGAGGCTAGAATTAATCCATTGAGCGAGGTCAGCCTTGACAAGGCTACATATACCTGGCCATGAGTGAATGCATCTGTAAGGTCTAGAATTGCTTTTTCGAAGGTAAGGCCTTGGCTTTTATGAATTGTGACGGCCCAGGCTAGTTTTAAAGGATATTGCTCAAATTTACCCAGTACCTTTTCTTCAATTTCGTTTGAAGCTTCGTTGAGTTTGTAGCGTTTGTTTTCCCAAATGTGTTTACCTACCTCAACCTCATTACCGTTTTCAAATTTCACCCAAATTTCGGAAGAGCGTAATTGAGATATTGTACCAATTTTCCCATTAAAGAATTGGCCTTGACCAGAAGCATCGTTTTTAATAAACATTACTTGAGCTCCTAATTTTAGAGAAAGCTTGGGGTTGGTGGGGTAGGCGTTATCGGGAAAATCTCCACTTATATCTGCTTGGTATTCGTGTTCGTTCGACTGCAGGTTTTTTAGTCGGTTGTAATTTATTTCATCAGCTTTTCTGTTGTGTGTAGTTAGGTAGATATAACCACTCTCTGATTTTTCTTTGACTTCGGGGTTGTAAAATGAATTGAGGTAAATTAAGTCTTCATTGTTTTGCTCGTTGTCTCTAAACCTGTTCAGAATTTGAATGAACTTCTCATCGGTTTGCCTGTAGATTTTATCTAATTCAACATGAATAGGAGGGACTTCGCGAAGAGCATGAGCATCGAAAAAGTAACTGCTTTTATAATATTCAGAAAGAACGTTCCACTCATTGTCTTTTACCACTGGTGGCAGTTGAAGCAAGTCACCAATGAATAATATTTGAAGCCCACCAAAAGGCTCGCTTCTGTTTTTTCTGAGGTAGCGCAGCATGTGATCGATGCAGTCCAATAAATCGGAACGCAGCATACTGACTTCATCAATAATTAAAAGCTCTACTTCGCGAATCATCGCCCGTTTTGAGGCGTTAAATCTTACGTTCGAAAATAGATTAAGGAGTGTAGTTATTTGGCCTCCAGTATTTGGTGGTGTGATGCGCTCTGGAATAAAGGCTCCGAAAGGCAGATGCAATAAAGAGTGGAGGGTTACTCCATTGGCATTAATGGCAGCAATGCCCGTTGGGGCGGCTACAACTACTTTTTTATGGGTATGCTGAACTATATGTTTTAAGAAAGTAGTTTTACCTGTTCCTGCCTTTCCTGTAAGAAAAATATGCTGATTTGTGGTGTTAATGTAATGTGCTGTGGTTTGAGCTATACCACTCAGTTCGTAATTCATGATTAATAATAATTATATAAAAACACCATATCAAACAAATTTTAGATTTTGTTTAATATGGTGAGAACTGCTGTCCAGATTAGCTCATTATGGCAACTGGTGCTGTAAAGTCTTATAACAATATTACTTTTTTACTGGAACAGGAATTAATCCTCTTCTTTCCATTTCGTAGAATTCTCTGAAGGAAATCATACGTTGTTGTGTCTCGCACCATAATTTATTTGAAGCAAGTTTTAGACTATCTCTAAACCCAATTATTGTTGGGAATTGATTTAGCCAAGGATTTTCCTTGATACACTTCTTTAAATTATAATTAGGGATCAGCGGGTTTAAGTGGTGCACATGGTGTATCCCGATATTGCCCGTTAACCAATTAAATACCCTAGGGATTTTATAGTAGGTACTTCCCTTCAAAGCTGAAGTAACGTAATCCCAGTTCTTTTTCCATTGTTTGTAGCCGTGCTCGTGTTGGTGTTGTACATAGAAAAACCAAATGGCTATAATGGAAAACATTACCAAAATAGTAAGGTGTACCAAAAGGAATTTTGCCCAACCTAAGCTGAAACCTAAAATTGTAAAGGCTGCTAGTAGAAGAATGTTGTTTACAATTACTCCTTTTTTAGCGCTTTTAAAGGCCGGAAGCTTAATCTTAGCCAGTCTGTTATGGATGAACACATAATAGATTGGCCCTAAAAGGAACATCACTAAAGGCGAACGGTAAACTCTATATCCAAACCTTTTGCCTTTACTAAATTCTTGAAACTCAGCTACAGTATAAGTGGTTACGTCACCAATATCTCTTAGCTCTAATTGCCCATTTAATTTGTGATGCACGCTATGCGATTTTGCCCAATAATTAAAAGGAATGGTAGAGAAGTAGCTACATGCGTAACCGATGATTTTTTGAGCTTTTCTATTTTTAACAAATGACTGATGTCCACAGTCGTGTTGGATAATGAAAATTCTTACCAAGAAAAAAGCGTTCAGCATTCCCAAGGCAAACGTTAGCCAATAGCTAATGTCTAGTGAGAAATACATTAAAATCCAGATGCCAATAAAAGGTAAAAATGAATTGATGATTTGTATCGTTGCCTTGGTTTTGTGTTCTTCGGTGTATTTTCGAAGAGATAAGACTTGATCTTTTTCTAGGGTAATTTTTTCAGCTGTTATTTTCTTCATTTAAAAGGGATTCAATACTGCTAACCTTTAAGGCTGCAAGCTAATCATTACAAACCCCGTTCCATCATTTAAGTTCAGCCAATATGGCGTTTCTGTCAAATAATCCGACCATTCGTAATAATAGTAATCACTTACGTTTTTGAGTTTTATATCTTCACTTTAGGTCAAAATCTATAACAACATGTTAAAGAATTATTTTAAAGTAGCGTTGAGGAGTGTATTTAGACAGAAAATGTATGCTTCTATCAATATTTTTGGTTTAGCCATTGGTATCTGTTGTTGCTTACTTATTGTAAGCTTTGTTTTGGATGAGTTAAGCTATGATAATTTTCACCCTGACGGTGACAGTACTTATAGAATTGCGCTAGATAGGAAGTTTCCAGACAATGGTTTTCAATATGCACGTTCGCCAATGCCTATTGGTATGACGCTCTATAATGAACTGCCAGAAGTGACGGCTGCCACTAGGCTTTACAACAGCTTTGGTTCTATCACTATTGAAAAAGGCGATCAATATTTTGACGAACAAAATGTAATTGCGGCCGACTCTAATTTCTTCGATTTTTTTGGTGCTAAGTTGCTCTTAGGAGACATTAAAACTGCCTTAAACGAACCTAATTCATTGGTAGTGACCACGGAAATGGCGCAGAAATATTTTGGCTCTACAGATGTAATTGGCAAGCAGCTAGAAATGCAGAATATTGGTCAAATGCTGATTAGCGGGGTAGTAGAGCCAATGCCAAGCAACAGTCACTTCCATTTCGATTTTCTATTCTCATTAAAAACAATTCCTAACCTATACAACAACCAGTTTTGGGGCTCATATGTAGCTTATAATTATGTTAAAATGGAGGCTTCAGTAATACCTGTTGTTGAAGAAAAAATTCAGGAGGTTTTGCAACGTCATATGGAGCCGCAAATCCAAAGTATTTTGGGAATTAGCTGGCAGCAGTATGAAGAAGCAGGTAATGCTCATCGTTATTTCTTTCAGCCTTTAAAGGGTATTCACCTCAATTCTAATTTGCAATGGGAGCTAGAGCCAAACGGAAGTGCTTCAACAGTATACCTGTTCGCAGGTATTTCTGTCTTTATTTTACTCATTGCTTGTATCAATTTCATTAATCTGGCTACGGCACGTTCTGCAAATCGCGCCAAGGAAGTTGGAATGAGAAAAGTTTTAGGAGCGCTTAAAGGTCAGTTGGTTTTTCAATTTCTTACCGAATCGGTGATCATGTGTTTGTTGGCATTGGTCTTGGCTGTAGGGATGACGGCTTTAATCCTTCCTTTTTTTAATGAATTGGCTGGAAAATCCATTGCGTTAGATACTTTTCTGAATCCAATTGTAATCCTTATCATGCTTGGGTTCTCTTTACTTTTGGGTATTACGGCTGGGCTTTATCCTGCTTTTTACCTTTCAGCTTTTAAGCCGGTAACGGTGCTGAAAGGCAAGTTGGCGGGTGGGGCAAAAAACTCTTGGTTGCGCAACGGGTTAGTTGTTTTTCAGTTTGCCGTATCCGTGATTTTAGTTGTGGGAACTATCGTTATTTACCAACAACTTCAATACCTCAATAACAAGCAGCTTGGTTTTGATAAAGATCAACTAGTGGTGATTGAGCGCGCCAATTTACTGAGGGGGCAAAGCAATACCTTCAAAAATGTACTCCTTAATAACCCTAATATTTTAGAAGTAAGTGGGGTGAATACAATACCCGGAAGACAAATTGTGGGAGGAACATTTACGGATGTTACTGGCGATGCCAGTGATCGGTTTCTACTCCCTAATTTGCGTGGTGACTACGATTTAATTTCTACTATGGGTTTAGAAATAGTAGAAGGGCGTGCATTCAATTCTGAAATTGTTTCAGATTCTTCTGCTGTAATTATTAATGAGGCAGCTGCCAGAATTTTTAAATGGAATAACCCAATTGGTAAACAGCTGCAACCCATCAATGGCCCCATCTATAATGTAATAGGTGTTGTCAAAGATTTTCATTTCGAATCGCTTCATCAAGAAATTGGGCCACTGGCGGTATTTGCTAATAGTTTGAACACCAGATCTTCAAATTTGATGGTAGTTAAAGTTAACGCGACCAATATAAAATCAACTCTTGATTTTATGGATGTAGAATGGAAGGAGTTTATTCCAGATCGACCTTTAGCTTATCGTTTTGTGAATGAAGAGTTTGGCGCTTTATATCAGGCTGAAAAACGTAGTGGAAAAGTGTTTACCTCTTTTTCTGTGCTAACTATTATTATTGCATGTCTTGGTGCATTTGGGCTTGCCGCATTTTTGGCTACTCAGCGTACAAAGGAAATTGGGGTTCGTAAAGTTCTTGGTGCTTCCACCATTGGTATTGTTCAGTTGCTCTCAAAAGACTTTGTGAAGCTTATTCTTCTGGCCAATTTAATTGCCGTACCAATTGCTTATTTGGCCATGAATGAATGGTTGCAGAATTTTGCATACGCTATTGGTATCAACTGGCTCACCTTTATATATGTAGGGCTTGGTTCAATTCTAATTGCCTTAATAACGGTTTCTTATCACAGTATTAGGGCAGCATTGAACAACCCAGCCGACACATTACATACTGAATAGTGGATGAGCAAGGAGTGGTATTCGGAAAACATTAGATCAATTATGTCGTTTTTTCCTGGGCACTAAACTGAGAAGTTTGGACTCAACTTTATCAAACTCATTCTTGAGTTTTTCTGGTGCTTTTATTCTAATACCAATGTAAAATTTCCATGTAGATCTATCATTGGTGATTTTTGCAGCCGTATTTTCTCCTTGTCTATGATCGAAATGAGAATAAGAACCACGTAAGCCGGCAAAATATTTATTGCCATTATAATCTAATTGTACATCGGAATTAAAACCAGTAACGAAGCTGCTCTGTCTTGTTTTGATTTCCTCTGTTGGTAGTCGGGTAAGTAGGTTTGTATTTAAATAACCAATGCCCGGCCTAGCGTCTATACTCAGGTAAATTTGCTTACTCAATAAAAAAGTGTGGATATAACCTATGGAGGCAATGGCTTCAATCTGAGTGGATTTTTGACTTGAGTTTGTTCCTGTTAAGGGTGTTTCATCATCAAATGAATAGTGGGTTAGTCTAAGGTTAGGCAGAAAGCTTCCAGCGCTTCGCAATTGCTTTTCTGTTTGAAGAGTGACTGCATTAAGGGAGTAATCAGAATTCAAAATTCGGCCCATTCTCAATCTTAATATTTTTGTTTTTAAGTCAGGAAATTGAAGATAAGGGTATCCTTTTTCCCAAGATGAAATGTAATCGTCAGTGTTTTTGAGATAGTACCCTTTTGTTTTTACCCATGAAAAATCTGAAGTCCACTGCCCTGGGCTGAAAACGAAGCTTAATCCGTTGGTTTTTGTTTCGCCCTTTATGTCATTATCTGAATTGCTAGGAAGTTGCTTTATGAGAAACTGATAGCTTAAGGAAGCAAAGCGGTAGTTGAAACCAATTGAGTTAATGATGCTACTGTTGGGTCTAAGGTCAGAGCCAGGGTTTCCGTTGACTTTAAACCACTCGGCTGAATTTAAAGTCTCTAGTTTCAGCGAGATTTTTTCCTTCAATGGTTGTTTTGAAACTAGGGAGTCAGAAACATCCCCAGATTGAGCATAAACACTCATAACCTGAAATAAACTTAACATCAAAACTATTAAAGACCTGTTCACAGTGATGTGCATAGAAAATTAAAAAAGACAATATCGTTAAAATTCATACGATTCACTCATGCGAAATAAGATAGATTGCTGAGTTACTTATTGATTATTATTGATAAAAAAATAGCCATAACATTTCTGCCATGGCTATTTAAGTTGTTCTGGTATAATCTATTTTTTCACTCCTGGTAAGTCTTTTGGAGTTACATCCATCCACCACATTTTAGGAAGTGGCTTTTTAGTTGGGTGAAGTTCATCAAGCGTATTTCCATCATACAGTCGGCCATTTTTCATTACATGGCTGATGTCTTTAGAGTTCTTAATGTTGTCTAAAGGATTGGTGTTTAGTATCACCAAATCGGCTAGTTTACCAGTTTCAATAGAACCTAGGTCGGTATCTAAACCAATGGCTTCGGCTCCTAAAATGGTGGCTACTTTAAGCGTGTTTAGTTCACTCAGTCCTCCCGACTGCATAGACCAAAGCTCCCAGTGGTAGCCCAGTCCTTGTAATTGACCATGGCTGCCTACACCTGCTCTTCCGCCAGCTTCTACCAAGTCTTTCACGAAAATAGCATGGTCTTCAAATACATGTTCTTCTTCCATAAACCAGCCATCATTTCTTCGTCTGGTTCTTGAATCAAGATTCTCATGCGGCATAAAACGATTCAGTTTTGGGTCGGCATGAGGGTTTTCAGTAGCATAAAAATAATTTTCAGCCCATGGGCCACCGTAGGCAACTAGTAAGGTAGGCGTGTAAACCGTTCTTGAAAACGAAACCAAATCAATTACATCTTTATACAGTGGGAAAATAGGGAAGGTATGCTCATGTCCAGGGTATCCATCAATCACTTGAGTAAGGTTGGCTTTGAAATCCAATCCGCCTTCTGTAGTTGGCATAATGTTCTGCTCTTTTGCCGCCTGAATGATCCACTGCTTTTGCTGTCTATTTCCTGCACCATACATCTTAATGGTTTTGGTATTGTAGTAAGCACTGTAGCGTTTCATTACCTTTTGAGCATGTTCTAAGCTACTGATGTTTTCGCTACCAAAAATACCAGGGCCGGTAGAGTAAATTCTTGGTCCAATGAGTTTGCCAGCATCCACTAAATCACCATAAGTGAGCACATCTGTGGTCGCAGTTTGCGGGTCGCGGGTAGTAATAACACCAAAAGCTAAATTGGTTAAGTAAGGCCAGAACTCTCCTCTATGAAGATTCACTGGATGGCGGAAATGAGAATGAGTGTCTACAAAACCTGGGACAATCGTTTTGCCTGTCATGTCCATTACAGTAGTTCTTCTTCCTGCAGTGAGGTTGGTGCCTACTTGTTTAATGCGGTTGTTTTCAATAAGGATGTCACCTTTTTCAATCACTTCATCACCCTTCATGGTAATGATTCTGGCATTCTTTAAAAGTATAGAACCTTGTGGAGTATCTCTTTTGATGTTTACAGTTATACGGTTTTCAGTTGGTTCGTACTCTTTTTTCTTCTCCTTATCTTCTTCTGTTTTATTCGCTTCATCAATGGCTTTAGCGGCTGATAAATCATACACTACATGAGCATTTCCTACTGCCCAGTGTACTTTAGTTCCATCTGCATTCCAAGCAGGAAACTGGCCTCCGATGTCTGTAAGTTGACGAGAAGGGAAGGCCGCGTTTGCTGGGTTTGAAACCGAAATGGTAGGTGCATCGCCACTTACTTGTGGAACAGTAACCACGAATAAATCATTTACCACTTCGGCCAAAGCTTGATCACCTTCTGGGGCCATTTTTATCCATGATGCATTCGGAGCATTACTCGAACCCGCAGGGGCTTTTCCTCTAACGCGCACATGAAATTTCTCATCCGTACCATCCCATCGAATAGACGATAAACCTCTTCCGCTTGAAAGGTAGATTCGATCAGAGTTTTTAACAAAATGGGGGTTGCCACGGCCATTGGAATAGGTGATGAAATTATCTATTGAACCATTGGCTGCAATCCATACAATATCGCTAGTGCCTCTGAAGGCCGTTCGTTGCAGGGCTTCTCTAAAATCCTGTGCCAAACCTTTAATCAATACGATTTTGCTTCCATCGTTTGACCAAACAGGGTTTTGATAAACCGAATTGTCTTTGTTCAGTTGAGTTAAGTTTTGACCATTAGGGCGGACTTTATATACTTTTCCGCCTTCGGCTTTCCAGCTAACAAAGGCAATCCATTCTCCATCAGGAGACCAAGCAGGCTCTGCTTGAGATTCATTTAAAGTTACTAGCTTTCGTGGGGTTCCATTCGGTAAGTCCATAATATAAAGCTCGTCAAGTGCAGTGAATGCCATTTGTTTCCCGTTAGGGGAAGGCGCTACATCTCTAATTTGAGTAGCTACAAACTCTTCTGAATCTGAAATTGGATAATCAAAGTCTAACTCTGGGCCTAACTCTATGCTCGATTTTACTCTGAAAGGAATCTCTTGTGCTTTTTTCGTGGCTACATTAATCTTCCACATTTTTCCATCATAAGAAATTACGATGCTTTTGTTGTCTGGCGTCCACGAAAACCCAGGTAAAACATCTCTTGAAGCACGAGACTCTTGGTCGTCATGTTGAATAGGGTAGGCTAACCAACTTTCGTCTCCCGTGGCAAGATCCCTTAAAATTAAGCCAGTTTCTGCATCGTGGCGCGTGGCATAAATTAACCACTTTCCATCACTAGAAGGGGTAGGACGGAATGATGATCCGTATCGAGATGACTGCGAAGTGATTTCTCCTGTTTCACGATCATAAGTAGCCATTTGGTACTGTGGCATGCTTGCATTGTATTGAGAAGAGCCTGTTCTTCTTGAAAACCAAATGTATCGGTCGTCTTTTCCGAATGCGCCTTCTACCATTCTCATGCTACTAGGCTCGTTCACCAAGGCTGTTCCAGAACCGCCTTCCACATGGTATAACCAAAGTTTATGCGATCCGCCACCTTTTGAGGCGATCATGTATTTTCCATCAGGTGTCCATTCTGGCGACTGATAAGCATTGGAGTTTCCTTTGGTAACTTGATTCTTTTCTTTAGTGGTAAAGTCATAGGTCCATACGTTCTCTCCACCAGATTCATCTGATATGAAAATCACTTTGTTGCCATCAGGGCTAAACCTAGGTTGGCTGTCAAACTGCATGCCCTTGGTAATTTGGGTAGCATTGCCTCCAGATATCGGTATGGTATAAAGGTCGCCTAGAAAATCAAATACAATGGTTTTTCCATCAGGGCTTACATCAAGGGCAATCCAAGAACCTTCTGTGAGGTCGAAGTCAAAGGTTCTGCCCGGTTCAAGAGGTAAGTCTTTTTTCTTTTTTTTGTCTGTTTTACTTGTGTCCGATTTTGCTGGATCGGTTTGGGCAAAACTTGTAAGCGCAGTTGTTGCAAAGAGCAAAACTACCAAAGTCAGTTTTACAATGGTTTTCATAGAATTCAGCTTTGATGTGGTTGTTTAATCGCGAAAAATATAGGGATTTAATTTTCCGACCAATGCGAATGATGTGAAGGGTTAGAATGCAGTATAATAAGGTATAATCTAACCTTTACTGCCCTGTTACTTGGCTTCTTCTTTCAAGCAGAACGGTATCTCTCCAAATACCATTCATCTGTCCTATTTTTTCTCGATAACCAATTTCTCTAAAACCTAAGGCGGTATGGAGCCTAATACTACCAGTGTTTTCTCTAAAAACACCAGCTTGAAGTGTCCAGAAGCCTTCGGATTCGCTGGTTAAAATGAGTTGTTTCAGTAATTGCGTTCCTATTTTTTGACCAAGCTGCGTGGTAGAAACATATACACTTACTTCGGCTACACCTCCGTAAACACAGCGGCTAGACACTGGGCTTAGGGCTGCCCAGCCTACAACTTCCCCTTCTCTTTCTGCTACAAATCGACAGACTTGTAGATGTGAGCTATCCCACTTTTCCCAACTTGGAGTTTCTGTTTCGAAAGTGGCCTGACCAGTGGCAATGCCTTGCGCATAGATTTCTGCAACCTTCGGCCAATCATTCTCAGCCATTGTTCTGAGGTGAAGCATTGAATTAGTTTTGAATGTCAGGCGATTTTTTGATTTCTTCCTATCAGGAAATACAGAATAGATCCTAGAACTGGAAGAAATATAATGACCAAAACCCAAACAACTTTGCTGTCGCCAGCAAAATTACTTTTAAGGCAGTCCACTAAAGCTACAATCCATAAAATTACAGGGAAGGAAATGATAAATAGTATAATTAGCATTTCAGCTCCTCCAGGCATACCTAATAAGTGCATGATTTAATTTTTAATGGTGATACATAAAATTGATTCACTAATCTAATGATTTACTGTAATTATTGTTCGCTTTATTTAAAATCAGAACGAATAGGTTGGAATAAATGGATTGGGCTATTTGTAGATACTTTCTCAACTTTGGCTTTTGAAATTATCTAATGTCAGAGCAAAATCACCCAATCAATATTCTTAGCCAAAATGAACTGCTATTACAGGCAGAGGTTAAAGCCTTGACAGGCCAACTGGTTGAGTTGGAGCAAAGCGTTTCTACTTTCGAATCTGCATTGAGGTCGCAATTAGCAGATGAGTTAATAGAAGTTCAAGAGCTGACCATTCTATACAAGGAGCAGAAGCAAACCAAAAAAGAAAAGCGACTTGCTCAAAAACAGAGAGGTAAGAATTATCAGCCGCCAGTTGCTTTGAAGGTTGTTCCAGAAAAGATTCCTAATAAGAGTTCCGATGCAAATGAGAAAGAGAGGAAACGTCTTTATAGAGAAGCAATGCTTTATGTTCATCCAGACAAGTTTAACATGAATGAGGAGCAAAGTGATTTGGCCACTGAAGTAACCACCAAGCTAATTGAAATCTATAAGTCAGGTGATTTAGGTCTATTGGAAGATTATCATGCTCATATTTTTAGCGGTAATGCAATGCTTAAGTTTGTAGGCAAACCGAAAGAACTCCAAAAGAAAAGTAGCAATAGTGAATATTTAAAAAGGGAGAAGGAAAGGCTGTTGAATGAAATCGAACTGATTAAAGCGAGGTATACATATAAGGTACTTACAAGTTACCCTAACCCGATGACCTTTGTAAAAGAGCTTAAAGCGTATTACTTAGATAGAATTAACAAACTCAAAAGACGCACAAGGACGAAGTAAAGAGCTTCGTTCCAAGTTTAATTCCATTAGATTTTTCTAAATTCACCCATGTCTAAAAAGTATATTGTAGCAGTAATACAAGCTGCCCCCATTCTATTTGACTTAGAGAAAACCTTGGCAAAAACGGCTCATTTGGTAACAGAGGCAGCTAGCAAAGGAGCTCAGTTGGTGTTATTCCCCGAAGCCTTTATTTCTGCTTATCCCCGTGGCTTGAGTTTCGGTACAGTAGTCGGTAGCCGAAGTACAGAAGGCAGAGAAACTTGGCTGAAGTATTGGGGTTCATCGATAGAAGTACCGAGTAAGGCCACTGAACAATTAGGTGAAATGGCGAAAAAGGCCAAAGTATTTTTAGTATTAGGGGTTAACGAAAAGGACACCGTTTCAGGAACAATGTACTGCACCATGCTTTACTTTAGCCCAGAAGGTCAGTTAATGGGCAAACACCGAAAACTCAAGCCCACCGCTGCTGAACGCATTGTTTGGGGAGAAGGGGATGGTTCAACCCTTTCAACCTTTAATACTCCTTTGGGTAAAATGGGCGGATTGATTTGTTGGGAAAACTACATGCCGCTGGCACGAATGGCCATGTATCAAAAAGGAGTGCAATTGTATTTGGCGCCTACAGCCGATAGCCGTGAAAATTGGCAACATACTTTAAAGCATATTGCTTTGGAGGGCAGGTGTTTTGTGCTGGGCTGCAACCAGTTTGTAACCAAATCTATGTATCCTAAAGACTTGCCTGGAATTGCTGATTTAGATCAACAGCCTGAAATAATGAGTAGCGGAGGCTCTGTGATTATAGCGCCAACGGGTGAGGTTTTAGCTGGGCCGCTTTGGGATGAAGAAGGAATACTTACTGCCGAAATAGATAAGGATGAGATTATCAAAAGTAAGCTCGATTTCGACTCGGTTGGACACTATGCAAGGAATGATGTATTTTCATTGACAGTGAAAAACCAGCCAGACTTAAAGGATGTTTGAATAAGTAAGCTTAACCTATTATTTAAATCGTTGATTTGATTTTTCATGCCCCTTCACTAAACTTCTTACCTTTGGGAAATTTTTTTGATGAAGAAGATTAATATAGCCATTGACGGTTTTTCAGGCTGTGGAAAAAGCAGCACTGCAAAAGAAGTAGCCAAGCGATTAGCATATAAATTTATAGATAGCGGAGCTATGTATAGAGCAGTAACCTTATATATGCTCCAGAATAAAGTAGATATTAAAGATGATGCTCAGGTTTCTAATGCGTTAAGTGCTATAAGTATAGATTTCAGACATAACCCTCAAACTGGTAAAAGCGAAACTTTTTTAAATAATGTATACGTTGAAGAAGAGATTCGGAAAATGTACGTTTCAGAATTTGTGAGCCCTGTGGCAGCCATTAAAGCGGTAAGAGTAGCCATGGTTGCTCGACAACAAGAAATGGGTAAAAACAGAGGTGTTGTAATGGATGGAAGAGATATCGCTTCGGTGGTTTTTCCTGATGCAGAACTGAAAATATTCATGAAGGCTAGCGATGAGGCAAGAGCGAAAAGAAGACAAGCCGAATTAGACGAAAAAGGAGAGAAAGCATCGCTCGAAGAAATTGTAACAAATTTTAGGGAACGAGATTTGCAAGACTCCACCAGAAAAGAAAGCCCTTTGATTCAAGTTCCAGAAGCAATTGTAATAGACACTTCAGATATGGAGTTTGAAGAACAAGTAAATAAGGTGCTAACTTTGGCAAAAGAAAAGATAGAAGGCTAGATATTAAAAGTATGGAAGTCACAATCGATAAAAATTCAGGCTATTGTTTTGGGGTGGAGTTTGCCATCCAAATGGCAGAAGATGAAATGAAAGAAGGAGAGCTGTATTGCCTTGGCGATATAGTTCATAATGGTATGGAGGTAAACCGACTAAATGCCAAAGGCCTGAAAATTATTGATAGAGAAGACTTAAAGGAAATAAAAAATGCCAAAGTTCTGATTAGGGCCCACGGTGAGCCGCCAGAAACCTATCAGCTGGCCATGGATAATAATATTGAATTGGTAGATGCATCTTGCCCTGTAGTACTCAAGCTTCAGAATCGGGTAAAAATGGCTTATGACCGCATGCAAGATGTAAATGGTCAGATTGTAATTTATGGAAAAACAGGCCATGCCGAAGTAATTGGCCTTACTGGGCAAACAAATAATGAGGCAATCATTATTATGGAAGATAAAGACTTGGATAAAATCGATTTTAGTCGCCCAGTAACTTTATATAGTCAAACCACAAAAAGCACAAAAGGCTTCTATAGAATTCGTCAAATGATTGAAGATAGAATCAAAGAAGCCAAGGGAGAATTTAAGGAAATTGACTTTAGCGCAAACGATAGTATTTGCCGCCAAGTGTCAAATAGAGAACCACAGTTACAAAATTTCGCAAAAGATCAAGACGTTATAATTTTTGTTAGCGGAAAGAAAAGCTCAAATGGTAAAGCACTCTACAGTGTTTGCAAGCAACAAAATGAAAGAAGCTATTTTGTTGAGTCTGAGGAAGAAATAGAACTTTCATGGTTTAAAGAAGACGATAAGGTAGGTATTTGCGGAGCCACTTCCACACCAATGTGGCTTATGGAACAGGTAAGTAGCTTTATCGAAAAATCTTTTGATAAACTACCAGTCGCATAATTCTATACTAATACTTTTCTTACCATTTTTTTTGGACTAAATTGCGCCTCGAAAAGCTAAAAAATGGCTTTTTGTTGACGGTAAAAATTTTACTTTTGCCTCAACTTTAGATCAAACTATTGATTCGCAATTAAAAGAGTATGTCCAAAATTATAAAGCTTAAAAAGGGCTTTGACATCAATCTGGCGGGAAAGGCAGAGCATAAGATTGCCGATTCCATTCACCCAGAAACGTTTGCAATTAAACCCACCGACTTTATTGGAATGAAGCGTCCTAAGTTACTCGTTAACGAAGGCGACAACATTAAAGCTGGAACTCCAATCTTGTTCGACAAGATGCAGGAGAACGTGATGTATTGCTCACCGGTGAGTGGTGAAATTGTCGAAGTGAAAAGAGGAGCCAAAAGGAAAATCCTCGAAGTCAAAATTCTAGCCGATAAAACGATCGAATACGAATCGTTTCAATCGTACAGCCCATCAGATATTACAGGATTGAGCCGAGAAGAAGCTCAAGTGCAAATGCTGAAAGCTGGCGTGTGGCCAAACATTGTTCAACGACCATTTGGTATTGTTGCCAATGAAAATGATAGCCCAAAAGCTATACATATTTCGGCTTTCGATACCCACCCATTGGCCGCTGATGTAGCCTTTACCCTTCAAGGTGAAGAGGACGCTTTTAAAACAGGGATCAATATTTTAAGGAAATTTACTGACGGTAAAATTCACTTGAATCATAACCTGAATGCAGAAGTGTCTAAAGTGTTTGCCGGTGTAGAGGGTATAGAGCACAATAAGTTTTCTGGACCGCACCCTGCAGGTAATGTAGGCGTTCAAATTCACCACTTAGACCCTATTAATAAGGGAGATGTGGTTTGGACTTTGACACCGTATGGCGTTGCCCAAATAGGTAAGCTTTTTAGCCAAGGAAAATATGATGCTTCTAGATTGGTAGCAGTTTGTGGTTCAGAGGTTAAAACACCTCAGTATTACAAAACCTACAGTGGAGGAGCCATCAATAAACTAGTTGAAGGAAACACCAAACAAGACCACGTTCGATATATTTCTGGTAACGTTTTGACGGGAGAGAAAATCGAGAAAGATGGTTACCTCAGCTTTTATTCAAATAGCATAACGGTGATTCCTGAAGGAGACCACTCAGAATTCCTAGGCTGGATTATGCCAAAGAAAAACGTGTTGAGTTTCCACAGAGCATGGGGCTTGTTCTCTTTCATGAATGGTAAGAACAAGGAATATGTACTTGATTCGAACACCAATGGTGAAGATAGGGCCTTTGTTCAAACAGGAACTTTTGAAAAAGTAACTCCAATGGATGTTTACCCAACATTTTTACTAAAGGCCATTTTATCGGAAGATTTCGATAATGTAGAAGCCCTTGGTATTTATGAGGTAATTGAGGAAGATCTTGCTTTGTGTGAATTTGTTGATGTTTCTAAACATGACATTCAGCACATGGTAAGAGAGGGTATAGAATTGATACAAAACGGATAAGGATGAAGTTTTTACACAACCTATTAGAAAAACAAAAACCGATGTTCGAAAAGGGAGGGAAACTTGAAAAGTTCTACTACCTGTTTGAAGCTGGCGAAACGTTTATGTTTTCACCGCCTAGCACTGCCAAAAATAAAGGCGTGCAAGTGAGGGACGCGATTGATTTGAAGAGAATGATGATGACTGTGGTGATTGCCATGATCCCTTGTCTAATCTTCGGAATATTTAATGTGGGATATCAACACCACATTGCTGTTGGAGAGGCAACTACTTTTCTTTCTGTGGATAACCTATTGTTTGGCGCCCGTTGGGTATTGCCAATCGTGTTGGTGTCTTACGCTGCAGGAGGTATTATAGAAGCTATTTTTGCAGTAGTAAGAAAACACCCGATCAACGAAGGCTTTTTGGTAACGGGAATGCTAATACCTTTAATTGTTCCTCCTACCATTCCATTATGGCAAGTTGCTTTGGCAACCGTATTTGGTGTATTAGTAGGAAAAGAGATTTTTGGAGGTACAGGAATGAACATTCTGAACGTTGCAATGACCTCTAGAGCATTCTTATACTTTGCTTACCCATCGCAAATCTCTGGTGCGGTTTGGACGCAATTGGCAGACAAAACTCCAGTGGATGCATATACAGGGGCAACAGCACTAGCTGTAGCTTACGATTCTTCAACTGCAGGAGGAAATGTAGTTTCTGCTTTGGGAGATAGCTTTAGTTTCAATAACCTATTTATGGGTATGGTTCCTGGTTCAATAGGCGAAACATCTACTTTATGGGTGTTGGTTGGAGCAATAATTCTAATTGCTACAGGAGTAGGAAGCTGGAAAATTATTGCAAGTGTATTCGGTGGCGCCTTTATTATGGGAGCTATTTTTAATGCCGCAGGACTTAATCCGTTTATGGATATGCCAGCGCATTATCACTTGGTAATGGGTGGTATAGCCTTTGGAGCTGTGTTTATGGCAACTGACCCAGTGTCGGCAGCCCATACAGAAACAGGGAAATGGATTTACGGTTTACTAATAGGTATGCTTAGTGTGCTGATTAGAGTGGTAAACCCAGCTTATCCAGAAGGTATTATGTTGGCGGTGCTATTAATGAATGTTTTTGCTCCGTTAATTGATTTCTATGTAATTCAAGCAAATAAGAAAAGGAGGTTAGCACGTGCGACAGTCTAATACATACATCATAGTATTCTCTTTAGTACTCACAGCAGTATTAGGAGGTTTATTGTCAGGAGTTTCTCAAGGTTTGGGCCCTACACAAAAGAAGGCGCAAGACTTAGATACCAAGAAGCAGATTCTTGGTGCTATACCAGCTGAGAAAGCCAAATTGGGCGATATGACACCAGAGGAAATTCTTGCTCGATATGCAGAAGTGATTAACTCTGAAGTGGCTGATTTCGAAGGCAATTTGGTGACTACCAATGAGAAAGGAGAACCTTTAGTTGCTGAGAATGTAAACATTGAAAAGAATTACAAAAAACCAGCTGAAGAAAGAGTATACCCAGTTTTCAAATATAAAAATGGAAGCGAAGTAGCCTATATTCTGCCTACTTATGGTGCAGGACTTTGGGATGCAATTTGGGGCTTTGTGGCTTTGAACGAAGACCTAGAGACTATTAAAGGAGTAACGTTCTCACATAAAGGAGAAACTCCAGGACTAGGAGCTAGAATTACAACTGATGAAATTCAAGAGCGCTACCAAGGCAAATCCATTGTTGAAAACCAAGAATTGGTTTTTGTTACTATGGTGAAAGGTGAAGGAAATCCACCATCAAAATTGGGGCCTACCAAAGTAGACGGGTTGGCTGGTGCTACCCTTACTGCAAATGGTGTAAACGCAATGTTGAGCAATTACCTAGGATATTATCAGGCATACTTTAATAAGCATTCTAAGAATGCCGATGCCATGTCAATGAATAATCAGTAAACAAAGAGGATATGAGTACTGAAACTTTAGAAAAACCAATCGTAAAGAAAGAAGCAATTTTTTCAAAGCGTAGGAAAAAATTTGTAATCGATCCATTGAGTGATGATAACCCAATCACCATTCAGGTTTTGGGTATTTGTTCTGCCTTGGCAGTAACTACTCAAATGAAGCCTACAATGGTAATGGCCATTTCTGTAACAATGGTATTGATTCTATCTAACTTGGTTATTTCTCTTATGAGAAATATCATCCCTTCAAGGGTAAGGATTATTGTACAGTTGGCTGTTGTAGCAACTTTGGTAACCTTAGTAAACGAAGTGTTGAAAGCATATGCTTTCGATATGTATAAAGAACTTTCTGTATTTATTGGTCTGATCATTACCAACTGTATAGTAATGGGGCGTCTTGAAGCTTTCGCTTTAGGAAATAAGCCTTACGACTCTATGCTTGACGGATTGGGCAGTGGATTAGGATACTCTTGGATTATCCTTACTGTAGCTTTCTTTAGAGAACTTTTGGGATCAGGCAAAGTATTTGGCTACCCAGTTTTTGAAGCGATTGGCATGGACAATCTTGCAACGAATGGCTTAATGGTAAGTCCAGTAGGTGCTTTTATGGTACTTGGATTTATTATTTGGGTACAAAGAACTAAAACAGGTTACGTAGAACATTAATTAGAGCAATCATGGATTTAATTAACTTAGGTATAAAGTCGATTTTTATAGAGAACATGGTTTTCGCCTATTTCTTGGGCATGTGTTCTTTCTTGGCTGTTTCAAAAAAGGTGTCTACGGCAATGGGTTTAGGTCTGGCAGTAGTATTCGTTTTGGGTATTACCGTACCAATGAACTGGCTATTAGACCAATTCGTATTGAAAGAAGGAGCCTTAACTTGGTTGGGCGATAGCTTTGCTACAATCGATTTATCTTTCTTACGCTTTATCATGTTCATTGCCATTATTGCGGCTATGGTGCAGTTGGTAGAAATGATGATCGAGAAATTCTCACCTTCTCTTTACGGTTCATTAGGTATTTTCTTGCCACTAATCGCGGTAAACTGCTCAATCTTGGGTGGAGCGTTATTTATGGCGCAAAGAGATTATACTTTGAGCGAAGCCACTGTTTTTGGTTTTGGTTCAGGAACAGGTTTCTTATTAGCAATTGTGGCTTTGGCTGCAATCAGAGAAAAATTGAAATACTCGAATGTTCCTGATGCCTTGAAAGGATTGGGAATTACAATGTTCATTACTGGTTTAATGGGTATTGCATTTATGAGCTTTATGGGTATCTCGATCTAATCGAAATTGCCTTTTAAAATACAAAGCACACTCTGCAAAGGGTGTGCTTTTTTTATGCTCAGATTTGAGAGTGGGAATGTATAATCAAACTTGGCAAAATCTCTGAGCTTATTTCCTCCTTCTAATATCTAAAAACTATCTTTGCAGTCTATGAGTAAGAATGAATTCAAAAGACATACGGTAACGGCTGCCTTACCTTATGCCAATGGCCCCGTTCATATTGGGCATTTGGCTGGAGTTTATGTGCCAGCCGATATTTACGCTAGGTATTTAAGGTCAAAAGGAGAGGATGTAGCCTTTATTTGCGGTTCAGATGAACATGGTATGGCCATCACCATGCGAGCACGTAAGGATGGTGTTAATCCGCAAGACATCGTAGATAAGTACCACGGAATGATTAAAGATAGCTTTAATCAGCTAGGAATCTCTTTTGACATTTACTCAAGAACCTCTAATCAAATACATCACGAAACTGCTCAAGAGTTTTTCAGAACACTTTATACTGAAGGAAAATTTGAAGAACGAGTAAGTGAACAATATTTCGATGATGAAGCGGAGCAGTTTCTAGCCGACAGATATATTACAGGTACTTGTCCACGTTGCTCACACCCTTCAGCTTATGGCGACCAATGTGAGAACTGTGGAGCTACACTCAACCCAACGGATTTGATTAACCCAAAGTCTACATTGAGTGGCAATACGCCAGTTATGAATGAAACAAAGCACTGGTATTTACCTTTGCAGGATTACGAAAAGTGGCTTACAGAATGGATTGTGGAAGGTCATAAAGAAGACTGGAAATCGAATGTTTGGGGGCAATGTAAATCATGGATTGATGGCGGTTTACAGGCCCGTGCCATGACACGCGATTTGGACTGGGGAATTAAAGTACCAGTAGAGGGAGCTGACGGAAAAGTGCTTTACGTTTGGTTCGATGCACCTATAGGCTATATCTCGGCCACCAGAGAGTGGGCTGAGGCCAATGGTAAGGACTGGAAGCCTTACTGGCAATCAGACGATACTAAATTGGTACACTTCATTGGTAAGGACAATATCGTTTTCCATTGTATTATTTTCCCAGCAATATTGAAAGCACATGGCGATTACATTTTGCCAGATAATGTGCCTGCCAACGAATTCTTGAATTTAGAAGGTAATAAGATTTCAACATCAAGAAATTGGGCCGTTTGGTTACATGAATATTTAGAAGAACTTCCTGGTAAGCAAGATGTACTTCGCTATGCGTTGTGTGCCAATGCTCCTGAATCAAAGGATAATGATTTCACTTGGAAGGACTTTCAGGCACGAAATAACAGTGAGTTGGTTGCCATTTTAGGTAACTTTGTCAATAGAGCAGTAGTGCTAACGCACAAATACTTTAAAGGAAAGGTGCCTGAAAGGGGAGAGCTTTTCGATATCGACAACGAGACTATTGAGGCACTTAAACAAATGCCAGACAAAATTGGCGCTTCCATAGAGCGTTATCGTTTCCGTGAAGCACAATCAGAAATGATGGAGCTTGCTCGTTTAGGCAACAAGTATTTGGCTGATACAGAGCCTTGGAAACTGATTAAGACAGACGAAACTAGGGTAGGAACCATCTTGAATATTGCTTTGCAGATTGTGGCTAATATTTCAATTGTAGCCGAGCCGTTTATTCCTTTTACTGCGGAAAAATTGAGAAGCATTTTTGAAATGGATCAACTCAATTGGGCTGCTGCCGGAAACCCAGACTTGATTAAATCAGGTCAGCCTTTAACCCAAGGTGCCCTACTATTTGAAAAAATAGAAGACGACACAATTGCTGCTCAAATTCAAAAATTAGAAAACACCAAGAAACAAAACGAGATGGAAAATAAAGAAATTGAACTAACACCTTTAAAAGAAACCATTGTATTCGATGATTTCATGAAGTTGGATTTAAGGGTAGGAACGATTTTAGAAGCTAAAAAAGTAGCCAAATCGAATAAGCTACTTGAGTTTTTGGTAGATACTGGTGTAGACAAGCGTACCATCTTAAGTGGAATTGCTAAACATTATTCTCCTGAAGAAATGGTTGGAAAGCAGGTAACCATTGTAGCAAACTTAGCCCCAAGACCTATGATGGGTACTGTGTCGGAAGGAATGATTTTAATGGCAGAAGATGCTGAAGGAAACCTAAGACTTATTCAGCCAAATGAAAAAGTAAACCCAGGTTCAACGGTGAGTTAATAGTTTTTTACTCAGTTGTTCTGGCTTTAGAATCGGATATCACAAATCCTCAATTAGAAAACTAATTGGGGATTTTTGCTTTTATCTGATTATGTTTTGGGAGGGGCTAGCACCAATTAAAACCGATTAAAAACCTCACCCATAAATGGGCAAAGGATTTTTAATCATATGTTTTAGAATGGGCTTTTTAAGCGTAATGGGGAATTACACCTTCTTAACGTTAACGGCATTCATGCCTTTCATTCCGCGCTCAAGTTCAAAAGAAACTTTATCGCCTTCACGAACCTCATCAACAAGTCCGTTTACGTGTACAAAGAACTTTTCTTGTGTTTCTAGCTCTTTAATAAAGCCGTATCCTTTTTGATCATTGAAGAATTCTACGCGGCCAGTTCTTACCGTTTCAACCACATCTTCTCTTTTCGGAACACCAATTTCAATGCTTTTGGCATCAATCTTCTTCTTCTTGATTGTTGGATCTGGCGGAGTGTCGGTGATGTTTCCATCTTCATCCACATAAGCAATCATATTATCCAGTCCACCGCCTTGAGAGTTTTGTTGACGCTCTTCTTTCTTCTGCTGCTTATCCTGACGTTTCTTTAAACGCTTCTTCTCTTTTTCTTTTTTGTTAAATGTTTCTTGTGATTTAGCCATTCAATGTTTTTGTTAAAAATGATGCAATAACTGTTCTACTCAAACAATCAAGGGGGTAAAGAAATACTCATTTAGTAAGTGGCTTGTTCGCAGAAAACCGATGAAAATCAGAAAATCGTACGATTGGGGAATTACTCGAAGGGTATTTACATCATTACGCTCGCACAAAGTTACGATAATTTATAAGAAAATCTGTATTAACAATGGCATTTACACTGAGTTATAGGCCTTGACTGTCCAGAAGACAACTTTAATTTACCTAGTAAGTGTTGGTCATATTGCTATCAATACAAATAATGAAGTCAGCCATTAGTTTGTTTTCTTCCAATAGTTTGCCCAAGTCGTCTTGCATTACCGTAGCGATTGTAGCGTATTTCAAATCATTTCTTTCTCTTTTTAAGTACCACAAAATACCTTCGTAATGATTTGAATGGTATGAGCCATTATAATGTATAAAGGTGTGGTTGGGTTGGTAGTTCTCTAGAATGAAATGCGCCATGGTAGCATCTTTAGAGGCTTGTGCTTCTACCAATTGTGGTGTGCCATGACCAGCCATCATGGCCAGAATGTTTTTGTAAGTAGGTAGTTCGCTATCAAAGGGCATCGGCAGAGGAGCCATCCAAGATTTCTCTTCAGCCGAGAGCTTATTAAGTATTTCAAAACCATTTTTGTTTACCATGCTTGCATACCTTCTAGGAATGTTCGTAGCAATAAATGGGAGTTGTTTCTTCTTCGCCAAATCTACCAAAGGAGCATAATCGGTTTTGTAGTTGGGCCAAAGTCTGGCTAAGGTGTCTAGTGCTTTAGCATCAATATTTCCAGCCAAGTAGTCATTCAGTGGTTTCTGATTATCTGCTTCAAACATTTCTGCACCTAAAATCATGTCGTTAGAGGTACTTAAATCATTGGTGACCTCGTATTGCATCCAGTGTGCAATGGCGTTGTTGTGAAGCTCTCCAAATAGAATGATGTCTTTCTTGTCTAAAGTCTTCAACATTTTCTTGTAAGAAACCTTTTTGCCCGTAGCGGTATAAATCACATAAGCAGGTTTCTTTTGACCATGACTTAAGAAAGTAACAAGGGTAAAAATTAAAAGGAATAGAGAGCGCTTCATCAGTTTTGATCAGATAATTGAGTGTTGAATTTAACCAAAAAATTGAAGGGCAGAATACATATTTATATGGAAAGAGCCTTCGGAAAGATGAAGCTCAGGCTATGATTAGTTTGAAACAACTACTTTCTCTTTTACCTCAACATTGATGGAGTCTAAAAGAGCTCTAGAGTCTTTAATGAAGCGTTTCATTTTGTTTTTTGAGTACTCTGTAAGTCCTTTAAAGTTGTTGGCTTCATATTCTTTACAAATCAACACCTCATAGCTTCTTCGCTTTTTGATTAAGGGCTTATTTACCCATGTTAAGTGATAACCATAATCTGTGATTTGGCTCAGCCCATTTTCTTTCGAAATGGTGATTTCCACCATAGCGCCTCCGTCTCTTTTACGGGTACGTTGGTCAGAAAGAAAATTGCCCAAGGAATAGGCGATAAACCGTTCTTTGTTACCATTAGCGGCCTGAATAAACTCCATGGGTTGAATCACATGCGGGTGTGCACCAATGATAATATCAACACCCTGTTCGAATAAGAATTGAGCTGTTTTTCTTTGCGTCTTAGAGGGCGCTGAATCATACTCAATGCCCCAGTGAAGAAAAACTACTAGTTTGTCGATATTTTTGCTAAGGGCGTCTTGTATATCGCTTTTCATGGCAGTGGTATCCGTGAGGTTAACCAATGCAGGCTTAGGTACTCTTCTTCCATTGGTGCTTTCTGTATAGTTCAATAGTCCAACCTTAATAGAGCCCTTTTCCATGATAATCAGATTTGAGCTGTCTTTGTGGTCTTTGTCTAAGAAAGTACCCGTATGCCTAACTTCAATGGAGTCTAGCACATTAATGGTGCGCTTAATGCCCTTGAGGTTGTGGTCGCTGGCGTGATTATTTGCCGTAAGAAGAATATCTATTCCGCTTTTTTTAGCCGCTACAGCAAGTTCATCGGGAGAAGAGAATCGAGGATAGCCACTATAAGGTGTGCCTGCCAAAGTAACTTCAAGATTGGCAATAGCAAAATCTGCCTTTTGAATCAATGGGCTCACTTTACGGAACATTCTATCAAAACTATAAGTACCTGTTGTGGTATCTAGCGCAGATTCTATTTGAGCGTAATGCCCCATAATATCACCTATAAAAAGTAGAGAAACCGTCTCGGTAGTATCTGTCTTTTGCGCTATTGCACCAAATGGGAAAAGAAGTATAGTGATAAAAAATAATGGCTTCATAAAAGTGATGGAAGTTTAAGATAAGTTCTTTACTTATGGAGCTTAATCAAAAAAAATAAAAAAGGGCTAATCTCTTAAAACAAGCCCGCCTCGTGTTTTAAGAAATCCTAGATACATTTGCCGCATTTTTGAATCTAAACGAGGAAGAGGTATGATTTCTATTAATTCTGCTCCAGCAGGAGTGAGTTCAATATGATCACTGGCAATAAGTCTTCCAGAGTTAATAGATTGGCCTAATTTTAGTTCAATGACCTCCCCACTTATTGAATGAACATGGGTAAAGTGTTGACTCGGAACAGTTTCTGATTTAAGAGGACTCCTTACCATGCCTACGTTTTCGAGCCTTTTTATGAGTGAGAATCCCAATTCACCCTTTCTAGGATATTCGTAATGCATGAATTCAATGATTGCTAAAAAAGTGTAATTGAATTTATAATTATTATATCTAACTCTAGAAGTAGCTTGACATACTCTTATGAAATCTTCTGCAGTCTGTTTATTAAAACTAGTTAAGGATTGAATTGTTATTGGGCTGAAAGACCCTGGTTGTTTAATCTCACCAGCTAAAATTTTTGAAAATATAATTTGAACATCTTCATTAGACTTTGTTTCGGCAATTCTTGAGAATTGGGAGAGCCAGTCATCGTCAATCTCTTGTTTAACATCTTCCTTGGGAGGGTCGATTGCAAGCTGACTTGTGGTTAATTCTAAAATTTTACGCTTATTGATATCTTTTCTTAAATTATGTAAATCTTCCAAAGAGTATTCATTGGATAGACTTTGTATATAATCATTGTTTTTGGAATTAAGGAGTGCAATTGCTTCAGCATCAGATTTAGTGATGATGTCCAATGCCTCTGTTCTTCGTTCAATTTTTCGCTCAATAGAATGGGCCCAAGCAATTGGTATTTTAGTAAACCCCGTTAGAGTATTTAAACATGCCTTTATAAAATTGTTTTCTACTCCTTTTGGCAACAAGGAAAGGTTTATTTCAATTTTTGCCTTAGTTATCAAGGACTTAGGGCCACATTTATCTAGAGACTGATTTTCGCTCATTAGTTGAAATTAGTCAATTATTTGAAAGGTTGTTTCTAACAGTCAGGAAAAAAATATTTATATATATCGGTTAATAAGTAGTAAGCTTAAAGAGGTTTTCATTCCTTCTATAGGATGGGTATCTCACTTACAAATACTGCTTTATGCTCTTTAAGGGTGTTTTTGTGAGTATAAAGAAGATTAGTTAGAAGATATTTTTAACAAGTATAAGATTAAGGCATAAAAAAAGCTCCACATTTCTGTGAAGCTTTTTGTTGGTCTACTAGGGCTCGAACCTAGACTCTTCTGGACCAAAACCAGACGTGTTGCCAGTTACACCATAGACCAGCTTTATTTCGGAGTACAAAAGTAGTATTTGCTTTCTATTTTGGAAACGAATTGGAGAAAAAATTTAAGTCTTTTTTATCGTTCAATTTTCCAGAAAGCAATACCTCCGGCTTGTTTACCAAGGTATGCGGTGTCTATCAGGCGGTTAGTTGTTAAATCAATTACATCCACCATGCCCGGATCATCACCAATTCCTTCTACAGAAACAAAGGCAAACTTGCTGTCTGATGAAATGGCTACCCCATGAGTTACTTTTTGGCTGTTATCTAATCTCGCCAATTCCTTTCCAGATTCTAAATCCCAAACTCCCGTTTTGGCAGCTGTTTTATAAGAAACCACCATACGTTTCCCGTCAGGAGAAATATCTATGTTATAAGGCCCTTTGTCGGTTTTAAACTTGCGTGTAGTCTTCCATGTATCTGTACTGATTTCTAATACTTCAGCAGCGCCATTTCCGGCTACATAAACCAAGTTTTTTGTAGGGTGCGTACTTACCCAAGTAGGCTTGAAGGCAGAGTGCTTCATGGCTGGCATACCGCCCATATCCATTTTAGAGTGATCCATCTGACTGTGGTCCATACCCGCCATGGATTTTTTCTCTTCATCCATCTTAGATTTGCCCATGTCCATTTTTGAGTGGTCCATCATGCTGTGGTCTTCTGGAGCCAATTTAGAGGCTTCATCCAGATCAAGTGTTTTGGTGATTTTTAAGCTTATGGCATCTATTTCAAATAATTCACCCGACATCATGGCTACGGAATATTGTTTTAAGCCGTCTGAAGTAAGTCTTGAGCCGTGGGGCATTGCACCAGTCGTGATTTGAGTCAATTCGGTCATGCTTTCCACATCAACTACCGAAACCGTGCTTGGCACCATATCGCCATGTAGATTGAAATTAACACAATAGAGTAAGCCAGTAGCCGCAGAAACCTGCATGGAGGCTGGAAATAAACCAAGAGTGACTGAGCCTACAGCTTTGTCGGTACCAGTTTCATATTTGTAAAGTGTCCCAAACGGATTGCCATGCGCTAAACTGAGGTACCAATATTTACCTTCTGGGCCAACTGTAATTCCGTGAGGCCCTTCGTTTTCAGCAGGCCATATGCCCACAGGAATGTTTTTTATGGTTTCAGCTTTTTTACCATCGAATTTCACCAAAGCCACCTCATCTTCAGATTCGGCCGCTACATATACATAGTAGTTTTGGGCTTGTAGCGCAGTAATGGCAATTAAGGAAAAAACGATTATGAGTGTTTTTTTCATCTTTTACTTAGATTTAAGATGTGTCGGTTAATCAATGCAAACGTGGCACAAAGTTTTATACCACGTTTGCGTTGATGCTTACTTTACTTTAATAGGAGTGTTCTTTGGCTTTTCTGGCTCTAATTTAGCAGACCATAATCCACTGTTCCAATCAGAGAAGAATACATGACCTTTGTGAAGTTGAGCACCCCAAGTAAATGGAGCGTTGGCTGTATATCCGTTGGCATCGTTCGGAATGATCCAAGCAATTTCACGGCCTTGTTTTCTCAAATCACCCATTAACTCACCACTTAGGTCAACTACTCTTACACCTCCGTTATAGAAGGCTACGTAAAGTGTTTCGCCTTCAATCCAATAGTTATGAGAGCCAGCGTAAGGTACTTCAAACCTTGCCACCTCTTGTGGGTTTTCTAAATCCGTGAAGTCTACCACGTGTAGGTAACCACCCGCCATGTTTACTCCACCTTTGCCAGTGTTTAATCCATAAGGGAAGATTTCGTCTCCACCAATCACATAGAACTTGCCAGTTGAAGGGCTACGGAAAGGGAATGAGGCGTGGTTTGCTTTGTTAGGGTAGGCATAGCTCGCGAACTGCTTTGGATTTTCTGGTGAACCACCAGCAATACCGTTTCCAACATCTACTAGTTGTATACCATCTGCCCAGTTTGAAGAATAAGCAATGCCATCTTCAACCCAAACATCGTGAATCGAGTGACCAGGAGTGTCTAATTCGAATTTAGAAACTGCACGTGGGTTCTTAGGGTCTTTAATATCAATAATATAGTATTTCTGACCTCCGCTAAGTGCATATAAATAGTCTCCAGAAATGAATACGTTATGCACACCACCAGTCATGTTTTCGTCAAATCTAGAAATGATTTCTACATCTCTTGGGTTAGAAACATCAATAATTACCAATCCATTTTTACGGTCTGAAGCTCCTTCTCGGCTGATAACACAAATTTTACCGTCTTCCGAAATCTTCACATCATTTACGGTTCTGGCATCTACCTGAACAGAATCAATTTTAGAAATATTGCTTGGGTCGGTTACATCCCAGAAATAGGCAGTACCATCGGCACCCCAAGTTCCTGTAACGGCATAATCTCTTCCATCAATTCCTTCCCAAACCCAAAAATCAGAAGTATGCTTGTCGTTTACAGAACCCTGACCCACCATTTCTATTTTCCTAGTTACTTCTCTTGGTGTAATTTTAAGTGTTTTAGAAGCTGATGCTACTCCGCAAGATGCAGTTACAGTATATCTTCCAGCTTCGTCTGCTACAAAACGGCCATCATTTTTAATCAAACCAGAGGCGCTTTGTGAAGTATTGTCCGATACACCGCTGAAAGAGTAGAAGATAGGAGCGTCTTCAACGATTTTTCCATTTTTATCTAGGGCCTTGGCCTTAAAGTGGAATACATCGCCAGTTCTAGCCGTGTTCATTTCTGCTTCCAATTGAATTTTGACAATTGGGTTGCTCACCACATTCACTGTAATGGTATTGGTGATGTTTTCGGCTTTTACGGTAATGGTTGCTTTGCCTGGAATCAATGTATTCACCATTCCGAAATCATCTACTTCGGCAATATTGCCATACATAGAGCTAAATTGTACATCAACATTATCTCTGGTTGCCCCTGATTTGTCGATGACATGATACTTTAGGGCTATTGATGTTCCAGCGTATATTTTCTGTGGAATATCGTCAATTTTAATTGACGCAATTGCTGGGTAGTTTACCTTGATTTGGAAGTTTTTTCTTACACCATCTGCCACTGCTACAATATCATAAGTACCTGGCTGAATGGCGTGAGCCATCATGGTTGAATCAATACTTAAGCTTCTTCTGGCTCTTGAAAGTAAGTTGATTGGGTCTTTTAGCTTTTTGCCATTTTCCATGACATAAGCAGTAATTTGTTTCTTCTGCCCAACTTCCATAGTAATGTTAGCTGGCTCAATTACGATTTCTTTCTGTGCAAAAAGAGTGACAGGAAAGAGTAATGCCAATATGTAAAGGGCTTTCTTTAATTTCTTCATAACTCGTTGATGTGGTTGATTAATCTAACAATCTAGTCATAAAGAGAAAGTACTACAATTGTTTTTAGTGATATGGTTGAAATTTTATGTTGACTGATGCCTGAAGGAGAGAGCATAAGCGATTGATTTATAAGGTAAAACCAAATAATATGCTTACTGGCAATCAAGAATAGGCCTTTTAACTAAGGCGAATTCTGTACGGCTTATACCGTTATTTTATTCAAAACTGGTTATGGTTACGCGTATGGTAAAAGTTGGCGAACTAAATTTTCTTTAAGTGTTTAATACTGGTGACAAGACTTTGAACAGAATTTTCCGCCCAATTGCCATCTTGTTCTACAAAGAAATATTCTAAGCCTGCGTCTTTGTCATAAGCAAAGAGTTGTTTCCAATCTATTCTTCCAGCACCTACTTCTTTCATGGCCCGGTCTTCGTCCATACTCATGTCTTTTACATGCCAAAGGGGGAATCGGCCCATGTCTCTTTGAATAATCTTGAGAGGGTTTTGGTCTGCATATCGAACCCAATACATGTCGAGCTCCATTTTTACCAGATCGGCATCGGTTTCTTTTAGAAGCACATCGTATGGTATTTGACCGTCAATCTCTTTAAATTCAAAAGCATGATTGTGGTAAGCGAATTTAATCCCCGATTTTTTGCAAATTTCAGCTGACCTATTGAATAGCTCAGAAACTTTTTTGTACTGGTCAATAGTTTGTCTTTCTGCACTGTCAAGGTAAGCACAAACTAAATATTCAGCACCCAATTCTGCTGCGTCATCAACAGCCTTTTGCCAATTATTTACCATTGTGCCTGATACTGTATGGGCTTGTATTCCAGTGGGCACATGAATGCTTTTTAGTTTGATTTTAGAAGCGTCAATAAGTGCTTTGGCTTCTTTTACGGGCATGCCTAAAAGCTTGCCATCAGCAAAGTCAAAGAACTCTGCATAATCATAACCCGCCTTTTTTAGTGTTTTTAAGGTGCCAGCCATATCCTTTTTAATCACATCACGAACAGTATACACTTGAAAGCCAAAGTCTTTGATTTTACCTTCAAAAAATGGCTGGCTAAAAAGTGAACCTGTAGCTAATAAGCCAGCAGAGGTTAGTGCCGACTTCTGCAAAAAATCTCTTCGTTTCATAATTCTTGTATTTGAGCTTATTAAGCTACTAAAATATACTCAGGTGACAAATTATGGTGCACTTTGATATGAATAGAAAAAGCCTGCTTATGGGCAGGCTCTCAATTCTTTACTATTTGAATTCAAAACTACTTCAATGCCTCTAGCGCTTTTTCGTAATTCGGTTCGTCTACAATTTCTGGTACTTGTTCTGTATATACCACTTTTCCGTTTTCGTCTAAAACAATTACGGCTCTTGAATGTAGATTCAATAATGGCGGGTCAACGATTTCTAAGCCATAATCTTTACCAAACTGTCCTGTGGCATAATCAGAAGCATTGATTACGTTTTCAATACCTTCTGCACCACAAAATCTGGCCTGAGCAAAAGGGAGGTCGCGAGAGATGCACACTACCTTGGTATTTTTTAATCCTGAAGCTTGTTCGTTGAATTTTCTTACCGAAGTAGCACAGGTGCTTGTATCTACACTTGGGAAGATGTTCAGCACTACTTTCGATCCTTTTAAATCTGAAAGTGTTAGTGTTGATAGATCAGTTTTTGTTAGGGTGAAATTCTTGGCTTGTTCACCAACTTTTGGGAGACTGCCTGATGTATTAATTGAATTGCCTTTAAGTGTAACGGTGCTCATAGTTTTGTTATTTTAGAATAGAACAAGTCTCTACTTTAATTGTTCCTCGAGTTCATATAATCTTTGGCTTTTTCTAAATCTTCAGGTGAATCAATGGAGATTCCCACATGGTCGATTTCAATCATCTTAATTTTTTTACCTGTTTCAAGGTAACGAATACACTCGATTTTTTCTGCATTTTCCAACGGGGTCATCGGAGTGTTTTTGAAAGCGAGAAGTGCAGCTTTTCTAAAGGCGTAAATACCAATATGTTTAAAATAAGGAATGTCGATTTCTTGGTTCCGAGGATAGGGGATAGGGGAACGAGAAAAGTAAATTGCAAAATTGTTTTGGTCAGTAATCACTTTTACATGATTAGAGTTTTCAATATTTTCTTTGCCCTTTAACCTTACCATGGGGGAGGCCAAATCTATTTGTTGCTGTATATCACCTTCAAAAACTGAGATCAATTTTTTTAGTGTATCTGTTTGCGTAAAGGGTTCGTCACCTTGAACGTTAATTATTATTTCAGCGTCAATATTTTCTGCTGCTTCCGCAATTCTATCACTTCCGCTTTCATGCGTTTCAATGCTCATAATCACTTGACCACCATGGGCTGTAATTTCATCCCTAATAATGGTGCTGTCAGTAACCACATATACTTGATCAAACAAACCTGTACTTAAAGTAGCATGATAGGTGGTCAGAATTACAGACTTACCATGGAGGTCGGCCATTAGTTTTCCTGGGAATCTGGAGGCTTCGTATCGGGCCGGAATCATCGCAACTACTTTCATAAGAAGGTTTTTTTCAAAAATAGATAGAAATGTGGAATCATAAGCTGAATGATCCCGATGTTGTTTATCCCATTTTGGGAATGTGATTTGATGATTGGGAGTAAAATCTTCTGTTTCTAGAGCGAATTATTTTTAAGTGCCTGTTGATCAGACTGTTGTGCTTGTGGTTGGTTTTGGCAAGTGGCTTGTAATAGTATGTCTAAAGATTACATAAATAAAGATCTTGTTGGATTGTGAAGTTGATGGTTATTTATCTATTTGGTTGAGGTGTGGCCCGAAGAATACGTCTTCGGGCCACTATTTTTTAAAGTAGCTAGAATTAAAAGTGCATAAAAAAGGAGTGATCTGCATCACTCCTTTCTGTTTTAATAAGATTTTAGATTACTGAACAAGAATACCTCTTTGGGCTAAGACATCTACATCAGGTATCTCAACTCCATAGGCTGTTCTCATCGCACTTAAAATTAGGTTTGCTATAATAGCGTGCCCACGAGGGTTTGGATGAATGCCATCAGTAGAGAACACTCCGTTTGGACTGAAGTCTGGAGCCAAGTTGGTTCCGTTCACTTTTATCCCCAATACACCATCTGCTTCAGCTTTTACTGCAGCAATTGAATCAGGGTCTCCTAAACCTAAGGCCAACTGAGTTACAAGAGCATTATTGAGGCCAAACAGGTCTGCAAATTTAGGTTGAACATCTACAAGTGTAATTACCGTAGCTCCAGCTCCTTCATTAATTTGGGCAACCACACCTTTAATGATTTGGTTAAATGTGGCTCTTGCTGTAACAGTTTTTACAACTTCATTGGCAGAAAGAACATATTTGTCAGCTATAGGTACAGCCAAACCAATTGGAGCAGCTCCAGTACCAATGACTGTTGCAGCTGTTAAAACTGGCAGGTCGCTAGAAGTGGCAGGTCTTGACTGTCTGTATGGCTCTAAGGCTTGTCTTTGTGCAGCCGTTATTTGCTGGCTTGCTAGTAAGAAGTCAAAATTTGGACCCAAATCAGCCAAATCTTTGTCGTGCATCAAAATAGGATTCGGTCCAGCAGCATAAGCAATTTTTCTTTTATTGTATTCTGCTTCAGAAATTCCATAAACTGTATTGAACGGAGCTGGTAGTTGGGTTAGGCCGAAAAGGGCCGCATTTACACCCTGTAAAGCTGTATTTAATTGCTCAGCAGTTGCAGCATCTAATGCGGCTACGTTCCATTTTACAGCTCTGAAGTACGGAAGTAAAACCAATGGAGGTAATGTCATTACTACTCCTTTGGCACCTGTACCTGCTAATTGACTTAATGAACCAGCTAAAGCGTTTTGGAAATTACCTTGAGAGGTAATTGCAGCTTCGTTTACACCACCGCCAACCGCATAGCCAAGGGCATCGTTATTTCCTAACCAATAAGTATAGAAAGTAGGACTTGCTGCCAAGGCATCAGATAATACAGTAGAAGTACCTGGGCTACTTGCAAAACGTGCATATAATGGATTAGAACCAGCAAGAGCAGGGTCATTAATGTCCACAATTCTCATACCTGGTACAGCAAAATTGTTAAGTTGAGCCTTGTTACCAGCGTATGCAGTTGGCACTTCGCCTGCCAAAGGTCTTGGTCCCGGAATGCTAAGGTCTAATACATATCTCCCTAAAATGGTATTGTTAGGTCCAATTCCTGAATAACCATTTGGAGAATTGATGTCTGGTTGGTTAAAAGAAGCACCTCCAACTCCCGAAATTTGAAACTGAGTTCCTAGAAAGTTAGCGAATGAATGCGCTTGACCATTGGTGTAAAGCGCGCCATCCATATAACCAGCGGTAATGGAGTTACCAATACTTACATATTTGGTCAAAGTAACCGAGCCGTTTGTTCCAGAAGGGTCGGTTACCACTGGTAACGGGTTGTCGGCCTTTCTTTGCTCTACTAAAGTTTCTTCTTCATCGCAAGAGGTCATTAATGCCCCTGATGCTAATAAAGCGAATAAATATAATTTTAAGTTTTTCATTTTCATGTCGATTTATTTGAAGAATTCATCAAACGTGATTTGGAAATAGTAGATACCCCCAAGTGACGGGTTACCAAATGAAGTAGTGTATCTTTCATTCAATAGGTTGCTAGCACCAATTTTGAAAGTAGATTTCCAAGTTGGAACCTTATAGCTTACTTGTGCATCTAGTGTTCCGAATTCAGGAATTACACCAGTTCCGAAAGAAGACTCCCAAAGGAAGGCTTGCTGCCATCTGTAGGTAACGTTGAATCCAAGTCTGTCAGTAACTTTTCTGTTCGCAAACTTGACATTGTATCTGTATTTCGGAGTATTGTAACTCGCTGCAAAACCTTGTGCAATAAGGTCGTCTTGTGAAGTCAGTTCGTTGTAAGCAACGTTACCTCCAATTTCATAACCATTACCAATTTGATAGTCTAATTGAATAGCCCATCCTTGTGATTTTACTTTTCCGTCAGCATTAACATCGAAACCATAACGTTGAGTTGGAACAGTACCATCAACAATTTGTTGTCTTTGGGCAGGAGTTCCTGCTCCACTGTTCGGTTGTCTTAATCCATTGGGCACTGCTTGCGTAAAATCAATTTCAGCAATAAAGTCAGTGTAAGTACTATTATAGTAGTACGCATCTACAAGCAATTTTCCATCTGCAAATAGACCTTTATAGCCTACTTCGAAAGTGTTTACTTTTTCTGTTTTGAATTCGTTATTGACTCTATCTTCTATTACTAAATCTCCTTCGTTGCCAGATAATCTTGCTGCGTTTACACTTTGAGTAGTATAAACCGTGTTAGTTTTAAAATTGTAACGATCTACAAGCAAATCATTACTACCGATAAGTCTTCTGGATACTACGTCAAGGTCGATGAATTGATCTTGAGTGGTAGGGATTCTAAAACCTCGTTGGAATGAACCACGAACATTATGGTTATCGGCAATGGTGCCAACAGCGGAGAATCTAGGTGAGAACTGACCTTTGAAGTACTCATTCTTGTCGTAACGAACAGAACCTTGGAATGTTAAGTTATCATTGGCTACGCTTTTAGAGGCTTGCAAAAAGGCTCCGTACTCATTAAAACCAACTTCTGAACCATCGTTTTCTAAAGCGAAAAGAGTACCTTCAGAATAAAGTGCATATCTTCTAAAATTAGCTCCGACAATAACATCAGCGAAATCAATTCTTTCACTCAAGTTCCAGTTACCTTCCATATGGTATAGGTCTGTTTTATCTAGGAATTTAGCTCCCCCATCGGCAATAGAAATATCTCTAAATTGTATAAGGTTTCCATTTGCATCCTTAAAAGCTCCAAATAACTCATCTCCTGGCTTAGGCTGATTTAGGTCTGCGAAAGATCGAGCATTAACATGAGATTGCTCTATACTTTGTCCTGCCAATCTACTATTGGCAAAAGAACTTAAATAGTTTGGTAAGTAGTGCTTTTGATTGGTTAAAGATGCAAGTGTATTTGCCGCATAACTATCGCCAGAATTTTCTTGAGTAGTATAACCTCGCACATAGAACTCAGATCCTTTCAACTCTAATTTGGCTGTTGTGATACTGAAGTTATCAAGAACAAAACGGTCGTTAGCTGTATATACTGTGCTGCCCGATCCATAATTAAACTGGCCTAGTAATTCTAGGTTATCATTTAATCTGTAATGAAGGGCACCACCAATTTTCACGCTTTCAGTGGTGTTATCAACGAAAGATGACTCACTATACCCCTCAGGAGTAAAGTAGCCAGACATATCATCAGGGAAAAGAGATCTAATAGCACTTATTTGCGCTGCGGTCGCAATTTCACTCGGAGTAGCGTCAGGTTTGTTACCTGCGGCTATGGCACCATCGGCAATTCTTCCAACAGTAATTCCAAAATCACCATAAGTGTTTACACCATCATAAAAACGATTTCCATTTCTTTCAGAAGCACCTCTTTCAACTACACCTGGAGGGGCACCAGTAGCTAAGCCTTGGTCTCTGGTGTCAACACCTCTGAAATCATTAGCACGTAAATATGATGCAGTTACTTTAAAGGCTAATTTATTATCAAATGCTTTAGCGTAACGAAATCCATAATCTTGATACACGGATAAGTTATCGTCTCTTTCATCTACATGGTTTACGCCAGTTTTAGCATAAACACTCAACCCTTGGTATTCAAAAGGATTTTTAGACGTAAGTAGAAGGATACCATTAATGGCGTTTGGTCCATAAAGTGCAGAAGATGCACCTGGCTGTAATTCAGCAGACTCTAAATCTAGGTCGTTAATACCTACAATGTTTCCAACGGCAAAGTTGAGGCCTGGAGCTTGGTTGTCGATACCGTCAATCAGTTGTACAAATCGAGTGTTACCATTTGCACCAAACCCTCGTGTGTTAATGGATTTAAATGTGATACTCTGAGTACTAAAGTCTACCCCTTTTAACGTAGCTAAACCTTCATAAAATGAGGCAGCAGCGGTGTTTCTAATGTCTAGGATGTCTAGTTTTTCAATTGAAACGGGTGATCTTAAGATACTTTCTTCTACTCTTGAAGCAGATACTACCACATCTTGTCCGAATATAACTTGCTCTTCCATTTTAATCTCAAGCCCAGTTACATTGGCTTCAGTAATGGATATTTCTTGAGGGGTATAACCCACATAAGAAAAAATAAGTGTTAAAGGCGCTGATTGGTTTACCGTAAGACTAAAGTCTCCTTTGGCGTTTGTAATCGTTCCTATTACCTTGTCTTTTACCCTGATGTTTACACCGGGTAGGCTTTCACCAGAAGCGGCATCTGCCACTCGGCCTGAGATTGAAACTTGTGATTGACCATAAACTGCAACGGTCTGCATGATCAAAAATACAAGCGCCAGTCCCTTCAAAATTCTCTTCATCTTCATCATCTTATTCTGAGTTTGGAAACAAATTAAGTTTGGCTTGTTAGTATAAATACGGTGCGAATCGCATCGTCTATCTCAAAAATACAATGTTTTGTAAGTTTAAAAAGGGTTTACGGGAAAAAATATTCGTCATGCATACTAAATTCAGTAACCCTCTGCACCATTGATAGACAGTTTTAATTATTGTTGGCCGCCTTTTTTAGCTTCTTCTTCAAGGTGCTTTACCAGCTTATCGCATAGGCGGTTCATTGCGGTAGACATGAATTCATCACCTGTTGAGTTAAGTATGCTTTGGGCTAAACCACCAAGGCAGTCAACATAGAATCTTTTCATCTCATCAATAGGCATTTCCTTGTTCCAGAGGTCTATTCTCAAGGTGTTTTGAGTATTATGATCCCAAATGTTTAGGCTTACCGATTTGGTTTCTTCTTCTCCATCACCTTCCTTTTCGGTGGCATCCCAGTAAATTTTTTCAGGAATGTTCTCACTATCTAATACTACCCTAAGTTTAATTTCTGATTCCTTCATGTGCGTGTTTTTTTGTCAAAGATATACCTTGACGGATTAGAATGAATTTAATTTTGATTTGAGGTATTTTAATTATGCGATTCTGTCTTGATTTTCACGTAAACGTCTTTCTTACGTTTATCTTGAATTTTGATACTTATCACAAGTTAATCAGTACGCGATATCGCTAATTTGACGATGTTACCCATCGATTATACTTACATAATGATTATTAAAGTTTGCTAAAGCTATAGCCGTAGTTGAATACCAATATTGATTTAGTTTTCAATCGTTGTATTGTGTCATCGTTTTTGAAATTCCAATGGTACAGAATGAGTATATCATTTCGATGGCCTTGTCCATGGCAAACGGAAGTTCTTCGAATTCGTTTTTACTGAACGGGCTTAATACATAGTCTACTTGCCTTCCTTTTGAGAAATCATCTCCAATACCAAACTTGAGTCGAGGGTAGTTTTGTCCTCCGCATAATTCTTCAATGTTCTTTAGGCCATTGTGCCCAGCGCTTGATCCTCTCGCTCTCATTCTGAGTTTAGCAAATGGAATGGCCAGATCATCTACTATAACAAGAACATTCTCAACGGGTATTTTTAACTCTTGCATCCAGAATTTTACCGCCTTGCCACTCAAGTTCATATAAGTGGTGGGTTTTATCATGTGGACTGCTCTGCCTTTGTGTTTAAATTCAGAGTGGTAAGCGAGTCGATTAATTTCAAATGAAACGCCTTTGGCATCGGCTAGCCTATCTAATGTTAGAAAGCCGATATTATGCCTTGTTAGCTCATATTCAGGCCCAATGTTTCCAAGTCCAACAATGAGATACTTCATCTTAATGTTTTTTAATTTGTATGTATTTTTAATACCTACGCAAATAAAAAAATCCCGCCTTTAAAAGGCAGGATTTTCATGTTTTCAAATAAGAATTTTTTATTCAGCAGATTCAGTTGCTTCAGAAGCACCTTCTTCACCGTTTTCCTCTTCCTCTTCCTCGTCAGTTAATCCAGCGCCTCTTAGTGCTCTTGGAATTGCTACAGAAGCGATAGTTACTAATGGGCTGTTTTGGATTTCAAAACCTTCAGTAGTTAATGCACCAACTTTTGTTGATTTACCAAGTTTCAACTTAGAAATATCTACTAAGATTGAGTCTGGCATATCCTTAGGTAATGCTTTTACTAATAATTTTGGTCTCTTAATCACCAAAGCACCACCGTTGATTACACCAGGTGCTGTACCTTCCATTTTTACAGGGATTTCCATTTTGATGTACTTTCCTTTGAACAACTGTAAGAAGTCAACATGCAAAAGCATATCGCTTACTGGGTGGTATTGCGAATCTTGAACAATGGCTTCGAATATTTCGCCTTCAACATTCAAGGTGATGAAACATGGCTCAGGAGTATAAAGTACCTCACGGAACTGAATAACAGGTGCATAGAAATGCAACTGATCATCACCGCCATAAAGTACACATGGAACCTGACCTTCGAGTCTAAGCCTTTTTGACTCAGTCTTACCGAGATTTGCTCTTTTAAACCCTATAATCTCTACTTTTCTCATAATATGTATTTGTTAAATAAATAGCTCGCTAATAGACCCATCGTGGGTTACACTCTTAATGGCTTTTGCGAAAAGCTCGGCAACAGTGAGTACCTTGATTTTGTCTGATTGTTGTTGTAAGGGAATGGTGTCTGTCACTACCAATTCTTCCAAAACAGAATTATTAATATTGTCATAGGCCTTGCCAGATAATACTGGGTGAGTACAGAATGCTCTAACTGAAAGGGCGCCTTCCTCTAAAATGATTTTGGCTGCTTTACAGATTGTGCCTGCTGTATCTACAAGGTCATCTACTAAAATCACGTTTTTGCCTTCTACGTTACCGATAATTCTCATTTCGGCTACTTCGTTGGCTTTTGTACGGTGCTTATCGATTACCACCATTTCAGCATTGAAATGCTGTGCGAAAGCCCTTGTTCTTTTTACGCCCCCAACATCCGGAGAAGCAAAAAGAAGGTTGTCTAAGTTCAGTTTTCTGATGTAAGGAACGAATACCGCTGCTCCATCTAAATGATCTACTGGAATGTCGAAGAAACCTTGAATTTGCCCTGCGTGTAAATCGCAAGTCATGATTCTATCGGCACCTGCAGCCGTAAGAATATTGGCCACCAATTTCGCTCCAATCGCCACTCTCGGTTTATCTTTTCTGTCCTGACGGGCATAACCGAAATATGGAATTACTGCAATTGCTTTGTAAGCACTCGCTCTTTTTGCTGCGTCAATCATCAAGCAAAGCTCAAATAGATTGTCAGAAGGAGGGATGGTAGATTGAATTAAAAACACTCTATTACCTCTTACCGATTCAGTATAATAAGGGGAGAACTCTCCATCACTGAACTTTTGAAGTTCTACAGATCCCAATGATTTACCGTAGAATTCGGCAATCATCTTTCCAAGATAGGCTGATTCAGTTCCGGCAAATAGTTGGTTATCCATGATCTTAGGCTTTTGAGCTTTGAAAATTGAACCGCAAAAGTAAAAAGATTTATGTTAAAAACAGCGGTATGCCTTCAGATCATTTTTTATTTCTCTCAAATTTATTGAATGTCTTTATAAGTTGGCGAAAGAGGAGCGTAATTACCGTAACTATTTGTATTTCGGTGAATTAAGGTCGAAGAAATCTCCTCGCGTTTTATCCAAAGCTTCTGAAACCAGCGCAAAGCTTTTTGGCGATGCCTTGAGGTTGATGAATTTGCTCACAATGTTGCTCTGTTTGTAAATAATGAAAGTGTTTTCAACTGCTGGATTGATCTTGTTCATGTCAATTTCAGAAGCCTGGTCTGAAAAAGAGGGGACAAAGGTGAGTGCTACTTTTTGCAGGTTCAGTGTTTTGCCGATGTTTTCCAAGTGAGTAATCAGTTTGTCATTGCTTTGGCCTAGCTCATTACCATAAACAAAATAAGCTTTGAGGTATTTTTGCCTTTCAAAACTTTCTCTTTCTAAGTACACCAACCATTTCTTTACCTCTTCCCAGTCTGTGTGCTTCCCAACAAAATAAAGAATGCCTTGGTAGCGTCCATATTTACAAATTGGGCAGGTTTTGGTGCTTCGATCTGGCCCCCAAGCATGATAAGGTGTGAATGAGATTACATCTTCACCAATATTTCTTCCAGAGGTTGCTTGTCTATTATTGGCAGTTGGATAATTAGGGATATTCAACCCAAGAATAATGTTGTGTTCTGCAATATGTAAATCACCCTTTTGCAAAAGGCGCAACACACCGCTTCCACCACGGTTGGGCATTGCCTTTCTCTTTTCGCTGGTGAGTAGCGGATCATCATCAAAAACGAATTCATCTATATAGTATTCATTGATATCGTTTGGTTCTTTAATGGAAGGGTGAATGTGAGCTGGGTCTTCACGGTTTGGGTAAGTAGCGGGACGAACGGTATAGATCGCGTATTTTCCATTTTCGTCTGATTTTACCCAACTACGGATGTAGCCATGCCTTGCCACCTTTTGATCCAAGTCTTTTCTGTTTGAATAAACTCCCTTTGTATCAGTTTGATAATAGTAAAGGATAACGTTTGGGGCGGGGGTGATGCCGTCTTGCTGCAATATGGTTCCAGTGATTAATAGTTTCTGGCCTTCCTCTAACCAGCCCGGACTCGTGTCAATGGATGGGATGTGTTTTGGCATTCCTATGTACATGAAATCACCGTTCTCGAAAGGTCCACCTATTAGTTTACTAGACTGGCCTTTACAGTTGAAAAGAAAAACGACAAGCAGAATTGGATAGAGATACAGTTTTCGACTCATGACTTTTTTCAAGCAATAAGCTTCGGAAATGAAGGTTTGTCAAACCGAATAGGCTGTCCTGTTAATTTTTTAAGCTAACCTGATGAGTGTTGAGTAAGGCTTTGAATGCTTGGCTGTAATTTCTGCTCATTCTTGTTGAAGCACCGTTGCTGAGCCTAATGTCATAATCTCCATTCAGCCTTGATTTGTAGGAGGACACTCCATTCATATTTATGATCGTGGATTTATGAACCCGAACAAATATAGAAGGGTCCAATTTTTCAGACATTGACTTTAGTGTTTCAGTATGGAGGAAATTCCCTTTTGAAGTGATCAGCTTTACATAGGGGCTGGCCGCTTCAATGGACTGTATCTCGCTCACATTTAATACAGAGGTTTCGTTTGCCAAGCTTACAGAAATGGTTTTGGCATAAGTGGGTGATTCCGCGATTTCTGAAACAGCGGGAGTTGCCGTTTTTCTGCTGTAATGAAAAACAGCAACTAATGAGTAAATGGCTAAACCAACATACAAGTGTTCAGATAAGCCATAAAACAAGACTCTATTGAATGTGTAGACGTGGCTAAAGAACAGAGTGGATACTAAGTTGACGATTAATGGGAATAGTAAAAAGTGAATTGCACTGACCACTATTATTGAACCAATCATCACGGTTAAATTTTTGAATCTACTGCCAGTCTGAAAGGCCTTTAATCCTTTCAGTTGGAAAATGGAAAGTGGTAAGAATAGCACCCAAAAAGAATTGTAAAGGAGTGACTCTGTGGCTTGAAAATTATAGTCCTTCAAAACTGAATGAAGAAAATCTTGGCCTAGACCTACCAAAAGAACCAGCGTCAATAATCCAAAGCCCAAATATAGCTTTGTGTGTCGCTGAATATGTTTGGAGAATGTACCGATCATTTTAATGCTTGAAATGCTTGCCTCCTTTTTACGTGATAACCGCAGTGAATGATTTACTGTCTTAAATTAGTGATTTAGGTGCGTTTTTGTAGCTGATTGAACACAAAAAAAGCCACACTTTCGTGCAGCCTTTGAATATGCTTTTAAGATGTTTGGTCAATTAAGCCAAAGTACCTTCTAATTTCGAAGTTAAAGTTCCTTTTGGAACAGCACCAATAACGCTGTCTACTTGCTCCCCACCTTTGAAGTAAAGAAGTGCTGGAATAGAACGGATACCATATTTCATTGAAATGTTAGGGTTAGCATCAACATCTACTTTACCAACTACGGCTTTCCCTTCGTATTCACCTGCGATTTCTTCAACCACCGGGCCTACCATTCTACACGGGCCACACCATGCCGCCCAAAAATCTACCAATACTGGTTTGTCTGATTTTAATACTAACTCTTCAAAGTTAGCGTCTGTAATTTCAATTGCTTTTGCCATTATATATTTGTTAAGTTCCTTATTTCTCTTGTTGCAGGTTGACAACAAAACTAATTAAAAAGTTCAAAATGACAGCCAAAACCAAGGCGACTCTTCATTGCCATTCTAAATAGTCTATTGACCGCGTTTATTTAAGTCCTCTAATTCGTGATTAAACTGGCGGAATTAGCGTATTTCTTCAATGTTCTAATGAGGTTACTATTTGGGTCAACTTTTACCTTTCTACTTAAAAGTTCTACACTTAGGTTCTCAGATTTTTCTACCAACTGAATTCTAAGCTCTGTATTTCCTTCATGCTCTTTTGTTAATTTCATGATCGTATCAATCAACTCTTGGTCGACATCTCTGGCATTAATACTCACTTTAATTCCTTTCGCCCTTTTCTCTCTTAATTCACTTAAAAGAGAAATGGCAGCTACTTGTAACTCCCAATCTTCTGGAGTAGGGGTGATGTGCGGATTATCTCGAATTTCATTTTTCTTTCGCCAGTTCAATTCCACCCTTCCTGTGATAAATAGAAATTCCCCCGGTCTTAAATACTGCGCATGATTCATGTATTTTTCGCCCATCAAGAAGAGCTCAACAGAACTGTTGTAATCTTCAATGCTAAGAATGGCAAAAGGTTTTCCGTTCTTCGTTTGTCCATTCCGAACCCCACTGACGATGCCACCAATGGAAATATCTTGGTTGGGATATCTCTTAATTTCACCCACTGGTTTACAGAAGCTTTCTAACTCTACTTCAAACTGATTAAGCGGGTGACCTGAAATATAGAAGCCGACCACATCTTTCTCAATTTTGAGCTTTTCCATTTCACTGAATGGTTCACATATGGATACACTTGGAAGCGGTGTGGCCACATTGCTATCGCCTCCAAAAAGAGAAACCTGAGCCGCATCTTTTTCAGCTTGCTTGGCATTGGCGTAACGAATTACTTTTTCTAATAGCGTTTGCTCATTTTCTGGAGCGTATAAATACTGTCTTCTGTGATAATCTTCAAAGCAATCGAAACCACCAGCCATGGCCAGAGATTCACAGTTCTTTTTGTTTACCGCTCTTAGGTTTACTCTTTCAGCAAACTCGAAAATATTATGGTAAGGCCCGTCTTCTTTTCTTCCTTCAATAATCGATTCAATGGCGGCTTCACCAACCCCTTTAATCGCACCCATTCCAAAGCGAATTTCGCCTTTGGCGTTTACTGTAAACTTGTAGTTCGATTCGTTAACATCTGGCCCCAAAACTGAAATGCCCATGCGCTGGCATTCTTCCATAAAGAAAGTCACCTGCTTAATGTCGTTCATGTTGTTACTAAGCACCGAAGCCATGTATTCAGCAGGATAATGTGCTTTTAGGTAGGCCGTTTGAAAGGCTACATAAGCGTAACAGGTAGAGTGTGATTTGTTAAAGGCGTAGGACGCAAATGCCTCCCAATCCTTCCAGATTTTCTCCAGTTTATCAGCTGCATGACCTTTTTCAACTGCCTGCCCAACAAATTTGGGTTTCAGCTGATCGAGCAACTGACGGTTTTTCTTACCCATCGCCTTACGCAAAACATCTGCCTCACCTTTGGTAAAGCCAGCGAGTTTCTGCGAAAGCAACATCACTTGCTCTTGATAGACCGTAATACCGTAAGTTTCCTCAAGGTATTCCTTCATGTCCTCCAAATCGTAGGTGATTTCTTCGTCACCGTGTTTTCTTCGAACAAAAGAAGGGATGTATTCTAGTGGCCCCGGTCGGTACAGGGCGTTCATGGCAATTAAATCAGCAAAAGCGGTGGGCTTGAGGTCACGCAAATACTTCTGCATTCCGTTGGATTCGTATTGGAAAATACCAACCGTTTCACCGCGCTGGAAAAGCCCGTAAGTAAGCTGATCGTCCAGAGGGAAATCATCTGGAATTAGATCAATATTGTGGCGCTCCTTTACGTTCTTTACCGCATCCTTAATAAGGGTGAGGGTTTTTAGACCCAAGAAGTCCATTTTGAGCAAGCCCGCATTTTCTACCACGGCATTATCGAACTGAGTACACCACATGTCCGAATCTTTGGCTACTGCCACTGGTGCAAAATTGGTAATGTCGTCTGGCGTAATAATTACTCCGCAAGCGTGAATTCCAGTGTTTCTAACCGAGCCTTCAAGAATTCGAGCTTGGTTTAAAACCCTAGCCAGTTCGTCATTTCCATGTGAAATCCTGATCAGTTCTTGGGCTAGTGCTACTTGATCTCCTTTCAGTTTATCCTTTAACTCCTTTTCGCTAAAGGCGAATAGTTTGGCTAAAGTAGTGTCTGGAACCAGCTTGGCAATCCTGTCGGCATCGGGCAAGGGAAGTTCCATTACCCTTGCTGTATCTCGAATGGAAGATTTGGCCGCCATACTACCATAGGTAATGATTTGGGCTACCTGATTTTTGCCGTATTTATTGATTACATAGTCAATTACTTTTTGGCGCCCTTCATCATCAAAATCAATATCAATATCGGGAAGTGAAACCCTGTCTGGGTTAAGGAAACGCTCAAAAAGGAGATCATACTTAATAGGATCGACATTTGTAATTCCTATACAATAGGCAACTGCCGAACCTGCTGCCGAACCCCTTCCTGGCCCAACGGAAACGTCCATTTCCTTGGCCTTGTTAGTGAAATCTTGAACAATAAGAAAGTAACCAGGGTAGCCTGTATTGGCAATGGTTTCTAGCTCAAAATCTAGTCGCTCCTTAATTTCTTCGGTGATTTTACCATAGCGTTTTTTGGCACCTTCATAAGTAAGATGACGTAAGAATGCGTTTTCGCCACGTTTCCCACCATCGGCATCGTCTTCCTTCGAAATAAATTCTTCAGGAATATCGAATTTAGGCAGAAGTACATCGCGCTCTAGCTTGTAAGATTCTATTTTCTCAACAATTTCGTTGGTGTTCGAAATGGCTTCGGGCAAATCGGTGAAGAGCTTTTTCATCTCTTCAGGCGACTTGATGTAGAATTCATCGTTCGGGAAACCGTATCTAAACTCTCTTCCGCGTTTCCCAATATATTTTTTAGGCTTACTTACCGATTCAGCATCTTTAACACAAAGCAAAATGTCGTGTGCTACGGCCTGCTCTTTCTTAGTGTAGTAAGTATTGTTGGTAGCAATGTATTTGACATTGTGTTTCTCACAGAACTGAAGTAAAATTTGATTTACGTGGTCTTCTTCTGGAATACCATGTCGGTTGATTTCAACATAGAAATCATCGCCAAACTGTTCTTTCCACCATACAAAAGCTTCTTCTGCTTGGGTTTCGCCTACATTTAGAATGAGGTAAGGTACTTCGCCCCAAAGTCCACCTGTAGTAGCAATCAAATCACCTTTATACTTTACTAAATCGTCTTTGTCAATTCTTGGGAGGTAGTAAAAACCTTCGGTATAGGCGATGGAAGCCAGCTTAACTAGGTTGTGGTAACCTTTTTTATTTTTGGCCAATAACACGCTTTGGTTACCGTTGTCTTGCAGTTTTTTATTGCTTCTGTCGGTACAGATGTTAAACTCACAGCCTACAATTGGAGTGATTCCTGCCGACAGGGCTGCTTTTACAAAAGTAAATGCGCCCATCATGTTTCCATGATCCGTCATTGCAATGGCTGGCATTCCCATTTCCTTGGCAGTATTCACCATGGCGGTGAGTTCGGAGGTGGCCTGCAAAATGGAAAACTGTGAATGACAGTGTAAATGTGAAAAAGGAACTTCCTTTAAATCGGAAAGGGTTTCTTTGTCGATTTTGCCAATGCCACCTGCACTTTCTTGTTCATCTGTTTTAGCGAAATTGGCTGCATCAAGTTCTGGGGCTTCGTATTTAATTTCCGATAAACGAATGCCTTCTAAGGGAGGAACTACGCTGTGTTCTAATAGCCCGAAGAAACAACGAGCAGTCGCATCAACATCATAAGCCGCATCATGGGCATCGTCAAAGCCTTTCCCGAAGAGTTTGAAGTGTAGTTCTGTAAGGGTAGGCCATTTAAATTTCCCACCTTTTCCGCCCGGAATAGCACAGAAGTCGGTAGCTACGTTTTTGGTATCAATATTTTCTACACCTTCGAGCTTATTGTCTTGTTCGGTACGTAGGTATTCTGCTCCAACAATATTTAAATCGAACTCAATATTATGCCCAACCGCAATTTTGGTTTTGTTGAGGTCTTCCGTGAAAGCTTTTAGAACCTCATTAAGGTCGTAACCTTCCTCCATTGCTCTTTCCGTAGAAATGCCATGGATTTGCTGAGAGTTATAAGGAATGGTGAAGCCATCGGGCTTTACAATAAAATTTTGAGCCGAAATCAGTCTTCCGTAACCATCGTGCAGCTGCCAAGCGAGCTGAACCAATCGGGGCCAGTTCTCTAAATCACTTACCGGAGCGTTATAGTTTTTAGGTAAACCAGTGGTTTCGGTATCAAATATCAGGTACATAGGCTGTTAGTCGGAATGACGATTTTTCGATCGGAAATAATAGACTAAAGTACGGAAAATGATGGAAAGGTGGAGGGCTATTTGAAAAGTCTTGGAAGGCTCTTTCTGAAAAACAGAAGGGAATTTTTGAAACGGAAAAGCCATTGCGGAGTATTGATTATTTTTCATGTTGAAGCTTATTAGGGCTAAAACGCCCAGTTTCTTTCTCTGAGGCACGAAGGGTCTAGAAATTATAATACTAAATGTGGGGCTTTCTGCTCTGTACTAGTCGTTGCGTCTCGCTGCGACTCTCTAAATCACTCGATATAAAAGCTTATTACAATAATTCCCTTTTGAGTTTTATGAAATTTAAACCGTTGAAAGGGCATTTTATGCTTTATACCTCACAGTTCAAACCTCCGTGCTTGGTCTCAGCGAAACGCTAAAACCAGTGAATACCGTAAGAGTCTGTCTGTTCGGAGAAGCGGTGCTAGGGATGAACAGATTCTCGCGGTTGGTTATTTCTCTATCGCGAAATACTCTCCCTCAGAATGACGGTGAGCGAGAGGGCTGAGGTTACGCACAACTGATTCCTGATTCCCGATTTCTAATTTCTGATAACCAATAACTCTTAACTAATCTCTAACTCCCTTAAACCAATAAATCCCCACTCATTTCAAATATTCTAAGCTTAACAAATTTGGAGGCATAATGCTTTGGTTTTAGTGGTATATTCAGCCAAACCTTAATAACAAAAGATGAAGAGATCACTTAAAATACTATTCGCTTTGCTATTTCTGGCATGCTTTTCTTTGAGCGCACAGAAAATTCCCCACCCAAGGGAAACCTTTGGCCATGAAGTGGGTGCCGACTATAAACTGGCCGACTATGACCAAATGTTGGAGTATTACGACAAACTAGCCGCTTCTACCGACCGTGTTCAAATGATCGAGATTGGAAAGTCCGTAATGGGACGTCCGATGAAGCTCGTGTTTATTTCAAATGAAGAAAACATGAAGCAACTGGAGCGATGGAGAGAAATAAGTGAAAAACTTTCTAGAGCCGAAATTACAGAAGCTGAAGCCAGAAGATTATCAAAGGATGGAAAAGCCATTGTTTGGTTTGACGGTGGAATGCACGCTACAGAAAGAGCGCATGCGCAAATGACTTCTGAACTAATGTGGAGAATAGCTTCTGAAGAGTCGGAAGAAATGCAAAAAATTAGAGACAATGTAATTACCCTAGTAGTGCCAGTAATCAACCCTGACGGTGTTGATATTGTGGTAGACTGGTATAGAAAAACTTTGGGAACACCTTATGAGAGCTCTGGTCCTCCAATCCTTTATCAAAAATATGTAGGTCACGATAACAACCGCGACTGGTTTATGAACAACATGCCTGAAACTAAGGCAGTAACCACAGTACTTTATAACCAGTGGTATCCGCAAATTGTGCATAACCATCACCAAACGGCCCCAAGAGGAGCAATGATTTTTATTCCTCCTTTCCGTAGCCCAGTAAACCAGAAAATTCACCCTGGAATTACTACAGGGGTTAACTTGGTAGGTACAGCCATGGCCAATCGTTTTGCCATGAAAAAAATGACAGGTGCAATTGCACATACTTCATTTAGTATGTTCTGGAATGGCGGTATGAGAACAACCCCTTATTACCATAACCAAATTGGTATTTTAACGGAAACTGCTCAGCCAACACCAACACCAACGGAATACCCTGTAGACAGAATGCCATCAGTAGTAGGAGGCAAGCCAGCGAATGCTACTGAGATTTTCTACCCTTATCCTTATAAAGGTGGAACGATGACTTTCAGAATGGCGGTAGACTATATGCTTGAGTCGTCAATGGCGGTGCTTGATTTGGCTGCTGACAAAAAGGATGAATTCCTTTGGAACATTTATAGCATGGGGCGCGATGCGATTGAAGATAAGGAAGGTGCTTTTGCTTATGTAATTCCTAAAGATCAGTGGAACCCAAGTGAAGCGATGAACCTTACTAACATTTTAATGCAAGGAGGTTTAGAGGCAAAAATGGCAACAAGTACATTTAGCGTAAATGGAAAAAGCTATGAAGCTGGCTCTGTGATTTTCTACGGAGCGCAGTCTTTTCGCCCTTATTTGGCCGACTTAATGGAGAAGCAAGTGTATCCAGATCAATTCCAATACCCTGGTGGACCGCCAATGCCACCTTATGATTTGGCCGGATGGACGCTGCCTATGCAAATGGGGGTAACTGTAGATCGTATTACAGAGAACTTTAATGCTTCTACTTCTGATATTACCGAAAAACTTAAGCCAGTGGCTGGTGCTGTTTCGGGCAATGGAAAATACGGTTATGCATTCTCTAACAAAGATAACCTGAGCGCAAAGGCCATTAACCGTTTACAAAAAGCAGGGTATACGGTAAGTATTCTTAAAGAAGCAACAGACGGCATGGAAGCTGGCTCTGTTTTGGTGCGAAGCAAAAGAGGCTTGGAGGATAAGGTAAAGGAGATTAGTACCGAAATGGGGCTTAACTTCAATGGTATTGACAAAAAGCCAAGTGTTGAAACTGCTGAATTGAACAAAGTTAAAATTGGTATTTACAAATCTTGGCAAGCCAATATGGATGAAGGCTGGAGCCGTTGGATGTTCGAGCAATTTGAATTCGATTTAGACACCCTTCATAATGCTGAAATCAAAAATGCTGACTTGTCTCAGTACAGCGCTATTATTATGCCTTCTCAGAGTCCTCGTGGAATTAAAGATGGATCGAACAGAATGCCTGAGAACCTTCGTGGAGGTATTGGCGAAGAAGGTGTAGCCAAATTAGATGCTTATGCTAAAAATGGCGGTGCAATTATATTCTTTGACGATGCTAGTAATTTTGCCATTGAGGAATTTAAATTACCAGTAACGAATGTATTGAAAGAGCTTAAATCTTCTGAATTCTTTATTCCAGGTTCATTAATCCGTACCGACATCATGACTGATCATCCGCTTGCCTTCGGTATGCAACCACAGGTGGCCGCCTCATTTGATAATGGGCGAGCGTTTAAGGTGAATGCTGGTGCCGAAGGAATTGAGGAGGTAGCACGCTATGCTTCTAAGGATTTACTTATGAGTGGTTGGGCAATGGGAGAAGATAAGTACTTGGCGAATACATCAGCCATGCTCAATGTGAACTATGGTAATGGTGATTTGGTATTGTTCGGTTTTGGTCCGCAATTCCGTGGTCAGCCTAGAGGAACTTATAAATTGATTTTCAACTCTATTTATATGGGTGCTGAAAAGAAGTCGATTAAAATGAATAAAAAATAAGGAGATCAAAATTCATCTAAAAGCCCTGCCGTTTTTTGAAATGGCAGGGCTTTTTTTATGTCCTTTTCTTCTTAAGATTTTGAGCTAAAAATCGGACAGATATAAACTAAAGATAATTGAATGACACTGTTTTTCATCCTGAGTGAAACGAAGGAACTAGAAACAGCATCACGCAAATCAAGACAATTAGACCCTTCCTCCGAAGTTTCGGAGCCAGGAAAGGAAAATAAGCCTCTTTATGTTAAATAATCATCATCATTAATTTGGTTTAGGCCATGGTCTTAAGGGCAAAAAAATAACCCCTCAATTACGAGCGGTTTCAGTTCCTATTTTAAAGACTTAGGTTGTCGTCATTGTGCTACTGTGCATCCCATTTTATAGCGACTTGGGGCTGTCATTTGTGTACTTAAACAGATTTGGGAGTTAAAAGTTTCCTTTATCCTTAGATTTTTGAAAATAAAAAAGGGTTGAACGTCAGTCCAACCCTTCTCTTCAATATTATATAATGTGCTTAACCGATTTTCTCGATCAAGTCAGCAGCTCTATTAGAGTAGCCCGCCTCGTTATCGTACCAACCTACCACTTTAACAAGTGTTCCTTGCGCTGAAGTAAGCTGAGAATCGAAAATGTTTGAGTGAGGGTTTCCAACGATATCGATAGAAACGATCGGATCTTCTGTGTACTCAAGAATGCCTTTCATTGGGCCTTCAGCCGCAGCTTTCATTGCAGCGTTTACTTCTTCTTTAGTCACTTCTCTTTTCAATACCACAGTAAGGTCAGTTAAAGAGCCATCAGGAATTGGAACACGTAAAGCGATACCGTCTAATTTTCCTTTTAGGTGAGGTAACACCAAACCCACTGCTTTTGCAGCTCCAGTAGAGGTAGGGATGATAGAAACCGCGCCAGCTCTTGCTCTTCTCAAATCAGAGTGAGGTGCATCTTGAATACGTTGGTCAGAAGTGTAAGCGTGTACAGTTGAAATATAACCGTGTACAATTCCGAAATTATCATCTAAAACTTTGGCCATAGGAGCCAAGCAGTTAGTAGTACATGATGCGTTTGAAAGAATAGTTTCTTCGCCAGTCATGCTGTCTTCGTTAACACCCAAAACAACGGTTGGGATGTTACCTTTTGCAGGAGCAGAGATAACTACTTTTCTAGCACCAGCCTTTAAGTGTCCACCAGCACCTTCTTCATCCACAAATCTACCAGTAGACTCAAGAACAACATCAACACCTAGTTCACCCCAAGGAAGGTTAGCAGGTTCTCTTTCAGCATAGATTTTGATTTCTTTGCCATTTACTACAATACCATCTTTAGTAGAAGTTACAGTTCCATCGAATCTTCCATGAACTGAATCGTACTTTAAAAGGTGGGCTAAAGTTGCGGTGTCAGTTAAGTCATTGATCGCTACAACTTCGATGTTTTCTTTGGCCAACAATACTTTGAAAGTCAATCTTCCGATCCTTCCGAAGCCGTTGATCGCTACTTTGGTTTTAGACATATCTAGAAAGTTAATTTATGTGATTCTAAAAAGTGGTGCAAAGGTAACTAAGCCTTCTGCTATATCCAATACAATCGAATGAAGTTGCGCATAGTTCCATCAAAATGGTTGAATTTTTTTGAAGAAAATATTTTTGCAATTAAAATGGACTACTATATTTGCACCACGAAAAAAATGGTCCGTTCGTCTAGGGGTTAGGACACTGGGTTTTCATCTCAGCAACAGGGGTTCGATTCCCCTACGGACTACTTTCAAAAGCTCAGCAATATTGCTGAGCTTTTTTGTTTTAATGACTTTAAAGTATGGGGGAACCCACCCCGTAAGCTGGCCTAATTATAAACTCTTTCACCGGAAGAGTTATTAATCTTCATCCAGCGTAATTTCTTCTAGCACTCGATTTCCCCAACCACCGTATCGTCCGACAGACTCAATGTAATTGGTAAGTTCAACATCACTGTAGGCACATCCGTCATAAATTTCCGCTCCTAGTTCAACCAGTTCCCAATCATTTTCGATCAGGTGCCAACTGAATTGGTGTGATGCATTGGTATTGTAGCCTGCATAGCCCTGTCCCAGTTGTCCTAATGGGAACATGTTTCGCTGTTCAAGCGGTAGACTGAGTTGATCAAGGCATTGCTGAATCACCGCAGCATCGGCTGTTGCGGCAACGAAACTGCTGTCCTGCCAGCGGCCATGGGTTTCGCTAGGGCAGCTACTAAATCGGAAATATCGCCATTCAGGGTTTAGCTCATTTTTATCTCCATCGTCATTGCTGCAGCCTACCACCATTAGGGCTGCACAAAAGAAAATTAGTGTTTTTATATTCATAAAGTTTTTGACACAAAGAGAAGAAGAGGGGTTGTAAAGTATCGTTTTCTTTTCTCCCCAAATTGCAGATTCCAAATTGGAGCTTCTCACATGCTCATTTTGATAGGGGGTGAAAAGAAAGAAGAGCTCGACATTGCCGAACTCTTCATCTTTGCTGAACAAATTAAAACTACTTACTTCATTTCTCATAAGCAGGCACAAGCGTTATTTTACTGCGTATTACACTTGATCCGCTTTATAACCAGCGTTTTCCACTGCGATCTTGATTTTTGAAGCATCCACCTGTCCCTTTACCGTAAGCGTTTTTGAGGGGTTGTCGATGTCTACTTCCCAATTGTTTTTGCCCACTGCTTCGTCAAGAAATGGAGTAACATTGGCCACGCAACCTGAACACTTTATTGTTGTTTTGAATTTTAAACTTTCCATTTTTTTACTACTTTTTTGATTTTATTAAATGATTTTTCTTTTCACTCAATTAACGAAGATGAGGGCTTTTGGCTTTGCATAATTCCCGAGATTACTTATATAATTGTTGTTTTAACCTACTCTAGGCCCTTTCTGAACTGGTTGAGTTGAGGTGATTTATACCAACTCAATCTTAGATCAGATAAGAACAGTTGCTAGGCAAGCTGTGGCTACTACATTACCAATAAGGAGTACTATTGATTTTTTCATCGATCTCGTTGTTGAATGACTCAATTGATAGATCAAAGATAGTGGAGTGTCTGCCTCTGGCTCTTGCGCAATAACAGGATTGAATTACATTATTTACAGCACCCCGCGCTGGGGAGGGTTGGCTTGCTTGAAAATTGATAAACAGTGATCACTACAAAAATAAAAGGCCTTATCCTGATGCTTGTATCTTAGTGCTTCTTCAGGTGTCACAATCAGCATTTGACAAATAGGGTCTCTCATTTGATCTTGTTCGTTTGGAGCCGGGCTGAGTAACCTAAAAACCTTGACCTTAGATGAGAAGTTCTTGAATTCAAAGTGCCCCAAATCGATAAGTTGATAAGCATTGGTGTTTTTGAGCTGCCATGCAAAAGATTCAGAGCAGCGTACTTCTCCCGCTTTTGCTGTTGCAGCAATCCGGGCGGCAATATTAATTGTTGAGCCAAAAAAGCGACCCTCTTTTTCGACTATTTTACCATAATGGATTCCCGCATGAATCGGTAGAAATAAATTCTCTTTCTTCGTGAGCTCATTTAATTGGAGTGCGGTGGCAGCAAGATCGTCAACTACCGTTGAACAGACCACAACTTGGTCTCCAATTCGCTCTGCAAGGTAGCTTTCCCCCATCAGCGAAGATTCGACCAACTGAATATATCGGTCAACAATCTTTGAAGCAGAATCACCACCATGCACTTCTGTCATGGCGGTGTATCCTGTTAAATCTGCGATCAAAATAGCAAGGTCTTTCTCCATTTAAAAAGTAAGTATGCCTAGGGCTTTGTCCAATTGCAGTTTGGTGATGTTGATATCGTATACAGTACGCGTAAAATTCAACTTGGCTTCGCTCAAGGCAATTTCAGCATCACTCAATTCCAATCGAGAACTTAATCCATTTCTGTAGCGATCATTGGTGATTTTGAAATTTTGTTGTGCCGCATCTACGGTTCGTTCCTGAGCGTCAAGTCTTCGCATGGCCTCCATTAATCTGCTTTGAATTGAAACGATTTCCACTTTCGCTTTCTCAGTTTCATCCATCAACTTGATTTCTGATTGCTTGACATTGAGCGATGTTTGACGAATTTGGGAATTGATTCGGTTCCCCGAAAAGATGGGGACAGCGGCCTGTAATCCTAAATAAGAAGTGCTTGGCCACTTATAAGAACCAAGTTTAAGATTGTCAGCCTGCGCCTGTAATTGGTATGCACCAACTAAAGAGAGTACTGGCAACCGTTGTGCTTCTGCTTGTTTTACAAGGCTTCTACTTAATGCCGTAACTAGTTTTTGACGCTGAATATCAGGACGATTCTCAATCATCCCGCCATGCAGTTCATCAATTGCTGAAAAGTAGTTGGCCGAAGTATCAAGTTGAAGCTTATCAGTAAGCGTTATTAATTGAGCATCAGATACACCAATCAGCTGCTTCAAGTTCAACAAGGCTACTGCATGCTGACTTTGAAGATAAGAAGTGCTGGTTTTTAAATTTTCGACAGCAATGAAATTACTTAAGGTGTCCACCTTCAAGGCCTTGCCTTGGCTGAATAGTGAACGTGAATCCTGCAATGAGCGAAGGTTACGTTCTAAGCTTTGTCGATTCAGTTGTATGTTTTCATCGATCAGTAAAATCGTGTAATAACGAACCGAGACCTCCATAACTAATTGCGCTTCCAATTCTTTCGTTGTTTGCAATTGCACGGCTTCATTTAGCTGGGCAGATTTTAGCTGGTTTCTTGCTACTTCCGAAAGAATTGGCTGTTGAAATGTAAGCATTGTATTGAAGGTGTTTTTTCCACCAACAGCCACATCGACAACAGGCGCGGTGTCGTTGCCAGCGAAAGCTCCTGGCATAAAAATCACCTGACGGTCAAAGTAATTCGAATAATTTCCCTGTACACCAATGGAGGGTAACATCGCACCTTTTAGCTCACGGGTTCGTTCACCCGCAACAGATTCAGAAAATTTCTGAACCTGTAATGACTTATTATTTTCCTTGGCAAGCCCAAGGGCTTCCACAAGAGAAATATTGGTTTGGGCGTTCATTGCACCTGACAAAGAGGTCATGAAAAGCCCGATGATATATATGTTAAAGTTGGTTTTCATAAAGAAGTTCGTTTGCTGTTTCTATATCTGCTTGCACAATTTCTTCTACTTCCTTTTTGCGTTTCGAAGACGATAGGTACGAATACACAGCTGGAATTATAAAGAGGGTAAGAATTCCTGCGAAGATTAATCCGCCTGCGATCACGATACCCAATGATTGACGGCTATTGTTGGTGAGTGCAATTGGGAGTGCACCAAAAATCATCGCTAAACTGGTCATCAAGATTGGGCGGAACCGTTGCTCAGCAGCCAGCTTAGCGGCTTGAAATTTTGAAAGCCCCGTATCTTTTAAGTGGTTGGCAAACTCCACAATCAGAATTCCATTTTTGGTGATCAAACCTACCAATGTGATGATTCCAATCTGACTAAATACATTTAAGCTTTGGTCAAACCAGTCGAGGCTGATCAAGGCGCCCGTAACTGCCATAGGCACAGTGAGCATAATGATTAAGGGATCACGTAAGCTTTCAAATTGGGCCGCAAGAATCATGTAGATAAGAAGCAAGGCCAGCATAAGTGTGAATAAGATATTGCCTTGGCTTTCAACGAAATCACGAGACTGACCTGCCAAGGTGCTTTTAAAACTTTCACCCAATACTTCATGCTTAATCCGTTCCATTTCTTTGATCCCTTCATCCAGACTTACCCCTGGAGCAAGACCAGCAGAAACAGTGGCGGAGGTAAATTGGTCATAGCGGTAAATGGCTGCTGGACTGATGCCTTCTTCTATGGTCACTAGGTTATCTAACGAAATCATTTTGCCATGTGCAGCACGTACATGAATGGCCCGTAAATCACCAATGTCATTTCGATTGATACGCTCAACCTGACCAATTACTTCATACTGTCTATCATCTTTGAGAAAGTATCCATAGCGCTGTCCAGAAAGAGAAAGCTGTAAAGCACGGGCTACCTCTTGAATGGAAACCCCCATCAAAGCAGCCTTTTCCCTATTAATATTAATCATCAATTCGGGCTTGTTGATTTTTAGATCGCTATCGACAAACATCAACTTGTTGCTCTGTCTTGCGGCTGCCAAAAACTTGGGCAATACATTGGCTACGCTATCAAGACTGGGGCCTTGCAATACATATTGTACCGGCTGACCACCACCATACCGTGTGCCTATGGTAGGAGGCATATAAGGGAACAGTAATATATTTCTGAATTGACTAGACGCAGCACCATATTGATAATACAACTCTTGGGCGCTCATCTTTCTTTCCTTGGGGTCTTTCAGGTAAATGCTTTGTACAGCAACATTGACGGGTGCTGGAGCAGGAATAAATGAAATGGCAACCATAGAATAGGTTTGATAAAGACCATCGGTATTGTCATTTACATAGTGACCAACTTCTTCCATATTCTTCTTCATGAAATCATAGGAAACTCCCTCTGGCGCAATGGCGATCAACATCATATTGGAGCGATCTTCAACGGGCGCTAATTCGGAAGGAAGTTTTTTTCCTACATGGAATATTAAACCGCCTGATGCAATCAGGAAGACCCAGGCAAGCCAGCGGTATTTCATAAAGGAGTTTAACAGGTTGGCGTATCCCTTATTTAATCCAACAAACATGGGTTCGGTTACACGATACAACCAATTAGGTTTGTCCTGCTTTTTTAACAGATAAGCACTGAGCATCGGGGAAAGGGTAAGGGCTACAAATGCCGAGACCAATACAGATCCTGATACCACGATGGCAAACTCTTTAAACAATTGACCACTGATGCCACCCATGAAAATAATAGGCAAAAACACGGCTGCAAGAGTTATGGTGGTTGAAATCACTGCAAAGTAAATTTCCTTTGACCCGGCAAAGGCCGCTTGAACTGGGGTCATGCCTTCTTCTACTTTCTTGTAAATATTCTCCAACACCACAATTGCATCATCGACTACAAGCCCGATGGCCAGTACCAATCCTAATAGCGTTAACACGTTAATGGAGAATCCCCATAAATACATGATGAAGAATGCCGATAAAATAGAAACAGGAATGGCGAGCACAGGGATAATGGTCGAACGCCAATCGCGGAGAAATAAAAAGATGATCACTACGACTAAGCCAAAGGCAATGAACAGTGTTTCTTCCACCTCTTTGATGGATTCACGAACAGGCTTGGTGAAATCAAAGCCCACAATCAACCGGTACTCAGAAGGAATATCTCTGCGAAGTTGGTCTAAGCGTTTGTAAAACTCATCTACAACCTGAATTGCATTTGCCCCACGTTGAATCTGAATTGCAACCCCAACTCCTACACGATCTGCTTTTTCGGTACCGTTGATAATCGCATTGCGCTCATTGACTTCACCCAACTCCGCATAGCCAATATCTTTTAATTGAACGACCGTTGAGCCGGTTTGCTTAATAATCATGTTGTTGAACTCTTCGGCAGTAGTTAGCCTTCCGAGCGTACGCACACTCAACTCATTGCTTGTTCCTTCAATTCTTCCAGAGGGTAAATCCATATTTTCACGGTGTAATGCCATCCGGATATCTTCAGGGGTCAATTGAAAGGCTGCAAGTTTGATGGGATCAAAGCGCAATCGCATGGCATATTTGTGTTCGCCAACAATACTCACGCGCTGAATGCCTGGGATAGATTGCACGCGCTCTTTAATCACAGTGGACGCCAGGTGACTTACTTCTTTGATGTCACGTGTATCGCTCTCTACTTCAAGAAAGGCCACCAAGTTATCAGGTGAACTTGCTTTCTCAACAATAGGAGGGTCAACATCAGCAGGGAGCTGATTTTTCGATTTAGAAACTTTATCGCGAACGTCATTCAGTGCATCTTCCAAATCAATATCACGATTGAACTCAATGGAGATAATACTCACTTGTTCTCTCGATTCAGAGGAGATAGTCCTCACACCGCTGGCTTCTGCAATGGCTTCTTCTAATGGCTTGGTAATTTTGGAAGCGATCACATCTGGACTAGCGCCAGGATAAAATGTGATGGCTGAAATTACGGGTGGTTCTGTCAATGGGAATTCTCGTACACCGAGATATTTCCAGCCCACAAAACCCATGATCACGATCAGTGCAGAAAACACTCCGGCCAACACAGGTCTTTTTATACTTATTGATGGTAAACTCATCGTCTTGTCTTTTAAGTTTATTTTGAGGTGACTACTTGAACCGGAGTGCCTTCACCAGTGCGTAGAATGTTAGATATCATGACCGTATCGCCATCCACTAAACCAGAGGTGATCAAAGCATCCGACTCGGTACGGTTTCCAATGGAGACCGGAGAAATTTTGGCAACTCCATTTTTTACCACAAAGACACTGTATCCTTGCGCACTAGGAATTAAAGACTCAGTGGGAAGCCTAATTCCCTTCGTGCCTTCCTCAATTGTTGAGAAGTAAACCTGCGCGGACATTCCTGCTCTCAATGTTCCGCTCTTATTATCCGCAATGGCATGTACTGTAATGCTTCTGCTCAAGGCATTAATTCCAGGTTCAGTGGCAATCACATAAGCTGTTTGTTTCTCGTTTTCTGTAGTAGTGATGAAAGAAACTTTGGTTCCGTTTTTTACTTTGGTGATGTATTTTTCGGATACCTCAAATGTAATTTTGACCTGCCCTTGTTCTTGAAGGTTAACCAATGGCGTGCCCGGGCTCACCAATGAGCCAACCTCTGCTTTTGTGATGCCAATCACACCGCTGAAAGGTGCCTGGATAGAGGTTTTTGCATGCTCTGCGCTTAACAACTCTTCAGCGGCTAGTAGAGAATGTAGCTTTGCATAGGCTACATCATATTCCTCTTGGCGAACGGATTCATTCAAAAGCAATTCCGCCAAACGGGACTCATTTAGTTTTGCCAACGATAGTTCAGCGTCTACTTGCTTCATGCGTGCAAGGACTTCAGCATCATCAAGTTTGTAAAGTAATTGGCCTTTTTTAACCACCTGACCGTCTTGGAAATGAATTCCAGTTACCTTTCTTGAAACTTCACTCATGATGGTGACTTCCCTTGTGGCTAAAATGGAGCCAGCCACAGTCTCTTCCTGAATGATGGGTAGATTTCTCACCACTTTTACATCAACTGGCAGCTTCATAGCTTCAGTTGTACTTGGTTGATCAACTTCAGCGACTTGCGTTGTGCAGGCGACTAATGCCATACTCAATACCAGAAGACTTAGGTACGTACTTAGTTTTTTCATATTCATAGCATTTGGTTTTTTTCTTGGGTTGAACGACATGCCATGTTGTGTTGATTTGTATTTAAACTGATGGGGTTTATAAAGTTTACAGCAAAAAAAAATGTCCGGAGGGAGCCGGACATTAATTTGATTTTAGAAAGAGTCAGGTCAGTCTATTTGAATTGCTTGATTCCGAGGAAGGCAATTACAACTCCAAGTCCACTAATAACCGCGGCTGCTCTAAATGCAGATTGAAACCCAGCGTTAAGTGCTTCGGTAGATGCAGAAGCTCCAGAGGCAAATCCGTTGGTAGTAGCAATGGCGATCGCTACTGCGATGGCCAACCCAATAGCAGAACCCACTTGATAGGTTGTGCTTACCAGCCCCGATGCCAATCCTGCTTCTTCCGGTTTCGCGCCAGACATGGCGGCCATTGTTCCTGGTATATACGCCAACGACATTCCAATAGCCCCAAGCAAAGAAGCGCCAAGCACATGTGTTAGAAAATTACCTAAGACAGGGACAAATGAAAACCAAATCAAAGAAGCGGTTAGGGCTACCAAACCCGTGATTAGCGTGAGCTTATAGCCAAATTTGGCAATGAGTTTACCTGTAAGCCCTACCATAAGCACCATTATGGTGATGGTCATTGGCAGTAAGGCCAATCCAGAGTAAAAAGCAGAGTAGCCGAGTGTTTGTTGTAAATAAAGGTTCAGATAAAACCACAGCGGAATCCAGGCACCTGCCATCAAAGCCATCACAATATTTCCAACAGAAAGGTTCGGGACTTTAAATATGGAAAGTGGGAGCAATGGAGATTTTAATTTGCGCTGAAGTACGATAAAGACGATGAAGAGCAATAACGAGATTCCAAGGAGCCCTAAAGTAGTGGGTGAGGTCCAAGCATTTTTATCTACCATCACAAGCGCATAGACCAACACCATTGTTGCAGCGGTTACTAATAATGCGCCTAGATAATCAATTTTGCCCTTTTGACGATTTCCTGCCACGAGCAATGAGGCACCAGCCACCATCACAACAAGAGCAAGCGGTATGTTGATGAAAAAAGTCCATCGCCAAGATACATATTCAGTTAATACACCCCCTAAGAAAACACCAGCAGAGCCACCGGCTGCGGCAGAAGCTCCCCAAAACCCAAATGCTTTACCTAATTCTTTTGGGTCTGTAAAAATAGTCATCAGTAATGTAAGTGCCGATGGTGCAATTAATGCGGCACCCAAACCTTGTAAGGCACGTCCCGCATTCATCGACATTTCAGACCAAGCCAAGCCTGTTAGAAGTGAGGCTGCTGTAAGAATACCAAAACCCCACATGAAAATGTTTTTTGGTCTATAGAGGTCTGATAACTTACCTCCCAAAAGAAGTACCCCACCAAGAACGATTACATAGGCATTGAAAATCCATTGTAATTCAGAAGGTGTGTAATTTAGGGCGCTTTGAATGGCGGGCAAAGCGACCCCGATTATGGAGGTATCCATAATCACCATGAACTGGGCCGCACATAATACAGTCAGCGCCATCCATCGCTTCTCGTGAAGACTGACTGAGTTGTTTGTAATTGTTGACATTGTCTTAGTTGTTAAATTTTGATTTTTGAAATGAGTTGTCCTGTACCACCTGTTTAGGAGGTCATTATTTTTTGCTTTTTCAGCGTTTAAATTTTGGCTGTTTTTAGGCGTAGGCTGTTCCCTACAACGCTCACTGAACTCAATGCCATGGCCGCTCCAGCGATCATTGGATCCAATAAAAATCCGTTAATGGGATACAAAATTCCAGCAGCCAATGGAATACCAATGATGTTGTAAATGAAGGCCCAGAATAAATTCTGACGAATGCCCATCACGGTTTTCGATGAAAGGCTAAGTGCTTTGGGAATTGATTGTAGGTCCGATGTGATCAAGGTCATTTTGGCAACATCCATGGCAATGTCAGACCCTTTCCCCATGGCGATACTAACATCGGCTTGTGCCAAGGCATGTGAATCATTAATGCCATCGCCTACCATGGCAACAATTTTACCTTCGGCTTGCAGCATCTTGACAAATTCCGCTTTATCGCTCGGCAATACTTCCGATTGATAATGCTCAATGCCTACTGCTTTCGCTACGGCACTGGCTGTTTGCTGGTTATCACCTGTCAACATATGGACCGCAATGCCATCTTGCTGCAAGCGCTCGATCGCTGCTTTAGATGTGGCTTTAATTTTATCAGCGATGGCCACTACAGCCAATATTTCAGTAGCATTGGTGAAGTACACTACGGTCTTAGCTTCCGCTTGTAAGCCTGTCGTTTTTGACGCTACATCCTTGTCGATTTTTATTCCATTTTCTTCTAATAATCTTCGGTTTCCAACAAAATACCGAACACCATTTATTGTAGCACGAACGCCTCTTCCCGTAATACTTTCAAACTGTTCGAGCGAAACATTTGTGTTGAGTTGATGCTTTAGTTTTGCTACTACAGCATCCGCCAGTGGGTGTTCAGACTGTGATTCAATGGTGTAAAGTACAGCGCTCAGTAGATCGTTATTTTTACTCACTTCCCAGATTAGATCAGTCACTACAGGTTTGCCTTCAGTGATTGTTCCTGTTTTGTCCAAAACTATTGCATTGACTTTATGGGCCAGCTCTAGGCTTTCCGCATCTTTGATAAGAATGTTGTTTTCGGCACCCTTGCCAACGCCTACCATAATGGCGGTTGGCGTGGCAAGCCCAAGCGCACAAGGGCATGCAATGACCAACACAGTGACGGAGGTGAGTAAGGCATGAGTGAATGCATTGTCACCTCCTAAGATCATCCAGGTAATGAAGGTGAGAATGGCGATTCCAATGACTACGGGTACAAATATTCCAGCTATTTTATCGACCAGCTTCTGCACGGGGGCTTTGCTGCCCTGGGCTTGGTGTACCATTTTAATGATCTGGGCTAAAAGGGTGTCGCCACCTACTTTTTGTGCTTCAAACTGAAAACTTCCTTTTTGATTGATGGTGCCTGCAAATACTTTTTCCCCGGCTACTTTTTCCACCGCCACAGGTTCTCCGCTAATCATGCTCTCATCAACATAGGATCCACCTGATTTCACAAATCCATCAACAGGTATTTTTTCTCCAGGACGAACCTGAATTAAATGGCCCACTTGAACAGCACCAATCGGTAACTCTTGCTCGTCTCCATCGATGATAACCTTTACCGTTTTGGGTTGAAGGCCCATTAACTTTTTTATAGCGGAGGAAGTATTTGATTTTGCTTTTTCCTCCAATAATTTACCCAATGAAATAAAGGCGATCACTACCGCAGCTGCTTCATAGTATACATGGGGGTGAACTCCTCTTGCATGCCAAAATTCGGGGAAGAAGGTATTGAAAGCACTGAAAAGAAAGGCAATTCCGGTAGACAGTGCGACCAAGGTATCCATGTTGGCTTTGCCAAAGCGGGCCTGCTTGAATGCATTGACAAAGAAGTTTCTTCCTAAATAAAATATCACAGGAGCGGAAAGCGCCATGGAGATATAATTGCCATAGGGCATATCCATAAAGAACATTCCAATAATAACCACGGGTAACGCCAACACTGAAGACCAGATGGTTCTGTGTTTTACTTCCTCATAATGTTTACGTTGCGATTCTTCAAGAACGGCTTGTGGGTCTTCGGCATCGACAACAAGGTCGTAGCCAATGGAGCGTACAACAGATTGAAGCGCCTGGGGTTTGGTGATCTGTTGATCATAGGTTACCCAAGCGGTTTGGTTGGCGAAGTTCACTCTGGCATCGCTTACACCTGTTGCTGTTTTAAGCATGGACTCCACGCTTACTGCACAGGCCGCACAGGTCATTTCGAGCACAGGGAAACTATCGCTTTTCATATCATCATTTTCCTTTGATAAAGGCATCTTAGTATTCGAAGTCATGTCATTAATTTTTCTGATTCTTACTATGACAAGTATACTACTGAGACTTACACTTGGATTTGTACTTTGACAGGTGTGTTTTATAGGATTTACTAATAGTAGAAATATAAGGCCGTTTCGGATACATTTCCTCCACTTGCGATGCGTTTCTCTGCGAGGCCATCTGTACGGAACTCATAAGAAAATGTATAAGACAGATTTGCCCCACCTTCTTCTAGCTGGTAGCTAAGGGGTAACTTTTTCTGTGCGTTCTTGTTGGGAAGTATTTTTACCATCGGGAATGGGTTCTCTCCATCTGTATAGTGTTCAAAAGTTTCTGTTTTCACCAACACATCTTCTCCATTCTGGGGAGTATACATCATTTTTTTGTAGAGATTCCCGTCCAAGAAGTAGAGGTATAAAATGGTGAAGTCTAAACGGTAATCACTATTGTCCTTTCGGGAGTAATTTGCTGTCCCAGATACGTTACCATAATTGTCGTAATCGTAAAGAGTGTACTTAGTTACTATACCATTGTTTACTTCTTCTGATTTGGAAATTTCATTGTTATGCCAAGTATACAACACATCAATATTTTCGTATTGACTGATTCGTTCAATCCGATGTTGTGCATCGTAGTAGTATGTTTCTGTATGTGCACTGTATGCAGGTGTTGATTTTTCAATAAGTACTTTGTAGATGTCACCGCGTTCGTTGTACTCAATGGTCTCCTTCAGACCCCAAGACCCTCCTTCAGTTTGATACCCTTTTGGTTTACCAGTTAACTCATCATCTGAAATTTTAACAGATTCCATTAGGTTCGTTCCCTTAGTTATTGACCCACTGGTATTGTCAACCCTAAACATTACTTCCAATTCACCTGTGATAATTGAATTATTGATTGGGAAAACTTTGAAGCTTACTGTGCTTGAATTCAGTGCTGCATACAGGGTGAGCTTTCCATTTTCCAATGCAGGTTCAGTTCTGAAATGCTGCTCTGTGGCTTTAATAGATTGGTAGCTGATTATTACCTGTCCTTCCTGAACTAGCGGTTTGGAGAAATGGATTTGAAGTTCTAGCCCTGTTTCATTGGTTTCGATTAACGTAGCATTTTGTGAAATAAAATTCGCCTCGCTGACTACGGATTCAGGCGATTCATCATCGGTAATAATGGCTTTAAATTCATTTTGTGTTCCAATCTCAAAACCTGTTGTAACTGTTTTGAGCTTAATGGTAAGCGTGATAGATTCATTCACAACTGAATTATCTACTGGAACAAGTTGGATTGTTGCTGTGCTAGCCCCTTTCGCAACAGGGAGTGAAATTAGCCCATTCATGGAAGCTGGTACAGTTGTGTAATTCTCACTAGTGCCACCATCAATGGAAAGGGAAATTGTTCCATCATCGTTTGCAGGCTTAGAAAACGAAATTGCGATAGATTGGCTCTCCGCATTTTCAGCAAAGGATGTTTCCACGGTGGAAAACTGAACTATGACGGGGTCAGTAACGGGATCCATATCATCTTCGTTACAGCTGGTCAGAATTAGACTGAACATTAGAAACGGAATAAAATAACGATGTGATTTTTTCATGTGTGTAAATTTATTTTGCAATAACACGGATGATTTCAATTCCCTGTTTTGCATTTATACCGTTTCCATTTACAGAATTTCCATGTGCGTAACATTTCTGTTTTGGGACACTGACTATGGACTTAAGGTCAAATAGGAGCATGTAGGAAATAAAGAGATGGGATATGTGCCATGAACTACCGAATACTTGGTGCGCTTGATCCTTTAATGAAAAAGGAAGTGCATTGAACATATGTAGAGCTACTGGGTATCTTACTTTGTCGAAAATTTGGTGTTCGATAACCGAAAAAAAGCGCAGATTTACTCAGGTAATCGTTCCCTGTAAAATTGTTGACGGCTTCCTATTGTACAGATATAATGGATTGCGTTAAAGAAGGCTTTTCTTGGAACTCCCAATCGATTTAAAATGGGAGGGAGGTAGACCAGTCAGTTCTTTGAATTGGCGAGAAAGGTGGTTGATGCTATTGAAGCCTGTCTGATAAGCGATTTGTGTAAGGGACATATCTGTGTAGGCAAGTAATTCTTTTACCTTTTCAAGTCTCCTATTAATCATAAATTTTTCGATAGTGATTCCTTCCGACTTGCTAAAGACTTCGCTTATAGAATCATAGTTCAGGTGCAAGCGCTCTGCCAAAAGGGTGGAATATTTGACTTTAATGTCATACTTCCGGTCTTCATCAAATATTTCTTCAATAATTTCCTTTGTTAGCTGGACTAGCTTTTCTTTCTTATCTGTAAGCAATTCAAATCCTTTTTGCAGAAGAAAGTTATTAATTCGTAATAAATCAGTTTCCTGAAGAGTGGAGGCTAGAACTACTTTTCCCAGTTCTACTTTTTTTACATTAAAGCCCAATGCTGTAATTCCATTGGTGATAACGGACTTGCAACGATTACAAACCATTCCTTTTATTGAAACTTCAGTAAACTGTTCCATGCTTATGCTCAGTTGATACGGAAGCAAAGCACCAAAATTCCAGAATAAACAGTGTTACACTTTATAGGGTAAGAGTTACATCTTCTTAAGAAATAGAGTCGATAGGCTTTCTGTTCTGTTCCAACATTCTCGATTTCTTCAATTCGGAAGGTGTGAAGCCGGTTGTTCTTTTGAACAAGCCAGACAGATGGGCCACACTGCTGAATCCCATTCGATTGGCAATTTGGCTAAGGGTAAGCTCATCATAGAATAGCAATTCCTTGACCCTTTCAATTTTCTGTCGAATGATGTATTGCTCTAGGGTTATTCCTTCAACCGATGAAAAAAGATTGCTGAGGTAATTGTATTCGTAATGAAGCGCCTCCGATAGAATGGTGGACCAATTGTATTTTTGTTCACTGTCTGCATCGTGATGGATTTTCTGGATGACGATATTTTTGATCGACTCCATAAGTCTGCTCTTGCGATCATCGATGCGTTCAAAGCCTGCGGCAACTAGCGAGGCATCAAGTGCTTTTAATTGATCACTGTTTAGCGATTCTTCCTTCAAGAGCACTTCTCCTAACACTACTTTTTCAGGGTGAAGCCCCAATTTTTCTATCTCTTCTTTGACAACCATGATGCACCGGTTGCAGACCATGTTTTTGATATATAAGGTTTGCATAACTAAAATTAGTTAGAAAAAATTATATTCCCGATAGCGGTTTTTAACCTCTATTCGTAATCGCCTTCCTAAGAAAAGCCTAATAATAGAAACCTAAATGCTATTTTCTTTCCTAAGGCGTCTGGGGAGTCTTGGAGGTTTTTTCTTTGGGCCTGAGATCAAGTCGGCAACTACTTTGGTCCTTGGGAATTGCTCTAAAATGATTTTAAAGAATACGGTAAGCGGTATGGACATGATAAGCCCAGGAACACCCCAGATATAACCCCAAAGCATAAGCATTACTAAAATGGTAATGATATTGATTGAGAAGGATTTCCCCATAAACACGGGCTCTAATACACCTCCAAAAAGTGCTTGAACACCCGTAATGCTTAGAATAAAGAAGAACAAGGTGCTACTGGCATCCATTTCGACAAAGGCGAATACGGCCAGAAGTATTACCGATACAAATGAGCCAATCATTTGCACGAAGTTGATTACAAAGGCAAAGAGGCCCCAGAAAATGGGGAAGCTCACGCCAAAGAAAACGCAGGCCAAGCTTATGCCTATGCCAGTAAAAAGGCTTACCATAAACTTTACCTTAATGAAGGTGATGAGGTCTTTCTCAATTTTCATGAAAGTCTTTACTGAGGCAAATTCTTTTTTCAGAATAGTGCTGCTCAAGAGCTTTTGAAAATTGACAGATTCGGCCAACCAAAGAATGGCAAAGAAGGCTGTCATTAGCGTCATTGAAACCGTATTCTGAACAAAACCGAGAATAGTGCCTACATTTTTGAAAGAACTATCTTTTCCAATAATACCACCCAAAAGGTTTTCTCCCTGTAAAAGTGTAACCCCAAAAAGTTCTTCAATCGACATAATCATAGAAATGATTTTCGATTCTGCCTTCTGAAAAAAGTCATTTTCTGCGGATAGTATTTCTCTGCTTGAAAGCTGTATTAACTCAATTCCTACTTTAAACACACCTGCTATAATCAAGATGATAATTAAGATGCTGATGGTTTTAGGTAGATTTTTCTTGTTGAACCAACGCATGAGTGGTAGGAACAACAAGGCGATAAACATTGAGAAAATGAGCGGAATGAATATAAATGAAAGCAGCTTCAGCAGGTAGAATACCAACGGAATTACAATGATCAACAACAGGGTATTTGTTGTCTTTAAATCTTTTAATGGATTGTCTTGCATCTTTATTTTTTGCTCTCCTTATTTTAGGCACTTAAATGTTCAACTCACATACGAGTTTGCCGCGCAAAAGTACGTAAGGATCATGTTATTTTTCTTTAGAAGACAGAAGAATCTGTGGCCTGATTAAACATTTCTAAAAAACGCATCCCTTTATATGAGTTGCCTTTATCATTAAGACGTGGACTCCAGACTGCAACACTAAAGTGTTCAGGAAGCACGGCTATAATGCCACCACCCACACCACTTTTTCCTGGAATTCCTACTTTAAAAGAGAACTCACCAGCTTCGTCATAAAAACCACACAGCTGCATTAATGTATTGATTCGCTTTGATTTTTCGGTGCTGATTATTCTTTCTTTTGAAAACGGGTCAACGCCATCATTGACTAAAAACATAAAGGTTCTAGAAAGCTCAGCGCAGGTCATTTCAATAGCGCATAAGTGAAAGTAGAAATCTAAAACTACATCACAATTGCCTTGAATATTGCCATATGCCTTCATTAAATTGATTAGTGCAGCATTTCTATATCCATATGCCTTTTCCGACTCAGCTACTTTTTTATTGTAGTCGATTGAGTTATTCCCTGCAATTTTACGGATGTATTCAATAAAGGTCTGTTTTGAATCTTGAAGGTGATCTACTAAAATGTCGCAAACCACCAAAGCACCAGAATTGATCAAGGGGTTTCTAGGAATTCCCAAATCATATTCTAATTGGACTAGTGAGTTAAAGGGAGTGCCAGAAGGTTCAACTCCAACTCTTTTCCAGAGTTTTTCGCCCTCCAATTCATAGGCCAAAACTAATGAAAGTACTTTGGCTATACTTTGAATAGAGAATTTTTCATTGGAGTCTCCATAACTGAAGTTTTCGCCATTCATAGTGGTAAGATGAACTCCAAATTTGGTTGGGTCTACACAGCTTAGCTCTGGAATATAAGAAGCTACTTTACCAGGGTCATTTACATCAGAAAGAAAATTGCAGGTATTGGTAAAAGCTTGTTTGTACTCCATTCTATAATTCAATTATGGTTTTTATAGGTCAAAAAAATGATGTGTTAAACCTAAAGAAATTGAGAACAGAACAAAAGAGAAAGAGGATTGTTTGCTGCAATCCTCTTTCGCGTGTTTTAATAAATGGCTTTTCGCTGTTCTACCCAAGCGTCATTTTCGATGTAATCATCGTAAGTGCTTAGTTTATCTAGGAAACCTTTTGGTCCTAACTCCACAATTCTATTGGCTACGGTATGGGTAAATTCGTGGTCATGTGAAGTGAATAACACTGTTCCAGGAAAATCTTTCAAAGCATTGTTAAAGGCTTGAATCGATTCTAAATCTAAGTGATTAGTAGGTTCGTCAATAATTAAAAGATTGCCCTGCTTCAGCATCATTCGAGAAAGCATACAACGTACTTTTTCTCCCCCAGAAAGAACGCTACACTTTTTGAAAACCTCTTCGCCTGAGAAAAGCATTTTACCCAAGAAACCTCGAATGTAAACTTCATCTTTCTCTCCGTCCGAATATTGCCTTAGCCAGTCAATCAGGTTGTCGCTAGACTCGAAGTATTCCGCATTATCGTTCGGCAAATACGAATGAGTAATGGTTTGACCAAACTTGAATTCACCAGAGTCAGCTTTTACGGCACCCGTCAATATTTCGAAAAGGGCAGTAGTAGCCATGCTATCTTTACTAAGGAAGGCGATTTTATCTCCCTTATTCACAAACAGGTCTAGGTTGTTAATAAGTGTTTTGTCTTCACTCTTTTTGTTCAACCCTTTGATCTCAAGAATTTGATCTCCCGCTTCTCTGTTTTGCGTGAAAATAATGGCTGGGTATCGTCTAGTAGAAGGCTGAATGTCATCAAGGTTAATCTTCTCCAATAACTTTCTTCTACTTGTTGCTTGCTTAGATTTAGAGGCATTGGCACTAAATCTGGCAATAAATTCTTGTAATTCTTTCTTCTTCTCTTCTGCTTTTTTGTTGGCCGAAGATCGTTGTGTTAAAGCCAATTGGCTAGACTGATACCAGAAGGAATAGTTACCAGTATACAGTTTTACTTGGCTAAAGTCGATATCAACAATGTTGGTACAAACAGTATCTAAAAAGTGTCTATCGTGAGATACTACAATAACCGTGTTTTTAAATTCAAGCAAGAAATCTTCTAACCAAGAAATGGTGTTAATGTCCAAGTCGTTGGTAGGCTCATCTAGAATGAGAATATCAGGGTTGCCAAATAAGGCTTGTGCTAAAAGCACACGTACTTTTTGGCTACCGTTAAGGTCTTTCATTAACATATAATGAAGGTCTTCGGTAATACCTAGGCCGCTAAGTAATGAAGCCGCATCTGATTCAGCATTCCATCCGTCCATTTCGGCAAACTGACCTTCAAGCTCAGAAGCTTTAATTCCATCCGCTTCAGAAAAGTCTGGCTTCATATAAATGGCCTCTTTTTCTTTCATCAGGTTCCACAGAATGGTGTGTCCCATCATTACGGTATCTAACACTGTGTTTTCATCAAAGCCAAAGTGGTTCTGGCTTAACACTGCCATTCTTTTTCCAGGCTCTAAAATCACTTGGCCTGAATTAGGGTCTACTTCCCCCGAAAGAATTTTCAAGAAAGTAGATTTTCCAGCTCCATTGGCGCCAATTACGCCATAACAGTTGTTGCCTGTAAACTTGATGTTTACTTCATCGAACAATACTCTTTTGCCGTAAGCGAGGGAAATATTTTGGGTTGATATCATAGCTACCGTATTTTAAGGCCGCAAAGGTAAGGGGATCAAATGGGAAAGGGAAGTCAACAAGCAACTTTATGATTTGTATACCTTAACTATTAGAAATAAGTGAGTTATGTTTATAGAAAGTTGATTAGTTTCGCGGGATTTTTTACATGACTAAGTTCTCTGAAGAGCAGTGGATCAACTGGGTTGATCAGCTCTCACAAAATGATTTTGTTGTAATTGATGATTTTCTCGATAAGCAATTGTTTGAGAATATTCGTACCTATTTTCTCGATCGCCTTGAGACAGATGGCTTTTCTGATGCGGCTATTGGTGCTTTGAATCAAAAACAGCTTGAGAAATCAATTCGTGGAGATAAAATTTATTGGCTGGAACGAAAGAACGACCTTGAAATGGAATCTTTTTTCCAGCTTTCAGATGAGCTAATTCAACAACTCAATCAGCTTTGTTACCTCAGTCTTTCAGGTTGCGAGTTTCACTTGGCACATTACCCTATTGGTACTTTTTATAAAAAGCACATCGATCAGTTTAAGGGCAGAAGCAACCGATTGATTTCAGTGATTATCTACCTAAATATGGGTTGGAAACCTGGAGATGGGGGAGAACTTAAGGTTTTTAAAGAAAACGGTGAAGAACTGCTAGTAGAGCCTCTCGCAGGCCGATGTGTAATGTTCAAAAGCGACACTGTGCCTCATGAGGTAATGAAAACCCAAGTAAACAGATACAGTTTAACTGGCTGGTTACTATATCAGCCATCTACACTTGGGTATTTGTTAGGTTAAACTTATCGCTTCAGAATGGCCTCTACTACCACAGGTAAGTGGTCGGAGGGATACTTTTTATCCTTTGAATCACTAAGTACTGCATATTTTCTCACTTCAACTTGATATGGATTGGTGAAAATATAGTCGATTCGTCTGGTTACTGGCTCATTATGTTTAAATCCGTTGAAAGTACCTTTGGGGCCAAAAACTAAGTCAGTGCTATAGTGGCGAGCATCGTTCATTCTAGAGCTGAGTTTTTGAATAGGTTCAGAATCTGGCTCAAGATTAAGGTCTCCCATAAAAAAAACAGGTAGATTCTCCGTGTTCAGTTTTCTTATTTCGGTTGTAATAAGATCTACACTGTTTGCTCTTGCGGTATCTCCCACATGATCGAAATGGGTATTAAATACCCAAAATTTTTGATTAGTAACTTTATGCTGAAACAAGGCATAGGTGCAGATTCTTTCTAGTGCTGCATCCCAGCCTACACTTGGCTTCTCGGGAGTTTCCGAAAGCCAAAATGTATTTTGATTGATAAGCTCTAAGGTTTCGTTTTTGTAGAAAATCGCAGTGTATTCTCCAGCTTCTTTACCATCATCTCGCCCTACCCCAATATGATTATAGGTAGGCAACGCATCTTCTAAAAAAGTTACTTGATGAGAAAGGCCTTCTTGAATTCCCAATACATCGGGTTCTATAAAGTTGATTTGATTAGCCAGCCAGCGTTTACGCAATTCCCAATGATTCTCCCCATCATTCGGGTTGTCATAGCGAATATTATAGGTCATTACTTTAATTGGGGTTTGACCGATTAAAGTAGGAGTAAGTAAAATGGTGAATAGGAGAACGAATAATTTACGCATTGGTCAAAGTTCGGAATTGATTTGGAGATTATAAAACAAACTGACTGTTCTGGTAACCAAATTTTAGGCCAGAGCCTTAGAGCACTAGACGGAATGGATAAAAGAGATATTCGTTTTTGATTTGAATGAAAAGACCATAAAAAGGAAAAGGTGCCCGTACGGCACCTTTCCTCTCCTAAACACCACTATGATTGGATAACCATTTAATCCAACTGCTAGCGAAAATCTTTAACCCAAATCTTAACTTTAGATTGGTCCTAAATAAAAAAGTGAAACAGTACCCCCCGCGTTTGATGCCGCTCTTTGAACGTTACAAATGGCCTCTGTTTGTGGAACGGGGGGAGAAGGAGCGCCCAAAGGTTTATTGTTACACACAGGAGGAGCAACACTTGCTGTGCATATATCGCAGGCATAGGGGAAAACCCCTATATTCCCAATGTTTTTACCCAGCGCAGCATTCTTAAATTTTGTTACATTCGGGTAGTTTGGTCCCGCATTCCATTTCTCTCCATCCGTTAATAGAAATTTCATGTAAGAATTGGCTCCTGATACATTACTTATATCTACCGTTTCCCAGTTCTTGGGGTTGGCATGGTAAGTATTCAATGTGAATTCAGCTAGGTTGATTCCCATAGGGAAATCGTTAGTCGGACAATTCATTGGAGGAGAATTGAAAGAAATGTTTCCTGCAAATGCTTTATTTTGGGGAGAATTGTAGGATATAAATTTACTGGGTGCGAGCGTAAAATACCCTTGATTCGGATTGGTGATATTTTTAATGAAAGGTATTTTAGTGATGTCGGAAATGTAGCCATCTCCTTCATCTAAAGTAAGATAGACCTTGACTTCTTCAGTCCAGTCGTTGATAATGATAAATTCAGTAGTTCCCATATTTGGCTTATTTGAAAGATTAACAAGCTTTCTTGTTTAAGGAAGAGCTATTGATCTAAGTTTAAGACATCCCAAAATTGAGGAGTAAAAGGAAGGGTTTAATCGGCTGTAAGTAGTAATTTCACGATACCACTTTAGAGGTATGGGCAGAGCAGATCGAGGCCTTAATTTTGAAGAGATTTCAACTAAAACCAATTATAATTATGTCAAATGTTATTAATGATCAATATCCTTTGGGCCCAGGTGGGTCGTATGGGATGGCTACATGTATTGTTGCCGAAAACTTAGCTTTTGAAGACACGAAGGGTGTCGGAAAGGATCCTCTTGCATTCCCTGAACCGTTTTGTCCATTTTTAAGGATGACCAAAGTTGAAAATACCCAAGCACAACGACTGCATGTGGTAATTTTTGCTCCTCAAGGTTTTGTTTTAGACCCTAAGTCTCCCTTGGTCTGTGACTATATGGGAGCTGAATTGTTTTTTTATGTTAATTTCAAGCAAAACACGGTAGATCCAACTAAAAAGCAATGTTTCGTAATTCATGCTGATTTCACAGTTGAATTTTCTGCCAAACTTAAAAGAAAGAAAATCTTCGTTATTCCAGTACATGGCGATCCAGAGGAGGGTGAAGTTACTAAAGTAGTCGTTGAGGATGAAGGAGAAGTATAATCTATGCTAAATTTAACTATGGGATCAGGTAATTTTTTCAGTCTATTAATTTTTCGCTTAGGGCTTGGTCTCATAGTTTTACTTATATCTAGTTCACTCTACGGTTTTACACCTCAAGACCAGTCTAGAATAAAACAACTACAAGAAGATGCCGATCGAATAGGCAAAAACAACCTGGATTCAGTCTTATTACTTCTAAAAATGGCTGAGGATTTGGCCATTAAAGAGGACATCCAGAAAGTTCAAGCAGAAAATGCATGGATTAAGGCTAAAACTTATTATAGCCTTAGAGATTATGCTCAATCTCAAAAATTTGGCGAACAGGCCATCAAGATAGCTACTCCAATAAAGCATTTCCAAGTGCTCGGAGATGCTCATAATCTGCTTGGCCTTTTAATTAAAAGAGAAGGTAGAACTGATTCAGCCATTGACGAGTATAAACTTAGTTTGAAATACAAAGAGCTATTGTCCGATTCCTTAGGGATTGCTAAGACTTTGCAGAATATGGGGCTTGCTTTTAGGGCATTAGAGCTTCACGATAGTGCCCTTGTATATTATCAAAAGAGTATAGATATCAAAAGCGTACTCAACGATACGCTTTCTTTGGCCAAAACCATTTCAAACTTAGGTACTTATTATTTTGATGTAGGCAAGTATCAAACTGCTATAGAAAAATTTCAAGAGGCCGTAAAAATATATTCAAAGGGAAATCACCAAGAAGACTTGGCAAGAAATTACAATAATGTTGGCAGTGCTTATCTCAGACTGGGTTATTATCAACTGGCTTTAAATTTTTACTTAAAAGCATTGGATGAATATAGAGCTTTAGACTTAAAGTTAGAAGAGGGAAATACCTACTATAATATAGGAGCTATGTATAGTTATATGTCAAATATTCCTGAAGCTCTAAATTATTACTCTAAAAGTTTGGGGATATACGAATCAATGGATAACGATCTTGATAAGGCAAATGTATTTCTTGGCTTAGGTGAACTTTATCTTAAAGATAGGAAGCCTGAAGAAGCGCTGAAATACTTTAAGATGTGTGAAGATTTATATGCTCAAAAAGGAAAATCGAGCGATTTGGCACTCGTTCAGCATGGTTATGGTAAAGCATATGCTCAAATGGAGCAGTATCCAAAAGCCAAGGCATATTATCAAGAGACTATTTTAAGGCAGAAGGAACTTAATGGGACTAATGATTTAGGGAGTGTTTATAACAGCTTAGCAGTAACCAATTATAGAGCCAAGGAGTACAATGAGGCTTTGTCCAACTATAAAAAAGGACTAGATATTGCGAAGGAACTCAAACTCCCAGCATTGACAAGAGGGTCTCTTTTAGGTCTTTCAGAAGTATATGAGGCATTAGGTGATTCGAAGAGAGCTTATCAGTACAGATTGCAATACGAGACAGTGAAAGACAGCTTGGATAATGTGGAAAAATCACGTCAACTGGCTGAAATTAGAGAAATCTATGAATCTGAAAAGAAGGACGAACAGATTTCGCAATTAGAACTTGAAAACCAAGTGGTAAATGCTAAAAGCGAGGCAAATGCGGCTTTAGCGGCCAAAGAAGCGGCTAACAAGTTGGTGTTCATTATTTTAGCAATTGCATTATTTGTTTTGGCGCTAATCTTCTACTTCTACTTTAGACAGCGACTTGTGCTTACTAAATTGAAGGTCAATGAAGAAAAGGAATCTCATAATAAAGAGGTAAATCAGTTAATGATTCAGCAGCAAACCAAAACCCTAGAGGCAATGGTAGAAGGGCAGGAACAAGAACGAAAAAGAATTGCGAAAGAATTACACGATCACTTCGGGAGCTTAATGGCAACAGTAAAGGTAAACCTGACTACAGTGGCTTCGAATAAGGAAGTTACTCCCGAAAGCGAACTCCAAATGCAGCATTTAGCTAAGCTTGTAGATCAAGCTTGCGTAGATATTCGAAGCTTATCCCATACTATGCACGTGGGTATTTCTGAAGCTTTCGGTTTAGTGCCTGCATTAAAAGACTTGACAAACTCTATTTCTCAGTCAGGGAAAATTCAGGTGTCGTTTCATGCCTCGAACTGTGCGGAGAAACTCGATTCTACAATTGAAATTACTGCCTACAGGGTGATTCAAGAGCTTGTGAGTAATGTGTTGAAACACGCAAAGGCCACAAAACTGACAATTCAATTGACCTGCTTAGAAGATATTATAAACATTATTGTTGAAGATAACGGTCGTGGTTTCGATGCTGATTTCTTAATGAAGAATTCGCAAGGAATGGGGCTTAAGAGCCTACAAGAAAGAATTACTGAATTGCATGGGGAGTTTGAAGTGGACAGTAGGTCTGAAAAAGGAACTACGGTTATTATTGATTTACCCATATCTATTGAACAAACCCTGTTAAAAGTATGATACGCGCCTTGCTTGTAGATGATCATCAATTATTTGGTGAAGGAGTTCGCTCTATGTTTAAGCCCAATGATGGGATTGAAATTGTGAAGATCACAACCAACGGCAATAATGTTCCTTCCATCCTTTCTGAAATCGAGGTAGATATGATTCTGATGGACATCAGTATGCCATTGATTGATGGCGTTGGGGTGTTGGAGTTAATGAAAAGTAAGGGTTTAGATGTGCCGGTTTTGATGCTCACTATGCACCAAGACATGAAGTACATCAGAAGAACATTAGAAACTGGTGCGCAAGGCTATATTCTTAAAGATGCCTCAAAAGCAGAACTTACAGAGGCTATTGAAAAGGTAAGTAGAAGAGAAAACTATTTTCACCCAAAAATCAATAATCAAATTTTTGACTATCTGCGTGGTAATAAAAACCCAAGTGAAGGGAATTTAGTAGATCAACTTTCAGATAGAGAAAAGGAAATTATTAGCTGTATTGGGAAGGGAATGAACAGTAAGGCCATTGCCGAGGCCCTTTTTATTAGCGAGCATACAGTTAAAACTCACCGCAGAAATATTATGCACAAACTGGGTGTTAAGAATACTGCCGAGTTGGTTACCTTTTCAATGGAAAAAGGAATTATTTAGCCTAATTGAATCTCTGCAAGTTTAGCCTTTTGGTTTGACGGGAATCCAAATCTCTTCTTCTGAATTGGGGTCGGCATTTTTGTATTTCTCCCCTAAAACTTCAAAGTGAGGTCTGTGATCTAAATTATAATCTGATTTAGGTAACCATGTACCGAAAATATAACTGAAGATTCGGTGATCAGCGCTTGAACCTTTGTAGTCGAAAATGGCATAAAGCCCTTCTTTCAACACGAAGCTTTTCATTCCTTCTGGAATTGTACTGAAATCAGAAACTTCAACTCCAGCCCATTTTTCAAAGGTTTGCTCATATTGACCAAGGTTTAGAGGTTCGGAATACACTTGCATGGAAATTAGGTTGGAGCTGAGTGCGTTTATGACTTCCTTTCTCCTGGGCATAAAACTGCTCCAAAGCTCACCAGTTCGATTATTGGCAAGCGACATTTTTAATCGCTTACCAATAATTCTTTTTTGGGGTAACCTCTCAATTCTAGGTTCAATATTCATTTTATCTGAATACTAAGATTACTGCTTGGAATCATAAAGTACCTTTCCACCCACAATGGTCATGGCTACTTTTGTGTTTAGAATTTCAGCTTCAGGAATCGTCATAATGTCCTTATCAAAAACGGTAAAGTCCGCAACTTTGCCAACCTCAATACTACCTTTAAAATCTTCTTCAAATTCGCTGTAAGCACCAAAAATGGTGAATGATTTTAATGCTTGCTCACGTGTCATTTTTTGTTTTGGTTCAAACCCACCTTCTGGTAAACCAGTTAATGTTTTTCTAGAAACTGAGGCATAAAAAGAAGGAATTGGATCAACAGGCTCCACGGGTGCATCCGTTCCATTTGGAATTATAGCACCCGATTTAAGTAAATCTTGCCACACATAAGCACCTTCTTCAATTCTAGCTTTACCCAATCTGTCAATGGCCCAAGGTCTATCTGAACTCATGTGAATGGCTTGCATAGCTGGAATTACACCTAACTCTCCAAAACGTGGAATATCTTCGCCACTCAAATGTTGAGCATGTTCAATTCTAAATCGATGGTCTTTTGCCATGTCAGGGTATTTTTCAAAAGCAGCTTGATAGCGATCTAGTATTTCTCGATTTGCGCGGTCGCCAATGGCATGAGAGCAAACCTGAAAACCATGTTGAAGGCCTTGCTCTGAAACTTCTGTTACCACTTCCATAGGTAAAGTTTCGTGGCCAGTGTGTCCAGCTCTGTCCGCATAGTCTTCTAACAGCCATGCACCTCGTGGTCCAAGTGCACCATCGCAGTTTAACTTAATAGAACGAACCGTAACATAATGGTCTGGGTCGATCATGGGACCTCTTTCATACCAACGCTCCAGTAACTCTGGAGATCGTCCTGTAAGCATAACATACATTCTGATTCCCAGCTTTCCTTCGGTCTTAAATTTTTCTAATCTATCAATGAATCCTTGCCCTGAACCCGCATCATGAAAGCTAGTAATTCCTTTTTCTAAACATTCTTGAATGGCCATTTCTAAAGCTTGATCGTCTTTTTCTTCAGTAGATCCAGGTACTAAACGACCAACTAATCCTGAGGCACGTTCAGTAAAAACACCTGTCGGATTACCCAAATCGTCTTTAATAATCTCACCACCTTCTACTTTACTAGAAAGTTGTTCAATACTCAATCGGTTTACGCCTGCCAATTGCATGGCTTTTTCGTTGGCAAAAGTAGCATGACCACTGGCATGACGGAGATAAACAGGGTTGTCGGGTGAAACAGCACTTAACTTATCATGCGTTTGAAAGCCCTTTATCATATTGTCGGGTCGTTCAATCCATTTGTCTTGATGCCAGCCTCTGCCAGTAATCCAGTCACCTGGTTTGGCTTTCTGAACGGCTTCGGCAACTTTTTCAACCAGTTCATCATAGGTTTTTACATACATCAAGTCTAGTTCGAGCTTGTTATAACCTATCCCCATCAAGTGACCATGTGATTCAATAAACCCTGGTGTCATGGTTTTGCCTCCAAGATCAATCACTTTTGTTTCTTTACCTTTCATGGCTTCAATTTCGGCCAGATTTCCGGTAGCTAAGATCATCCCATCTTTGACTGCAACTGCTTCTACTTTAGAATTGCTAATGTCTGAGGTGTAAATATGGCCATTGGTGTAAATGACATCGGGTGTGTTTTTTGAACTGCAGGACAGAACTGTGAGCGCAATAAAGAGCGCAAGGCAGAGAAGTTTAGAAGTAGGTTTCATTATTTAAGGGTTGATTTTGCTGATGAATCTAATCCTTTTGTCTGAAACCTACAACGGCTTTATATACCACTTAAGAACTCTAGCGTATCAATGCCATCGGTATAGCTGTATGTTTTCTTGTAGGGCGTTTTTGAGAATAGACTAAATATTAAAGACAGGCACAACCGAAGGCATCAATAGAATCGATCCAAAGGCTAATTACAATATCATTTTTCACATAGTGGAATCCTCTAAGTGGTGTGTATAAATCATCCAAGGCTTTCTCTGGGTCATTTGCATAGGTGAAGTAGAGATTGTCGAATCCATTTAGTTTAGCAAAAGTGACTTGTTGATCATAGCTTGATGGGCAGTCCACACAGATTTCAGGGTATTGAGCATTGATCAATGAGTCAATTGATGGGTAGTTTTCATATTCGAGATCTAGGTCAAATGGACTTGCAAACATGATCGATTGATTTGCTAGCTGACTTTTCTTAATATTGGTAAGATAGAATGAATATCCATTATCACATTCGCTTTCTGAAACCCCAAATGCCTCTATTTGAGCGGAAATGACCTTTGTTGTACTGAATACATTTGTCTTAGCGTTAGTTTGAAAAGCCTGATCGTAAATGGAGTCATAAAGATACAATTCACCATTAGGTACAATTATATTTTTAGAGTCTTCCGAATATGTTGCTTGTTCTAATAACCTAGCATCACCAGAACTAATGTATTCTGTTCCATAGATTCCAACAGTATCTTCTCGGTAATTAAATATTGGAGCAATAGGATTTTCAATGGTAAGTGAACTTTTGCTTTTCTTTTCTTTGAACACTAATAATGCATTTAAGAAAGATTGATTCACAGAAACACCTGGTTGATCAGAATATAGACTGTTTATGATAGAATCATTTCGTCCTCTGTTTTGCTCACTGATTTTTTTTCTCAAGGTATAATATTGAGGACATAAATCCCACATAAGGGGGCCTAGGTTTTTTCTTAGTTCTGAGTAGTTATAGAGGTTATTGACCGTTTGATGATATGCTATGAGTTTAGTTAACTCAACCTCTAAATTTTCTGACAGAGAATCGGCTTCGAATTTTGGGCCTGCAATTAGCGATTGATAGAGTTTTAAGTCACCTGATGTAGGGGCTAGCGCTGCACTAATTTTTTTGCGAACAATCTCAGTTTCACCTGTCGTTCTACCATCATGTTTATTGTAGAGTAAAGCGAGGTCAATCAAATCTTCAAAAGTAACACCAATTAATGCTTGAAGTTTTTTGTGACTACTCGGCTCGAGTTGTCTCATCATGTTTAGATATGGATGGCTTTCATGTATTTCTGACCTGATGTAGGCACTGCCTTCAATGGTATTGAAGAGAGATCGTAACTCGCGTGTTTCGTTAAAGAACTCCTCATTTCTTATCAGATCGTCTGATAGTACTGTGCTATCAATACTCCTTGATTGAGTAGGCTGATTTAGGCCGTAATCGTCTGATAACAGACTATCACTTGGTGTGTTATTGTTGCTTTGTGTGGGTACCGAATCGCTAACAGGTTCGGCCTTTTTGGTTTCTGTAGTTTTTTGGCAAGAGAAGAATATTATGGAAATACATAGTATAAAGGCATGTGCTATTTTCATTGTTTTAATTAAATCTAAAATGCTTGTAAAAGCAAAGTCTGATACTGCTGATATTCAATTTGTTCTTCGATTGTTTTGAATTTAATGTGTTAACAAAGTTTCAGTTTAAAGACCACTCAAGAACTCTAGCGTGTCAACGCCATCGGCATAGTCCCAAAGTTCAGGCTGTTGGGCTTTTCCTAATGGAATACTGCCTTCGTACCAGCCGTTAGCAGAAACAATACATTGAATTTTATCATGGTGTTTGGCAAGTGTAAGGTCTAGTTCCGCTTCACTATTATAGTATTCATAAAAGAGCACCGAAATAGGGGAGACAAGCTCTTGACTTTCTCTCATTAAAAAGAAACCAGAATCGAGGTGTGGTTCGCCATTTACCAAATAGATGGACTTATTGTAATCGTAATTGTTGCGGTATTTATGATGGTCGAGCACTGTTTCATACCCCATAAGAGCATCGATCAATTTTACAAAGTCATAACCCTTTGGCGCATAGATTTTAGAAACGTTTCTACAACCTAAGCCAAAATATTGAAAATAGTCTTTACCAAAATCAGTCAGTTCTTCATCTGTTTCATTTCCTTTAATTACGGCTATGGCTGTTCTGTTTTGCCTAATGATGTGAGGGTGCTGGGCAAAATAATGCTTAAAGTAGCGGGCGCTGTTATCTGAGCCAGTCGCAATAATTGCATCTGCTTCATTCATTCTTTCAGCGTGAACAATATGGCTACCGAGTATTTCGGAAATAATACGAATTTCAGAAATGACAAACTGCATTAATACTTTGTCTTGAGAAGATAGCTTAACCATAGCGGTGTGTCCAGAAATAAGTACGGACAGCAAATCATGAAAGCCAACCATTGGAATATTTCCTGCCATAACCAACCCTACTTTTTTAGAGGCTTTGGGCGTTAAAGCATAGTCTTTTGTCCAAGAGGAAAGAGATTTTTCTGTCAAACATTCTCCCCAAGTGTTTAGTGTTGATTTAACACTTTCAGAAGTAAACCAAGAATTTTCATTTCTTGCTCTGAAGCTTAAATTGTCAATTTCATCGTCAGTCAGTGATTTAATCCGTTCTCCTAATTGAGCAAAAGCCTGTATTCTTTCCTTAAGTGTCATATTCTATAAATCTTGGGCAAAAATACACCTTATGTTTACTTCAAAGTCAAAATAGTGATTAGTTTTGCGGCAAATAAAAACCTTTGGCGATGAAACTTCGTCAGATAGGTTTTGTTATAAGGAAGTGATTATTCATTACAAAGGAGATCAGAAATGGCAATTATTATAACTGACGAATGCATCAATTGTGGGGCTTGTGAACCAGAATGCCCGAATACAGCTATATATGAAGGCGGTCAAGAATGGAATTGGGCTGGTGGAACTGACCTTCGCGAAGTGGAAATGGAAGATGGGTCTGTCTTGGATGCCAGCGATATGCAAGAACCTGTTTCAGACGAGTTTTACTACATTGTTCCTGGAAAGTGTACCGAGTGTACAGGTTTTCATGAAGAGCCACAGTGTGCCGCAGTTTGCCCTGTTGATTGCTGTGTAGACGACCCTGATTACAGAGAAACAGAAGAAGAGCTTTTGGCAAAAAAGGAGTGGCTACACGTATAAGTTATTCCTTCAATATATACTTGAAAAGCCTTCAGTGATGAAGGCTTTTTTTATATCCATTTGGTAATTTTGAAACACAGTTTTTCATTCTCTATACTGCTTTAGAGAATAGTTCTTTATAGTAAACTGTTCTTCAAACCCTAGCTTTAAGTACAAGCCTTTTCCCATGTTTGATGCTTGTAAAGTAACATACTCACACCCTTGTTTGATTGATAGGTTAAGAAGCATGATCATAAGTTGGTGGGCAAGCCCCTTTCTTCTTGCTTCGGGAATAATTCCTATTGCATGAACTCCCATGACATTTCCTGTTTGATATGTGATGGCCGTACCAACCGCTTTGTTTTGATAGTAAACAGTAAAGTAGCCAATGGCTTCATTTGTTGTGAGAAGTATATCAGGTAGAATTCTGTAGCCAAATGACATTTCAAATAAACTGCACCAATTATTGGCTTGGTCAAGAGTGACAACGGGCTCTAAGTTTATATTACATAGGCCGTCAAATGAGTCTGCTATTTTTAATGACATCCCCACTTGCTCAAACAATTTTGTAAACCCGTTTTTCTCTAATAGTTGGTATGAATGGTTTTCGTAAATTCCCCAATACGGTACAATAAGGTTAGGGTGCTTCGATAATACCTGATCTTTGGCATTCAAAACCATTTCCAAGTCTAAGTCATTGTTAAACCATAATCTATTTGGCCAATTCGAAGCCTCAATTACTGAATAGCTAAATTGTGGGTTTGCAATAAATGAATGATTGAATTCACTCGCTGTTGCCCATAATGAAGTCAAGTTTTCAATGTTTAGTTTTGCTATTGTCTGTGTGTTTTTCATTTTCCGTTGATTAAAAGAATTCCTAATATCATGGCTATCAGACCCGAAATACGCTTAACTGTTATTGGTTCTGTGGGTAGGTTTAGCCAGCCAAAGTGGCCAGCTATTACCGCAAAAATTAACTGACCACATAAGCCCAAAGAAATCATGGTTGAAACTCCGAGTTTTGGGATGGTGTAATAATAAAGGCTTATGCCTAAAACGCTGAAGAAGCCTCCTGTAAACCATAAATAGGCGGGGATCATTTTTACCTGACTTAGCGTAGGGAGTTTTTCTATACTGAAAATCGCTATTGATAGAGCGAAAATAAAGCTGCTGAAAAAAGCTACAACAGAAGCCAATAATGGGTTTTTAAGAAGTACTCCTAGGTGAGAATTTAAGCCTCCTTGAATGGCCAAGAAAACGCCACCTAAAAATGCCAACGCTGATAATGTAAATTGATTCATAATGTAAAGCTCGGTCGGTAGAATGACTTCCGCATTTACATATGTTGATTCCGCTACTTTTTTAAATCTCTTCTTATTCGGCTGAGTTGAGTTGGAGTGATTCCTAGGTGAGAAGCAATATGATGTTGAGGTACTCGCTTTTCTATATTGGGGCGCTTATTCAATAGTTTTAAATATCTAGCGGTGGCGTTTTCCATTACCATAGAAATTTCATTTTGCTCTTTCTCTATAATCCAGTTTTTTTCAATGTAAGCGATATAGAAGTTTTTCAGATCTGAATTTTCCTCAATCAACCTTCTGTATTCACTGAAGTTAATGTTGATTACAACGGAATCTTCTAAGGCTTCGATCGAAAAGTAAGAAGGAGTGTTTTTTAGAAGAGAGACCTTAGAAGCAGGAAAATCGCCTTCTAGAAATATATTTTTGTTATAAATGTTACCTTGGTTATCGGTGAAAAAGGTTCGGAAAACTCCCTTACAGATATAATGGATGTATTTGGCTGTTTGGCCTTCTCTTAATAGAGTAGCTCCCTTTTCAACCGATTGAAAGTGAATAATGGACTGAATCTGTTGCCAAGACTCCTTCGTTATTTTGGAATACGAGTCAAATGCCGACTTTAGCTCTATAATGTGTTTTTCTTCATCTATTTCCATTTGTAACACTGCCTTTCACAACGCCTTTGTTTAAGCCATCTTTCTTCTTTTGATCAAATACGAGTTTAAAATTTGATCAAAACCTAAGTTAATATCGGCCTCAATTAGGTCTATTTTGAGTTTCGCGCATTTCAAATATAGCTCCTTATAGTAGCTGTCCATTTGTATTTTGAAGTCCTTTTTAATGGCCGCTGGATTCAGCTTTATTCTTTCTTTGGTTTCTGAATCTATAAACTCATAAGGGCGATCCTCAAAATCGAAGTCGAATTCAGTTTTATGGTCGGTAACATGAAATAGGAGCACCTCATGTTTTTTATGTTTCAAATGTTGGAGTGCTGCTAATATTTCCGTTTCGTTGTTTTCATTGTCGAACATATCGCTAAAAAGAACTATCAATGATCGTCTGTGTACTTTTTCTGCCAACTGATGTAGGATAGAAGCTACATTGGTTCGCTTTTCCGTCTTTTGTTTTTCTAGCAGATGATTGAACTGAATAAAAAGCTTATGAATATGAGAGGCCGATGACTTTACAGGAGTTTCTAATTCTAGCTTATCGCTGAAGGTATGAAGCCCCACCGCATCTCGTTGTTTGTGAAGAAGGTAGGTGAGGGCAGCACCAGCCAAAACACTAAATCGCATTTTGCCAAAGTTGTGCTCAGGGTAATACATTGAAGAAGATTGGTCTATTACAATTTGACAACGCAAATTGGTCTCCTCTTCATACCGTTTTGTATATAAGCGGTCGGTCTTCGCAAAAATCTTCCAATCTACATGGCGTGTACTTTCGCCAGTATTGTAAAGCCTATGCTCTGCAAACTCTACAGAAAAACCATGATAAGGTGATTTATGAAGCCCCGTAATAAAGCCCTCAACCATCTGTTTGGCAAGGAGTTCAATGTTTGAAAATTGTTTTACGTCATCCAGAGAAAACTTCATAAGCAAAATTGAATTTGGGTCTAAAATAAGCCTTTATGCAAGGCTTTGTGCCAAATAAGGTACTGTTTTCTATATATTAAGTTTACGGAATTATACATTCGGCTATTGCAATAGTAATTATTATTGGCTTATATTGGATGAGTTTTTATAGTTATATCTACTTGGTAATTTACCAAACTAAATGTTGAATAGTGGAAGAGAACAAGGATAGTGACAAGAATGAAATTTTTTCAAAGAGGGTAAGAGCTGGTAAGAGAACCTATTTTTTTGATGTAAAGGCAACACGTTCAAACGACTACTACCTTACCATTACGGAAAGTAAAAGGAAGTTTAAAGACGATGGCTTTACTTATGAAAAGCACAAGATTTTTCTTTATAAAGAAGACTTTAATAAATTCATGGAGGCGTTTGGTTCGGCAGTGAATCATGTGAAAACAGAACTAATGCCTGATTTTGATTTTGATCAGTTTGATGAGGAAGAAGACGAAATGTTTGCTGAATCGTCATCGGAAGGATCTGACTTGAAATGGGACTGAAAAAAATGTAAATGAAAAAACTTAAGAGTTCTTGATCCCTCAGGAACTCTTTTTTTTGATATGAAAAGAACAGCCATATATATAGCTCTGATTATAGCCGCTCTGCTTCTATTCATATATTATTTCACAAGCATTTTCACTTACCTCGTATTGTCGCTAGTGCTGGCTTCGATTTTACGGCCTTTGGTAGAGAAAATTAGTGGAGCTCGTTTTTTTAAGCTGAAAGTACCTAGGTGGTTAGCAATTCTCATGGCTTTTGGTGCCATGATAGTGGTGCTTACTATGTTCGTTATTTTATTTATTCCACTGATAGACGATCAAATTTCTTTGCTATCTACGCTAGATATTGATAAAGTGACTGAAAGCATCCTTGAACCAATAAGGTCGCTTGAAGAGTTTCTGCTTGAAAAAAGACTGTCAAATGAGCCTCCAGGCTTTTTGGTTGAAGGCCTGCGCAATACAATTACAGAAGCGATAAGTAAAATTCAGGTACAGAGCATACTCAATATTATCCTGTCCTTTTTGAGTAGTTTTTTTGTAGGCCTATTGGCATTGAGTTTTATCACCTTCCTTTTGCTTTATGAAAAAGGGCTTTTAAGAAATAGCATTATTGTTATGATTCCCAATAAGTACTTTGAGGTATCAATTGCGGCACTCGATAAAATAGAAAGGTTACTCTCAAATTACCTTTTGGGCCTATCTTTTCAGGTGTTGGTTATTTTTACAATGGCCTCTGTTGGTCTTACAATTATGGGGATTAAGTACTCTTTAACCATAGCTCTTTTTGCTGCCTTGGCAAACCTTATCCCGTACGCTGGGCCATTGTTAGGATCAGCATTCGGAATTATCGTTGGACTTTCTACATCAGGTGATTTGGTTACATCCAACGATTACATCTTTTTAATAGTAAAGGTTGTTTCCGTATTCTCTGTGATTCAGCTTACCGATAATATCTTGCTTCAACCATTGATTTTCTCCAAATCTGTTAAAGTACATCCGTTAGAAATATTTGTTATTATCTTTGCGGGCGCTTCCATAGCGGGCATCCCCGGAATGATCGCTGCGATTCCTGCATATACCATTATCAGGGTGTCGATAGTAGAGCTTAGAAGGGGATATAAACAGTACAGTATTTTCAGATCATAGCATATTACCATGGGACTTCAGTGTGGGATAGTAGGATTGCCGAATGTGGGCAAGTCCACCCTTTTTAATGCATTATCCAGTGCCAAAGCAGAGGCAGCAAATTTTCCTTTTTGTACTATAGAACCCAATGTAGGGGTGGTTACCGTACCAGACCCTAGATTGAAGGTGTTGGAAAACTTGGTGAATCCACAGCGTGTTTTACCAACTGTAATTGAGTTTGTTGACATTGCAGGATTGGTGAAAGGCGCTTCAAAAGGCGAAGGTTTAGGTAATAAATTCTTGGCCAATATTAGAGAAGTTGATGCTATTCTACATGTAGTGCGTTGTTTCGAAGACGATAATGTAGTGCATGTAGCAGGTTCTGTTGACCCTATGTTCGACAAAGAGGTAATCGATACAGAACTGCAATTGAAGGACCTTGAATCAATTGAGAAGAAAATTCTTAGATATTCTAAAGTGGCTAAATCAGGAGATGCTACTGCTAAAAGAGAGCTTGCCATTTTAGATAAGTTTAAGGCAGCGCTAGAATCTGGTAAAAACGCCAGAGCTGTAGAGGCTAGTAAAGAAGATTTGGCTGCGGTTCGCGATTTGAGCTTACTTACAATTAAGCCAGTAATCTATGTGGCAAATGTAGAAGAAGAGTCTGTTAACTCTGGAAACAAGTTTGTCGATGCTCTTAGAGAAGGTGTTAAAGAAGAAAATGCAGAAGTAATAATTGTGTCTGCTGCTATTGAAGCTCAAATAGCTGAATTGGAAGAAGAAGATGAAAAACTGATGTTTCTTGAAGAATATGGCCTTTCTGAATCTGGTTTGAGCCAACTGATTAGAGCATCATACTCCATACTGGATTTAATCACCTATTTTACTGCTGGTGAAAAAGAGGTACGCGCTTGGACAATCAAAAAAGGATGGACGGCTCCACAAGCCGCAGGCGTAATTCATACCGATTTCGAAAAGGGATTTATTAAAGCTGAGGTAATTAAAATTGCTGACTTCGAAAATTATAAAACAGAAGTTGCTGTGAAGGAAGCTGGCAAAATGGCCATTGAGGGTAAAGAGTACATTGTTAAAGATGGCGATGTAATGCACTTTAGATTTAATGTCTAATCCATACAGTATTAAATAATTCAATAAATTTCATGCTTGTCATTGAACAAACTGTGACAACATTCAGTTAACGCTATACCCAATTAATTTATAATCGTATAAGTTGATAGGCGTTTTTTAATTAAAGTTGAGTTGTTGTGAGAGTAAGAATCATTTTTAAACTTAAGAATAGAGGGGCTGTTCTTCCGTTTCATCATCAATACATATTAGCACAGTTTATCAAGGGCGTAATTGTTAATGGTGGGGAGAAGGAATTTATTGATTATCCTTATTATAGCTTTTCAGGACTGAAAGGTCAGACAAAGGTAAGTAGAACCGGTTTGCATTATTATTCAAACTTGGTAACGCTAGTATTGTCATCTCCTAAAAAGGAGTTTATCGATTATGTGCTAACCGAAATTTTCAAGTTTGATCAGTTTGAACTAGGCAGTTTACAGCTTATTCCTCAAAACACTGAGCTTGAAAAGGTACCTGATTTTAACTCGGAAATGAAATATATCTGTATTTCGCCAATCGTTCCAGTTTCTTCTACTTTTAACGGGCCTGAAGGTAAGCGCTTTATAGAACCCGAAAATGACGAGTTTTCTGATTTTCTGTTTGATTCGACCCTTCAGAGAATGGAAGAATCTGGTCAATATGACATAGATAAAATTGAAGGCTTTAGTAAGTTTCAGGCAGTTCCTGATCAAGAGTACTTGAATAAATTGAGAGAAAGAGATAAGAAGTTTGCTAGAATTTACTCTCTGTTCGATATGGACGTGAAGTACGAAGTAAGGGGCTATACTTTACCATTTAAGCTTTATGCTGCCAAGGAGGTACAAGAGTTTATCTTTAATTGTGGAATAGGGAATTACACCTATAAAGGTTTTGGAATGGTAGATTTAGCCAATGCAAATCCAATTGAAAGGTCTGTGGAATACTCTTTTTCAAAGAAGGTTTCTACTAATCAAGACTAACGCCTGCGGTTGTAGTCTATTCTGGAATAACCAACTAAAATATCTCCGCGTCCCCCAATGGGCTTGAAATAAACATAAATTTCATACAGATTTTCAGTTTCGAAAAAGCTCTGCTCAAACTCATTTGGCGCCATGGGGTCTGCACTCCAATAAGAGTAATCATACCAGCCTTGCTTTAATAAGTAGTCAGTTTCATACGCCTCTCTTTGAGCGTTCCATTTTAGTTTAGATTGAGCATCCCTCTTCCAATTGTTAAAGGCACCAAGCAGATAAATGTCGGTAAGCCGTTTTTCTGTTTTTAAACTGAAAGTAGTAGTTACGTATTCAGAGGTAATTGCAAAGGCACCACCACCTTCTAAATCACGAATATAATATTGACCATTGAGGTCTAGGTTTTGGAAGTAGCCGTCATTCCTCATTACATCCATTCCGAGCTGCGCAAAAGGTTTGTTGTCCTTAAAGCCAGCATCGGTTATATTCCTACCTTTAAAATTCACCGTGCTTAAGTCAAAGAATCTGAATTCATTCCCGCCTGAAAAATCATTTTCGCTACCAAGGTTTTGATATCGAATTACTTTACTGTTCTCATCAATAAATGTAGGCTTAAGCAGTAGTAGCATATCTGGCCTTTGATTTTGCCTTACTACCACTTTAAAATCTTGCCTTGGGTCTATGCTATTAAGATTTCCATAACTCATTGTGACTTCAACGCGCTGATGGGTTAACCTATCTCCGACAGCGCTGGAGCGTGATATATTGCCACCAACACCCACTTCGTTTTGATAAACCCTAAAACGCTTGCTAAGAACAAGGTCTTCTTTATTTCTATCGCGGTACACTACCAACATGTAGTTGCCAGTAGATTGAAATGTTGGCAACCGATATTTGTAATGCACATAGTTTGTTTTTGATTCGCTACTGAATTCAAAGTCTTCAATTTCGAACTCATTAAAGCTGTTCAAATACATATTTGGCCTTAAATCAGAAGGAGTCCAGTCTGCATTGCAATGAATAAATTGCACAAAGTAATAGTCGGCATCGTTTCTTAAATCATCAAACTCCAATATTAGTTTTGTGGTCTGCCCTAGTTCAGCAATGGCAGGAGAAAGACTATTTTGGATCGAACCTCCTTCTGGATACATCTGCACAGTTTTGATCTCGTTCTCATAAACTGTGTCTTCAAATTTCAACTCCTTCTTTTTTTGAAAAGCCATTAAGGGTTGAATGAAAAAAACTAACAACGATAAGGTGAAGATTGACTTTGATTTCAAAACGGTGCTTTTAGTGCAAAATAACATATCATTTGCTTTCAACATAAATATGAAAAGAAATGGGAGATTAGGTAAGGTTTGGTGCGAAGATTGTGCCGAACTCAATTTTTAAACTTTAGATAGATAACGTTTACAACCATAACTTTGTGTGCGGTGTCTAATAAAACGGAAGAAAGAAACCGGCACTTCTCCATTAATGAACCTAGACGAAAATCTAATTGACCAATGTATAAAAGGCAACCAAAAGGCTCAGCGGGAGTTGTACGACCGCTATGCCCTAAAGTTAATGCCTATGGCAATGCGGTATGCCAAATCTCAGGAAGATGCGGAAGATATATTACAAGATGCATTCATTAAGATTTTCAACAGTTTAGATTCTTTTAGAAGAGAGGCTCAATTTCTGACTTGGCTAAAACGAATTGTGATTAATACGGCCATAAATCACAACAGAAAGAAAATGTATCAGCAACCAATGTTGGACATAGAAAAAGTGGCGCTAATGCATGTTGAATCTGATTTAACGCTTTCTAACATGCACTTCACCGAGATTTTAGCCATGATGCAGAAACTACCTGTAGGCTCTAGGACTATTTTCAACCTCTTCGCAATTGAAGGATATGGCCATAAGGAAATTGCAGAAATGTTAGAAATAAGTGAAGGCACATCTAAATCACAATACTCAAGAGCACGAGTGCTCCTGAGGTCTATGATTGATGAAGCAAATAAAGTTGTTCAAACTAATTATTTATCAGATGAGCGATTTTGAAAATGGGTTAAAGGAGATGTTTGAAGGGGCTGAATTTAAGCCTTCTGATCGTGTTTGGGCTGGTGTTGAGGCAGGCATCAAAATCAAAAAGAAGAAGGGTGTATTCTTCTACTGGCAGACCTATGGAATTGCGGCTGGAATTGCCTTGGTTTTAAGCTTTGGATTTCTCTTCTCCGATCGCTTTAATGGAGAAGGGCAGAAGGTAACTACAAAGAGTAAGGCGGAAGTTGAAAATAAGGAATCTGGAGTTAAAAATTCTGATGAGAATTCAAAAGGTACCGACAGTACTTTAAAGCTAGAAGAGGGGGGGGGAAGCAAATTGGACAACGAGGTGAATTCTAAGCTTCAAGCTTCAAACTCAACCCAAAAACCTATTGCTAAAATATACTCATTACCACCTGCAAAGCTTAAAAATGAAGTAGCTTCAGTAGGTGATGCATCTAATCTGGTTATTAGAGATAATGAGGTCTTTGAATCTCCCCAATTAAGAACTCCCCAGCGAAGTATTAATATTTTAAAAGGTTTATGGGACATGAAGCATATGGTGGCTTCAATGGATTTAAAAGATTATAAAATAGAGGAGGTTACTATAAACGAATCTCGTGCTTTAGCCTTAAATGGTGGCTTAAGTGGGGGTAGTTTCAACCCTAACCCTTCAGGTAACTCTCATGATATGTTTTCTAGGCTTGATAGCCCTTCTGGTAATAGTGGTATTGCTTTATCATCGGTAAGCAACGGTAGCGATAAACAGTTAGGCTCTTTAAGCTTTGGTGCTGGATTAGGCTTTGAGCTAAGCGACCGATGGGGGATAAATGCTGGCCTTAGGTATTCGGAATATAGATTTGCAAATCAGTCCAACGCTTATTCTGTTGAAAACGGGGTTTCTTATCCAATTTACCTTCCGGCCGGGTATTCTGGCGAGGTGTACTTCATTCCTAATTATGATATTACCAATACAATCAAGAGTGTATCAATTCCAGTTCAAGCTACTTTTAAGGTGTTGGATTTGGGCAAGTTTGATGTGCAAATGAAGGCTGGCTTTAGTGCAGATTATTTTCTCAGCTATAATATAAAAGGAGACTTAAGCTCACTTGAGGTAAGAAAAGTAGCCTTTTCGAAAGATGGTTTGTATGATCGCTTGAATTTTGCTGGGTTAAGTGCTTTGGCATTAAACTATAAATTGAGCCAAGAATGGGGAGTGTCGGTAGAAGGTTATTATAGAAAGTTTCTAAAACCATCCAATCAAGACAACTCTTTTCAGTCGAGCCCATCTGTTTTGGGTGTAGGCTTTAGTTTAAACTATTTTATAAATCGTGATTAAAATGAGAAAGCTTTCTTTAGTATTCTTTATCGCTTTAGGGTTAAGTGCCTTAGTGGGTTGTTCTGCAATTGACGAATTTGGTTTAGAAAAGGAAACGACTCTAGAAGAGGCTACAGCGATGTTAGATAAAATTCAAACTGACATTGATGGCATTATATCTGATAAGTCATGTAGCACAACTGGTGAATGCAAAGTGCTAGCCTACGGAAAGAAAGCTTGCGGAGGCCCATCTACCTACGTGATTTATGGCAGTAAAATTGATGAAGTTCTTTTAGCGAAGAAGTGTAACGAATACACCCTATTGCAAACTGAAATTAATAATAGGTTTGGGCTTTTTAGTGATTGTAGCTTACTTATTGTTCCGGAAGTGACTTGTGTGGATGGCAAATGCGTTAAGGTAGAAAATAATTAAACGGATAGTGCATGTTGATTAGTAAACGAATTTTGGTGGCCTTTTCTATACTCATTTCATCGGTGGTTTTTTCTTGCGATGAAGAGTTTGAGGTTTTTGAAGGAGGTGTATTTTCTCTAAAATTAAACCAGCCTAAAACTCTAATTGATGGCACTGTACTGGAGTTGATAGAAGTAGAAGATTCTCGTTGCCCAACAAACGCAAACTGTGTTTGGGAAGGTAGGTCAGCTGTTAAAGTAAGGTGGGTAAGACAAGAGTCCTATGATATAGAGCTCAATGATGTAGAATATGTTAACGCTCAAGTTGATGGGTATTTAGTCACACTACTTGAAGTGAACCCTTACCCGACTCTTGAAGCGGCTAATGAAGATAAAGTGGTGAAAATTAAAATTGAGGCGAATTAATTCACCTCAATTGCATCAATCATTTCAGCAATTTTCTCCCAGTTACTTTGAGCCGACTCTAATTTATTTGTGAGCTGATCGTATTCTGATTGCTTTTCTTGCAGTTTATTAAAATCTCCGAAAACCTCTGGTTTAGCCATTTCAGCTTCCAACTTTCCTTTCTTTGCCTCTAGTTTTTCAATGTCATTTTCTACATTCTCTAATTGATTCTGTAGCTTTTTTAACTCTTGTTGATTTGGGTCTTTTGGCGGTCTTTGGTTCTGAACAGGCTTTTCTTTCTGAACTTTAACTTCCTCAACTTTAGGCTTTTGCTCCGCCTCCTTTTTCTGTTGCCAATACACGTATTCGTCATACGTACCTGGGTACTCCTTAATTTGATGATCTTCGATGTACCAAATCTTATTAGCGATTTGAGAAATAAAATGTCTGTCGTGAGATACAATTAAGAACGTGCCTTCATACTGTTGCAAAGCCTGAATAAGAATATTTACCGAAAGAAAATCCAAGTGGTTTGTAGGCTCATCCATCATCAAGAAGTTGGCCTCAGAAATCAAAGTTTTGGCCAAAGCCACTCTTGATTTTTCACCACCAGAAAGTACTTTGATCTTCTTGAACACATCCTCGTTCGAAAATAAGAAGCAGCCAAGAATAGCCCTTAACTCCATTTCTGATTTTTCACTTCCAGCCTGAGAAAGCTCCTGAAGAATTTCATTGTTTACATTCAGAGCCTCTAGCTGATGTTGGGCATAGAAAGTAGTCAATACATTAAAACCCTCTTTTCTTTCGCCAGTTACTTTTTCTGTTCCCGCAATTACGCGTAACAGAGTAGACTTACCTTTTCCGTTTGCACCAATCAATGCAATTTTATCTCCACGCTCAATCTTGGCAGTGGTGTTTTTCAAAATGGTTAAGTTACCATAAGCCTTCGAAATATTGTCTAACTCAATAATGGAGCGGCCAGATTTCTGCTTGAAACCGAACTTGAAATTCATCACCATCGAATCATCAACGATATCTTCAATCTTGTCCATTCTCTCCAGAGATTTTACTCTTGATTGAACCTGACGGGCTTTTGTGGCTTTTGATCGGAAACGTTCAATGAACTGCTCGGTTTGCTTAATTTGTTGCTGCTGATTTTCAAAGGCGTTTTTCTGGATTTCTTCTCGCATTTGCTTTTCCTTCATGTAGAAAGAATAGTTTCCACTGTATTGTGTTAGCCTTTGGTTTGATACTTCTACTATTGAAGTTGCTACATTATCAATAAACGAACGGTCGTGAGAAACTACAATTACCGCTCCCTCATAAGTTTTTAAATAGTTTTCTATCCATTGAATTGAAGGTAAATCCAAGTGGTTAGTAGGTTCATCGAGCATTAGTAACGAAGGCTTTTCCAAGAGTAACTTGGCCAGCATTACCCTCATTCTCCAACCTCCCGAAAATTCTTTCAATGGTCGGTTTAAGTCTTCCGTTCTAAAACCAATCCCCTCTAAGATTGCTTCCGCATCTGATTGCATGGAATACCCTCCAAGCGTTTCAAATTGATCTTGCGCTTTGGCCAAATCATCTACCAATTTATCGTGGTAGTTGGTTTCCATTTCTTTCAGAATTCGGTCTATGGTAGCTTGAAGCTCATTCGCTTTGCCAAAGGCTTGCATGGCCACGGCCAAAATACTTTCTTCCGACTGATAAGAGAGAAGGTCCTGATTTAAGAACCCAATCGTGCAATCTTTACTTTTACTAATATCGCCAGAGGTAGGCGGAAATTCGCCATCAATCATTCTCAGAATGGTAGATTTGCCCTTTCCGTTTAGCCCTATCAAACCAATTTTGTCTTTTGGTTTAATATGAAGTGAAGCGTTTTCGTAAAGAGCTCGCCCCCCAATGAGGTACGATAAGTTGTTGATTGCAATCATGCCGCAAAATTAGTGTTTGTAAAGCCAATTCAAACGTTTATAAAAGTATTTTGGCATATATCCATTTGTCAAATCTTTTTTAACACTTAGCGCTTTATGTAATACCTTTCGGCATTAAATGAATTGTATATGATGAAACGCATTTCAACGATATTCTCAGTAGGCTTAATAGTACTACTGACTTGTAGCCTTGATGTATCGGCACAAAGTGAAATTGATTTAACGAAAATCAAACTGCCTGATGGATTCAAGATTTCTATTTATGCCGAAGGAATCACCGATGCTCGTTCACTGAGTAGAACCCCAGATGGTAAAATCGTATTTGTGGGAAATAGAAGGCGAAAAAATGTATACGCATTAAGCGATACTGATGGTGATATGGTAGTAGATAAAACCTACAAATGGGCATCTAAAACTGGAACGGATTGGAATAGCCCAAACGGTGTGGCATATCACAATGGAGATTTGTATGTAGCTGAAATAAACAGAATTCTCAGGTTTCCTGACATTATCAACAACTTGGATGATCCAAAGCAAGAGGTGATTTTTGAAGATTACCCAACAGACGGACACCATGGTTGGAAATTTATTGCTTTTGGACCTGACGGAAAACTTTATGTTCCGGTAGGAGCGCCCTGTAATGTTTGCGAGAGCGATAAGGAAGTTTACGCATCTATCACCAGAATGAATCCTGACGGTTCTAACATGGAGATTTACGCAAAGGGCGTGAGAAATACCGTAGGCTTTGCTTGGGATCCAAAAACGGAGAAAATGTGGTTTACCGATAATGGAAGAGATATGATGGGAGACGACATTCCTGCTTGTGAGCTTAATTATGCGCCAGAAAAAGGAATGAACTTCGGATTTCCTTATTGGCACCAAGGCGATATTCCAGATCCAGATTTTGGAGATAAATTTCCAAGAACGAATTTTACTGAACCAAAATATAAGTTTGAGCCCCATTCTGCTCCCTTAGGCTTGCGGTTCTACCAAGGCGATATGTTTCCAGCTAAATACAAAAACAATATCATTGTAGCCCAACACGGCTCTTGGAACCGTACCCTAGATGCTGGACATATTGGCTACCAATTGCGTTTTGTTCAGGTAGAAGGAGATAAGGTAATTAGCAGTGAAATTTTCGCTTCTGGTTGGTTAAACAAAGAGGATAACAAAGGTTGGGGAAAGCCAGTGGATATATTAGAAATGCCTGATGGCTCCATTCTAGTTTCTGATGATGTGGCTGGAGTGATTTACCGTATTTCTTATGAAAAATAGCTTGATTTTGATCAGGTTTAAATAAGGCACTATTGAAGTTTCTGAAAGTAGATAAAGTATCAAAAACCTATTCAGGTAATGAAAAGCCAGCCGTTTCGGGTCTGGCTTTTTCAATGAAAAGGGGTGAAATCGTTTCTTTTGTGGGCGCTAGTGGCTCAGGAAAATCAACCCTAATGAAAATGATAGGTGGATTGATTTCACCAGAAAAAGGAGCTATTCATTTTCAAGGCAAAGCGCTCGACAAGCCTGAGGATAAGCTAATTTCTGGAGAAGAAGGAATAAAAATGGTGTTCCAAGATTTACGTTTAATGCCTAACCATACGGTAGAGGAGAATATTAAATACCCACTTCTGCTTTTTGATAAGGACTATCAGAATGAAAGGACAGCAGAACTTTTGGAGGTATGTCACCTAAAAGAGTACAAGAGGAGGTTGCCAAGAGAATTATCTGGTGGCCAACAGCAACGCTTGGCTTTGGGGAAAACACTTGCAGAAGACCCTACACTTCTTTTAATGGATGAACCCTTTAGTAATTTAGATCCGATTGTTAAAAATAAATTGATTGTTGATGTAAGTGAAATTATCCGAAGCCAACAGTTGAGTTTGATTATGGTGACGCATGATACACAAGATGCGCTGATGTTGTCGGATAAAATTGGCTTTATGTCTGAAGGTAAATTGGTTCAGTATGATTCTCCATTCAATATTTACAATAAGCCAAAGAGCATTGAGATAGCTGAGTTTTTTGGCTCCGTTAATGTTTTTACCAAAGCGGAATTTCAGCAAATTTTTAATTGCAGTTTAGATATTGGTGATAACAAGAAGGTTGTTGTCAGAACAGAGAGCTTTCAGACTTCATTCCAATCAGACATGTTAAGGTTAGAAGGAGTAGTGCTAGGCGCTTTTTTTAAAGGTTCAGGGTATTTAATTAAGTTGAAAGTAGGTAGTCACCTGCTCGATGTGTTTGCTAATGATGTGTTGAAAATTGGAGATAACGTACCGTTTTATGTCGATCGCCACAAGATAATAGTGATTTAGGATTCGACTGATCTTTTTAATTACAGAAATTTCTTCATAACTTCGGCACATTGGTTTTTACCAGTCATTACCTCAATCCAATCACCATTCTTCCGACAAACTGTTGCTTTTTTTAGTACACAACTAACCATACACTTTAGATTATGAAGAGTGCCATAATTTTTTCATTTCTGTTATTGTGTCTGACTACTGTTAGTCAAGCACAAAACCTCAACAAAGCCTACGCGGCTATGGAAGAGGGCGATTGGGAAGTAGCATTGGGAATGCTAGAACCAATTATAAAGAAAAACGCTAAGAACAACGAAGCAAAGTTTTTAGCCGCGATATGTCATACCGAACGATATAGATTAGAACAAGCCATTGGCCTGTTCAACGAATCAACTGCCTTTGCTCAGGATTCTCCATACTTTTGGGTAAAATTTGCCAAGGCGTATTTGTTAAATGAGCAAATAGATGAAGCGGAACAGACAATCAAAAAAGTAAGAATGCAAGACTTGGATGATTTTCTACGACCAGATTATCTGTTAGTAAGTAGTAACATTCAAAATGCGAAGAAATACCTGCCAAACCCTAGAGATATCATCATTAAAAACCTAGGGCCAAACATTAACACTGAAGGAAATGAGTATAGCCAAGTAGTAACTGGTGACCAAAGGGGTATCTTTTTTACCGCAAGAAGAAAAGGAACTGCTAAGGTAGCAGATGACGGAGAGGCCTATGAGCAGGTTCTTACTGCCGACATGAATGATATTGATGAATGGGATAAGGATAATCCGCTCGAAGGGTTTGCAAGTACTACGGCTAACGAGGCTCCAATTCAGCTTTTCAATAACGACAGTACCTTGATTACCTTTTATGATGAAGATTTATTCATTTCGCAAAAGAGAAAAGATGGTACTTGGAGTAAAAGAGATGCTTTACCAATTAACTCAAAACGATGGGATTCGCACGCATTCATTTACAATAATGGCAACTCAATGATTTATGCTTCAGACATTAATCATGAGGTTGAAAACCTCGACTTGTATATAATGCACAAAGATGACAAAGGTAAATGGGGTAAGCCAGCACCTATTGCAGAGCTAAATACACCTTTAAATGATGATGCTCCTTTTGTAGCAGAAGATGGTACGTTCTATTTCTCTTCTAGAGGGCATGATTCAATGGGTGGATATGATATCTTCTCTACTAAATATGACAGTGCTTCAGGTAAGTTTAATGCACCTGTAAACATGGGCGCTCCAATAAACCTACCTAATGACGATACCTTCTTTACCATGTATGGTGGGTTCGCATATTTATCCTCTAGCCGACCAGAAGGCTATGGTCAAGTAGATATTTATCGTATCATCATGTTCAATCAATCTCAGATTCAAGGTAAGTTTTTAGAGTGCGATGGTGTGACACCAGTAGCCAATGCTACTATTACAGTAGAAGGTGAAGATGGTCCAATGTCTACCACAACTGATGAGTATGGTGTGTATAAAATGGTAATGCCAATCGAACGCTCTTTTGATTTAAGAGCAGTTTTGAACGGAGAAACGATTTATGAGAAAAAGCATACCATTCGCGTGCTTTTCAGAGATCAGTTTGATGTAGATCAAAACTTCTATGTAGGCTGTGAGAAGAATGATGAAACCATTTATGTGAAAATGATCAATGGTTTCGATCTTGACCCTATCAACTTACCAGTTGACCCACCTTCAATTGAAGGAATAAAGCCTAAAGTTACGGAAGAAGTGGTGGCAGAGGCAGCTCCACCAGTGGAAGAACCAAAGGAAATTATTGCTCCAGTTGCTGTAGATAAGAAAATTAAGCTTCCTAATGTGTTTTTTGATTTTGATAAGCACAACATCAAATCAGATTTCTTTAAACGTTTGAACGAAGCGGCTGAGCTATTGATAGAAAATAGGGAATTGAGAGTGATGGTTGCAGGACATACCGATGCTTACGGAACTAACCCTTATAACGTAGCGCTTGGAATTAGACGATATACTGAAGTGTATAATTACTTGATTAGCAAAGGAGTAGATCCTAGCCAGCTTGAAGTCAAAACTTTCAGTGAAGACATTCCAATATCGACTAATCGAACAATTGAAGGTAGAGCCTTTAACCGTAGGGTTGAATTGTCTTTTATTGAAAATTAGATTGAAGGGAAATGATATTTAATCAGAGAGGCATCTGTACAGATGCCTCTTTTTTTTGTCTCGATTGTATTACTGAGCTCTTTTATAATTGATTTGCCAATTCAATTTCCAAGTCTTTCCTCCGTCTTCACTCGACTCCCAGTCCCAAACGAACGAATCTTTAGTAATGTCCTTAAACACCATTCTTGATACTTGCTGTTTGCCATTTACCTCTTGAGGTCTAGTAATAAAGCCTTTGATGTTTTCGTCAAAAAAGCCTGTAAAGTTGATATTGCCTCGTTGGTTATCCATCCATGTTTGGTGCCATGTTTTTGAATTGGCATTGTATACCGAAATGCTGATTCCTTTATATCCTTTTTGAGCACCTTCAGTGGCTTCAAAGTTTTCTTGAATAACTTTTCCATCCAGTATTTCAGAAATGGTGTTTTGGCCCCGCTCAATTTTTCCATTTGCACCCAGCCAGGTAAGGTTCCATTTACCTATCCAGAAATCAAATTGTTTTTCAGGGTTGTTTTGGGCGTACATTCCATTCAATGAGAACAAGAAAATACAGAATACAATAAGTTTTTTCATCCGCTTTTTTTGAGCAAAATCAGCAGTTTGCTTTTAGTTTGAGGCAAAATCTATAATATTTTCCTTCAAATTATTGAAAGCGTTTTTCAAGTATTGATTTTCGGTATTGGGAAGGAGGTTGCCCTTCAAATTTTTTGAAAGCATTTAAAAATGAAGTTTTATTATTGAAACCAGCATCAATGGCAATAGCAAGAAGTGTAGCCTCTTTGTTTTCTTGTTTGCACAAAAGCTCTTTTGCCTCATTTACTCTTAGTTCATTTAAGTAATCGTTAAAGCTTTTCCCTTTTTTAACATTAATAGCTTGAGAGAGGCCATGTAGGTTAACCTCCAGTGTGTCGGCTAAATCTTGTAGTTTTAAATCGCCATTGGTGAACAGTTTTTCTTGTTCCATTTTCTGATCTAACTTCTTTTCAATCCACACTAAAGCGGTTTCGGTTAAGTTTGATTTAGCATACTTGTTTTCTTTATGCCCTTTTTCTGAGTGGTATGGCTGCGTATATCCACTATAACCAATAAAATAGATAAACACTGACATGCCCAATGACACCATGTAGTCATACTCGACTTTAAGCCACCCGAGCCAAACAAGTAGGTAATAGGCTAAGAAACACAAACAGTACCCCGAAAAGGCAAACAGAAGTTTGGTCAGCCATTTATTTGGGCTCTTGGTTTTAATGAAAGCATAGAGAAGTGCAACATAAATAAATAGATGAGCAATTTGCAAAATGGGAAAAACTACTATTGGAATATGCGCCTGAAAAGGAATCAGTAGCGAAATCAAAAGAAAAGGCAAATAGTGTATAGCTTCACTCTTAATGTCCTCGTTTTGAGTTTGTTTGGCATATTTTAAAACCAAGGGGCCGAGTAAATACGTTAGGTTGCCAGCGATACCTAGCCATATTGGTAAGTCTTTGGAGATGCCCATCCAGAAGACAATGTAATAGCTAATAATTAGGGTAAACGTAAATAGTAATAGAGCCAAAGTATTTTGACTGCTTCTTCCACTTGGGTTTTTACCAATAAGAATAAATGATAAGAACAAGCCTTGAGCTGCTGCCGCAATAAAAAAGATGATCCAAAGATTGAGTTCAGCTTTCATAAGCTAGGGTTTAACTATGAAAGCTAATGATTAATAATTTCCATTAAAAATGGAAAATGCCTTTGGAGTAGTAGTGGTGCTTCCCTTAGCCTTTTCGTCTCAGTGGCATGGTAGAACACCTAAGCAGACCACTAAGCTTTGAGTTCTCGGTGTAGTCTACTTCATGAACAGTGTAGCCACGCTCTTTTAAAGCGGCAATCAAAGCTTTAAATGATCTTTCCACTACAATGTCTTTTGGAGAAAGTGAAAAAATATTGGGGAACATTCTGTTCATTTGGGCCTGATCTACTTTAAGCATGTCTTCTTCCTTAAACAGATCATAAATGATTTGCGGATGTTCGGCAAAACCGTTTTCGTAGATGATCGCCTCCTTTGAGCCAATGGGCTGAAAGGTACAGTCAAGATGGAGAATATTCTTTTTTCGATCCTTAGACACTACCAATGGAATAGCATGTACCTGCTTATGAGGAAAGGAAGTTTTGATGAACTCATAACCTTCCATATTAGTACGGGCACTAATGCCCACAAAAATATGGTCGTTCCAAAGAATGACATCTCCACCTTCGACATTTGCCCCCTTTGGTGGGTGAATAATATGATTTGGGTCAATTCTATTTGTGATGTGGTTTACGCCTGGGAGTTCCATTTGACGAACCTCTTCCTGCATACTGGCCACCACATAGGTGTTATCTATCACAAAGCCAATGTCACGTGTAAAAACCTGCTCAAGTCCTTCAATATTCTTTGGGCGGTATACTTCAATCCCCTGTGACTTTAACACCTTCTCAAAAGTAGATATTTCCCTCTGGATGTCTTCTTCAGTAGGATAAGTGCCTTCCTCTTTGTGATACTTACTGGTAGGGTTAATTTCAGACTCTTCACCTATATCAGTACCAATGCCCAACACCACTGCTTCCAGTTTGTCTGTTTCGTTCTGAACATGAAGTGAAATATAATTTTGAGAATTGTTTTTATTGGTGAGCAAGTCGTCACTCATGAAACGGGGTTTTTGGTTAAAAATCGCAATGTCGGCATTGTTGATTAAACGCCCTAAGTATAACTGCCGAAATAGCCCTTTGGTTATAAATTCAATATCCGCTTTGTCGCCTAATTGAGATCTGTCTTTCTTAATGTTCTGTAAGCGAATAACACGCTTATAAATGTAAGAATGGCACCCAGCAAAAAAGCCGCTCCCGCAAAGTAGAAGTTGCCTTCGGTGGTGAAGTAAGCAAAGATGCCTGTCATCAATGGTGGGCCTACAATGGAAGTAACGCTGATTAAACTGGTTAAACCACCTTGTAATTCACCTTGTTCATTGGCAGGTAATTGTGACGACATAATGGCTTGAAGTGTTGGGCCAGCCAAACCGCCCAAAGCATAGGGAATCATGAAAGCATACATCATCCATGATTTATTGGCGAAAGCGAAGAGTAGTAAGCCCAAAGCATAAAAGGTAATACCAATATAGACAGCTCGCCTCTGGCCTAATTTAGGCACGGCCACACGAATAAGTAACCCTTGCACTAAAGCCACCATCAACCCTACAAATGCCAAAGAGTATCCGATTTGGGCTTCAGACCATTGAAATTCTTCAATCACAAAAAACGACCAGTTGCTTTGCACGGCATGGGCAGCAATGTAAATCAAGACCAATGACAACACTAAGCCCATAATGACAGGGTATTTCTTCAATTGTGCCAACGAGCCAATTGGGTTAGCCCGTTTCCACGAAAAAGGTCGTCTATTTTCAGGAGTTAATGATTCTGGAAGAATGAAATAGCCATATAGCCAATTGAGAAGAGCTAAGCCTCCCGCAACAAAAAATGGTACCCTTGGCCCAATTTCACCAAGTAAACCTCCAGTCAATGGGCCAATGATAAAGCCAACGCCAAAGGCTGCTCCAATCATACCAAAATTTTGAGCACGCTTTTCTGGCGGACTTACATCGGCAATATAGGCCATGGCGGTAGTGATGCTCGCACCGCCAATGCCAGCTACAATTCTTGCCAGAAAAAGCCAACTTAAAGTAGGAGATAGGGCTGCAATAAAATAATCGATTCCCAAAGCAAAGAGTGAAATGAGAAGAATAGGGCGTCTGCCATATTTGTCGCTTAATCCGCCTAAAATAGGAGAGAAGATAAACTGCATGGAGGCATAGGATAAGGCGAGAAGGCCACCAATTTTGGCTGTTTCACTAATGGACTCACCTCCCAACTCTAAAATGAGTGTAGGCACTACGGGTAAAACAATTCCAATTCCAATAATGTCAATCAGAATGGTTGCCAAAATAAATGGCATAGCAGGCGTACGTTTCGACATCTTGGATAAATTTGAGGGGTCGAATTTATGGAATTGAAACGAGTTGAAGAAGGATTAAATGATATTCACTTCAGGGATGATTTCGATTCCAAATTTAGAAGCAACAGAAGCCTTTATTTCGAAGGCTAATTTCTTGATGTCTTCGCCTTTTCCATTGCCGTAATTAACCAGAACGAGGGGGTGATTTTTGTGCACGCCAATTTCACCAAAAGTTTTTCCTTTCCACCCTGCTTGTTCAATGAGCCAAGCCGCTGGAATCTTCACCTTTTGCTCTGGTAATTTATAACCAGGAATATTTGGGAACTCGGCCCTAAGGCCTTCATAGTCAATGTTGTCGATCGTAGGATTCTTAAAGAAGCTACCAGAATTTCCTATCTCAACAGGGTCAGGGAGTTTGCTTTGCCTGATTTTTATTACAGCATCGCTAATGGCTTTGATGCTCAATTCTGTCACTCCCATTTCGTCTAAAGTAGCCTGAATAGCACCGTAAGAGGTGTTGAATGTTGGTTTTTTATCCAGCTTAAATACTACCGAAGTAATAATGTATTGTCCTTTTAGTGAGGTTTTAAAAACGCTTTCGCGATAGTCAAACTCGCAATCTTCTGCGGTAAACTCTTGGTATTTTCCTGATGCTATTTCAACCGCTTCTAAAGAATGGAAAACGTCTTTAATTTCTACTCCATACGCTCCAATATTTTGCATAGGAGCAGCGCCAACTGTACCAGGAATTAGGGAAAGGTTTTCTATGCCTGCCCAGTTGTTTTCAATACAGTGTAAAACAAATTGATGCCAATTTTCACCCGCCATGGCTTTGATCCAAACATGGTTTCTGTCTTCATCGATAAGCTCAATGCCTTTGAGCTCGTTTTTGAGTACAACGCCTTCAAAATCTTTAGTGAGTAAAATATTGCTACCGCCCCCTAAAACCATTAGTTGTTGGTCTGATTCAATCATTTTGAGTGCTTCCAGCAATTCGTTTACTGATGTGAATGCAATGAAATGGGCAGCTTTGGCTGATAACCCAAAGGTGTTAAAGGGTTTTAGAGAGACATCTTGTTCTACTTTGATCATTTATCTAAAATCCTGCGGTGGTAATTGATTTGCCCTAAATGATAGTTTAAATGCCCTTGAAGATGAATGAGGAAGAACAGCGTGCTCATTTCTTTATTGTTAAAAAGTCTTTGCGGGTAGGGGTAATTCAATACCGACTCTGGTAAACGTTGGAGTGTGTCGGTTACAGCAGTTTTTGTTTCTTGAATTGAGCCAAGGAGTTCTGCACGACTCACATTTTTTCCTGCAAACTCAAAATCTCTATTCCTTTCGTATCCCGTTTTTCCCAGAACTGCTCCTATGAAATGCTGTAAGTTTCCGCAAAGATGAAGTACTAAATTCCCTGCCGTATTGGTAATTTCTCCTTCTGTAATCCAAAGATTTTCTTCCTTTGAGTAAGTTTCTACTTCTATGGAAAGACGGTCTAAATCTCGGTTGATTAATTCTGAAATGGATTGGGCTGCAATGCTCATAACTTTAAATCTTTTTTGATGGTGTCAATTCTACTCTCTAAAAACCTTTTGGTTTCGTTAAACTCAACAGCAGATTTAAGCGCAGTGTTCACACTGACATAAAATTTAATTTTTGGCTCAGTACCAGAAGGCCTAGCCGAAATTTTAGTGCCGTCTTCTAAATAAAACTGCAACACATTTGACTTTGGTTGATCAATCGCTTTTTCAGAACCAGAAATCATGTCTTTTTCTACTAAACTTTGATAGTCCATGGTTCTTATTACTTTGCTCCCAGCAATTGTAGAAGGAGTTTTTTCACGCATATCGATCATCATTTGCTTGATTTCGTCTGCACCTTTCATCCCTTTTTTGGTCATTGAAATCAACGTTTCTAAATAGAAACCGTTTTCTACATAGATTTGCTTGAGAAGATCAAAAACAGACATGCCTTGATCTTTGGCCCAAGCACACATTTCGGCAAGCATGGCGCAAGAAGCAACGGCATCTTTATCACGTACAAAATCACTGATCATGTAACCATAGCTTTCTTCGCCACCGCCAATGAACTCTTTTTTACCTTCTTCCTGCCTTATAAGCGCGGCAATGTATTTAAAGCCCGTCAGCGTTTCAGGGCAATCTACCTCAAACTTTTCGGCAATTCGGGTGAGCAAATCAGTGGTTACAATGGTTTTAATAATCATCTGCTTGCCATTGAGCTTGCCGTTTTCTTTCCACTTTCTAAGCAAGTAGTAAATCAGAAGACTGGCAGCCTGATTCCCATTCAATAATTCAAACTCTCCTTCATTATTTTTGGCAGCCATACCCACTCGGTCAGCATCAGGGTCTGTAGCCATTACAAGGTCGGCATCTAACTCCTTGGCTTTATTCAGTGCCAAAGTCATCGCTTCTCTCTCCTCAGGATTTGGGTAAACTACGGTAGGGAAATCGCCATTGGGCTCGGCTTGTTCTTCCACCACAAATATGTTTTCAAAGCCTTTTCGCTTCAGAATTTCGGGTACTAATGTAATGCCTGTTCCATGAATAGGAGAGAACACAATTTTGAGATCTTTCTGATTTTTGATGGCTTCTGGCGCTAGGGTTAACCCTTCAATAGCCGAAAGATATTTTTCATCCAGTTCAGCACCAATCAATTCAATTTTACTATCGTCCTTTTCAAACTTAACCGCCTCAATTCCGGCTATAGCCTGAACTTCAGCAATGATATTTTTATCATGAGGGGCAATTACTTGTGCACCATCGTCCCAATAGGCTTTATAACCGTTGTATTCTCTTGGATTATGCGAAGCTGTGAGTACCACTCCACTTTTACAGCCCAATTCTCTGATGGCAAATGAAAGTTCTGGTGTAGGGCGTAGACTTTCAAAAAGATATACATAAATGCCATTGGCTGAGAAAACCGCAGCGGTAGTTTCTGCAAAGAATCGGCTATTGTTACGGCTATCGTGTGCTATGGCTACTTTTATAGCTTCGTTAGGGAAAGTTTTGATTAGGTAATTGGCCAAGCCTTGAGTAGCCATTCCAATGGTGTATTTGTTGATTCGGTTAGAACCTACTCCCATAATACCTCTTAAGCCTCCTGTGCCAAATTCAAGGTCTTTATAAAAAGCATCATTTAAATCATCTCCAGTAAGTGAACGAATGGCTGTTTTGCTCGCTTCGTCAATGCTACTGCTTAACCAAATATTTACTTTGTCTTGAATGCTATTTGCCATAAATGGAATGGTGAAAAAATATAAGTGACTAAAGAAATTTAGTTTGTAAAGTTATGTTTTCTGCCTGCTTTTAAAAAGGAAATTGACCTCTAGTAAACCTTTTTCTCTTATGCCTTGCATGTTTTAATTGAACTTACATTCTTTGTGCTACGCCTAGTATTTAGAATATGAATGTAGAGAAACTGAATGATGATTTTGCTGCCATTGCGGAGAAAATCAATGAGTTGGACGACATGGATTATAGCGATGAACGCTACGATGACTTGGAGGAAGAGCTTCACGATATGGAAGATGCGTTTATCGAAGAGTTCGGCCCCGAACTTGAGGAAGCCATTGCTTTAGTACACGATGAATTTTGCCCTGATAATGATGTGCTCTTGCCTATCGCCTATTTTGCAAAAAACTATATCCGTTTGCAACGTGACAAAGAGGGTAAATATGGATATGATGTTGAGTTTGGTGAAGGAGTGCCAGTAGAGGTAGATGATTTTCCGAACCAAGAAGTGAAGTTGGTATTGGTGCCAGGCCCAACCCGTTTATTGGTAACCGTTGGCGAAAATGCTAAACAAGAAGCTTGGAGAGCTAAGTAATTAGCCCTTTATAATAAAACCAAAAAAGTCTGGCTTGCCAGACTTTTTTGGTTTCAAGCCATTTTTTTAGCCACAAATAAGAGTTGAAGCTATAGGCTTTAGAGCACTTCACTTTGGCTTCTTAAATAGAATATAGAATATACGATGTTGGATATACAATGCACGGGGCTTTGGACATTCGTACTTCAAACATCTAAAATCGTACATTTTCCCTTGCCAGTTGCAAATTGACTTTCATCCGTATTGAAATCTATGATGCTTTTAAGGGAGATTTAATAGAGCATCCTGAATTTTATCGTGTGCTCTATTTTCTTTAACGCTTTACTTAACTCCTTTCCGTACTGTTTATTGATATCGGTAATTACATAACCAATGGTTTCATTGGTTTTTAGGTATTGCCCAACAATGTTGGCTTCAAATTCAGCCAAGGTATTATTGATTTTAGCTAAAACCCCAGGTCGGTTTTTGTGAATATGAATAAGTCTGTGTGCGTCTTTCAGTGGAGGTAAGGTAATATTCGGGAAGTTGACACTGTTTTCTGTGTTTCCTGTATTGATATAATCCATGATTTTACGAGGAACAAAGTCAGCAATGTTTTCTTGTGCCTCTAAAGTGCTACCTCCAATATGAGGAGTAAGAATGGTATTGGGTAAACCCCTAAGTTCCGAAGTAAAAGGGTCGTTGTTGCTTTTCGGTTCTTCTGGAAAAACATCAATTCCTGCGCCTATAACCTTGCCACTCAAAATGGCTTCTTTCAAGGCAAGAATATCAACCACTGGGCCGCGGGCCAAGTTCAAGAAAATAACGCCATCCTTCATCATCTGAAAATGCTCCCTAAGAAAGAAGTTTCCGTTTTCTGGTCGGCCATCAATGTGTAAAGAAACCACATCAGCAATGGATAGTAACTCTTCCATTGTATTGCATTTGGTGGCGTTACCTAGCGCTAATTTTTCAACCAAATCGTAATAGTAAACATCCATTCCAAGGTTTTCTGCCAAAACAGAAAGTTGAGCACCTATACTGCCGTAGCCAATAATGCCCAATTTCTTTCCTCGAATTTCAAAGCTGTTTTTAGCCGTTTTCGACCAAATGCCTTGGTGCATATCTCGGTTCTTATCAGAGATGCCACGCATCAGGCTAATCATTTCGGCAATGGCCAATTCTACCACCGAACGTGTATTGCTGAAAGGCGCATTAAAAACAGGGATTCCAGCTTCTAGCGCTGCCTCAGTGTCAATTTGATTAGTGCCAATACAGAAGGCACCAATGGCCATCAGCTTGTCGGCTTCTTTAATTACTTTGGCCGTTACTTGCGTTTTCGATCTAAGTCCTAAAACGTGAATGCCTTTAATCTTTTCGCAAAGCTCATCTTCGTCTAAACCCGCAGGGTAGCTCTCAACACTAAATCCTTCTTCTTTTAATTTGGCCAGCGCATTGGGATGAACGCTTTCTAGCAAAAGCATTTTGATTCGGTTTTTGGGGTAGGATAGGGCTCCGCTCATTTTCTTATGATATAAAATTTCGTCAAAACTTGGGGCAATGTGATCGGCATGTTTCTTTACGGGTTCGCGTTCTACATTTTCGGTATAAGCATAAAAGTTATTGGCCATTCCGGCTTGGCGCACCTCGTAATCGGTGTAACCATCGCCAATCATATTGATTTGACCCTTTAATTTTAACGCTTCAATCTGCTTTACTTTTCCTCCATTTATGGAAAGAACATTGTTGCGATTAAGGTCGATAATGTTGCCATCTTCATCAAAAACCATATCGTTCGCAAAAACATGATCGGCTTTAATGCCAAACTTGGTTACTACAGGCACTATAAACTCTTTGAAGCCATTCGAAATAATAAAAGTGTTTTCAGGGTGCTCATTAAAGAAAACACTATTTCTTTCAATAGATTTTGATACCAGTTTCGATAGGCGGGAGATTAACTCTGGAAGGTGTGCTTTATTGCCGTTTAATAACTGAATGCGAGCAATAAGTGATTCACGTAGCGACATTTCTCCAGCCATTCCTAAGTCGGTAATGTCTTTAATTTTCTGTAATCGAGCGTTCTTTTCGGGATGGTTAGAAAGTGAAATTTCCCCTAAAATATCAAGTGCTTCTACTTGAGTGAAGGTACTATCAAAATCAATTACAAAATACTGTTTTTCTTCCTCTTCAATTTTCATTCTACTTTTTCCCTGCGATTAATTGCTTGCATTGGTTACCAAAAACACCGGCCACTCCAGCAGCAATTCCCCCTACAACTCCCGTAATCAGAAAAAGCAAAAAGGTGTTTCCTTCTAAAGGTAATAGTACTGCTATTTTCTTGGTCATGGTGAAATCGTTGGGTTGCGCCAGAAACCATGCGTTTACGATCCAAAGTAAGGCGATTGCCAAGAAGGGAACAAAGAAAGAAGAGGCCTTTTTTAGTCCTACAACGGTTCCTATAATAAAGCCAGCAATCATCACTGACCACCAAGGAAGGAACAGACCTAAAATAAAGGCGATAGCAACAGTTAGAATAATATTGATGAACGTTTTCATTACTTGGCTGGGCTTAGGTTTTGAGAAAAAATGATACGGTCTGAAGCTTGGTCAGCGGACTTCATAAAGAAGAGTGGAATATATTCTCCAGCTGCCCAGCGATCAATCATATTGTCATAGAATTTGCTACCTGGATTTCCTGATTGGCCTCCAGGGTAAATTCCCAAAGCATTGGGCTCGTTGCCTAATTCTACAATCATTCTCCACGAAGGACCATGATTTTCACTCGTGGCATTTACAATACCTGAATTTCCTCCAATAGGTAAATTGAAACGCGAGAATGCGGGTAACGCTTGTAGCAAATGCCCAACAAAAGTGCCTTTGTAATCCACCCATTTTAAGGACTTCCCTGTTCTAGATTGCCAAACGGTCAGGTCTTGCACGGCATCTCTAAACGATTGAAAATAAAGGTCTTTAGCGGTTTCTATTTCTGGCGTTTCCTTCCTATCGAACCAAGGGTGGTTCGGCTGATTTTTTAGTAACCATATGGTTTGGTAATCGCTTGGGCGATTGATAGCGACATCGAGGTTATAGAGTTCGTCCCAAGTCATTCGATACAAGTTATCCCACCACTTTTCCCAAATCGAAGCGCCCTCGGCATCAATGTTATTGTTGAAGTCCCAATCTTCTATTGTAGAGAGCATCTGTTCTTCATTGGCAGTAAGCGAACTTCTGTCCATATTGTCGAGCATGGTAGGAATTAACTCAGCTGCCTTTAGGTTAAAGTTATTGGCTTGTAAATCTTTAAAATCTTGAATATCGAATTTCTCCTTACTTCTGAAAAAGTTATTGATTACGCGGTTACGATAGGTTTCATAACCGTCATCATATACATAATAAGGATATTTTTCATCGGTGGGGTGTTGGTTGGCTGAACTCACAAAACCTCTTTCAGGATTTTTTACATAAGCATTTTGGTGTTGAGGAATGAATGATTGCCATTCATATCTAGAATCTGACCCATCCATCAGAAACTTACCTTGTTCCGGCCATTTATTGGCCAATTCTCCTTGAATCCAGAGAGCAATATCGCCTTCGCGCGAAGCGAAAACAAAGTTTTGCGCTGGCGCAGTAAAGTGCTTTAAAGCTGCTGCATATTCATCATAGTTCTTTGCCTTATTTAAATCTAGAAAAGTTTGCTGGTTATTGTTCGGTAAATGGCCTGTCCATTTCATGGCGTAACCCACTTTTTCTCCATTTCCTTTATGGGTGTGGTCATAGGTTACAGGGCCATAATGGGTGTAAGTCACGGTGTCGTATACCGTAGATTTCCCTCTTACTTTGATCTCTTCGATTACCTCAGTAGTGGCTTTCCATTCATTATCATACTTGTAAGCTTTTCTGTTTTCGTCTTGAAATTCGATTTTGTACCAATCTTTTACATCGCGGGTGGCATTGGTTACGCCCCAAGCTATGTTTTGGTTGAAGCCAATAATGATTCCCATTGCCCCAGGAAGTGTAGCGCCAAAGGTGTTTTTCTCAGGAGTGGTCAATTGCATTACATACCAGATAGAAGGCAAGTTGAGTTGTAAATGCGGGTCATTGGCTAAAATTGGATTGCCAGAAACTGATTTGGATGGCGCTATAGCCCAGTTGTTACTACCGTTGTGCGGATTAGGCTTGTCCATGGTTTCTTTAATGAAATCGCTAGGGAAGTCAACATCGGGCTTTTCTACGGTTTCCAAATCAAAACTACTCCAGTCTCTTTCTTGAGGTATTACAGGGTCTTGGTCTGCATAAAAATTTGGGAAGAGCAAATCGAAGGTTTCTTGCCCAAATAGCTTTACAAAATTGGTGTTTTCTAAATCTACATCGCGCCCAGCTAGCATATCCGTCATGTACATTAATAGCAGTGCAGTTTTCTTGGTCGTCCAAGGTTCAGGCTTATAATCAAGTATTTTGTACTCCACCGGAATTTCTCCTACACTCAAACTTTCGATGTATGCATTAATTCCATCTCGGTAAGCTTCAAGTAGTTTCACTTCTTCAGGGTGCTTCATCATCTCCTTTAAAGCATTGTCAGCTCCAAAGCCCATTCCTTTTCTGCGTTGGCCGCGGTCGTATTCGATGGCCGCTTCGCCTACTATTTCTGAAAGTCTACCGCCCGAAGCAAAGGTCTGGAATTCAAGTTGCCACAGTCGGTGTTGGGCCGTAATGTAACCTTGAGCTCTGTACAAATCTTCATCATTTTGAGCGAATACATGAGGAATCAGAGATTCATCATAATGCACAGTTACAGGGCTTTTCAGTCCAGAAATTTCTAAAGTTTCTTTTGCCACATCAGACTCAGTGACTTCGTTTTTCCAGAAACCTTGGTTTGGGCTTAGAAATTTCCCCATCGGGGGGATGTCTCCAAACTTGGTGTTTAGTCCGTAAAAAATGCCAAGAGTAAAAAGTAGGCTGACCAAAAACTTAACTGACTTCATAAAGTAGTGGATTAAAGTAGACTTTAAATATAGTAGCCTGAACCCGATTAATAAAATAGCCATAAATTAATTATAGCTGAACAAGCCTCCAAAAGTGGGTGCTTAATCTTATTGAAAAATAAACGAGTCCATCTGTACTATGAATAAGAACTTTTGGAGGAGGTTATCTATTCGGTTCTTGCTGTATTTAAAGTCGAGTTAAGGTTAGTAGTTAATGTTGGATTCAGAAGAGGAGTAGTGTTGTGGTTTTAAAGTGTTTTTATGACTTTATTGAAAATCGAAGCATTATGTCAGACAAAAAAAACCTTCTACATTTGTCTAAATCTAAAGCTGTGAGAATATCCACTGAGATTGCTGAGAAAGCAAAAAAAATAAAAGCCATTATTTTCGATGTTGATGGCGTACTTACCGATGGCCGTATTATTTATAATAATGAGGGCATGGAGTCCAAAGAATTCAATGTGAAAGACGGTCAGATTATCCAACATTTAAAACTTCACGAAATCTTAACAGGCGTTATCACTGGGCGCGATTCTCAGGTGGTGCGTAATCGATGCAACGAGCTAAAATTTGATTTTCATTACCATGGGGTGAAAAGAAAAGGAGAAAAGTTTGATGATATCTTGATGGAATTCGGGTTAAATGCAGATGAAGTGGCCTTTGTAGGTGATGATATTAACGATCTTCCTGTACTGATACAGTGTGGGTTAGCTGCCACACCAGCAGATGGACACTACAAAGTGAAAGAACAGGTTGATTTGGTGCTCCAAGCCAAAGGAGGAGAAGGAGCACTACGAGAACTGGCCGATTTGGTTTTAGAGTCTCAAGGTTTTTATGAGTTAATTATTGAAAGACAGTTAAGAAATGAATAAGTTTGAAGAAGGTTTTCGCTTAAGTGATAGTGTAGAAGTAGGGAATGGCAAGATGGTACTGTTCTCTGGACCATGCGCAGTTGAAAGTTATGATATTTGTGCACAAATTGCGGAGACCTTAATAGCGATTTGTTCTGAACTGGATATCCAGTACGTATTCAAAGCTTCTTTTGATAAGGCCAATAGAACTTCTGTTGATTCATTTAGATCAGTAGGGTTCGAAGGGGCTTTAGACGTACTAGCAAGGATCAAAGCAAATTACCACGTACCAATTGTGACTGATATTCACGAATCATATCAAGCTTCTCCTGTGAGTGAAGTGGCGGACGCGTTGCAAATTCCGGCTTACTTATGTAGGCAAACCGACCTATTGGTAGCGGCTGGTGAAACGGGTAAAACCGTCAAAATAAAGCGAGGTCAGTTTATGGCTGCAGAAGATATGGGATACGCTGTGAACAAGGTGAAGTCTACTGGTAATGAGAAGGTTTGCTTAACCGAACGCGGTGTTTCATTTGGCTATCACAACCTTGTAGTAGATATGCGCTCCCTTCCTGTTATGCGTCAATTCGCTCCTGTTATTTTTGATGTTACCCATAGTGTTCAACAGCCAGGAGGCATGAATGGAAAATCAGGAGGTCAAAGAGAGTTTGCACCCTATTTAGCTCGTGCTGCCGCAGCCACTGGTGTAGACGGTTTCTTTATTGAAACCCACCCAGATCCTTCAAAGGCCTTAAGTGATGGGCCAAATTTAATTCCATTAGATAAAATGAAAGGCTTTATGGAAATGCTGAAAACAGGCTTTGAGTACGGTAACAGTCTTAATAATACCATTCTTTAAAATTGAATAAGCTGGACAAATGGTAAAGAAAATTTTAGGTTTGGTTGTATTAATAGCGATTGTGTCTTCCTGCATTCCGAATGAGAAGATTATTCTTTTTCAAAATAAGAATGATAACGATGCACTTAAATTAGATACTCTAATTACCCCACCTAGGTCTGAATACTTTTTACAGCCGAGGGATATTCTTTCTATTAATTTCTTCTCTAATGTAGAAACAGCTGTGGAGCCTTTTAGGCAATCCACTGCGGATGTTATCGCAACTACAGGTTCAGGTCAAGGTCAGCAAGGAGGGGGACAGGGGGGACAACAAGGCAGTCGTCAATCGCTAGGGCAGACTTTTGTTATTGATAATAATGGGTTTTTACTCATCAACACGCTAGAACCTCTTAGAGCTACAGGTTTAACAACCAAGGTTCTGAAGGACAGCTTAGAAAGTGTAATTAGAAGAGTTAAGGGTGTGAAAGATATTTCTGTGAATGTGAGTTTAGCTGGTATTAGGTATACTACCACCGGTGAAATAGGAGGAGGACAACAGTTAATAGTAGGAAGTGAGGCAAATCTTTTGGAAGCCATAGCCAATGCTGGAGGTTTTACCATTAATGCTGACAGACAGAAAGTGCAAGTGTTAAGAAATTATGAGGGGGGAGTAAAATGGCATGAGATAGATGTAACTCAAAGAGATTTAATGCTCACGGAGTTTTGGTACGTTAAACCTGGAGATATTATTTATGCACCTCCTTTAAAATTGCGTGAAATTGGAGCTGGAGATAACTTCCTTTCGCAGTTAGGGGTGGTTGTTGGATTGATTTCCACTGGAATTTTTCTTATCAGTTTAACAAGTAACTAGCAGCATGGAAGATTTTGAAGACCTTTTCGGTCAGGGAGAGAGTAAAACAAAAACGGCAGCTTTTAACCCAAAAGAGGTGGTTTTTAAGTACATCCGCTTATGGCCTCTTTTTATCATCTCCATATTTATGCTTTTGCTTACTGTATATATCTATCACAGATATACTACTGAAAAGTTCAGCGTAAGTAATACCATTTTAATTCCTGAACAGAATAGAGATATTGACCAAAGTATTTTAGCCCAGTTTAGTTTCGATTTCGGAGCAGTTTTCTTAAATGAAATTGAAATTCTAAAATCAAAACCACTTACAAGGGATGCTTTAGATAGCCTTAATTTTGATGTGTCTTATTATTCTAAGGGTAGAATAAAAACGATTGAAGAATACAGAACCCTACCCTTTGTTATACATTACGATAAGAGTCATCCTCAGCCCTATGACCAGGAATGGAGACTTACTTTCTACGAGGGAAACCAGTTTAGTGTATCTAAAGCTGGAGAAGAGGTTCAAGAATCTCCTATCAGATTCCGTCCCGATGGTTGGATTGAGAGCAGCCAATATCGATTCAAACTGGAATTTAAAAACTATACTGATTTAGCTGGTAAGACTTACTATTTCAAAATTCATAGTACAGAAAACCTGATTGATAGCTTTCAGAGTCGATTGAATGTAACCTATTTAAAAGCCTTTAGTTCCATTGCGGTACTTACGCTTACTACAGATGTGCCACAGAAGGGTGTTGACTTTCTTAATAAACTATTGGAAGTATACCAGAAAAGGGAACTTGCCTTGAAAAACAGTAAGGCAGAGAAAACCATAGAATTTATCGATAGCCAAATGGATACCCTTGAAGGTCAATTGGCGACTTTAAGCGCAGAAAGATCTAAGTATAGAATTGATAACAGGTTTTTAGATTTGGGAAGCAAGGGTACTGAACTATTGTCAAAGATAAATGAATCCGATTTTGAGATAAGGAAGTTGGAGCGTCAGGTTGAGTTTTTAAATGAGTCGCTTAATAAAATTGAAAGTAACGATGGCCTTCAAGATTTGATCTCCCCGTCCTTATATGGTATTGAGGATGTATACATGAATCAGTTTACAGACCAAATCAGTGAGCTTACCTTAGAGCGATCGGGGTTACTTCAATACCTAGAACCATATAACAGTGCAATTCAAACTTTAGATGAACAAATTAACCAAGTTAAAAGGAACTTGAAAAGTTATGTGAAGCTTAAGATTGAGGAGCTTGAAGGACAACTCAAGGCCTATCAAGATGAGAATAAGTTGGTTGAATCTGACTTTAAAGATTACCCTGTAATAGAACAAGGTTATTTGGAAATTGAGAGAAGGTTTAATATTGTTAATGGAATTTACACCAACTTGCTTCAGCGCAGGCAGGAAGCAGCGATTGTATCGGCTTCGAATGTGGCCAACTCTGAAGTGGTAGACCCTGCTGTTTTACCTTCAAAACCATTCTTTCCTAATTATCAGTTAAACTATTTGGTGGGAGGCGCATTAGGTTTGATTATTCCATTATTGTTTATTGTTATCAGAGAACTTACGTTCAACCGAATCGAAACCAGAGGCCAAATTGAGCGCATTACCTCCATTCCTATTATAGGGGTGATTGGGCATAACGAGCAAAAATCTAATTTGGCCATATTTGATAAGCCTAAATCTATTATTGCAGAAACTTTCCGTTCCTTGCGTTCTAACCTTCAGTATTTTAGTAGTGAAAAGGAGCTGCAAACCATTTTAGTTACCTCTGGCTCATCGGGCGAGGGTAAATCTTTCTGTTCTACCAATTTAGCTTCTATTATGGCCATTAGCGGCAAGAAAACCGTATTGCTAGGTTTGGATTTAAGGAAACCTAAACTTTTTGACGATTTCGGCTTAACCAACGATATAGGAGTTTCGAATTACCTTGGGGGCTTTGTGGAAATGGAAGATATCATTATCCATACCGAGTTCAATAATTTAGATGTTATTTTTGGAGGACCAGTACCACCCAATCCTGCGGAACTTTTAATGGGGCAGAAAATGGAAAAACTGATGGCTTACTTAAAGTCTAAGTATGAAATCATTATCATAGATACCCCTCCAATTGGTATTGTTTCCGATACTTTTAACCTGCTTAAATATGCCGATATTAGTTTGTATTTAGTGCGCCACCTCTATACCCAACAAGATTCGCTAAAACCACTTAACGAGTATGTAGAAAAAGGAATTATCAAAAATATGGCTTTAATCCTCAACGATTTTAAATCCCGTACGGGTTATGGCTATGGTTATAATTACGGTTACGGTTACGGTTATGGTTATGGTTATGGTTATGGTTACGGTAATCAATATGGTGGAGGGTATTATGAAGAGTTGGCTCCTGGTAAGTCAAAGGGTTTGATCAAAAGGTTAACTAAAAAATAATGAAGCCCTATTTTGCAGTTATTGTTACACTATTCTTGACGGTATATGGTCAGCTTATTTTGAAGTGGCGAATTTTGAAATATGGAAGTTTACCAGAGGAATTAAAACCAAAAATTCTATTTTTATTTAAGCTATTTCTTGATCCATATATTTTATCAGGTTTTTTCGCTGCCTTATTAGCCTCTGTACTTTGGATGGCAGCCATGACTAAACTTGAACTTTCCAAAGCATACCCTGTAATGAGTTTGGCGCCAGCGTTAGTGTTTTTCTTAAGTATTTTGTTTTTGAATGAGAGTTACTCACATGGGAAATTGGTTGGACTTTTATTAATTGGGTTAGGGGTAATTGTTACTTTTAAGTTTTAACATTTGAATATCGTAATTACACAATCGAACTATATTCCTTGGAAAGGATACTTTGACGCTATAGCGATCGCTGATTATTTTGTGGTTTTTGATGAAATGCAATATACCCGTAGGGACTGGAGGAATCGTAACAAAATCAAGACCCCTCAAGGGTTGAAATGGCTAACAGTTCCTGTTGAAGTAAAGGGTAAATTCTATCAGAAAATCAATGAAACAACAGTTGTGGATTCGAGTTGGACATCTTTACATTGGAAAAGTATATGTCATAATTACTCCAAAGCGCCTTTCTTTCAACAAACCAAGGAAATGGTTGAGGACTGGTATAAGCAAGCCGCTTTAGCGAACACTATTACTGAGGTAAACTTGATTTTTCTCCGTGGAATTTCCGATTTTTTGGGATTCAAAACGAAATTTCTATTCTCTAAAGATTTTGAACTGCTTGAAGACAAGACGGAAAGATTGATACATATTTGTAAACAGCTAGATGGTAAACAATATTACACTGGAGCTGCAGCAAGGGCATATATGAACGAAGGCCTTTTTGAAGAAGCTGGTATTGGCTTAAACTATTTTGATTATAGTGGTTATCCCGAGTACCTACAATTACATGGTGGTTTTGAACATGGTGTTAGTATTCTTGATATGATTTTCAATCTGGGTGATGAGACTAGACATTATTTAAAGATCCAATCATGAAGTTATCAATTATAAGCCCTGTATACCAAGCTGAAGAAATTGTTGATGAACTCCTTTTGAGGATTACTCAAGAGGCATCTAAAATCACTGATGACTTTGAAATACTTTTAGTTGAAGATGGGAGTGCAGATAATAGCTGGTCAAAAATCAAGAATCATTGTAAACACAATTCACATGTTGTTGGAATTAAACTAAGTAGAAACTTCGGGCAGCATTACGCAATAACTGCAGGAATCCAAAGAGCAAAAGGTGATTACATTATACTCATGGATTGTGATTTACAAGATAACCCAAAATATTTTTCATTATTAATTGAGCAAGCCGAAATTGGTTTTGATATTGTATTTACAAAAAGGGAAAAACGTAAGCATGGCTTTTTCAAAAGCGTCAATTCTAATTTGTATAATTTATTATTTAGACTGTTTTCGGATAGAAGATATGACGTGAATGCAGGATCATTAATACTTTTTACCAAGAGAATTGGTCTTGAGTTTCTGAAAATAAAAGACAAGGATAGACTTTATTTACAAATTTTTAAATGGCTCGGTTTTCGCAATACGACCATAGAAGTGGAACACGAACCTCGATATTCAGGTAAATCGAGTTATAAGTTTCTGGATTTACTTAAGCTGGGTTTGCAAGGCTGGACTTCGCATTCGGATAAGCTTTTGAAAATGAGCATTTATATTGGTTTCTTCATGGCACTCTTTTCATTTGTTTCTTCACTGGTTATTCTTGTTGCTACTTTTATCGGGTCATTCCAACCAGGATGGCCAAGCTTGATTGTTGTTATTTTCTTTTCAACAGGTCTTATTTTATTGAGTATCGGAATTGCTGGCATTTACATCGGTAAAACTTTTGATCAAGTTAAGGATAGACCGCTTTTCATTATAGAAGAAGAATTGAATTATGAAGGATAATATTCTATCTGCTGTGAATGATTACTATACGGAAAAAGTAGTTAAACATGGCGGGACAGCCTTAGGAGTTGATTGGAACTCTAAAGAGTCTCAATATTTACGTTTTGAACAACTAAGCAAAGTAATTCAAGCACAGCACTATTCTATACTCGACTATGGCTGCGGCTATGGTGAGTATGTGAATTTTATTGGTGCTGATAACATTGATTCCTGTAGAATTAGCTATACCGGCTATGATATTTCCAGAGAAATGATTCTCAAAGCGGAGACATCGTTTGGTCATTTGAAAGGTGTTCAATTTGAGTCTGCTTTAAGTAACTTGAAACATGACTATGCCATTGCAAGTGGTTTGTTTAATGTTAGGTTAAATATTACCGATGACTCAACTTGGTATGATTATATTTTAGAAACTATAAAAACATTGGATAATTATTCAGAAAAAGGTTTTGCTTTTAACGCTCTCACATCATATTCAGATCCAGAGTTCATGAAAGACTATCTATTTTATGCTGACCCACATAAGTTATTTAATTATTGTAAAACAAATTTCTCTAAAAATGTTGCCCTCTTACATGATTATGACCTTTATGAATTTACCATTATTGTTAGGAAATGAGAATTATACCTTTTGCAGACCATAAGATTGGTTATGATTGTGTGGAGTATTTATTGCATTTAGAGGGAATTGGTAAAGTAGAAATTCCATTTTTGGTTACTACCTCTAATAATGAAAATAATTGGTGGCCATCTCTTGCCAGCCTTGCTTCTGAAAAATCAATCCTGATTTTTGAACCGGGTAAGCCTATTGATGATTTCATATTTGATGATATTGACTTTGTTTTTCTAATTTCTTGGAAATACCTAATGCCAAAATCATTTGTAAACCATTATGATGTTATTATTAACCTTCATTATAGTCTTTTGCCTAAGTTTCGAGGTGTTTATCCTGTTAATTGGGCGATAATTGAAGGTGAAGAAAAAACAGGAGTTACATTTCATTCTATTAATAACTGTATTGATAGAGGACATCTGTTGGCTCAACGAGAAGTAGATATTGTTGAGAATGATACTTCTTATAGCTTATTACAAAAACTAGATATTATTGCTTTTGATTTATTTCAAGCAATAATTACTGAACAGATATTGTCTGGAAATATCTGTTTTATTAATGTTTTGCCAGATGAGTCTGCTTATTATTCAAGAATTAAGTTTAATGAAAAAGCAAAACTCTCTTTACAAGATAATATGAAGATAGGTGATATTCTAAATATCTTAAGGGGATATACTTTTAAAGACGGTACCTCTTCTGCTTATTTTATCGGTAGAAATGGCAAGAAATATTGGGTCTCAATTGATATTAAAAGTGATGAATAATATCCCATTCAATAAACCATATCTAACTGGTAAAGAAGCACATTATATTTATCAAGCTGTTTATTCAGGGAAAATATCAGGCAATGGTATCTATACCAAAAAATGTCATGAGTTCTTTAATGATAAATATGGGTTTGAGCAGTGCCTGTTGACTACCTCATGTACAGATGCCTTAGAGATGGCTGCTATTCTTTTAGATATTAAGGAGGGCGATGAAGTGATTATGCCCTCCTATACGTTTGTGTCTACGGCCAATGCTTTTGTACTTCGTGGTGCGAAAATTATTTTTTGTGATTCTAGAATTGATCATCCAGGCATGGATGAGTCACAAATTGAGGCCTTAATTACACTCAAAACTAAGGCGATAGTAGTGGTTCATTATGCTGGAGTTGCCTGTGATATGGATTTGGTAATGGATATTGCTAACAGGCATAATCTGTATGTAGTAGAAGACGCAGCGCAGGCCATTGATAGCTATTACAAAGGTCGCCCTTTAGGCGGTATTGGTCATTTGGCGGCTTTTTCTTTTCATGAAACCAAAAACATCATTAGCGGAGAGGGAGGAATGTTGGTTGTTAATGCGCCAGAATTTGCAAAGCGGGCAGAAATCATATGGGAAAAGGGCACTAATCGTTCTGCTTTTTTTCGTGGAGAGGTAGATAAGTACAGTTGGGTGGATGTGGGCTCATCTTTTCTACCTTCTGAGCTTATTTCTGCCTTTTTGTATGCTCAATTAGAGAATTTAGATGATATTCAGAAAAGGAGAAAGCAACACTGGGGACAATATGAATCTGAACTTAAAGCAGCGAATTTAACTGGGATTCAACTGCCGCAGCTACCACCCTTCGCCTCCAATAATGCTCACATGTTCTATTTGTTGTGTGAAAGCAGCCAGTTTAGAGAAGGCCTTATTGATCATTTAAAAACATCTGGCGTTTATGCAGTTTTCCACTATTTGTCACTTCATAAAAGCCCGTTCTATCTAAACAAACACGATGGAAGGGAATTGCCAGAGACGGATAGGTATTCAGAAAACCTAGTCCGTTTACCGCTTTACTATCAATTGGAAGCTAACCAAATTACTAAAATCACACAACTAATCATTCAGTTTTGCAATTCTTATCACAATTAAAAGAGGAAGGCGGTATTTGGTACAGCCCAGGTACAGATGTTATTTCATATCCAGAAGAAGGTAACTCACTTTGTTACCAGTTAGAAGATAAGAGTTATTGGTTTGCCCATCGAAACTCCTGCCTTTCCTATTTGATAAAAAAATACTCAAACGAGGGCATATTTGCAGACGTTGGTGGGGGGAATGGCTTTGTAAGTGCTATGCTTCAAAAGAATGGACATAAGGTAGTATTGGTAGAACCGGGTGAGACGGGTTGTTTAAATGCCAAGAAACGAGGTATTGAAAATGTAGTCTGTGCCAGATTAGAAGACATTGATTGGGCGGAAGGTGAATTGCAAAATGTTGGGGCTTTCGATGTGGTAGAACATATAGAAGACCATGAAGGTTTTTTGAATACAATACATGCTGCTTTAGCAGAAAATGGGAAACTATTTATTACAGTGCCCTCTTTTCAGTATCTGTGGTCAAAAGAAGATGTTGATGCAGGCCATTACAGAAGATATACCAAGCAATCAATGGCCAAATTGCTGTCTAAGACAGGCTTTGAACTGATTTATGATAATTATTTATTTACCTCCCTGCATTTCCCTATTTACTTAATGCGTACCATTCCTTCAAAACTAGGACTAAGAAAAAACAGCCCAGAAAACTCAGCCAATGAGCATGGCACCGAAGGTGGTTTGATGATAAGGTTCATAAACAAAATGCTGAAGAAAGAGCTCGCCAATGTAAAATCAGGAAAGAAGTACAGCTTGGGGAGTAGCTTGGTTGTAGTGGCTGTTAAAAGATGAATTTTGTATTCAGTATATAAAACATAAGCGAAGGTTATATGGCAAGGCTTAAATTGAAACACCACAGGTCACCATTCCTCTTTACCATTATAGGCATTTATGTTCTATCTAACTTTTTGATGCTTATTAATGGCGGTGTTTTTTGGGATGACTGGATTCTTTATGATATGCCTAAATCAACTGTGCTACAGGTTTTTACTGATGTAGGGGCACCATATATAGGTGTATTACACAACTTCCTTAACAGTTTTGATAATCCTGTCTTTATGTATAGGGTTATAACGCTGTCTTTGCAAATTGCATCAGTGCTAATTTTGAACAGAATTCTTGTTTATATCCGGGTCACTGACAAATATGATAGGTTCTATGTTTTAATGCTTTTTGCCTTAGTTCCATTCTATGCATCTAAGGTTACGTTAATAATGCTTCCAGCTACTTTGAGTTATGCTATTTTTATATTCGCCTTCTACCTATTGATGCGCTATTTGAGCCAAAAGCTTTTATACCTTAGGCTTTTATCATTGATGCTCTTTTTTGTTTCTTTTTCATTGAACTCATTACTGGTTTTTTATGCTGTTCCAATTTATTTTTTGGTGAGTGACCGTAGTCCTAAAAAACTATTTGACTTTAAGATTTCTTATTACATTGATTTCCTAAGGACGCATAAATATTTAAAAATATTAGATTTTTTATTGCTCCCTTTTATTTTTTGGGTAGTTAAGAAATTGGCTTTTCCATTAGGAGGAGCCTATCTCAATAAGAGTTACAATGAACTGAGTATAAAAGCTCTATTGAAGTTCCCACTACGTTTTTTAGAGACGGTAAAGAACTCTTTCTTGGGAGTTTTTTCTGAGTTCTACAGCTACATAGCAATAGACTTATTTTATGGTTTGTTATTTATAGGGGTATTAATGGTTGGGGTTATCTCAAGTAAATTCATTTTTTCTAATAGAGCCGCTAGAGTTGAAAGTAGGGTTGAATCATCCAAGAAATTTCTTGTGGTAGGTTTTATTGTTTTTTTATTAGGGAGTCTCCCCTATATTTTAGTTAAGAAAATTCCTTCTTTCGAAGGTTATGAAACCAGACATCAAGTTTTGTTGTCCTTGGGGTTCTCTCTTTTAATGTTTGGGTTTTTGCTTTTAATTAAAAATAATGTGGTTCGGAGGCTATTTTTTTATGTAACAATTTCAGTTTTTGTTACTTGTACTCTCGCCTTTCAATTACAATACTTAAAGGGATGGTTAAAACAAGAAGCCATACATGGCATTTTTGCAAAGGAATTGACCGAAGATACAGCCAGCTTGATTATTGTTCATGACAGCACAAAAGTGTATAACGCAACCTCTAGAGATATTGCATTTTATAACTATAACGGAATAGCAAAGAAGGCTACTGGATTACAGCAATTTTTTATCATAGAGCAAGAGGAATATGATTCATATTTAATTGGAGAGACAACTTATGAAGGCCGTATGGAAGCTTTTAACATGCAAGATTATGAGATCGGCCACAAAGCTGCGTCTATAACCTTCAGTTTTGGGGATACAGCATTAGATGTATTGACAACATTGAGACTATCTCTTCTTTATCATACGGATTTGCCTTTATTTGAACAACAAGTAGAATCGATTTTAAGTTATGAGATTAATGAGTGATTACTTCCTAGAATAAATGGGATTGAAAACTAATTTGATGAATTATTTATTGGGCTTGACAAAAAGCTTTAGATTTTTTTATGCCTTTCTTAAGTATCGAATATTTATAATCTTAGGAGCAAGTGTTTTTGTAGGGATCCTAGATGGCTTTGGACTCGCAATGATTGTCCCGTTGTTAGAAGTTGTAGATAAAGGTGGTGAAGTGGAAGGTGATGAGCTTGGGAGCTTATCTTTTGTTTTGGATTTTTTGCGAGCCTTGAATTTGCCAATGGAAGTATCTACCATTGTTGTTGTGCTACTTCTATTTTTCATATTAAAGGGGGTGTTTAAATATCTTGAAGGGTTTTTTAGGGTTACTTATCAACAAAAATTCATGCGCATGATCAGGGATCAGAATGCAGATATGTTCTGTTATTATAAATATTCTGATTTTGTGTTATCTGATGCAGGAAGAATTCAAAATACGTTTAGTGCCGAAGTGCTAAGGGTTAATCAGGCTTTTCAAACTTATTTTTTATCTGCTCAAGCGCTAATCATGATATCTGTTTATCTAGGGCTAGCATTTGGTGTTAACCCGCTTTTTGCATTATTGGTTAGTATAGGAGGGCTTGCAACTAATGTCTTGTTCAAGAGGATTTATAAACAAACCAAGGTACTTTCTCGCCAACTATCTAATGAGGCTAACTCTTTTCATGGTATTTTGATGCAAATGGTGAATAATTTCAAGTATTTAAAATCAACGAGCTCAATTGTACCGTACACTGGTAAGCTAAAGCAACAAATCAAAGAAATTGAGAGAGTTCAAAAAAGGTTAGGTATATTAGATTCCATTCTCCAAGCGGCTCGTGAACCTTTGATAATTTTAGTCGTTGCTGGTGTAATATTTATTCAAGTTAACCTTTATGGTGACTCTTTAGGGTCAATAATTTTGAGCTTACTCTTTTTGTATAGGGCATTGAGTTTTGTGATGGCCATGCAAAAACAATGGAATGGATTTTTAGGTCATTCAGGTGCCTTAGATCAAATGGTTGAGTTTCGAGATGAGTTGCGTAATTCACAAGAGAGTTTCGGAGAAGTGGTTGTAGATAAATTTAGCAGAGATATAGAGTTGAGGAATGTCTCATTTTCTTATGATGACTTAACGGTTTTGAAAGGAGTTGATCTTACAATTGAAAAGAACGAATCCATTGCTGTTGTTGGTGAAAGTGGATCTGGTAAAACTACTCTAATTAATATACTATGCGGATTAATTAGACCAAGCTTTGGAACAATTAGTCTTGATGGAAATAATTACGAGGGTTTATATTTACCAAGCCTTCAAAAGCGAATAGGGTATATAACTCAAGAACCAGTTATATTCAGTGATACTATATTCAATAATGTAACATTCTGGTCCAAAAAAACACCTGAGATATTATTTCGCTTTCAAGAAGCACTTAAAAAGGCATCTATTTATGACTTTGTGAAGAGTTTGAAAAATACGGAAGAAACTATTTTAGGAACTTCTGGAATTAATTTAAGTGGGGGGCAGAAACAACGGCTTTCTATTGCTAGAGAGTTGTTCAAAAATGTTGATATTTTAATTTTGGATGAGGCAACTTCAGCACTTGATACAGAGACTGAAAAGGAGATTCAAGCGAGTATTGATGTTTTAAGAGGGGAATACACGTTGATTGTTGTTGCCCACAGACTATCTACGATTAGAAATGTTGATAGGGTTTTATTATTAAGTGAAGGAGAAATTAAAGAGCAAGGAACGTTTGATGAGCTTTATATTGACTCTGAGCGCTTTAAGAGGATGGTCTCCTCTCAAAATTACTAAATCATGGTAAAGTTATTAATAAGCGGATGTTTCTAATTGCGGAGATAGGTCAGGCCCATGACGGAAGTTTGGGACAAGCTCATTCATATGTGGAGGCTTTGAGAGGCACTGGAGTGGATGCTATAAAGTTTCAAACTCATATTGCTGAGGCTGAGAGTTCAATACATGAGCCTTTCAGAGTAAAATTTTCAAAGCAGGATGCTACGAGGATGGACTACTGGAAAAGGATGGAATTCACAGAATTACAATGGATTGATTTGAAAAAGCACTGTGATGATGCGGGGCTTGAGTTCATGTCATCACCTTTTAGTTGTGCTGCAGTGGATTTGCTCGAAAGGGTGGGGGTGAAGCGTTATAAAATTGGTTCAGGAGAGGTTAATAATTTCTTGCTTTTGAAGAAAATTGCGCAAACAGGTAAACCTATTATATTATCGTCAGGAATGAGCTCTTTGGACGAACTAGATTGTACCTTCGACTTTCTTTTAAAGTATAATAACCACGTTTCACTTCTACAGTGCACCACGGCCTACCCAACAAAACCTAAGCAATGGGGATTAGACCAAATTCCAGTTTTAAAGGATCGATATAAAATCCCAGTAGGATATTCAGATCATTCGGGAGACATCTTTGCTGCCATGGCGGCAGCTGCTTTGGGTGCTGAAATCTTGGAGTTTCATGTGGTATTTCATAGGCTTTGCTTTGGGCCAGATTCCAATGCAAGCATTTTGATAGATGATATTCCAAGAATGGTTAATGGTGTCCGTCAAATATTTGAGAGCCTAAATCATAAGTCAGATAAGGCAAATGTTGAAGAGTTTTCAGAATTAAAAAGAATTTTCGAGAAATCATTGGCAGTAAATAAAGATTTACCGGAGGGCCATGTACTTACATTTGATGATTTGGAGTCTAAAAAACCATCAGGCATGGGGATTCCCGCGAGTCGGTATTATGAAGTTTTAGGAAAAAAAATTTCAATAGCCTTAAGTCAATGGTCATTTCTAAATGAAGATAATTTATTATGAGTAAAAGAAAGATTTGTGTTGTAGTTACTGCTAGACCTTCATACAGTAGGGTTAAAACAGCCCTTACTGCAATTCAGAATCATCCTAATCTTGAGTTACAACTTGTTGTGGCTGGGTCAGCACTTTTAAGTAGATATGGTAGTGTTATAGATTATATTACGGATGATGGCTTTGAGATAACAGAGAAGGTATATGTAGTATTAGAAGGAGAGAATCCTACAGCTATGGCCAAAACTACAGGTCTTGCAGTAATGGAGTTGTCTACTGTTTTTAATAACCTTTCGCCTGATGTTGTTGTTGTAATTGCTGATAGATTTGAAACATTGGCGGTGAGTATTGCTGCGGCATATCAAAACATTCCGGTTGCACATATACAAGGTGGTGAGGTTACTGGTAATATTGATGAAAAGGTAAGACATGCGAACACGAAACTTGCGGATATTCATTTAGTGGCATCAGAAGATGCTAGAGAAAGAGTGTTGAAGATGGGAGAGGATGTGGAATACGTGTTCAATTCGGGATGTCCTTCAATGGATATAGCAGCGGAGATAAAGAAAGTGGAATGCTTGAATTTTGATCCGATTAAAGTGTACGGTGGAGTTGGATCGGAGATAGATTTTAAGAAGGATTATATAGTTGTAATGCAACATCCCGTTACTACGGAGTACACTCAGGCTAAGGAGCATGTTTGGAAAACATTGAACGCAATCACCGAGTTGGGTATTCAAACGTGCTGGTTCTGGCCAAACGTAGATGCTGGTTCGGATGGAACATCCAACAGTATTAGGACTTTCAGGGAAACTAGGAACCCTCAGAATATTCGATTTTTTAAAAATATAGAACCGAGACATTTTCTTATGTTACTCATGCAGTCAAAATGTCTTGTAGGAAATTCAAGTGTTGGTGTTAGAGAATGCGCTTTCCTTGGGGTACCAGTAGTTAATATTGGCACACGCCAGCATAATAGGCTGCGTGGCGCAAATGTCCTTGATGTAATCTATGATAAGGATGAGATTAAGAAGGCTATTCAAAATCAAGTTACTCATGGTAAATATGATCCAGAGTATATTTATGGAAAAGGTGATGCCGGTATTAGGATTGCAAATATTCTTTCAGAAGTAAAACTCCGATCTCATAAAACAATCAATTATTGATTCACAATTTTGTATAGCTATTTGAATTGTAATTCTCAATGAGGATACTCGGACTGATTCCTGCGCGTGGGGGCTCTAAGGGAGTTCCTAAAAAGAACATTAAATACCTGGGAGGTAAGCCTCTCATAGCATATTCTTTAGAGAGTGCTGCAAAGTCTAATTTAATTTCTAGCACTATTGTGTCTACCGATACAGATGAGATAGCCGAGGAGGCAAGAAAGTGGGGAGGACAGGTTCCTTTTCTTAGGCCAGGACATCTTTCCACTGATAAAAGCCCTACAGTTGATACAGTATTATATTGCTTGGGGGAATTGGAAAAAAATGGATTGCAGTTTGATGCCGTTTGTTTAATCCAGCCAACTACTCCGTTCCGTCCTGAAGGTTTTATAGATGAATGTATTAATAAGTTCATTTCATCAGAGAGCGATTCTTTAATATCCGTATTGGAAGTTCCCAAAGAATACAATCCTCATTGGGTTTTTGAACCAAACGTAAATGGTTACTTACAAATAGCGACAGGTGAAAGTGAGATAATTTCAAGAAGACAAAGTTTGCCAAAGGCTTTTATTCGAGATGGATCTGTTTACATCACAAAAACAGAAGTACTACTGCAGAATAAATCTTTATATGGAAATATTATTGCTTACCAGGAGTCAGACCCTCAATATCATGTTAATATTGACACTATGGACGATTGGATAAAGGCAGAAAGTATGTTGTAATGTGTGGAATAGCAGGATTTATATCAGAAGGTAAATACAATTTAAGAGACCTTAAAAGAATGCTCTGTATTCAGTCCCATCGTGGACCAGATTATACAGGCGTTTGGAACAGTGGCGAAATATTTTTAGGGCATAATAGACTTTCCATTATAGATATTACAACCGCAGGTAATCAACCCATGGTTTTTGAAAATGGGAGATATGTTCTGGCGTTTAATGGTGAAATATATAATTATAAAGAGCTTAGGGCTCAGATTTCAAAACGTTATCGATTTAAATCAAATTCTGACACGGAGGTATTGTTATATATGCTCATAGAGTATGGGGTTGATGCACTGTCAATGCTTGATGGTATGTTTTCGATTGCTTTTTGGGATAATGAGAAAGAAGAGCTTTTAATGGTAAGAGATCGTTTTGGTGTTAAGCCACTCTATTATCATTTGTCTGATGATGGTTTGATACTAGCCAGTGAAATAAAGGCTATTCATGAAGTAATCAATTGTAGGCTTCCTGAACTTTCTACTTGGGCATCATACTACACTAAAGGATTGTATGGTACAGAAAATGATACTTTCTGGAAAGGTATAAAGACGATTAAAGCAGGGCACTATTTATTGTATTCAAAAGGTAAGTGTGTTGAAAAAGAATGGTATTCTTTTCATGAAAGAACAATGGAATTGATGAATAGTAATCAGTTTATCAATAGATCAGATCAAGAGCATATTGATTTTTATGGTGAATTACTAGAGCGTTCCATTAATCGAAGATTCAGAGCAGACGTACCGGTTGGCTTTAATCTTAGTGGTGGTCTAGACTCCTCTGTTTTGTTAGGAAGCATTCATAGACTTTTTAAAGCGTCTAACGATATTAGGGCTTTTACATTTTTTTGTAATGATGATCGTTTCGATGAGCTGAAGTGGGTTAGAGAAATGAACCAAAACACGAACAAACCACTTTATGAGGTTATGCTTTTGGCAAAAGACGTGCCTCAACTTGTAGATAAAGTAAGCTATTATCAAGATGAACCGTATGGTGGTATACCTACATTGGCTTATTATTTAGTGTTTAAACAAGCCAGAGAGCGTGGAACTAAAGTGCTTCTAGATGGGCAAGGTATGGACGAACAATGGGCCGGCTATGACTACTTTCACAATAGTCTAGGACATGTGATTCAAGGAAGTAAATCAGACCCACTAAAAAGTGCGCTGCTTTCACAAGAATTCAAAGTAAATTCCTCTGTACCAGATTACCCTAAACCATTTGATTCAGACCTACTGAATTTACAATATCGTGACCTGTTTTTCACCAAATTACCAAGAGCACTGAAATTTAATGATCGAATCTCCATGGCTAACTCAACAGAACTTAGAGAACCTTTTTTAAACTTCGAAATGGTGGAGTATGCATTTTCATTGCCGGTTCATCTAAAGGTTCGTGATGGGCATGCAAAATGGGGGTTGAGGCAGATAGGGTTAAAATTGTTTGAAAATTCAATAGCATTAGCTCCAAAGCGTGCGGTACAGACGCCCCAAGTTGAATGGCTCAAAGGAGACCTTAAGGATTTTGTCATGGCATCTATAGAAGGACTGCTACGAAAAAAACCTGAGTGGTTTGATAAGCCTAATGTAGATGTCGAAGTTGATGCTTTTATGAAAGGTAAATATGATAATAGTTTTTTTATTTGGCAGCTAATTAACACTAATACGCTCTTTTAAAGTTTAATAGAAGTTACATTATCATGGGTAATTTAAAGGTTAGCATTAAAAATGAGTTTAAATATTTAATGAATAGGGCTGATAATCTTAGTTTAAGAAGGAGGCGGTACTTTGGTAAGTATTCTTTTAAACAACCATTTGATAAGCTATTTATTTTAGGAAGTGGTTTGACGATAAATGAATTAACGGAAAGTCAATTCAATCATATTAATCAGTATAGTTCTGTTGCGGTTAATTTTTTCATGGTTCATCCATTTAGGCCAAACTTTTATTTCATTGAGATTTCGCGAAACCATGAGGATAGAGAAATGTATTTTCACAACCTTTCATTGCGTAGTGATTTTGATCAAATAGATAAATTTTATTGCTTTCGCAAGGAGGATGACGGTTTAGATGAAAGACTTACTGATCTTTTTGATCCAGCTAGACTTTATTCTTATAGCCTTTTAAAGATGGGGAACTATGGTCGTAGGTTTAACTATCAGAAACTCTTATCAAAGTATTACCACACTAAATTCAATAATCGCTTTTTCACACCACAAGATTACTTCGATAGAGTTCTTAATAATGTTTCTTCAATAGAAAGGCTCTGTCAGTTTGGCTTGCAGGGAGGAGCAAAGGAAATTATTTTTTGTGGTGTCGATCTTAATAAGACAGATTGTTTTTATGATTCAGCAGATTTTATACCTTATCTTGATTTTAAGATACCCTATAGGCGATACAAGGATAAGAAAGTTCATACCACAAATGATAAATCTGAAGTCAACTTTACAGTGGAAGAGTTTTTGATAAGCCTCACAGAGTTGGTTGATACCAAGTTTTATGTTAGTTCTGCTAACTCGAAATTATCTAATTTTATGCCTGTTTATGATTTTGGAGAAAATGAACAATAATTATACGGGTGCACCCAAGGTACTGTTAACAATAATGAGCTACAACAGGGGAGCATTCTTAAAAAACCTCATTGACTCCATCTTAGCTAATTTTGAAATCACCTATGATCTATTGATTTATGACGACAATAGTGATGATTGCCTAACGCTGGGTGTACTCCATGAGTACAACAGATATGTAGCGAAAATTGAACTTAGCGGGAACAATGCTAAGCATAAGGGGCTTTATTCTAACATGCGCAGCGCTTACAATTTGGCCGCTAGCAAGGATTATGACTTACTCTTTATATTTCAAGATGATACACAGGTAATACGAAAGTTTGATAACCAAGAACTGAGTTCTATCCATGATTTCTTCAATTATCATGACAGTACCTATCAAATCGCTTGTACTTTTTTTAAAAAGAATCATCAAAAACCGTATGCAAATCTTCTAGACTATGATAAGGATTTTGACATGTTTACCCCCAAAGCATCGAATGAAAATTATATGCTTGGTATAGCCGACATGGGTATTTATGCTATGAACAAGCTAAAGAATAAAGGCTGGAAGTTTGAGGACTCAGAAGGAGTTAACCTTAAAAAGGGGATTGAACAAAATATGCATCGTGCTATTATGAGGTTTCCTTTTTTAGCTTTTTTGCCATGGCCTTCTGTTTATAGGTATAGCGGCTCTATAATTAAACGCGCTTATCTTAAATTTTCCGATTGGTATTTTAATGCAGGATTTCATCCGCTTAATGTAATCAATGAACAGCAACAAAAGGTAATTTCAGAGAGGCGTGGTTTCGAAATTATCTTTGAAGATGATATTCTTCAGTTGCGTGGTGGTTATAAGTTGACAGAGCCTTGGAATTTTTATGCTTCTGTCTTTGAATGGAAAAGACGAGCCAAGACAGTCCTAGGGTTGAAAAAATACAGAAGTGCTTAAGCATTTAAATGCTACCTAAATAACGACCCATTTTCATTGAAAATCGTTTACCTATCTGATTCTGCACTGCCCTCCAAAAGAGCCAATAGTGTTCATGTAATGCACATGTGTAATGCATTTAAAGCATTAGGTCATGAAACGGTACTTTTTGGATTAAGCGGTGAAAAAGCGAGCGCTGAAAAGATAATGCAGTGGTATGGAGTAAATGGCTTCCATATTAAGCTTACTTCACTAAGAATCCCAAAACTCACACTTTGGTGGCATGCTTGGAATATGCTGCGTGGCGTCAAAAAGTTAAAAACTGATGTGATTTTTGGGAGGTCGCTCTATGGTTGCTATGTATTAGCAAAAAATGGTTATAAAGTTTGCTTAGAAACGCATGACCCAATAAATGCGCTGACCAAAAAGCAACGAGAGATTTTCATAAAGCTTTTGAAATCACCAAATTTGATTGGGATTGTGGTGATATCTGAAGCATTAAAGAATATTATTCTGAGTCAAACCGAATTGATTAGTGAGGATCGGGTTTTTGTAGCACATGATGGTGCTACCATTCAGAGTTTCACCGACAGTGATATAGCTTCCTATCCTTGGCCAAACTCAAAAAATGAGCGACTTCAAATAGGGTACGTTGGCACAATCTCTCAAGGGAGAGGTATAGAACTGATTGTTGAGCTAGCGAAGAAGTTAGGCCAATTGGATTTTCATATTATTGGTGGAAGAAAAGAAGACCTAGTTAAAATAGGTTTAGTAGATACAGGCTCACTAGAAAATTTATTCTTTCATGGTTTTGTCTCCCCGAAAGAAGCTGCTTTGGCGCGAAAACGCTGTGATGTTCTCTTGGCGCCCTATCAAGAAAATGTAACATTAAAGAGTGGGAAGAATACAGCTAAGTATATGTCACCATTGAAGGTTTTTGAATATATGGAGGCGGGTAAAGCTATTATTGCTTCTGATTTGCCGGTGCTAAGGGAAGTGCTGACTGACGGAGAAAACTGCATTCTTATTGCCCCAACATCTATATCTGACTGGGTTAAGGAGATTGTATCCCTTTCTGAAAACAATACTTTACGCCAAGCACTAGGGGGTAAAGCATCTCAAAGTTTACATATGAATTACACCTGGGAAAAGAGATCGGAACGTATCTTAGCTTTTATAAATGAGCAATTAGGAAAACAATGAACGTAGCCATTATCACTGCCCGAGCAGGCAGTAAATCCATTATCAATAAGAATATTCTAGAGGTCAAGGGCAAGCCATTGATCTATTATCCGATTAAGGCCTCACTCGATGCCTTAAAAATCGACAAGGTTTTTGTCTCTACCGATGGAGAGGGAATAGCCGCAGCATCCGAAAAATATGGTGCTACTGTTATTCCTCGTCCCGATGAATTGGGCGGAGATACCATTAACCATGGAGATGTAATTAAACATGCAGTGGAATGGGTAGACGAGCGCTATGAAAACCTTGAAAACGTAGTGCTTCTTCTCGGAAACACAGTCTATATAGATGGAAGCATCATTGACAAATGTCTCCAAAAGTTGGATGATGAAAAGGAGTTGGATTCTTGTATGACCGTATGGGAAGCACAAGATGATCACCCACTTCGGGCAATGGAAATTACCGAAAATGGGTTGTTAAGACCTTATGGGGGAGTAGAGCGCAATGTGTCTACCGAAAGACAATCCTATCAAAAAGCCTATTATTACGACCAAGGCGTGTGGGCTTTTAGAAAATATACAGTTCAGAGCCATGACGGGCCAAATCCTTGGTGGTGGATGGGTAAGAACTCTGCCCCAATTATCCGTACTTGGGTTACCGGACGCGATATCCATACTTATTTCGACGTGGGTATCAGCGAATGGTGGTTAGAAGGGTTAGATAAAATCAAAGAAGCACTAAAAAAATCTTCTGAAAATGGCTTATAAAATACTCACCACCACCTCTTCATATGGAAAAGTAGACCCTGCCCCTTTGGCATTATTGGAAGCAGAAGAGTTTGATGTTACTGTAAACCCATATGGTAGGAAACTATCCGTAGAAGAATCAAAGGAAATTTTGAAGGGCTATGATGGTTTAATCGCAGGTACTGAAGCCCTCAATGATGAAGTGCTTAGTGCTGCTGCTGGCTTGAAATACCTTTGTCGCTTAGGAGCGGGCATGGATAACGTGGATTTTGATGCCGCTAAAAAGCTTGATATCACTGTTGAAAACACGCCAAGTGCCCATGTGGATGGAGTAGCAGAGCTTACCCTGGGAGGTATTTTATCTTGCTTGAGAAACATTGCCAACGCTCACACGAATATCACCAATGGGATTTGGGAAAAACCAATGGGAAGTCTTCTGAAAGGAAAAACAGTGGGAATTATTGGCTTAGGAAGAGTAGGCTGTAGGCTTGTAGAGTTACTTAGCCCTTTCAAAGTAAAAGTATCGGCTTTCGATTTATACCAGAATACTGAGTTTGCTGAAAAGCATAATGTGTCTTTTGTTGAAATGGATGAATTAATCAGCACATCAGATATTATCGCTATTCATACGCCATATTCGCCAGAGGCCAAACATATGGTCAATACTGAATTTTTGACTAAGGCAAAAGCCAACCTTTGCTTGGTCAATGCATCGCGTGGTGGTTTAGTGGACGAAGATGCATTACTCGACTTTTTGAAGTCAAATTCCACAGCTTCTGCTTATATTGATACTTTCGAAAAAGAGCCTTACACAGGCCCCTTAAGTAAAATGAAAAACTGCACCCTTACCCCTCATATCGGTTCTTACGCTAGCGAAGTAAGAATTAATATGGAAATGGAAGCAGCACAAAACGTGATTAATTACTTCAAAAAGAAATGAGCAAAGTTTTAGTAACAGGGGGGGCTGGATTTTTAGGTAGCCATATAGCCGATGCGCTTTCTGATCTCGGGCACGAGGTTACTATTTTAGACCAGGTAGAGTCACCTTATTTACGTAAAGACCAAAGTTTCATCAAAGGAGATGTTTGCGATGCCGAAAAACTCATCGATCAACTTTCTGGATTTGAGTATGTGTATCATTTAGCCGCTCTGGCCGATTTGAATGCTGCCAAAGCACGACCCATTGAAACAGTTGCCATTAATATTCAAGGTACGGCTAATATGCTTGAGGCTTGTAGGGTGAATAATGTGAAGCGCTTTGTTTTTGGCTCTACCGTGTATGTTTACAGTCGCGAAGGTAGCTTTTACAGATGCAGCAAACAGGCCTGCGAAAACTATGTTGAAGAGTATTACAATCAGTTTGGCTTAGAATATACGATCCTCCGCTATGGTAGTTTGTACGGGCCAAGAACCGATATGGCCAATGGAGTTTATCGTCTGCTGAAAAATTTCATGGATAAAGATGAGATGGAGCACAGTGGTAAATCAAGCGACAAGCGAGATTACATTCATGCTTATGATGCAGCAAGGTTAAGTGCTTCTATTCTAGATGCCCAGTATGCCAATAAAAACCTGGTATTAACAGGTAATGACAAGTTAGAGATTGCCGATCTCTACAAAATGTTTGGTGAAATATTGGGAAAAGAAGTGAAAGTGAGGTTTTTAGGCGATGAAGGCACTACTAACGGGCATTATAATATCACACCCTATGCTTATACGCCTAAAATAGGTCATAAGCTGGTTTCTAACGAGTTTGTAGATATGGGGCAAGGGCTTATTCAAGTTATTGAAGAGATTGATTCGACATCGTCAAATCAGAAGTCTTCCTGAGCTTGTCTCAGGAACTGACTATTCAGGGTAGCTTGGAAAATAATGAGATCCTTCGTTCCTCAGGATGAAAAAAGAGTGTGTATGCAAAGATCTTTATCTAAGATTTCACTTTGAACTGTTAACATGCACTACGTTGAATGTCAGTTGATAATGGTTTAGTAGTAAACAGTATGTTTTCTTTTCCTGAGCCTGCCTGCCGCAAGCAGGGCACGAAGGATCTGAATTTTAATTTACGTTTCGCTATTTTAGATCCTTCGCTATCACTCAGGATGAAAAAAGAGCGTGCATACAAAGATCTTTATCTAAGATTTAACTTTGAACAGTTAACACAGACTTCGTTGAATGTCCAATCGATGATGGTTTAGCAGGAAACAGCATGTTTTCCTTTCCTGAGGTATGAAGGATCTGAATTTTAATTTACGTTTCGCTATTTTAGATTCTTCGCTATCACGCAGAGTGAAAAAAGAGTGTGCATACAAAGATATTTATCTAACGTTTCACTTTGAACTGTTAACACGCACTTCGTTGAATGTCTAGTAAATAGTGGTTTGGCAGTAAACAGCATATTTTCTTTTCCTGAAGTACGAAGGATCTGAATTCTACTATACGCTTTATTCTCTTTTAGTTACTTCGTTGCCAATCAGGGTGAACTGGAGGTCAATAAGAATAAGAAACAAAACCCAAAATGATTCAAAAACCAATTTCATATAAAGACTTAGCCAAGTATAAATGCATGTTCTTCGATTTTGACGGAGTTGTGTTAGAGGCAGGGAATATAAAGACCGATGCTTTTGTCGAGCTTTATGCAGGCACAGGGTTTGAAAAACAAGTGAAAGCACATCATTTGGCCCATCAGGGAGTGGCCAGGTATGAAAAATTCAAATGGATTTCTGAAAACCTTTTAAATCAAGAGCATACCCAAGAAATGGGAGAGGGGCTGGGTAAACGTTTCTCTGAATTAGTAAAAGCTAAAGTATTGTCAGCACCCTTTGTTCCCGGGTTTAGAGAAATGATCACCTTTATTAGGCAACAAAATATCTATTGTGTGGTGGCCTCTGGCACCCCGCAAGAAGAGTTAAGAGGCATTGTGATCGATCGCAAACTAAGCCCGTTCTTTGACGAGGTATATGGAAGCCCAAGAAAGAAAGCTGAAATAGCTAAAGAGGTGATGCAAAGAAAACAGTTGAATGCTGAAGATTGCCTCTTTTTTGGTGATGCCAGCACCGATCATCAAGCCGCAGCACAAACCCATATGGATTTTTTTGCTCGATTAACTCCAGAACTTTCTGATTATTGGGAGAAAGTTACCTACAAGTATGGCGCTAATGATTTCTCTAAAATTCAATAATTACGCATGTCAAAACGATTGAAGATACTTTTTGTGCGTCCCACTTTGGGCTATGGCGGAGCCGATAGAGTAACGATAAACCTGCTTCAAGCCTTTGATAGAGAAAAGTTTCAATGTGATTTAGCTCTAATGCGGGCAGAAGGAGAGTTCATAGATCAGCTTCCAAGTGATGTGCGGCTTTTCGACCTTAAATCTAGCTCACTTTGGCCCATGTGGAAGCCACTGAAAAAGTTGATTTCAGAAAGTGATTATGATGTAGTTTACTCTACTTGTGGAGGCGCTTCTATGCCAATGATGTTAGCTGCTTGGCTCAGTGGATACAAAGGAATCACTGTGGTTTCGGAAAGAAATATTCTTTTTCCTCCTAAAAAAGGCAAGGCTAAAAGAAAGTTGATGATTTTTATTAAGACCCTTCTCTATAAAAAGGCTAATTGGGTAACTGCGGTTTCGAAGGGTGTGGCTATTGAATGTAAGGATATTCTTGGCGTACCATCATCACGTATTCGAGTCGTACATAATCCAATTGTGAATACGACATTGTTAGATGGTGCTAGAGAAAAAGTTGAACATCCATTCTTTAATCAATTTGACCAAATCATATTAGCAGCAGGTCGTTTTGAGTGGCAGAAGGATTACGATACACTTCTGAAAGCATTTCAAAAGGTGACTCAAATAAATAACAATGTTGGCCTATTTATTTTGGGAAAGGGGCCGTTAGAAAGCCATTATAGGGCTATGGTTTCAGAAATGCAATTAGACAATAAGGTGTGTTTCGCAGGTTTCGATAAGAACCCTTTTAAATATATGGCTACTGCTGATATTTATGTGCTTAGCTCTCGTCATGAAGGAATGCCTGGAACGCTAGTGCAAGCGCTAGCATGCGGTGCCGCTTGCGTGTCAACAGATTGCCCAACCGGACCCAATGAGCTGATTACTGATGGTGAAAATGGGTATTTGGTTGATATGGAAGATGATACTGCCATGAGCGAAAGGATTCTCCACTTATTAGAAAACTATGATTTGAGATCCAAGTTTTCTATAGCTGCATCAAAGGCAGTACAATTATATACAGAAGAGAATGGAGTGCAATCGTATTTTGATTTTTTAGAAAAATGAAACTTGCCATACTTATCACCAATCCAAACCACCATTTGGAACTCACAATTGATGCTGCAAAACTGATTAAAGCAAAAGGGCATCAGGTAACCTATGTTTCGCTTTGTGAACTTAGACGAATGGCAAGCCCAGAAGATATCCTTAAAAGTGAAGGAATCGAATATGTCAAATTTGGTAGTCTGCCTCAAAATCTGAAGCCGAGTTCGGGTAAGAAAGCATTGGGTAATAGTGATTCGGTAGTTAGAACCGTGGTGAGGATGATTTTTTGGTTTTGGAAAGTTAAGCCTTTCATTAAAAAATCACTTTCTGATGTTGATAAGGTATTGCTACTGAATGATGCTGCTTTTCCAGGAGATAGAATTTGCAAATGGCTTAAGCGTAAATCAATTCCCTTTTATTTGATGCAGGAAGGGATTAGGTTTCCTTTACCCAATGAAGCTGAGGTGAAATATGGGGGGAACGGAGCTGTAAAAGTGATGGCTTGGGGCGAACGCTCCGCTAAACATTTTCGCCCCATTGCAACTCAAGGCACGGAGGTAGTGGTTACAGGGTCGCCAAGGTTTAATAAATTTCTAGCAGATATCGAACCGCGTTTAATAAGAGATGGTAATCAAAAAGTTTTGGGAATCTTTACCAATCCCATTGATGATCAAGGTTTTTGTAGCCCTCAAGCTAAGCTAGAGTTATTTGAGCAATTTGTGATGAGGGCTGCTCCGCAATTAAAGAACATGAATATTCAGTTAGGTATTAAATGTCACCCACGGGAAGATGTTCAAGAGTATCTAGCCGTTGCCAATAAGCATTTTCCTGCAATTGAATTACCAAAATCCATTGTAGAAGCCATTTTAGCGGTGGATGCGGGTGTCATAATGGCCTCTACTGTAGGATTAGAGCTTTTAGGAGCAAAAAGAAAAATTGCGCAATTAGAAATCCCTAACTACGGATATGTATTTGATTATCATGAAAGCACTGATGTTTTAACAATCCCGATAGAAGGAGATTTCGATTTGTCCGTTCTTTTCGGAGGACAAGCGGAAATTTCTTATTTTTATGAACACATTGCTATAGGAGATGCAGCCCAAAAGATCACTTCCGTTATAACAGAATAATGTTAGCCATTTTCAAACATACATTAGGTGCAAGAGGCTGGTTAAGGGCGTGGGCTATTTATTTAATTGCTTTTCCCTTTTACTTTTTTCCAGCAGGGAGTGCACAACCCTCTGATATCTTTATTGTTGTTTTAATAGGCTTTTATATTCTTGGAAGGAAGTTTCAATTGAAGGGAGCTCTAAAAGAACCTTTTACTAGATTCTTAAGGTTCTGTATTTATTTAACAGTTGTTAATTTTGGTGTCTTTATAGCTATGTTGGGGCAGAGGAGTAGTGGTCTTCCTTGGTATATAATATCTTCGTTCTATGTTTATAATCTTGTGGTTATGGGTTTTGCTTTATCCTTATATAGACAATATGGAAAGCAGTTTATTTATACTACAGCTTATGCTTGTGTTTTTGCTGGAATTCTCCAAATAGTCTTGTCGTATGCGCTTCAAACCAATGCTGAAGGTATTAGAGGTGCAATGTTTTTTACCAACCCTAATCAATTGGGTTACTATTCGCTATGTGGCCTAGCTATTATTTTAGTGTTAGAAACCATGATTAAAATACCACGATTGATTGTTTACATAAGCTTTTTCGTGTTTAGCTATTTGGCCTTAGTCAGTGTGTCTAAGGCAGCACTTGGTTCAATGATTATACTTTTTGGGGCTTACTTAATCGCTAATAAAATATTTTCATTCAGAAATATATTGGCTGTAATTGTAGTTGGGGGGCTTGGCTTTGTTGGAGTGACCCAATCAGAGTTTGGTAAAAGGTTTCAAGAGAATTTAGAAGTAAGAAATCAGAATGAAGAAACGAGACCTGATGAAATTACTGAATGGGAATATCGTGGCTATGATCGAATTACTAATCATCCAGAGTACTTGGTTTTTGGAGCAGGAGAGGGAGGCTATAATCGATTTGACACCTACATAACGAATCACGAAATGCATTCTTCTTTCGGTACTATTGCGTTTTCTTACGGTATTCCAGGTACTGCGTTGTTTATCATGTTTATATTTTCATTACTTAAAAAACTGCCTTGGTACTACTTAATTTATTCTTTACCCCTATTTGCTTATGGAGTTACTCATATGGGGCTGCGTTTTACTATTTTTTGGGTGGCGTTAATGATGTTTCCTATTATCAGAATGGAGCGAATGAAAGTTGATTTCTATAAACAAGTTTTAGCTAGACGGAAACATATAAAAGGTAGTGAAATTAAAACATCCAAATCACAAGTTGCAGTTTAGAGGTTATGAGCGATAAAACATCATATATTCTTATTGGAGCTTCTGGCCATGCCAAAGTAGTTTTGGATATTCTTGAGAAATCAGGAGAAAAAGTTCAGTGCTTGCTAGAGTTAAACCCATCAATAAAACAGCTTTTTAATCATCCTGTGTTCGAAGAAAAGGATTTTTTTATTAAACCCGATCATTTGGTCATTGTTGCAGTTGGAGATAACAAAAGGCGTCAGTTAATAGCTTCAAAGCATAAGGTTTCATTTGGATTGGCTATACATCCTGAAGCAACTATTGCGAGTTATGTGAAAATAGGCACTGGAAATATGATCATGGCAAAAGCGGTAATCAACCCTGATGTTACTATTGGTGATCACTGTATAATTAATACAGGTGGTGTTGTAGAGCATGACTGTGAACTTGGAGACTATTGCCATGTATCTCCTGGAGCAGTTGTTTGTGGAGGTGTCTCTGTTGGAGAAGGAACTCAAATTGGTGCTGGTGCAGTGATTTTGCCAGGGGTAAAAATTGGGAGTTGGGTAACGATTGGCGCAGGAGCTGTTGTCACGAAAAACGTTCCGTCTGATAGTGTATTGATTGGTAATCCGGGGAAGGTAATTAGATAGTTTATATCTTAGAGAATTGGCGAGCAAAGAACCAAAAATTTTAAGAATTACTACAATTCCAGCTTCTCTGAGGTATCTTTTGAAAGGGCAGTTTTCTTTTTTCAATCAGAGAGGTTTTGATGTACAAATAGCTTCATCTGATGGTGATGATGGTAGGTATGTTCAAGAAAATGAGAATGTTAAATTTCATCAAATCCCTTTAACTCGCACGATTACACCTCTTCGGGATTTATATTGTATTATATTACTTTATAGACTGATTAAAAAGGAGAGATTTGACATTGTCCATAGCCATACCCCAAAAGCGGGTCTAGTGGCTATGATAGCCGCTTGGATGGCTAGAGTGCCAGTTCGGCTTCACACTGTTGCGGGACTTCCTTTGATTGAAGCAACTGGAATAAAGAAACAAATACTTGTGATGGTAGAGAGGCTTACCTATAGCTTTGCTACGAAAGTATACCCTAACTCTTTCAGTATGTCCGATTACATTTCAAGGGAATTCTTTTCAAATACAACCAAACTCAAGGTACTAGCGAATGGTAGTAGCAATGGTATTGACTTAAACTACTTCTCTAGAAATGACTCGTTGCTGTCTGAATCTTTAGCATTGAGATGTGAATTAGATATTTCGTCCAGTAGTAAAGTAGGTGTTTTTGTTGGTCGTTTGGTTGGAGATAAGGGAATTAATGAAATGATTGAGGCGACTGCTGAAATTGTGGAGAGAGTGTGTGATTTTCATTTAATTCTAGTAGGGAGTTTTGAAAATGAACTCGATCCGTTAAGGGCTGAAACATATGAAAGAATTCGTATGCTTTCAAATATCCATGTAGTTGGTTTTCAGCCTGATGTAAGACCATGCCTGTTGGCTTCCGACTTCTTGGTTTTTCCGAGTTATAGAGAGGGATTTCCAAATGTACCACTTCAAGCAGGTGCTATGGGGCTTCCGTCCATTGTTAGTAATATAAATGGGTGTAACGAGATTATTGTTCATGAACAGAACGGCCTAATAATACCATCAAAAAATAAAGAGGCTTTAAAAGAAGCGATGTGCCGTATGATAAAGGATGAAAAACTATTTGAAACACTAAAGGAAAGGTCAAGGAAATCAATCGAAGATCGATATGATAGAACTCTTGTTTGGGAAGCATTACTTTCTGAGTATCGTACTCAATTAAAATCTCATGTACACTAGATTTTTCAAACGTTTCATAGACTTTATCGGAGCTCTGTTAATATTGTTATTTGCAAGCCCAATACTTTTGGTCTCCTCACTTCTCTTATTCTTCGCTAATTCTGGGAAGATATTTTTTGTACAAAAGAGACCTGGTTTAAATAGCGAAATTTTTAAGATCATCAAGTTTAAAACGATGAATGATAAAAGAGATAGCAATGGTGAATTACTGCCTGATGATAAAAGATTAACTAAGATCGGCTATTGGGTGAGGAAACTATCTATAGATGAATTGCCTCAGATGATCAATGTTTTGAAAGGAGATATGTCCTTAGTTGGACCCAGACCATTGTTGGTGGATTATTTGGCATTATATTCTGATGAACAGAACAGAAGGCATGATTTACGCCCAGGGATTACAGGATGGGCTCAGATAAACGGGAGAAACACACTTGAGTGGAAAAAGAAATTTGAATATGATGTATGGTATGTCGATAACTGCTCTTTCTGGCTTGATATTAAAATTCTATTTTTAACTGTAGCCAAGGTTTTTAAAACAGAGGGAATTAGTTCAGAGAAATCGGTTACGATGGAAAGGTTTTTAGGCAATGATGAGTCAGTCTAGATTTACGAAATATTTAACCCTATGAAATTAGAGAAGATTGCGATATTTGGAAAGGGAGGCTTTGGTCGTGAAGTACAGATGTTAATTGAGCAGATTAATGAATGTAAAATGACATGGGAGTTTATTGGCTTTTTTGATGACGCCAAAGCTGAAGAGAAAATTAATGGTGCACCATATTTAGGAGGACTTAATGAGTTGAATTCTTACAATGAAGAGCTCAATGTTGTCTTGGCAGTCGGAATGCCAGAAACGAAGAGATTAATTTTAGAAAAAATAGTTAATCAGAATATCAAGTTTCCTGCATTAATTCATCCTTCAGTAATCATAGGTAATCGTCAGTTTGTATCTATAGATGAAGGGTCTATTATTTGTGCAGGAAATATAATTACAGTGAATATTGAAATAGGGAAACACGTAATTTTAAATTTGGCCTGTACCGTAGGCCATGATACACAAATTCATGATTATTGTTCATTTATGCCTCATGTGAGTATATCTGGTGAGGTAGTAATTAAAGATGGGGTATATGTTGGAACTGGTGCCAGTATTATAAACCAACTAGAAATCGGTGAAAACACAACAGTAGGAGCAGGTTCGGTTGTTGCGAAAAGTCTTCCTGCAAACTGTGTTGCCGTGGGGGTTCCTGCAAAACCAATTAAGTTTAAATAATTTATGGAATCAAGAATCTGGCTCTCGTCTCCTCATATGGGAGGTAATGAGCTGAAATACGTAAAGGAGGCCTTTGATACCAATTGGATTGCTCCATTGGGCCCTAATGTCGATCACTTTGAGAAAGAATTGGGTGAATATTTAGATGTCAATCATGTGGCCGCTCTTTCAAGTGGAACTGCAGCCATCCATTTGGCGCTAATACTTTTGGGGGTAAAATCTGGAGACGAAGTTATAGCACAGAGTTTTACTTTTTGTGGTACCACGAACCCAATACTTTATTTAGGAGCTACCCCTGTTTTAGTGGATAGCGAACCTGATACTTGGAACCTTGATCCCGTTTTGCTCGAAGAAACAATTCTAGATAGAATAAAAAAGGGAAAAAGACCCAAAGCGGTGATAATGGTTCACCTCTACGGTATGCCTGCCAAAATGAAGGAGATTGTAGAGGTTTGTAGTCGCTATGAAATCCCTTTAATTGAAGATGCCGCTGAGGCATTAGGTTCAACTATTGATGAAAGAAAGGCAGGAACTTTTGGTGACATGGGTATTTTGTCATTCAATGGGAATAAGATAATTACCACTTCTGGTGGTGGAGCTTTAGTGAGTAATAATACCCAATGGATTGATAAATCTCGCTTTTTGGCGACTCAGGCACGAGACGAGGCACCACATTATGAACATACCGAATTGGGCTATAATTACAGAATGTCGAATATTTTGGCAGGTGTAGGACGAGGACAGTTAGAAGTATTAGATAGTCATGTATCGAAGAGACGTGCGGTTAATGCATTTTATAGAGAACATTTAAGCTTTGAAGGCCTTAGTTTTCAATCTGAAATGAGTGCTAAAGATTTCTCTAATTATTGGTTAACTTCAGTCAAAATTGAGCCAGAGCTACTTGGAGTAGACCGTGAGGACGTAAGGCTTGAGTTATGGAAGAGTAATATAGAAACTAGACCACTTTGGAACCCAATGCATTTACAACCGCTTTATAAAGATTGTGTTTATTACGGCAATGGAGTCAGTGATGAGTTATTTACTAAGGGCTTGTGTCTTCCTTCAGGTTCGAACCTAACTACAGTAGAATTAGAAAGAGTAGTAATAGCAATTAAAGGCTTCATTGCTAAATCATGAAAAGAAGCATTAGCACATTAAACGTTCTACCTAGGTGGATAATTGTTTTAATTGACTTAGTCATTTATTCACTGTCTGCCTTGGTGGGGTATTTACTTCGTCTGAACTTTAATGTTGAAAACCTTTATGCCTATAATTTTTTACAGGGCATAATTATTTTCACCCTTGCTGGTCTAATTAGTTCTCTAGTCACTAGGAGTTTTGCAGGCATCATTCGATATACAGGTATTCAAGATACCTTGAGAGTACTTTATGCAAGTTTATTAACCTTGGTTATAGCATTAGGAATTAACTCCATTTCGGAAAATGCCATTCCATATTCCATTGCGGCAATTGCATTTTTTGTATCCGTTGTGGCGCTCACGAGTTATCGACTTCTAGTAAAAGAGCTCTTTTCGTTTTACAGAACGATTCCTAAGGTCAGTAAGAAGATTGTTATTTTTGGTGCTGGCCAGTCGGGTATGATTACCAAACAATTGTTAGATAATGATACTTCAACTAATGTTAAGGTCATTGGTTTTTTGGAGGATAACCCAAGAAAGATTGGTAATGTACTTAGTGGTGTTCATATTTACTCTGCACGAAACGATTTTGAAAAGGTAGTGATTAAAAACAACCCTAGCGAATTAATCATTGCTACTACAAGCATGTCGCTAGACAGAAAAAATGAACTAGTAGATCAATGCTTAGAATTTGGAATTAAGGTGTCAACTGTTCCTTCAGCAGATCAATGGATAGGAGGAGAGTTTGGTATTGATCAAATTCATGAAGTGAAGATTGAAGACCTCTTGGGAAGAAACCCAATTAGTTTGAAAAATAAGTATGTAAATCAAGAATTATCAGGGAAAAGTATTCTAATTACTGGTGCGGCAGGTTCAATCGGTTCAGAGTTGGTTAGGCAAATAGTAAGATATAATCCATGTAAACTCATTTTATTAGATCAGTCTGAATCGGGGCTGTTTGAAATTGAAAATGAAATTCGTGGCTTAAGGTCACTTGGAGAAACTCTCGTTTGTTTTGTGGCTGATGTAACAAATAGAGAAAGATTAAAAAGGTTGTTTAGTCAGTATAAGCCCGAATTTGTTTTTCATGCAGCAGCATATAAGCATGTGCCTATGATGGAAGTTAATGTTCCTGAAGCCATTGAATGTAATTTAATGGGAACGAGGAACTTAGCTGACTTATCTGTAGAGCATGATGTTAAGAAGTTCGTAATGATTTCTACTGACAAAGCCGTTAATCCAACAAGTGTTATGGGGGCGACAAAGCGAGCAGCTGAAATTTACGTGCAGTCGCTGAATAACTTGCTGTCCGATATTGAAGCTGATAGCCCAACACGTTTTATTACTACCCGATTTGGGAATGTCTTGGGTTCGAATGGGTCTGTTATTCCCATTTTTCAAAAACAAATCCAAAGAGGTGGGCCTATTACCGTAACACACCCTGATATAACTCGATATTTCATGACCATACCTGAAGCCTGTAGTTTGGTGTTAGAAGCGGGGGTAATGGGTAATGGGGGAGAGATTTTCGTTTTTGACATGGGTAAATCCATTAAGATAGTAGAGTTGGCAAAGAGAATGATTCAACTCTCAGGACTTAAGGAAGGTAAAGAAATTGACATTGTATTTACTGGCTTAAGGCCAGGTGAAAAGCTTTATGAAGAACTTTTGGATGATAAGGAAAACACAATGAGTACTCATCATCCTAAAATAATGATTGCGAAAGTTAGGTCTCTGGATTTTTCTAAGGTTAAGTCTCATTACTCAGATTTAGAGACTTTGATCTATTCAACGCCTAGTAGTGGAGATGACTTAGATATGAAAATGGTTAAGATATTGAAGACTTTAATTAAGGAGTATAGAAGTAAGGAATCTAAATTTACTATGCTGGATAGGTAAATATAGTTGAAAGTTCACATACAGAACTAATTTACTAAAAAGGGGCAAGTCATGAAACATGACTTGCCCCTTTTTAGTATTAGAAGAATACAAAGTGTATTATCTGAATTTAGGTTTCTTTCTAGATGGGGAGAACAACTGAGATAAGAAGTTATCTGGTAGGTACATTTCCAATCTAATTTGAAAAATATAATAAGCATCATTCTTTAACGGGTTTCCTCTGTCCCATCCAGCTTCTCTTACCGGAAAACCACCTTCAGCGGCTCTATCAGACAAAGCTTTTGCTAAATTCGCCTTTTGAGTATCTTCCCCAAAAATAACATCGAACTGATTTTTGTCAACGTGATCCTTACTGATATCATCTAAATAATCTGTAAAGGTGTGTCTATAACCTGCTTCTAGTAGAATATCAATCGCGTCATTTGCCTTTAATCTCACACCAACACCTACAGGTATCACCATAATCCGCCCGGCATATGGGGTTAACTCTGTTTGTAAAGGTCTTAATGGAACCCAATCTCCTTCGTATAGTGCTTTAGGGTTATTACTACTTAATCCAAGGCCAGCGTATATATATGGATTGATAAGAGGCCTTCTGGTGTAAGAGTTATTTACTGGAATCAAGTTGAAAACAAACATGGCAGACAGTTCAATATTGTTTGCTCTAAATGATAGATTTCGAGGACGTCTCGTATCTGTTCCTCCAAATCTATTCTCACGATCTTTGATTTTTTGGTTGAGTGAGTCGGCACCAGCAATCTGATACCAATTTAGGTCAACTCTTAAGCTTAATTGCGAACCGAATTTTTTACGAAGGCCTATGCCGAGGTTAGGTCTGGCTGTAAAACCGTCATAGAGAACGTCATGCAAATCACCATGGTAGGTGGTTGCTCCTAAGCCAAAGGAGAACATCATGCTCCTGTCTCTTCGTCTAGAATAGAAACTTTGAGCATTGACAGAGTCAACTACGACAAAAATAAATAAAAGAAGAAATATCGTTTTTTTCATTCCGAATACACAAGTGCGTAAAGCTATATACTGAAAAACATGTTACATATGTGGTGGTTACACTAAACGTACTTCGGTGAGGTTAGGAGCAAAACTAGGTATTTTTCTTATAAATAGAAAATCCTTCGGTAAAATACCGAAGGATTTTTGAGTGCACCCGGAAGGAGTCGAACCCTCAACCCCCAGAGCCGAAATCTGGTACTCTATCCAGTTGAGCTACGGATGCCGGATATTTTATCCTAAAACCTCTTGAACTTTAATTGCTGCATCTTTCAAAAGGATAGCAGAATGGACTGCTAAGCCACTTTCGTCAATGATTTTTGCACCTTCTTCAGCATTCGTGCCTTGCAAACGAACAATGATTGGGATATTGATATTTCCAATTTTCTTATAGGCTTCTACAACACCATTAGCTACTCTATCGCAACGGACAATTCCACCAAATATGTTAATTAGAATAGCTTTAACGTTAGGGTCTTGAAGGATAATTCGGAAACCAGCTTCAACTGTTTCGGCATTTGCAGATCCCCCAACATCTAAGAAGTTAGCTGGCTCACCCCCTGAAAGTTTAATAATGTCCATGGTAGCCATTGCTAAACCAGCACCATTTACCATACAGCCAACGTTGCCATCTAACTTAACATAGCTCAGGCCATATTTGCCAGCCTCTACTTCAGCAGGATCTTCTTCTGTAACGTCTCTTAAGGCTAATAAGTCTGGGTGACGCATTAGAGCATTGTCATCCAAGTTTACTTTAGCATCAACAGCAAGTATTTTGTTATCTGATGTTTTTAAAACCGGGTTGATTTCAAACATTGAAGAATCAGAACTCTCATATGCTTTATATAAAGAGAAAATGAACTTAACCATTTCCTTGAAGGCATTACCTTCTAGACCTAGTTTGAAAGCTACTTTTCTAGCTTGAAAGCCTTGAAGACCAACTTTTGGATCGATCCATTCTTTGATAATTTTTTCTGGACGGTTTTCAGCAACTTCCTCAATGTCCATTCCACCTTCAGTAGAAGCCATGATTACATTACAACCTTTCGCTCTATCCAATAGAATTCCCATGTAGTACTCCTTAGGCTCAGAGTCGCCAGGGTAATATACATCTTCAGCAATAAGTACTTTGTTTACTACCTTTCCAGTAGGTCCAGTTTGATGCGTTACAAGAGTTCCTCCTAAAATAGCCTCTGCTTTGGTAGGTACTTCATCAAGGCTTTTCGCCAAAACTACTCCGTGAGATCCGGTTTCGTTTACTGTACCTTTTCCACGACCACCAGCATGGATTTGAGCTTTTACTACGTACCAAGATGTTCCTGTTTCAGCATTCAGTTTTTTTGCAGCTTCTAGGGCCTCAGCACCAGTTGAGGCTACAACGCCTTCCTGAATTTTTACTCCATGTTTTTTTAGTAGTTCTTTTGCTTGATATTCGTGGATATTCATGTGTCAAAATTTTTGCACGAAACTACACCTTTGACCTTAATATAACAAGGGAAATAAGATGTGATCTTTTCAATTGTAAGTGATCATTCCAATGAATTTATTATGTTTGATTCGATTAGTAGCTATGGAAATTTTAAAGGCAGAAAGTGTAAGAAAGTCTTATGGTGATTTAGAAGTGCTCAAGGGCATTCACCTGACAGTTCAAAAAGGAGAAGTATTGTCTATTGTAGGAGAGTCTGGAGCAGGTAAGAGTACTTTGCTCCATATTTTGGGAACTTTGGATTTGGCCGATATGGGAGGTATAATGATCAATGGAAAGTCTGTTGGTGATATGAACCCGAAACAACTGGCTAACTTCAGAAACAAAGAAATAGGGTTCATTTTTCAATTTCATAACCTTTTACCAGAGTTTACTGCGTTAGAGAATGTTTGCTTACCTGCATTGATATCTAATTCGAATGAGAAGGAAGTGTTTAAAAAAGGAGAAAGGCTTTTAACTAAACTTGGGCTTTTATCTAGAATGGATCACAAGCCTTCTGAACTTTCCGGTGGTGAGCAACAAAGGGTGGCGGTTGCAAGATCGCTAATTAATGATCCGAGCCTTGTTTTTGCTGATGAGCCCAGCGGTAATTTAGATTCTAAAACTGCTGAAGATCTACACCGTTTGTTTTTCGACCTGAGGGACGAACTTAATCAAACCTTTGTGATAGTAACTCATAATCAATCGTTGGCCTCAATGACAGACCGAAAGATTGAAATTAGAGATGGGGTAATAGTAAACTAAGGATTACCTAGTTTTCTTTACCACTTTACAGCGGATTGATGATTTTCCATAAAGTGAACCTGGTAGATAATAACCAAGTCTAAAACCAAATCTGAGATAAGAGTCATTAGTTCCTTCCCCGCGGGCATCGCCTGCTGCGGCTGGGTCAAAACCTAATTCAACTCGCCTGTCTGACAATTGAGATGCGATTGGATCGGCAAAAGAAGAAGGGTCTCTATAATTGGCGCTAACGTCATCTAAATACTTGGTTAATGCTGCTGTATACTGCATTTCAAGCTGTAAATCTACATTCCTATTAATGAAGATACTTACACCTACTCCCACAGGAACAACAAGTGCAATAGTTCCATATTCAACTCCTTCAAGCCTCATTGGTCGTAATTCATAATCCGTTCCCGCTAAAGTAGCTTTGGGTTTATTAGTGGTTATTCCTAAACCTAAATGGAAATAGGGGTTGGCAAATGCCCTGTCTTTATAGCCAGAGTGCGGGTGACGGTAGGCATAGTACAACGCCTGGGCTGTAAATTCGATGTTGGTAGCTTTGAATGATAAATTGCGCTGTAGTCTTGCCGTTTCAACAGAAAGTGAGTCTGCACCTTTTATAGAGTAAACCGATAAACTTCCTCTTAAGGCAATGTTATCGGTGAAAAGGTGTTCGTAAGCCAATGAAGTGCTTAAGCCCATCTTTACTTTAGTGTCTGTTGCCAAAGCGCTTAATTCACCAAAGTAGGTATTTAAACCAAAGCCAAAAGTGACTTTTGAAATTCTATCAAAATCGCCTGTAGTAGTATACTGTTGAGCCATCATGCTCTTCGAAACAATAACAAAAAGCAATAACAAAAAGCGTGATTTAGTCATTCTTTAAATATTTGATTTAGGCTTAGAACCATAAAGATATAATTCAAACGCAAAAAAAAGCTATGTATTGGCAGATTTCATCTTTTCAAGCATGATTTCAATATGCTTTTTTGCTCCGAACATGTCTTGATAAACCGCAACTACCTTGTGGTTAGCATCTAAAAGGTAGGTTATTCTCTTTGGAATATTGACTATAGGTATTAGCGAATCGTAAGATTTGCAAATCCTACCAGTGGGGTCAGAAAGTAGTTCGAATGGGAGACTATGCTTTTTTTTAAATTTTAAATGACTAGAAATGCTGTCTTTGCTAATTCCAATAACTGTTACAGCTAAGTCAGTAAAGTCAGAAAAGGCATCGCGAAATGTGCAGGCTTCTTCGGTACATCCACGAGTGAAGTTTTTCGGATAAAAATAGATAATGCAAGGCTTGTTCTTGAGGTCTACGCTCAATTCGAAAGTTTTTCCTGACGTACTTTTTAATTTTATTTCTGGTGCTTTTGAACCAATTTTTAATGCCATGCTTTATGTTTGAGTAACTAATTTTTTGGATGGGAATATCGCAACTTCGAGCATGGTTTCAAAAGGGGTAAAATACATGCTCTTATCAACATTCATTTTCGCAGTAATGAATGTGCTCATTAAATACGTACCCAATATACCTGCTATTGAAATAATTTTATTCCGATCGATTGTTTCATTTATAATGTCTGGTGTTGCCTTAAAGTCTCAGAAGGTTCCGCTTTTTGGAAATAACAAGAAGATACTTCTATTCAGAGGTCTTGCCGGAGCACTTGCGTTAATGATGTTTTTCACCACTTTACAAGAAATACCTCTTGCTAGCGCTGTAACATTAATGTTTCTAGGGCCAATTTTCACGGCTATTTTGGGAATGTGGATTGTAAAGGAAAAAGTGGCTTGGGTACAATGGCTTTTCTTTGGTCTTTCTTTCGGGGGAATTTTAATGATTAAGGGTTTTGACCCAAGGGTTTCACCAGAAATGACTTTGCTCGGAATAGGGGCAGCCTTCTTTTCAGGGATTGCTTATAATATGATTCGGAAGTTGAAAACTTCGGAACATCCATTGGTGATTATATTTTACTTCCCATTGGTTACGCTACCCATCGTTGGGATTTACTCTGCATTTCATTGGGTTTGGCCAGTAGGAATGGAATGGATTGTGCTTTTGGCCATTGGAGTTTTAACTCAAATTGCTCAGTATTTTATGACTAAATCCTATCAGTCGGAAGAACTTTCTAAAGTGGCAAACCTTAACTTTATTGGTATTATCTATGCCTTAGGTTTTGGCTACGTTTTGTTTGAAGAAACTTTCAACCTTCTGACCTATTTAGGTATGACGTTGGTGATGGTAGGCGTAGTTTTAAACGTGGTGTACAAGCAGAGAAAACAGAAAACTGTATGAAAATTTATCAAGTAGACTCTTTTACTAAAGAAGTTTTTAAAGGAAATTCAGCGGCTGTAGCCATAATGGATGGGCCGCTTTCTGGTGATCTAATGCAGAAAATAGCGATGGAGATGAATTTATCTGAAACGGCCTTCGTCAAGATAAATGAAGATTATTGCGATTTACGATGGTTTACGCCAGCTACCGAAGTACCACTTTGCGGCCATGCAACTTTAGCTTCGGCTTTTGCGCTTTGGCAAGGCGGGCACTGGCCTAAAGACAAAACTATTGAGTTCAAAACTTTAAGTGGATCGTTGTTCACTTCTTTGGATTCAAGTGGTTTGATTACCATGGATTTTCCTGCCAATTATGCCACCACTGCCAAAGGCTTTGATAAAACTGAACTAGAAAATACTTTTGGTTCCCCTATAAAAGAAGTACTTAATTATCCTGCAGAGTTGATTTTGATTTTTGAATCAGAACAGGCTGTATTTTCAGCAAACCCCGATGATACCATTATTGCCAAACAAGCTAAGAATGGAGTGATTGTTTCTGCGATGTCGGAAGGGGAGAACTACGATTTTGTGAGTCGCTATTTTGCACCCAACTTGGGAATTAAGGAAGATCCGGTCACTGGCTTTATGCACACCATTCTAACGCCTTACTGGGCTGATAAAACTGGAAAAACTATTTTCAAGGCTTTTCAAGCTTCAACCAGAACTGGCGAAATGCAAACGGAATTAAAAGCGAACCGCGTAATTATAAAAGGAAATGCAGTAATGGTTTTTGAAACAGATTTTGAATTACCATCTACCTCACATTAAAGGTAGTCCTACCAATTTCATATGTGTCCGAAAGAATCACAATTTTATACTCGCCCTCATCAAACTCAGAGCCTTTGTCGTAAACGAAAGTCATTTCTTGCTTTGAGTTATCGAAAAGAATTTCCTGACGTGCAGTAAATGTTTGCTCACGTCCGTCTACAGTAAAAGAACCAGAACCTTTAGCGATATCAAAAACCACATTGCCAGCAGGGTCTACTAACTGAATCATGATTTTATGACCAGCAACTGGCGCTACTGGGTTGTCTGCTAAGTTGAAGGTTACCTTGATTTTCTCTGCCTGACGGCCTCTGAAATCACCTTCGCGCTCTTTTCCTCTGGAATTGATATTAAAAACTTTAACGTTTTCTGCTTTCAGTTTTGCAGCAAGAGAAATTTGTTGTTTTAACTCTTGTTGGGTTTCCGTGGCTTTGCGAATTGTGCTATTCAATTCATTCTTTTCGGTTTTCAAGTCAATGTTCTCTTCAACCAATTTGGTATTAATCACTTTCAAAGCCGCGATCTCATCATCTTTGGCCAAAAGTAATTCCTCATACCCACCTACTTTTCTGTCTAAACGTTGAATGATGGCTTTATTCGCTACTCTAGTTCTTTGCAGTTGATCACGTTGCGCTGTAATAGAATCTTTTAAAGTAACCAAGGAGTCTATATTCCCACCCAACTTGGCTATTTCAGAAATACGGTTACTCAGTTGACCGCTAATACTATCTAATTTAGTGGTAAGTGTAATTTTAGTGGCATCAAACTCAGCCTGAAGTGCAGTGTTACTTTTGTTATCAGAATAGATTTTAAAACCAGCTCCAGCTACTATTATAATGATGGCTACAATTAATATGATTCTGATTTTATCTGGGCTTCCGCCTTTCTTCTTTGCTACTTCACTCATTCCGCTGAACCTCTGTTAATAAATTTTAAACGCCTTTTCGGTTAAATATTGGGCGAATTACTTAAATCTTTTTTAAATATGCCAACCCATTAAAAATGACTGGCATGATTGAATCTTTAAACGAGAATTATTGGACACAAAGGTATGAGAATAATCAAACTGGCTGGGACATAGGCCATGTTTCTACACCTATTAAAGGTTATATTGATCAACTCAGCGATAAGGAGATTAAAATTTTAATTCCAGGAGCAGGTAATTCCTATGAAGCAGAATATTTATGGCAGCAGGGCTTTAAGAATGTTTGGGTGATTGACCTTTCCAAAACTCCTTTGAATAATCTTCAATCTAGAATTCCTGAGTTTCCTGCTTCGCAATTAATTCATGGTAACTTCTTCGAACATCAGGCACAATATGATTTGATTATTGAACAGACTTTCTTTTGTGCACTCAACCCAATTATGCGAACGGATTATGTTGCCAAAATGCATGAGCTTTTGTTGGATGGTGGTAAGCTAGTAGGCCTCATGTTTAAAATACCTCTTAATACAACACATCCTCCTTTTGGTGGGAATGAAGAGGAGTACAGATCGATTTTCTCTCCATATTTCAAGATTGACATTATGGAAGAAGCTCATAATTCCATTCTTCCTAGAATTGAGAATGAGCTTTTTGTGAAGATGATCAAAGCTTAGAATTCCAAAATATAGCTTTCTTTCATTAAATCAGGTTGAAGGAAGAGGATTCCTGCTTCAAATAGGTCGATGGAAAGAGAAATTTTAGGATGGTTTTTGAGTACTTCCCAAGCATCGTTCATCTCTTTGGACCAATGAATGTCGTCTAAAATGATCATGCCAGATGTTGTCATTTTAGGCAAAAGCAGTTCAAAGTATCGAAGTGTAGGTTCGTATTTATGGTTGGCATCAATGTAGACCAAATCAACTTGAGAGGCGTTTTCAATCCATTGAGGTAAAGTGTTGTCAATATTCCCTTCAATCAATTTATAGTTGGAGCAGTTTAACTTGCTTAAGTTTTGCCTAGCTAAACTGGCGATAGACGTACTTCCCTCAAAAGTAAATAGTTGAATATCTTTATTTGTAGAAGCCATATAGGCTGAATTTAAACCTAATGAAGTGCCCAATTCCACTATGGTTTTATAATCGAAATGGGTGATAATTCGATTGAGCAATCTTGAAAAAGGAGCAGGAGTAGAGGCGTGTTTAGCAATCTGACTTACTTTACGCGTATTAGAATTATTGACCCGAGAACCTGCCCCCAAGTCTTCTACCAAAACCACTTCATTGTTTTGAAGTAAGGTTTTTCTTAGGGTTTCTATTTGTTCAAAACCTTTTCTGTTTTCTCTTTTAATCACTTCGGTATAAAAAGAGTAGAGGAAGGGTGAGTGCAACGAATGTTCGTTCATGGCCAAAAGCCAGTACTTAATATAAGCCAGAATTTGGTACAAGGGGATTAATTAAGGAGATAGGGAACGATCATAGTGAATTCCGGAATAATCACATCAAATTGCTTTCCGTCCATTACTCTTTCCATTAAGTAGATGCCTCGCATTTTGCCAATTCCACTTCTAAGGTTACAGCCCGAAACATATTGATGTTTTTCGCCCGGTTCTAAAACAGGCTGCTGACCTACCACACCTTCACCCTCTACTTCGCGCACCTCATTATTAGTGTCAAAAATTTGCCAATGCCTGCGATGAAGTTTAATGGTGTTTTCGCCATCATTCTGAATTGTAATGCGATAGGTAAACACAAAGTGGTTTTGTGCCGGACTGGAATATTCCGGTTGATAGTGGGTTTCTACACTTACCTTTACACCTTCTGTTACTGCTGTTACAATCATTTATGGCTTTCGCTTCAGAGTTTTAAAGATATAGATTACTTTTAAAATTACTAATGAGAAAAGGAAAATTCGATGAATGTTAAGATTGAAGAGAGCTGGAGGGAAGTTTTAAAAGAGGAGTTTGAAAAGGAATATTTCAAAGATCTGACGGATTTTGTGAGGGATGAATATAAAAATCAAACCATTTTTCCAGCAGGGAAAAATATTTTCAGAGCTTTTGATCAATGCACTTTTGACGATGTAAAAGTGGTGATTCTGGGGCAAGATCCATATCATGGCCCAGGGCAAGCTAATGGACTTTGCTTTTCAGTAAAGGAAGGAATGCCTTTTCCTCCTTCTTTGGTTAATATTTTTAAAGAAATTAAAGACGACCTAGGCAAAGACATTCCACCAAACGGTTCTCTCGATCGATGGGCGCAACAAGGCGTGTTATTGCTCAACGCAACTTTGACAGTTCGAGCACATCAGGCGGGTTCACACCAAAATAAAGGTTGGGAAGAATTTACGAATGCTGTTATTCATCAACTGGCCACCCGAAAACAGGGGATAGTTTATTTGCTTTGGGGCAGCTATGCCCAGAAGAAAGCCTCCTTTGTTGATAATAAGTCAAACTTAATTTTGAAAGCGCCACATCCTTCGCCACTATCTTCTTACCGAGGTTTTTTTGGCTGCAAGCATTTTAGCAAAGCGAACGCTTATTTGGAGGGAAAGGGAAGAGATGGGATTGAGTGGTGATCATTGAACTTTTGGAAAGTTCGTGCTACTGATAGTAATCAGTATCTAGCATCTGACTTGGACAGGCTTATTGAGTTTGCAAAACTTTCCAAAAGGTAGCTTTAATTGGGTGAAGAGTTATTATCGAACTATAGTCAACACTTATTTTAATTTCACAATCATCACCATCGGATTATCTTCTCGGTCTATGTTTTGTAGGTTCTGCAAGTTTTTAGGTAGTGATTCAATTTTATCAGGATTGTCTTGAAACCAGTTATATATCTTTTCTGCTTCAACATTGTAAACGAGTTCATTTTGGTCGTTGATATACTGTGGAGAGAAAGGTATAAACTCATTTAAATCATCTTGAAAGCTCGATCTTTCAGCATGCCTCTCATAAGCAAGGTGTGTTTGATTCTCTTTAATATCGTGGTAGGCACTAAAACGCTGTCCTTGATATTTGGTATTGAAGAATACATAGTGATCATTTAAATCAATATTACTCACCGAATACATGTTCAGGTAATCATCGTCCTCCATAATTTCTTTCTTTTCATAAGGTGGAGAGTGTTCTCCCATATCAAATATAACAGCGGGTAAAAGCTTTTCCTTTGTTACCTTAAAAACGGTATCGTTAAAGGCTTCTTTAAAGAATACATCATTGCTTTTTGTGAAAAACCATCCTTCGCCTATGTTGAAGGAAAATGAGTTAGTCCGATTTGGTTCACATTGTTGGTGATTAGGAAAGCTTTTAATGACTTCTCCTTTCCTATTAAAAATGACTACTTGATCTTTTATATCACAACTTTTATTGAGGACATAACCTGCAAAAATGCCTTCTTCTATTTCAAAAGAGTGATCCACTTCTGTAGGACCTGATGCTACTGTTTTAATTTCCCCTTTTGAGTTCAAAGTTTTAATTCGGTTGCCAGTTCGAACATATATTTCATTCGATTTAGTAGGGGGTGTATCAGGAAGGGTATACTGATAAGCCTCTGGATCATTGCCATAGTGGCTTAATTCTTTAATGAACTTACCTGTTTTTCTATCAAACTGAAGTATTTGCCTGAAAGCAACAGTATAGATGTAATCTTCCAACACGTAAGCTCTCGCATTTCCCGCCACTAACCCCTCGTCTGCCGTTTCGAGCCTAACATATTCAATTTCAGAACTAAATTGACTCAAGTATTGTGAAGTACCTTCTTCAAGTGCTTTTTCGACATCAATAACTACCGCACCTGAATTTAGTTGATGCGTAGTTTCGGTCGATTCTTTTTTTTGATTACAACCACTCAAAAAGACTAAAGTACAAAGAAGTGTAACGAGCGATATTTTTTTATAATCCATGAGAATTTGGTTTTTATAGGCTATTTAAAAGACTGATTCTTACATTACTAAACTAATAGTTGTATTAAATGTAAGTTAGTTTACCTGCTAAAGCAAATTATGGAATTGGTGCTTCTTGAAAGGATATAACCCTCCAAGGGCTCGTTCGAGAAACCCTTAAAACTGTAAGAAATCCTCCATGGTTTTTACGCCTTTTTGGCTCGGAAGCCATTCGGCTACCAAAAGGGCGCCCATGGCAAAACCTTCTCGCAAATGCGCAGTATGGGTAATTTCTATGGAGTCAATTCTTGAATCGTATTGGATAGAATGTGTGCCTGGTGCAGGGTCAACACGCTCGGAAATAATTGATAATTCTTCTGGTTTGTCTGAAGTTTGGTTCACCCATTTGGTTTTGCTAGGTAGGTTTTCCATTACGCCTTCAGCCAAAGTAATGGCCGTGCCGCTTGGCGCATCCAGTTTATGGGTATGGTGAATCTCCTTCATGCTCACTTCATAGTCAGATTGGCCATTCATGAGTTTGGCCAAAAACTTATTCAACTTGAAGAAAATATTTACCCCAATACTGAAATTCGAAGCCACCAAATAAGAGCCTCCATTATCATTGCAATACTGATCAATTTCAGCTTTGTGACTTGCCCAACCTGTGGTACCTACCACTACGGGTATTTTGTGATCAATACACCACTTAATATTATCAGGAGCAGCAGAAGGTTGACTAAAATCTATGGCAACATCTACAGAATCAGAAGATAGATTATCTAAATCTGTTCTATTGTCCTCGGTAATTTTAGCAGCTATGCTGTGATTTCTATCTAAGGCCAGTTTTTCTATCATCTGACCCATTTTTCCGTAACCTAATAAAAGAATTTTCATCTCGATCTGATTGGAATAGTTACTCCTACACCAAGGTAGGGGCTGCCGTTATTAATTACACCAACTTTGGGTTTGAAGTTGGCAAGGTTATCATTTACATTAAAGCCTTTGAGGTGGGCATCAATGGAAGCTTCAATAATGTTTAAACCATAAATGGCGAGTGTTGTCAGAAATACTAAATCCCGGTTTTTGCGCCAATAGTCAGCATTGCTTCTGAATACTCTCAGTTTATTTTCACTAATTGTTTCGCCATTTTTTTGTTTCTCGATCAACTCTTCAGCCCACCTTGTATAGTCTTTTCTTTTCTCATTGTTGTCGTGCACAAAGTAAATGGCTGTTCCCATGCCCACATAAATGATAGGCGCTTTCCACCAGCTGTCGTTATAAATCTGGCCTAAGCCAGGAAACATAGCAGATAGGGTGGAAGCTCTTTTTGGGTCATATTCCTTTCTAAGTTCAATTTCTGGAGGCACAGTGTCGCTCTCTACCAAACCTTTGTCCATTATTTCAACGGGGTCTTGGGCCATTGCTCCAAAGCCAAGGGCAAAGAATGAAACAAGGAATATGATTTTTTGCATTACAAGTTTATGATCTCCAAAATGCGGTTCAGATCTTCAGTAGAAACAAATGGTATTTTTATTTCACCTCTGTACTGTCCGTCTGCTTTTAGGTTTACCCTTGTGCCAAAATGTGAAGAAAGCTTCTGCTGAATTTGCTGAACTTCATAAGTTCTGTGCTTACTGTCTCCAGTTTTTTCTGGCTTAGGTTTTTCCTCTTTCGGGGTTATCAAATCACGTACCAACTGTTCTACCTTTCTTACAGAAAGTTCTTCTTCTACAGTTTGTTTATAAATGTGCAATTGCTTGTCTACATCTTCGATATTGATCAAAGCGCGGGCATGTCCCATTGATATCTTATTGTCGCGCAGGCCTGCTTGAATATCTGGCGGAAGCTTGAGTAACCTTAAGTAGTTGTTTACAGTAGTTCTGTTTTTACCAACACGCTCTCCTAGCTCTTCTTGCTTGATTTTACATTCAGATAGAAGCCTTTGGTAACTCAATGCAATTTCAATGGCATTCAGGTTTTCTCTCTGAATGTTTTCTATAATCGCCATTTCCAGCATTTGCTGGTCATCGGCAGTTCTTACATAAGCAGGAATACTTTTGAGTCCCGCAATTTTCGAAGCCTGAAATCTTCGTTCTCCAGAAATCAACTGAAACTCTCCTTCGCTCAGTTGCCTTACGGTTATGGGCTGAATGATTCCTTGCAATTTGATTGAATCGGCAAGTTCTTCTAATGCTACCCTGTCGAAATGGGTTCTAGGCTGATATGGATTTACCTCAATTTGATCGAGGTTGATTTCATTCATAGTGCCTACTGATGAGGGCTCTAGGTTTTTGTTGTTTTCAGAATTCGAATCTTCCAAAAGCGCGCCTAATCCTCTGCCCAATACGCTTTTCTTTTTGGGTGCTTTTGCTGCCATAGTAATATTATATTAAATGAATGAGTCAGTTTGAATGGCTTCGATGTAAAGAAACCTAAAAACTGAATTCATTGATGTGTCTAATTTAAACGATCTCCTATCTCTTTTGCAAGGTTGAGGTAAGCTAATGCTCCTTTACTTTCTGCATCGTGAACGATTACCGGAAGTCCAAAACTAGGAGATTCACTGAGCTTTACATTCCTAGGGATTATAGTTTCGAAAACCATGTCTTTAAAATGTGTATGAACTTCTTCCACTACCTGATTGGAAAGCCTTAAACGTACATCGTACATTGTAAGAAGAATGCCTTCAATTGATAGTTTAGCATTCAAACGCTTTTGAATAATAGTAATTGTATTCAACAGTTTACCTAGACCTTCTAATGCGAAATACTCACACTGTACAGGGATTACAACGGAGTCGGAAGCAGTTAATGCATTAATAGTAATCAAACCAAGTGATGGAGCGCAGTCAATTAAGATGAAATCATACTCATCTTTAATTTCGCCCAATACTTGTTTCATTTTTTCCTCTCGGTTAGAAAGGTTCACCATTTCTATTTCTGCTCCAACCAGATTGATATGCGAAGGCAATAGATCTAGAAATTTAACCTCGGTGTTCATAATGCAGTCACGTATGCCTTCTTTTCCCACCATGCATTCGTAAATACTTTTGGTTACTTCTCTTGGGTTATGGCCCAAACCAGAAGTGGTATTGGCTTGTGGATCGGCATCTACCACCAAAGTTTTGTATTCTAATACCGCTAAACTTGCGGCAAGATTCATGGCTGTTGTAGTTTTACCTACTCCTCCTTTTTGGTTCGCTATGGAAATTATCTTACCCATTCTTAAATCTAAAAAGTGATTTGTTGTCCAATTTTTGGTAATGTAAGCTGAATTCCTGATTCGCTCGCTTTTTCTATCGACTCCTCATGGTCTATTGCTACATAAGGAAAGGTGTCGAAATGTACCCCAATTAAGATATTACATTTTACCATTTTTGCAGCTTTTATAGCATCGGTAACGCCCATCGTAAAATTGTCGCCTACAGGCATTATAGAGAAATCTAAATTGAATTCTTCGCCAATAAGCTCCATGTCTTTTGTAAGAGCGGTGTCTCCTGAATAATAGAAGCAGCCTTCGGCATTGCTTATAACTACACCAGCGGGGTTACCACCATAACTTCCATCGGGCATTGAGCTAGAATGAATAGCATTTACCATTTTGAGTCTTCCGAAATCGAAATCCCATGCTCCACCATGATTCATAGGGTGGCCGTTTTCTATTCCCTTTGTTTCAAACCAATTTACGACTTCGTAAGTAGAAATTAGTTTGGCTTTTGAGTTGAAATAAATGGCCTCAACGTCTGCTACGTGATCTCCATGCCCATGACTTAAAATAATGTAATCAGGCTCTATTTCGCTGATATCAATATCTTTTGCAAGTTCGTTGGGGGTAATGTATGGGTCAAAAAGCAACTTTTTACCCATCGTTTCAATCATAAAAGAGGAGTGTCCGTAAAAGGTGAATTTCATGTTTGCTAGCCTCTGATTTAGTTCGTCAATAGCCTACAAAGATAGAAGAATCATTGAAAGAATTAAGTCAACTACATCAATTGAAAGTGACTAAACTATGAACCCAAGATAATTGGCTGTGATTGATAGAATTAGACGGTAGCTTGATTTTTTAAACTAAAAAAGGAAGCCTTTTTGGGGCTTCCTCTTTAATGATTTTATTAAATCTTACTTTCTAGATTTCTTTTGCTTTTGGGCTTCTTGGCTCGCTTTCATCGCGTCTTCCAATCTTTGTTGAAATTTAGATTTACCCTTGTTTGCATTATTTTTCTTGTTCTCGTGCAGTTTTGCTCTAATCTGATCTTCGTCTACAAAACGTCTAATGATGGTCTGCTGACCAAAAGTGATGATGTTGGAAACAAAATAGTAGAAGCTTAACCCTGATGAATAAGAGTTCAATACAAACATGAAAATAATTGGCATTACATAACCAATGCTTTTCATTGGACCTTGTACAGTACTTACTTGATTGTTTGACCAAGTATAGAGTAGGGTAGAAAGAGTCATTAGCAGCGTGAAACCACTTACGTGAGAACCATAAAAAGGAATGGTAAACGGTAAGTTAAACAGTACATCGTAGGTTGAAAGGTCAGTTGCCCATAAGAATGATTCTCCTCTTAATTCAATTGAGTTAGGAAAGAAGAAGAACATGGCAAACAAAATTGGCATTTGTAACACCATAGGGATACAGCCACTGATTGGGTTTACGCCCATTTCGCGATAGAGCTTCATTTGCTCTTGTTGCATTTTTTGCTGATCTCCGCCTACTTTTTCTTTTAGCTCGTCTAGTTCTGGTTTAAGGGCCTTCATTTTGGCCATCGACAAATAGGATTTCCTTGTAAGTGGGAATAGCGCCAATTTGATGATCAAAACAATGATCATAATGATTACTCCATAACTAGCTATGTACTTCTCTAGGAATTGGAATAGCGGAATAATGATGAGCTTATTAACCCAACTCACCATTTTATATCCTAAATAGATATTCTCTTTATAACCTGGAGTTACCTTTTTTAGAATTCTATAATTATTGGGACCGAAATAATATTGCTGTTGACTACCACTATAAAGGTCGGCAACAGGAATGGCCAAACGCATTTCGCCAGCTTTAACAATAGATGTATCCTGAACTGGAACTTCCGTAGTTACTAGCGCGCCACTGAAACCCTTTTCTGAAATAATTCCAGCGTTAAAGAATTTTTGATCGAAGCTTAACCACTTTATTGGTTCGGTTAATTGCTCTTGTTGTATATCGTTGCTCGATGCCTTTAAGTCATCTAAATCTTCGGCAAGTGAATACCATTTGATGGTAGACTTGATACGAGAATCTGATAAGTTTTTCTCGTAACGTTTCATTTGGTGCGCCCAAACAAAGTTCATTTGGTCACCAATAATGCTGCTATTTAGGCCGTTGATTTTAATCTCATAACCAACAACATACGAATCGCCAGCGATTGAATAAATTTGCTCAATCGAGTTACCTGAGCCTAAATCCATGGTGTATTTAAACTGGAGCGAATCGCCTTTTACAAGGTTAGTGCCTGTTTGGCTGGCTTTAAAATAGAGGTCGGCTATGTTAATGTTTCCTTTAACAGTTTGTAGCGTTAGCGACTGGCTTGTTGATTCTTCATCAATCAACATCAAAGGCCTACCGTCCCATGTCTTAAAATCTTTTAATTCAACCGATTTTATAATACCACCCTTAGAGCTAAAAGTGAACTTAGCCACTTCGTTTTCTATGGTTAAATCGGTAGCTTCACCTTGCGCACCAGCGGCAAACGCACCATACTTATCTGTATAATCAGTGGCAATGGTGTCAGGCAAAGCAGTGCTTGTTTCTGACTGATTCGTTTTTTGCTCAGGAGTAACCGCTGCTTGTTCGGTAGGGGCTGGTGTTGCTAAATCTTCCTCGGTAACTGGCGGCTTAAAAACGATTGCATAGGTTATTAATAACGCTGCAATCAGGCCGAGACCGATCATCTGATTTCTATCCATCTTCTCTTTATTCTTATTCTTAGTTTTTCTTATTCTGTATTATGGCATCAATAAAGCTCACGAAAAGTGGGTGAGGGTTCATTACTGTGCTTTTTAATTCTGGATGGAACTGCGAACCAACGAAATAAGGATGGCTGTCCAATTCAACAATTTCTACCAATCCCGATTTTGGGTTGATGCCCGTTGCCTTTAGCCCTGCTGCTTCCATTTGTTCCAAATACTTATTGTTGAATTCGTATCTGTGTCGGTGTCTTTCCTGAATTGCAGATGTTTTATAAGCCTGATAGGCTTTTGACGACTTCTTTAATTTACATTCGTAAGACCCTAAACGCATGGTTCCACCATAGTCTGTAATCTTTTTCTGATCTTCCATCAGGTCAATTACTGGGTGTTTGGTGTTTTTGTCCATTTCAGAAGAAGCTGCATCTTCGAAACCTAAAACGTTTCTTGCAAACTCCACTACAGCGCACTGCATTCCCAAACAAATGCCAAAGAAAGGGATATTATTCTCCCTTACATAGCGAATAGCTTCAATTTTGCCTTCAATGCCTCTTTCTCCAAAGCCAGGAGCAACCAGTACTCCATGTAAATCACTCAGGGTTCGTTTAACGGACTTTTCTGTAATCGTTTCTGAGGAAATCCAGTGAATGTTCACTTTGCACTCTAAGTGGGCACCAGCGTGGATGAACGCTTCAGCTATTGATTTATAAGCATCAGGCAATTCTACGTATTTACCTACTAGCCCAATGTTTACTTCGTTGGTCGGGTTTTTAAGTTTGCTCAAGAAAGTTCTCCACTCGTCAATATGTGGAGGCTCTTTGTGGGCAAGCTTTAATTTTGTTAAAACGCGCTCGTCTAGTTTTTCTTTACGCATCATCAACGGCACATCGTAGATGGTTTCCGCATCCAATGCCTCGATTACTGAGTTCAGCTGTACGTTACAGAAAAGAGAAAGCTTTCTTCTTATTTCTGAAGGCAAAGGTTTTTCTGAACGACAAACCAATATATCGGGCTGAATACCAGCTTCTAGTAATTGTTTTACCGAGTGCTGTGTAGGTTTGGTTTTCAATTCTTTGGCAGCTGCCAAGTAAGGAATAAGCGTAAGGTGAATTACCAAAAAGTTGCTTTCTCCTAAATCCCATTTGGCTTGCCTAACGGCCTCAATAAAAGGAAGTGACTCAATATCACCAACACAACCACCAATTTCTGTAATTACAATATCGTAATCGCCAGTTTCGCCAAGTCTGTAAAAATTATTTTTGATTTCATCGGTAATGTGAGGAATTACCTGAACCGTTTTTCCCAAATAATCTCCTCTACGCTCTTTGGTGATAACGTTGTGGTAAATTCTTCCTGTGGTTACGTTATTCGCTTGTGAAGTGCGAACATTCAAAAAACGTTCGTAGTGGCCCAAGTCTAGATCTGTTTCCGCTCCATCATCAGTCACATAACATTCGCCATGTTCGTAAGGATTTAGCGTTCCTGGGTCGATATTAATGTAAGGATCGAATTTCTGGATGGTGACACGGTACCCCCTTGCCATCAGAAGATTACCAAGTGATGAAGCAATAATTCCTTTTCCTAAAGAAGAGGTAACACCACCAGTAACAAAAATGTATTTCGTAGAAGCCATAAGTAAGAGTAAATGGAATAACTTATGGGGTACAAAGGTAGTATATTTACTTTGATATGAAGGTAACTTACTGAAAGATTGCCTCACTCTTTTAAAACTATGAGGCTAAATTGATTAGGCATGTCTTTGCTTGTTTCGAAGGAGAAAATTAACCTTGTTACGATATAATTTTAACTAATTTTATGACTCAGATAGCGTGATTTGATAAACCTTTGATCTACTTTTTGTCCGCTTTTGAATTACTACTAACTTTGCGCACCTTTTAAAAAAAGGTTAAGGAATGAACCTCTCAAAACATTTACAAAACAATATTTTTAAACTCGTTGGCACTGTTGCCGATAAAATGGGTGTAGACACCTATGTAGTAGGAGGCTATGTACGAGATATATTACTCGGTCGACCTTCTAAAGATATTGACTTTGTATGTGTAGGTTCTGGAGTAGAACTGGCACAAGCAGTTCATGATGAGTTAGGAGGGAACTTGCCTTTTACCGTTTTCAAATCCTTTGGTACTGCCATGATTAAAAGTGGCGACTTGGAATTAGAGTTTGTGGGGGCCAGAAAGGAATCATATCAACGTGATTCTCGAAAACCAATTGTAGAAGACGGTACTTTAGAAGATGATCAGAATAGACGCGATTTCACAATCAACGCCATGGCCATTTCTCTTAACAAAGAGAGTTATGGTGAGCTGATTGATCCTTTCAATGGTCAAGCTGATTTAGCTGCAAGAAATATTAGAACTCCATTAGCACCAGAAGTTACTTTTTCTGATGATCCACTTAGGATGATGCGGGCCGTTAGGTTTGCTACTCAACTTAACTTTGATATTGAACCCGATACCTTTGAAGCCATTACCAAAATGGCCGAAAGAATACAGATTGTTTCGATGGAAAGGGTAACTGACGAACTGAACAAGATTATTCTGGCTAAAAAACCATCTTATGGTTTTAAATTGCTGTTTTATGCGCAATTGCTAGATAAGATTTTCCCTGAAATGGTAGCACTTCAAGGAGTTCAAACCATTGAGGATAAGTCGCATAAAGATAACTTTTACCACACTTTACAAGTGCTGGATAATATATGTGAGAACACCGATGATCTATGGTTACGTTGGGCTGCCATTCTGCATGATATAGCCAAGCCTGCGACCAAGAGGTTCAATAAAAAAGTAGGTTGGACTTTTCATGGTCATGAAGATAAAGGTGCCCGAATGGTTCCCGGTATATTCAGAAGAATGAAACTGCCGCTTGGTGCCGAAATGAAAAAGGTGCAAAAGTTGGTAAGACTTCATCTGCGTCCTATTCCATTGGTGAGAGATGAAATTACTGATGCAGCAATAAGACGGCTTTTATTTGAAGCAGGGGAGGATACTGATGATTTAATGATGCTCTGCCGAGCAGATATTACATCCAAAAATCAAAATAAAGTAAAGCGGTTTCTTCAGAACTTCGACACTGTAGAAGAGCGCATGCGCGAAGTAGAAGAAAAAGATAAAATTCGTAACTTCCAGCCCGTAATTACTGGAGAAGTGATTATGAACACATTTAAAGTTGCTCCTGGCCGTTTGGTAGGAGAAATTAAGGAGGCGTTGAAAGAGGCGGTGTTGGAAGGTAAAATTCAAAATGAATATGATCAAGCTTTTGACCTAATGGTGAAACTAGGTAGGGAAAGAGGTCTTGAAGTTGTTAAAAGTTGAAATAATCTGAATTTGTATACAATGAGAAAAATGAAGTATTGGATGATCGCGGCCGTTATGATGGTTTCTGTAGCGTCATTCGGACAAGATAGTACCTACCTATCGAATGAGTATGCCAAAGCAATGGCTGTTTATAACCAAGCTCAATTATATAATGACATCGAAGTACAAAAAGCTGCATTGTATGATATGTTGGTCTTAGATCCAGGTGATAGCTCGGTTATGAGAACCCTTTCTGAATATTATTATAATAATAGAAGGTATACATCAAGTGCATTGGTAGCTATGGATCTTCTGAAGAAATACCCAGGAAACATGGTAGCTACAGAAATAGCAGCACTTAGTTATGAACAACTTAGAATTTACGATAAAGCCATTGAGTATTATCAAGAGATGTGGCTTAAGCTAGATGATAATAATATTCTTTATCAGATTGCTTATTTGCAATACTCTATTAAGCGCTATGAGGAAGCCAATACCAATATTGGAATACTTGAGAGCAAGTTGAAAGATGATGCTATTATCACTTTGACTAAACAAGATGGAAGTACCCAAGATGTTAAGTTCAAAGCAGCATTAAAAAATCTAAGCGGTTTAATGTCACTAGATCAAGGAAACAAAGAAGATGCAAAAGCACGCTTTAATGAAGCATTGGCACTTTCTCCTGACTTTGAAGCTGCAAAAATGGGCTTAGCAGAAGCGAGCAAATAAGAATAATTAGCTCATTTAATAAAAAGCTTAAGGCATTACCATATCAGGTGATGCCTTTTTACATTCCTCGCTTTCCTAATTCTATTACCTCAAGATTTTTTATCCTTCCAGCCTCTAGGTCGAAACGAAGTAAAGTTCTCACTTGGTGGAAACCATGATTGCCTGCAGCCCCTGGGTTCATATATAGCATCTTATCTAAGCTATCGTCTGCCATAACCTTAAGAATATGAGAATGCCCACAGATAAACAACTGTGGTTTTATTTCTTCAAGCCTTTTCCGAACGCCCTCTGCATATTTAGGAGGTTTACCACCAATATGAATCATATATACTTTCACTCCTTCAACTTTAAGAACGAGCTCTTCTGGAAAAACGGACTGAATCATTTTATCATCAATATTTCCATAAACACCTCTAGTAGGCTTGAATTGCTCTAATTGTTCAATTACACTGAAGTCACCAACATCCCCAGCATGCCATATTTCATCACAGTCTTTAAAGTGATGAAACACCCGCTCATGAAGGAAGCCATGTGTGTCTGAAATCAAGCCAATTCTCATAATGGTAAAAGTGTAAAATTTTTCCCGAAATGGGATGTTTTTTCCCGAAATGAAATGCCTGATTAAAGGATGAAGATAAATTACGCACTGTATAATGCTGATTTACAGCATGAACGTACTTATGTGCAAAAATAAAATCTAAAAATTATTTCTGGTTTAAGTTTTGAAAGGGGTATTAGAAAAACAAAACCAAAAACGATGAAAAAATTACTACTAATTCTTACAATGGCTGTCAGCACTTTTAGCCTTTCAGCACAGACAGAGGACTCACCATGGTGGTTGACTCTTGAGGTTACCAACAATAAGTTGGATTACAAATGGTACGATGGAATGTTCACTTTTGGGCAACTAGACAATTCTGGTTTCAGGCTTGGTATTGAACGTTATTTGAATCCGAGTTTCGATTTAGAAGTCGGTGCATCTTATGGTAATCTAGTTCATGAGTCAATCATAGACGGAAAAGCAGCTGACATTGATTTGAGATTTGCTTACAAGCTTGACAATGGGTACATCCTTAAAAAGGATGCAAAGGTAGCTCCTTATCTATTTGCTGGCTTTGGGGTAACTAGTTTCTCTAAAATTGAACCTTTTTATGAGGAATTCAATGAAGGAACCTACAAAATGCTTCCTTTAGGAGCTGGACTAAAAATCAAGGTGGTTGAAAACGCTGAGATTAATATGCGCGCAGCTTACAAAAAGAGCATTGATTACGCTCCAAACTACCTTCAGTATGCTGTTGGTGTGTCTTTCTCATTAAGCGGAAAGAAAGATTCTGACGGAGACGGTATCTATGACAAGGAAGATATGTGTCCTACAGAGGCGGGCCCATTAGAAAACAAAGGTTGCCCTTGGCCTGATACTGATGGAGACGGTGTGTTAGATAAAGATGATGCATGCCCTACTCAATCTGGAACATTAAACGGCTGTCCTGATACTGACGGTGACGGAATTAAAGATTCAGATGATACTTGTCCTACAGTAGCAGGTATTGCTAAATTCAACGGTTGTCCTGATTCTGATAACGATGGAGTACAAGACTCACAAGATGCTTGTCCAAATTTAGCAGGTACATTGAATGGTTGTCCTGATACTGACGGTGACGGTGTGAAAGATAGCGATGACGCTTGCCCAACAGTAGCTGGCACTTTAAACGGTTGTCCTGATAGAGATGGTGATGGTGTGAAAGATAGTGAAGATAACTGTCCTGAAACTGCTGGTTTGGCCTCAAATAATGGTTGCCCAGAAGTAAAAGAAGAAGTAAAGAAAGTTCTTGAACTTGCCGTGAAAGACATTCAATTCAACTCTGGTAGTGATGTATTGAAGTCATCTGCAAACGGATCTTTAGATCAAGTTGCTGATTTGATGAAAGAAGAAGATTTCAGCCTAGAATTAAGCGGTTACACTGATAGCACTGGTGATGCTGCTAAAAACCTAGATCTATCTAAGAGAAGAGCAAATGCAGTTAAGCAGTACTTAATTAATAAAGGAATTGCTTCAAGCAGATTGTTTGCTGATGGCTACGGAATTGTAAACCCAGTTGCAGACAACAAAACTGCAGTAGGTAGAGCAAGAAACAGAAGAGTAGAATTGAAAATCATCTTCAGGTAGTAAAGCAGATTAATAAAAAAAATAATAGAGAGGTCGTTGTAAAAGATGGCCTCTCTTTTTACATACTTATTGGTTGATTTAGTCCTAAGTACAGTTATTCATATATGTAAATCAGATGTCTGTATATAAAACTGATTTTGTAAGAATGGTATTTGGCTCTAGAAGGTCGAATATTTTTCGTTTTCCTTTTTTACATGAACATATGTTCATACCTTTGATAAAAACCTATCCAAATGGAAGAGCAGCTTGACAATGAAAGGGTCGAGAAAATTGCCTTCGTGCTGAAGACTATTGCGCACCCTATGCGAGTCGGTATCATTGATCTCCTAAGCAGGAATGAAAAGATGTCGGTGAATGATATTACAGCGTACCTCGGGTTAGAACAATCACTTACATCACACCATTTAGCTAACCTTAAAATGAAAGGAGTGCTTGGTAGTAAGCGTGATGGTAAGAATATTTTCTATTTTTTGAAGATGAAGGAAGCTCCGGAAATCATCAAAATTTTAGAAGATGTTAAGGTTAATGTTTTTTAGAACTTACTCCACAAAATACTGGTTACATTTGAGAACACAGTTTTCTCAATTATGCCTATACAATCAGTAAACCCTTCAAATAATCAATTAATACAAGTTTTTGAACCTCATTCAGAGGACTTTGTGAATGCAGCAATAGAGAGAGCCGACCTTCAGTTTTCTTTGTGGAAGGACGTGCCATTTGCTGATAAAGCCATTCTTTTCAACAAGTTGGCTACCGTATTAGAAGAGCGCAAAGAATCTTTAGCTGAAATTATGACCCTAGAAATGGGGAAACTTACAGCCGAAGGTATTGCAGAAGTTGAAAAGTGCGCATTCGTCTGTAGATATTATGCCGACAATGCTGAAAAATTCTTGAAGGATGAAATCCTTAAATCAGATCATTCTAAAGCCTTTATAAGCTATCACCCATTGGGTACTATCTTGGCTGTAATGCCCTGGAATTTCCCATTATGGCAAGTGTTTAGATTTGCAGCCCCCACTTTAATGGCTGGGAATGTAGGCTTATTAAAACATGCCTCAAACGTTCAAATGTGCGCTCAAGCCATTGAGGATGTTTTTATTGAAGCAGGCTTTCCAAATGGAGCTTTTCAAAATTTAAGAATAGGCTCTGATAAAGTAGAAGCCATTATTAATGATGACCGCATTAAAGCCGTAACCCTTACAGGAAGCGAAGGAGCAGGAAGTGCGGTGGCAAGTGTAGCTGGTTCAAAAATTAAAAAATCAGTTTTGGAGTTGGGCGGCAGCGACCCATTCATAGTGTTAGATAATGCCGACATGGACCTTACAGTTCGTACTGCTGTAAAGGCCAGAATGCGTAATTGCGGTCAGAGCTGCATTGCAGCAAAACGCTTTATTGTAGTAGAAAGAGTGTATGATGAATTTGTAGAAAAATTCAGCTCATTTTTGCAAGCACTCAAAGTAGGAGACCCTAGCGATATTATGACTTCTTGTGGCCCTATGGCTTCAGAAGATTTGGCCAATGAATTACTTAAACAAGTAGAAGAAAGTGTAAGCAAAGGCGCTAAAGTGGTTTTGGGAGGTAAGCGTCCTGAAAGGGAAGGAGCTTATTTTGAGCCTACAATTTTAGCAGATTTAAAGCCGGGTATGCCAGCCTATGAAGATGAGCTTTTCGGCCCAGTGGCATCATTGTTTAAAGTGAAAAATGAAGAAGAAGCCATTGCTTTAGCCAATAACAGTAAATTTGGTTTAGGTGCTTCCATTTGGACACAAGACTTGGTGCGTGGCGAAATGATTGCAAGGAAAATCGAATCAGGAGCCGTGTTTGTAAATCATATGGTTTCTTCTGATCCACGTTTACCTTTTGGCGGTATTAAAACCTCTGGTTATGGCCGAGAGCTTTCGCACTTGGGTATCCGTGAATTTATGAACACTAAAACCATTGCCATTAATTAAGGATTGCTGAACCTGTTTGATAATTCAGAGAGGTAAGCGAATAAAGAGCTGATGAACAATACTGTTCATCAGCTCTTTTCTTTTCATCAATTTAGAGAATGAAGCCCTATACGATTACCCTCTGTATCGAGGAACATAGCGAAGTGTCCATTTTCTTCATCAATTAACGTTTTAGGGACAATGATTTCTCCTCCATTAGCTTCTACTTTATTTAAGATAAACTGAAGATCATCCCCGCCATTGAGGTAAATTATTACACCATCAGATGAAGGGTTGTAACCTTCTCCTTTTATGAGAACTCCTGAGGCGGTTTGTCCATCACTTGGAAATAGCCCCATTTGTGTACCCTGCATTTCTATTTCAGTGATTTCTATATCTAAAATTGATTGATAAAAATTGACGGCACGTGAAAAATCAGTCGTTGGTATTTCGAAAATTGAGATAAAGCTTTTCATATTTTTTCTTTTTTGGTCTAGAGTGTTCTTATCAGTACAAGCAGTCAGTATGATTGCAGAAATTACAATTAAACTTAGTGGTATCTTTTTCATTCTGGGTTCTTAAAATTTTTTCAAAATTAAGAAACTCCAAAAAGAACGAATTGTAAAAATGCGACAGCTCTAGTCCTCTGAATAGAAAAGAGAAGAAAGCACCAATTGCTCGTCACTCAAATACTCTTTAGGATTAGTGCCCGTAAACTCTTTGAAATCTTTAATGAAATGTGCTTGATCATAATATTCACTAGCATACGCAATCGTTGTTAAACTATCAGGTTGCTTATTAAGTATCATTCTTAAAGCAGTTTGCAACCTTATTATTTTACCTAATTGTTTTGGGCTAATTCCCACCTGTTTCAAAAAGTTTCTTTCAAGGTTTCTTCTTTGTGATAGTTCACCTTTCAGAATAGAGCTAATGGGTATACTTCCGTTGGTTATAAAAAGGCTGTCAATAGTAGACTTTACGATTTTATCAATTGTGGATGTCTCAATTAGCTTGCTTAGCAGAAAACTCTCCACAATTTCTATTCTCTCTTCCGTACTTGCAGCATGAATAATTTTTTGTTCTAATTCATTTGCGGATTCCCCAAAAAGCATGGCGAGTGGTGTGTCCTTATCAGCTAATTCTTTAACTGGCGTTTTTATGAAAGTGGCAAAACCATAAGGGTAGAAACGAACGGCAAATGAGTTGACAAATCCTGTGGGTTGTATAAAGTATGACTTAGTAATTTGGCCAACAACCATTGCTCTTGGCTGTAATACCCAGTTTTCTTCGTTCTCCAACCTTTTTATGTCTTCCCCAAGAATAAAGGCCATTTCAATGCAACCGTCAGGTACTATTCTTTGCTTTTCAGTTGCCATTTCGGAAGGAACCTCTAGTGTCCAGTAACACTTAACAATGGCTTCTAGGTCGGGGTGAGCTTTAAACGTTTGGTAATTCATTTAGGGAGAATTAATCTTAGATAGCGTATAATCTGATCTAAATAAAACAAAAAGTAGCAGTTATACTCATGCGGGTGGTCATCAATACCGATTGAAAATGGTCGATTGTTGATGAAGGTACATGTTTGGTGTATTAAACCTTACACTGTTCGGTTGTCGCTCTCCTCTCTTTTTCCTTCGGCAATCAATTCTTTGGTTTCTTTTGCTTCCTCTTTCGTTATTGTTTCTACTTCTTCTTTTTGAGAGTGATCAGATGAATCGATACAGAAAACACAGCATATCGGAAAATGATCTGAGCCAATATGTTCTAAAACACTTAGTTCTTTCAGGAAAATAGTTGGGCTATGAAAAACCAAATCTAAAGGTGTTCGGAAAAACCAATACTTTGCATGATAAGAGGCTAAAATACCACGCCCCATTCTACCATCAATTAACCCGCTGTTTTCACGGAACAATTCAGAGATTTTAGACCAAGCTACTGTGTTGAAGTCGCCTATTACGAGTGTAGGCTTATCTATTTCTTTGGTGCGTTTTGCAATACATAGTAAGTCACCATCGCGCTCTTTAGAAGTATCTTCTTCCGTAGGGCTTGGCGGTGGAGGGTGAACACAGAAAAGAACAAAGTCTTTTCCATCTTTGGTTTTAAAATGAGCTTCAATACTTGGTATATCTTCAGAAACAAAATAGTGCGTAGTGATTTTCTGAAAAGGAATTTTAGCATACAAATGCATGCCATAGGTATTCTCTAGTGTTATTTTTTCTGTATAGGGATAGTCAGTTTCCGTTTCTCGCATGGCAAGTTCCCAATCCTTATTGCTCTCTATGGTGACGAAAATATCAGGCTTTTCTTTTCGAATAAAGTCTTTAAACCTGTCAAACTCTTGATTGAACTGATAAATATTGGTGGAAATAACCTTGAGGCTAGCTAATCCTTTTGTTATGTTCTTGTGACTTTTATAAAACTTTGTGAAACGAGCTAGCAAATAGGAATGATAAACAATTAACCCTATTTGAATTAAGGCGACCACCCAAAAAACAATGCTCTTTTCCGCGAAAACGAAAAGGCCAATGCTCGCTATAACTTGAAAAATGAGCAGTTGGATCTTAATGAATTCAGGCACACGAAAAACCCAATGTTGATTTTTAACAAAAGGCAATAGGCTTAAAAGAATAAGCAGTATAGATAGAATTAGAAAAAAGGTACTCACCTCACAAGTTTAAACAAAGTTACCGAAAGTAGAAGATTCTATGCATACCGAGCGACAAAGGTTCCGTATGTTTTATGTATGTGGTTTTGCCCCTTCACTAACGTGTAGGTTGAGAGGAAATGTATCTATAAAAGATTATTATTGAGTGTTAATGGTAGCTGGGCAACCTCTGAGGGTTTTTATAAGTAAACTGCTGGTTTTCTTTCCTTGAGGAACGAAAGGTCTAGAAGGTCGATTCCAGAAGACAGGTGAGTTACGATTGTTACTTCCTCAAAAGATCAACTTTGGTTTTGTCATTAAGCAGAATGTAGTTTTTAATTAAATCTCCATTTTCGGACCATTCCCAATACTTGAAAATTTTCGTTGAGTCATTTGGGAAATATTCCCATTTTCGCTTCTTATTACTGCTTTCGAAGAATTCTTCTGTCTTAATTTCGGAGTAATTTATGCTATTGTAAACTCCAATAGATGATATAGTGCCGGAATCAAAATAGCTAGTCTTTATAAATTGGTTTGAATCTTTGTCAACTAAAGAGACTTCTTCTAAAACACCTTTATTCGAGAATTTTGAATCTTTCAACATATTTCCACTCTTATCAAAAATTCTTTCATATCGAATCTTTCCATTATGTGGCCAATAAAAATAGCAGGTATCAACGGGGTGATTATTTAAAAAGGTAAAGTCTTTTTCTTTTCTCCCTTTTTGGTCAAACCATATGGAGTGACCTGACTTTTGGTCATTTAAATAGTTTTCAACAATCATTTTAGTCCCACTAGGGTAATATATAACCCTTTCACCATGGCGAAGACCATTCTCGAATTCTTCAAGGATTTCAACGCTACCACTTGGGTACATTGTTTCTATTTTCCCATTTAGCCTTTTGTCTATTTGTTGTTTGGGATGATTATAAATATCTCTGAGCAAGCGAAGTTCCTTAATACCTCTTTCGTATTTCCAGTCTTTTTCACCGTTAATATCCGAATAGAGTTTAGAAAAGGTGCAAAGACCAGTTCGTTGTTTTCCGCTGTTATCTTTATAGGCAAATATTATCCAATATTGATTTTCTTGAATTCCTATATCGCATGAGGTCATGGATAAATTCAGATTAAAATTTCCTCCATTCACTAAGATAGATGAAACGGATTCCCCTTTAAAGGTTTCGAGTGTTGTGACGTTGGCTTCATAAAAAAGATCATGTTCAGACTTCTTCTCAACTTCAGAAACAAATATTGAGTCTACTCTTACAAAAGCAATGAAGGAATACTCCTTTAAATCATCTTTAGTTTTAAACTCATAAGGCCCAGTACATTCACATGCCAACGCTTTAACTGTTGTTAATGAAAAGTAGATTAAAAGTAGAGTCTTGATTCTCATAATATTAAACATACCCCATCACTTTATAAGTTGCCAACCCTACCCATTCTTTAAAAAGGGTTTCCCAACGCTTAATGGCTTCTGCCTTTGGAATGACGATATCATCGAAATTTGGTGTAGGTCTATCTGTATAATAGCCTGCGGGAAATTCGTCAAACTCAACGCCTTGCTTGGCTAGACAGAGGGCCGAACGCTTCATATGAAAGGCTGAAGTAATCAACAGGTACTTTTGATTAGGGTAATCTCGTTTTAATATTTTGGCAGACTCCACCGCGTTTTCATAAGTGTTTACTGCATTGGGCTCCACAGTGATTGCCGAATCAGGAACGCCCGCCATTAGTAGAAAACTTTTTAGCCTTTCCGCAGCAATACTCATTCCTGCCTGCTGAAAACCCAAACCACCACTAACGATAATGTGTTTCAGTTTACCCTCATTATAAAGTTGAAGTGTATGGGTAATTCTATCGGCACCATGGTTAAAATACACTCTGTCGTTCGGACTTTTACTGCCTTTGGTTATACCCGTAAAAACTATCCCCACATCATATATCCCCACTTCATTCATAGGTGTAGGCTCAGGTTCCCACAAAAGCATGGCCCTGTTGCTGATGTATTGGTTCGAAAAGAAAATCAATAATACCAAGGGGAGGATAAAGAAGAGCTTTTTCCTTTTTGGGTTTTTGGTCAACCTAGAGTACACAAGAAAACCAATGACCCAAGTGAGGGGCATTACGAAAAGGGCGAGTATTTTTGAAAGAATAAAGAACACGATGGATTTTTTACGAAATTACACTAACATAGTCTTAAATCATTATCGATTGATTATTAATGAGTTAAATGTTTTTTGTTTTGTTTTTGATATTTATTTCACAACGGGTGTAATGACATACCCTCACCCTCGTCTCTACTATTGAATGGAGTTGCAAACGTTTAAATCACAAGTTCTACCAGTAAAGGATAAGCTCTTTCGGATTGCCCTCAATATGATGCGGTCTGTTGAGGAAGCCGAAGACATTCTACAAGATGTAATGGTAAAGCTTTGGGACAAACGGGCGCAATGGGGCGAGTACAGAAATCTAGAGGCTTTTGCAGTAACCATCACCAAAAACCTTTGCCTAGATCGACTCAAATCAAAAAGAATGAAAGGCCATTTCGATATTCAAGAAATGGAGTTGGATTCTGGAACGGTTTCACCTTACCAACGCATTGAGCTGGACGACAGTGTAAAAACGATGGTGAGAGTGTTTGAGCAACTGCCGGATCAACAGCGGCTTTTGATTACCCTTCGGGATGTGGAAGGCTACAGCTATGAAGAAATAGCGGAGCAAACGGGATTGGAAGTGAACAACATTAGAGTGGGCATTTCTAGGGCAAGAAAGAAGGCGAAAGAAGATTACTTAAAAATTGCGAATTATGAACAGCAATAAAGAAATAGAAGCATTAATCGAGAAATATAACAACGGAGAAACTTCTCTTCAGGAAGAAGAGCAACTCCAAAACTTCTTTCGGGGAGAAGACGTCCCCGACCATTTGAAAGAAGAGCAGGCTTGGTTTGCACAACTCGACTTAAGAGCGAAAACCGAATGGGAAGGTTTTTCTGATGATAAGCTTTTTGGAAAGTTGGATGCGCAGGTGAAGCAAGAAGAAGCCAAAGTGGTACCTATACTTCAACCTAAAACAAAGCAGGTTTGGATATATCGTGTAGCGGCAGCCGTGGCTTTAGTATTGGTAGGCTTCTACATGGGCAATGAAATCAGAAATGATGATGTAGCAGGAGTGAAAGAAGAATTGGCGCAGGTAAAAGCCATGATGCTCGAACAAATGACAAGCTCATCGGCAAGTGGAAGGCTGCAAGCAGTGAATTACTCCATCGAATTTAAAGAAGTAGATCAGGAAATGCTCAATGCTTTGATTAATGTGCTAGAAACCGATGAAAACATGAACGTAAGGTTGAAAGCAGTGGAGGGCTTGGCCAAGTTTTATGACGAGCCTACAGCCAAGAAAGCTTTACTGAAGGCTTTAAAAGAAGAGAAAGAACCGATGATACAAATCGCTTTGATTGACGTGCTAGTGGAAAATAATGAAAAAGCTGCATTGGACGAATTAGAACGCATAGCCGAAGATGGCAACAGTATAAAAGGAGTGAAGGATCAAGCCTATATGGGCATGTTCAAACTCAAGGAAATGTAAAAATATTTAATCGATTGAATTGGTCAGGATTAGCCTTCCTTAAAAGGTAAAACTCAAAATATCTGAAACATAAAAAAATCAATGATGAAAAAGTTAACAATGAATTTATTAGCGATAGCGCTCTTTTTAGTAGCCTTTACGGTAAAAGGCCAAGATTTTAAAGTAGCAGTATCGGGTCAGAAGAAAGTTGTGATTAAAGAAGTAAACAGGGTAAGTGTAGAAGCTTATGACGGCACTGAAATTCAAATTACTTCAAGTAATAAAGACGAAGAGCGATCTGAAAGAGCCGCAGGCCTTAAATCGCTCAGCGCAAGAGGGCAAGATAATACGGGCATAGGTTTGAATGTGAAGACTGAAGCTGGAGAGATTACGGTAATGCAAGTAGCCAGACGCGCAGACGGAAAGTATACCATCAAAGTACCCAAGTCCATGAATGTTAAAGTTGAGCATAATGGTAGCTGGGAAGGAAGCAAAATTGAAGTATTTAGAGTAAGCGGAGAGCTAGAGATTTCAGGTAATAATAACGGAGTGTATTTGGAAGATATCACTGGCCCAGCTTTGGTGAACACAGTGTATGGTGGAATAGAAGCTAAATTCTCTTCATTGAGCCAAGCAGGCCCAACCTCTCTAGTGTCGGTATATGGAGAGGTAGACGTAACACTTCCTGCCAATGCTAAAGCCAATATTTCAGCGAAAACTCCTTATGGTGAAGCTTATTCCGATTTGAATATTGAATTCCCTAAAACGGAGGGCATGAAAAAAATGAGTTCAACTGTGGAAGGTACCTTGAATGGTGGAGGCGTCAAACTCGATATTCAAGCTTCTTACAGCAATGTCTACCTTCGAAAGAAGTAACCTGAAATGTCCGTAAAGCTTGAATAGTAAGTTCTACGGACGTTTTTTAATGTTTGGCTAAAATAGGTAGCCATACTTCCCTCAAAAGGAAACTCAAGTCTAAGACAGTTCTCCCTTTATTTTACTTATTGATTCGTATTCAATTTTGGTTGAAACGGGAAGCTTATGTCTTGAAGTAATGAAGGATCAAACTTGAATTTTGGTTCGATTAGAATCCACAAAACGGTCAACAACTCAAAATATCACAACATGAAAAAGCCAATTTTAATCCTAATAATGCTCATGCTCTTTTCGGTTTGTGCCTTCGCGCAAAAGCAAATCGATCAAACCTTTGATGCCAGTGCAGTCAAAAACATCGACCTCTTTTTCAAATATCCCGAATTGGTCAAGATTAAAGTGTGGGATAAAAATGAAGTCAGCATTAAAGGTCAGGTTGAAATCCACAATGGAGAATTCGATGACGATTTCGAACTCTCTAGCAAGGTCAGCGGAGGTAAACTCATGATAGAGTCGAATATTAAAAACATTGACAACTATAAAAACTATCAGGTATACACCGATAAAGATGAGGACGGAGAAAGCAGAGCCATAACCATTTCAAAAAATGGAACCACCATTACTACTGGGAAAAGCGGCCGCTATACCAACGGAATCAATATTTCCATTGTGTTAGAAGTGACTGTTCCTCGCAACATGGCCGTTGTGCTCGATGCCCGCTATGGTTTGGTGGAAGTGTTGCAGAGCCCGAAACAGCTTGATGTAGAAGCCCGATATGGTGGAGTGGATGTGCAAGTAGACGAGACAGAATCACTCGACTTAGAGGCCAGTACCCAGTGGGGGCAAATCTTCTCTAATCTAGAAACCAAGGTAGAAATTGGTGGAGATGACGGCCTCGGTAAATGGATGAAGGCACATGCATCTATCAAAGATGGCAGCCAGCGCCTCAAGGTAGAATCACAGTATGGTCATGTGTATTTGCGTAAAAACTAAATCAAAGAATCATGAAAGCACTCTTTACATTCATCGCTTGTCTTTTCGCGCAGCTAGCCTTAGCCCAAGCTGAAACCATCGAAAAAAGCTATGCCTACACAGGTCAAAAGCTCGATCTTGACTTGAACTTCGGAACCGAAGTAATTCTGAAATCTTGGGATAGGAATGAGATTTCGGTAAAGATTACTTATGAAATCAACGAAGGCAAGGACAACGAGGTCATGGACTGGAAAGTGGATGATCGCAACGGAGAATTGACCGTTGAAATTGAACTAGACAGCAAGAAGCTAGAAAAACTGGGCGATTGCTGCTGTAATAGTCAGAATGGTAACTATTGGTCTGGGCGTGGCTCTAAAGGCAATAGAATTTGTGCTGACATTAAGGTGGAGGTGATGATGCCCGGCAAGTCAGATGTGAAGATCAAAACCATTGTGGCCGATGTAGTTGTAGAAGGCTTTTCAGGGAACCTCGATTTAGAAACCGTAACAGGAGAAATCAATTTGCTTTGGGCAAAGAGTGCTGGTGCCGAAGTGAATATCGAAACGGTGAATGGCGGTATTTATACCAATATGGATTTGGACATGGAAAAGGAGAAAGGGCTTCCGAAAATCAGTAGCCATAAAGTAAAGGCGACATACAAAAGCGGTGGCAAAGCATTAAAGCTGAAAACGGTGACCAGCGACATTTACCTAAAAGCCTCTGATTTGTAAGAAAGAAGGACTTGGAAAGCAGCCTTTATGTTATTGACTGTTAATGAATTTACCTTTTGCGGTTAATTTCAGTTAAAAAGACCAAATGCATGCAACATTTTTGCTCCGAGGCGCATCTATATAGCAAAGGAAAAAAGCAGCAGTCAGTAACTTTTCTGAAAAAGAGAAGTGTAGAAAAATAAAAACCAGATGTTCTCTCAATCCACATTATACTTCGGCACCATGGACGGTCACCATAAAATCAGCATCAGCGGAGTAGTTTTTTATGTAGAAAATGAATGTAAGAATCTACTTCTTAATCATCTCAAGTTCATGCATAGAAATAACACGCTCCAATCAGAAAATCAGTTTGAATCGGGTGAAGAGCGAGTAGCCGAAATTTTACTGGAGGAACTTAAAGGAGGAAAAGATGTGGTGACATGTAAAGAACTGGAAGCTGTAATTAACCGCACAAGAAATTCAAGATAACCTGATTTAGTTATGGTTTGAGGTGATTATTAAACAGGTGTTTTCTATCCAAGCCCCGGCATTTGTCGGGGTTTTTTTATGGATTCTACATTAAACAATCCATCCAAATTTCATACTTTCAAGGATGCTTACAGAACAGGATATTCAGCGATTTCGAAAGGAAACTTCAGGAACAGATAAGGTGATTCACTTCAATAATGCAGGCAGCTCGTTGCCGCCTCAGGCAGTGCGTCATGCCGTGATCAATTATTTGGAAGAAGAGATGACTTACGGAGGCTATGAAACCCATGAGAAGTATGCGGAGCAGATCTCAGGCGCTTATACTTCTATCGCCAAACTAATCAATGCTTCCACAGAAGAGATTGCTTTGGTGGAGAACGCTACAGCCGCTTGGCATGCCGCCTTTCAAGCCATAGACTGGAAAGATGGTGATGTAATCATTGCTACCCAAGCCGATTACGCTTCGAACTACCTTTCGTATTTGCATCTTCAAAGAAAAGTGGCCGTAGAAATTAAAGTGATTCCAAATAGGGCTTCGGGAGAACTGGATTTGGTGGCACTGGAAAACATGATGGATGCTTCGGTAAAGCTGGTTTCTATTACGCATATGCCTACCAATGGCGGACTGACCGTAGATGCCGAAGGAGTAGGAGAAATCACTCGAAAACATGGTGTCTTGTACTTATTAGATGCCTGTCAATCCGTAGGGCAATATCCGCTCGATGTAGAAAAAATTGGTTGCGATATGCTTTCGGCTACAGGCAGAAAGTATATGCGAGGCCCTAGAGGTACAGGCTTTCTCTATGTTCGAAAGTCGGTGCTGCCAAAATTGACGCCTGCTGTTATTGATCTTCATTCAGCAGAGTGGACTGGAAAAGAATCATACGCGATTCGAGAAGACGCTAAAAAGTTTGAGAATTGGGAAGGAAACCGAGCCAATACGCTAGGGCTCAAAGCTGCTGCGGATTATATTTTAGAGATTGGAATCAATAATATTTGGGAACGGGTGCAACATTTGTCTTCGGTGTTAAGAAAGCAAATAAGCCAGGTGAAGGGCGTGACCGTCCACGACATTGGTGAAGTAAAGAGCGGGATTGTGTCGTTTACAGTAGAAGGAAAATCAGCCGCAGAGGTGAAGACCTACTTACATCGCCAAGGCATTAATGTTTCATGGATGGGAATTCCTAACAGTTATCTCGATATGACTACTCGACAGTTGAAAGAGATTGCTCGTGCCTCGGTGCATTACTATAATACCGAAGAAGAAATTGAAGTGTTTACTGCGACACTAAAAGAAATGGTAAGCTAAGAACCCTCCAAAAGTTGGTGTCAATATACTATCAGGAGTTAATGGCCTCAGATGAACTATGAGTTTTAACTTTTGGAGGGTTTGGCTAATGAGAGGATTCCTCAGCTGTGTTAATCAACGCAATAAACTTTTCTAGTTTGTCAGTTTCGGCCTCAAAACTTGTACTGTCATTGATTACCGTATGAACGCTTCCAAGGTAATTCATGCCTAAGTATTTGGCGGTTTCAGAAAAGGGCAGCCAGAAGTGGTCGCCCAAATGATTTCCGATAGAACAGCTTATGGCAGCCATGTTTTTGCCTCTTAGTTTTCTGCCTAAATCCTTTTTAATTTCCAGTAAGTCGGTAATGCGATCAAAGAATACTTTCATGATGCCGCTCATGCTGTACCAATATACTGGAGTGGCAAAAACCAAAGTGTCGTACTTGTCGATGATGTTTCGCATCATGGGAAGGAAATCGTCCCCTGCGTTTTTATGATCATAGTCATAGTAGCTAAAATCATAATCATTCAAGTCGATTAAGTCGTATTCAGACTTTTCTTTGAGCAGGTTCACCACTTTGGAGGTGTCACCGTCATTTCTAGAACTGCCAAGAATGATAATGCTTCTCATAGTTGCATAAGTTTGGAAACGAGAAGCTAAAGCTACTTCATATCCTTTTTAGAAAGAAAATTTCTAAACCAAAGTCAACAAATAACCGAGAAGCGATCCGCCAACCACGATAAATGCACTGTTCAATTTTTTGAAAACGAATACGGTAATTAAACTAGCCACGGCAATCACAACGGTTTCCCAGTTCACAATGGTGTCTTTGCCCATTTCGATACAAACCGCGACAATCACGGCTACTGCAGCAATGTTTACCGCATCTAAGAAAGCAGCAATCACTTTCGATTTTCGCATTTTCGGAACCAGAGGGTTCAGTATAGCTACAAAGATGAAAGAAGGCATAAATATACCTATTGTAGCCGCTATAGCACCCCAAAAGCCTCCCAATTGCCAACCAATAAAGGTGGCGGTAGAAAGTACTGGCCCTGGTGTGAATTGACCTACCGCTACCGCATCAATCAACTGTTGTCTGGTGAGTAGGCCAGTGGTAACCAATTCGGCATCTAAGAAAGCAAACAATACATAACCGCCTCCATAAAGCAATGCGCCTACTTTAAAGAAAGTCCAGAAGATTTTCATTGAGCCTAAAGTGGCGGTGATTTGCACCAAAGCGATAGGAGAGATACTGTTCAGGGTACTTTTTGAATTTCGAATCAGGTGAATGATTAAGCCTAAAGCACCACAAGTAAACAGTGCGATGATTTCGTTCATGCCCAGTAAACTAGCGGCCAAGGTAAGCGCCCCCAGAATTCCGATTTCTACATTTTTGAGCGCTTTTTTCCCAAGACGATAAACGGCCGAAATAATGATGGCGATAACTGCTGGCTTAATACCGTAAATAAAGGGCTCTACGGAAGGCAGTTGGCCGTATTGCTGGTAGAGCCATGCAAAGAGCATGGTGATGGCAACGGCAGGAAAAACGAAACAAGCACCAGCCACAATCAAACCTTTCCAGCCTGCTCTTTCGTGTCCGCAGTGCATGGTCATTTCTGTAGAATTGGGGCCAGGAATAAGGTTAGTGGCGCCCACCAAGTCAAGAAAATGCTGAGGTGTCATCCATTTCCGCTTTTTCACCACTTCATCTTCCATCATAGCGATGTGGGCTGCAGGGCCTCCAAAGGCAATACTGCCCAGTTTGAAAAACAGCTTGGCGACTTCTTTTAATTCCTTATTCATGCTTCATTCAATCTAAACTAAAAATTTATCTTCGACACAAAAATATACAAGGTATGATTAGTTAAATGGTCTATTTGAAAAGGCTGTGGTCTTTTCAACTTGAGATCAACCAACTCTCCAAAAGTTGCTGACCGATAATGATCAAGGCTTAATGAGCTCTTCTGAATTATAAACAAGAACTTTTGGAGAGTTTTAGCAGGTAGGCCAACCTAAGTCAATCCTAAAGCAATTCTTTACGGAAAGCATTGGGTGTTAATGCAGTATGCCTTTTAAAGTATTTGGTGAAGTGTGAATTGTCTTTGAAATCCAGTTTATGCGAAATTTCATTTACGGTAAGGTCCGTGTAGAGCAATAGACGTTTGGCTTCGCTAATAATGTGTTCCGAAATAATCTCCGTAGCCGATTGATTGGCTTCTTTCCTGCAAATGGCATTCAAGTTCTGAGGCGTAGTATGCAAGAGTTTTGCATAGTGTGCCACCTTATTCGTCAACTGATTTTCTTGGTTCAGTAGCTCTTTAAAATGCTGAAAATCGCTGACTTTATTGCTTTCACTGGCTTTTTCTGCTTTGGCAGAAAGTAGCAGTTTACCCAAAATGGCTTTGAGTAATCCGTCCACTACTGGCTTTTGGCTGTAGCCGTTTTCTTGGTATTCTTGATTAAGAATTTCGAAGAGCGATTCCAACGGTTGAGCATTGGGGTAGAGGCAAGGGTAGGCGCTCAACTTGGCCAGCAGTTGTTTGATTTCCTTGTCCAAACAGTTATCGATGTACTGTTTTTTGATGATCAGCACATAGCCCGATGGTTCCGTTTCGATATTCCAAAAGTGAATTTGCTCTTTGCGCACCGTAAAAACGATGGGCGGAACAATGTCAAATTTTTGCGTGTCTGTGGTGTGCGTGCCTGAGCCTTCGGTAAGAAAGATAATCTCGAAATAGCTATTGTGTTTGTGCGGGGTAGTTTTCCGGATGTTCTTCCTAAAAGGAGAAATCTTAATGCTGTCGATGGGCGCAGTCTTGTCCTTTATTTCGAGCTGTGTAGTCATTGCTGTTTATGCCGTTTCAACTCCAGCTTTAATGAAAATATCCTGAATGTCCTTTTCTATGGGGAAGGGTTTCATTGAGGGCACATTGGCGCCACCAGGATTACCTACAGGTACTGTACCTACAAACGATTTTATGCCTCCCACCAACAAACGAGGAATTTGCCCAATCACTTCTTTTCCGCTTTTAATCCGAAACCCAAACTGAAGCATTTTCCAATGCACGAAAGTATGTGCAAAAGGATAGCGCTGTCCAATAATATGCGCCCGTTCCAAATGCGCCCAAGCCTTGGTCAAATCACCAGCCTTATATGCCATAGCATAAGCCTGTAACTCCGCTTTAAAATAGGGGGTAAGGGTTTTAGGAAGGGTGGTGTGGAGGTTCATTGCTATTTCAATTCCACCAATCAAAATTGTCTGAAATTATGAGTTCATTTTTTTGAATATGATGTGTTGTCTTCATTGGAATCGTTCTGAAATCAAGATTGTGTTTGAGCGCAAGTGTTCTAATTTCTTCTGTATCATCATATGTGAGCATAAACTTACCTTTAAGTTGGGAAGCCAGAGCAAAAAGAACATCATGATTGATGTCAAAATGAGTATATAGTCTCTTTCCAGCGGCTTTGTAAGGTGGATCTATGAAAGAATAAGCATCTTTCTGATTTTTGACTTTTTCCAACTCTTCAAAAGCATCGCCAGTTATGAAGCGCATTTTTTCTTTTACATACCCAATCCCCTTGATTCTATCATGTAATGTTTTAGGATACCAACGAGACTTAATTCCTTTTCCATTTTCCCCGTTCTTTATTAGCCCTGAACCTTTTGTGATAATACCTCCGTGGAAAATACGGTTTTTGAGTATTGTGCTAAATGCTTGTTCCTGAATGCTTTTACTCTTTTTCTCAAGAATTTTATTTGCATTTTCAGAAGTAAGATCAAACGAATAAATTTTATCAGCCAACCAATCGTGATCTCCATTTATAATTACTTCCCATACAGCGGCTACCTCTGGGTCAAGCTCAACCATTACTATACTGCCTGCCAATTTTTCAAAAGCTGCGGTTACACTAACTATTCCACCACCCGCGAAAGGCTCAATTAAAGTTTTGGAATTATCAGAAGATTGTTTGAGCCATTTTCTGACTACGGGGATTAACCATGTCTTACCTCCGGGGTATCTAAATGGACTTCTTTGGGGCACAGAGGCCACGTTTACAACCTTCTGGGTTGATTTTTTGCGATTAGTCTCAAAAATAGCTAGTTGACCATTCATTTTAATTACTGATTATATCTGTTAATGATGGAGCATCAGGTGAGTTTTTGTCTAAGTGTTCATCAAGACGACTCTGTAAAATATTGATGAAATTTGTGACATCTCCTGGCTCGGGCGTGGTTACCCTTAGAAGTGCAGGCTCAAATTCTGTATAAACTGTCTTTGTTAAGACTAAATTATTTTGATTTTGTTCTTCATTGAACTCTAGGTCATAGAGAAACCAAGCGATGTCAGCTTTCTCCTTTGTAGTGATAGGAAGTGAGGGGAGAGTCTCAAAAAAAGATTTCTGAATAGCTACGGTTTGTTTTCTCTTCCATGATTGAAAAATACCTCCTTTGTACAACATTTGAGGTATAAGCCGCTTACGTGAAGAGGATAAATAGTCAGGTTTTGGGTAGTTATATCCTGTCGGCCATTCAAAATCTTTAGATGGGTTCTTAATATACTCCTCGAAGGGATTTCTTAAGTTACCAGAAATATAAACACCCTGGACTTCGAGAGAAGCAAAATTTATAAGTTGCCCCTTTTCGTTATACTGTACTAATACAAAGTCAATATTGCCTGCTGACTGACCATTTTTATCAACTAGTTTAATTTCAGATATAGAAGTCCATGTGGCTTGCGATCCAAAGGCAAACTCGGCAGCCTTTTCTATTATAAGCCAATCCTCTCTGAACCTTGTTGGGCAAGTTATTACCGACACCCCATTGTGCCATACACTACATACTCCCAAAGGATTGTTGGCCTTGTCTTTGGTACAGTTGGGTACTTTGTTGTTGAAGGGACAAAGTTTTTGCTTTCGGTAACGTTGAGCCTTTGATCCATCATTTTTAATGGGAAAGCCAAATACTTCGCCTAATGGACTTTTCTGATCATTTTTTTTCAACATATACAAAGATAGATATTTCTATCGGCCGTTAGAAATATCGTAAATGATTTTTATATAACCAATATCTGTTTTTAGCTAAGTATTATCAATTATCCTGCCCGCTCACCAACTTCGCTAATAACTCCTTCACCACCTTAGCCGCTACCATGGCGGTAGCGCCATTAAGGTCTCTGTCGGGGTTGTATTCTACTACATCGCAGCCTACGATATTGAGGTTGAGGTTTTGAATCATAGTCAGTACTTCGCGGGTAGAAAAGCCTCCCGGTTCGTGATGCGAAACACCGGGTGCAAAAGCAGGGTCGAGCACATCCATATCAAAGGAAAGGTAAACGGGGCCTTCGATCTCAAATTTCATATCGGCTTTCCAGTCCTTCATCTGGATCATGTTCACATTGAACCTCTCGGCTTGGGCCTTTTGATGTGTGTTTAAAGTACGAATGCCCACTTGGGTCAGGTGTTGGGCAAAACCACCTTCCATAATTCTAGCAAAAGGACAAGCATGAGAGTATCGGTTGCCGTCCAGTTCGTCATATAAATCAGCATGGGCATCGAAATGGAGAATGCTGAGTTTAGGATGTTTTTTGGCCAATGCTTTCACCACAGGGAAAGTCACAGAGTGATCGCTACCCAAAGAAAAGGGGAGGGCGTCTTGCGCGAGCACTTCATCAATTCGCTGCTCAATGTCTGTGTATTGGCTCAGTTCAGCATTTCCACACCAATGCACTTTCGGGTGTTCGTTAAGGTCGGTCAGGTCTTCGGTAAAGTAATTGGCCGAATCGGACTCTAAGGCCTGAATGATTAGCTCAGGCGCTTTGGCTGGGCCTTGCAGAAAGGAAGAGTTTTGATCGAAAGACAATCCGATCAAAGCGATTTGACCCGGCTTTAATTGATTTACTGGAGTTCTTAAAATAGACATACACAAAAAAAGCACGATAATCTGAATATCGTGCTTTTGTGATAGTTTTTTCGGAAGAACTATTGTCAAACCTTAGATCCTTCGTGCCTCAGGATGAAAAACCCCAAAACAGTTTTTATTAGAAGTCGAATCAGTTTAGACTTAAAAAAGCAATGCAGTTTAAACCTAATTCCAATAAGGCTAATAGTCTAAAATCTAACTTCTAGTATCTAAAATCTAACAGTCTATTTAGCCCAATTATCCCTTAGCGTAATCGTTCGGTTAAAGACCTTCTTCTCTGGAGTAGAATCTCTGTCTACCACAAAGTAACCTTGTCTTTCAAACTGGAAAATATCGCCTGCTTGTGCCTCTTTAATAGAAGGCTCTAGCATGGCATCTTCAACTACGGTCAGCGAATCAGGATTGATATGATTCAAGAAATCATCGTCAATGCTGTTCAGGTTTTCGGTACTGAAAAGTCTATCGTATAAACGCAAGCTGGCCGGTACTGCATGAGCAATTGACACCCAACCCAAAGTTCCTTTTACCTTCTTGCCGCTGGTATCGTTGCCGCTACGGGTTTCAGGATCGTAAGTACAATGGATTTCCGTAATGTTACCATTGGCATCTTTTTCGAAGCCTGTACATTTTACGATATAACCGTATTTCAAACGCACCTCTCTGTCGGGCCCTAAGCCAAAGAATTTCTTAGGCGAAGGTGGTTCCTCCATAAAGTCTTTGCTTTCAATATAAACTTCGCGTGTAAATGGCATTTCGCGGGTTCCAGCCGTTTCATCCTCAGGGTTATTGATGGCTTGCATCATTTCCGTTTTGTCTGCCGGCCAGTTGGTAATCACCATTTTTAGCGGCTTCTGAATTCCGAAAACACGGTTGGCTTTCTTATTCAAATCCTCACGGATGCTGTGTTCCAAAAGCGCAACATCGGTAATGCCATCTCTTCGGGCTACACCCACTTTTTTTACGAAGTTTTTGATCGAATCAGGCGTATAACCTCTTCTTCTAAAACCAGAGATGGTCGGCATTCTCGGGTCGTCCCATGAAGTAACATGGCCTTCTTCCACCAATTGTAAAAGCTTACGCTTGCTTACGATGGTGTAGCTGAGGTTCAGTCTTGCAAACTCAGTTTGGTTGGAAGGGAAAATTTCTAATTCATTGATGAACCAATCGTACAAGGCTTTGTGATCTCTGAATTCAAGCGTACAAAGGCTGTAAGTAACATGCTCAATCGAATCGGATTGGCCGTGGGCGAAATCATAATTCGGGTAAATGCACCAAGTGTCGCCCGTGTTGTGGTGGGTTACTTTTTTGATTCTATAAATGATAGGGTCGCGCATGTGCATGTTGGGCGAATCCATATCGATTTTAGCACGAAGCACATGGCTTCCCGCATCGAACTCGCCATTTTTCATGCGCTCGAACAAATCAAGATTTTCTTCTACCGAACGATTGCGGAATGGGCTTTTAATCCCTGGAATGGTCGGGTTGGTTTTACCAGCCGAAATTTCTTCAGCCGACTGATCGTCTATATAGGCTTTGCCTTTTTTAATCAGCTTGACGGCATACTCATAAAGCGTATCGAAGTAATTCGAAGTATAACGTGCCTCGTCCGACCAAGTATAGCCCAACCATTTGATGTCTTCTTTAATCGAGTTGACGTATTCTTCGCTCTCCTTTTCAGGGTTGGTGTCGTCAAACCGGAGGTTACAGCTGCCATTGTATTTTTCGGCAAGGCCAAAATTCAATACAATCGACTTGGCGTGACCAATGTGGAGGTAACCGTTGGGCTCAGGAGGAAAACGCGTCTGGACGAATGAGTTTTTTCCTGATTTCAAATCATTCTCAATCATTTGCTCAATAAAGTTGAGCGACTCTTTTGGGTCCTTTTCACTCATTTTTCCTGTATTCAAAAGTTTAAAGTGCAAGTTTAGTAAAAAGCATTCAGAAGGGATTGAAAAATCCGTTTATCCTTTAACTAAACCCTCCAAAAGTTGAGGTTTCTATATAATCAGGTTTACTGAATTCATCTGAACAATGAATGAGAACTTTTGGAGGGTTCTCTCATTTAGCGTGAGTGTTTGACTTACAGGAGATTGGGCCGGAAATCGTGGATAAGTCGGTGTATAACCCTGTGGATAGTGGGGTGGGAAAGTTGTTGAAAACTAACTAGTTACAAAGTTTGAGCGTAAAGTTAAGGAGAGTATCTTAGTTATATCAAGTGAGGGATAAAAGTCAGAAACTCGTTTTCAGTCTCTCTTCGGGGGAAGCCCGGAAAAAATGTACGCGAAAGGGTTATTCTTGAAAAAGATGATCTGAAACAGTCAAGGCTTACTGATGGCAAGTGCGTGAGCACAAACCAAAGTCCAATTCAGAAGCGAGCGCATTTGGGTGTGTTAGCAGAAATTGGAAAAGATAATAGGCTCACCTTTATCTTTTCGGCTTGGTTCTTTCTTAGACTGAACCTTATAAAAAGACTGCAAAGCTGCGTTAAACTGTTTTAGCACTATGTGCGAACAACGGACGAAGCTGAAGAAGACAGCGTTTTTTGTTTATAGCTTGGGCCAATAAATGAAGAACAAAGGCTTGAACAGTAACTTGATGTTGTGAAAGGGCCACGGCTTTTTCATGGCAAGTGGGGGCGAATCTTCGTCCCCCGCTTTTGTTTTTGGGGGTATTTGTAAAAATACAGATGAAGACCGCTGCCAGGCGGTCTTTTTCGTTAAGTCAATGCCAATTTAGAAGCTACTCTTGATTGTATCCGTAAATGGAATTGACTGCTTCGGCTGAATTAAAGGAGCACTCTAAATCTTTAATGTTGCCATCTTTTAAGCTATACACCCAACTGTGGATAAACGGAAATTCACCTTGCTGCCATTCTTCTTGAACAAAGGATATTTTTGCCAAGTTCTTTGCCTGTTCAATAACGTTTAATTCCACAAAGCGATCGAATCGTTTTGTTTCATCCTGAATGCCGTTCAGTTCTTTACTGTGGTTTTTATAAATGTCTTTCAAGTTCAGTAACCAATTGTCTAAAAAGCCAAAACTTTCATTCGACATGGCTGCTTTAACACCTCCGCAACCATAATGGCCACATACGATGATGTGTTTCACCTTCAATACTTTAACTGCATAGTATACCACGCTCAATAAATTGAGGTCGGTATTTACGACCACGTTGGCAATGTTTCTGCCTACGAAAATTGAACCTGGAGTAGTGTTGGTGATTTCAGTTGCGGGTACCCGGCTATCCGAACAGCCAATCCAAAGGAACTCTGGCTTTTGCTGATGGGACAGTTTTGAAAAGAAATCGGGATCGACTTTAGTGATGTTCTTGATGAATTGCTTGTTCCCTTCGAGTAATGCTTTGTGTTGGTCAGCCATAGCCTAAAGGTATAGTATTTTGAAATTGATTAGATAAAAAACTTGCTAGACAAAAATAGGGTACAGAGCATTTACATTCCAGCCCAAACCTTAAAATTTAATACCCTTTCGCGGCTTACAATTACTTCTTCTTTAAAAGCAGGAGTGAGGGTAAGTAACAATCGGCTATTAAAATAGCTATGAATTTCCTTGATGCTTGAGATTTTGATAATGAATTGGCGGTTGATTCTGAAGAAGAGCTTAGGGTCTAATTCGTCTTTCAGTTGATCTAAGGTGTAATCAATCGGCAAAGCACTTTCTTCGGTTTGAAGGTAAGTAAGGCCATCTGAATAGAAGAAATATTTAATTGCGTTGGTAGGAATGCTCTTAAATTGTGGGCCGATTTTCACCAAAAACCTTTCGCGAACTCCAGTAGAGAATTGAGACTTTAGGTTGTCTAGATTTTCTTTGTATTGCACGGCTTCCGCAGCCTTAATGTTCTCAAGCTTTTCAAATGATTTTTTTAATTCTGTAGCATCAATCGGTTTTAATAAATAATCAATACTGTTGTGTTTAAAAGCGTCTAGCGCATATTGTTCATAAGCTGTAGTGAAGATGATTTTAGGGTAATCGCTAAGGGCTTTGAGAATGTCGAAACCGCTGCCATCGTTCAGTTGAATATCTAAAAAAATAAGGTCGGGCTTGGGGTTTTCTTTGAACCAAACCAGCGATTCACTAACAGATTCTAGCTTGGCTAAAATCTGGGCGTTCGGAACGATTTCAGTAATCATTTTGGCCAAACGCTTGGCCGAAAGCACTTCGTCTTCAATAATGATCAGTTTCATTCCAAGGCTTTTCATTGAGGTACCAGTGGTAATTTAACTGTAAAGCTATCTGCGCTTTCTTGAATTACAATGCTTTTATTGAGCAGCAATTCATAACGCTTATTGATGTTTTCTAAACCCAAATGTGTGGCTTTTTCTAAGTTTGGGCGCTTGTTCAAGTTATTGCTCACTACCAAAAAGTCACTTCCTTCCGTATAGATGTTGATGGTAAGTGGGTTTTCTTTGGAAAAGTAATTGTGCTTTAGGGCATTTTCTACCAACATTTGAAGTGAGAGGATGGGGATTTGATTAGTTCCGGCATCCAAATCGTAATTGACAATAATACTTTGGCCGTGTCTCGTTTTTAAAACAAAAACGTAGTGTTCTAAATATTCCAGTTCGGTACTGAGCAATACCAATTGAGAGGTGTTTTCCATTAGGTACCTGTAAATCTTAGAAAGCCTTGATACGAAATCTACCGCCAGTTTTGGATCTTCCTCAATTACTGCGGTCAGTACACTAAAACTGTTGAAGAGAAAATGAGGCTCTATTTGGTCTTTTAGACTCTCATATTTTGAAAGGGCAAGCTCTTTTTGCAGAATGTCTTTTTCATGTTCTGAGCGCTTGGTGTATTCTACATAAATCATAAATGATTTTGCTGAAATAATTAACCAAGAAAGCACCAAGCTTTGTGCAATCGTGGTGGCCAATGAAATTTCGACAGTGCAAGTAGTACAAGGAAAAGCGGGGATAAGTATTTCGGTATGGAATGCCGCAGCACCAATCACAAACGGGGCTGTTACAATACAATTTCCAATGTAAAACTTTGTGAGCGTACGGTACGAAGTAAGGCTACACTTGTAGTGCTTAATCAGGTATTTACCAGTGTAACCAATAATCTCAAAAACAACGAGTACTGTGAGTACAGTACTGGCCATTGATACAAAAGTGGATGTACCCCATTCAGAAAGTTTGTACGAGGTAATTTTGAAGAACATAAAGACCAAAAGCCCTATTGCTATTCTTAATCCATACACCTTTCCTTTAGACATGGCTCAATATAAGAAAAGCCCTTAAGTGTAAACTAAAGGGCTTCATTGAATTCTGAATTTTTTAGTCGTTTTGAACGACTTTAATCTTGATGGTTGAGCCTGTTACAGCACTTCTTCCTTTGCCCGGAACTTTCAGAATGCACAGGTAATCGCCCACTGGAGTCGATGCGTCTACTTTTACTTTCATGTCGTAGGTCAAAGGATCTTCTACTTCGGTTTGTTGTTCGAAGGTGAAGTGGATGCCTTCTTTGGCAGAAGCTTTTGGTTCTTCAACTACGAGGTTATATTTCTTTGCTTTTACTACCCACATTTGAAGATCAATTTCTTCACCTTGAGCTACTGTTACAGTATAATCCTTTAAACGGATTTCATTTCCAGACCTTGGTTTTTCCAAATTCTGAGCACTTAGGTTTCCTAAACCTACAAAAAGGAGTATGACGAATAATGGTATAATTCTTTTCATAATAGGGAGTGTTTTTATGCATATTTAAGCATTCATATAAATATTGAAATACGACTTTTGTTGGGTTGTCGAAGAATTAGGCTGAACTGTTGAAGGAAATAGTTAAGCTGTGGGTTGAATGAGGTATTTAGTGAAGCTGCTTTTTGAATAATTAATACCTTAGTAAAATCTAAGAAAGCGATTGAGAGGAAATGAGTAAACGTGCGCTTGTTAAGTATTTGCAGTCTTTAAAGAAGGATGAGCTTGAAACACAGGTGTTGGAGCTTTACGATAAGTTTATGCCTGTTCGTACCTACTATAATTTTGTGTTCAACCCCAAAGAAGACAAACTGATAGATGAAGCAAAACAGAAGGTGCTAAAAGAGTATTTTCCTCAAACCAAAAGAAAGCCCAAAGCGCGTAGATCGGTAGCGCAAAAAGCGATAAAGCACTTTTCAACATTGGAAATAGATCCATCGCTGTTGGCAGATTTTATGCTTTTTAATATTGAAACTGCCATGCGTTTTAATGCCCGAAAGGAAGTACGGCAAGAAGCTTTTTTCAAGAGTATTTACAATTCGTTTGTGGAAGCTTCTGAATTTGTTTTAAGGAATGGGTTGAAAGGCATTTATTGGGAGCGGCTGAATAAAATATTGGAAGAAGCCGAAGCACAAAATTGGTTCAATGCTTCAGCTTTTGAGCTCAAGTTTGGCGAACTTTCTGACCTATCTTAACTCGGACTCGGGGTTCCGCACCATTCAACTGGCACTCTCTCAAAAGAAATTTCCGTAGCACAGTTTTCATTTGGAGCACATGGCTGAAAATTGAAAGTGAGTTCCTGATTGTTATTACCGAAAGAAATAGTGAGTAACTCTTCACTGGTCTGTCCGGTCAAGGTTAAGTCTGTTGGGTCAGGGTATTGCACTTGACTGTCGTCATGTTTATAGATTTCTTGAAAGAAAAGGCTTAGCTGATTGCCTTCCAAAGTGAATACACCTGTCGCATAATATAGGTAATCAACTACCTCGTTGGTGGATGGGTTGGTAATAACGCGAGCAGATCCGAATGTTCCATTGGTGAAAAATGTATAAGCGAAAGCGCTGTTGTTATTGGTGTCGGTATTTGCCCAATTACCCAAAAGCGGGTTTTCAATGATATTGTCAGCCTTTGTGTCTTTTAGGTCACAAGAACCGAGAGCGCATATGAGAATCAAGCCCAATAGATTGATTATTGTAGATTTCATAAGGGAGAACTTTTGGTTTGCCTAGCTTCTTAGACACAGCCGTACAATTCTTGGTTGTAACCGTACTCAACCCTTTAGTGCTGCTTGTTTGGCTACCACCGCAATTTGGCCCTGATGATAAATGTCATGCTGCACAATTCCTTCAATAAGTCTCTGAATATTGTACTTTCTGCCATAAACTGGAGTCTCTAGAAAATCATCAGTTTTAGTGTTAAGTAGATCAAAAATCTCGTTTTGGGTATTAACTAATTTTTGAATCAAGTCAGCCCAGTCTTTTTCCGTTTCAATATGAAGATCCGTCCAGTCGTTTTGCGAATTCATTTCAATGTCGAATGCATCATTCCCTTTGATTTTTTCAATGACAAAAATCCGCCAATTGATGATGTGATGAACCAGTCTGGCTACAGAATTAATTGTTGGAACAGGAGCGATGTTTACAATTCGGTAGTCAATACGATTGAGTTTATCCATTAAGGACTCTCCATGCCAAGGGAGGCCTTGAAATGATTCATTCAAGACCTCTAATAGCTGATTGATTTTATCTTTATGCATTGTGATGGAATTCTTCGAGTTTTAATTCCCCTTCTTAATCGTAGGGTAAGTAACACCCAATTGCTCTAAGTAACTTCCGTACTTTGTTTCGTCATAGTAGAATTTCTCCAACTGCGGACGGAATTCATCCATGATTTTCTTGTTCAGGTAAATAGGTGGCGCATCGCTGGCCGAAATCATTGGCTTATACTGCGTTTCTTTGCTCTGTACATTGTTAAAATAATCCCAAGCTTGAGTCACTAACTCTGGTTTTAAGAGAAAGTCTAGAATAGTCATGGCTTCGGCTTTGGCACCAGCAGTGGCGCCTTTGTGTGCAATAGGAGTGGCCATGGCAATGGCATTGCTCCAATGGTGACCCTGCAAACCTGGAATGTTTGAAGGAAAACGCATAGTTACGGTAGGTACTTTCCAAGATACATCCCCTATGTCGTCAGAACCGCCACTTACTGGGCTTGTGACTGGCATTCCCAAACCAGAAAGCTTGGTGCTTAAACCTCTTGGGTTAGAACCTACTTCTTCTTGAGTAGCTTTGGCCAAAGCTTGATCTTCCTCGCTCCAAGTGGGTAGCCCCACTTGCTTGATGTTCTCATACATGGTTTCGGCTATGGTTTTGTTAAAATGACGTGGCCAAGCAGTGCCCAAAATGCGCGAGCTCATTTCTGTGTCTGTCATTAAAGCCGCACCTTTGGCAATATTATTGGCATCAGCATACATCTCCATAATACCTTCATAGGTTACATCACGGAAATAATACCAAATCGAAGCTTTTGAAGGTACTACATTGGGCTGATCGCCACCATCGGTAATTATGGAGTGAGAACGTTTTAGAGTAGTGAGGTGCTCTCGTTTGTAATTCCAGCCCACACTCATTAATTCTACAGCGTCCAAAGCACTTCTTCCTCGCCAAGGCGAACCAGCAGAGTGGGCGGCTTCGCCATCAAAAGTATATTCAACGGAGATAAGCCCCGTGCCAGAAGCTTGGCCATAAGAGACAGAAAGATTGCTGCTTACATGGGTGAAAATTGAAATATCTACATCGTCAAAAAGGCCATCACGGGTGTACCAAGCCTTGGCGGCTACTAATTCTTCAGCAATGCCCGGCCACAAAATTAGCGTACCTTGAATACCTTCACGTTCCATGATCTGCTTTACCGCAAGAGCGGCTGTAATATTTAATGGAATCCCAGCATTGTGTCCTTCACCATGACCCGGTGCGCCTTCTACCATCGGTTTGTGATAAGCAACTCCCGGATATTGTGATGCTTTTGGAATGTTATCGACATCGCTTCCCAAGGCAATTGTAGGGCCATCGCCTTGTTTCCAAGTGGCAAACCATGCGGTAGGAATTCCCGAAACTCCTTCAACTATATTGAAGCCGTTGGCCTTTAAAATGCCTGTAAGGTATTTAGAAGATTCATATTCTTGAAAACCAAGCTCAGCAAAGCTGAAAATCTTATCGATCATCACCTGAGTTTGCTTGTGGTTATCTTCCACAATTTGGGCAACTTCGGTTTTGAGTTTGGTGATCTGTTTCTCAGAATATTTCTTTTGTGCAAAGGCGAAACTGCTCGTAAAAAGTAGCGCAATGCACAGGAGTGATTTACTAGTAAATGGTCTTTTCATGGTTGATTATTTTGGAAGCTGTTGGTTTTCAGTCCTTCCAAAATAATCAATTTCATGAAGAGTTAAAGTTGGTTTTATTTAGAGGGCTATAAATGCTGGAATCAAGTAATTTCGTTTACAAGTACTTTTTTGGTTTTAGAGAGTTATCCAACCCTCAATTCCAACTCTAAAGCCTTTAAATTAGGCTTTTCTAATTCTGCCTTAAGCATTTCTACTTCCTCAGTAAAAAGCCCAACGCCATTTCCATTAATAAAGTAATAACCATCCTCTATGTACACACTCGTTTCGGTAGTGCCTTTTGGGCTTTCCGCTATTTCATCCAAGCGTTCTTCGAATTGATGGAGCAAGTCAGCGAATCGATTATCAATGGAAGTAAAGGCTTTTCTGAACTCGAAATTGGCCATTATGCCATCATACACTTCTTTTTCGTTCAGTTTGGCATACTCTAAGTATTTAAGAATAAAGTACTTGAACTCGTAATAGGCGTAGTAAGTGCCTGCTATGTTACTTACGTATTCAAGGTAGATTTCATGGTTTTGACTGGGCTTTGATTTATAATAATCAAATAGGTCAAGGGCGGTTTTTGTGCCAAAATAATAAGCATTCCACTCATCCGCTAGTCCGTAAATTCCATTGGCTTGACTACCCAACATTTTACTTCTTGGAGCAATGTAAGGCTTGAACCTAAAAGTTCTTAAGGCCTTGGGAATTTCATCGCTGATTCTATTACTGCTAAAAACCGGACTGTGCTTTACTAGAAAAGAAGAGTCTCTGTTTACATAAAAAGCAGAGTAGCTATCCTTAAAATTATAATAACTATCGCCTCGCTCTTTTAACAAAGTATAAGGTAACCGCGAGGTCAGTCCATGCATTGATTCATGCACAACGGTATTGAGCCTTTTAAGAATTCCTTTTTCAGAATGATCAGAAACCCAGAATGATGGTGCCTGTTCTTTTGTAAGGTTTATTGTGATTCCATTTAGTTGATACTTTGAAGGTAAGCTATACAACAAGCGAAGCATTTCGGAGCTTTCGGGAGAATACTTATCAAGGTATTCATAAATTTTTCTGTCGGTCGCTTCCTTTTTTTGACCAAATGAATAAAAATGGCTGAACAGGCAAAGACTGATACTAAAGACTGAGCGGAGAGTTAAGTTCATGCATCGAAAAATTACAGAGGAATAACGAAGTGATTTTCGATAAGTTATTGAGCACAAGCAATTAATAGTTTATTTTCTTTTCAAGGCAATGCACTCGATTTCAAGCCTTGCGCCAAGTGCCAAGCCGCTAGTTCCAAAAGCGCTTCTGGCGGGTTTCTTTTCAGCAGTAAAGTACTTGATGTATTCTTTATTGAACTCTCCCCATTCATCAATATCCGCCATCATTACGGTTACCTTGATTACATCGTCAAGTGAAGAACCATTGGCTTCTAGAACAGCTTTCATGTTTTCTATGGCTTGTTTGGCTTCTCCTTGTAAACCACCCGGAGCTAAGTCTAATGTACCAGGAAGATTTCCTACTTGACCCGATAGATAAATGATATCATCTACAATTACGGCATCAGAAAAGGGGAGGCCTAAGGTTTTCATCGACTCTGACTGATAATGTTCAAGCTCTTTCTCTTTCAAGGTAGTTTCAGTAGAAAAACTACAACTGGTTAAAAATAAAGTGAGTGCTAGTAAAGTATAGCTTTTCATATTGGGTTGGTTGATTAAGGTTTGTTTGCGAATTCAAGGTGTTTGACTACTGAATTCAATAAGGTACTGTGCCCAGACTCTAGTATTACCAACTCACTTTTAGGTAAAAGTTGATGTAAGGGTTTGATTTCTTTGGCATTGATTACTTTATCGTGCTTGCCTAAATAGAAAGTAGTAGGAGTATTTCGTTTATTGATTTGGTTGGCAAGTTCTTTAAGGTTAGGTAAAAAATGCCTTAAGTTGACCCAAGAATGATACACTTGAGAACGCTTAAACTCAGTATCCATTTGGCTTTCAGCAAATCTCAAGCTGTAATTGTTCATGATTTTTAAGCTTCGCAAGGTTTTTACCAAAGCTTTAAAGAACCAAGGGTTCTTAATCTGAGTTTTAAACAGCTTTCTGAAAAAGAAGGGGTAGGTAGAAAAACGATACGAGAAGTGAGTAGTAATGCCATCGGGCGCAATTAAGTGGAGGTGTTTAATTTGATCAGGGAAAAGTTCGGCCGTAATCATAGCGTATTTGCCTCCCATAGAGTAGCCCATCACTTCAAATTGATAAATCTCTTCTTTATCAAAAAATGCTTTCATCAGCTCCAACCAATCTTTGGGTTTAAGGGTCTGTTCATTTTTGGGGAACTGACTTTTGCCATGGTAGGGCAAATCAAAACTAAAGATAGTATGTGTCTCTTTTAGGCTTTCCCAAACGACCTTAAAAGAAGCGTGATCTAAGCCAAATCCATGAAAGCAAAGCATTACATTTTCTCCACCACCCCAAATGGTATAATTTAAAGAGTGGTGATTAATTGTAATATTTCTATGTGTTTCGCTTAACATCAATTCTGTTGGAATGTGTTTTGTAAAATTGAAGAATCATAATTGTAACGCAAGAAGTTGTAGAAAATAATCTTTGGCGCTATCGTCTTTTTTTGCTTGCATTTTTCTTTGATTTTTAATTTTTACCGAACAAAAGGTCGAAAATAAACGTCTGAAAGCCGAAGGAAACTTTGGAAAATATTTAAGTTTCCATAGTTTTGCGATCGAAATGGATGTTAGAGAGAATATTTTAGAGAAGGCAACAGAGCTATATACCCAGTTTGGTATCAGAGCTGTAACAATGGATGACATCGCCAAGGAGTTGGGTATTTCTAAGAAAACGATTTACCAATACTATAAAGATAAAAGTGAGCTTGTGAATACAATTACCAAGCTTCACTTTGATTTAGAGAGTAAGCGATTCTGTGGTTTAACCGAAGAGAGTAAGAACGGAGTACACGAGCTTGTGCTGCTTTCTGTATGTCTTAGGGACTCCATCAAGGAAACCAAAATGAACTTGCTTTATGAGCTTCAGAAATTCTACCCTAAGGCGTGGAAGATGTATGAAGAATTTAAAGGCAATGTGATGAAGGACTCTATTATGAAAGTAATTGAGCGCGGAAAGAACGAAGGGCTTTTTAGACCCGAAATAGATGCTGAGCTCATTGCTATTATGCGAATAGAACAGGTTCAGACATTTCTTATCGGAAACCTTGTTCCTCGCAACCAATACACATTAGAGCAAATACAAATGCAATTATTCGATCATTTTATGCATGGTCTTTTTACCATAGAAGGACATCAACTTTTTAACCAATACACAACAAACTCAAAAAACAATGAAGAGCAGAATTAACAAATACACGCTTATGCTCGCGCTTTTGCTGCCTGCTATTGCGGTAAAAGCTCAAACGGAATATTCTCTCAATAAGGCATTAGAGTATGCTTTGCTGAATAACGAGAATGTGAAGAATGCGCAACTTTCTACACTCGATGCCGAAGCACAGGTGTTTGAAACTCGTGCGGATGGTTTGCCACAGATTAACGGTAGTTTTAACTACACCAACAACCTGTTTATAGCCAAAAGCCCAATTCCAAATTCATTTTTTACAGGCGACCCAAATGCAGAAGGTGTAACCTTGGTAGGCTTTGGTGCTCAGCACATTGGTAACTTAAATGTAGGTTTGGAACAAATGCTTTGGGATGGATCATTTTTTATAGGCCTAAAAGCCGCCAAAGTACTAAGAGAAAAGGTGATCGTAGACAAAGTAAAAGCTGAAGTAGATGTAATCGAACAGGTAACTAAAGCCTATTATCTGGTTTTGGTGAATCAAACTCGTGTTGATTTGATTAATGCCAATTTGATAACCTTGAATACAACTTTGGAAGAAACCAGAACATTGTATGAAAATGGTTTTGCAGAAAGAATTGATGTAAGCAGACTTCAGGTACAAACCAATAACCTATTGGCTGAAAAAAGCGGTGTTGAGCAGGCAGTAACAACCAGTAAGGATTTACTCAAATTAAGCATGGGTATGTCTGTGGAAGAAGAAATAACCCTTACCGACCAATTAGAGGCCCTTGATTTCAATTATGATCTTGCAGAATTGAATGGCTTTAGCTTGGCCAATAGAGTAGAGGTACAGCAGTTAGATTATTTGAAAGAACTAGCTGGTCTTCAAATAAAGAACACTACATCTCAATACATTCCTAAGGTTACTTTTAATGCAGGCTGGGGTAGAAATACAGGTTCTAATGATTTTAGTGATTTAACCAACGGCAAAAAATGGTTTTCTAACTCTCAAATTGGACTCAATATCAATATTCCGATTTTTGATGGTTTGAGAAAGAAGTACACCATTCAACGCAATAAAATCGAGTTAGAAACCCTGAATAATCAGTACAGTTTGCTGACCAATAACTTAACCCAAGAGTTTGAGAATGCTAAGAGAAATCTAAATGTAAGCCTAGAGCAGCTAGAAGTTCAAAAATCTAATATGGAGCTGGCCCAAGATGTAAGTAGCATTACAAAAGAAAAGTACAAAGAAGGGGTTGGTTCTAACTTAGAAGTAACCAATGCCGAAAAAGACTATAAAGAAGCAGAAACCAACTATTTGAATGCCTTATACAATGCTATTATAGCAAAAGTAGACTTAGACAAGGCACTCGGAAAACTACAAAACAATGACAACTAATAACTCAAAATACATCAATCACATGAAAGCTAAATCAATCGCCACAATTTTTCTTGCTGTGCTTACGGTAGCAGCATGTGGGCCTAAATCTGAGGGTGAAGGTCTTGACGCAAAGAAACAAGAACTCACAGAAGCTAGAGTTCAACTTCAGGAAATCAGAAATAAAATAGAAACCATTGAGGCAGAAATAGCTGAAGCGGATCCTACTTTTTTCAACGGTTCGGGAGCAGCAACTTTGGTAACCACAATTACAACTCAAAAGAAAAAATTTGAGCATAAAATTGAAGTAAGAGGAACAGTAATGTCACGTACCAATGTGTATGTGAGTGCAGAGAGTGCTGGACTTTTGACTTCTTTAAAAGTAATTGAAGGTCAGTCTGTAAATAAGGGTCAACTTCTAGCCACAATTGATTCTGAGCAATTAGAAAAAACAATTGATGAAGTGAAAAACCAATTGGAGTATGCCACTACCATTTTCGAGAAAAGAGAAAGACTTTGGAAGAAAAATATTGGTACTGAAGTAGATTACCTTACTGCAAAAAACAATAAGGAGTCGCTTGAGAAGCAACTTTCAACCCTGAATACTCAGTTGAGCAAAACAAATATTGTAGCTCCTTTTTCTGGAAGTATTGAAGAGGTACCTGTAAAAGCAGGAGAGGTAGTTCAGCCAGGTTCTCCTATTGTGTTTTTGGTGAGCAATAACGACATGTACATTAACGCTGAAGTTTCAGAAGCCTATTTAGGTAAAGTTAATGTAGGTGATATGGTAGATATTGAAGTGCCTTCAATGAGTGAAACCTTTACCTCAAAAGTGGTAAGTGTTGGTAATGTAATCAATCCTGCAAGCCGAACTTTCACTATCGAAGTGAAATTACCAAGCCAAGCTTCAGATGCAAAAGTGAACATTGTAAGTATTGTTAGCCTTACTGATTATGCTAATGACGAAGCCATTACAATTCCTTCAAGAATTATTCAAGAAGACCTTCAAGGTAACTTTGTATATGTTTTAGATGCTGCTCAAAAAGCCTCTAAGGTTCATGTAAAACTAGGTCTTTCTCACGAACACGAAACAGAAGTACTTTCAGGGCTTAGTGGTGGAGAAATAATTGTTGATAAAGGAAATCGAACAATTGCAGATGGTACAACAGTAAAAGTGCAGAATTAATCTTAACCCCTGAACTAGAGCATTATGGCTGAAAATAATCAACAAAATGTGATTGATAAGGAGTTTGGATTAACCTCCCTGTCGATTCGCAATAAAATTACGGTATACGTTCTTACGCTAATTATTGTAGCAGCAGGTGTATACTCGTACATCACTTTGCCAAAGGAAAGTTTCCCTGAAGTGGAACAACCAACGGTTTATGTGAGTACAGCGCACCCAGGTAACTCACCAGAGGATATCGAGAGTTTGATTACTCGTGAGTTGGAAAAAGAAATCAATACCATTGAAGGTGTAGATAATATTCAATCAACTTCAGTACAAGATTTCTCTGCCATCGTAGTAGAATTTCAGGTAGGAATTGATGTAGACAAAGCAGTAATCGATGTGAAAGATGCTGTGGATAGAGCTAAATCAGAACTTCCTACAGATTTAAAGTCTGACCCAAGTGTAATCAAGTTTAGCTTTTCAGAGAACTTTCCAATACTTAACCTTAACCTAACAGACCCTTCAAAATCTTTGGATGAACTCAATGATATTGCAGAATATCTTGAAGATGAGATAGAGGAGTTTAAGGAAATATCGAAGGTAAATATTGTTGGGGTTGATGAAAAAGAAGTAGAAGTAAAAGTAGACCCTTTCAAGCTCGAAGCCAGAAAAGTAACTTTTACTGACATTGAAAACGCTATTTCAGCAGAGAATCTTACCCTTTCTGGAGGTAACGTAGTAGCAGATGGACTGAGAAGAAACGTAAGGGTAATCGGTGAGTTTGACGACCCAGCGCAAATCGAAGAAATAATCATTAGTAATGAAGAAGGGCATATCGTTTACTTAAAGGATGTAGCCACAGTTACATTTGGTTACAAAGACAAACAGAACTACGCCCGTTTGGATTTAGATCCCGTAGTGAAGTTGGACGTAATGAAACGAAGTGGTGAAAACCTTTTGATCGCTACAGACAAAATCACCAAACTGATTGATGATAGTTATGCAGGTGGTCAAATTCCATCATCTACAAAAGTAACAATCACCAACGATCAATCTAAAGACACGAAAGAACAAGTAAGCAGCTTGGGTAACAACATTATTTTTGGTGTGATCCTAGTAGTAATGGTGCTTCTGTTTTTCTTAGGAACTAGAAACTCACTTTTCGTGGGTATGGCCATTCCTTTGTCAATGTTTATGGCTTTGATGATTCTAGGATTATTGGGCATTTCTATTAACACCATGACACTCTTCGGGCTTATTATGGCCTTGGGTATGTTGGTAGATAATGGAATTGTAGTTGTTGAAAACGTTTATCGTTTAATGGAAGAAGGATTGAGTCCAATGGCAGCTACCCGAAAAGGGGTGGGTGAAGTGGCATTGCCAATTATATCGTCCACAGCCACTACTTTGGCGGCCTTTATGCCGTTGGCTTTTTGGCCCGGAATTATAGGTGAGTTCATGCTCTATTTGCCTGTAACCCTTATTATTACGCTAGGATCATCCTTATTTGTAGCCTTGGTTATCAATCCTGTTTTCATTTCAACTTACATGAAAGTTGAAGGCAAGAAGCAGTTCAATCATAAGCGTATCATTATTCGTTCCTCTATCGCTATTGTTTTAGGGCTTTTAATTGCGTTTGGTGCAGGAATTACGGCATTAGGTAACTTGTTAATGCTTATTGGAGGTATTACACTTCTCAATGTATATGTTTTAGAACCTGCTTCAAGAAGATTTCAAGCTGGCTTTTTGCCTTCCTTGGAAGGACGTTATGAAAAAGTATTGAAGAGCGCGGTGAAACATCCTGGCCTTTATTTGGGAGGAGCATTTGTGGCCTTGTTTATTTCATTGGCAATCTTTGGAGCGTTTCAGCCTAAAGTACTTTTCTTCCCAGAAAATGAGCCAAAATATGTAAACGTGTTTGTTGAATTTCCTGTAGGGACAGACATTGAAGTAACCAATGACTTTGCCAAAGGGATTGAAGCACAAGTACTTGAAATTATTAAACCTTTTGATTCTGTTGTAGAGTCAGTTTCTACCAACGTTAGTCAAGGTGCTGCCGACCCTAATGATCCAACAGCAGTTGGACAGTCAGAGGAGCCGCATAAGGCACGTATTACTGTCAACTTTATTGAGAGTAAGTTAAGGGGAGATATTAACACGAAAGACGTTATGAACGAACTTCGTGCTCAAATCAAACCTGAGCCTGGCGTTACTTTAACCATTGATAAAGATGCTGCTGGTCCACCAACTGGTAAGCCAATTAACCTCGAAGTAATAGGCGAAGACCTTGAAACTTTGATTCACGTAAGTGAAGACATTCAACAGAAAATTGATGAATCTGGAATTCGTGGTATAGAAGAGTTGAAAAGCTCTTTAGAGCTAGGTAAGCCTGAATTGATTGTAGAAATTGATAGAGACAATGCCAGACGTTTCGGCCTGTCTACCTATTCTATTGCGAATGAAATCAGAACTGCCCTTTTTGGTAAAGAAGTTTCTAAGTACAAAGAAGGTGAAGATGACTACGAAATCAATGTTCGTTTAAATCAAGACTATCGTTATGATATCGATGCTTTGTTGAACAAGAACATTACTTTCAGAGATCAAAATTCTGGTAAATTGGTACAAGTACCTATTTCTTCTGTTGCCCATGTTCGATACGGTTCAACCTATGGTTCAATTAAAAGAAAAGATTTGGATAGAGTAGTTACTCTAAGTTCAAACGTTCTTGCTGGAGCCAATGCTACCGAAATCACAGACCAGCTAAAAGTGTTAATGGCTGATTACGATATGCCAACAGGGTATAGCTATGCCTTTACAGGAGAGCAAGAAGAGCAAGCTGAAAACATGGCTTTCTTGGCCAAAGCATTGCTTATTGCAGTGTTTACCATCTTCTTGATTATCGTTTCTCAGTTCAATAAAATCACGGCTCCATTCATTATCATGGTGTCAGTGTTCTTGAGTACCATTGGTGTATTCTTAGGCTTAGTAATCTTCAATATGGAATTTGTGGTGATCATGACCATGGTAGGGATTATTGCCCTAGCAGGTATTGTGGTAAACAACGCCATTGTATTGATTGATTATATTGAGTTAACCAGAAGGAGAAGAAGAAGAGAACTAGGTTTGGATGACGATGCTCGTTTACCAATGGAAGAAGTTTTGAACTCAATTATTATTGCAGGTAAAACGAGACTTCGTCCTGTAATTTTAACAGCCATTACTACCATCCTTGGTCTAGTGCCTTTGGCCGTTGGTTTGAATATTGACTTTATAGGTTGGTTTACAAATTACAATGCCGATTTCTATGTAGGAGGTGATAACGTAGTGTTCTGGGGGCCAATGTCTTGGACCATTATTTTCGGACTCACTTTTGCAACTTTCTTAACCCTAATTATTGTTCCTACCATGTACTTATTAGCCGATAAATTCATGTATAGAATAGCAGGTAAGAAAGAAGCAAGAAAAGCCAACGCATTAAGTTAAAGAACAATGCAAACCGAGCTTTGGCTTGATGTTTGTTTAAAAATACTATGTGGTGATTTTGGAGCCCATAAATTCGGGCACCATTCATAGTTAAGGTTGATTTGGTGGCTCTCGGGGTGGTTCCCGAGAGCTCTTTTTTTGAACTCAAATTAAGTTCAGTTAGTTAGCAAAACGTATGAAATTTAATGGCTTCTCTTTTATTCTAATCGTTCTATTCTTAAGCTGGATAGAACTGTATGCATATCAAGCCACAAAAACACTTTTAAAGAATGTAAAGGCTAATAGAGCTAAATGGATAAATAGGGTTTATCTACTACAAGCCGTGGTAATGATGACCTTAGTGGTCTACCTTCGGCTTTCCCAAGCAGGAACCATTTCCTTTAGTTTTATTATCTCCATTATTTTCATGTCCTATGCAGCCAAACTTCTGGGCTTGGTCTTTGTATTCATTGATGATATGAGAAGAGCTATTGCATTGTTTTTTGCAGGAAGAAAAAAGAGAAAGGATAGAAAGATAGCTTCAGGAAAGAAAATACCCAGATCCGAATTTCTTGCCAAAACAGCCGTTGCAGCAGCCACTTTGCCAGTTGTAACCATGAGTTTTGGCATAGTGTCAGGTGCTTATGATTATAGAGTTAGAAGAAAGAAATTATACCTCCCCAATCTTCCTAGTGGTTTTAATGGAATCAAAATGGCTCAACTGTCAGATATTCACAGCGGGAGTTTTTTTGATAAAAAAGCTGTAGAGGGAGGTGTTAACCTATTGATGGCTGAAAAACCCGATGTAGTTTTCTTCACCGGTGATTTAGTAAATAATCAAACCAAAGAAGTAAACGAATACTTCGATATTTTTTCTAAAGTAAAAGCAGACCTCGGAGTTTATTCTACTTTAGGTAACCACGATTACGGAGATTACATGCACTGGACTTCTGCGCAAGCTAAACAGCAGAACCTCCAAAATATGATATTGGCGCATGAAAAGATGGGGTGGAATTTGATGATGAATGAAAATAAATCATTAAAAATAGGAGGGGATCAGATTTCATTGATTGGTGTAGAAAATTGGGGAGCAGGAAGATTTGCTAAGTATGGCGATTTGAACCTAGCCCACAAGAACTCGGAAGGCGATGTCAAAATTCTACTTTCTCACGATCCAAGCCATTGGGACGCCCAAGTAAGACCCAATTTCAACGATATTGATTTAATGTTTGCGGGCCACACCCACGGTATGCAGTTAGGAGTAGAGATAGGTAACTTTAGGTGGAGTCCTTCAAAATGGATGTATCCGCAGTGGGCCGATTTATATACTGAAGGAAATCATCACCTCTATGTGAACAGAGGCTTCGGCTTCTTAGGCTTCCCTGGCCGAATAGGAATCCTTCCCGAAATCACCATTTTTGAGCTTACGAATAGGCCTGTTTAAGGGTGGGGTATATTAATTTGTCTATGCGTAACAGCATCTCGTGAGCTGTTATTACTTGTGGGTTTATTCCATTAATTTTTCTTTCAATTTGTCCCATGTCTCAGATTTCAGAATTGCTTCGTAAGCAATCTTTTTATCTCCGCTATACTCGATTATGTATTCAGCCCTTTCCTTTGAGTCTGGGTGAGTGCTTATCCATGTCAAATACTTTGTGGCTTCATTTTCCTTGTCGGAGAGTTTGTAAAGGAAATTCGCAAATGGTTCGGGGTTTATTTTAGCCTTCATGAGGTAGTCAACAGCTTCAATATCAGCTTCTTTCTCAAGGTTTCTGTCGAATGCTGATGAAGAGAGTGTTTTCACGGTCTCTTTAATTACTTCTGAGCCTCTATTACCCGTTGTCATTGAAATCAAAACAGAAAGTCCAACTTCCTTCACCAATTTTTTCATTACATGGTTAAGCCTAACGTGAGCAATTTCATGACAAATAACTCCGCTCAATTCTTCTTGATTATCTGAATTTAAGATCAGACCACTATTAATCACTAAATGTCCATTTGGTAAAGCGAAAGCGTTAATGTCGTCTTTTTCAATTATGTGAACTTTTATTAACTGCCTTTCGATATTATTTGCCGAGCAAATTTTGCTTACAATACTATCAACCGAATTTATTACAAATGGATTTACATTTTCCTCTTCAGACTCTTGAATCATTTCCCACAAAAGGTTACCTAGTTTCTCGTCAGTTCTATCGGTTACTCGCTGAACTCTAAAAACGGTAATCCAGTCTATTTGTGCCAAAATAAACCATGTTCCGAAAAACAGAACAATTGTTATAAGCCCTTGCGCAATAGGATTTTTCATGATTTCGATTTGCAGATTACGTTAGTCAATGCGCCATAAAACCACCATTCCACGTGAATTCCTTTTCTGGTCTGAATTGCCGTATATATGGTTGCTATAAATTCGGTCAAGTTGAAAGCTAGTGCAGTAATTATGTATGCGATATATTTGCTCGTAATTGGTTCATCTGCAAACATTATTGAAACTGTCCACCAGAAACTGAAACTATTTATGACAAGCATTGACAATTGCGAGAGTAGCGCCTGTGTACAATGCCAACGAACAAAATACGAAGACTTTAAATTGGCCAAGTAAAAAATCAATGTGGCTATAAGGTTAACTATAGGTAATGGAAGTCCGGCTATAATGGCTATTAGGGACATCAAATAACTATTTGAGGCCGCCTCTGTTTCATGTTCACCAGGTTCGTAATTGAATTTTTTTATGTGTATCATAATCCTTTTGTGATATTCCAAATCCAATTGATTATTACGAGCAATATCAAGGGGACTGCATACTTTGGGTTTTTCAGATGAGTCTCTATTTTTTTATAAAAATCGAGTAAGGTTTTACGTCTAGTTGTAATGTCAACTGTAATCCAAAGAGGAGTAATGAGCATAATGATAGCAATTAATAAGCCCATTGGATTTATGCTTAGCGCTTTAATGAAGTCTCCTTTTGTCAATAAAGTAATGGAGCGAGTAGCGCCACAGGAAGGGCAGGGTATGTCTATAGCGTACTTTATTAGGCAAACTTCAACAGATTTATTTTCTGTTAAGTTTTTCGAAATGCTAAAGTAGAGCCAAGTATACCCTGCTAAACATGCTATAAATAATATTGAATACAGCTTGTTCCTGTCGAGCGTCATTAATACAATAATTGTTGAATTTTTTGCTTGTTCTTATCTCTTGTTGCCGCTTGAATCAAGAACCAGTCAACAATGGTCCAAATACCGAAACCACCACAGGTTAGAAGTTTACCAACCCCAAGCCCCGTGTCACCAATCATAAACCTATCTATACCTAAGCTACCCGCTAAGATTGAAACAATAAGTGTGGTTGTTGGGTCTTTGAACTGCGCAGTTGAGAGCGTAGCCCATTTTGAATCATCAATTGCAAGTAGTCTGTCCCTGATTGCATTGATATGATGACTCTCAAAAAATTTTCCATTTGACATAATGAACATGTCGACTTTTTGTGCATCCATTTTTACTTTTTTTGGTTGAAAATAATCCTACTCGTTAGGCCTTTCGGTTACGCCCCGTTTTTTTGGATGGAGTCAGGTCTCCCTTCTGCGGTTAATTATGTTTAGGGACTCTGAAAAGTCAATATATCTTTGTTCGCTTTTGGTTATTATGCTTTTTAAAATATCACTAACATCTAGTCAGGACAGGTTAGGGAGTACTAACCTATCCATTCACAATGGCCAAGCGTTGCTTTGAATCCCCGGAATTGTTTCAATATTAAAATAATTCTTCTCAAACAAATTGAGAGTAGAAATGGAATAAACACATAGTTGTGGTTATTCCATTGTTTTTTTGTTCAATCTAGAAAGTTTTCGATTTTATCGAAAGAAATAATAGTAATATAGGTAAGTGTTTATCTATTTATTAAGTTAATATGGACTAATAAACCTGGAATGCAATTGAGAGCAGAAAGCAGAAGTTCCTTAGGTGGCTTATTGGTGAAGAACAGGCTTGAACTTCCCTGGCCGAATAGGAATCCTTCCCGAAATCACCATTTTTGAGCTTACGAATAGGCCTGTTTAGGTGGGTTGAACATTCTTGTTACTATGAGGTTGTTAAAACCTTTACCCATAAAATCTCTTATTTATATAGTTTGTTACCGATTGGATTTTCGTCTTCGTTCATTACTGAATATTACTTGGAAGGAATAAGCCTCTTCTAAAGGTTTACCCCGAGCGTAGAATTTCTTTAATTGAGGAAACTGGTTCAAAACAGTTTGAAGTTCTTTGATATATGCTTCACCTGCTTTATCCCTAATTATAGTCAAGCTGTCAATTTCTCCTGTCTTAAGGCTCACTATGAGCTTTTTCTCTTTTGAAAGTTCAGGTAAATTTTCCCAGTTAATTCTTCTGTATACCTCAGCTATTACTGAATCTGGATCATTTGGAAACCCACTGTCATCTGGTCTAATACCATTAACGAATCGTTCTTCACTTATGATGTTTCCTTGTTCTATTTCAACAACGGTTTCTTCTTGAAAATATCGATCAAAGCCGATATGGTTGTATTTAATCATTTTGCCATGTTGGATAAAGAGTTGACCTGTAAACCATATGGCTTTACTTGGAGCTTGAGTTTGAAAGAATTCTTTCAAAATGCTTTTGTCTTTGTTCCCACATAGATATACATCAATCAAAGAGAGTTGATTATGCTCAAGTTTCCAAAACGCTTGGTAACCCCTCCATAGGTCTGTTGAGCATGTTAACTTGAGAATTGAATATTTTCTTTCCCGTTCATCGTATTCACCTAAAAATTCTTCTAGGGGTAAAGAGAGAAGTGCGAGAGTGTCACCCTTATATATAATTAGATCAGACCTTTGACCCGTTGCAAAAGTTAATTTTGCTGATAGTGTAAGGGTTAAGAATATTAGAGTTAATATCTTCATAGTGCAGAAGTACTTACCAACAATTGAGTAAACTCACCAATATATGTTTATTCTCATTGTGTTAATTATTCAATCTAATAAGTTTTTGATTTTATCGAAAGCGTTAATCTCAAGAAGAGTGAATGTTTCTGTTGTTTCTAAAATGCTGTGATCTAATATGGGTAGATATTGGAGTGGTAGTTTTAGATGAGTCCTTCCAAATGGATGTATCCGCAATGGGCCGATCTATATACCGAAGGAAATCATCACCTCTACGTTAACCGAGGCTTCGGCTTCTTAGGCTTCCCCAGCCGAATCGGTATTCTTCCCGAGATCACCATTTTTGAGTTAACGAATAGGCCTGTTTAAGGGTGGGGCTGCTTTAGCCCCACTTTGCATTGACTGTATAGCGTTATTTTTTATTGAACTTCTCGTTATACATTTCAAAACTCTCTTTGAGAATTTTAATGGCCGTTTGTTTATCTAGAAACTCTTCCACTACAACAGTTTTTTTCTCGAGTTTTTTATAGTCTTCAAAGAAGTTTCTCATTTCTGAAATGAAATGCGAAGGAAGTTCAGAGATGTCGTTGATATGGCTAATGCTTGGGTCTCCTGCCGCCACCGCAATGATTTTATCATCTGCTTCGCCATTGTCGAGCATGCGCATTACACCAATAACTTTGGCAGGAACAATACACATAGGAACAATGTCGATTTGCGATAGAATAAGAATATCTAGTGGATCTCTATCCTCACAGTAGCTCTGAGGAATAAAGCCGTAGTTCGCTGGGTAATAAACCGAAGAGTATAGCACTCTGTCAAGAATTAAAAGCCCACTGTCTTTGTCAAGTTCATATTTTGCCCTTGTTCCTTTCGGAATTTCAATGATGCCATTTACAATATCTGGAAGGTTATCACCAGGAGAAACATCATGCCAAGGATTGAATTTGTTTTTCATAAAGTGGAGTTTTCAATTGTATAAGGTCGCTTATTGTTTTTAAGCTATGAATTGTAAAGATAGTTAATGGAGAGTGTAAGTAAGGAGCTGGTTCACTTTAACTGTGGCAGAAGCATAAAAAAAGCCTTAGATATATTCTAAGGCCTTTTGCGGAGAGAGGGGGATTCGAACCCCCGGTACGGTTTCCCGCACGCATGTTTAGCAAACATGTGGTTTCAGCCACTCACCCATCTCTCCGTGTATTTAGCTGATATATTGCCCTCGTTTAAGAGGAGTGCAAATATAGGTGATTAGATCAGACTTCACCAAGCGTATTTTAGAAAAATTACCACCAATATAAATCCATTTTCATAACTCATTAAAATTGAGTCTATTCATTAAACGGTGGCTTACTATGGCTGTCTAAATCGAAAATCAACACAACTAAACTATGTATCAACCAAAATGTATGAATGCCATGAGCTTCCGTACTGGAATGCTTGTGTTTTGCGCTTTGCTGATCAGTTCTCTATCCTTTGGACAGAAAATTGACTTTAGTAAGCTAGAAGCAATGAAACCTCGTAGTATTGGCCCCGCCAACATGAGTGGAAGGGTTACCTCAATTGACGCGGTTAGAAGTAATCCCGAAATTATTTACGCTGGATCTGCATCAGGTGGCCTTTGGAAGTCTGAAAGTGGAGGTATTGCTTGGGAGCCTATTTTTGATAACGAACTGGCACTGTCCATTGGCGCAGTAGCCGTTTCTCAGAAAAACCCAAACATCGTTTGGGTAGGAACAGGCGAAGGTAACCCACGAAACAGTTTAACGGGTGGTTATGGTGTTTACCGCAGTTTGGATGCGGGAAAGACTTGGAAGCTGATGGGGCTTGAGAAAACCCGAAATGTTCACCGTATTATCATCGATCCGAATGACCCAAATATTGTTTACATCGGTGCTATTGGCTCTCCTTGGGGCGACCACAAAGAAAGAGGTGTTTACAAAACAACAGACGGTGGCGAAACTTGGAATCACATTCTTTATGTAGACGAGATGACTGGAGTTGGTGACATGGTGATGGACCCTTCAAACCCAAATAAAATTTTAGTAAACATGTGGCAGCATAGAAGAGAGCCTTGGTTCTTTACTTCAGGTGGCCCAAGCTCTGGTTTGTATATGACCGTAGATGGTGGTAAAAACTGGACGAAACAATCAGCTAAAGATAATGGCATTCCTGAAGGCGATTTAGGCCGTATGGGGTTAGCCTTTGCTACAAACAATCCGAATAGAGTTTATGCCCTTATTGAAGCCAAAGAAAATGCGCTTTATCGTTCAGACGATGGCGGGTTTAAATGGGAAATGATTAATAATGGTAATGACATTGGTAACCGACCTTTCTACTACTTTGATATTTATGTAGACCCTAAAAATGAAAACAGGGTGTATAGTATTTTTACGAATGTACACAGAAGTGAGGATGGCGGTAAATCATTTGAAAACATCATTGCAAGAAACCTTATTCACGTAGATAATCACGCTTTATATATTAACCCAGACGACCCAAAATACATGATTTTGGGTAATGATGGAGGTATGGCGATTACTAGAGACATGGGCAAAGCTTGGCAGTTTGTAGAGAATTTACCGCTTGGTCAGTTCTACCATATTAATGTAGATAACGAAATGCCTTACAATGTTTATGGTGGATTACAAGATAACGGAACCTATACTGGCCCTGCTTATACTTGGAAAAGCGATGGAATCAGAAATGATTACTTTTTCACCATTGGTGGGGGTGATGGTTTTGATGTAATGGCAGACCCTGATGATTCTCGTTACGGGTACTCTCAGTCTCAGCAAGGAAACGTAAGTAGATATGATAAGCTTACTGGAAGCAGCAAGAGAATTAAGCCTACAAGCGATGACCCTAAAGTAAAGTTACGTTTCAACTGGAACTCGGCCATGGCACAAGATCCATTTGACAACAGTACTATTTATTTTGGAAGCCAGTTTGTACACAAGAGTACAAACAAAGGTAATAGCTGGACGATCATTTCTCCGGACTTAACAACTAACGACACCACTAAACAAAATCAAGATAAAAGTGGTGGATTGACCATTGATGCTACTGGTGCGGAAAATCACACTACACTTTTGGTAATAGAGCCGAGTGCTTTAGAAAAAGGAGTGATTTGGGCTGGATCTGACGATGGTTACATTCATGTTACTAGAGACGGAGGTGCTACTTGGACCAACGTAGCTAAGAATATCAAGGGTGTTCCAGCTGGATCGTGGGTAAACCAAATCAAAGCCTCAAGATATAATAAAGGAGAAGCTGTAGCGGTAATCAACAATTATAGAAGGTTCGATTTCAAACCTTATTTAATGAGAACCAAAGATTACGGAAAAACATGGACATCTATGGCTTCTGAAAATGATATTTTCGGTTATGCATTGTCTTTCATTCAAGACCCAGTTGAACCAAAATTGATGTTCTTCGGAACAGAACACGGTTTGTATATCAGTATTGATGAAGCTAAAACTTGGGCCAAATTTGAAAACGGTTATCCAAGTGTTTCTACTATGGATTTGGTGATTCAAGAGCGCGAAAGTGATTTGGTTATTGGAACATTCGGTAGAGCAATTTATGTACTTGATGATATTAAGCCTTTACGTGTTTTAGCAGCTAAAGGACAAAAGTCTGTTACAGAATCGGCCGTGACTGCTATTGATGCCAGTACTTCTTATATGGTGAGTACCAGAGCAGCAAGTGGCCCTGCAAATCCAGGTAATGCTACTTTTGAAGGAGAAAACAGAGAGTCTGGTGCTGCGGTTATTAAGTTCTTTGCTAAAAAGCCAGATACTTCAGCCGGTGGTAGAGGAGCTGCTGGTGCTGCACCACAACCACAAGCCAGAGCTGGTGGTCAAGGTGGTGGCGGAGGCCGTGGAGGCCGAGGTGGTGCTGGCGGAGGCAATACCCCAAGAGGACCTCAAGCCAAGATCGAAATCTTTGATTTGAGTGGAAATCTAGTAAGAACTTTAAGCTCTTCAATTAATGAGGGTTTGAATAGTGTTTCATGGAGATATGATGAAAACCCTCCTGAAAACACAGTGCAACCAGAACTTCCACCAGGTGTTCCAGCGCAGTTTGCTAGTTTCTTCCGAAGAGGTGGAGCGCCTGCTTTGCCTGGCGCATATACTTTTAAAGTAACAATTGGAGATCAATCTGATGAAGGTAAGATTGAAATTCAAATGGACCCTAGAGATACGTATGATATGAATAATTTAATTGCAAGAAGAGATTTACTCAGAGAGGTAAATGTGCTTTCTGCAGATGTATCCGCCCTATCTTCTAAAATCTCGAAAGACATGGAGTCTGTAGATAAAGTGATAGAAGCTTTAAAAGGCAAGCGTGGGCCAGAAGTAAATGCCCTTAGAACCAAGAGTGAAGAAGTGAAGAAAGAGATGAAAGAACTTTCTGATGCTGTAGGTAGCGGAGGTGGTTTCCGTTTTGGAGGAGGCAGTGACTCTGACGTTGTTCCTTTAAACTCAAAAGTAACTGGTTTGTCTCGTACAATCTCAGGATCATTTGATGCTCCAGGTGCTGCAGATCGTAAGGATTTGACTGACTTCAATAACGAATTCAAATCATTACAATCTAAAGTAGACGCTTGGTATGCTGCCAATTGGGACGCATATTTAGCAGCCGTTAAAACAGTAGATTTCTCTCCAATAGGGGGGTAGAATATAGCTTACATATTATTAAATGTTAGTCAAATAGCACCGAGGTTTTCTTCGGTGCTATTTCTTTTATAGAGATTGTTAGCCTTTCGTTTAATAATGAATGCAAAAAGGCAACCCCTTTCGAGGTTGCCTTTTACTTGAATGAGATTGAAATTCTATTCGTATCGTAGAGCCTTTACTGGGTTTTGCTGTGCAGCTTTTAGTGAATGGAAACTTACTGTTAAGAAGGAGATGATTAGGGCGAGTACTCCCGATAGCCCAGCAGCCAATAGTATGACATCCTGTAAATTCATTCTATATGCGAACACGTTTAACCAATCGTTGACTAGCCAATAAGCCGCTGGGGCTGCCAAAACAAAGCCAATGAGCACTAAAATCATAATGTCTTTGAAAATCATGAAAACCAATTGCGGAACTGTGGCACCCAATACTTTTCTCACACCAATTTCTTTTATTCGGGTAGCTGTTGTAAAAGAAGACAAGCCCAACAAACCTAAACAAGAGATTAAAATACAGATGTATGAAAGTATTCCTGTAAGTTTGCTCTGCCTTTGATCTCCACGGTAAAGCTCTTCCGCTTGTTGATCAAGAAATTCATACTCAAAAGGATGGTTAGGGTCTAATTCCGTAAACTTATTTTCTAGGAACTTCATTGTTGGACCAACCGCACCATCATTAATATGAACCATTAAGGTAGGTAACCCCTGTGCACTACCGTTTTGCAATTGATATCTGAAAATTGCTGTAGGTTCTACTTTAACATGAAGTGAAAACGCATTAAAATCTTTAACCACACCAATTACCTTGTTAGGTGTTGGTGAGCCAACGGGTGATACCGTTTGGCCAATAGGGTCTGTCCAGCCCATTGCATCTACAACTGCCTGATTTACAATAACTCCTTGCGTAATATCGGTAGTCATTTTTTCATCAAAATCTCTACCTTGAACAATTTCAATGTTCATCGTTTTAAAGTAATCTTTCCCTACTCTTAAAACATTGTAAGTGTCTTGGGTAAGCTTAGATTCATTATCACTTATACTTAGTAGGTTTCTGCTGGCTCCGAGTAGATTATTTCCAACATTTCCGCCACCACGACCAACACCAAAAGCATCTGTAATGCCCTTAATATTAGGGTTCTGGTTTAATTCAGCTTTTATGAATTCCATTCTGTTGCGAACCGTAGTGTCTTGTAATGGAATCAATACCACATTGTCTTTATTGAAGCCCAAATCTTTAGTTCTTAAAAAGTCAATTTGGCTGTTCATTAATAAGGTAGTAATCACTACAGCAATTGAGATAAAGAACTGAAACGCTACTAGTACCTTTCTTAGGAAAACGCTTTTAGGGCCAGTTTTAACACTGCCCTTCATGGCTACCAATACAGAGATAGCCGATAAATAAAATGCAGGGTAAATACCAGAAAAGAGGCCAATAACCACAGCAACACCAATTGACCCAAATAGAAGCAATGGGTTATCTAAGAAATTAAGTTGAAGATCTTTACCCAATAACGCGTTTAAGTTGGTGCCATGGATTAAAACATTAACAATGAGTATGGCTAGCATTAATGAAAGGAATGTTATAATAACCGATTCACTTAAGAACTGACCACGTAATTTTCCTCTACTCGAACCCAATACTTTTCGAACGCCCACTTCTTTAGACCTATTAGTGGCCCTTGCTGTTGCCAAATTCATATAGTTGATACTGGCCAAAAGAAGAATAAAAACACCTATAGCGGTAAAAGCTCTAGTATAGTTTAAGTTGCCTGTCGGTAGATCATACTGAACTTTTGAATTAAAATGGATGTCGGCAAGAGGTGTTAAACGAGGGCTAAAACCAGCATCGCCTAAGCCTGCTTGTAACACTAAAGGCTTCATGTACTTTTCAAAAAAGTCTGGAAACTTGTTATAGATATTGTTAACGTCATAGTTCTTAGGAAGCATTATATAAGAATACAGCGAAACATTCCACAGTTGATTTGCTTTCTCTTGACTAGTAAGAATAGGCTGACCAGAAGTAATCGTAGACATTGAAATTAACCCTTCAAAAGTAAGATGAAGGTTGTCGGGCAAATCTTTAATGATACCAGTAACCTTTAAATTATTTCTATCGGTTTCTAAAACTTGCCCCATTGCATCGCTATTACCAAAAATGCGCTTGGCAGCAGTTTCTGTTAAAATAATGCTTTTAGGCTCACTTAAAGCAGTCTTCGGATTTCCTTCAATAAAATCATGAGTGAACATACTGAATGTGGAAGAGTCAGCGAAGTATAAATTGTCTTGATAAATGTTCTTGTCACCGATTCTAAATAACTGCCTTCCAGCATTCATAAACCTTGCAAAGTTTTGAATTTCAGGATACTCCTCTTTAAGCATTTCGGCAATCACAAATGAGCTTAAAGCGTATTCATCGTCTTTGGGAGGAATTCTGAATTTGGATTCTACTCTGTAGATCTGATCGTATTTCTCATGGTGTTTATCAAAGCTCATGTCGCTTTGAACATATAGAAGGATGATAATAGCCACCGCCAAACCAATAGCTAAGCCAAAAATATTTAGAAAGGAATAGAATTTATTTCGGAGTAATACTCTGAGGGCGTAGGAAAAATTCTTCATAGGGTTGGTTTAAAGCTGATTAACATAGCGTTTCTACCACTAAAGATGCCAAAGCTTTTTTGTGTTTATAAGGCTTTGTTAATCAAAGGATTGTGATAAAGGTGAGTGGTGGGTTAGATGTTTGATGTTCACATACGCACTTAATTATGAACGTATTCGTACAATTTTAGGCCATTTTTGAATACGGTGTAACGATTTTGTTTTATGTGAGTCTTTCTTACCAAACGGTCGAAACTATGTTTAAAAACTACTTCAAAATTACACTTAGGTCACTTCTGAAAAATAGAGCTTATTCTTTTATCAATGTGTCGGGCTTGGCCATAGGTATGGCTGGGGCACTGCTAATTCTCCACTACGTTACTTTTGAACTTAGCTACGACAACTTTCAAAAAGGTCCAGAGAATATTTACAGGGTAAGCCTCAATATTTTTCAAAACAACGAGGAAGTATTTAATAGTGCCGAAAACTATCCAGGAGTAGGGCCAGCCATGGTGCAAGAGTTTCCAGAGGTGGAAGATTGGGCACACCTCTATAATATGGGGTATAAGAATAATGTGGTAATTACTTACGAAGAAGGGCAAGGTCAGCCTATTAAATTCAAACAGAGAAAATTCCTTTATGCCAGCCCTAATTTCTTATCACTTTTTTCAACTCAAATGCTTTTGGGCGATGCGGAAACCGCACTTGTTGAACCCTTTTCAATTGTAATTTCTGAAAGTACGGCCAAAAAATACTTTGGAAATGAAGACCCAATGGGGAAGCACCTAAGACTAAAGGATGATGACTATAATGATGAGAACTGTGTTGTTACTGGCGTTTATAAAGATTTGCCACCAAACACCCACTTAAAATATGATGTCTTGATTTCTACTGCTACCCTTTATGGTCGCTTTGATGGAGCAATAACAAGGTATAAAACAGGCTGGGGAAGAAAGGACTTTTATACATATATCAAGGTGGCTGATGGTACAAATATCAAAGCTTTAGAGGCCAAGTTCCCCCAAATGATAGACAAGTACAAGCCTGAATTGAAAGGGAATGGGGGAGCGAATATGTTCGCTTTACAGCCGCTCCAAAGAATTCATTTAGACTCGCATTTAGGTGATGAAGCAGAACTGAATGGTAGTGGAGAACCAATAGTTTATCTCTCCATAATTGCCGTTTTTATTGTTTTAATTGCTTGGGTCAATTACATCAATTTAGCTACATCTAGGTCATTGGATAGGGCCAAAGAAGTTGGGATAAGAAAAGTTTTAGGATCACTTCGAAGTCAGTTAGTTCGTCAGTTTATGTTCGAATCTCTGGTGATTAACCTTCTGGCTGTGGTACTCGCCATCATTATTATTGCCTTGGTATTACCAGGCTTCCACAGCATAAGTGGAATTCCCAGGGAAGTTAAAATTTGGGAGAATGACTTGTTGCTTTGGTCACTATTGGCAGCCTTTCTTATAGGCTCATTTGTATCAGGCATTTACCCTGCTTTGGTGTTGTCATCATTTAAGCCCGTCAGTACTTTGAAAGGAAAGTTCAGGAATTCAGGAACTGGTGTTGTGCTTAGAAAAGCGTTGGTAATTTTTCAGTTTGCAGCTTCAACCGCTTTGATTATTGGCACTTTTACAGTGTACAAACAAATGCAGTTTGTGAAAAATGCAGAACTGGGTTTTGAAATGGACCAGATTGTTGTTGTGGAGCGTCCAGCGATCTCAAATGCTGATCCAGAAGGAAGAAACCAACAAATCACCAATTTTGGTGATGGATTAAGGTCAAATTCAAACATAAAAGAGGTAACAAGTAGCGGAATTGTTCCTGGGAAGAAAATTAGGTTTAAAGCAGACGTTCGCGCCTATAATCAACCAGTAGGACAAACATATCCACTTAATTATGTAGGGGCCGATTATGAGTTCATTAAGACCATGGGGATGCACGTAATAGCAGGAAGGGACTTTTCTCGTGATTTTCCTAATGATTTAGATACCGCTGCTTTAGTAACAAGATCTGCCTTGAGGCAACTAGGTTATGAAAATCCTGAAGATATTATTGGTCAAGCAATTGTGGCCGAAAATTTTGGAGCAACGGCTATAGTAATAGGAGTGGTTGAAGATTATAACCATGAATCGTTACGAGAGAAAGCAATTCCTTCAGTGTTTATTCTAAACCCATTTTGGGCTGAATACTTCTTAATTAAAGTTCAAGAAAGCAATATCTCACCAGCCTTATCGGCAATTGAAAGTCAGTGGGAAAGCATTTTTCCTGGAAATCCATTCGAATATTTCTTTCTTGACGAATTCTTTAATCAACAATATAGGTCTGAAGATCAATTTCAATCGCTATTCTCAGTTTTTGCAGTTTTAGCCATTTTTATTGGCTGTATGGGTCTTTTTGGGCTCTCAGCTTTTACCGCTATGAAAAGAACAAAAGAAGTTGGTGTAAGAAAAGTGCTTGGAGCTACTGTGCCGGGCTTGTTTTTCCTTTTATCTAAAGAGTTTATCGTACTTATTCTAGTTTCGAGCGTAATCGCATGGCCATTGATCTATTTAGCAATGGATGGCTGGCTTCAAGGCTTTGAATACCATACGGATATAAACCTGTTGGTATTTATTCTAGCCACGGTACTAATTATTGGAATAGCACTGATTACAGTCAGTTTTCAGACCATCAAATCCGCAAGGCTTAACCCAGTCGATTCACTTCGATATGAATAAGAGAGATTGAAAGAAGGTGGTTTTCTACCTTCTTTTAAAACCTTTTTTATTGCCGAATGAGCGTTTTCCTTTACTCTTATTCTTGACAGGATCATAAGCAGGGCCTTCTCCTAAAAATTCTGGCAAAGCTATTTTACGAACAGGCTTGCCAATTAATTCTTCAATTTTAGAAAACTTGAATTGGTCTTCTTCATTTATAAAAGTTACCGCCTCACCTTCAGAGGATGCCCTAGCCGTACGGCCAATACGATGGATGTAATCTTCCGCATCATTCGGTACATCGTAGTTAATTACCATGTCAATATTATCGATATCGATACCTCTTGAAATTACATCGGTGGCTACTAAAATTTGAAGTTTTCGGCTTTTAAACTCTCGAAGAATATCTTCTCTGTCTTTCTGTTCTAAATCAGAAGAAATGGGTTTGGCGTTCATCTTTTCACGCTGAAGCTCTCTTGTAAGCTCTTTAACTTTCAATTTTGTAGACGCGAAAATCACCAAACTTGGAATATCATTGAAGCGTAGCAAGTGCTTTACTAGTCCGATTTTCTGGCTATTGTAAGTGTTGAATGCCACCTGAACCACCTTTTCGGCTGGTTTAGAAATCGCAATACTGATTTCATGCGGGTCTTGCAAAATGTCTTTGGCCAGCTTCCTAATTTTTGGAGGCATAGTAGCCGAAAACATAAGGTTTTGTCTGTTCTTGGGTAAGAAACCAATGATGCGCATTAGGTCTTCGTAAAAACCCATGTCGAGCATTCGATCGGCTTCATCTAGAATAAGGTGCTCTAAATGGTCAATTTTAGCATAGCCCAAGTTCAGGTGCGAAATGAGTTTTCCTGGTGTGCCCACGATAATATGAGCTCCTGTGGTCAATGCCTTTTTTTCTCTTGAGAATCCATCGCCATCGCCACCTCCATAAATAGGGAGCGAAGTAGCAGGGGTGAAGTAACCAAGTCCTTCTAGTTGCTGATCAATTTGTACGGCAAGTTCTCTGGTGGGGCAAATGATCAGGGTATTGATTTGGCCGTCAGGAATTTCGTTCGAACAGATTTTGTGTAAGATTGGAAGTAAGAAAGCAGCAGTTTTTCCTGTACCGGTTTGGGCAACAGCAATTAAATCTTTGTTTTCAATAATTACTGGGATAGCTTGTTCTTGGATAGGGGTTGGGTTTTCAAAACCCATAGCATCCAAACCTTCCAATACACTTTCGTGGAGATTAAGTTCTTTAAATGTCAAGTGTGATTTATCTTTATGAGACTTAGGGAATTGCCCAAGCCTGTTACAATTTAGATTGAAAATTAAATGAAAAAAGCGGTATATAAAACCAATATTAATTGTGGGAACTGCCTTTCCACTGTTACTCCCTTTTTGAATGATTTAAAAGAAGTGTCTGAATGGTCGGTTGATCTGGCTAGTAAAGATAGGCTATTAACGGTAAAGGCCGAAAATATCAATTCTGACCTTATTATTAAGGCCGTAGAACAAGCTGGTTTTAAGGCAGAAAAAAAGAAATCGGTACTAGGTAAGTTATTTTAATTTTTCTTCCAGAAATAAGGAGAAAGCAACATAAGTACAGTAAATAACTCTAATCTACCCAAAAGCATTAAGAAAGAGAGTAGCCATTTTCCTGGTGTTGGTATATTGTAAAAGTTGTCTAAAGGTCCTACGTTTCCAATCCCTGGCCCTACGTTTCCAAGTGTAGTGGCTACTGCCCCAAAGGCCGTGTCGAAGTCTACATTCATAGTGGAAAGTAAAATCACCCCCAAAATAATAACCAGAATATAAATCATAATAAAAGCCAGTACATTCGATACAACGCCTTGTTCAATGGCTTTTCCGCTTATTCTAACCGGAATTACTGCTGAAGGGTGAAGTTGGCGCTTTAATTCTAAAAAGGAGTTTTTGAACAACACTACATGACGGATAACTTTAACACCACCAGCTGTGGAACCGGCAGAACCACCAACCAATAATAGGATAAAAAACAGAGTGGTAAGAAAAGGTGCCCAAGCAGTATAGTCGGCTGATACAAAACCAGTAGTAGTAATAATTGAAACCACTTGAAAAAGAGAATCTCTGAATGATTTTTCAATTCCGTTTTCAGTAGCAATAAACACCGCTATAGTAACAATTACAGCGATTACAATTGTAAAGATGCTGTAAACGATAAACTCTTCGTTTTTGAATACTTTCTTGAAATTCCTTTTTAGTGCATAGTAGGTAAGTGTAAAGCTTGTGCCTGCCAAAAACATAAACACAATCAATACATACTGAATAAAGGGAGAATCGTAATGAGCTGCACTGGCATTCTTTGTAGAAAACCCACCCGTAGCCATTGTAGTCAACGAATGATTAACGGCATCATAGATGGTCATTCCACCAAAGTAGAGAAGAATTGCCTCAGCAAGTGTTAATCCCACATAAATGAGCCAAAGGCGTTTGGCTGTGTCTTGAATTCTTGGCTGAAGTTTGTCTGGTGTAATGCCAGGTGCTTCTGCCACAAAAAGCTGCATACCACCAATGCCCAAGAAGGGAAGAATAGCAACCGCCAATACAATAATTCCCATCCCACCAATCCACTGGGTAAGGCTTCGCCAAAACAAAATACCTTTTGGAAGAGACTCAATGTCATTAAGAATAGAGGCGCCTGTAGTGGTATACCCCGACATGGTTTCAAAAAAGGCATTCGTAAAATCAGGAATACTATTGCTCAATACAAAGGGCAGAGCACCAAAAATGGACATGAAAATCCATCCGGCCGTAACCACAATATATCCATCGCGTTTTTTGAGTTCTTTATCTGGAAGTTTTCTGGTGAAGAACTTCATTGAAAACCCCACCAATGCCGTAATGGCTGCAGATGTAGCAATGGCTATAAGGTCATGTTCGCCATAATAGATAGATACAGGCAGACAAAGCGCCATAAAGCCAGCATTCATCAGAAGAAGAATACCGAGGACTTTTGAAATGACTTTAATGTTGAACCTCATCTGTCTTTAAAATTATCAAATAAAGTAGGATTCCACTTTGTTGATACTTTCTGGTTTTGAGAGAACTACCACCCTGTCTTTTGGTTGAAATCTAAAATCACCAGGAGTGGTAAAGCCCTTGCCATCTCGAATAACCCCACCAATAATGGCGGTTTTAGGGAATTGAAGGTTTCTTAACTGGTGATGCGTGATTTTAGAACCTTCTTTTACTTCAAACTCTAGAATTTCAGCGTCTACACCATGAATGCTGGTAATGGAAACAATATCACCTTGTCTAATATGGCGGAAGATAAAGTTAGCCGCAATTAACTTTTTGTTGATCATGGTATCTACTCCAATACTCTGAGAAAGGTGAATATAGTCCATGTTCTCCACCATTGCGATGGTTTTCTTTACGCCATTGTTTTTGGCTACTAAGCAGGATATTATATTGGTTTCTGAGTTTCCTGTTACAGCAATAAAGGCATCAATGTCGCTAATTCCTTCTTCGTGAAGCAAGTCTACATTTCTTCCATCTCCATTAATCACCATAGCATCTGGAAGCTGGTCGGCAAGCTCGAAACATTTCTGAGGGTCGCGCTCAATGATTTTTACATTGTAGCGGTTGCTCAATATTTTGGCAGCATGGAACCCAACCCTTGAGCCTCCCAAGATCATTACACTTTTAACAGGCTCTTTTTTCTTAGCGGCTAAGAAGAGTAATTTCTCGACACCATCAGGTTGTGCCACAAAATAGGCGTGATCGTTTACCTGAAATTTAGTGTTTCCGTAGGGAATCAAAGTTTCATCGTGGCGCAATATCGCTACCGTCATAAACTTCTGATCTGGGTTTAACTTAGCTACCTCCATCATGGTTTTGCCATTCAGAGGGCTGTTTTCTTCAATGTTTACCCCAATTAAGGAAAGAAGGCCCTTTTCAAATTCAAAGCTGTCGGTTAAAGCTACTTCTTTCAACAACCTTTTAATTTCTTTGGCGGCAAGAGACTCAGGAGAAATGATATCGTCAATTCCTAAGTGCTTAAGGTTAAGCTTATCTTTTTGATAAAGGAATTCTGTATTTGTGATTCTTGCAATTGTTCTTTTAGCACCAAGGTGTTTGGCAATTATGGCCGTAGCAATATTGGCATCTTCTGAAGATGTAACTGCAATAAGTAAATCTGCTTCTGAAACTCCTGCTTCTTCCAGTACACTGTACGAGGTTGAGTTTCCTTTAATGGTTGAAGCATCTACAGAATTTGATGCAGATTTTAACCTGTCCGCTACTTGATCAATCAATACAATCGTCTGACCTTCAGCACAAAGGAGTTTAGCCAAATGAAACCCCACATTTCCAACACCTGCGATTATTACTCTCATTGTTTCAATTAAAAACCTTCAAAGTTAATCATAATACTAGCTGTGCAAGTAAATGCTTTTAAGGATATGCAAAAAGGATTTCTATCATTTTTGAGGAACTATACTCCCTGACTTTATATGAATGTCCCTTTGAGGGAAAGGGATTTCGACATTGTGCTCTTTAAACTTCTCAAAAATCAGATAGTAAAGCTGACTTTTGAGTATTGTTGGTCGGTTAATGTAAGTACTCGTCCATACCATCAAATCAAAATTCAAAGAGTTATCTCCATATTCAGTAAAGAGTACATCAGGCGCTGGGGTTTGCAACACATCAGGATGACTTTTAGCTATACTTAACAGTATAGATTTAATATGGGCAGGGTCTTCTTTATAAGCGACTCCCACAGGAACATGGAAGCGGATATTTCTCCCACTATGGCTCCAGTTGATTACTGGTTTACTAATGAATTCGGCATTGGGGATGATAATGGAAATATTATCATTGGTACTCACGGTAGTAGCTCTGGAAGAAATCCTGACGATATCACCTGTTACTTGCCCTACTTCAATTCTGTCACCCACTTTAATAGGACGTTCAAAAAGGATAATCAGACCCGAAATGAAATTGTTAGCAATATTCTGAAGGCCAAAACCAATACCTACACCAAGAGCGCCTGCCAATACATTCAGGGAACCTAATTCAATAGTATTCTGAACAATGATAAGTCCACCAATTAAAACAGCAACATATTGAAAAATAGTACCGATGGATTGGTTCACGCCAAGGTCATCGGAATAACGGCTCATGACCTGTTTTACAAAGATGGCCTTGAGCTTTCCACTTAAAAAAACTAGAAGTATTAGAAAGAATAAAACTCTAAGTAATTCGAAAAGCATTAATGGATCTGGTCCATTCTTATTTAGTAATGCAAAATTCAAACTAGAGTCTTTGTCAATTCCTATAGCAGTCAGTGCGATTAACAGACCGAAAAACAGAATAACATACTTGGTGGTATTACCAATTGAGAGAACTGTCTTTCTGTCTTCAATATACTTTCCTAAGATTTTATTAATAAGTAAAGACCTAACCAGATTACCTATTAGGTTAATTAATATCAAGAAAACTATAGGTAGAACGACTTCACTAATCGTAAATTCGAGTCCCAAAAGAGTAATGGGTTCGCTGATTAGCGGGATGTTTTTGTTAATGTAAGAGATTAATCTATCGTAGTTAGATAGCACCTCTTCTAAGTTAGCTTGCATAAGTGGTTACCAATATAACATATTTCTTTACTTGGGTAGTAAAAAAGACGAATCACCATAGCTTAAAAAACGATAACCATTGGTATCTGCTTCTTGATAAACTTTTCGCCAATCTTCTCCAATAAAGGCTGCTACAAGTAAAATAAGCGTGCTTCCAGGCTGATGAAAATTAGTAATCAAACCATCACAAACCCTGAATTGATAGCCAGGGAAAATAAAAATTTCAGTTGTGCCAATTACTTGACTTAATTCGTTTTTGTCCATCCATTTCAGAATGGCAGAAAAGGCTTCTGAACGACTGACTTCATGTTTAGATTGATAAGGCTCTAATTTCTGAATGGAGAAATCTTCATCCCCATTTATTAGTCGAACCCCAAACCAATAAAGGCTTTCTAAAGTACGCATTGAAGTTGTACCAATGGCAATGATATTTCCTTCAGCCTCAACAACACTTTGAATGCTTTGTCTATCTACCACCATTTGTTCCGAATGCATGGGGTGCTCCAATATATTTTCGGTTTTAATAGGCTGAAAAGTACCAGCACTTACGTGGAGCGTAAGAAAGCTCTCTTTGATACCACGGTCAGCCAAAGACTTCAGAATTTCGGGCGTGAAATGCAGACCCGCTGTGGGAGCGGCTACAGCTCCGTCATGCGCTGAGTAAACGGTTTGATAACGTGGTTTGTCATCTTCTTCTGGCTGTCTGTTTAAGTAGGGGGGAAGTGGCACCTTACCAGAAGCTTCAACTATTTCTGAAAACGAAATAGAGTCGTCATTCCAACTGAATTGAATTTGTCGCTTTTCTCGATCGTGAATATTGGCCTGAAGTGTGATTTTATTGTCGTCAATATTCAACTCTCTCACCAAAGGAATGTCTTCCTTCCATTTTTTGACATTGCCAATCATGCATTCCCAAATCACGGTTTCACGCTCTTCCATTACAATACTTAAGATGGGTGAAGGCGAAATGGGTTTGAGTAGAAAAATCTCTATTTGAGCACCAGTCGATTTATGAAAAATCAATCGAGCTGGAATTACTTTAGTGTTATTAAATAAAAGCGTGGATTGATCAGGAATGAGTGCTTCAATGTCTTTAAAATTCTTATGCTCAATTGAGCCATTATGATAATGCAGAAGCTTAGACTGATCTCTTTTGGCTAACGGATATTTAGCAATTCGTTCATCAGGTAGCGAGTAGGTGTAATCGCTCAGGTTAATCTCTTTCTCTGTATTCATCATTTGCGGTGCAATTTATTAAGGCACAATGGTAAATAGGGTATCATCGAAACATTTTTCGGTCTGCGTAGTAGAATTAGTAAATCTTAAACAATCAATATTATGGGAAAAGGAGACATAAAAACCAAGAAAGGCAAAATCGCCAACGGAAGTTTTGGCGTTAACCGTCCTCGGAAAGCGAGTAAAATCGTAAGTCCAAAACCAAAAACAAAGCGCTGAATTAAGCGCTAATCAATTGGACAAATTTATGTGAGGTCGGTATAAATACCGACCTCACTGTTTTCGGGTATTCGAAAGTGTTCACATGATCGGTCGTTTCCGTACACTTTTGGAGTGGTTGATCTCCTCTGTTTCGTTTAATTAATTGATAGTCAAATAGTTTGATCTTTTGGCACATCTATTGGAAAGAAGTTTGCAAGGTTAAAAACAATAAGGTTAAAATTAACCGCCTTTGGTCGGGCGGTAACTCAAAATATCAACAGCAACAACATGAAAAATTTAGGTCAAAAAAACATCTCAGCGTTTATCGCTCTTTTCTTAGCAATTACAATCGTTACTTCGGTTGATGCTAAATCCAATGATTCCAACACCCCAGTAATTGAAGAGGACTTATCCTATTTGGAGGATGTTCAAGAGTATGTTGATGCATACATGGAACCAACTCCAATGGTGTTCGAAGAAGATCCTCAAACAGTAAAAGTTTTCGATGCAGAAGGCAACTTGGTTTTACAAGGTATGGTTTCTGAATTGAGTGAAGAAGGTTTGAGAATTTACAGACAGGCAGATTACTTGTCGTCATTGTATAACACGAAATACTATCGATTAAAATAATAGTATAGCTAGTAGTTTAGTTTAAGGTTGATTAAGGCGATTTCAGACGGAGATCGCCTTGTCTATTTTTATGGGAGGCTATTTAAAACCTATCAACTCAAACCTTACTATATCTCCAGGCTTAAATTGAGCTAATCGGTCTAAATCAGTTGAACTTACATTGGCAATTCTTGGGTAGCCGCCTGTGGTTTGGGCATCTGCCATTAAAACGATGGGTTGACCTGAATTTGTGATTTGTACTGTGCCCGGAATTACGCCTGACGAAATCACTTCTTCCTTTTTGGAATAGCCCTTAAGCGCTTCTTTCAGTCTATACCCCATTCTATTCGAATCTTGACCAATGGTGAAGCGGTCACCAAAAAAGCATTGCTTCTCAACAGCAGAAAAAGCTTCAAATTCGGGTCCGGGATACACTTTTATTGGTGCTTCAATGGATATACTTGGTCTTTCACTTTCAGAAATGGCAATAATAGGCTGTTCTTTACCACGGATAATCTCTAAGATTTGATCTTTGACGATTATACTGTCGGGCGTAGTTTGGGCAGTGTTGGTAGCCGAAGCACTACAACTCCCTAACCAACTTTGAACGTCCCACTTTCCATTAATGGCTAGGTAAGCCCTACAATCTGTAACTGGTTTTCCAAAGCTCAATACATCCCCATGATCAATGTTTATTGTTATGAATAGTGGTATTGTATTTCCGTTAATTTCCACAGAAAGGTTAGCTCCGGTAATTGCAATTTGACATGGGCCTTCGAATTGGATTTTCGGCCCTAGTAAAGTGATTTCTAAAACCGGGGAATTAGCATCGTTGCCAACCAACTGATTGGCAAGTTTAGCCGAAGCTTTGTCCATGGCTCCGTTAATGGGGATGCCTAAATCTTGCACACCTTGTCTACCCAAATCTTGTATGGTAGTTTGTAAACCCGATTTTAGAAAATGTAGCCTAGCCATAATATTCTTCTAAGTTGAATTTACCACTGAAGACTTGTGTCTCTATCTCTTCAAATTCTGAAGAGGAAATGGACTTGAATTTGACAGCATCACCGGCTTTAAAAAGTGTAGGATTATCGGCTTTGGGGTTGAACGTAGGAATAGGAGTGCGACCTATAATTTGCCAGCCACCTGGTGCATTGGCTGGGTAAATTCCAGTTTGCAAACCAGCTAGACCTACTGAGCCCGCCAAAACTTCTTTTCTAGGTTCTGTTTTCCTAGGGCAGAATAATTGTTTGGGTAGACTGCCCAAATAGGCGAAGCCCGCTACAAAACCGAGCATGTATACCTTATAGTTTTCTTGAGAATGTATTTTAATAATTTCTTGCGCATTCAGCCCCGTTTTTTCTTTAACCTCGCCCATATCTAAGGCATAAGGAGTTTCATAGCAAACAGGAATTTCAATGATTTTTGAGTTTAACTCTAGGTCTTTCGATTGGATTTTTGAGTTGAGTTCTTCAATTTGTTTAGAGAGAGTTTTGAACGAAGTGTTCTCACTAAAACCCACTGTTAATGAGCAGTAAGCCGGAATAAGAAAAGTGACTTCTTTGACCTTTTGAAGTTGTTTGTAAAGTAAAAGCACTTGATTGTTGATGGCTTTATTAATTTTCTGCTCAAAATTCACGAGCAAAGCAGAATCACCAAAGCGCACAATTTTCATGGTGTTGAAAAAGCTTTTTGAGTTATTCCGTTTTCTTCGAAACCTAATTTAATGGCTTTTAGAATCTCCACCGCTTGAGGATTGTCGCCATGAATGCAAAAGCTCTGGGCTTTCAGTTCAACCTTTTCGCCATTCAGCGTTTCTGTAAAGCCATTCTTAACAATCGATAATACTTGATTGACAGCGTCTTCTGCACTATGAATTACTGAGTTTTCTTTTGCTCTGCTCATTAGTTTTCCATCAGCTTCATACCTTCTGTCGGCAAAAGCTTCCGCAATGAAAGTCATGCCTTCTGCTTCTACAATTCGTTTTACATGACTTCCCGCTAAACCCATGATCATAAGGGTTGGGTCAATGGATTTAATGGCTTTTACAACGGTTGCGGCTTCGGTTTCATTCTTCGCCATTTCATTATAAAGTGCACCATGAGGTTTTACATATTTCAGTTGCCCACCAGCGCTTTCCACCATTCCTTTTAAAGCGGCTACTTGGTATTTGATGGAAGCAGATAATTCTTGAGCAGATATTTGAATCACCCTTCTACCAAAACCTTGTAAATCTGGATAGCCAGGGTGTGCACCGATTTGAACACCTTGAGCAATGGCCATTTCTATGGTTTTCTGAATATGGTAAGGGTCGCCAGCATGCATGCCACAGGCAATATTGGTAGAGGTAATATGAGGGAAAATAGCCTTATCATTGCCAACTGAAAAGTTGCCGTAGCTTTCTCCCATATCGCAATTGATGTCTATTTGTTTCATTTTTTCATATACTTATGAAGCGATGATAAAGCCGTTTTCTGGACTTTGTTTTTCATCAAACCACTCCAGCCTAAAAGCATTCCAGGCAAGCCCAGTGCCATCGAACACCATTTCCACATATTGAAATGGTCTTTATGGTAAACAATCTTTCCCTCTTCGATGATAAATTCAGCGGTAATTTTGTTATGAATCACGCGTTGGGTTTTACTGAACGGATAAATGGCTGTCCATTGGGCTTTGGCTTTTCCGTTGGTTACATCGAGAATTTTATGGGTCACCGTTAAGTCTTTTCCACCTCTTTCTATTAACATCGACCACATGGAAGTGATCTCTGAGTCATTAAGTCGACCGAAAGCAGGATCTTCGAATACTGCTTGCTTGGCATAGCAGGCATTCATGGCTTCGGTATTTTTTTGAGCAAAAGCAGTATAAAATCTATCGATCAGTGCTAGGTTTTCTTGTATCGACATAAGGCAGTGGGGTTAAATTTCACTCAATATAACCTTCTTTCTTGAACCAATTGTAGGCTCTACCAATAGCATCTTTTACTGTAAGATCAGGTTCGTAACCCAATTCTTCTTTTGCTTTACTTCCATCTAAATGCTGACCATAAGCTAAAATGGCTATTGCTGTTGAAGAAACAGCAGGAGGGTTACCCCTAAAAAGCGTATATTTTATTTCTTGCGATTTAGCAATGAACTTGGCCATGTTCAAAGGAATGGTCTTTTTAATCATTGGAACTTGAGCAATCTCACAAGTCATCTTAATGATTTCTTCAATAGAAGTATTTTCACCAGTAATAAGGTAGCGTTCTCCAAAACGGCCTTTTTCTAAAGCCAATAACAAACCTCTGGCCGCATCGCCTGCATAAACCGCATTTCGAAGTCCATTAACGTAGGCAGGGATTTCTTCATTGGCTACATCTCGAATCAACTGGCCTGTAGTGGGGGTGTGATCATGTTCGCCAAAAGTCATGGTCGGAATTCCAATAACGAGCGGAAGGCCATGTTCAGCGTTCATTTTTGCCATATTGTCCATCAACCACTTCACTCTTAAATAGGCGTTAGTGCTTTCTGGTTCTTGAGGGTAATCGAGACTCTCGTTGCCCAATCCATGAGGATTTTTAGGCAGTACAATAGAGCCTCCTACATAGAGTGCTCGGTTTACTTTTGCTTCTCGAACACCATCGATAAAAAACTGCATTTGCAAACGAGCAGTTTTAATTTCTTGGGCCAAAGGTTTGGGAACTGTAGGGTAGTAGCCAGCGCAATTGGCTACGTAATCGAGCCTTTCCATCGCTCGAATCATGCTGCCTCTGTCATTGAGGTCTGCAATTCGGCTTTCGAATTGGAGGTCTTTAATATGGGATAGATTGGAATTTTTACGATGAATGATCACCACTTCATATTGCCGTAACTGAGCGGCTATGGCCAAATGGTGGCCCAACATACCTGTGCCACCAATAATGCCAATTTTCATAATGTAAGGGAAGTAGTGAGATTAAAAGATCAGTATTTAAAGTTGAAAGGATAAGGAAGATTAGTCTTCATCATCATCTTCGTCCTCATCGTCTGCAATGTCGAAGCCAGTGCTTTCATCTTCTTCATCGTCAGCATGCTTTTCTTCATATTCCTCTTTGATTTCATCTTTAAGGTTACCGTCATCATCGTAGTCATCATCATCTTCAATGATCTGTTGAGCTTCTTCAACGGTCATTCGAACGAGGTAATATTTTTCCTCTGTTTCAAATGGTAAGGCAGATACACGTTTACCTTCTTTGTTGGTAAAGTAAATAAGATGGTCTTCAAAACCTTCGGGATACTCAAGCTTAATTTGCTCTTGGATTTCTATGTCCAATTTGTCAAAGTCTTTAATTACCCGTGGCTTGGAACTGGGAGCGCTCATAGTTTATTTCTGATTCAATTTTAAGGCAATTTCTATTTAAAAGTTAAAAAGTCAAGGGGTAGGGCAAATAAAAAGAGAATATATGCTTGTTGAACGTGAATACTCGTGTTTGTACATTGATTTACAACATTAGTGGTAGGTATGTGGCATTCTGTTCCAACAGCCTTCGTTCAATAGCCTGTAGGATTTTGTAGATCAGACAGCTTTTGAAATGTATTAACGCAACACAGCCCAAGGTTTAAACTTTGGGCTATTGTGCTAGATGTCAATTCTTCTGAATGGAGTTATCCATTTCATTTTACCTGCCTAGCAACAATTTTTAACTGTTGCTCTCTTTCAAACCTTTCCAAACCAAACTGAATGAGCAGTTCTATTAATTCAGAGTAACTCACTCCTGTAGCTTCCCACATTTTAGGATACATACTGATAGGAGTAAAACCCGGAAGGGTATTGATTTCATTGATCATAATTATGCCGTCAGTGCTGATAAAGAAATCAACCCGCGCTAAGCCTTCACAACCCAGTGTAGCATAGGCTTTTTTAGCAGTTTCTCTTACTTCTAAAATTTGCTCATCGGTTAGTTTTGCTGGAATGTGTGTGCTCGAAGCGTCTTTGCTTACATATTTCGATTCGAAATCATAAAAACCAGCGGTGTTCACAATTTCTCCGGGTAATGAAGCTTGAGGTTTTTCATTGCCCATTACTGCTACTTCGATTTCACGCCCGTTAATATTTTGCTCAATCAGTACTTTACTGTCATATGCAAGGGCATCTTTTAAGGCTGTTTCAAACTCTGTTTTAGAATTGACTTTATGGACACCTACGGAAGAACCTAGATTGGCAGGTTTAATGAATAACGGCAATCCCAGTTCTTGTTTTACTTTCTCAAAATTGGGCTGGTGTGTCCATGTGGCGCAAACGTAAGGAGCTATCGGAATATTGGCATCTCGCAATAAACGCTTGGTCACATCCTTATCCATGCAAGTAGAAGAGGCTAAAACGCCACAGCCTACAAAGGCTACATTGAGCATTTTCAACAAACCTTGTATGGTTCCGTCTTCACCAAAAACACCATGAAGCACAGGGAAAACAATGTCGATTTCTTGTAAGATTTTTCCAGTTCCGTTTTCTAATATGGAGGCACTGTTTTTTCCTTGTGTTAGCGTAATAGGTGTGCCATTATTGGAATGAACATCTTCTGAGTTCTGTAAAAACCAGTGGCCTTCAATGTCTATTTTTAGAGGAATAACTTGATACAAGTCTCTATTGATATTTTTTAATATTCCTTGAGCGGAAATAAGCGAGATTTCATGTTCGGTAGATCGGCCTCCGAAAACAACTGCAACTCTAATTTTTGACATCGAAATGGTTTGAAAAATGTTTACGTGAATAACGCCAAGAGAACTAAATATTCATATTTGTTTAAGAAATTTTTCAGGGTAGACAGGAAAAATAAAATCTACTTATTTGTTATTTTCTGGCTTTAACTGAACGTCCCTTTTATTAACAGGCCACGATAGTGAATTAATTGGGTTTACTTTTTCTGAAGCTCTAACCTTCAAATTGTAGAGAGTAGCGCTTAATCGCTTTCTGATTCGACTAATGATAATACTGTTGATATTGATCACCATTTTTTGATCTTGATAAACACCCAAATAGTTGACCTTTACATCGTTATTACCATGCTTTTGTAACTTCCATTGTGCGGAATAGAAATCGACCAAATCGTAGTCTTCGTTTCGATCATATTCTCTTATTTGAGTAGACTTTGTATGAAAGGATTCATTTTCAAACCGAACATCTACTTTTACTCGACCTGTTTTCTTAACAAAGAGCCAAGGAATATCTACAAAGAAATCGAAAATAAATGAAGAGTCTTGTTTGTCTACCAATAGCATTTTCGATTTGCTTTCACCTTCTACCCAGTCGTAGCCATCTACATCTAAAATGAGGTTCATTACTTCATAGATACTAGAATTCTCAATAATAAAAGAACCTCTTAAGGCCTCGTATCCATCACCTAAAGTATCCAGTTGAGTCATGGTAATGCCTTTGTGTTCCCATGTTTTTTGAGAGAAGGCATTAGCTGAAAATAAAAGAAGAAGAAATGAAGTAACTAAAAGTCGTTGCATAGTTTTATTATGGTGCCAAGATAACGGTTTTGAAGAGTTTAGGGCAAATATTTGAGAAAAGGGTTTTTAGCTTTTACTTTTTATCTTGCTGAGATGAAATCAAAACTGTGGAGCTTACTTTTTTGGATGGTGATTGCTGCGGCCTTTATTGGACCTGGCACCGTAACTACAGCGGCTGCCGCTGGTGCCGGTTATGGTTATAGCTTACTTTGGGCATTGGTGTTTTCGGTTTTTGCCTGTATCATTTTACAAGAGTCTGCTGCTAGAATTACCATTGCTTCTGAACTCAGCTTGGGCGAAGCAATTAAGGATAGGTTTAAGTCACAAAAAGTAGCACTGAGTATTGGAGTTGCTATATTTTTAGGTTGTGCGGCTTATGAAGCGGGCAATATTCTAGGGGCTATTTCTGGTGTTGCGCTAATTTTCACTGGTATAAAACCTTCCGTTTTTACTTTGATTATTGTAGGGGTAAGCACTCTTGTATTGTGGAGCGGTAAAACTCAAACAGTAGCCAATATTATGGGTGTTGTGGTGGCCATTATGGGAGTCGCTTTTCTGATTTCGGGCTTAAGCACTCCGATTAATGGAACTGATTTATTGAAAGGAGCTTTCATTCCTTCTTTACCCGAAGGTTCTGTTTTGATCACTTTAGGCTTGGTCGGAACCACCATTGTGCCTTATAATATTTTTATGGGGTCGGGCTTGGCGAAAGGGCAAAGCTTGTCTTTTATGCGTTTTGGTTTGGTACAGGCCATTTTAATTGGCGGATTGATCTCTACGGCTATTTTATTGGCGGGAGCTTCGGTAGTCGGGGAATTCAGCTTTGAAAATTTAGCCGCTACCTTAACCAATAACAATGGTGTTTGGATGTCCTATACGTTTGCAATTGGCCTTTTTGCAGCAGGATTTACTTCCAGCATAACAGCACCATTAGCAGCAGCCATTACTTTAAAGAGTGTGGCCAAAAGTGAAAAAGGTTGGGAAGCCAATGGCTTAAAATATAGATTGGCTTGGGGCAGTGTAATGCTCACGGGCTTGGTTTTTGGTGTAACGGGGGTGAAGCCCATTCCTGTAATAATTTTAGCCCAAGCAGGCAACGGGTTGATCCTTCCCGTGATCGCTATTTTTCTTTGGCTGATCTGTAATAATTCAACTTACCTCAAAGTACATAGGAATGGGTTTGGAATGAATTTAGCCATGTTGATTACTGTTTTTGTTGCCAGTGTTTTGGGTTTTATCAATGTTTTCAAGGCGGGTTACGCTGCAGTAGGAAGTAGTTTTGCTTTTGAGGGTTTAAATCAAATGGCTATTCTTGCCTTGTCGCTTTTGGTTACTTTTTTGGCGGGCTGGAAAGTGATGAAAGAGAGGTCACAATAGCTTATTCAACTAGTGAAAATTTTACTAAAAATGGTTTCAAGAATTTCTTTTTGTCTGTTCATGGTACTGGTTTCTGTAGTACTGTTCAGTATGCAACTTCCAAATGTCCATCAATTAAAACACGCTCCAAAACTTACGGTTACCGAACTTGATTTTGGAACAGAAGCCGTTACATTCTGTATGCACGAAGGTGTCAAAATTAGATTTAAACTGACTTTGGATGAATTCAAAACTGAGGATGTAATAGTAAAGAAATCAAAAGGCGAGGTAGACTTGAAAACTTGGGAAGCCGAAACGTTTACCTACTTAATCAACCCTAAAGCGGAAGCCTTTGAGTTGGAGGTTTGGGTTAAGATGAAAGATGTAAACCAAATCCAAGTGCCCTTAGTAAATGGGAAGGTGGCGGCTTATGATGCCTCAGGTATTTATAATACAACAAATGCTAAATGGAAGCCGATCAGTGAAGTTTATCAAGTCGATGGAGATTATGTGAAATTGATTTCTAACTGGAAACTATTTGGCCGTATTTGTGAGTAAATCTTGGACTTTCAGTGCAAAAAGGTAATGTTAGCTTAATACGAATTGATAGAGATTAATCATGCAATGCATGAAATATCGCTTAATTTTGCACAAAAAAAGAAAGTGATATGAAGCTGTGGAGATTAGCAGTGGTAGTGTGTTTTTTGGTGACGGCCTGTGGAGGAGGAGATACTCCAGCCCCAACTCCCGTGATAGAAACCCCAAATTACGATGCTTGCTTGCCAGAAGTTGGAGAGAGTACTTTAGAAGTGGTGACTTGGAATGTTGAAAATTTCCCGGTGCACACCAATACTGCCATGGTAACATCACCTAAACCGAAAGAAGATGTTTCAAAATCCATCCCCATCCTGATCTTCAAATCCATCGAATTGGAAAGGTAATTGGCCATCACTGCCAACGTAATGCGGTCGGATACAGCGTACATTGCACCAAGCATGTGCATATCCATTCTCATGGCTTGCGGGGAAGCCATGTACCTTAAAGACAGCATCATTAGACACGGAATTTGTACCAGAAATAATACCTTTCATCCACATAGGCATATACCTGTAAGAGAACATTAGCTCTCCTTTCTTGTGGTAGTGATCTCCCATTACACTAATTGGAGGATGACCGTCCAGCTTTGTTGCTGTCGATTCATTTTCTTGTTCGAAAACATTTGCGCTTTATAATCATATTGCTACTTTATTACAGATATATTTTTGTGCTATTTTCACTATTTAATTTATTTAAATTAAATAGTGCCCGTTGACAGAGCAATTTATCTTTATCAACTATACCAATATCTTGCTCTGCCCCAGGACTTATTATTCTAATAGCTTTTAGTTTTATATAGTTAGTTTTTTAATGTATACTCACCTTCAAGTCTAATATTAACCTCAATAGGCTCATTTGAATCATTTCTAAAATACCATCCTTGTGGTCCTTCGAAAGGAGCTAATAAGCTACCGGCCATATTGTTTGAATATCCAAGGGTATAACTCTCGTAGTATGTCTGTTTTGACTTTTCTTTCTGTTTCACTTCTCCGTGAAAATCAATATAAACCAAGCCACTATTTGTTACCCATTCATACTTTATTTTACCATGTTTCAGCATGTCAAACTTGTACTCGATTCCTTTTTTCGCAGGAACTGTAATTGTTATTTCATCAGTTCTAACAGGTATTTTTTGGCTAGGAGCTGGAAGATTTACTTCTACAGGAACTGGTACATTTTTACCAGATCCTACTTTTTCTAACTTCACCAAAGGCAAACTACCTCGGTCGGTAGAAACCTCTACATTTTCACTACCCTCATCAGGTATGTAAAGTTTATCAAAACCTAAAGCTTTACCTGCCCCCGTAGGGTCAAGTCCATATTCCGCAGGCATTACTGCTATTACCAATACAAACACACCAATAATTGCTGATATTATAGTGGCGCGAATTAATTGTTTTTTGTTTAAAATTTCTTGTTGCATGATTCTATAATTATGAAGTAAAAAATCCAGTTAACTGAAAGCCAAGTAGTAAAAAACCAGCGGCCATTAGTAGAGTATTTGTAAGTGTTGCAAAACGCATAAAACTTTTTTGCTTTCTCCAAACACTTATAACAATCAATACTATTGCAAGTGCGAGAAATTGACCAATCTCTACACCAATATTAAAACCTATTAAGTTCGTGAATAGCCCAGTTCGGTCAAACTGAAACTCTTGCAGTTTACTTGCTAGTCCAAAACCATGAAATAAACCAAATAATAACACGGCAGCTTTGGTGTTTGGCTGTTTACCAAAAAATCGCTTAAAACCGCCTAGGTTATCGAATCCTTTGTAAACAATAGATAAAGCAATAATCGCATCTATTAAATATGCGTTAATTGCCATATCGGTCATTACGCCTATCAACAATGTTGTGCTGTGACCAATGGTGAACATACTCACGTAGAGTAGAATCTCTTTTGTACGGTACAAGAAGAAAATTACACCTACCAGAAAGAGTAAATGATCATATCCTGTAATCATATGTTTTGCTCCTATATAGAGGAAAGGTATAAATGCAACACCACTGTTTCCAGACAAAAAGGTTTGAGTATTTTCATCCACTCCATGTGCATAAACTTGTGTCCCTAAAAAACTGAATAGAGCGAACAGTGCTAAAGTCACTGTCTTTCTATTCTGAAAGACAGTGAACATTTGTGTAAATAACTTATCCAGCTTAATGTGCATGTCCGTGATCTTTTACTTGTCTCAAACTATCCAGTCTTCTGGCTTCCTTAGCCTCTTGTTCCTCATATGAATTGTCTTCCGGAACTTCTTTTTCAATAGGTTGTACTTCTTGCTTTTTCTCTTGTTTAGTTTCATTTGATTTATTTCCATTGCAAGCACTTAGCATAAGAAGGGCAACGACAGGTATTAACATTAACTTTTTCATAATTTTATTCTTTTAGATTTAATTGATTATTCTTCTTCTGAATTGATTTTAGCTGAGATTATGGCATAGGCATTTCCAACAACCCAATCTTGTCCTTCAATTGAGTCCATCCCTGGAATTTCAACTGCCGTATAGCCATCCGCAATTGTTCCTGTTTTTATTGGAACCAGCTCAAAGAAATAGTTGTCATTAGTTTTTGATACTAATCTTATCAAGAAGTCATTGCCATTGTATTTTACAATGGCCTCTGAAGGAACAGTATTCTGCTGGGCTGCATTGGTTTCAACTAATGCTTTTACATACATACCAGGTAAGACTCCTTTTTGATCTCCATCCGCTATATGACAATGAACTGGTACAATCCTATCATCTGAACTCGCTTTCCCTACTAGAAACACAGTGGCCTTACGTTTATATCCGCTTTCATTCCCCTGCGAAAAGCGTAATTCTTGCCCTTCTTGTATTTGTGAAATATCCTTTTCATAGGCATTTAAAACGACATGAAGCTCGCTAGTATTCACTATTTCAAATAGGACATCCTTTGGATTTACATAATTGCCTAAGTTGAAATTACTGGTCTTTATAAAACCATTAATCGGTGAATACACGCTTGCCTTGCGACTTATTTCACCTTTTTTTAGAAAGTTAATATTAATGCCAATAAGCTTTAAGGTCTCTTCAATTCCTTTAATTCTGGCTTGAAGGATTTTATAATCAGAAGAAACTTTTTGAAAAGTCTTTGCTGAGTTAACATCCTGATCTCTGAGCTTCTGTTGCCTTTTGTATTCTTCCTCCAGGTATTCCAATTGACCTAAACTTTCCAAATATTGTTGCTGTAGTTCAATGAATTTCGGGTCTTCAAGCACTGCTAACCGCTGACCTTTGGTTACCTTTTCACCAGGCAAAAGGGCGGGTGTTGTAAGATACCCACCCAGAGGTGCTGACAGAGTTGCTATTCCACTGGGTTCAATTTCCACTTCCCCATTCAGTTTGAGTAAATTACTCAAGCTTCTCTTTTCGGTTTTACCCATTGAAATGGCGGCAAGCTCATATTGAGCCTTTGTAAAAATCACTTGATTATTACCCGTCTGGTCACTTATTGATTCTGCCGATTCAGTTGGTTCTGTTTCCGGAGTATCATTTTTAGTGCTTTCACAAGCCATGAATACATTCATGGCTATCACTATTAGAAATGCATTTTTTATATTGATTTTCATTTTTTTCTATCTTTTAATGTTAATTCACTGACTATCTTATTCCTAACAGCTGCTCTATTTCAATAACTATCTGGTTATTTTGCCAGACGGTGCTTAAATACTCCTGCTGTATGTCAATAGCCAGAGTGAGGTTGATAAGCTGTTCACTGTAAGAGATTTCACCGCTTTTAAAGCTTAGTTCAGAATTGGTTATTATTAAATCAGCCTGAGGTAATGCCTCTCTTTCAAGGTAATTAAGGGAGCTTTGCAGTTTATTGTATTCTTGTACCAGCGAGTTTAATTGCCCTCTTAATTGTGTCTGCGCAAGGTCAAACTGTGAACTAGCTATTTCCGAATTTATTTTCGCTGCGTTTATCTTTGACCGATACCCTCCGGGAAATATTGGTATAGACATCCCTAGAGTAAAAAAACCAAACCGATCTGAACTATTAAAGTCATAATCAACTCCATTATAATTAGCCGCTCCATTATAGGTTTGACTGGCATAGCCAATCAAGAAGTCGGGAAGCATTTTATTACGTTCAACTTTTACCTGCTGGGTATTAATCGCTACGTTCTGTTTTAAATAATTCAGCATAGGGTTCTTGTTGATTGTAGCTGTATCTGATAATAACTCAGCCATGCTCTCTTTTTTGAGTCCATCACTTTTAAGTTCAAGCATTTCGTCAGTATTCAGTAAAACCGCTAATGATGTTTTTGCTATTTCCAGATCTGCATTGAGTTGTTTGAGCTTATTTCTCACACGCATTGATTGAGCACTGGCAGTTACCTTCTCAAGGTTTGTTGACTCACCCGTTTCGTACCTTGCCTGACTATACCGACTCAAGCCATCATAAATGCTATCCTGTTTTTCAAACAGTCTAATCTGTTCCTTCACATAAACAATTTGCATGTAGGCATACTTTACATTCGTCACCAATTCATTTTGATCTATATCCTTTGCATATTCACTTGCCCGAATTTTTTCCTTACCCAGTTTAGCTTGTGTACTGTAAAGTGTTGGAAAATTGATCCTTTGCGTTACATTCAAGAGATTGTCCTGAATTGTTGGGTTACTAACCACGCCCTGTGAATACGAAACATCTGTTTTAGGTATGGTTACGGCTCCTTTTTTAAGGGCAGTTGCTTCTTCAATTCTGTAATTGGCAATTTTTATTGATTGGTTATTTTCAATAGCCATTTCAATTGCCTGATCTAGCGTTATTCCGGGTTCTTTTACATTTAATGAATCCTGTGCCTTTAGATTCTGTGTCATTAATAATCCCCCGAATACCAAAAACATACTTAGTGTTTTTGTGCCCTTAAGGTTAATCTTAGTATTACTGAAATAGATATAAAGAACAGGAAGCACAATCAGTGTTAATAATGTAGCAGTGAACAAACCACCAATAACCACTGTTGCTAAAGGTCTTTGAACTTCAGCTCCAGCCGTTGTTGAAAGTGCCATAGGCAAGAATCCTAAAGACGCTACCGCAGCAGTCATGAGTACAGGTCTTAACCTTACACGTGTGCCTTTTATGACTCGTTCATATATGTCTGACACTCCTGACTTTTCAAGTCTGTTAAATTCAGCCACTAGCACAATTCCATTGAGTACAGCTACACCAAACAAAGCAATAAACCCAACGCCAGCTGAAATGCTAAAAGGCATATCCCTTATCAAAAGGGCACAGACACCTCCGATAGCCGATAAAGGAATAGCAGTAAAAATCAAAAAGCTTTGTTTGACTGACCCGAACGTGAAGTACAATAAAACAAGGATTAGAAGTAATGCCATTGGTACGACTATAGCTAATCTTTTACTTGCTCGTTGTAAGTTTTCAAACTGTCCGCCATAAGTAACATAGTACCCAGCGGGCATAGTTACTTTGTCAGAAATGACCTTTTGTATATCGGAAACAATACTTTGTACATCCCTGGTTCTTACATTGAATCCTATTGTCACCCTTCGTTTAGCGTTATCCCTCTGAATTTGTACAGGACCTGGTTCGAAGGTAACATTCGCCACTTCCCGAAGTGGAACGGCCCCACCATTGGGATTTTCCATGTATAAGTCTTGTACATCGGCAATGTCGGTTCTATGTCCTTTATCCAATCTCACCACCAAATCAAAGCGTCTTTCTCCTTCATAAACCAACCCAGTAGACTTACCCGCAAAAGCAGTAGCAATTGCCTGGTTAATGTTTTCTACATTCATTCCATATTCGGCAATCTTATCTCTATCCAACTCTATTTTAATTTGAGGAAGTCCTGTGATTTCTTCTACATACAAATCTTCAACCCCTTCAATAGATTTGATATTTCTACCAACTTTATTGGCTAGTTCCGAAAGTGTATTTAGCTCTTCTCCGTAAATTTTAATGACTACATCCTGCTTTGCACCAGTAAGAAGTTCATTGAACCGCATTTGTATTGGTTGTTGAAAACCAAATGTTGCATTTGGAATCACAGATAGTGACTGTTGCATCTTCTCTGCCAGTTCCTCTCTGGTTTCTGCACTTACCCATTCATCTTTTGGTTTTAGAATAATCATCATATCTCCAGCTTCAATAGGCATAGGATCGGTAGGTATTTCACCAGATCCTATCTTATTTACTACCTGCTTTACTTCGGGATATTCTCGTAAAATGATTTCTTGAGCCTTTTTCGAAACCGCAATGGACTGTTGTAATGAACTACCAACTGGCACTCTAGTTTCTACTGCAAAATCACCTTCATCTAACTGCGGTATAAATTCACCACCCATTCGGCTAAATGTGAATAGCGTTATGATGAACAAGCCTATTGCAATTCCTACAACTAACCCTTTTTTATGAATGGCTCTTTCAATGACAGGTTGATAGATTCTCTGAAAGAAATCCATCATTTTATCTGAGAAGTTTCGCTTATGTGTTGTCTTTTTACTCAACACTAAAGCAGACATCATTGGAACGTAAGTAAGCGAAAGTATAAAGGCTCCTAGAATAGCAAACGAAACTGTTTGAGCCATAGGAGTAAACATTTTTCCTTCTACACCTACTAGTGCCCATAACGGTAGATATACGATCAAAATGATAATTTCTCCAAATGCCGCAGATGTCCTGATTTTACTGGAAGATTCAAATACCTCATGATCCATTTGATCGCGTGTGAGCATGGCACTCCCTGCATACTTTTTCTTACTGTTATTAACACCGTGTAATACTGCTTCAACAATAATTACTGCTCCATCTACAATAAGACCAAAGTCAATCGCACCCAAACTCATAAGGTTTCCTGACACTCCAAATAGTCGCATCATACCCAGTGCGAATAACATAGCTAGCGGAATAACAGAGGCTACCACAAAACCTCCTCTCAAATTACCTAAGAAAAGGATTAGGATAAATATGACAATTAAAGCACCTTCTGCCAGGTTTTTAACCACGGTGGAAATTGCACTATCAACTAATTTCTTCCTATCCAAAAATGGTTCAATAGTGACTCCCTCTGGTAATGTGGTTTTAATCTGTTCAATTTTCTCCTTTACATTATTTATTACCGCTGATGAATTTGCTCCCTTCAGCATCATAACGATTCCTGTTACCACTTCACCTTCTGCGTTGCGTGTAGCAGCACCGTACCTTACACTATGCCCAAACTGAACAGATGCAATGTCTCTTATTAATACTGGAGTTCCCCTTACATTGGATTTGACAACTATTTTCTCAATATCATTCAGGCTTTTAACTAGTCCTTCACTTCTTATGAAATAAGCATTAGGATTTTTGTCAATGTATGCTCCACCTGTGTTTTGATTATTAGTTTTGAGTGCCTCAAAAACTTCATTTATACCTATATCAAAACTCCTGAGTTTATCAGGGTTTAAAGCAATTTCATATTGCTTTGTATAGCCTCCAAACCCACTAACCTCAGCTACACCAGGTGTACCAAGAAGTTGACGTTTAATAATCCAATCTTGGATTGTTCTTAGCTCGGTAGCATCGTACTGATCTTCAAAACCTGGCTCAGGATGTACTACGTATTGATATATTTCACCCAATCCCGTGGTTACAGGGGCCATTTCGGGTTGTCCAACCCCTTCAGGAATTTCTTTCCCTGCAAGGGATAGTCTTTCCTGTACTTGTTGTCTTGCCCAATAGAGATCCGTACTTTCTTCAAAAACTATGGTAACAATGGACAATCCAAATCTAGAGAATGATCGCATTTCCTTTATTTCAGGTATGGAAACCATAGTCTGTTCTACAGGAAAGGTTACTAACTGTTCCACCTCTTGTGCTGCGAGGGTGGGTGACACTGTGATTACCATCACCTGATTATCGGTAATATCGGGAACTGCATCTATTGGCAACTTTGTCAATGAATAGCTTCCCCAACCGATCAATGCTAGTGTGAATAATCCGATAATGAGTTTATTCTTTATCGAAAATTTTATAATGTTATCTAACATGATACTTTATTTCATGAATACTTAATTGAATATTTTTTCTCGAGAAATGAGAAAGAGAAGAGGTTTACGACACAATAAAAGCCACTTCTAGGAGGATTTATGCCCTAATACCATTAAGGTTGGAATGCAATGATTCAAGTCAATTGCAGAAAAAGTTTAGACTCCAATAATTAGCTTGCTAATATGCATATCAGCAGACTTACTGTGTCTCACTTTCATTCACCAAATACGATACGAATAACCTCTTACGAAAGAGACGAGAAAGGTGGCCCTCTAAGAGTCAGGCCGGAAGAATGTGGAGAAAGTGGCTCTCCGTAAATGTATGTTGACCAAACTTTAGAACTTAACTTGTCAGGCCAAAAAGCAATTGTAGTATTGATAGCTACATCAAATACTGAAATATTTATTATTCTGCTATCAGTTGTGTTTAATTGAGTGATCTCATGCGAATGAGAGCTATGAGAATGATCTTCAATTAACTGATGTAAAAATGTTAATTCATGAACAGAAGTATTCTTTTCTTCCAGATGACTATGATCATGGTCTTCAGAAGACGCTAGAACTATTTCTTCAAGCTCATTATGCGAGTGGTGAATATGGGGTACAGCGTTTTGAAGTGTAATCAGGCTGACTACACTTAACAAAAACAAAGCCTTTAATTTAAAAAAACCTCCCATATCGTAATACGAAACTAGTAAATTCATATGGTTAAGCAATTTTTTTTATTTGATTTTTTTCAATGTGTTTAATGTTATTCATATTGTTTGTTGGCAGGCATATTATCTTACATTCTATCCCAGCAGGTTAATGAAATCCAGAAAATTCTAATTTTCTGTTTGCTTTAGAAAAATCCTTTCCTAGATTTGAGGCATAATGAGAAACACAAATTTACATAGCGCATGGTGGTGGCATTTAACTGAACTCAGTTGATGTGAACTCATGCTATATGTAATTTAACGATACTCAAAAGCCTGCTTCACGCAGGCTTTTTTTGTTTTAGGCCATTGAAGAACCGAAAAATGAACAAGATTAAATTAAATACTACCTCGCAAAAACTATTGGCAGATACCGTCACCCCGGTGAGTATCTACTTGAAGCTGCGCGATAAATACGAGAATCCGATTCTTTTGGAAAGCTCTGATTACCATGGGAATGACAATAGCTTTTCTTACATCTGTTGCGAGCCTTTGGCCAGTTTTAGGTTGAAGGATGGTCAATTGACAAAGCAGTTGCCCGGCCAAACGGAAACGCAATATCAAGTAGAGAATAGTAAGGTAGGAGATGAGTTGAGTGTGTTTTCAAAAAGCTTCGAATCGGATGATAATCCTTATAAATTCATCAATAATGGCCTTTTCGGTTACATTGGCTACGATGCGGTGAAGTATTTCGAGAACATTCCTGTAAATGAGAAAAAAGAAGATCAATACGGAATTCCCGATGTGCTTTACCATGTATACCGCTATGTAATTGCCATCGATCATTTCAAAAACGAACTCTATGTTTTTGAACATTCGCCAGAAGGGACCGAACCCAAAGGTTTGGAGCCAATTATCAATTTGGTGAATAATAGGAACTATCCATCTTATGAATTCAAAACGGTAGCCGAAGAAAGCTCTAACTATACAGATGATGAATTTTTGAACATCATTCAAAAAGGAATTGACCATTGCCACAGAGGAGATGTATTCCAGATTGTGCTGTCAAGAAGATTCCAGAAGGGTTTTAAGGGAGATGAGTTCAACGTATATCGTGCCCTAAGGTCGGTAAACCCTTCGCCTTATCTTTTCTACTTTGACTACGGTAGCTTCAAAATATTCGGTTCTTCGCCCGAAGCACAATTGGTGATTAAAGATGGTGAAGCCACTATCCACCCCATTGCAGGTACTTTTAAACGTACTGGGAATGATGAAGCAGATGCGGAATTGGCCAAGGCACTTCATAATGATCCAAAGGAAAATTCGGAACACGTTATGTTGGTAGACTTAGCCCGCAACGACTTGAGTCGTGCTGGATCGAATGTGAAAGTGGATACCTACAAAGAAATTCAATACTACTCGCATGTCATTCATTTGGTATCGAAGGTAACGGGAACGCTTAATCCCGATGTACTTTCAACCGACATGGTAACGGGCACATTTCCAGCCGGAACACTTTCTGGAGCTCCGAAAGTACGTGCCATGCAGTTGATCAACGAATACGAAAAAACCAGACGAGGCTATTACGGTGGCGCTATCGGCTTTATGGGCTTCGATGGCAACTTTAACCATGCCATTATGATCCGTTCTTTTCTGAGTAAAAACAGTAATCTACATTTCCAAGCAGGTGCTGGGGTAGTCGCTAAATCAGACAAAGCCTCTGAACTACAAGAAGTAAACAATAAGCTAGGAGCACTGAGAAAGGCCATTGAAATGGCGGAGAATATTAGATAGTAGTTATTGGTTAAAAGTTAAGAGAAATGAGTATTCACAGTTTTACGGATTTGGAGGTTTGGAAGAAGGCTAGAGTGCTGAGAAAGAGTATTTCCACTTTAACTCAAAAATTCCCTTCTGATGAGAAGTTCAAATTAACTGATCAGATAAAACGATCGAGTAGGTCGATTACGGCTAATATTGCTGAGGGTTATGGCAGGTTTCACTACCAAGAAAATATTCAGTTCTGTAGAGTAGCAAGAGGTTCTTTAACCGAGACTTTAGACCATTTAATTGTTGCCTTCGATGAAGGGTATATCGATGAACAAACTTTAAAGGATTTCGAATCTCAATTGACTGAGGTTAAGAAAATACTGAATGGATATATCAAGTATCTCGCAAAGGCAAAGCAACTGCCATTAGATACCGATGAAACTCCCCCTAATAACTAATTTCTAATTACTCATAACTAAAAGTGAGCAAAGCGAACGATGAAGATACTAATACTAGATAACTACGATTCATTCACCTACAACTTGGTGCATTACCTGCGCGAGTTGGCGGATGGTGCTGAAATGACCGTGGTACGAAACGATCAAATTACACTAGACGAAGTGGAGGCTTATGATAAGATTTTGCTTTCTCCTGGGCCAGGAATTCCAGAAGAAGCGGGAATTATGCCTGAACTGATCAAGCGTTATGGTGCAACCAAAAGCATTTTGGGTGTTTGCTTAGGGCATCAAGCCATTGCCGAAGCCTATGGCGCTTCACTTTATAATATGCCCGAAGTGCTGCATGGTGTGTCGAGCAAAATTAAAGTGGTGAAGCCTGAGGATAGATTATTCAATGGGATTCCAAGTGAATATGAAATTTGTCATTACCACAGCTGGAATGTGAGTAAGGAGAATTTAGTCAATGAACTTGAAGTCACTGCTTATGATGAACTCGGTGAAATCATGGCCATCAGTCATAAAGAGTATGATGTTAAAGGCGTACAGTTCCACCCAGAATCTATCATGACGGAGTATGGGCATAAGCTGCTTGAGAATTGGCTGAAAGCAGGGGCTCAGTAAAGAGTAAATAGTTATTGGTTATGAGTACTGGCCCAATAGTAATACTCATAACTAATTTCTCAATAACTAATAACTAGTTAAAGAAGATGAAAGACATACTAAACCAACTTATAGAATATAAATCGCTGGATAAAACCACAGCAAAGGAGATTTTGATGAACCTCACATTGGGGAAATATAATCAAAGTCAGGTGGCGGCATTTCTTACCGTGTACTTAATGCGAAGCATCACAGTAGAAGAACTCGAAGGTTTTCGGGATGCCATGCTGGAACTTTGTGTGCCGGTAGATATTCCAGAATATGATGCCATTGACCTTTGCGGAACAGGCGGAGACGGAAAGAACACCTTTAATATTTCCACACTAAGCTCATTTATTGTGGCTGGGGCAGGGCAGAACGTAGCCAAACACGGAAATAATGGAGTGTCATCTGTTTCTGGTTCTTCTAACCTGATGGCACATTTCGGTTACGAGTTCACCAACGACATTGGTAAGCTGAAAAAGAGTTTGGATGAAAGCGGAATTGCCTTTTTACATGCACCGCTTTTTCACCCTGCCATGAAAAACGTAGCACCCATTCGAAGAGACTTGGGCGTAAAAACCTTCTTCAATATGTTGGGGCCAATGGTAAATCCTTCCTTTCCCAAAAAACAATTGGTCGGAGTGTTTAGTCTAGAGTTGGCCAGATTATACGGCTACCTTTACCAAAAAACAGATAAGCAGTTTGTGATTTTACATGCCCTCGATGGCTATGACGAAATTTCATTGACAGGAGGCTTTAAGAAGATCACGCACTTGCAGGAAGAAATTGTTCAACCCGAAGATTTAGGACTTACTCGAATTCAACCTGAAGCTATTTTTGGTGGCGAAACGGTAGAAGAATCGGCTAAGATTTTCGAGAAGATCTTAAAAGGAGAAGGCACAAAAGCCCAAAACGAAGTGGTGATTGCCAACTCGGCCATGGCTTTACAATGTGGTAAGGGCTATAACATCGATGATGCAGTAGGCCACGCACGGGAATCACTCGAATCGGGGAAGGCATTGAGGGCGTTTAAACGAATTTTAGAATTAAAATAAGGCTGACAGTCGATAGACCATAGTCCATCGTGACTATTGACTATTGACTATTGACTATTGACCAACATGGATATACTACAAAAAATAATTGCACACAAAGAGAAGGAAGTAGCCGAACGAAAAGGGCTTTTTCCGCCTAAGTTATTAGAGCAGAGCATATACTTCGAGAGCAAAACCGTTTCGTTAAAAAAGTATTTGCTGCGGGAAGATAAATCGGGGGTTATAGCTGAATTCAAGCGTAAATCGCCTTCAAAGGGAATAATTAATGCGCATGCTAAAGTAGAACGAACTACTATTGGTTACATGCAGGCAGGTGCTTCGGCACTTTCTGTATTGACAGACACTGAGTTTTTCGGAGGGAAAAACGAGGACCTTTCTACGGCTAGAAAATTCAACTTCTGCCCTGTACTAAGAAAAGACTTTATCATTGATGAATACCAAATCATTGAAGCCAAGTCGATTGGTGCGGATGCTATTCTGCTGATTGCTGCTTGTTTAACGCCTGAGAGACTAAAACAATTAGCCGCATTCGCCAAAACGCTTCAGTTAGAAGTGCTGATGGAAATTCACAGTGAAGAAGAGTTACATCCCTACCTCTCACCAGATTTAGATGTGGTAGGAGTAAACAACCGTAACCTTAAGACTTTCGAAACCAGTATTGAAACTTCAAAAATGTTGGTGGACAAAATCCCGAACGAATTTGTGAAGATTTCAGAAAGTGGTATTAGCGATCCTGCTACGATTGTTGAGTTAAAAAAGGCGGGCTTCCAAGGTTTTCTAATTGGCGAAACCTTTATGAAAACGGGTAGGCCAGAAAGAGCCGCTGCTGAATTTATTGAGGCAGTTCAGAAACAGTTGTCAGTATAACAGGAAAAAAGTTGATCAGAAAACAGCCCCGAAACTTCGGGGAGGGAACTCAATTTCCTGAGAAAAGTTCGCTTTAACTGATAACTGATAACTGATAACTGATAACTGATAACTGATAACTGATAACT
>NZ_CAXBBV010000004.1:0-328500 GCF_963973945.1 uncultured Roseivirga sp.
TATAATTTTGTTCTAAACAGAAATTAACATTGACTTTTAACACAGTTCATTGCGAACCTGCCAAAGTTTTTCGAAGTAGAGCTGATTACGTGAAGCAATCTCAATGATGACCTAACCGTAAAGACCGCAAAGACCAAATACTTCGTCATCCTATGTTTGGATGTAGAAAGGAGGACAGAATAATATTTTGTAGTTTAATAATTACAGAAGAAGAGAAGGGGTAAAGATTATAAGCCCAATGGATATTACTGTTTAATCAATTAATTTCACTAAAATAGCACTTGTTAAAAGGTGCGTATAGCATAGCTATTTCCGTAGCTAACGTGAACTTTTTGCTAATTATTTGAAATATATCGAGCACTAAAGTGCGCGTTATAGAACGTTATAGGCAAGGTAAAAACAGCAACCTAATCTTAATATGGAATCTGAAGAGTTAAACAAAATAGTCGAAGCAGAACAGCAAATGGAGACACTTGAAACGGAAGTGAAGAAATTCGCTAACGGACTTCCCTATTGGGCAAAATATCTTGCTGAAAATATTTTATCGGGAAATGCTATTTCAGATAACGATATTGATACTTCATATTCTTTTTTGCTCGAAGAACTGAAACTCAAAGAGGAAACAGAAAAACCTGAAATTGAGATTAACTATCATTCAGCAAGTACAGCAAATCACAAGTCTGATTTGCTTTTAACCAAACTTGAAAATGTTGAAGGCGTAAATGCCTTAAGCGAAAATCAAACTATTGATTTTAGTTCAAACCTTACGATTATTTATGGTGCTAATGGTTCAGGCAAGTCAGGCTATGTAAGGTTGTTAAAAAAGGCTTTCTACTCTAAAGTAGAAGAAGATATTTTACCAAATGTTCACCTTGAAAGTGGACATAAAATAGTAGATGCAAAATTTACCTTTAAATCCAACAAAACGGATATTCCTTTATTATACTCGCAGAAGGACAATGCAGAGTTTGAACAGTTTGCGATTTTTGACGGAAAAGGTGTATTCAAACAACTTTCAGATAGGAATGAATTTGAATTCCGTCCAGCAGGGCTATGTTTCTTTGCCGAATACACAAATGCAGTCATTCGAGTTGAACAAAAACTAAATTCTGACATTGCTACCAAAAATTCAGGAAACACAGCAGATGATCTTTCTGCTTTATTTGATGGGGAATCAGAAATTAAAACCATTGTTCAGAACCTAAATGCTCAAACTAACATTGACGACCTGAAAAAGCACACTCCTTTTTCTGATGAAGATAAAGTTGAAAAAAAGAAAATTCAGAAAGAATATGATGAGCTTTTTTTAGCTTCAAAAGGAAAAGAGAAAGAATTAAAGAACCTTGAAGCAATTAAAAAACAATTAGGCGAAAACAAAACTTCAATTGAAATCCTAAATAAATATTTTGAACGAGACTATCTAACAAAAATCAAAGATGCAATTACAGACTGCATCACAAAAACGGCATCAGCAAAAGCCGAAGGAATTGAAAACTTTAAAACCGATAAAATTGAAGGAATAGGAACAGAAGAATGGAAAAATTTTATTGTAGCTGCCGAAGCGTTTGCTAAAAAACAGAAAACAGAAAATGTAGGTTATCCCGAAAATGGAGACAACTGCATACTTTGTCAGCAATCACTTTCAGGAGAAGCCGAAAATCTGATTATCAATTATTGGCAATTCATTAAGAGTGTAGCAGAAGAAAACGCAAAGAAAGCACAAGAAGCACTTGAAAAAGTAAAACAAGCATTTGAGAAACTAAACTTTGACTTGTTTCCGAAAGACAACACTCTTACAGTTTGGCTGACCGAAAAATATCCATATGAGTTAGAGGTGTTAAAGAAAAAACTTTCGGAACAGAAAACGCTTGCTCAAAACATTATTTCCGACATTCAAAACAAAACAGCAAACGAAATAGAGGAAATAAAAATCAGTACAGTACAACACACCAATATTGAAACGGCTATTGACGAATCCATCAAGGTTATTAAGGAAGATGAACAGGCAAAGCAGTTGGCTAATTTGCTGAAAGCAAAAACGCTTTTGGAACACAAAGAGAAATTCAATACCCATTTTTCAAAGTTTGAAACTTACGTCAATAATCAGGTTTGGCTTAAAAAAGCAGCGAAAGCCAACTTTGCAAAACGTAAAATTACAGACACTGAAAAAGCTTTATCTGACAAGTACTTCAATCAAAAATACATTGATGTTTTTAATGAAGAATGTCAAAAACTCAATGGAAATTTCGGGATTGACATCAATCATACAGGTTCGGCAGGTAAATCATACAGGCAGCTTAAATTAAAAGGAACAAACCCAAATGCTGTTTTAAGTGAGGGAGAGCAAAAGGTAATTGCAATTGCAGATTTTCTTGCAGAAATGCAGTTATCGGAAATAAACAAAGGGATAGTTTTTGACGACCCTGTTACTTCATTGGATGAAAAAAGAAAAAGTGAAATTGCAGAACGACTTGTAATTGAATCTTCACAAAAACAAGTTGTCGTTTTCACACACGATTTGGTGTTCGTTTCATCCTTAATCGGCCATTGTAAGGATTTAAACATTGTCAACCAATGTCATTGGATTGAAAACGTAGACGGCAATCAACCAGGTACAATTTGGTTAAATAACACTCCTTCATTTGAAAAAGGATACAAAACATCAGGTAAAGCTCAAGAATACTACACTGAAGCGAAGAAATCTCCACCTGAAATTAGAGAGGATAAAATAAAAAATGGTTTTGCGGCATTAAGAACGAGTTACGAGACTCTTGTTGTTTTTGGGCTATTCAATGGTGTTGTCCAAAGATTTGAAGAAAGAGTAAGTGTAGATAGTTTAGGTGCTGTTATTTTTAATGACGAGTTAAGAGAGAAAGTTCTTGACAGTTTCTATCAGTGCTGTAGATATATGGAAGGACATTCTCATAGCGATAAATACTCTTTCAAAAAACCAAGTTTGGAGAATCTAAATGAAGAAATTCGTAGATTCGATGAGATTAATAAAGAAGTTAAAGAAAAACGAAAGGAAATAAATAAATAAAGCCAGCCCATAACAATGTATATAAAAAATAGGCGAAACAGTAGTGAAATCAAGGAACTTACCTCTTATTAAACTTTGTAGTTAACCTAAAGTTTCGTGCTTCGAAATCGCCTACTTTTCATATACTAACCGTTGTACTTCATACTCTTACTCATGGAAGAATCACCAGAAAACAACAAAATTGAACTCATACCCTCTGGCAGCTCACCGCAGCAGGTTGAGACATCAATAGCAGCATTTAATGAGCCGTTGAGTAACTTATTAACGCACATAGGATTGCCCACAGAGAACGTTCTTATGCCAATCGAAGAACGAAGAAAAGTGATATTTTCCTTAGAGAGTGCGTTGGAAGTATTACCGTATGACCAAAGGCAAAAAGCATTTTACTTATCGAAACTTACAGTTGCGATAACAGTGGGACTTTTTGACGGAGCTCTCGCCTTCTTATGGGATGAAACAGTTAAGTCTCTGAGACAGCTGATAATAAAATTCGATTTAGACTACTTCTTCAATGTTGCTGGTGAACTCGCTTCAAGATATAAAAAGCTGAGTGGTGAGGAGGATATGGAAGCAATCTCCGATTATGACTTACTTGATATATGTAGAAGGATTGGACTAATTAATGATGTCAACTTTAAGCGTCTTGAGCATGTAAATTATTTCCGAAATCATGCAAGTTCTGCACATCCCAACGACAATGATTTGTCAGGAATGGATATGTTAAGTTTCCTTGAAAACTGTCTGAAATATGCAATAACTGCTGAACCTGATATCTCAGTAGTGAACATCAAAAGGTTTTTGGATAATGTTCGTAAAAATGAAATTCCTGCTGATGATTACCAACATATTGGTAGAGATATCGCCAAACAACCTCAAGAACGAATTGATGACTTACTCCTCACACTATTTGGTAATTTCTGTGCTCCAGACATTGAACAAAAGGTTTCGGATAATATTGAAGGGCTCGCTCCATATATTTGGAACGCAGCTTCTGAAGCAGCTAAATACAAGGTTGGAGCCAAGTTTGGACTTTACCGCGTAAACGGGGATGTTCAAAGGAAAGACTCAACACAAAAGTTCCTAGAAGTTGTCGATGGACTAGGCTACAAAGATGAAGATAGTCTAGCAGCAGAATTACTGGATAAATTAGAAAATCTTAAGAGTGTTCATTTTTCCGGAAACAACTTTTATAACGAATATTCGCATGCCAAATCAATAGATAATTCATTATCGAATCGAGGAATTCCCACCGCTGCTCGTAAAATGTTTGTAAAGGTCATATGCGTTTGCTATGCAGGAAATGGGCTTGGATATAAGCAAGGAGTGGATGAAAGAGCACTTCCTTATTATGTAAAATTCATTAAAATGTTTAAGGTCCAAGAAACAACCGATTTCTTGAAGTTGTTCTCTGATTCAGAATTTACAATTGATCTTAATAGAACACTGCCAGATCAACGAATTAGAGATATCGCTAAGACTCTTAAAGACACCACTACGGATGTTCATATCAACAAGGCTTTGGATGTAATTATTAACTTTTCTACAAGGAGTCTAAGTAAAGTTGCAGGAGATTCTAGGTTCAAACAACCTCTTAAATTCATATAAATAAAGATGCATAACAAATGCTAAAAATGAATATGCAACTGAGCCTTTTGATAAGATATTGCAAACTGCAAACTGCAATGCATCTAGCAACTGGAACGCATACTCATCATAGCCAGAGCGTTAAAAACCAAAAAAAAAGCACCTCTCGGTGCCTTTCAATTCTTAGTTAAGTTCGTGCCAGCCTTAATAGAAAAACAGATAAGCGATAAATACAGCGGCAATTACCCCCACAAGGTCGGCTATTAAGCCAGCGGTAACCGCATACCTAGAGTTTTTAATATTCACCGAACCGAAGTACACGGCCAGTACATAGAAGGTGGTTTCGGTAGAACCTTGGAAGACACTTGATAGGCGGCCTACAAATGAATCGGCTCCAAAGGTGCGCATTGATTCTACCATCATTCCTCTGGCACCGCCACCACTTAGCGGTTTCATTAAGGCGGTTGGGAGGGCATCCGCAAAATCGGTATTCATGCCAGTAAGGGCAAACACTTCGCGAAGCCCATTTACAAGAATATCTAAAGTGCCCGATTGTCGGAAAACACCAATGGCCACCAAAATGGCCACTAAATAAGGGATGATCTTAATGGCTACATTGAAACCGTCTTTCGCGCCTTCAATAAATGCCTCGTAAACATTGATCTTATTTTTGAGTGCGAGCCCAATAAAAGAGGCGATCACCGTAAATAAAATAAGACTACTGGCCACCGAAGAAATGACCTGAACTTGCTCTTGCGGAATACTTTGGAAGTAATAAATCGCTAAAACGATAAAGGCGGTAAGCGAGCCTAAATAAAGCAGAATGGTTTTGTTCAGCAGATTAATCCTTTGGTAAAGTGCAACCGTAACCAATCCTGCCAAAGTAGAAAAGAAGGTAGCCAATAAAATAGGGATGAAGATATCTGCTGGGTTGGCTGCACCTTCCGTGGCCCTATATGCCATAATGGAAACAGGGATTAGTGTTAAGCCCGAAGTGTTCAATACCAAGAACATAATCTGGGCATTGGAGGCAGTGTCTTTATTGGTATTGAGTTCTTGCAAACCACTCATGGCCTTTAAACCTAGGGGAGTGGCGGCATTATCGAGCCCTAAAAAGTTCATCGAGAAATTCATGACCATGGGGCCAAAAACAGGATGGTCCTTTGGGATGTCCGGGAAGATTTTGGTGAACAGCGGACTGATAAATCGGGCAATAATGGCTACAACTCCACCTTTTTCACCCACGCGCATTATGCCCATCCACAAAGTTAAAACTCCAGTTAAGGCCAATGAAAGCTCAAAACCTGTTTTCGCCATGTCGAAAGTACTTTGGATCATGGCCGGAAAAACTTCGGTATCACCAAAGAAGATCAGTTTGATGAGCGCGACCACAAAGGCGATTAGGAAAAAGGCAACCCAGATGTAATTTAAAGCCATGGGTGAATTTAGAATTAAGATTGACGATTTACAATTTTGTTGGTCGAGATGCTATTTTGAATAAGGTGTTTTAAACCAAATTCATCAAATGCACTGCAGCCATACCAGCCGTTTCGGTACGCAAACGATTGGCGCCTAGGCTTACTTTTATAAAACCCGCGGCCAAGGCCATTTCCACTTCGCGTTCGCTAAAATCTCCTTCAGGGCCAATCATCACTAAGTTTGAAGTCGAACCGACCAGCTTGTCTTTCAATAAAGCTTCGTTTTCAAAATCCACATAAGCGATAAACTTATAGTCGGCTTGAACCTCTTTGATGAAGTTTTTGATGGAAGTCAGTTCATCGAGTTGAGGCATAAAAGCCTGTCCCGATTGCTTCATGGCACCAATGGCTTTTTTTATAATTCTATCCAGCTTCAATACTTTCCTTTCGGAATGATCGCCCAAGAGGAATGAGATTCGGTCTACACCCAACTCCACTGCTTTTTCCACGAACCACTCGGTGCGGTCCAGGTTTTTGGTAGGTGCAATGGCCAAATGCCTGAAAGTGGAATGTGGGTTGACCTCTTCTTTGCTTATGATTTCGAAAGCGCATTTTTTATGGTTGGCCTCTGTAATGTTGGCGGTATAAAAGCTGCCTTTGCCATCGGTAAGTTGAATGCTATCGCCTGATTTTAAGCGCATAACTTTAACGGCATGCCTCGACTCTTCGTCATCTAAATGCAAAGTGCCTGCGGGAATATCGGGTTGATAGAATAAGTGCATAAGCGGGTTTGGTCACTAAAATAGGAATAGATGCCTTGATTTCAATTATATTCGTTGCGAATGAAGGCAGAGAGAATTTTTTCACCCCAACAATACCGCTGGATTCAGTTGGCCATCAACCTGCTTTTTATAGCCGTTTGGTGCTTCGCCAACGAAGGCCTTTCGTTTTGGGATGACTACACTTACCTCAATTTTGCCAATGAAATCAATCAAGGCACTTTTGAAGTAACCACCAATCATTTTACAAGTAGGTTAGTCCTTATTTACCCCACCGCTTGGTTTATTGACCTCTTTGGGATTAACGAATACAGCATGGTAATTTTTCCTCTGCTTTGCGGTTTGGGGCTGATCAACCTCTTTTTCTTTTTGGCGAATAGGGTGAATTACTGGATTGGGCTTTTGGGCGGAATGCTCATTCTCTGTGATTACCACATGATCAATTTCGCCATTCACCTTTTTCCAGAACTGCCATTAACACTCTGTATTTTTATATTTCTGGTGGGCTATTATTTAGTGCTGAAAAATGAAGCGGATTATCGGTTGACAGGGTTTATTACGGCCACAGCCTTATTGGGTGCATTTTTGATCAAAACCACGGTATTTCTATTGTTGCCGCTGCTGGCCTATCTCTTTATTACTGATAGAATTAATAGAAGGAATAAAGGCTTTTGGCGCATCTTCATCAGTTTAGGTGTTTTCTATTTTCTGCTCCACGGTTTTTGGTATTTAGAAACCAAAGGCAGCTTTATGTATCGGTTCGAAAATATTGCCAACAACCATGTGGCCACCGTAAAAACCTTTTTCGATAAGGAATCTCTACTTTGGAAGCGCCTGACTTATTTGCCGTTAATTACCTTCACCAAGGGCGGTTATTTTATTCCGCTGCTATTGGCTTTGCCTGCCATGATTGGCTTAAAGCGAAAGGATTTCAGCCTAAAACAAGCGGATAAATTTTGGCCCATTGCCAGCCTGATCTTAATGCTGAGCTATTGGTTCTTTTCCACTAACTGGCGGTATTACAGTCCGCTACCGTTAGAAACACGACATATCGCTTTTTTCATTCCTGCTTTTATTATGACAGCCGTTACTTTTTGGCCTCAGCATAAGTGGTTCGAATTATTGAAAAACAAAGCCATACTGATTGCAGCTGTGTTTGGCTTTTTAATGATTCCCGCTTACACCATTTACAAATCGGGCAACAGAGGCTTTAAAGCAGAGCAAAGCATTGTACAGCAGTATTTGGTGGAAGATAAAGCAGCCCAAACCGTCATTACTGATGGACTCAATTCTTATGGTTATCCTTACTTCTACAATTTCAACAAAGTAGAGGATAAGTATTTCTGGTTCTCAGAAATGGATTTTTCTCAAATCGAAATTGGTGATTATGTTCTGCTCAATGAAGCTTACTTCAATGAAGAGTATAATGACACCGCCAATTTTACCGCCTTTAAAAATGCAGTTTCCGAAAGGCAATGGTATCTCGATTTAATTGAGGAAAAGGGAAGAGTGAGGTTTTATAGAATTAAGAAATCTCTTTAAAACCTGACAGGTTTCAAGAACCTGTCAGGTCTGTTTCGAAAAACTCTAGTTCACCCTCTAATCTCCAGCGCTTTATTCTTCAGTTCGGTCTTGGATTGATTCAAAGCTTGGGGAATAAAGCAACAACCATTTACCTACTAAGTAAGGGTTATAATTTTATTGCTATAATTCGTTACTTTGTACTATGGATATTAAAACAGAGAAACTTCATTTAATAGAGCGACTGATACAATTGCAGGATGCTACTATTGTTTCTCGTGTAAATGCTTTTCTACAAAGTGCACTGGAGGAGAGGGACGAATTATTGGAAAACTCTATTGATAAAGGGGTTGAACAATCCAAGTCCAATGAAGTCCATGACCACGAGAATGTAATGTCCGATATGAGGGCCAAGTATGGCTCATGAATTTCGTTGTTAAATGGACAACTGAAGCCAAGTTCACCTTGAACGAAAACCTTGACTATTTGAGCAAAGAATGGGATGTATTAACCATCAATAATTTCCTTGATCGAATTGATGAAGTAGTAAATTCAATTCGACAAAACCCTAAGTTGTACCCTGTCTATAGAAAGTCTGATCAGGTTTATAAATGCGTTATAAATAAGCACATTACTTTGTTTTATAGAGTGTCAAAGTCAGCCAATAGAATTGATTTAATCACTTTTTGGAATACTCACCAAGACCCAAAATCACTAAGGGTCTGATTTAATTGAGGAAAAGGGGAGGATGAAATTTTATAGCATTAGCCGCTAATTTCTAATCCTTTGTTCTTTGAATCGGTTTTTGGGTTGACCCTAGCGTTCACTAGCCCACTGCGGTAACTGGTGCTTGCCTGCCTAGAGGCAACCAGCACTATTAAAACAAAAAAAGAGTGCCTTTTCAGACACTCTTAATTTCTAATTTGGAAAGTGATTTCCTTATCTCTTAAACTGCTTTGAAACAATCAAGTCTTTGGTGCCGTGGTTCCAAGAATAGAAACCTTCGCCAGATTTCACGCCTAAATAACCAGCGGTGACCATGTTCACCAATAGCGGACAAGGTGCGTATTTCGGGTTCCCGAAGCCTTCGTAAAGCACATTCATAATAGAAAGGCAAACGTCTAGCCCAATAAAGTCAGCCAGTTGCAATGGCCCCATCGGATGCGCCATGCCTAGTTTCATTACCGTGTCAATTTCTTCAACACCCGCCACGCCTTCAAACAAAGAAATGATGGCTTCATTGATCATTGGCATCAAAATACGGTTGGCCACAAAGCCAGGGTAATCATTTACTTCTACAGGTACTTTGCCCAATTTCTTTGAAGTTTCCATCACCAAAGCCGTTACTTCAGCCGAAGTCGCATAGCCGTTGATCACCTCTATCAGTTTCATGACCGGAACAGGGTTCATAAAGTGCATCCCAATCACCTTGTCAGGTCGGTTGGTGGCGGCACCAATTTTAGTAATTGGAATAGAAGAGGTGTTGGAAGCCAAAATACATTCAGGCTTGGTGAAGGCATCTAAATCACGGAAGATTTTAAGTTTGATGTCTACGTTTTCGGTAGCCGCTTCAATCACCAAATCGGCATTGGCTACGCCAGTTTTAAGGTCGGTGTGGGTAGTAATATTTGCTAAAGTCGAATTTTTAGTGGCTTCGTCAATTCTTTCTTTGGCCACCATTCGATCTAAATTCTTTTCAATGGTCTTTACGGCTTTCGCCAAAGCGTCAGCAGAGATATCTACCAAATTTACAGCAAAGCCGCTTTGCGCATAAACATGAGCGATTCCGTTGCCCATTGTACCCGAACCAATTACTGATATATTTTTCATAACCTATGTTTGATTTTTCTATCCTAAGCACAAATATAAAAGGGTGATTAAGAAAATTGTTTCATCAGCGGGTTTATTGCCAAAGCTATTTCCATATTTGCCCTATGCTACTTGAAATTTGTGCCAACTCCATAGAATCTGCCCTCAACGCCCAAAACGGTGGAGCCGATAGAATCGAACTCTGTTCGCACCTTGAAGCCGATGGACTCACGCCCAGCCACGGTTTGATTAAACTGACTAGAGAACTACTTCAGATTCCTGTGTATGTGTTGATCCGGCCACGAGCGGGTAATTTTGTGTATTCCAAAATGGAAATGGAACTCATGAAAGAAGATATTTGCCATTGTGCCGAAATGCGCTGCGATGGCGTGGTGATTGGTTGCCTTAATGAAGACAGAACCATTAACGAATATCAAACGGCAGAACTGCTGGAATGCGCCAGTTTTCTAGACGTTACTTTCCACAAGGCTTTCGACCAAGTGCCCAATCCATACGAAGCACTGGAAACATTGAAGGAAATCGGGGTTCAGCGTATACTTACTTCGGGCACCGCCCCAACGGCTTTGGAAGGTTTAGACACCATAGGCGAGTTGATTGAAGAAGCCGAAGGCGAAATGATTATTATGCCGGGTGGGGGCGTAAGGCCTAACAATTTGGAACGCTTATTTGAGACTGGCGCTACGGAATATCACAGTGCGGCCATTCCGAAAAATGAGAACACCACCAGTATAGAAATGGTGAGGGAATTAAAGCGGATTCTACAACTTGCTCAAAAGTAGTAAGAGGATTTCTATGTATTGATCATTGTGCATCAAATGAGCCTCCTTATCTTATGCATATTTTTTAAAAATGAAGGAAGTTAAAAAAGTTGAAGTAAAATTTTATCATGCCGTATTGCCTGTTGCCTTTCTATCCATCATGATTGGCTATGGCTTGATTCTTCGGCCACAATTCCTAAATCAAGAAGCTTTTCCACTTGAAATTGTTTTTCTATTGGCTTCGGTGTTTTCGATTTCCCAATTGCTTATTATGGGTTTTGCTTGGGACGATATTCTCAAGGCCATTGTCAAGAAATTGGCCAAAGGCTTACCCGCCATCCTGATCCTTTTTGCCATTGGAGTGATTATAGGTTCTTGGATAATTAGCGGCACTATTCCAATGCTGATTTATTACGGCATTAAAATGATCAATACCGATTACATCTATGTGCTGTCCTTTCTAATTCCTATTATTTTCTCCACCCTTACGGGAACCTCTTGGGGCTCGGTGGGTACAATTGGTGTGGTACTAATTGGAATGGCAGGCGCTGTCAATGCCGATTTAGCCATTACGGCTGGCGCGATAGTAGGGGGTGCTTATTTTGGTGATAAAATCTCTCCGCTTTCCGATACCACTAATTTGGCGGCCATGGCAGCAGAAACGGATTTGTACGATCACATCCGATCTATGATGTACACCACACTGCCCTCAGCACTTATTGCCGCCATCATCTACTTTGTTATGGGTTTTGTGAAGCCTGTGGGTGATGGTCAAATAGATACAGAGCAAATTACAACAACGCTTACTGCGATTGAATCCATGTTCAATTTTAATGTGTTCTTGTTTATTCCTCCGTTGATTGTGCTTTACGGTTCTATCACCAAAAAGGGCACTTTGCCCACGCTATTGGCTTCTTCTATGGTGGCCGCAATTCTGGCACTTATCTTCCAACAATATACCATGGACGATGTGATCAATACACTCAACAAGGGTTTTGATACTTCGATGGCGACTTGGATGACCACAGTGCCCGAAAATATTGTGACGCTCTTTACTCGTGGCGGACTGTATGAATTGAGTTTTGCCATTATGCTCTCTTTTGTAATTTTTACTTATGTGGGCTCTATCGATATGATTGATGCCATGCCACGACTGGTCAACCGTATTTTCTCCTTTGCTAAAACAAGGTCTTCGGTGATTATTTCGTCCTTATTTGCGGCTGGTTTTACGAACGCGACCACCTCCAACCAAAGCGCGACCAGCTTTATTATTGGCGATGCTTTTGGCAAGAAATACGATCAGTACAAAATCCCAAGAAAAGTGCTTTCACGTTCGATTGAAGATTACGGCACTATGATCGAAAATATTATTCCTTGGACGACCACGGGCGTGTTTTTAGCCGCTACCTTAGGTGTGGCTGTGGGCGATTATTGGCATTGGCAACTCATTACACTAATCAATTTAATCATAGCACCATTGCTCGCCATTACAGGAAAAGGATGCTTTTATAACGAAGTGAAAGAAGCGAAATCAGATGAAAAATAAACAACCCATTCAACCCGAAACATTATTGGCACACGATACGGAAAGGCATCCCAATGGAGCTGTTGTGCCTCCAATTTTTCAAAACTCACTTTTTACTTTCGAAAGCTGGGACGATATCGATCATGCCTTCGATCATCGATTGGACAGTTTTATCTATACGCGGGGTAAAAACCCAACGGTGAAAATGGTGGAGGAGAAACTGGCCGCATTGGCAGGAGGGGAGAAGGCGCAACTGTTTCCTTCGGGAATGGGTGCCATTTCTGCTGCGGTAATGCACTGCATCAAGGCTGGAGATCATGTGGTGGCGGTGAAGAATTTATACGGTCCAGCCAATAACTTCCTCACGGCTTATCTGAAACCCAAGTTTAATCTTGAAATCACTTTTGTTGAAGGCAAGGAAGTGGCTGAGTTTGAAAACGCAATTCAAAGCAATACCAGTCTCATTTTTCTAGAAAGCCCTTCTTCTGCAGTTTTTTCATTGCAGAATATTTCAGGAGTCACAGCATTGGCCAAGTCCAAAGGTATTAAAACCATTATCGACAATACTTGGGCCACGCCATTGTTCCAGAAACCTCTGGCCATGGGTGTCGACCTGGAAATGCACTCTTGCTCTAAATACATTGGCGGTCATAGCGATGTGGTGGCTGGTGTATTAATAGGCAAGGCCAAGTTGATTGATTCCATTTCACTGCGAGAATACGAATGGATTGGGGCTAAAATGGCGCCTTTCGAAGCATGGTTGCTTTTGCGCAGTTTACGCACGTTCACAGTTAGAGTAAAGCAGCACCAAACCAACGCAAAAGTGGTAGCGAAATTCTTGGATCAGCATCCAAAAATAGAATTGGTGCGGTATCCTGGGCTCGATCATTTCGATCAGAAGGAATTGGCGCATCAGCAAATGACGGGTTTTACAGGATTAATGGGCTTTCAGTTGAAAACTACCAATCTGCCGAGCATTAAAAAGTTCGTGAATTCACTTCAGCTGTTTCAGATAGGGGTAAGCTGGGGCGGACATGAGAGCTTGATTTATGCGCCTGCCATCAGTTATTTAAAAGAACTAAGCCCCGATCAATTTGATGCCCTTGGGATCTCTTTGGGCGATATGCGCATTTCCGTAGGCCTCGAAAACGCTCAAGACCTCATTGATGATTTGAATCAGGCTTTGGATGGGATTTAGTAACCGTTATTAAACCGCAAAGAACGCTAAGTAGCGTAGAGTTGAATTTATAGAACAGAGTCCTAGGGTATAATTGTCGTAGGTTCTCCGAACCTACGACAGTAGTGGCAGATTTGTTCCAAGCCATAAGACACATAAGCTACTCGTTGTGTGAACTATCGTCCAGTAGAGTCATCCTGTAAGGATCCTTTTCAGAAACACAGAAGTGATTGACTGTTGAAGCGTGAAATTCCACAGCCTCGAAACCTACGGAATGACTCCAGATTTCATAAGACACACAATGCTCTCATGACTTATTTAAAAAGAACACATGCCCTAAATTCAAATAATACCCATATCATTGTTTAATATATAAACTGTATTGCATGAAAAAGTTGTTGATTTTAATCTTGTTTCCTATCCAGATGATGGCGCAAGATCTTCCCGGTTCGGTAAAGTTTTGGAATACATTACAAACGCATTGTGGAAAGTCTTATGAAGGAGAAATCACGGCCGGAGGAGTAGAGGGAGATGGTTTTATGGGAGAGAAACTCGTGATGCATGTTCGTTCTTGCGAAGAAAACACAATCAGAATTCCATTTTTTGTGGGTGAAGATAAGTCTCGTACTTGGGTTTTTACAATGACAGAAGATAAGCTCATTCGTTTAAAACACGACCATAGACATGAAGATGGTACTGAAGATAAAGTCACACAATATGGTGGCTTAAGCTCCAATACAGGCTTGGCCAATATTCAGTTTTTCCCTGCAGATCAAGAAACTTCAGACCTAATACCTTATGCCTCTAACAATGTTTGGTGGGTGACAGTAGATGACAAAAGCTTTACCTACAACCTAAAAAGAATTGGAAGTGATCGCCTGTTCTCAGTGAAATTTGACCTTACCAAAGAGGTGAGTACCCCAAGCGCACCTTGGGGATATTAACGACTTTTATTAAACCGCAAAGAACGCTAAGTAACGCAGAGGCGCACAACTTACCGTCACTCTGAGGTTGAGCTTGAAGAGCGTCTGTACGAGATTGCGGTTAAGTAATCAGTGAGATTGCTTCACGTAGGCTCATTCACTTCATTATACATTCTCAGGTTCGCAATGACGGTGGAGCAGGCCTTTGAGGTATAAATGTTTGGGTTTTGTGGTGAGCCTCGGTCACTGTCATTGCGATGAATTGGAAGCCGCTAGGCAAGAATTCAGAAGCAATCTCACATGAAAACAGGCAGCAGCTACCGATATAGTTTTGTAAACCATTGCTATGTTATACCTCATCAATTCTTACAACCCTTAACCCTAATCATTCATAAACGCAGGCTGATTCATACTAATACAATGAATTCCACCACCGCCCAAATTGACAGCAAGGGCATCGATCATCACTACTTTTCGGTTAGGGAAAACAGACTGCAAGACTTGGGCAGCCTTTTCATCTTTTAACTTCAATTCCTCAGGCATTCCTGCTCTCCAGCAAGATTGACCCACAATTACCTTGTCGGTAATAATGAAATTGAGGTAACTGAGTGCAGCCATCACTTTTACGGTTTCCCCTTCAGGAAAAGTACTTCCATCTTGATAATCGAGTGTTTTGATGTATTCATACACATAATCTCCAGGGCTCATGGTCGAGAAAATAGTACCCGGAAGCGGCAGGCGTACAATAGTAAATGCTTTGCCGTCTTGGTCAGTGGCAGAAGACAGTATCTGGTAATTCTCCTCAATGCGTTTGTGGTTTTCAAAAGCAATTGGATCGTCAAATTCAGCGCTGTCTATTTCTGCCAAAAGAATGGTGGAGTCATTTACAAAACGGGCGAATTCATCGATATGACCATTGGTAGTCACTACGGTATAAGCCTTTGTGCCGTCCGAGGTGGTGACGGGCCCAAGGAATGTGTGATTGTCTTCCACCAAACCTTGATTAAGCCAGATGATTTTTTTAACGCCCAAAAGCCTTTTGTATTCAGCTTCCATTTCCTGCTTGGTCATGCCTGGGTTTCTACCTTCTTCCACTGAGGCTGTGGTGATCATTGTCCCTTTTCCATTCACTTCTCTATTTCCGCCTTCACTAATCATTGCGCTGGAAATGACGGGTAAATTAAAGTGCTCAGCGACCCTTACATCATACATCTCTTCGGCTTTGGTATCAAGGTCTAAAGTGTCCGAATAACCCCAAGCATTGAAGTTAAAGTCGGCAATGGCCATGGTGTTTTGGTTCGTTTCTACGAAGATTGGCCCCATGTCTCTTGCCCAAATTTCAAACGAAGGAATTTCTAAAAGAGTGATGTTTTTCAGCGATCCAAAATGGTTTTTTAATACTTCACTGGCATGGTTCAGAAGTGTTTTGTCCTTACAAGTCACCACAATGTTTACATCTCCAATAAGCGCTTCAATAATTGAAAGCGTGACTTTTTCAACAGATTCCCCTTCTTTATGATCGGTGGCTGGCCATATCAACCAAATGGCTTCCTGACTTTCAAACTCTGCTGGTTGATTGACAACAAATAACTCATCCTCTTGCTTTGGCGAAGCACATGAAATCATCAATAAGACAATCAGGAGGCTGGTGAAAAGTGATTTCATAGGGTTGGGGTTAGGGAGCAACGCTAAGTGCTAGCAAGTTTATGGCACGCATATTCCACGTAATTTATTAAAAAGTCCTTATAGTCAGTACACAAATAATATTGGCCTTGAGGAAGTTGTTATAAACTATAAATTACATATGCCTCTCGTTGTGTGAGCCATTGCCCAGAACAGTCACCTTGTAAAGGTCTTTTTCAGAAACACAAAGGCTTGTGAGTCGTGAAATTCCGAAGCCTCGGAACCTACGGAATGACTTGCAAAACGGGTTATGTTTAACCGCAAAGAACGCTAAGTGACGCAGAGCTAATTTGAGGTACACCGAAACACCCCGAAGTTATGCGGGCGGCATGACGTTCTGAATAAGCTTTATTTGACAGTCACTCTGAACTCGTTTCAGAGTCCGTTTGCTACTAATGAAGACATCAGAACTCTAAAACTCGCACGGATGTCCGCCCTCGGGGGCGGTAGGTGGGGGACTTGTGCTAAATCTTGACTTTAGAAACACAGAAGTGATTGACTTAAATAACGTGAAAAGATTCCTACGGAATGACTTGCTAAATGAGCTTATGCCCTCACAGTAAATTGCATAAAGTTTCGTAGAGGTGATTTGAGGGATACTGAAATCAGTTCGGCATGACTCTCCGAATAAGCTTTTTTGGACAGTCGTCCTGAACTCGTTTCAGGATCCGTTTGTTATTAGGACTCAACAGAGGTTTAAACCTCGATCGAAAGTTCTTGTTCTTGCTCAGTTTTTTAGTTGTTATATACAATTCTCTAGTTATGGTATCGAAAATCCACAACCTTTCTTTAATCAAAAAATTAAGACGAGTTGGTAGGGAGCAGAAGACTAAGCTTTCTTAGTTTCTTTGTTAAAGCTTATAATTGATTCCATCCTTTTTAACTGTTCAATAGAATCAACAGTTGTCCCTTCACCGGTAATATTTTTATTAATACACTCTATGATTTTAAGTTCCATGAGTTCCATAAGAGACTGAAATGATTGATATGTCAAGCTATAAATATGGTTTATCTCCCTATCAGTTAATGTCTCACATAATAATTTCTTAATTGACTCTTCATTCTTCCAATGTGTAATGTTTCCCTTTTCGAATTTAGTAATCGCGTTGAAAACTGCACCAGTAACTATTGACGTATGTGTTTTATGAAGAGCATACAAATCCATTGGTATGAAGGGGCGAAGTTTTTCGATAGGCTTATTAATATCTATTATAGGTGCGATTATTCGAATGTCTAGTTTCTTTATTTCTTTACCTATTTCGAGCCCCTTTGGGTTTGGAGTGTTAAGGTACTCCATATTTACATATTCTTCTGGAAGAATCGATAAGACTGGATAAAGAGAAGATGGTATTGATTCTCTTACTAGTAAACAAGCTTTCCATAATTGCTCCATAGCCTCTAGCTTTTTTACATTGACCACTTGAATCTGTGATAAGTAGTTGTTTTGGAGGTTACTTAAAGTATTGTTACTTCTCATTAAGTCTTTTCTCAATTCTTCAATTTCTTTTTTAGTTTTTTTGTCCCATGTGGACTTAATTCTTACGATAAATATTTTATAGAATATTGTTAAAACTGCACCTAAAATGATGCTCATACCTCCAAGTAATTGCACTACCTCCATTGTCTCTAGTTTTTCTAGCATTGATTAGTCATTTTTGGTTCGAAGAGTTTGAGTAGTATGTTTATTTTAGAAAGTTGCTTAAAACTTACTAAATAACCTATCTCATTGGTTTAAGCTTAGAATGGTACTTAATACCAAGCCTTTGCGAAACTCCGTGCCCTTTGTGGTTAAATAATCTGTGAGATTGCTTCACGTAGGCGCTTACACTTCGATAAACTTTTACAGGTTTGCAATGACGCTGCGAATGGACCTTTGCGGTAAAAGCTTAGAGCAATCTGATTCTCTCCATTGCAAAATCAATCTATTACTTATAACTTTGTATAACATACAATGTATAACTAATGAAAAACAAGGGGCTAGGTGAGTTCGAAGAGTTGGTGCTTTTGGCAGTCTGTATTTTAAAAGGGGAGGCTTACGGCATTAATGTAAAACAGGAAGTAGAAAAGCACAGCGGTCGCTCCATACTTTTGGGGGCGGTGCACATTACCCTCTATCGTTTGCAAGACAAAGGTTTGCTCAAATCTGAAATGGGCGGCAACACTGAAAAACGAGGCGACAGACGCAAACGTCTTTTTGAAATTACCCCTTCGGGCATGCGCCAATTAGAGGCCGCTCAAGATGTTCGCCAAAAAATGTGGCAGTTGATTCCGCAACTTAATGCAGGTCACTAATGCCTAAGAAGAAATTCAATACGCCTAAACTCGCCAATTGGTTGGCGGCTAAGTGCATCAATAAAATGTACTTGGAAGAGTTTCTAGGAGACTTACAAGAAATTTACGAAGACAGAATGCTGGTCAAAGGCAAGCGGTATGCGCGGTTCATGTATTGGATCGATGCCCTCCATTTGCTTATAGGATTCTCTTCTTTTTCACTTTTCAAAACTCAAAGTAACAACACCATGATGATCAAAAACATGTTTAAAATTGCCTGGCGGAATGCCATCAGGCAAAAGCAATTTACCGTGCTTAATCTGCTCGGTTTAATGATCGGAATCAGCATTTCGCTTACGATTGGCCTTTTCATTCACTATGAAACTACCTACGACACATTTCTACCCGAGATAGAACGGGTGTACCGTGTTAACCAACCCAATATATGGACTGATTGGACCTCACAAATGTCGAACACAGGGCCCAATGTGGCGGTGGCTTTGCGAGAAGAAGTGCCAGAATTCGAGGAAGTCACACGAATCATGTCCTTGGGCTCACAAATCACCAACTATAAAGCCGAGGCTAAAAAGGACAAGTCTTTTGAAGAAAGTGCCTTCTTCGCTGTGGAAAACAACTTTTTCGAAGTTTTTCCTTTTGAGTTTTCAGAAGGAAACCCAAAAACGGCCATTGAAGCACCCAATAGTATAGTGCTGACTCAAAGCACTGCCGAGCGCTATTTTGGTTATGAAAGCGCCATAGGAAAAACGCTTGAAGTAAAACAATGGGACAATACCTGGCAAAGCTTTGTGGTAACAGGTGTTTTGGTGGATGTACCAAGTAAATCTCACCTACAGTTTGATGTTTTGGTATCGCTGAACAGCTACCAATCCCAAATGGACCGTGACGGTTGGAAATGGATCTGGACAGCTTTTGGTACTTATGCAAAGGTAAATGACGGTACGAATATGGCTGCCTTGAGCGATAAGATTCAGGCGATTCCCCCTAAATATGCCCCTGCAACCACGGAACGAATTTTCAACCAGAGTTTTGAAGAGTTTACGGCTGGTAATCCTTGGAAATTGACCTTACAGCCTGTGAAAGAGATTTATTTGTCGGAAGAACCTCCTTATAATGCTTTTGGCCCAGTCGGCAATCCGCAGTTCGTTAAAGTGTTTATGGCCATTGGGATTCTGGTCTTGGTGCTTTCCTGCATCAACTTTATGAACCTTTCTACAGCTCGCTCTTCCAATCGCGCCAAGGAGGTAGGCATCAGAAAAGTGCTGGGTTCCGAAAGAGGTACTTTGATTAAGCAATTCATCTTTGAGTCTACCTTGTTTGTGGCGGTAAGCACAGTGGCGGCACTCTTTATTGTCAATTCATCTTTAGGCTGGTTCAATGCTATTTCGGGGAAAGAATTACTGCTTACACCTTATTTGAGTCAACCTGTTTTTATTGCGGTGTTACTGGTTTTCGTTTTACTTTTGGGTTTTATCTCAGGAAGTTATCCAGCTTTCTACCTGTCTTCCTTCAAACCGATTCAGGTATTAAAAGGCAAAATGAGTGCAGGCTTTAAAGGGAAAGGCATACGAAATGGTTTGGTGGTTTTTCAATTCACCATTTCCATGACGCTGATTATTTGTACTTTCTTCGTCCAGAAACAGCTGAACTATACTTCCAATTTAGACTTGGGCTTTGCCAAAGAGAATGTTTTACAAATCGGCAATATTGAACAAATAGGCTTCGATACCGAGCGCCTCAAAACTGAATTGGCAGCCATGCCAGCCTTTACCAAAGTAGGAAAATCCTTTGGTGTACCGCCTTATGTTGATTCGGGTGATCGGTATAAATCTACAGAACCAGAAGCGCCAGTGGTGGCTTTGAGCAACTTACGTGTAGAAGCGGATTACCTGGATGTGCTAGGTTTGGAGTTTTTGGCAGGCCGTAACTTTGATCAAGCACTGACTACCGATCAATACAAAGTGATTCTAAATGAAGAAGCTGTGAAAGTATTGGGTTGGAGAGGAGATGATCCGACTAGTGCCGTAGGTGAATTTGTGGCTTTGGCATCGGGCAGCGAGGATAAATTCGAAGTGATTGGCGTGGTGAAGGATTTTAATTTTGCCAGTGTACGTCAAGAAATTGCACCCCTAATTTTCATCAACATTGATAACAACAAGGTGTGGGATTATGGCGCTGGCCTGTCTTTCTATTCCATGCGTTTGAATCCTCAAGTTGTCGCCAGTCCTGAAGATTTACAGGCTGTACTCGATCGAGTTGAAGCAAGTATTAAGGCGGTGGATGCTACCATTCCTTTCGAATACAGTTTTCTGGACCAAGAATTTGAGAGTACATTTCAAGAAGAAAGCCGAATGAGCTTAGTGCTCAATATTTTTACAGTATTGGCCTTAATTATTGCCTGTTTGGGGCTATTCGGTTTGGCGGCTTTTTCTGCTGAACAAAGGTTGAAAGAATTGGGTATTCGTAAAGTGTTGGGAGCAAGAATCTCGGAATTGGTGATGTTGTTCTCTTCTGAATTCACCAAGCTATTTTTAATTGCCATGTTATTGGCATCGCCTATAGCTTACTTCTTAGTCGATCAGTGGTTGAGTGATTTTGCCAATCGTACGCCTATTCATATTTGGGTGTTTGCTGTATCTACAGTTGGTACCTTGGCCATCGCCATTGCAACCATCAGTTATCAGTCGCTTAGGGCAGCCCATAAAAACCCTGTTGATACGCTGAGGAGTGAGTAGCGGATAATTGGTATCTCAGGTCTTATTTTTCTAAGATCTGAGATACAAAATCATATTATTAATGGGGGATTATTTCTAGTGGAGAGCGGTTTGTTCAATTGCTTTATTCAAAGAGCTCATCCGTTACATAAAAATAAAACTCTCGAGTACGAGCCGATTTATTGTCATCCCAAGGTCTAAATTTGTTCCAAGCCTTGTAGGCAGATAAATCGATTTTGGCTTTGAGAGTATCCCCATTTACTATCTTGTAAATTCTCAAATAGTGAATTTTTGAGTTGAGTTCATCGGGCGTCATTGCAGTTTGACTACCAAGAGAAATATGCTCTAGAATCTTATGTTTAGACCCACCACCATACTCATTATCATATTGTTTTTCCAGTAAAACAGAGTCTGTCTTTACAGTACTTAGAATCTTTAAGTCACTATTGTCTTCGTTTTCAAAAATTTGATTTTCAGTACTATATGAGATGTGAATAGTGTTTGGACTCTCATTTTGAATATATGCGGTTTGATCGGTATAAAGTATGTCAGGGGACGTTTCTGTGCAGGCGCTAAAGAGAAACAGTGGAAGGGCAAATGAGATTATCTTTTTCATTGAATGTAGTTATTTCGGTGGTAAATGTAATTATTGTATTTCTATTTATGGTAGTTTGAATAGATTGGTTTTTGATTTTTTTCTAAGTAGGCTTTAGTAGGTTAAGTGTGATTGATAGGTTGAGAAATTTTTTTAGGTCAGAGTTGTCAATCTATAGGGCTGTGCACTTCTCTTTTTATCTGCACTTTTATTTTCATTACGGAGGTCTTATCTTGTAAGGTGAGAGAGTTCATTTTTTGACTCATACTAGCTTTTCATAACCTTATAGAATGAGATTTTTTTTACGCATAAGCCTAATCCTAGTTTGTTGCTTCTCTGTTCAGTGGACTGACGCTGAACAATTGGAGCAAAATCAATTTTCTAAATACAGTCAAAAAATTGCGGGCTCCGATTTAGTTATTCCAATGGTACCGATTACCGGAGGCCAATTTAAGGCTGGGAGTCCATTGAGTGAAAAGGGAAGAAAAGAAGATGAAGGGCCTGTTCATCAAGTTTCGGTAGATGATTTTTGGATGGGAAGCTATGAGGTAACCTGGGACCTGTTCGAACTCTTTTTGTACCGTGAAACCGACCATGAACTTTCTGAAGGTGCAAGAGAAGTTGATATTCAGATTGATGGAGTTTCTGGAGCCACCATGCCCTATGTAAACTTCAATAAGCCGGGTTATCCATTAATAAATGTGACCCAATACGCTGCAGCCACTTTTTGTAAATGGCTCAGTGCCAAAACTGGACATTTCTACAGGCTACCTACTGAAGCAGAGTGGGAATATGCAGCTAGGACGAATAATGAAAAGGCATTTCCCTTTGAAGCAAATGCCATTGATGATTACGCTTGGTACAAAGGTAATAGTGGTGAAAATCTACAAAAAGGAGGCCTGAAATCTCCAAATACATGGGGTTTGTATGATATGTATGGAAATGCATCCGAATGGGTTTTGGATAGTTACGACCCCAACTATTATAAAGAAATTGAAGGAGCTAAAAACCCAGTTCTATTTACTGATGAATTATACCCAAGGGTAGTGAAAGGGGGCTCTTTTAAAGATGGTATCGATAAACTAAGACCAGCAGCACGTGATTTTTCTGACAAAAGCTGGAAGAAAAGAGATCCACAAATTCCTAAAAGCCTTTGGTGGTTAACTGATGCCACCCATGTTGGATTTCGCATTGTAAGACCAAAAGTAGCCCCTCCTAAAGCTGAGTGGGAAAAATATTGGGGTAAACCTATTAAAGAATATTAATCGAAATGTTATGAAAGACTTTACTGAAACAAACTTTACTACCAGAAGGAAATTTCTTGAAACTACCGCACGAGTGGCAGGAACGGGTGCCTTGTTAAGCGCACTGCCCATTTCAATGAGTGCCTTTGTGGGCGGAGCAGCAGAAATTAAAGTAGCACTTGTAGGTTGTGGCGGACGTGGAACGGGTGCTGCCTCCCAAGCCATTGAGGCCGATGCTGATGTGAGGTTGGTGGCTATGGCCGATGTATTTGCGGATAGGCTGGAAGAAAGCTTTAAAGGCTTATCGGCAAAATACGGAGAGCAAGGAAAGGTGAAAGTAACGGAAGCCTCTAAGTTTACCAGTTTTGATGGGTATAAAAAAGCCATTGATATGGCTGACGTAGTTATTTTGACTACTCCTCCGGGCTTTCGCCCTCAACATTTTGAATATGCAGTACAGCAAGGCAAGCATGTGTTTATGGAAAAGCCCGTTGCAACTGATGTGGTAGGAATTAAGCGAGTACTGGAAGCAGGCAAGCTAGCCCGCCAAAAGAAGTTGAACGTAGTAGTAGGACTGCAAAGACACTATCAGAAGAACTATAGAGAAGTAGAAAAACTAATAAAAAGTGGCAGTGTAGGCGATATTGTATCGGGGCAGGTGTATTGGAATGGCGCTGGTGTTTGGACAAGGCCACGCGTAGCAGGACAAACCGAGCTTGAATACCAAATGCTAAATTGGTATTACTTCACTTGGATTTGTGGCGATCATATTTTAGAACAACACATCCATAATATAGATGTGGCCAACTGGTACATCGGTGCAAGCCCAATTTCCGCGCAAGGTATGGGAGGGCGAGAAACTCGAATTGGAAAAGATACCGGCCATATTTTCGACCACCATTTTGTAGAATTTGTATACCCAGAAGGTCAAGTAATCTCTAGCCAATGTAGACATCAGCGAGGATGTATGAATAGAGTGGAAGAGGTTTTCCAAGGCACTAAAGGGAATATTACTGTGAACGGTGGAAATATTGGAATTGTAAAAGGAAGAAATGGTCAGTCTATTTTAAACTACAATGGAGAGAACGATATTAATCCATATCAGCAAGAGCATAATGAGTTATTTGCGGCTATAAAGGCAGGAGAGCATCGTTTAGATGATGTTGATTATGGAGCTGAAAGTACCATGACCGCCATCATGGGCAGAATGGCAACTTACTCTGGGCAAGTGATTACTTGGGATGAAGCCATGGCTAGCGATTTAAAGTTAGTTCCAGATCTCAATTCATTTAATGATGAAGCCCCAATTTTACCTGATGCCAATGGAGTTTATCCTGCTGCTGTTCCGGGCAAAACAAGATTCTTTTAAATCCAAAACATGAAACGCAGAAACTTTTTTAAGACAGGCTTATTTGGCGCATCAGCCGCTTTGGTTGCAAATCCATATAGTGCCTTTGCCGATGCAACAACCCAAAGCGGAACGTTTAAACTGAACTATGCGCCACATTTTGGAATGTTCAGAAGTTCGGCCTCTGGTGGTGTTTTGAACGAATTGGACTTTATGCACGAATCGGGTTTTAGGTCCATGGAAGACAATGGAATGAAAGGCCGAAGCGTAGATGAACAAAAGCAAATTGCCAGTAAAATGGAAAAACATGGAATGACCATGGGAGTTTTTGTAGCGCACACCATTTTTTGGACGGAACCAAATTTGACTTCTGGTAAACAAGATTGGAGAGATCAATTTCTGAAGGAAATCAAAGAATCTGTAGAAGTAGCCAAAAGGGTGAATGCCAAATGGATGACTGTGGTTCCCGGGCATGTAGATTTGCGGAAAGACATGGGTTATCAAACTGCCAATGTGATTGAGTCATTAAAGCAAGCGGCAGCTATTTTGGAGCCGCACGGTTTAACCATGGTGCTTGAACCGCTCAATTTCAGAGATCACCCGGGGCTTTTTCTTACGAAATCTGCTCAGGCTTTTGAAGTTTGCAAAGCGGTTAATAGCCCTTCGTGCAAAATTCTTTTCGATATCTATCATCAGCAAATTCAAGAAGGAAATCTTATTCCCAATATAGATTTGAGTTGGGACGAGATTGCTTATTTCCAAGTAGGAGATAACCCCGGAAGAAAAGAGCCAACCACAGGTGAAATCAACTACAAGAATGTGTTTAAGCATATTCATTCCAAAGGATTTAAAGGAGTAGTAGGAATGGAGCATGGCAACTCTATGTCTGGAAGAAAGGGCGAAGAAGCGGTGATTGAAGCTTACCGTCAGAGTGATAGTTTTTAATTGGCTTTAGAACAAAACTACTTTGGGTATATTGGAGAGTGAAAGATTGAAGTTATGATCTCTTACTTTCCTGAAGCTGCCTTATCTAAATACCAAACCAATTCACCATGAGTAGGCTTGATGTAAGATGCTGGATAAAGTTGGCAATCACCCGTGATGTTTAAAATCTCATTCACTTTTTCAGCTTTGGCTTGGCCAGTTACCAAAAAGCAAACTTCTTTGGCATTACTAATTACTGATCCTGTAAGTGTAATTCTCTTTTGACCAGATGTTGGGTGCTCCGCTACTTCACACACTTCTTTTGAAGTAAGCAATTCCATTTGATGAGGAAAAATTGAAGCTGTATGGCCATCTTCTCCCAAACCGAGTATGATCAAATCAAACTGTGGAAGTCCATTGATTGAAGGTAAATTTTCTGTAATCAATTGACCGTATCGAAGGGCCTCTTCGTTCGGTATATTTTCACCGAAAACCCTGTGAATATTTTCTTCCTCTATTTTAATATGCTGAAAAAGAAACTCGTGTGTCATACCATAGTTACTTTCGCCAGAAGTAGGAGGTACACATCGTTCATCACCCCAGTAAAAGTGAAATTTGTTCCATTCTATGTTCTCACAATACTTTTTAGCCAAAAGCTCAAACAAGAGTTTTGGGGTAGAACCACCCGAAAGAGCAATATTAATTCGGTTTGCGGTCGCCTGTTTTTCACACAAATAATCAGCAAAGGCTTTTGCTGTGGTTTCTGGGTTTTTATAGGTCTTAATTTCCATTAGGAGAAAGCTCTAATCGTTTTTAACGGTGGTTACTTCTATAGAGGCAGAAGCTATTTTTATTTTTTCATTACTTGCCCTAATGGCTTCTAAAATTTTAATGTACAGCATGTCTTTTGTGCTTCTTCTCATTTTATAGTTTACAATATACCTCAGCGTAAAGGCCATATAATTTTCATCAAATGACATACTTACCATTGGGGTAATTTGTGCGTTTTCGACATATAGATTTTGCGTCATTTGATTCCAAGCTGCTTGAGAATTCTTCGCAAAATCACCTAAGGATTCTTCCATAATAGCAAGAAAAGTGTCCTTTGCATATTTGTAATCAGATTCAGTTTTAAGTGGGATTTGTATTTCGTCCCATAAAAAAGGGAAGTCTGCCGAGTAATTAAAAACAGGCTCTTTAAACACAAAACTGTTTGAAATCCTTACAATTCTACCATTATATAGGTCGCCATTTACCCATTGCCCAACTTCCATAAGGGTGGTGCGCAAAACACCAATGTCCATCACGTCACCCTTGATTCCGCCCAACTGAACACGGTCGCCAGTTTTATAAAAGTTACCAAATACAATTGCCAACCAGCCAGCTACACTGGTAATTACCTCTTGCAAGGCAAAAGCAATTCCAGCACCTGCAACTCCCAATGCAACCCCAAAACCGCCCAGACGGTCGCTATAAATAGTTGTGATTAAAATGATGGTAAGAAAATAGCCAATGAAGCTTGCAAGTTTTTTAGTCCTGTGTCGATTGTCGGCTGCCTTTATTTTTCCAATAAACCTGCTCTGGATAAATTTGATAAGGATCCAAATAATGGTGATGCCAAGAAAGAGCATAACCAATTTACTGATGGTGGGGTCGTATAGAAGATCTTTGATTTTAGTTTCCATAGGGCAGGAGTAAGCGCTTTGTGAAAATACTTAATGTAATTCAATTTTGAAGAAAATGATCCCAATCCTTTTGAATATGGACTTCTATTTCATTGATGATTACTGAAATTTTGTTTTTAGCATTTATAGTTATAGCGGTTTTTGGAGTTTCCAACGTAGCCAATTGCGATTGAATTAAACTAGCCTGCATGTAGTGAGGCTTTCTATTTGCTAACCTAGATAAAGCTTCGTCTTCAGTTACTTCCAAAAACACCCATGTAATCGCTAACCTTTGAGAAAGGTAATCTCTATAAGATTGCTTTAATGCCGAACAAGCCAAAATGAATTCCGATCGGTGTGCATTTAGAATGTGTTCTACAATAGAGGCTAGCCAAGGCCACCTGTCTTCATCCGTTAATGGAATTCCGCTGCTCATTTTCATCAAGTTGGCCTTCGAATGAAAATCATCTGCATCCAAATAAGGAAGGTGTAAGGATTTAGACAAAGCCTCACTTACTGTGCTTTTTCCTGAGCCTGAAATGCCCATTATTACGATAAGCTTCTTCATATAAACCGTTAAAATTACCGAATATCAGAAAAATATGGGTTGCTCTTTACCTTTGGTTTTATTAAACATGCATAAATCGTTTTTATGCCATAAATTAAGGGGAGTGAAGAGCCTCATTGTCATCATATTGGTTTTCGTTTGCTTTTCTACAAAGGGGCAGAATACAGGAGAACCCTCGTATATCCGAAGTGTTTACTTTGGAGGAGGAAGTTCTTATGTTAATTCACAGCAATCTAAACAGTTACTGGCTTTCCTTGACTCTATTCCGAGTATTCATAATTTTTTGATTACTGTACATAGCCACACTGATAATGTAGGCGGAAGTGAATACAATGAGATACTTTCTGAAGCACGAAGTCAATCGGTTATAAAACTGCTTTTAGAAAATAAAGGCATTAAAAAAGAGTCGATAGAAATTAAAGACTTTGGTCTTTTTAACCCTACTTATGATAACTCTACCAATTATGGAAGACGAATGAATAGGAGAGTGGACATCATCTTTTGGCTCACCATTTAGCTAAACGCACTACCTGTATTCTGGATTCTCGAAACTCCATCTGTTGCCGTTATCCCAATCTTTTCTAGAATTTCCGTAGGCAGAATAGCCACCTGCTTCTTTTAGCATTTTACCCAAGTGCAAAAGGTTGTAGGTCATAAAAGTAGTATTTCGGTTGGTGAAGTCGTTTTGGCTGGCATTGGCTTCTTTATCTAAATAACTAGGGCCTGGACCAATTTCTCCTATCCAGCCACAATCAGATTGCGGAGCAACAGAATAACCAATATGCTGTAGTGCGTACAGAATGGACATGGCATTATGTTTTACACCGTCTTCATTGCCTGTAATTACGCAGCCACCCACTTTGCCATAAAAAAGGTATTGTCCTTTATCGTTTTGCATGCCACTCATGGCATAAAGACGCTCAATCAGTTTTTGAGCTACCGATGATTTTTCACCTAACCAAATAGGCGTACCTACAATGAGGATGTCAGCTTCTAAAACACGCTTTACCAGTTCTGGCCATTCGTCTTTTTCCCAGCAATGCTCGGTCATATCGGGGTAAACACCAAAGGCTACTTCATGATCTACCAAGCGCATGTGATCAACAGTCACGCCTTCCTTTTCCATTATGTCCATCGAAACCTTCATAAGTCCATCAGTATGACTTTCTTCGGGCGATTTCTTAAGTGTGCAATTAATATATAGTGCTTTTAGGGCTGTAAAATCTATGTCATTCATAATCATAAGGTTTTCTTTAAAGAGTATAACTAGGTTAACTTGAATATGTTGAATTGTTTATCAGGGGGAGATCATAATGCCGCTGTGTTTGCTTGTTCTGTTCTACACATTGCGTAATGATTACCACGATCAGATATCTTAAGTATTTAATTTTCAGGAGGATGTATTTTTGGTATAGGGATAGTATAAGATGAATTGGACCAAATTTTATAATCATGAAAAAGATGCCAAGAATTAAAAATGAAAAACAATACGAAGCCCTGAGAGACCAAGGGATGAGTAAAGAAAAGGCTGCTAGAATTGCCAATACGCCCGATAGCGGGGTAAGGGGAGGAAAGGCTAAACCTTATGAAGAACGTACCAAAGCTGATCTTTATGATAAAGCGAAGCAAGTAGGAATTGAGGGGCGTTCTAAGATGAATAAACAAGAATTGATTAATGCCCTTCGTGAAGACTAAAAAAAGGCCGCCTAGAAGTAGATTATCAAACCAAAAACTTGCTTACAACGCAAACTTCTATCTACTTTCAAGGCAACCTATATTCTTTTGAGTATCAAGATTCAAACGGTGTTTATACTGTTTGCTCCTTGTGCTTACCTTCGGCCACTTCTTCAATTACTTTGGCGTTGAAGGCATTTAGATCTTCTGGACTACGGGATGTTACTAATCCTTCATCCACTACTACTTCCATATCAACCCAATGTGCACCAGCATTTTCAAGGTCTTTTCGAATAGAGGGGAAGGATGTCATTTTACGGCCTTCTACTACTTCTGCCTCGATTAGCATTTGAGGGCCATGGCAAATAGCAGCAACTGGTTTGTGGGCCTTAAAAAAACTCCTGATAAACTCAATTGCCTTGTCATCCCGTCTTAAAAAATCTGGGTTAATAACCCCACCCGGTAACACCAAGGCATGGTAGTCGGATGATTTTACCTCATCCAGAATTGCATCTACATTAATTTCCTTACTCCAGTTTCCATTGTTCCAGCCCTTAATCGTTCCGCTCTTAGGAGCGACAACATGGGCGGTAGCTCCAGCTTTCTCTAAAGCTTGTTTAGGAGATGTTAGCTCTGATTCTTCAAAGCCATTTGTAGCTAAAATGGCTACTCTTTTTCCTTTTAAGTTTTCCATTTCTGTTTGCTTTGATTTTTTGTAAGAATGATTCTGTCCAGACATAGACATAAAGTGCAACATCATTATAGCCTACATCTGTTTAGTGTAGACTGTTTTAGTGAATGCTTAGAATTCATCATTGGTGAGCCCAGTAGGTTTTCTACTGGGCTACTTCATACTAAAGGGAGTCGATGAAGTCTTTCACTTCTTCTTTAGTCTTGCCAGTTCTCTTTTGAATTTTACCCAGCAATTCGTCTTCCTGTCCTTCAGCATATGTTAAATCATCATCGGTAAGCTCACCATACTTTTGTTTCACTTTACCTTTAAGTTGATTCCAATTTCCTCTGATTTTATCTGTTGTTGCGCTCATAATTTTTTGATTTAGTGTTGTGCCATTATAGTTGCAACAGCCATACCATAGAAGGAAACCTGGAAACGGAATGATTGTAAGTGTTTGTGATTTAGTGTGTTAAATAAAGATGTGCTCGGGTCTAAAAATATAGTGTTCTGAATTACTGTGAGGCTTTTTCTACATGCTATGGAACTAGTTGCACACTATGTGGTTCAATATCTTTTTAAATAAATCAAGATGTTTGGCAACCTTTTCCAAATTACATGAGTATATTGTTTACAAAAGTGATGATAATGTTATTCCAATGAGAGGAACACACCTAGGAGAATTCGAAGAACTAGTGCTTTTGGCAGTTGCCGCACTCAATGATAACGCTTACGCTGTGGTAGTAAAAAGCGAAATTGAAGAGAAGGCCGATCGAAAAGTAAATATTAGCGCCATCCACACCGCTCTTTATCGGTTAGAAGAAAAGGGCTTTTTAGAATCCAGTGTAGGAGGGGCAACTAAAACTAGGGGAGGAAAAAGCAAGCGTTTTTTTAAGGTTACCGCTTACGGCTTTAAATCTTTGAGAGAAGCCCAATCGCTGCGTCAGTCTTTTTGGAGTGTTATTCCGCAACTATCAACTCAAGAATGAAACAACAAGCACCTCCTTTACTACTAAGGAAACTACTGAAACGGATTATTGCCTATGAAATCTACGATGAGGTAGAAGGTGATTTAGCCGAACTTTTTCATGAGCGATTGAATGAAATGAGCACAGCGAAAGCCAAGTGGCTATACTTCATTGATGTGCTTTGCTCGCTTCGCAACTTCAACTTAAAACGAAAACTCACATTTTATAATCCACTGGTCATGTACAAAAACTATTTAAAAATTACCTTCCGAAATTTGCTCAAATACAAGGGCTATTCATTCATTAATATTTTTGGGCTTGCTTTAGGTATGGCTTCCTGCCTTCTCATTCTTCTTTTTGTAAACAACGAGCTCAGCTTCGATGGCTTTCATGAAAAGAAGGCCAATATCTATCGACTAGACGAGGTGCAAAGTTTTGGAGCCGTTTCAGAACAGAAAGTAGCGCTTTCAATGTATCCAATGGGGTCAAGCCTGCTGCTGGATTACCCAGAAGTGATTGATTTTGCCAGATTTTGGGGAACGAATAGAACTTTGTTGAAACATAATAATCAACCCTATTATGCTGAAAATTTAGCTCGTGTTGATACTTCGTTTTTGAAAATGTTTGACTTCAAACTTGTTGAAGGGAATAAGGCAACTGTTTTTGAAGAACCCAATAATATCATCATAAGCGAATCACTGGCTAAAGTGATTTTTGGTAATGAAAACCCTATGGGCCAACTGATTGATGTGGATGATGACAGAGAAAATCAGATGAAAGTTGCTGGTGTTTTTGCCGATACTCCTGATAACTCTCATTTACAATTTGATGCCTTGGTCAGTACAAAACTTTGGGAGGAGGAAAATAGAGGGAACTGGGGATGGAATTTTTTAAATACCTACATTCAGTTGGCAGATAATGCTGACGCTGAGAAACTGGAAGCCAAGCTTGACGATTTCTTAGTGAAGTATTTGGGAGAGGATATTTTGAATTCATACTCTTTATTCCTTCAACCTCTATCTGATGTTCATTTAGGTTCAATGGACATAACCCACGATTATTATAACCATAAGAAATTCGACCGTAGCTCAGTGAATATTTTTCTGATTCTGGCATTTTTCGTTTTGCTCATTGCCAGTATCAATTTTATGAATCTGTCTACAGCCAGAGCGGCTACCCGATCTAGAGAAGTAGGTGTTAGAAAATCCATAGGTGCATTCAAAGGTCAAATTACTGGGCAGTTTATGATGGAGTCCATCATGTTATCTTTCATCGCATTGGGTATTGCCTTTTTATTGAGCTGGGCGGCAATAGCTCCACTCAACGGAATTATTGATAGAAATCTTGACCTGAGTCTCTTTTTCCAACCCATTAACCTAGCCCTTGTTTTGATTGTAACTACGACCATAGGGTTGCTGTCAGGTGTTTATCCTGCTTTGGTAATGTCTGGCTTCAATACGGTGATGGCTCTAAAGGGAAGTGGAATGAAATCAGGAAAGTCGTTTTTTAGGAATGCATTGGTAGTGTTTCAATATGCTATTGCCATTACAATTATCATTGGTACCGTTTTGGCCACTGAACAGCTCAATTATATGCAAAATCTCGATTTAGGTTTTAAAAAGGATTTAGTTGTTGCTGTAAATATGTATAGCGATACAAATACCAAATATGATTTGTTGAAAACCGAGCTAATGAGCCAGAAAAACATTACCAATGTAACGGCTACTAAACAGCGCTTGGGCAATAACCTACATCAAAATGGAATGCAGTATAGGTCGGATACAGCATTAATAACGGGAGTTACTTCTTCTGTAGTAGTAGATCATAACTTTATGGATTTCTATGAGATGGAAGTAGTAGAAGGAAGGGCTTTGAGTGAAGAGTACGCCAATGATAAAGCAGGTTTAAGTTTTGTTGTAAATGAATCATTAGCAAAAGAACTGGGAGCTGGCGGTAAAGAGGTATTGGGTATGGCCTTTCATTACGATGGCATGGATACTTTAGGGGCGATTGTGGGAGTGGTAAAAAACTTCAATTACAATAAATTAAATCTGAAAGTCGATCCGCTCTTTCTTTCCTATCAAGAATGGGGTTGGAGTGAGGTGAATGTAAAGCTCAAAGCAGATAATATCCAAGAAGGGCTTGCTGAAATAGAGTCGGTATGGTCTACACTTTTCCCTCAGCGTCCATTCGAATATCAATTTTTAGACGACCACATTGATAAAATGTACAGGTCTGAGCAGCAGCTTACCAAAGTAATCAGCATTTTGTCTGTCTTGGCCATTATTATTGCTTCTTTAGGGCTTTTCGGTTTGGCTTCATTCACTGTAAAGCAAAGACTAAAAGAAATGGGAATTAGAAAAGTTTTAGGTGCTTCTGTAAGCGAAATAGTAATGATTCTTTCAAAGAAATTCACAGCCCTGGTTTTGATCGCATTTCTTATTTCTGCACCAATTACTTACTACTTAATGGAGGGATGGTTAGCAGGTTACGCCTATAGCGTAAGTATTGGAGTCGGTATTTTCTTGATTGTAGGTGTAGGCTCTTGGTTCATTGCCTTGCTTACTGTCAGTTTTCAGTCTTATCGTGTGGCCAGTTCAAACCCTGTTGAAACTTTAAGGATAGAGTAAGGCATTGAATTAGTCTTTATATCTTTGGGCATGCCCCAAAATATAGCAGTTATTGGAGGAGGGGCGGCAGGATTTTTTGCCGCCTTTTCTTGTAAAACCCATTCACCCAATGCTAGGGTGGTCATTTTTGAGAAAACAGGGAAGTTGCTCTCTAAAGTAAAGGTTTCTGGAGGTGGGCGCTGTAATGTAACGCATGCCTGTTTCAATAATAATGACTTAGTTAGATTCTATCCAAGAGGCGGCAAGCAGCTTAAGAAAGTGTTTGGACAGTTTACCACAACCGACACAGTGGCGTGGTTTGAAGAAAGAGGAGTACAGCTAAAGGCTGAAGCTGATAACCGAATGTTTCCGATTACAGATAACTCGCAAACGATTATCGATTGTTTTTTAAAGGAAGCGAATAAGCTTGGTATTCAAGTAGTAGTTAATGCCAATGTCAATTCTATTCAGTCTAAAAACCCTGGCTTTGATTTAAAAATTGGAGACAAGACTCAGTATTTCGATAAGGTAATAGTTGCTTCTGGCGGAAGCCCAAAAGCACAAGGCTTTGACTGGTTGAAAGCTTTAGGGCATGAAATAATTACTCCAGTTCCGTCATTGTTTACTTTCAATATGCCCAAAGAATCCATTAAGAACTTAATGGGACTATCTGTTCCAAGTGCTACGGTGCGTGTTCAGGGCACTAAATTGCAGCAATCGGGGCCATTGCTGATTACCCATTGGGGAATGAGCGGGCCAGCCATATTAAAGACTTCTGCATGGGGTGCCCGTGTGCTTTCAGATCTTAATTATGATTTTAAAATTCAGGTCAACTGGTTGGGAACAATGAATGAAGAAGAGTTGCGAACTTGGTTTGTTAATTCACTTCAAACGATAGGGAAAAGGAAAATTAGGAATAAGAATCCGTTGGATTTACCTAATCGACTTTGGGATTTCTTTTTAGAGAAAGTAGAAATAGATGGAGAGGGCATTTGGGCGGAACTTGGTAAGAAAAACCTCAATAGGTTAATTAATCTACTGCTCAATGATACTTATGAGGTGAAAGGAAAAACCACCTTTAAAGAGGAGTTTGTTACTTCTGGAGGCGTAGCCCTTTCTGATGTGGATTTCAACACCATGGAAAGTAGAAAATGTCCCGGTTTATTCTTTGCAGGCGAAGTGATAGATGTAGATGGAGTAACGGGAGGCTTTAATTTTCAAGCTGCTTGGAGTACTGGTTTTGTTGCAGGCAAAACTTCAGAATAATTTTATTAGACACAAAAAAAGAGCTCCTGAATACTCAGAAGCTCTTTCGAGTTGATCTACTCAAAGTCAATTTAGATTTTCACAAGCTCGGCTTGAATGTTATACTTGTCTATAATTCGTTGTGTAAACTGCATGCTACCGTGAGGAACATAAATCTGGAATTCACCACTTTTCATTTTAGCCAATAACTCAAGCACCTTCCATTTACTGGCCAATTCGCTTGGGTCAACATCTTTTTTAGAAATTTCGAAGTATCCTTTTCCACCCCATTTTTCACCAGTAATATCTGGAATCAATTCAGACTCGTGATTTTGGCCTACGATACTTGCAGGTACTTCATAAGGTTCAATAGTAGCTTTTATGTCAGTGTAACCTCTGCGCAAAAGCTTGCTAATTACTTCTTCAATTTTCTCATCGTACTTTGAACCTTTAGATTCTGCTGTCATAACTTCTTTTTTGGATTAGAAATCCGTTCAATTAAACAAAATATTTCAAAAAAGCAGGGTGTTGAATCATGCTCATCGAGCCCTACTTTATGTAAATTCTATAGATTTTAGTTTCCCTCAGGAGGGGTAATCATTATATGAGCCCGGTGTGTTCCAGGAAACATCAACCACGGATGGCCTGGGCCATTAGGTCTTAGAGGTAAGCCTGTAGAGGCCTGAGTGGCATTCGGTGTATAGATCACATATCTATAACTTGCGCCTTCAATTTCTTCCGTTTCAGGATTGTATTTGGCATCTTTGCCATAATAAATATGAAGCACAGAACCGTAATTAGGCATTTTTAAGGTGCCGGCCTCTGCTTCTTCTTCTCTTATATTCAGTATTTCTCCTCGGCCTTTTCCTTTCGATTTTAAATCACGCCCACGGGCCATAAAAGGTTCGGCATCAACTCCATAACATACTACTTCAAAGCCTTCTTGATTGGGATCGTCAGAACGAACAATGAAACCATTGGTTCCTTCACGCAATGTGATGAACTTTCCGTCATTGTCAAATCCATAAACATGAGCACCATCTCTCACTTCAACAGGAGCTGCCAACAACGCCATTTTAATTTGATCGGCCCTATTGTCTTGAGCATTACAGCTAACACACAGGATTATAAAAAAACAAAAAGGAATAAATTTCAGGAGTCTCATTTGCGCAGATATGCCGCAATATACGAATAGTCTCGCATTTTACAGAATCTGCAATAGGTTTGAATTAAATAACAGTAAATAAATTGTTATTTTAGAGGGTTTTACCCAAAAACTTAAGCCTCTGTTATCGAATTTCGTTTCGAAAAGCCAAAATAGATACTACCTGATATAAAAACTTTTGTCATCTTTAGCCTAACTCAGTATACTGCTTATATGGAAAAATCAATCTATCGCACCGTTAACTATTCAAAGACCCTCATTACGGAATTAATGATTCCATCTTATGCCAATTTTGGAGGCAAGATACATGGAGGTACCATTCTGTCTTTGATGGATAAGGTAGCTTATGCTTGTTCTGCTAAACATGCAGGTGGATATTGTGTTACTGCTTCGATGAATGTAGTTGATTTTTTAGCACCTGTTGAGGTGGGCGATTTGGTGCATTTACATGCTTCTGTAAATCATGTCGGTACATCTTCTGTTACTGTAGGAATAAGGGTTGAAGCGGAGAGTATTATTACAGGAGAAGTGAGACATACCAATTCTTCTTATTTTACCATGGTACGGTTAGATGCAACTTCTAAAAAGGCTATACCAGTCCCAGGATTAATTTTAGAAACCAGAGAGGACATGAGACGCTTTTTAGAGGCCATGAAAAGAAAGGAGTTAGTACAAGAATACAAGGCCAACTTCAAAAACACTGTGGATAGCTTAGACTTGAATCGTATCGAAGAATTGTTAAAGGACCAGAACTGCCAGATACAAGGGACTTAAGCTCGATTCTATTCAGAAATAAAAGCTACACACCGTACCGCACTCAAGTTCTGACTTATGGTTGTCCAATGCTGGCCTTTGTCCATTGAGGTATAGAGGTTGCCATTATTGGTGCCGAAAGCCAAAGCATCACCCTTAACGTCCATTGCATCGCGCAAAACCAAATCAAAAGCGGGGTTAGGAAGTCCATTTTCGAGCGACTCCCAGTTTTTCCCAGCATCTTTTGTATAATAAACGGCTAGTTTTTGCTCATGTGGAATCCTTAAATGATCGCTTTGTGCTGGAATTACCCAAGCTTCATAATCATTGTCTTCCGCAATGACCATCGCAAAACCATACACTGCTTTCTCATTCTGGTCAGTAATGTCTTGCCAAGTTTTCCCGAGGTCTTCAGAGCGATAGATTCCACAATGGTTTTGTTGCCAAAGCACATTGGGGTTTGTTTTTGATTGACAAATCGTATGCGGATCGTGGCCTACTACGCTTTCTGTATTGGGTAAAAAGAAAGCTTTGAGTCCCGTATTGGTCGGTTGCCAAGTAATGCCGTCATTAAAAGTTTGAAAAACGCCAGCACAGCTAATGCCTACGATTAAATGGTCTTTATTTTCTAAGCTGGAAAGAACGGTATGTAAAAATGGGGAGTTGCTTCCTTTTCCACCGCCTTGCCAACTGGCGCGAGAAGGGTGGTTGCTGAGGCCATTCATTTCGTTCCAACTTTTGCCTAAATCATCAGAATAAAATAAGGCAGCGGGTTCAGCACCAAGATAGAGACGTTGAATATTGCCAATATTTTGAGATTCAATCGTCCAAATGGATTTGAGTGTAAAGGGGCTTTCTGTTGAAAATTTGGGGCTGCTCACTTCAGTAAAGGTTTCACCCATGTTTGCTGAAACATAAACCTTTGGCCCCCAGTGTTTGTGGTTGATCGCTACCCACCAATGTTGATTTTTATCGGTATGAAAAGCACCAATAGGCATTCCTATAAAGTGAATGTCGGCCAAAACCCATTCGCTGTTTACTGCTTGCTTGAAAATAAGCAAGCCCTTGTCTGTGCCTACTGCTAACTTCATTATCCTCCTGATATGGCTTGTATTATGTGAATCTGAGCCGATTTTGGTAGTGCTGAATGTGCCTTCTCATCATAAGGTTCATCGTCAATATAGAACTTAACGTGTTCTCTGATCTGACCTTTTTCGTCAACCAAATAACCTTGTATTCCTTGGTGTTTTTTCTCTAGTTCCGAAAGAAGTGTTTCAATGCTGTCCGCTTCAATGTATTCTTCCTTTAAGTTAGGGAAGAAGGTTTTGAGGGTAGATGTAAACATTACATGAGGCATAAGCTCAAAGCTATTAAAATCTGTAAGAATTCAATTCAAAGTTAAGCTTGACCAAAATCACTTTTCCCGCCTGTCTTTTTGATCAAACGGGTGTTTTCAATTTCGATATTATGAGAAAATGCTTTGCACATATCATAAACCGTTAAGGCAGCCACTGAAGCGCCTGTCAAAGCCTCCATTTCAACCCCAGTTTTCCCAAAGGTTCTGGCTTCACAGGTAATTTCAACCTGAAGATTTTCTAACAGTTTAATGTCAATTTCAACTTTGCTCAAGGGCAGATTATGGCAAAGTGGAATCAATTCTGAAGTTCTCTTTGCTCCTTGAATGCCGGCAATAATAGCGGTTTGAAAAACAGGGCCTTTTAAAGTTTTGATTTCACCTTCAGCAATATGAGCCTTCATTTCTTCTGGCAGTTGGACAATGCTTTGAGCAATGGCGGTACGTTTGGTCTCCGCTTTATCGCCAACATCTACCATGGTGGGCTTATTCCGATCTATATGGGTGAATTCTTTGCTCATGATTTAAAACAGATTTCTAAAAGGTACAAAATCATAGACTTCTCCTGCTTTGAAAACCGACTTTTCAGCAGGAAGAATTACAAAACCATCGGCCACAGCAAGATTAGCGAAATCTCCCGATCCATGTCCGATAAATGGTGAAGCCGTTAAGGTTCCGTTTTCATCAATGGCAATGGCGCATTCTAAAAAGTAGGTAAGTGGGGGAGGGAAATTGACTTCTTTATTGAGTTTAACTTTAATGTTTTTTGATTCAACTTTCAGCGAAGCATTTACCCAGGCTTGAATATATACCGAGGTGCACATAAATGAAGAAACTGGATTGCCTGGCAAGGCAAAAATGGTGGTTCCATTGGGTGCAGTACCAAACCAAAAAGGCTTTCCTGGTCGCTGATTTACTTTGTGAAAATGCTTCTGAACTCCCAGTTCCTCTAAAATTTCAGGCAGATAGTCAAACTTTCCCTTCGACACACCACCCGATAAAACAATGCATTGATAGGTTTCGATCAAGGCTGCCAAATCTTCTTTCATCACAGCCTTGTTGTCATTCATATGATGCATGGAGGTTTCTATGCCATATTGATTGAGTAAGGCCTGAACTCCGTAATTGCCAGACCTTCTAATTTGATGCGCTTCAGGTGTGGTTTCTATAGGCACTAATTCATCGCCAGTGGTGATGATTACAGCTTTGGGTAGAATAAGTACCGAAAGTTCAGCCTTTCCAATGGCTGCTGAAATATTCATTTCAGGAGCACCTAATCGAATTCCTTTTTTAAGAAGGATATCACCCGATTGTTTATCCATTCCCTTGAAATGGACGTTTTGTTGAGGCTTAACCGTTTCAATATTAACGGTTGCCGTATCATCTGTAATCGTTATGTCTTCATAACGAATAACGGTATCGAGACCGATGGGCATCATAGCACCCGTCATAATCTGGACACATTTAGCTGTATTCTTGACGGTGTATTCTGGTGTGCCTGCCGGAATAGTTTTTTCGATTTTAAAGCTACGTTGCCCTTTTTCAAACTCGGAAAAGGCAATGGCAATTCCGTCCATTGTTACTCGGTCAAAAGGAGGGAAGGGACGATCGGCTTTGAGGTCTTCGTTTAAAATTAGACCTACACAGTCCTTCAATTCTCTTTGTTTAACCAAAGGAACGAAAGGGTGACTTTTAACAATATTAAGTGCTTCTGTAAACTGAATGAATTCCATAAGGTGATTTTATCCGCCAATGGTGGCCATTGATTCAAAAGGATTTGATGATTTTTGTTGGGCTTCGAACCCGTCTTTTGCTCTGTTATTGAACAGCGTTCTGAATTGATTTCTAATTTCTTCATCCGTAGCACCAGCCCGCATAAAATCTCTAAAACTGAAGCTACCACCATCGTAAAGACAGGTTTTTAGTTCACCTTTTGGCGTTAACCTTATTCTGTCGCAGGAATGGCAAATGGTACGTGTATAGGCTGGAATAATTCCGAAACTTCCTTTGGCATTCGGTAATTGATAATTGAGTGAAGTGGAACTTTCTGGATCAGGAAGTTTTTCAACATTAGGGTAATGGCCTTGAATATGCGCGAGAATTTGACGGGCATTCCAGGTGATTGACGTGAACTTCTTTCCACCTCCGTTGAAAGGCATTTCTTCAATAAAACGAACGCTTACCTTGTGCTGTAAAGTGAGTTCGCACATAGGAATGATGTCATTAATATTGTGCTCTTCCATTACCACCATATTGATTTTGGTTGTAATTCCTGAGTCCATCAGCGCATGAAACGAATCCATTACCTGATCAAATTCGTCTCTTCTTGTGATTTTTAGAAACCGCTCTTTATCCAAGCAATCAAGGCTAAGGTTGATCGCATCAATCCCAATCGCTTTGAGTTTGGGTAAATGCTCAGTTAAGCTGGTTCCGTTGGTAGTAATGTTTACGGAATCAATGCCCTCAATGGTGCTGATGGTTTCAATCAATTCCATTATGTCCTTACGAACGAAAGGTTCACCACCCGTAATCCTTACCTTATTGATGCCCATTTCTGCCAGAATGCGCGTCAGCCTTTCCATTTCTTCGAAAGAAAGAATTTGGCTTCGATGGCTGAAATTCAGTCCTTCTTCGGGCATACAATAAAAGCAGCGCAGGTTGCACCTTTCAGTTACTCCTAATCTCAAATATCTGAGTTGTCTGCCGTGATTATCGTAAAGCAAGTGTATCTTCGTTTTTAGGGTGAATAATGGCCAGCAATGATTGATATAATTTCAAGTATACGCAAATTAAACAGAGAAGGGCAAACTCTTGCCATAGCTTCGGTAATCAATACATGGAAAAGTTCACCAAGGCTAGTGGGCTCTGCATTGATTATTTCTGAAAATGGAGAAATGACGGGCTCGGTGAGCGGTGGTTGTGTGGAGGGCGCTGTAGTGAAAAAGGCAGTCGAAATTATTAAAAGCCAGAAGGCTGAAGTGCTTCATTTTGGTATTTCCGATGCTGACGCTTGGGAAGTAGGTTTGAGCTGCGGTGGAGCATTGGATGTGTTTGTTCAACCTTTTTATCCCGAAGCCATTTGGACTATTATAGATGAACTTTTAAATCAAGACGAAGGCTTTATGCTTTTGTCTACTTTGGAAGAAAACCCTCAGTATTCCATCATCAAAGCCAACGGAGAAAACACTGGAGCCACTTTTGAAAAATCCCTTTTGCCTGAACTGGAGCAGGCCTTCCATGAAGGAGACAGCAAAGCGTTAAGTTCAGGGAATCATTTCGTTCAGGTGTTTCCGAAAAAGCCTGTCATGTTACTGATCGGTTCTGCACATATTACCGTAGAGCTGACAGAGCTGGCGCATATGTTTGGTTTCGAAACCCTGTTAATTGACCCTAGAGCTACTTTTGCAAGCAAAACCCAGTATAAGGTAAAACCGCAAACCATCCATGTACAATGGCCTCAGGAAGTATTGCCTCACTTAAAATTGGATAAAAATACTTATGCCGTAATTCTTTCTCACGACCCGAAAATAGATGACGAGGCTTTGAAAATTCTACTAAAGTCTGATGTGGCTTATATTGGTGCTTTGGGCAGCAGAAAGACCCATGCCAAGCGTGTAGAAAGGTTAAAAGAATATGGGTTTAGTTCCGAAGAAGTAGATAGCATTCATGCCCCAATTGGAATCGATATTGGCTCTAAATTACCTAGAGAAATCGCTCTTAGTGTAATGGCAGAGGTGATTAAGGTGAAGAATGGGAAGTAAGCTAAGCCGTTTTCTTTATAAAGTCTTCTTCCAATTTATTTAGCTTTTTTACAATCAAATCACGGTTTTTAGAGGACTTGACCCATTGCGGAAGGTTGGTAATCATGGAGTATTTATGTCGACCGTTGTCTTCTCTTAGTTTTGCGCTTACATAGTCCCTTAAGTAGTTAAGGTGTTTGAGGTTATAAAACCACAGTACATTTTGTTTAATATCAACTTGCAGCCAAAGGTCGAAGCCAAAATAGGGGTCGGTAGGTTTATCGGACCTGTACCGGTACCATGCAAGCTCATATTCTCTCGTTTGCTGACAGATTTCGCAAGTTACCTTTGTGTTTGGAAAAGGTTTTTTTGTGGGTTCTGTGGGATGGCAAACTTTCGTACCACAATGGCCACAGCTTTGATTTACAAAACCTTGTAAATAACCAGCCCATTGGTCATTTCCAGATTGATGAAATCCACAAGAACTACAAGTGCATTTCGATTGATGATTTGAAGGGAAAGGGATGCTGTACTTTCTTGGTTCGGAATGCACCAAAGCAGGTTCGGAACACTTTGGACACTTTACCCAAATGTTTTCACTGAAATAGACAGTAGGGTAGGCTGGCTGATTAAACTTCATTTGGTCTTAATTATTCCCTTTCTATATATACCCAATGCAGAGTTCAGAAGCATTTCTATGGTGTCTTTAGGCAAATCTTTATTGGGGTTCACTCTGAAAATTTTCATCCTAGAACGTGTGCCGGTTTCTAACTTTGGGTGATCTAATAGTTTTCCTTCCACAAAAAGAATATAGGGTTCGTCCGTTTTTTTATCAGTCCACAGATAGCAAAACATCTTCTTCTTAAAACAGAAGCAAGGCATTCCGTACTTTTTAGTTTCGGTAACTTCATTTCCCTGATTAAGAATAAGGCTTCTTAGAGCCAATAAACAACTTTTGTTTGGCTCTTCTTTGTTTAAATAATAACTATCAAAATCACTGATCATGTTTTAAGGTAAAAATACTTTTTAAATTTCTACATTCTATAGGCCTTCCTTTTCACCATTATCAAAAACTCGGTAATACTGATTACCCTCTATAAGCAATCCTTCAGAGTCTTTGCTAGGCCAGTTTTTATGGTAGTCTTTTGGGTGCTTCACATCAATTCCAATCACTTTCCCTTTGTAAAAGCTTTTTACTTTCGACTGAAGCGTATGGCCAACGATAATGGCTTTGGCATTGAATTGAGTCAAAGGTTTTTCGACATCTTCTTGTGTTAAGTCTTCTTTGAAATAACCACGGTACCAGCAAATTCCTGTTTTTGTAGAGAGCAAAAGGTCAGTTTTACTTTTGATGGCTTTCGGGTAAGGGGCGGTATGGTAATTAGCCCTTAGAAAGTCATTGATTTCATCCAATGACATACCGAGGTTGACGATGTCTGGATGCAAGCCACCATGGGCAAAGAGGTTTCCGTTAATGGATTCGATCACATTTTTACTGGCCATCCATTTCCCCAAAACCGAATTGGAATCATATAAATTGGCTTGTGTTTTCCCTAGCATAGCCGCTACATAGGTGTATTTAAGCTCTGTGGCCTCATAGTCGCCATGCATGTTTTTTAACTCATGGTTGCCAATAATGAAATGCACATTGCCACCCTGTTTTTCTGCGTCTTGCTCTAGTTTATAGATGAACCAAAGCAGTTGCGTGGTAGAAAAACCTCTGTCTACAAAATCGCCTACCAATACTAAATGCCCTTTCCCAAATGTCCAGTTGAGGTTTTGATCGATCACCTTGTTGTTAATGAGAAAATCACGAAAGGTTTTATAGCCACTCTCTAGATCAGAAATGGCGAGGATAGGACTGCCATCGTTATAAGTGCTTTTCGGGGTTTCAAAATCGGCCTTGACCGTAAAATTGAATGTTGTAGCGTCCAAGGCGAAAAAGGAACTGACAGGGATTGCTTCTGTGGTAGAATAATCTGCTTGGTCCAAATAGAAACCATCGTCTTTATTTCCTTTTATATAGTTAACATTCAGGGTACTATCGTTTTTGTAAAAAACGTAAGGGCCTTCGCCATCAAAAGACATGCTCAATGGATTGTGCCCATAACTTGCACTTGCGCCATGGTATAAACCAAATGCAATAGCGAGCAATGCGAGGACTAAAAAGGTGAGGGATACGTGTTTTAAGTAGCGGAAAATTCTTTTTTTCATCTTGATAAACTTTAATGGATATTCGGTTTCTGGTCGGTAAATATCTACTAAAGGGAAATGCTACTTAAATTTATGTGACAAGTGTAGTGAGTTTGGGGACGTAATATTCTGGAGTGGCTACGAAGGTGTTCTCTGTGTTTAGCTGGTTGTATGCCCCTGAAAAATGAATGTTCATCACATTTTGACTGTGTTTCATTTCAAGCTTCTTATTTTTCAAAATGATTTCAATGCTGAAACGAAATAATTGGCTCTTAGCTAAAATTGTAATCTTTATTACGGTGGCCATTCCTTTGGGAATTACTGCCTATGAATTGACGATAGGTGGGAAAGAGTCTGTAATTTTTCTGGGTGATTACCCACCTGCTTTGAGCATTATCGTGATTATCTACTATGCCATTCTGCTCGTGGCTGGAATCATCTGGATCATTATGCAGGTGAAATCTGTGTTGAAGTTGAAGCATGAAAACACAAAGAACGAGTTACTCCATTTGCAGAGTCAAGTAAACCCACACTTCTTTTTTAACATGCTGAATAATCTGTACGGCATGGTGGACAAGGATATCGATAAATCTAAACAGCTGATTCTAAAACTATCCGACTTGATGCGCTACAGTATTTATGAAGGGGAGAAGCGCCTAGTGTCACTGAAAGAGGAAGTCGCTTATTTAAAGAACTATATTGAACTTCATAAAATGCGTTATCATAAAAGCATTGACATAGAATTCAATACCGATATTGATGATGAAGAGACTAAAGTAATGCCTTTAATCTTCATTATTTTATTAGAGAACGCGTTCAAACATGGGGTAGAAAACCTCAGAGAGAATGCCTTTATCAAGATTCGGTTAAACTCAAAAAGGGACGTGGTGGATTTTGAAATTGAAAATAATTTTGATGCCGATGAACTTCCAGAGCAAAGCGGAATTGGTTTGAAAAACCTAAAACGTAGGCTAGAATTGGCTTATGTTAAAAAGCATGAGCTCATATTTACTAATGAAAACTCAGTCTTCAAGGCTCAACTGCAATTGCGAAAATGATTAAATACCTGATCATAGACGATGAACACATGGCCCATGAGATTATCAAGGGCTATTGTGATATGCTACCGAATATGTCACTGGTCAAACATTGCTATGATGCTTTAGAAGCCCTCGACTGCATGAGGGAAAACACAGTCGACTTAATTTTTCTGGATTTGAATATGCCCAAATTGAAGGGCTTCGATTTTCTGAAAACGCTTACCCATCCACCCAAAGTGATTGTTACGACTGCTTATAGGGAATATGCACTCGAAGGTTATGAGTTAGAAATTGCTGATTACCTCTTAAAGCCTTTTGGTTTTGAACGCTTTTTAAAGGCAGTAAACAAAGCTACTCAGGTGAAAACAACTGTTCCTCCAGTCAACCTACAAGCAGAAAACATCCAGCCCGAACATATCTTTCTTTACAGTGATAAGAAACATGTTCAAGTGAAGGTGACAGATGTGCTCTATATTGAAGCCGCAGGCAATTATGCCAAGGTAGTTTTAAGAGATAACACGCTATTGGTCAGAGAGAAAATCTCAGATTTATTAGCGCGACTTGCTTCCTCTGATTTTATTCAGGTGCATAAATCTTTTGTTGTTGCCAAGCTCCATATTGTTAGTGTGGAAGGCAACAGAATTCAATTGGCTGGACATACTGTACCAATTGGCAAATTATACCGCGCAAATGTGCTTAAGTTGTTGGAGTGATAAGCATCTTTTTGCCTTTGTTGGTATTGTCACAAACTGTGATGGTCATTTTTGTCCTTTCTTAGAGTTGTATCAACAAGCTATCATAGTTATTCAAACAGCTCCATGTAGTGTTTCAAGAATTTCAACTCGCTGCTATCTTCTCAGTAGAATACGACTGATGAGTAATGGAGTTGAACATAACCATCAGCTAACATCCGTTTTAGCTTCATCAGATTTATCTCCAACGCTTTGTCGTAACCGATGGCTTGTAAGAATAAAAGAGTGACGCACGCCTTGAAGTATAGTCAATCTGCTTTTATTAAAAACAGTATAAAACAATATTTAATATTTTTTAAGCAAATAATTAACTGTTATTAATAATACCTATTTAGTGGTATCTATAAATGATATACTATTTGAATATTTGTAATGTAATTAAAGACAAACTTATTCGATTAAGTAGCTACGATTGGTTTTTGATTACAAAGGCGTTTTCCGAAAGCCTATTTTAAAAGTAGGAAAGTCATATTAAACAAAAATCGTATGTCAACAATTAATGTTTTAATCGCAGTAGATGGTGCTAAACTAGCACAGCAGGTAGCCGATGGTTCAATCAAGCCTGGCTCAGCAAATTCACCAACAAATTTAGGTTCTTATGGTACATCAGATGTCTATGTATCTATGATAGCGCCTAACAGTATGGTGAGTAACGGTACTCAAGGAGATTCTGAGTTGCAAATTAGTGCAAATGGAGGTGATAGCGTAGAATGGGCTATAACAACGTTTGACAATAACTTTGATCAAACTCCATTTTTATATGCAGCATCGTTTAACCCAGCAAATGCTATAAACACACCCTTGAGCTATGCTTCCGGTGAAGCTTACGCCTATTTGGGGACCGGGAACCCTGCTTCAACTACACCTACAAAGTTTGTTAATCAAGTAAGTACAGTTACCGGGACAATTTTGAAAATTGGTCTTAAGATCCAGTATACGCTTTCATTTGTATTGGTTGACAATAGCACAGGTAATACCATTGGGTATTTTATGTGGGATCCGTTCATCAATGTAAATTAATCTAACTTAATGGCACACGTTTTTAGCGTGTGCCATTTTGTGAAAAATGATAATTTCTGCATGTATTGGAATTGTAATTGACAGACTGTTATCTATTTCAAAAGGGAGGCTAAATATGTTTTGAGAATTTGAATTAGAGGTTTCCTTCTTCAGGTAGTGAAAAAAGTTGCTAACAGTATCGGATGAAAACGTTAGCAAACATCCATTTACCCTTCGCAGGATTTTCAGAGGGATGATTTCTTAAACCGCTAAAGAATAAGCTAAAAGTAGATTTGTTGGTGCGGCAAAATAAGAGAGAAACTCAAGTCAGGACGAGAAAGTAAGGTAAAAAGAGCCGTGAACTTACAGTGCACAGCTCTTCTAATTAGTACATTAAGTCTTTTACCAAATCTTGATTCTTTCTTCTACAGGTTTGTAATTGGCATCACCAGGCTGAACATCAAATGCTTCGTAAAAAGGAGTGAAGTTCATTAATGGGCCGTTTACACGCCACATTGGTGGAGAATGGGAATTGGTTTTTACATAATTGCGTAAGTACTCGTCTCGGGTTTTAACACGCCAAATACGGGCAATGGACATAAAGAAACGTTGGTCGGGTGTATATCCGCCAATCTTTACTGTGTCTTGTCCTTGCTTGGTTAACTTAAAGGCTTCATAAGCAATTGAAATCCCACCATTATCAGCCGTGTTTTCCCCAACCGACAATGCGCCTTTTAAATGCAAACTGTCCAACACAGTATAGGAGCTGTATCGGTCAATCACCTGCTGTGTTTTAGCTTGGAATTTCTCATAATCTTCGTCCGTCCACCAGTTTTTTACATTTCCATCTTTATCAAATTGAGCGCCTTGATCGTCAAAGGCGTGGGTCAATTCGTGGCCGATGACCATTCCAATTCCACCATAATTAATGGCGTCATCGGCTTGTAAGTCAAAGTAAGGGAACTGTAAAATGCCTGCCGGAAACACAATCTCATTCTGAGAAGGGTTATAGTAGGCGGTTACCGTTGATGGCGTTGTACCCCATTCATCTTTGTTGGGAGCTTTATGCAACTTATCTAATCCATATTGATAGTCGTTTTGTCTCAACGCCACTACATTCTCAAAGTACTTGTCCTTATCTATGTTTACATTCCCGTAGTCTCTCCAAACATCTGGGTATCCTACCTTCTTAGTAATCGCGTATAATTTCTCTTTCGCCTGAACCTTTGTGACATCACTCATCCAGTCCAGTTGATTGATTCTAGTTTCAAAGGCTTTCTGCAGATTGTTGACCAAATCAGCAACCCTAGTTTTCGCATCTTCATTGAAATATCGTGCTACGTACAATTGCCCCAGCGCAAAACCCAGTTGTCTGTCCACTTTATTCACCATGATTTGAGCGCGCGATTGTTTAACCGCTTGCCCAGAGATGGTTTTTGAGTATTCGAAAGCTGCGGTTTCAAAAGGCTCACTTAAGATATCAGCATAATTGGTCAATACATTCGCTTTTAAATAGGTTTTCCAATCCTCTAAAGGAACGGAAGGAAGCATGGTGTTCAGTTTTGCATAATAGGCAGGTTGAGCGATATCGACAGAATCGGCTTCTGCACCGAAATGATTTAACAATTTGGACCAACCGATATTGGGTTGATTCTTATTCAGATCTGCCACAGCCAGTTTGTTATAGTTGGCTTTTACATTTCTACGCTCGATACGCGTTTTATGCGCTTCCGCCAATTGCTTTTCTATGTCATAAGCAGTGGCGGTGCTTTGAGCTGGATTCTCATTTCCTATTAACTCAAACAGCTTGGTCAAATACGCTTGATAGGCCTGTTGGATTTCAAGGGTAGGTTCGTCCGTTTTAAAATAATAATCACGGTCGGGCAGACCAAGACCTGTCTGACCAAAATGCAACATGTTGACGCTACTGTTTTCATCGTCTGGTGAAACTCCCATACTGATCAATGAACCGTTTCCTGACTTAAACTCATTGGCCACAAACTGCATCATTGCTGGAATGGAGTTAATGGCGTTGATTTGATCAAGCAAAGGTTGAATAGGTTCAAAGCCACGTTCGTTGATCAGCGTGGTGTTCATTCCAGAATTGTAAAAGTCACCCACCATTTGATCGGCACTGCCTTTTTCGTGGGTTCCGCTAGAAACTTCTTCTAATATGTTTTCTAAGAGCTTTTTCTGAGGAATATTTAAAAAGCTATAAGAGCCAACGCCTGATTGATCGTCTGCAATTACAGCGTTATCGTACCAAGTTTTGTTGACGTGGAGGAAAAAGTTATCTCCTGGTTTGATGCTTTCATCGATTCCATCGAAATCGAATTTATTGGTCTCTGCTTCTTTTTCCTTGTTGCAAGAAGAAAGGGTAATCAGAGCTAACGAGAAGTAAAGTAGTTTTTTCATAGGTCTATTATGGTTTCTAATGAGGATAAATACGATACCGCACTCCATCATTAAATTGATCAGTGAATCTAATCGTTTTAATTCAATTGGAGTAACCTACTGTGTAATAGGGGACAGATGGTCTTCTAAAACTAAAAAGTAATTAAGGAAGGCAGAACAGACCTAATACTTATCCAATTCGCCATTGAGCCACGCCCATAATCTGCGCAATCCTTTTTTAGGGGTTTGCTTTTTAACAGGTGCTTTGGCGATTTTTTTAGGTTGTTCTGTAGCTTGGGCAGTTGCTGGCTTTGACTTCTTTTTCTTTGGTGCGGTGGCTTTTAGTTTGGCCTGAACTTTTTCTTTGTAGTGCTTTTCTTTTAGCGCTTTAATACGCTTTTCTTCAGCCAATTTTTTACGCTTGGCTTCTTGTTCGGCCTTTCTTCTTTCTAATTCAACTGAGTTGGGTCTGCTGCGCTGATTTTGTCTTTTACGATCGTGCGTAGGAGTATTTCTGTTTTGTCTAGGTTTGCGCTGGCTTGGCTTTTCAGTAGTTTCTTCTGCCTCTTCTGTTTTGGCCTTTTCTTTTACTTTAGGTTCAGGTAAATCAATTTTACCCAAAACTTTTAAACCCTCTAGTTTTAGCTTAGGTGCCTTTATTAATTCAATATCCTTGTGTTTTTCTTGCTCCTCTTTTTCTAAACTATATACTTTTGGCGCCTCTACTTTAGGTGTTATTGCTTTGGGTTGCTTTTCTTTTGGTGCTTCTTTAACTACCTCAGGCGTAATAATTTTTTCCGTAGGTGTTTCTACCTCTTCAATAATTTCCTCTACGACTTCAACAGCTTCAATTTCTTCTTTTTGAGTCGGTTTGTCTTCGGTAATATTCTCTTCGGCAGGTACAGGAACGATTGAAAGAATAAGACTTTCCTGTTCTTCGGTCAGTTTAAAATTAGGGTCGTTTTCAATCTCATGTCCGTTTTTTGATAAAACACTGATCAAATGTTTGGGCTGGACTTGGAGTTTACGGGCTAATTGTCTGAGGCGCATTGTCTTAATTTAAGCTTGCAAATATAGTAAAGCACCTTGCGGTAATGCAAAAATTATGGAGGTAGTTCTACCTCGATATGAAAGAAGCAATGCTGAAAGCCAAAATATCTACAGAATCTAATCCTAGATTTGCCAAAATTATATCGTTTGTTCTACTAAACTTGCTCACATTACCTTTGATATGAAAATACTTTTGGTCGAAGATGAAACCATGTTAGCGGATAACATTCAGCATTACCTTTTACAGGAGGGGAATGTATGTGAAATTGCTGCCGATTTTATGCAGGCCTCTGAAAAAATTGAGTTGTATGAATATGATTGCGTAGTGGTAGACATTACACTTCCCGATGGTAGCGGACTGGATGTCATTCGATTACTCAAACAGGCCAATCTTACTTCTGGTGTAGTGATTATTTCTGCGAAAGATTCACTGGAAGATAAAGTGGAAGGATTGCATATAGGAGCAGATGACTACCTTACCAAACCATTCCATCTGCCTGAATTAAATGCACGAATTAAGTCAGTACTGCGTAGACGAAATTTTGAAGGGAAGAATGAAATTCAGTTTCAAGATATTAGTATTGATACAGAAAGTCAGGAAGTTACGGTCAATCTTCAACATGTCACTCTCACCAAAAAGGAGTATCAATTGTTGCTATACTTTATTACTAATGCTAAAAGGGTGATTTCAAAAAATGCACTGGCTGAACATCTTTGGGGTGATTTTATGGACATGGCTGAATCTTATGATTTCATTTATTCGCAAATCAAAAACCTGAAGAAGAAACTGAACGAGCACAGCGATTATAAATACATTCATGCGGTATATGGTATGGGCTATAAATTTGTAAAACAGTGAAGTTACTCGTTAAATCTGGAAGATACTTTATCGGTTCGGCCTTGGCGATTTTTTTGGTTGGAGGTATCGTTTTTTACTTTACCTATGAGCGGATTATTGACCATGAAATTTCAGAGTTACTTCAGTATGAGTCAGATCAGTGGGTTAAACAACTAGAGTTGGCCGAGGTGCTTGTTTTGCCTCCTGTAAACGATGAATTGAAAATTGAGCCTTCTGAAAGCTATTTGCCAACCTTGGTGTATACAGATACCTTACTTTATAATGCTCTTGAAGAGGAACCTATGCCATTTAAGCAGTTAACCAACTATGCAATGATTAATGGGCAGAGTTACAAAATTACTGTGAGAAGATCATTGATCGAAAAGGAGGACATTTTGTACATGGGAATGTTTAGTTTGGCTGTTCTCTTTGTGCTTATTCTGCTGGCTTTGTTTTGGGTAAATCGTTTTGTTTCGAAGAAATTGTGGGGTAGCTTTTATCAAAACCTCAAACTCTTTCAAGGTTACGACTTAAATCATTCAAACCATTTTCAGCCAATCGAATCCGATATTGAAGAGTTCGATACTCTTAACAAAACATTAGTAAAAGTGACGGATAAAATAGCCGCTGATTTTATCAGTTTAAAGGAGTTTACCGAAAACGCGGCCCACGAAACTCAAAACCCAATTGCGATTATTAAAAGCAATTTGGACATCCTAACGGAAAATGAAACCATAAAGGGTGATGCACAGCAGAGGCTTGAGAAAATGAGCAGTGCGCTTCAACGTGTTTCTCTAATCAATAAAAATCTGTTGCTACTTTCTAAGCTTGAAAACCATCAATTTTCAAGTGTTGAACTGGTGGATTTAAAAAAGGAAATAAATGCGATGTTGGAAGATTTTAAAGATTTCTCTGATGCTTTGATGCTGAAGGAGGAAGTTTTGATTTCGGAAACAAGCCAGCGTTATTTCATTAATAAGAGTATTGTTGATATTCTTTTGCAAAACCTGATTGGTAACGCCATTAAACACAATATCCAAAATGGCTTTTTACGCATAGAGCTGATTGGTGATTTATTAACAATTACCAATTCTGGCCAGCCTTTGACGGTGCCTGCCGAAAGCCTTTTTGAACGATTTAAGAAAGGGAAGTCCACGAGCAATTCCATTGGTTTGGGTTTGGCCATAGTAAAAACGGCTTGCGATAGCCAAGGGCTCCAAATCCGATACACCAACAGAAATGACGAACATCAGATCGTTGTCAACCTTTCTTCCCTAAAAAAAGAATAACAGCCTTAGGTTTTCCAGTTTTTCTACAGAATCGAGTAGTTACTTCAAGAAAAAAACTAAAGATGAAAATGAAACAAACAATGATCGTTCTGGCCTTACTATTGGCCAATTTAGCATGTGCCCAAGTTGAAGCCCCTAAAGCAGTGCAAGATGCCTTTAAAGCCAAATTCACCAACGCCAAATCGGTAGAGTGGGAAATGGAAGAAGAAGGTGAGTACGAAGCCAACTTCAAAATGAATAAGGTGGAGATGTCGGCCAATTTTAAATCTGATGGTACATGGTTAGAAACCGAAACTGAAATCAAAGAGAAGAATTTGCCTGATGCTGTAAAAGCGACTTTAAAAGCCAAGTACGATGGCTATGAAGTAGAAGAAACTACTAAAATCGAAAAGCCAAACGGTGTGGTTCAGTATGAAGCTGAGATTGAGAAAGACGAAGAGACTTTGGAGGTTATTTTTAATGCCAATGGTACTGTCGTCAGTTCAAAAGTAGTGAATGAAGACGATGAAGAAGGTGAGGAAGGAGATGAAGGTTAATTCCTTGGCTTTATTTACCTAGTTTAATAGAGAGGTGTATAGTAGAAAATGTCGGTAAAACCTTCGATGTATTTTGCGTCAATAGTTATTATATATCTCTCTATCTTCAAAGAATATTTCTCGAAATTCCAATATTGATTTCACCAATATGAAGCAGCTAATTGTTATTGCCTTTCTATTAATACCACTCTTTACTATTGCCCAAAATACCGCTACAGTTTCTGGACGCTTGATTGATAAAGAAACCTCCGAACCCATTCCCTTTGCCAGTGTAGCCATTAAAACTGAAAAGGATAGTGTTTTGGTAACTGGAGCGCTGACAAACGATAATGGACAGTTTACGATTGAAGGTCTTAAGGTTGGTAATTACAGCGTTAACTTCTCCTTTATAGGTTATATCTCTTCAAGCATTGAGCTTATTGTAAATGGTAAAAACAACTTTTTCGATTTAGGTAAAATCACCTTGGAGCCGAGCCTCACCAACTTAGAATCAGTGACTGTTGCTGGTGAAAGAGAAGCGGTAGCTGGTGATTTATCTAAAAAAGTATTCACACTTGATGATAACCTTACTCAAGTAGGAGGGTCGGTGTTAGATGCCATGAAGAACCTGCCAGGGGTGACCATAGACCAAGAAGGAAAAATACTTTTACGCGGCAGCGACAAGGTGGCAGTGCTTATTGATGGCAAACAAACTGGATTGACGGGCTATGGCAATCAGAAAGGCTTGGCCACTATTCCAATGTCGAATATTGAAAGGATTGAGATCATCAATAATCCATCGGCAAAATATGATGCCACAGGAATGGCCGGAATCCTGAATATTATTTACAAAAAGGAGAGTGAAAAAGGTTGGAATGGCGATGTAGGTTTGGCTTTAGGTATTGGTGCCCTCGGAAAGAGAAGAGCAGATTTACCTACCGATTGGCCAAGTTTTGATAACAACAAGAAAATTACGCCTAGCTTGAGCCTAAATAGAAGGTCAGACAAATCGAATTTCTATTTTCAATCAGAAGTGCTTTCACAGAAGAAATTGCCAAACAATGAGTTTACCACCCGTTATTACGACAACGGTGATGTCATTGCTTCGCAGGTTCCCGAAAACAGAAAGCAAACGCAGTATGTATTAAAAACAGGAATCGATCTTTTTCTAGATGAAAGCAATACACTCAGTATTTCCACCATTTTTGATAGAGAACATCATACCGACACGGCCCAAGTGCCTTATATCGATCAGCAGATTGAAAGGCGTCAACGGTATTGGTCGTGGCGCGAAGAAGAAATCACGGGTCATTTTAATGTCTCTGCCGATTTCAAGCATAAATTCAGTGAGCCGGGTCGTGAGTTAAAAGCGAGTATTCAATATACACGAGGCTGGGAGGACGAAGAGTACTTCTTGAACGATAGTTCAGATATCAGAATTTCAACAGACAGAACTCACCTGATCGCTATTGAGCATACCATTCCGGTTACGTTGGATTATGTTAAGCCTTTAAGGCAGGGAAGGTTTGAAACAGGAGGGAAGCTCCAGATAAGAAGACTTCCGATTACCTATGATGTAAGCCGAGGTAACCAGTCAGTTATTTATGAAGGCTTGGGCGACAAATCAGATTGGGGAGAAAACCTTTACGCAGGTTACTTCAATTACGTTTATGAGCAAAAGAAATTCGATATCGAAGCAGGACTTCGTGCCGAATATGTAGACGTGTTCTATGATTTAGACCCAGCGAATATTTACTACGATCAGAATGATGCCTATAACTACTTTGAGTTTTACCCAAATGTGCGCTTTAGTTTAAGGCTGAATGAGAATAATATTCTTTCTGTCTTTTATAACAGAAGGGTAGACAGACCTGGAGAACCTGAGCTTCGAGTGTTTGCCAAATATGACGATCCAGAATTGTTGAAAGTAGGTAATCCATATCTGCGTCCCCAATTCACTCAAACTGTTGAAACAGCTTTTAATCATGATTGGAGTTCGGGCTCCATCTTTATGTCAGTGTATTATCGCCAAATTACCGATCCGTTTATGCGAGTGTATTCGGTGGATAATTCCGACCCTAATTATAATATCGTAAACAAAATCTATCAGAATGTTGGTAGTGGTTCTAACCTTGGTATTGAACTCTTGTTATCGCAAAGCCTTACCGATTGGTGGAAAGCTTCTGGAAGTTTTAACTGGTACGTAAATACCGTAGACGCTTATTCTGGAACCATCCTTTTTCCTTATGAGCGTCCCTTTACTATTGACAATACAAAGGATAACACCTGGGACACTAAAATTAACAATCAATTTACGGTATCGAAAAACACGGAGCTACAGCTTAGTTACTTGTACTTTGCACCCAAAAATATACCTCAGGGTCGTCAGTTCGAACGCTCTTCTATGGATATTGGAGCAAAGCGGGTAGTGTTCGCAGGAAAGGGAGAGATAACTCTTTCGTTTTCAGATGTTTTCAACCGTTTTGGTTTGAAACAAGAATTTAGGGAGAATACCTTTAGAGCACTTTATGAAAACTATTATGAAACCCAAGTGCTCAGAGTAGGCTTCAAGTACAAATTTTAGGGTTTACCATTCGTATATAAATTACCATTCTAGGGCATTTTCTGAACATAATTCAAACACTTCTCATTGTAGTTCTGTTATATAATTTGAACCTTTGAACTCGAATTAAACGAAATGGATATTATGAAAAAACAGATCAATGGAATGCTCCTAATTTGTGCAGTTGCAGCCATGACTTTTGGATGTTCTCAAAGTAAAGAGAAGTCAGAACAGCAGTCGGAACCAGCTTCTGAAAAGGTGGCTGAATCGTTGAAAACAGTAACGGTAGACTTAGCAAGTAAGAGCGATAGCAAACTGAAAGGAACAGTTATATTTAAAGAACTGGCCAACGGAAAGATTAATATAGATGTAAATTTAATGAATATTGAACCAGGCGATCATGCTGTTCATATTCATGCTGTAGGTGACTGTTCGGCTGCAGACGGTACTTCGGCTGGCGGTCACTGGAATCCAATGAATGTAGCTCATGGTAACAGAGCTGAGGGTGGCGATTTTCACCAAGGTGATATTGGAAACCTAAATGTTAGAGAAGACGGGAATGGCTCACTTTCTATGGATGTAGAAGGTTGGACGATTGGAGGAGACGACAGTACCAACATCTTAAACAAAGCGTTAATTGTACATGCTGGCCCAGATGATTTTACATCTCAACCAGCAGGAGCTGCAGGACCAAGAATTGGCTGCGGAGTAATTGCAATGAACTAGAAGTACAAAGCATTTTAATATTGAAAGAGCTTAGATTTTATCTAGGCTCTTTTTTTTGCTTCTTATACTAAGAGAGATTTTTTCTTACAAATACCCACTTAGTTCAACCTGTTTACAACCTTTCGTTCAGTCATTACGACTTATAAATAATTTTTTTTCAGAAATGCCTAAGTGTATTCGTTATTTGGATCGTCATTAAGATGATTGAGCCACCGAAGGTCTCAATTTTTTTAATGAACAATAGGTCAAAACTCTAATTTAATTATGCGTAAATTTTTACTTACGACATGTGTCGTATTGTGTACGGTCTTAGCATCCGCTCAAGAAAAGGTCACTTTGAACGGTTATGTAAGAGACGCCTCCAATGGAGAAGAACTGCTGGGGGTCACAGTTTTAGTAGTCGAAATTGGAAATGGGGTCATTTCCAATGATTACGGATTCTATTCTATTACCCTCGCACCCGGTAATTATACTGTTAAGTATAGTTTTATTGGTTATAAAACCATAGAAAAGAAGATCACCTTAGACAAGGATGTTGCTATGAATATAGCGCTTTCTGAAGAGCTAACAGAACTTGAAGAGGTAGTAGTTACAGGCGAAAGCCCAATTGCAAATGTGTCAAGCATTCAAATGAGTAGGAATGATTTAGACATAAAGCAGGTGAAAAAACTACCAGCACTTTTTGGCGAACCTGATATTATTAAAACCATTCAGATGCTTCCAGGAGTAATTTCTGCAGGAGAAGGTACTTCTAGCTTTTTTGTTCGAGGAGGAAGTGCAGATCAAAATTTGATTCTTATAGATGAAGCTCCAGTGTACGATCCTTCACATTTGTTTGGTTTGTTTTCGGTGTTTAATGCCGATATCATTAAAGACTCTGAGCTTTATAAAGGCGGAATTCCATCTCGTTTTGGGGGAAGACTATCTTCTATTTTAGATGTAAGAACCAGAGATGGAAACAACAAAGAATTTGAAGGTGAAGCAGGAATCGGCCTTTTGGCGAGTAGTATTTCTGTAGAAGGCCCAATTAAGAAAGACGAAAGCTCTTATATAATTTCGGCCCGGAGGTCATATGTGGATTTATTTTTAAAAGCAGCCAACGAAAAGAACTTGGTTTACTTTTACGATATCAATGCCAAGGTAAACTGGAGAGCGAATAATAAAAACCGCTTCTTTTTATCCGTTTATTCAGGACGCGACAACTTTAGTTTTGGTGACGATTTCGGCTTTGACTGGGGAAATAAGACAGCCACTTTTCGCTGGAACCACCTTTTTAGCGACAGGCTTTTTTCAAACACTTCCCTTATTGCGTCTAGCTTTGATTACGGGCTTGGAATTGAAGACCCAATACAAGGAATTGACTGGGACTCCAATTTACAGGAATACAGCTTCAAAAATGACTTTAACTATTTTGCCAATCCGCAATTCGAATTAGACTTTGGTTATCATCTGACTTATAAGCGTTTTGCTCCAGGTAAAATTACACCCTCAAGCGATGAGTCTATTTTTAAAGAAACTGAGCTACAACGTGAATATGCCTTAGACCATGCCTTTTATCTGGGTGCTCAACATGAAGTATCGAAAAAGCTCACCATGACTTATGGGGCAAGGCTTTCTATTTTTCAGAGCATAGGAGAGGGCAATGTGTATTTATATGAAGACCCAAAGGATAACATTGATCCCGTAAGAACCGATACACTTACTTTCAAGAGTTTCGAGCCAATAAAAACATATGTGAATATTGAGCCCCGTTTTTCAATGCGTTATATGCTCAATGAATCTAGCTCGATGAAGATGAGTTATAATCGAATGGTTCAGAATACCCATTTAGTATCGAGCGGTACAGTGCCATTACCTTTTAATACTTGGGCACCAAGCAGCTATTACCTTAAGCCACAAGTTGCCGATCAGGTAGCGTTAGGCTACTTTAAAAACTTAAATGATAACATGTATGAGTTTTCGGTAGAGGCCTATTACAAGAAAATGAATAACGTAACCGACTTTGCTGACAACGCTCAAGTTTTCTTTAATACTGATTTGAGTACCGAGTATCGTCAAGGAGAGGCACAAGCCTATGGCTTGGAGCTATTCTTACAGAAGAAAGAAGGTGCTCTTACTGGTTTTATTGCTTATACATTATCGAAGTCTGAGCGTACCATAGATGGTGTTAATTTGAGTAGAACCTTTTTAGCCAACTATGACAGACGACATAGCCTTAACATTTTGGCAACTTATGATTATAGCGATAAGTGGTCGTTTGGTGGTGGTTTTACATACGGAACAGGGCGACCTACTACCATTCCTTCAGGTACTTATGAATGGGGTGACGGATACTCTGTAGATGTAATCACAGAAAGAAATGGCTATAATTTACCAGCATTTCACAGATTAGATTTGAGTGCTACTTTAACACCAAAATCCAACGCACATAAGAAGTGGAAAACATCATGGGTATTCTCTCTATATAATACTTACAGTCGTAAAAACCCATTCTTGCTATACACCCGAATTAAAGAAGACAAAGACGGAAATGTAGTTGGCGATGGAAATGAAAAAGAAGCAAGAATGGTTTCACTATTCCCAATTCTACCTTCAGTTACTTATAATATCAAATTTTAATCTAGGCCATTTAAGATGAAAAATCTATATAAATATATTCTGTTTACCCTATCAATGTTTTTCTTTTCGTGCGAAGAAACCATTAACATTGACACCATAACCTCTGAAACTAAAGTGATTATAGATGGGGTAATTACTAATAATGCAGACCTGAACTTTATTAAATTAAGCTACACAAGAGGCTTTTATTCCAAAGACCCAAACCCTGCAATTATAGACGCTGTAGTAACAGTTACGGACGATGCTAACAATGTGGTTAACTACGTTCACAATCCCAATAATGACCCTTCGAAGCGGGGAGTTTACTTTCCTGAAACACCATATGCGGGGAGTATTTGGACAACTTACCACCTTAAAGTTACCGTGGATGGTGTAGATTACACCGCATCTGAAACGCTGTTGCCTGTTACAAAAATCGATTCGCTTGTAGTTACTATTGACCAAGAGGAAATGGAAGACCCTGAAGAAGAGGGACGCTTTTATGAAATACTTTTTTATGCCAGAGAGCCTCAAGATAGGGTAGATCATTACCTCTTTAAATTTTACCGAAACGGGAAGACCATCAGAGATTTTGAAGGAGATATTTATTTTTCTGAAGATGACTTTTTGGGAGAAGCAATCAGTGGAGTACCTACCGCCAGCTACTATAAATTAGGAGAGTATGCTAAAGTAGAAATGTATAGTATTACACGAGAAGCTTTTATTTTTTACAACGACTTATCGAACCTCATTAATAGTGATGGGGGAATGTTTTCACCACCACCAGCAAACCCTAGAACCAATTTGTCGAACGGAGCATTTGGGTATTTTCAGGTCAGTGCTGTAGATATAATGGAAATTGAAGTAAAGGAACCCAATTAGAAAGTCAACATCAATATTAAATAAAGCGGGACTTCCTCATTGGAAGTCCCGCTTTTTAGTTCAATACTATTAGGTGAAAGTTCGAACCAAACAAAAAACAAATAAATCAAGTAAGCTTTTTAGGTGAATTCAATTAGGGAGTCTCGCTCTGTAATCTTGTACCCCAACAGATTCACATACGGATAAACCATCAAAGGTGGATTTAGGCATCTTACAGTTTTCTTCAAAGTGTTGGATTGTCCTACACTTTGAAGTGTGTTTCACCATTGATTTCTAATCTTGATTTTCAGTAATTATCTATTTGTCAGTTGGTTATATTTTATTTGGTTAATGGCATGTCTTTTTCAATAAGGAGAGTAAATTAATTTAAACAACAAAATTTAAGAGTTATGAAAAAGGCAATTTTAAGTTTATTAGCAATAGGTACATTAAGTTTCACATCTGTTGCATTCACCAGTGTAGGAGAAGCTTCTACAGTACTTGTTCAACAAGAAAAGAAAACTGAAATTCTGATGAAAGACCTTTCTGAAGAAGTGAAAAAAGGATGGGAAGAAACAGAATATAAAGATGAGAATGTAGAGAAAATCTACAAAGTAGTGACTCCAGAGCCAGATAGCGAAGAGTACATTGAATTCATCGTGAAAAAAGAGACAGGTAAAATGGCCGTTCACTTTGGCCTAGATGGAACATTACTGAGAGAGATAGCTATTGACGGAAAATAGTAATCAGTTTTGGTTGAGTATTCACATAAGTGACCCTTTGTGTTAGTAGAGAAGGTTATCCGGACGGGATAACCTTCTTATTTTTGTGCCCAACTTTAACGCATTTTACTGCGTTGATTATATTCTTTTATTTTCACATTTAAAGCTTTGAAGTCTAGCTTGCCTTTTACCTCGGTAAGGTGATCTAGAATAGCCAATCCTTTATTCAACTGACTGTCTACATTTTTTACTTTTCCAACAATGTAAATAAGGCTACGCTGCTTTCCAGGGGTAAGCGAATGGAAGAACTGAGAACCAACCTCGTCTTGATCAAGCAACACCCGAAAGGACTCAGGCATTGGTATGCCATATTCAGAGGTGTCTTTCTCTAGCGTTATCAGCACCTTATCGCCATCATTTAAATTAAGTTCAGTTCTTACCTTTTGATTGACCAGAATGTAGCTGGCGTTATCAATTGGCATTAAAGCGGTGTTAAAGGTGATTTTATTATTGATAGTACAGTTAACTCGTCTGTTGTTACCATCTGTAAACTGAGCGGTTATTTCCGGACTAACAGGGAAATGATAGCTCCAGTGGCTATAATGAAACTGCTCTAATGTGGAGGTAAAGCTGACCAAGGGTTGTAAATTAATGCCTTATTTTTCAGGATTACTGCCTGTAAGTTTCAGTACATAAATTAGTGGCCAAAGCTTACCAGTAACCAATAGCGATTGAGTAGATTCATGCCAAGCAATTCCGTTTAGAACGTCAGCATCTGGATTAAGTAATCGGGTGCGGTAGGTTAAATCTGAAAGGTCCAAGAAGCCTTGTACTTCGCCTGTTTTAGCATCAATTTTGGCAATTTGGTCTTTCTGGTAAATGTTAGCCCAGATAAAACCATTTACATATTCAAGCTCATTCAAACTGCTTACAGCTACTCCTTTGTAGGTTACATTCAACTTACTAACAGGAGCGAGGCTGGCAGTATCGAGGAACGAAAGTGAATTCGATCCATCTGACATAATCAAGTTTTTGCCATCGTTGGTCAAACCCCAACCTTCGTTATTGTACTTGAATTCTCTTAGCTGTTCAAAAGTTTCTAAATCGTATACAAACCCAACTTTTTGCTGCCAAGTAAGCTGGTAGATTTTATTATTCAGAATGGTGATTCCCTCGCCAAAGTACTTATCATCTAGAATTACCTTTTTGTCTGGCTTTCCAGTTTTTGGATCAACAATTCCAATCCAAGATGCCTCTCGGCCTGTACTTTCAAATATCTTTCCTTTATGCACTAGTAAACCCTGCGTATAGGCAGAGGAATCGTGTGGCGTGGTTTGCTCTATTTTATAGCTAATTAACTCAGGGTTGGCCAGAGAAAATTTCTCTTTAGAAGGCGTACAAGAAATAACACCCAGAACAAATGATAAGATAGAGAGTTGTATGAGCTTCATGGATAATTTTAAAGTTTATTTAGTATAAAGAACAAACCCAATGGTGTATTTACCCTTGGTTTTACACTTTAGTTCATAAACTTAAGGAACATCGCCTTATTTTTCAGCCAGCTTTAACAAATATTTCTTGAAACGCTTGGTGTCATAATTGGCCATTCCGGTTTTACTTACGACAATTTTACCCTCTGGCGAAACCACAAAGGTAGAAGGTACTACCCCTGTTTCGAAAACATCGGGTAGAGGAGAAGCTAGTTTGTAAATAGGGAAATCAAAACCTTTCCGCTTTACCCAAGTGCGAGCAGTTTTCATTTCGTCATCGTGCGAAATCATTAAGAAAACAATGTCATCTTTATTTTCAATCTTATTATAGAGTGAATTAATATTGGGCATTTCTGCAACGCATGGCGGACACCAAGTAGCCCATATGTTAATAAAAAGGGTTTTTCCTTTTAAATCACGCACATCGATTTTGTTGCCTTCCTCATTTACAAGTCGGAAATTATAGTCTGCATTAGAGAAATCTTCTTCATCGAGAATACCCACATTTGCAACTCCAGTACTTAATACGGCTTGCTGAACTTTTCCGAAAACTTCGGCTTGAGAACCCGTTATATAAATCACTAAGAAAACCGCCACAACTACAGACAGTTCAATGATGTCGCGCTTGGTAATACGTTTCTTTTTCTTACTTTTTTCCTCCATTACTGAATACTTTGGGCTTCAAGATAATTAAACTTACAATAAGGGATTATATTTTTCGCTTAAGCAACTGTAAGTAGAATGACTAGGCTGCATAAAAGGTTCAGATGTATTTTCTGAAATGGTAACTTTGATGACCAGCTCAATGCTTTACTTGTTAGAAAACTTTACCAGAGCTTCTGCCAATGATTCACAGAAATTGATTTGCCCCATGTTATTACTTTCAAAAATGAAATCTCGAAGGCTCTTACTTTGGTGTTCAGCAAAATCTCCAACAATGGCCAACTTAACCCTGTAAGTGGAAAATTTTTGAAGAATCTCTCCCGCAATTCCTGTTTTAAGGTTAAAGAAATCTGGTGCTATGTTTCTCTTATAAATAATTACGTGATCAAAACCTTGAAAATAGAGATTGCCAAGCAAGTCTAAACCATCTTCTTTTTCATTGATAATCAAAGTGTCAGAAGTGACTTCAGCTATTTGCTTTCCTTCGATCTCATGTGTTTCAATGTTCATTCTAAATGCGGTTTTGAACTAATTGTTGAGCATGCCTTTAAGCGATTCATTTTTATTTCTTAGGTCTAGTCCGCCTTCATAAACAGATTTTAGGTTGAGCAGAAAGAATGACCAGCCCGAAGCACAGCCCAACCTTATACCTTGTTTTGATTTATCGTCTGTTGGAATGTTTTTTTGAGTGAGCTCAACTATCACAAAATCATCAACTTGGGTGAGTTGAATATCAACCAAGCATTCTCCAGCAAAGGTGAACTGTAAAAAGTCAGTACCGTTGGCTTGTGTAATTCTACCTCGTTCTATGTCATCATATAGAAACCATTCCCATTTATAGGTGCCTCCTTGATGTACTGATTGGTTGGGCGCTAAAGAGTCTCCATTGGCATTGTAAAAAGTAGCCTCACTTAAAAACCAACTTTCTATTTTTCCTGAAGTTGTCCAAGCGTCATACAGTTCAGCTACACTTGATTTTATTGCAATTTTCTTTGTAAACGATTCCCAATTAAAGTTTTCCATGATTGTATTTTTGATCCTTAAAGTGAATTTGATCAAATATATTGAACAAACAAAAATGCAAAACTAGCGCAAAATGTTAAGCCTTTAGTTTCAGAATATCATAAGCATGGTGTTTGTATTGCTCCATTATTTCATCTTTTTTGGCTGCATTTCTTTCCATGCATAAATAATAGTAGGCGCCTTCTAAAATGGTATAAATAAGATTAGCTGTTCGTTTAGGATCTTCTAGTTTTAAAGATCCCTCTTCTATACATTCTACCAAATGAGATTCTAACCAAACCCTTAAAGAGTCGTGTAAGTCTTTGTATTTAGAACGAATCACGTTGTTTCTAAAAATCAAACTGTAGCAACTGTAATACACATCATCACTAATTAACACATTCCATTTTCTTGAAAACAGGTTGTTCAACACTTCTCTTAGGTGGTCTATAGATGAACCATCTTTTTGGGTGGTGTAGATTTTTTGATAACGACTCAAAATGTAATCGATAAGGGCAAGTACGAGTTCGTCTTTGTTTTTAAAGTTGTGCAAGATTAAGCTAGGGTTAACATTCATGGCTTCCGCAATCTTAGCAATAGAGGCATTGTGAAGCCCTTCTGCCTTTGCCGTTTTATAGAATGCTTTGACTATTTCTTGCCTTCTGAGGTCTTTAATGTTCTTTCTTCCCATCGATTTTTAGTGTGATTCTGTGACCCAAATATGTGGAAAATAAATTGAACGACTATTCAATTAAAATTAAATCGCGGTTAATGATGAGGTAACATGCCAAGCCTACATTTGACAGTCTAAAATCTGCTCTTAACTAAAACAAAACTTATGAAAGGATTAACATCCACAATTTCAACCCAACACAGGCAACTGCGCAGAACCTGCCTAATGTTGATGTGTATATGTGTCTCTGTGCTTGGCTTTGCCCAAGAAGTAAATGTAAAAGGTCTGATATCAGACGTTGAAGGTGAGCCAATTTTTGGTGTTACGGTTTTTGAAAAGGGAACCACCAACGGAATGATTACTGGTGCTGATGGAAAGTATTCCATTAAGGTGAAAAATGAAGAATCAGTGATTGTATTCTCATTCGTTGGTTTCATTTCTCAGGAAGTAAAGGTTAACAACCAATCAACAATTGATATTACGCTCGAAGAAGATATTAAGGAACTTCAAGAAGTTGTAGTAGTTGGCTACGGTGTAGAAAAGAAGGTGAACCTTTCTGGCGCTGTAGATCAGGTAGATGCTGAGCAATTGGCAAAACGACCAATCAGCAATGTAACGGAAGGGCTTCAAGGAGTTATTCCCAACCTAAACATTGATAGTAACTCTGGTGCTCCGGGTGCTACACCTAATATTAACATTAGAGGTATTACTTCAATCAATGGCGGAAATCCATTGATTTTGATTGATGGAGTTCCTTCCGATGCGGTCGAACTGAATCGTATTGCTCCACAGGATATTGAAAGTATTTCTGTGATTAAAGATGCCTCTGCTGCCGCTATTTATGGTGCAAGAGCAGCTTTTGGTGTGGTAATTCTTACCACAAAAAGTGGTGCTGACAAAATGAAGATCAGCTATACTGGCTATACCTCAATGAACCAAGCCACAGTGTTGCCAAACAAAATTACCGATCCGTATATCTACTCAAGGTTATTGGAAACGTCAACAGATAACACGCCTTGGGACAATATCAACTTCAGCGATCAGTATTACGCATGGGCCAGAGATCGATCAAACGATCCGTCACTGCCAGGGGTAAGAATAAACCCAACAAACGAATCTGCATGGGAATATATGGGTGGTCAAGATTGGTCGCGTCACTTTATGAAAGACAAAACTACATCTAGCAATCATCAACTTTCTATCAGTGGGGGGGATGACCGTGTTAACTATTTGCTTTCAGGTTCATACAGCCATCAAGATGGTGTTTTGGCCATTGCAGATGATTACTTTGATAGGTATACAGTTAGAAGTAAAGTTTCGTATAAAGCCAATGATTGGCTAACCTTAAGTAACAATACTTACTTAACCACTACGGAAAGGAAAGAACCTTCTTATTTCGATATTACTTCCATCTATAATATTGCCCCAACTTCTTGGAATGTTAACCCTGACGGTAGCTGGGCCAATTCTGAAGCGGGAGTAATTTCTGCTCAATTAACTGATGGAGGCGAAGACATTACCGAGTTTACCAGTGTTCAATCACAGTTTGGAGTTCAGGCCGAGCTATTGGATGATATTTTAAGTTTCAATACCGATTTCACTTTCAGAAGAGGAAGACAGGACAGAAATTGGTTTCAAACAAAATACAACATTGGTTTTGGACCAAGCGATATTAGAGAACAAGGTAACAACTCGGCATATAGATCGAGCTCTGTTGAAAATTATTATGTTCTGAATAGCTACTTAAGCTATAGACAACAATTTGGAGATCATGCCTTGAGCGCAACTTTAGGTTTCAACCAAGAACATAACCGTTGGAATTCATTTAGCGCACAGCGTAACAATGTTATTTCTGCTTCACTACCTACCATTGCACTTGCCACTGGCGATCAATTTGTAGATGAAAATGTGTCAGAATGGGCTGTAAGGGGTGTTTTTTATCGTCTTAACTATATCTACAACGATAGATACATTGTTGAATTCAACGGTCGATACGATGGCGCTTCTAAATTTCCTTCCAACAACCGTTATGGATTTTTCCCTTCCGCTTCAGTAGCATGGAGAGTTGACGAAGAAAACTTTATGGCAGGAATGAGAGGTTGGGTGAGCCAGTTTAAACTTAGAGGTTCAATCGGGTCTTTGGGTAATCAAGCCATTGGGCCATATGAATACATTTCTACAATGGATGCCTACCAAGGAAATTACCTGATTGACGGAAAACTTCCTTTAGAAATATCTTCTCCTCAATTGGTTTCAAATAACTTTTCTTGGGAAGAAGTAGTGACTAAAAACTTTGGTGTTGACTTAGGATTCCTTGAAAACAAAGTAACTGCTTCATTCGATGTTTACAGAAGAGACACCAAAGGAATGCTGACTTTAGGTAGGGAGCTGCCAGACGTTTTAGGCGCTACTGAGCCAAAAGAAAATGCGGCCGATTTGAAAACCAATGGTTGGGAATTTTCTTTGGGTTACCAAAACGAAGTAAGCCTTTCTGGAAAGCCTTTGAACTTCCAAGCCAGCTTTAACCTGTCAGATAGCCGTTCTTTCATCACCAAATTTGATAACCCTAACGGAAGCATTACACAATTCTATGAAGGAATGGAACTTGGTCAAATCTGGGGCTTACAGAACGATGGCTTCTTTAGGTCTGCCGAAGAAATTGATGCTTTAGATCAGAACGCGATTGTGCCTTGGGGAGCTATTTCAATTGTTGAAGGATGGCCAAAATACAAAGACCTAAATGGCGACAATAAAATTACCAAAGGCTATACTTTAGACGATACTAAGGATTTGTCAATCATTGGGAATCAATCTCCGCGTTACCGCTATGGAATGAACCTTTCTGCCAATTGGAATGGCTTTGATGTAAGTGCGCTCTTTCAAGGAGTAGGGCAAAGAGATTATTATCCTTTAGATTATCTATACTGGGGTTTTTATCAGCAGCCTTATGCAGGTGGTTACCCACACCTAAACGATTTCTACAGAGCTGAATCAGAAACCGGTGCCGATAGGGACAGGCATTCTCAGTCTTATTTGAATGCAGGTTTAGCCGATCAAAACTTGAATGCTAAATATCCTCATTTACAATCTTGGTTGGCAGATAGAAACTTGGGTGAAAGAATTGACCAAGCACAAGGTTTAGCAATTCCTCAAACAGACTACTTGTTAAGTGCCGCATACCTCAGGTTCAAGAACCTAACAATTGGCTATACGCTGCCTTTAGCGGTTAGCTCCAGAATTGGACTATCGAATGTAAGGTTCTACGCCAGTGGCGAAAACCTATTCGAATGGTCTGCTTTGAAAGGGTTCTTCGACCCAGAAGCAGTAAACAATGCTATTCAATATAACCCAGCAGTAAGCGGTGGAAGAGGAGTAGGTAAAGGTTACACTTACCCTTTCCAAAGACGCTATGTATTAGGTATCAATGTCACTTTGTAATCATCTGATTAAAACGAATTCAAAATGAAAAATTCTAAAATACTCATTGCGCTCTTCTTGGTTTGTACTGTTGCGGCTTGTAACGACAACTTTTTAGATGTAGTGCCAGAAACTTCAATTGGTGTAGAAAACTTCTTCAATACTGAAGAAGACCTTAACATCTACGTGAATAGCCTTTACAATTTCCCAGGATCTGGAATTTATTATGGTGATGGTGGAACAGATAATGCCGCTACCACAGGTAATACTGAAATTAAAACCATGATGGTAAGTACTGCATCCTCATCAACCATTACTTCAGGTTGGAACTGGGGTGCGTTAAGGTCAATTAACTTGTTCTTAGAAAACTTTAACAAAGCGAGCATTACTCAAGAAAAGCTGAATCACTTCGAAGGTTTGGGTCGCTTTTTCAGAGCTCAGTTTTACTACGATAAAGTGAAAAGGTATTCAGATGTTCCTTATTACGATTTTGTAATTGAAACTGGCGATACCGAAGCGTTGAATAAACCACGCGATTCTCGTGAAATGGTAGTGGATAAAATCTTTGAAGACTACCAATTTGCTATTGAGAATATTTTCGAGAACCAACCTGATGGCGCAGTAAACAGATGGGTGGCAAAAGCTTTTATGGCCAGAAACGCCCTACATGAAGGTACTTTCAGAAAGTATCACAGTGAGTTAAATCTTGCGGCTTCTGCCGATAAGTATTTGAAATTGGCTAGAGATATTGCTGAAGATATTATGGTTAACGGGCCTTTCAGCATTAAGAATACGGGCAACAGCGCAACCGATTATAGTAGCTTGTTTAATAGTACCGATTTAGAGTCTAACCCTGAAGTGATCTTAGCAGTGTACAGCTTAGATCAAGTGAAAAACAGTGGTTGGTCAGAAACCGTTTTTGGTAACTACGAAACCAGCCCAGCAAAAGACTTATTGCAGTCTTACCTAATGGCTGATGGGTCGTTTTACTCAAATCAAGCCAATTATGACGAGTTCAGCTTTGTTCAAGAATTCCAAAACAGAGATTCAAGGTTATCGCAAACTTATGCCTACCCAGGTTTTGTTTTGGTAAACTCAAGAACGTACAGCCAAGGTGCAGGAATGTATGTTCAGCAATTGGCTAAGAACTTCTCGGGTTATCATCAATTAAAAGGTTTCGTGAATGTAACAGATCAAGCTACTATCAATAACCTAGACTTCCCGGTGTTAAGGTTTGCAGAAACACTTTTGATTTATGCCGAAGCCAAGGCTGAATTGAACGAGATGAATCAAGCGGTTTTAAATCAAACAGTAAACCTCTTGCGAAACAGAGCTGGTATGCCAGACTTGACCATGGGCGTTGCTGTAGACCCAGTGTTGCAGGCAAAATATCCTACTGTAACAGATCCAGTTTTACTTGAAATCAGAAGAGAAAGAAGAGTAGAGTTGGCTTTAGAAGGGTATAGGTTCGATGATCTGATGCGCTGGAAAGCGGGTAAACTTTTAGAAGAAGAACCAAAAGGTTTGTATTTCAGTGGTTTAGGTAAGCATGATGTGACTGGCGATGGAATCGAGGATATTATTTTATTAGATGCTTCAGCTTCCATTCCCGATACCAAAGAGCGAAATGCATTGGATGTACCTTTTGCTTATTACAGGGTAGGTAGCTTTGGTGAAAACGTAGGCGTGTTTTTGTCAGAAGGAAATAGCGGTCATATTTTAACGGTAATTGAAAGAGGAATATTTGATGACCCGAAGTTCTACTACCGTCCCGTACCAGCAGCTCAAGTAGCGCTTAACCCTAGCTTAGAACAAATTTTTGGATGGAATTAGATTAGGTTACATTAATGCAGATAGACCGGTTGAGGCTTTTGCCTCTTCCGGTATTTGCCATTTCTGATTAACTTAACTTTTCATTCACCAAACACTTACAATCTCAACTTTACTTAATAACCTCAGAAAAAGACTCACATCATGTTGAAATCAATAAGCATACTTTTCTTAGCCATAATTATGGCGGCTTGTAGTACCACACCAGAAAAAAAAGTAATGATCATCTTAGTTGATGGCGTTCCTGCTGACGTGCTCGAAAGTATAGACACCCCGATTTTAGATCAAATCGCTGCGCAAGGTGGTTATACTCGCGCTTATCAGGGTGGGGGAAAAGATGAATACACACAAACGCCTACCATTTCGGCCCCAGGTTATATGAATATGATTACAGGGGTTTGGGGAAACAAACACAATGTTTGGGGCAATAGTGTAAGAAACCCAAATTACAATTACTGGAGTATTTTCCGAACAGTTAAAACGGTTAACCCTGAAATGACCACGGCCATTTTTTCAAGTTGGGAAGATAACCGTACAAAGCTGGTAGGTGAAGGAAAACCAGACGCAGGTAACTTTATGTTCGATCATTCTTTTGACGGTTTTGAGTTAGACACAATAGCTTTTCCTCATACTACCGACCGTAGCTTTATGTTCAATATTGACGAAAACGTATCAAAAGGAGCAGCTGATTATGTGCGTACCGATGCACCTAACTTGTCGTGGGTATATTTAGAGTTTACCGATGATATGGGGCATATGTATGGCGACAGTCCACAAATGATTGAAGCGGTAAAAGGAATGGATAACCAAGTGGGAAGAATTTGGGCTGCCATTCAACAGCGTGAAAGAGAATTTGATGAAGACTGGATGATTGTGATTACAACCGATCATGGTAGGAGTGAAGACACTGGCAAAGGCCATGGTGGTCAGTCGGAGAGAGAGCGAACCACTTGGATTGTAACCGACCAGAACAGCCTTAACGAAAGGTTCGAAAATAACCCTCCGGTAGTAGATGTTGCGGCCAGCGCTTTAAGGTTTTTGAATATTGAAGCACCAACAGAAATCAAAGAAGAAATGGATGGCATTCCGTTTATTGGAGATATTTCAATAATGAACGCCAAAGCCAGAGTAGAAGGAAATGAGCTTGTCGTTTCTTGGGATGTAGCCGATAAATCGGGTAGCGTAGAAATCTATCAATCTTCCACAAACAACTTTGCCAAAGGCGAAAAGGATGAGTATTCACTTTTAGGTAAGGCAGAGGTAAAGGAGGGTCAGTTTAAAACTGCTTTTACTTTTCCGACAGGAACTACCAAGCTTTTATTGAAAGCGCCACATAACTGGACAAATGTTTGGGTAATTGTTGAATAAGTTAAAGCCATGAACAGACGGAATATTCTGAAAACAATGGCTTTGGCCGGAACTGGTGCTTTAATGAGCAACGGTTTAATGCCACTTCAGCCAAAAGACAAACGAGTTTTGAGACTTGCACATCTAACGGATGTGCACTTGCGTGATGCCGATAATGCACCTGAGAAATTTATCAAGTGCTTACACATTATGCAGTCGTTGAAAGATAAACCCGACATGATTTTTAATGGAGGTGATACTATTTTTGATGCTTTGGGTACTGATAAAACGAGTGTTGAAAACCAATGGCAGCTTTGGGATAAAGTAATTAAAGCAGAAAACGATTTGCCAATTGTACACTGTATCGGTAATCATGATGTTTGGGGTGCTGGCGATAAAACTGACCCACTTTATGGTAAGAAGTACGCCCTAGATAAAATGGGTTTAAATAAGCCTTATCATTCCTTTGAAAAGGCGGGCTGGAAATTCATTATTCTGGATAGCACACATCCTGTGGGAGAGGGCTGGTACACTGCAAAACTAGATGACGAACAATTCGATTGGTTTGAAAAGGAATTGCAGACAACACCTTCTACCACACCAGTAATGATTATGTCGCACATTCCTATTCTTACAGCTACTGGCTTTTATGAAGGTAATGAGAAGAATGGCAATTGGACCGTGCCTGGCGGATGGATGCATATTGACTTCAACAGAATCAAAAAGCTATTTATGCAGCATGCCAATGTAAAACTTTGTGTAAGTGGTCATATGCATTTATTGGATAAAGTAGAATACAATGGTGTAACCTATTGCTGCAATGGCGCAGTAAGCGGTGGCTGGTGGGGTAACGAAATGTACTACGAAACTCAAGCAGGTTTCGCAACCATTGATTTATATGAAAGCGGAGCATTTGATGTACAATACCATACTTACAGCTGGAGTTAATCGATATTAACCAGAAATTAAGCTTTATAGGTGAAACGGTTAAGCACTTCTATAACTGAGCTTTTTTAAAGACTATTGCAATGGCTAGCTTTAAATAGATCGGTTTATATGATTTCTAATACTATAATAAGTTACAGTGTTCTTACCTTAGGTTGGTTGGGCACTGTGCTTTTCATTATAAGTTATATTCAGCTTAATCGCGGTGTTTGGACACTCCACGATACCAAATTTCATGTTTACAATATCTTAGGAAGTATATTTCTGGTGATCGACACCGTTTATGATTTCTCCTATGCAGCGGCAGCCGCTAATCTATTTTGGGGTATTGTGGCTTGTTACGGTTTGGTCAAATTCAGAAATGAAGGTAGAAAATCAAGAGAAGGATTAATAGAAAGCAAAAAGCCCAACCTCGTCTGAAGTTGGGCTTCATTTTCTGTTTCCAGTTCCTATCCAAAAACCATTTGATCTTTTACAAAAGGAATTTTATAAAGTCTGCTTCCAGTAGCTTTGGCTATAGCGTTGGCCAATGCGCCTCCTGCTGGTGGTAAAGATGGTTCACCTAAACCAGTAGGGTCGTTTAAGCTTTCTACAAAATGCACATCCACTGTTGGTGCCTCTTTAGTTCTTATCAAACGATAATTATTAAAGTTAGAAGCCTGAGGTGTTCCATTTACAAAGGAGAAATCTCCATAAAGCGCATGCCCCATTCCATCTACTACACCACCTTGAATTTGGTTAATGGCCGCATCAGGGTTTACTACAATTCCACAATCTACAGCAACCGTCACGTTTTTCACGATCGGATTGCCATCCTTCATAATCACATCCGCCACTTCAGCCACATAGGTGTTGTGCGAATAGTATGCACTAAAGCCTTTGCTAACACCACTTTCGGCTTTGTCCCAATTTCCTTTTTCGGCAGCGAGTTTAATTACTCCAATCATCTTAGCTGGTTCGTAATCAATCTCCCCAACTGGGTTGGTTTTCGCTCGCTCAAGAATGTCTAATCTCAACTGAACCGCATCTTGCCCCATTTCTGCCGCCAGTTCGTCAAAGAAACACTGCTCGGCTACGGCTAAGAAGTTAGTGATCGGAGCTCTCCATGCGCCTGTAGTAATATTGCTATCTACATAGCTTGATTCAATTAAGTAGTTTTCAATTCCACCTGCTGGAAACCAATCTGGACGAACCCAGTTATTGCGGCCCATACCTGCGCCAGACAAATGATAACCTGTGAGCTTTCCGTCTTTAATGGCAGCTCTGAACTTATATTTAGACGCTGGGCGGTAAGTGCCCGCGGTCATATCGTCTTCCCTTGAAAAAACTACCTGAACAGCTTTGTTAGCTTTCTGAGAAATTTCAGCAGCTTCTAAGGCAAAGTCTCCATAAAGTCTTCGTCCAAAACCTCCACCCATTCGGGTCATTTCAAGCGTAATATCGTCAGGGCTTTTTCCAAGTAGTCGAGCAATTTGCCCACGTGTACCAGCTGGTGTTTGAATTGGGCCGATTAGTTTCACCTTATCACCCGTAACATCAGCAAAGAAATTCATTGGCTCCATGGTGTTGTGCGGTAAATAAGGAGCTTCATATGTTTTTTCAAACACCTTATCTGCCGAGGCAATTGCCTTTAGAGCATCTCCATCACTACGACTTGGTCTTTCAGCTCTTTTATTGAGCAGATTGTTCATTTCACGATCGTGATAAGGTGTGTCTTCAAGTTGTCCGCTCATATCCCAATCGGCCACTAGCGCTTTTTTACCTTTCATGGCTGCCCAAGTGTTGTTGCCTAAAACCGCTACTTTATCACCAAATTGGATTACATCATTTACGCCACTGACTTTTCTAGCTTCTGTGTCGTCAAAGGATTTTAGTTTAGCACCAAAAGCAGGAGGTCTAAGCACTACGGCATACTGCATTCCTTCTTGTTTGTAGTCAATTCCGAATACCGGTTTTCCTGTGATGATTTCATCCAAGTCAACATTTTTTTGGCTCTTACCAATAATGGTGAAGTCTTTCGGATCTTTTAAAGCAACTTCTTCAGGAATTTCAATACCCACGGCTTTTGAGGCCAATTCGCCATAGCTCAATTTTTTACTACCATTTAGCACATAACCACCTTTGGTGGTAAGGCTGCTGGCGTCAACTGCCCATTCTTTGGCGGCTGTTTCTATCATCAGCCTTCTAGCAGTGGCCCCCGCCATCCGCATGCCTTTCCAGCTGGCCCTAATTGACTGACTTCCGCCTGCTACCTGACGTGGAAATGCATTATCAAGGGGTGCTTGCTTTACGATTACATCTTTCCAGTCTACATCTAACTCTTCGGCCACCAGCATTGGCATAGAAGTTTTTACATTCTGCCCAATTTCTGGGTTTGGCGACATGATTGTGATTTCACCATTGTCGGCAATGGTGAGGTATGCGTTAATGTCGAACCAAGCTGAGGCTGGGTCTTTTACTTCTGCCGAAGGCGAACAAGCCCAATTGAAACCGATCATTAATCCTCCTCCAGCAAGAGCAGAAGTTTTTAGGAATGATCTCCTGTCTACTTTTGTTTTTATAACTGTCATTTTTCCTTGATTTGGAGGTTATAGATTAGATGCTGCTGTAGAAATAGCGGCTTTGATTTTATTGTAGGTACCACAGCGGCAAAGATTTCCGTTCATGCTGTTTTCAATATCATCCATTGAAGGAGAACTGTTGCGTTGAAGTAAGGCCGCTGCATTCATAATCTGACCTGCTTGACAATAGCCACACTGCGGTACATCGTGTTCTATCCAAGCTTTTTGCAAAACATGGTCAGCTTTTTCTGAAAGGCCTTCGATGGTTGTGATTTTAGCATTTGATACTGCTGAAACTGGAATGGAGCATGAACGAACGGCATTGCCATCCATATGGATAGTACAGGCTCCGCATTGTGCAATTCCACAGCCAAACTTGGTGCCCTTAAGGTCTAGGTGGTCACGCAAAACCCATAGCATTGGAGTGTCTGCGTCAGCCTCAACGGTTTGTTGCTTGCCATTGATTGTAAGTTGGTAAGTTGCCATAACGGATGATTTTGAGTGATTTGAATTGATGAATATATAATTTCTGACTTCAAAATCATAGCTATTATTGTTGATGGGCAGTATTCAAATTTAAAGAAGTTGGTCAAATTCTGTTTTTTCTTTCAACTTAGAGCTTTCAATTCCCTTTTATACAGAATAGGGGTTAGTTTTGTGCCAAAATTAAATGTAGCGGAATATGGTATTCGTGAATGCGATTATCGCATTTATGCCGTTACTTTTTCAGAGCGTTTTCACCCATAATTACAAACTAATGAAACACAGAATTTTAACGATGTTAGTGCTGGTGGTTGCACTAATTATAACCACAATGCCTCGGTCGTTCGGACAAGAACAAGAGATAGCAAAGGAAGAGGAACCCAAAAATGATTTGAGAAGTCAATGGGCAGAATTACTTAAGTCTTCAGAAACTTATTTAGATAAGAAAATAATTAGGATCACTAGCTTAAGTGAATACCGAAATGTTTTAGGCGATAGTTTGACTAGTTATACAAATAGTATAGAAAGCCTGAAAGCTGAGAAAAGTAAGATTGAACTAGAGACAAGTGCCTTAAAATCGGAATTAGAAACAGTAAAGGCAGAACTGGCTGCAAGCGAAAAGCTGAATGATAATATGTCATTCTTTGGCATTCTTCTTAGTAAGTCGGTTTATAGTATTATTGTTTGGTCAATTGTAGCCCTTCTGGTTGTAGTAATAATGCTCATGTATGGCAGAGTGAAGAAAGTAGCTCAATCTACAAAACGAGTTAAAGCTTCTTTTACTCAAGTAAGTGAAGATTTTAGGGCTTATCAGTTTGAAGCCAAAGAGAATCAAATTAAGTTGAAACGTGAACTTCAGACCGCTTTAAACAAACTGGAACTGAATAGATAATTCGACAGAAGAACCATCACTGTCATTTTTATATATCTTAAGAAAATGCTCATTTAAATAGAAAAGGCTGTCTCATATGAGGCAGCCTTTTCTGTTAGTAAGTAGTATTTTATTCTTTATGCGTTGGCATTCACTTTAGGAGCACCAGCTAGGATTTCCTCGCTCGCATTCTCTTTGAATTTCTCAAAATTCTCGTTGAATTTAATGGCTAATTTGTTTGCTTCCGCATCGTAAGCCGCCTTATCTGCCCAAGTGTTTTTAGGGCTCAATATTTCTGTAGGTACATTAGGGCACTCATTTGGCATTGCCAAACCGAATACATTATGAGTTGTATATCCTACATTCTCAAGCTTTCCTTCAAGCGCAGCAGTAATCATAGCTCTTGTGTATTTCAACTTCATTCGGCTACCAGTACCATAAGCACCACCAGACCAACCAGTGTTCACTAACCAAACATTTACGCCAGCATCAGACATTTTTTGTCCTAACATTTCAGCATATTTAGTTGGGTGTAAAGGCATGAAAGGAGCTCCGAAACAAGCAGAGAAAGCTGAAACTGGCTCTGTAATTCCCGCTTCTGTACCCGCTACTTTTGCAGTATAACCAGAAATAAAGTGGAACATGGCTTGGCCAGGAGTCAATTTAGAGATTGGAGGCAATACACCTGAAGCATCACAAGTAAGGAAGAAGATGTTTTTAGGATTGGCTCCAACAGATGGCTCTTGAATGTTATCAATATGATAAATTGGGTAAGAAACCCTTGTGTTCTCTGTGATTTTACCACTAGTATAATCAGGCTCGTTAGTACCTTCTTTAAAGGTAACATTTTCTAAAAGGGCACCTGGTTTAATAGCTTTCCAAATGTCTGGCTCTTTTTCTTCGGTAAGGTCAATCACTTTGGCGTAACAACCTCCTTCAAAGTTGAATACAGTGTTTTCGCTTGTCCATCCGTGCTCATCGTCACCAATCAACTTTCTGTTAGGGTCGGCAGAAAGGGTGGTTTTACCTGTTCCTGAAAGACCGAAGAAAATTGCAGTATCACCATCTTCACCTACGTTAGCAGAGCAGTGCATTGCTAAAGTATCTTTTTGATGAGGGAGGATAAAGTTCAATGCAGAGAAAATGCCTTTTTTCATTTCACCAGTATAACCAGTTCCACCTACTAAAGCGATTTTTCTTTTAAAGTTGAGTATTGCAAAGTTGTGTTGTCTTGTTCCATCTCTTTCTGGAACAGCCTTGAAACCAGGAGCACACATTACTGTCCATTCAGGAGTAAAGTCTTTAAACTCTTCCAAAGTAGGACGTAAAAACATATTAAAGCAGAATAGGTTAGACGAAGGGTATTCGGTTACTACTCTTACATTGGTTCTGTATTTTGGATCTGCACAAACGTATGAATCGCGCGCATAAATTTCTTTACCAGAAAGATAATCCGTTACTCTATCATAAAGCGCATCGAATTTAGCTGGCTCAAAGGGGATGTTAATATTGCCCCACCAAACAGAATCTTCGGTGATTTCATCTTTAACGATAAACCTGTCTTTTGGCGAACGACCAGTGAATTCACCTGTGTTCACGTTGATGGCACCAGTGCTTGTTTCTTGCGCCATTCCTTTTTCGACAGAAATTTTCGCCAGTTCATCTGCCGATAGGTTCCAATGTACTATGGCATCTTTGATGCCCAATTCTTTCACACTCGCTTCGTTGGATTTAAGCCCGTTTTCTTGCATTTTCTTAGTTTTTAATACTCTGTTTTGCAAACGATTGCAATCTATTTAGGGGCACAAAAATAGGGAAAAAAACTTTTGATTAGAATTCAAGACGTTAATAATAAAAACACTCTTACGAATGGTTGAAAAACTCTGTTCGATGGTCTTTAACATAAACACATTTGTAAATACCCTTTTACGGTAGTAGTTTTATCGGTATTGAACTAAACAAAAATCAGAATCTATGCTAGATAAAGGAACTATTGAAGGTCCGCAGATGATGGGTCACCCCAAAGGTCTGTTCTATCTTTTTTTCGCTGAACTTTGGGAAAGGTTTAGCTTTTATGGCATGAGGGCATTGTTGACCCTCTACATGGTCAACGAAATTTTTGAGGCCCTTGTCTCACGAGATTTAGCTGCAGCTGCAGTTTATGCTTCCTACGGATCTTTGGTGTATGCTTCTACTGTTGTAGGAGGAAGAGTTTCAGATACTCTTTTAGGCTTCAGAAGGTCAATTATGCTTGGTGGTATTTTAATGTCACTTGGGCATTTTGTTCTTGCGGTAGAAAACGAATACACTTTTTATTTAGCACTTGCCTTGATTGTGGTAGGTAATGGTTTCTTTAAACCAAACATTTCAACTTTTGTAGGTTCACTCTATAAAGATGGCGATACTCGAAAAGATTCTGGGTTTACCATTTTCTATATGGGTATTAATATTGGTGGTTTTGCCGCACCACTTTTGTGTGGTTGGTTAGGTCGCGAATACGGTTGGCACTATGGCTTTGGTTTAGCAGGAATTGGTATGCTTGCTGGCCTTATTGTTTTTTGGAGAGGAATTAAAGAAGGTGTATTCTTAGATAAAGGAATGCCACCTAGTATCGAAAAGCTTGAGACAAGAGTTTTAGGTATTAAAAAGAAAGTATTTGTACCAATTTTAGCCTTTTTGGCTGCCCCAGTAATTGCAATGATGTTGTCTTCTTACGGAGCAATTGGTGGTGGAGATACCTTTTTAGGTGACCAGAATGTGGTGACATTGATTTTTAAATTGTTAGGCTTCGCTATTCTTATATACATGGCGGTAATTATGTATCAGGCTACTGCCTCTGAAAGGAAGAAATTAGCGGTAGCATTAATGATTACCGTTTTCATGAGTATTTTTTGGGGCTTCCATGAGCTTTCAGGATCTGTAATCACGCTTTTTGCAAGTAGAAACGTGAACCTATGGTTGATTGATGCTGCGCAAACGAATGCGTTAAACTCGATGTGGATTATTATTCTTTCGATTCCAATCTCATTGCTATGGGGCTTTTTAGCTAAAAAGAAGCTGAACCCAAGAACTCCATATAAATTTGCTTTGGGTCTATCTTTAGCCGCCATTAGTTTCTTTGTACTTTCTTTAAGTGGGAGTGCAGCAGATTCCGAAGGAATGGTGCCGTTTTTCTATCTAATGGTAATGTACTTCTTGATTTCTGTAGGGGAGCTGTTTATGTCGCCTGTTGGACTTTCAAAAATCACTGATCTATCACCTCAACGAATTGTAGCTTTTATGATGGGGGTTTGGTTCTTGTCTTCTGCTTATGCCTTTCAAATTGTAGGCTTTATAGGTAAGCAATTGGCGGTAGAAAGTACTGATAAAGATGTGAGAGGTTTTGAGTCGCTCGATACTTACATTGGAGGTTTTGAACTGATTGCTAAGTACGCAATTGGAGCCGCTATTATAGTATTTATATTAGGCCCAATAATGAAAAGATGGATGCAAGACGTTCACTGAAAATCTTGGTATGAAATTGAAAGCCGCTCGGAGAGCGGCTTTTTTTATGCCCTAATTAACATGGCACCACTAGAGTAGCCACCGCCAAATACAGTAACTACAGCCAACTCATTCTTTTGCATTGAATGAAAAATCTGAGAGTAGCCAATAGAAGAACTAGCAGAACCTGTATTGCCAAATTCAATCATATTGATGACCACCTTTTCAATGGGAAAGCTCAGGGTTTCAGCCACTTTATTAATAATCCTCATATTGGCTTGATGTGGAATGAGGTAGTTAAGTTGGCTTAAAGAACAGCCACCTTTTTTAAGTATGGCCTCTGTTTTTTCCGACATGTATTTAATGGCATTGTAAAAAACATCTCTGCCATCGGGCATAGAAATACCGCCATCAAAAGGTTTTAAGCATACACCGTTTGGCCCCCTACCAATAGTGGCATGGCCTTCGGTATTCACCCCAAGAACTTCATGATCTTTTTCTGTAACTCTTTCATTTGATAAGAATACGGCAGAAGCACCATCGCCCCAAAGGTGTGCAGAAATAGGATCTGATTCATTTAAATAAGCCCAGTTATGCTCAGAAGTTACAACCAATGCCTTTTTTGCTTTGCCCATGGCAAAATAGCCCTCGACAATTTCAATGGCGTTGATGAAAGAACTACATGCTGAAGAGACAGAGAATACGATGGCCTTATTGATGCCATATTTCTGTTGAACTACATGAGCAAGAGTACCCACGGTATCGTAAGGAGAGTAGGTAGCACCAATAATAAGATCGACTTCCGATATATTATAAGGTAGTTTAGAAATACCTTCTTCTATGGCGGAAATGGCCATAGTGTTTACATTTTCGTTTGAAGAGGCTTTTCTACGATTTTTTATTCCTGATTTACGAATGATGGTTTCATCATCCATTCCATTTTTATCGAGGAAGTAACTATTGGGGACTATATTCGAAGGAATATAATGTGAAGCTAAATTAATATACATGAAATCCTGTTACGGGCTGTTGCTTTAATATTTGAATTTGAGCCTCGAAACTAGTACATATTTTGGGAATCTCTTATAAACAACTGCAATTAGACGAATTCAATTGCTTGCGTTTTCCATCAGTTTTCAGCTTAAAATCTCTTGAACCCTATTTTGTAAATAAGGTACAACCTCTGCTTCAAACCATGGATTTTTCCTCATCCATATTCCATTTCGAGGTGAAGGATGAACTAATGGTAGAAATTTTGGCAAATAGGCTTTAAAGTTTTCTACAGTTTCGGTAAGGGTTTTTTCTCTGCCTTTTTCCAGATAATATGCTTGAGCATACTGACCTATTAAAAGTGTTAATTTTACCTCCTTAAGCCGACCGAGGATTTGGTTATGCCATAATGGGGCACATTCTGGTCGTGGAGGTAAATCACCAGACTTTCCTTTGCCCGGATAACAAAAACCCATGGGTACAATCCCAAATAGGTTGGTGTCGTAAAACTGTTCATTGGTTACGCCTAGCCATTTTCTAAGGTTTTTACCTGAAGCATCGTCCCACGGAATACCCGATGTATGAACTTTAGTGCCAGGAGCTTGCCCAATTACTAGTATTTTTGAGTTGGGACTAACTGACACAACGGGCCTTGGTCCAAGGACTAAATGCTCGGAGCATACTTTACAGTCTTTAATTTCGTGCAGTAAGTTTTCAAAACTTGCCATTGAGCTTCAATTTAAAAGAAAAACCTCAAAGAGAGTTAGAATAAGGCGATAGACTGTAGGTGAAATGACAAATGTATAATGAAGCTGAATTAAGGGCATTCACTTATCTTCGCGCAAAGTTTATTTGAATGAGCACCCAAGAATTGGTATATGTTATTGATTTAGGCGGAACACTTGTGTTTGCTATTAGTGGTTGGTTGGCCGCATCTAAAAAACAAATGGATCCGTTTGGTGCTTCCGTAATTGCGTTTATCACTGCCGTTGGTGGTGGGACTTTGCGTGATTTACTCATTGGTAGTCAGCCAGTAGGGTGGATGGTAGATCAGAATTATTTATTAATGATTGGTTGCGGAATTGGGCTCGGTTATTTGTTTAAACGATACTTAGAAAAACTGCGCAAAACCATGTTTCTGTTTGATTCCATAGGGATTGGTTTGTTTACTATTTTGGGAATTGAAAAGACACTTTCTTTTGGTCTAACCCCTGTAATTGCAGTAATGATGGGTACCGTTTCGGCTGTGTTTGGAGGGGTTCTGCGTGATACTTTAGCGAATGAAGTACCACTAATTTTTAGACAAGAAATTTATGCTACTGCCTGTTTAACAGGAGGTATTCTGTTTCTAATTCTGGGCTATTTCAATGTTAATGTTGATGTCAGAATTATTCTTACTGTAGTGTATATAATTGCTCTAAGAATTGTATCTGTGAAATATAAATGGTCATTCCCTACAATTAAATAAATAGTAAGCCTTGTCATGAAAATTGTTAATTCTGCAAACGCCCCAAAAGCATTAGGCCCATACTGCTCTGCTATTCGTACTGGTAACTTACTTTTTTGCTCAGGTCAAACTGGAATTGACCCTTTGACTAATAAAATAGAATCAACAACAGTTGAAGGACAAACAAAACAGGTGTTGGAAAACCTTAAAGCTGTTTTGACTTCTGAAGGACTTAGTGTAAGCAATGTGGTAAAATGTAATGTTTACCTTAGCGATATGCAGCACTTCGAAACAATGAACGGTGTGTATGGTGAATTTTTTGAAGGACATACTCCCGCTAGAACTACAGTAGCCGTAGCGGGACTTCCCTTAAATGCCCTTGTAGAAATTGAATGTATAGCAGAATTTAAATAACGGGGCTACCCTTTAATTAAGCGGCTACTGCTTTTGGTTGTTTCTTTTTATATAGTGCGAAAACGTTACCTACAATTAGCATTAACATTCCAATGATGGTATACTCTGTAATCACAAAACCCTCAAAAATTGTAGAAATGATCACTGCCACAACAGGAACTACAACAATAGTATAGGCTGCTTTCCCTGCTCCAATTTTACTGATGAGCGTTAGGTACATATTGAAAGCGATAATCGACCCAAAAATAACCAGATAGATAAGAGAGAATACATAAGGTGCTGACCAATCAATAGTAAAAGGTCTGTCGAGTACCACTGCTACAATGAACATGGCAATAGCGCCATATAACATAGCGAAGGCCGTAGATTGCATGACAGGAATTTTCAATTTTGAGTTATAACCCGAAGTTACATTGCCTAGGCTGGCAATCATTACAGAGGCAATGCAGAGGATTAACCCAGTAAACGATTCGTCTGCTACAGTAAACGCCATTAGTTCGCGTTTAAAAATCACCATAGTACCGAATACGCCAAACAATGCACCGATGAATACTTTTGGTACAATAGGTTGTTTCAAAAATATGGCACCAAAAACCATATTGAAAAAGATGATTAATGAAAACCCAACAGCCACCAGTCCGCTTGTAAGGTATTGTTCGGATTGATAAACTAACCAATAATTGAAACCATGAAGCAAAATGCCTTGCAAGGCAATTCTCAAATGAATTTGCCAAGAGAAGCTGAGGTTTTTGGATCTAATTTTACAATAGGCTAAAAACAACAAACCAGCTAAGGCAAATCTATATGTTACCGACATAATAGGGTCTACACTTCCCAATTGAAAAGTAATAACATACCAAGTAGAGCCCCATATCAGAGCAGGAATTGCAAAAAGGAAAAGGTTGTTCGATTCTTTCATAAAATCACAAAGCGCGAAATTACCCAGAGAGTTCAATCATTGGCTGCTGGATGGGGCAATATTTTTTAAGTGGAGTACTGTTATTTTTTACTCAGTAGGAACTCAGATAATCTTCCAATTCCATAATGCTTTGAAATTCTTGAAACGTATACTCTCCAATAGTGTGTTTATCCATTTTTTCGTGTACCCAAGTATCATGAAAGGGAATATGAATGGCCTGCCCACCAATTTCACAAACGGGAAGAATATCTGATTTTAAAGAGTTGCCAATCATGAGGAAATTCGAAGGTTTAATCTGGTATCGATTTAAAATCCCTGTATAGGTTGAAGTGTTTTTCTCACTCACAATCTCGATATGCTCAAAATGTTCTGCAAGACCTGAGCGAGCAATTTTTGTTTCTTGATCCCAAAGGTCTCCTTTCGTAATAATAATTAACTGGTACTCTGTTTTTAACTTTTCAACTGTTTCTTCAATTCCAGGAAGAATTTCGACAGGGTGGGTGAGCATATCTTTCCCTAAGTTGATAATTCTTTGAATGTCTTTTCCTGATATTTTTTGTTGCGTTAGCTCTATGGCTGATTCGATCATAGAAAGCATAAAGCCCTTAATTCCATAGCCAAAAAGCTTTAGGTTTTTCAGTTCTACCTCATAGAGTTTATGCTCTAAAGTGTCATCTATTTTAAAGTAAGAAGAAAGAATACTTTCATACTGAAGTCTGGTTTTGGTAAAAATGGGTTCGTTTACCCATAGTGTGTCATCAGCATCAAAAGCAATGGTAGTTATTTTTTTCATTCGAATTTGTTCTCGCGTCAATATACAGCCTGAAATGAAAAATGTCTCCATAGAATGCTAAAAGCAAATCAATGGAGACATTCCATAAGATTAATGATAGGTTTTACCAACCAGTTCTATACTCTCGTTTTACATATTGATTGGCTTCATCAAAGTTGGTTACCTTCATGTTTTTAGCATCCCAATGCAATCTCTTTCTACCATGGTATTTTGTGCCACCCCAGAACCCTTGATTTTTTGCGTTTGGATCTACTTCAAAATAAGCTTTCAAGGCAAGGTTTCCTATGAGAATACTTTCTGTGAATGGACCAGCATAGTCAAAAGAAGAACTTGTTTCAGCCTTTCCGTATCCAGCTATACAGGCGTTTACCCACTGTAAATAGTGTCCTTCTGGAACTCTAGCGATAGTTTCTTTTACCGATACCTGCTCATTCAATGATAAAGGAAGTAATCTTGGATTAGCTCCATAACAGTCTGCTAAAAGCTTTCCTTTGGTACCAATAAAAAGTACTCCACCATCCCAATTCCCAAATGCTTCATCATCACCCAGTTCTTCTGGTCTTTCAGGCATTATGCCTCCATCCATCCAAGTAACTTTAATATTCCCATTACCATCTGTTCTTGGGTAGTTTAAGTGAATTTTACTCGCTGTGGGGAAGCTCTTTGGAAAATCGATTGTTTCAAAATTGGCCCTGAAAGCGTCAACGGCACTGCACTCTACCTGGTCTGGATATAGGATGGGTAGAATTCTATACACAGGATCCATAATATGGCAAGCCATATCTCCTAATGCACCAGTTCCAAAATCTGACCAGCCTCTCCAGTTAAAAGGCAAGTATGCATCATTGTAATCACGTTTTGCCGCAGTACCTAGCCATAAATCCCAATCTAATTCTTTCGGAATATTATCTTTTCTGGTAGGGGTTTCTAGTGCCATAGGCCAAATAGCTCGGTTTGTCCAGCACTGTACAGTATGAACTTCACCAATTAATCCAGCATCATAATACTCTTTCATTTTCCGAACACCATCTCCCGAAGCTCCTTGGTTTCCCATTTGAGTAACTACCTTATACTTTTTAGCTGCTTCCGTCAACTGTCTAGCTTCTGCGATATCATGGGTAAGGGGTTTTTGAACATACACATGTTTCCCTAATTCCATAGCCGCCATAGCCTGTACTGCATGCATATGGTCTGGGGTAGATACAGATACAGCATCGATGCTGTTTTTGTTTTCTTCAAGCATCTTGCGGTAGTCTTTGTACATTGGTGCGTCAGGGAAATTCTTTACAGACTCCTTAGGACTTCTCTCATCTACATCGCAGAGGTAAGCTATTTTCACATTCGGACTCTTGGCGAATGAAGCTAAATCACTGGTTCCTTTTCCTCCAGCTCCAATTCCAGCAACGTATAGCGTGTCGGAAGGGGCTACAAAGCCTTTGCCCAGCACGTGTCGGGGAACAATTGTAAATGCAGCTCCTGCAAAGCCCAGTGTTTTTATAAAGTTTCTACGGGTAGTTGAGTTGGTTTTATTCTCTTCGTTGGTTGACATAGTTAAGAGTTGTTTCTAAAAAATAGATTTGATACCCTTGAATTTATGAAATCGATTTCAAATTGACTATATCATAGCGGAACAATGTTCGAATAGACTCGATACTAGTTAGGTATAATGGCTTAATAAAATAGGAAGGGCTGGGTAAGTCTAGGGATAACCTTACACTAAAAGAGACAGCCTTTATAGCTGCCTCTTTTGTTTGATTCTATTTATGAAGATTGATTTTTATAGTACTTCTACTAAAGTGTGCTTTTTATCCTCATCCACTATTTTATATTTGGTTTGGTTTAAGATTGAAATATTTTCACTCGTCTCAAACACGTTGCCAGAACTATTAATAAAATAGATAATGCCTTTGTCAAAGTTTTTTGATTTGTATTTACCCTTCTTTAATTCACCAACGGTGATTTTTTCTACGATCTCGCCTTGACCATATGCATTAAGCTTTACATCAAACTTTGCTCTAACTTCTCCATTAGGAAAGTACTCAGTAAAGCTGCCATAGAGCTTACTCATATAGTATGTTCGTTCGCTTTTAATCTCTCCTTCAGGAAAATACTCTTTAGCAATACCATTCAATCTACCATCGAGCACACCATAACGGAATTTTAATTTTTCGTTTTCGTAGTAATCAACAATGTCTCCATTGAATATTTTGTCATTAAAGTAATAGACGCCATCCTTGTACTGAATATCGTTAATTCGCACGGAATCAGCAGTTTTCTTAGTGTCAAAAGGAATAAATGACATTAGAAAAGTAAAAAGTAAAGCGGTTATTTTCATGTAGTTTTTAGTTAGTCTGTTTCAAAACAATTTCAAAGATACTTTACTATAAAAATCAAGCCAAATTTTTAATAGCTCTTTTGTGAAATTTTTAATATTTTTTTCAATAAAGCGTATTTCAACATTCTGCCCATTAAGGAGTCTTACAAAAGCTAGACATGATTTAAAATGAAAGGGTTGGAATTGAGTTAGGATTATAGAGCAGATAACCTTAGTTTTCTTATTCTGTCTCAATGGCAGTTTGAGTGACCTTGGAAATGTGTATTTTCGCCTGATTTCTCAAATTCAAACATTACTCTTCTTGAAAACAAAAACCTTACTTGTTGTTACTTTATTCCTTTTAGTGCTGGCCGCTGGGCTTGGTTATTACTTCTTTTTTAAGAAGAATGATGATGCAGAGATACAAAAACTGATTCCAGCCAATAGTCTTGGATTAATAACTATTAATAATGTATCTGAAACTATTAAGGAATATTCTGATTTCCCATGGTGGGATGAGGCCTCTTCGCTGCCCTTCGTTAACGGACTTACAAAAGCAAATACTAAGATAGACTCATTGGTAAAAGCTGGGGTATTACAATCGAAAATCAACCAAAACCCAGTTTATGTTTCCTTTCATTTAACCTCAAACAACAGTATTGAGCCTCTTTTTTTTATTGGTTCTCAAGGCTTTGAGTGGCTGCCCACAAACATTAAGAAGTTAGCTAGCTTATGGTTCAATAAAGAACTGCTTTTCCAAAGTAGGGTTTTTAATGAAAATCTTATTTACGAAGCCGATGTTCAAGAGTCGAAGTGGGGTTTTATTAGCTTGGGGAATTACCTCGTTATTTCTACAAATTCGGTTTTACTAGAAGATGTCATTCGCGCTGAAGAGGGTGAAGAAAACCGACTGATCAAGTCAGAAATGAAAATTGACGACAATCTTAAAGGATTGAATTTGCTATTGAATACTGATAGAGTTGGCAGACTGAGGAATGTGTTTACTGGTAATAACGAGCTTTCTAAAACTCAAATTTCGGGACTCCTTAATATTAAGATTGAGCCGTCAAATGCTGGTTTGGCCTTTAATGGCATTAGTGTTTCAAATCAAGTAATAGAACAGAGTTTGCCTTCAAATGCGGTAATTAATGTAGAAAATTTTATTCCGAGCTCAGTAAGCCTTGTTCGTTGGTTTGGTATTGAAGGGGTCGAAAATAGAGAATTGAAAGGGTTTGATATTCCTTTATTTCAATCGCTTCAAAATTCAGAGATATGTGAGGTTAACATTGACTTTGGTACTAATGCAATGTCGAAGGTCATTTTATCTGAGGTCTCTGATGTCACCAAAATTTCGCAAATGCTCGAGGATATTTCAAAAGCTAGTAGGGCAGAGGGAGATACTCTCTTTACAGAACGCTTTATAAACAATGAAATCAGGTTTGTAAATGAAGCGGAATTTTTGGCTAAGGCATATGGTGATAGGTATAAGAAATCGGGAAAGCCCTATTATGCTTTCTTTAATAATGTGATGCTTATAAGCGATAATATTGATGCGCTAAAAACGGTTTTGGTAGATTACGATGCGGAGAACACTTGGGGGAGGATACCTGAAAAGAGGAGGTATTTAGATAATCTTGTTCGGGAAGCGAACATTACTCAGCTCAATAACTTTGAGTTCTATTTAGACCCTTTGATCAATTCCTTCAACCCAAAATGGAAAGCGTTTTTTAAAGAACATATCCAACTTTTTTCTTCATTCAATAATTTTAATTTTCAAGTCAATGAAGCTTCAAATAGACTGATTGTTAGTGCAGAGCTAACCTTTAATGAATCAGTTCAAAATCAGATATCGAGAACTACAACGGCTCAAAACACAACAGAAATAGGTTTGGAGTTAGTAACCAATGCTTTTGGAAATGGGAAGTTGACAACCAAACCATTCGTAGTTAAAAATCATGATAGTAATGCGCAAGAGATTATTTTTCAAGATGAACTCTACCAACTTTACTTGGTAGATAGAACAGGCAATATCTTGTGGAAGAAACAACTAGATGGCAGTATTAATGGTGGAATTGAACAGATCGATTTTTACTCAAATAGAAAACTTCAGTACCTAATGTTTACCGATTCTGCGGTTCATCTAATTGATAGAAATGGCGATGATGTAGAAGGGTTTCCAACTTCATTTAAAACAGAATTACCAATAACTCAATATACAGTGGTAGATTATGATAATAGTAAAAACTATAGATATGCTACAACAGACAGACGAGGTAATGTTTATTTATTGGGTAAAGAAGGTGAGTTGCTTGAGGGCTGGGCACCAAAGGCCATAGGCTCTGCTTTAAGGGCTGCGCCAGAACATGTTAGAATCAGAGGTCGAGACTGCTTTGTGATTGTAGAGGCAAGTGGTGTGGTACACCTTTTAAATAGAAAAGGAGAAGAATATTCTGGATTTCCGTATGATACTAAAAAGCGAATTTCAGGAGATTATTTTATTCAGCAAGGGCCTTCTTTCAATGAATCATATATTAAAGTATTAGGTGAAGATGGAGAACAGCTTTCTATTGATTTTAATGGAAATGTAAAAACACGAAATCAATTGGTGAAACCATCGGTTACTAGCCGATTTATAGCTGTACGCGATAAGCTGAATACTGGTCTTTTAACGGTGAGAAGAGACAATAATCAGTTTACTGTTTTTGATGAAAAGGGCCAACGTAAATTTGATTACAACTTTTCAGGGCAAGGAGAGTGGAATTTAGAATACTATAACTTTAGAAACGATAGTGAGTTATATGTTGCTCAGAATTTGACTTCAGGAGATTTAGTTATTCTAGATGATCAAGGGAAAGAGAAATTCTCGAAGACAAGTTTTTCTACAAATCCAGTTGGCATTCTTTATTATCAAAACAAAAGAGAATATGAGCTCTTTGTAAATTTCGATAATCAAATGGCTATTTATAAATTTGCCAAATAGGTTAAAATACAATGAAATTACTTTTTTCGTTTTCTTTATTCATACTCTCTGCCAATATTTCTATTGCGCAAAATGATAGTTTGCCTGAGCGATTCAATTCGCCATATGAGGTTATAATCAACCACCTTAATTACTTACAAGAAGATAATTATAACCCTGCGCAAGCTGCGAAGTCCTTACGCCAAGGAGATTTATCTCAAGAAGAAATTGAAAAAGTTGCGATTGAACTAAAACAGATTTTTGATGGGTCTGGAAATTATGTTTATCTGGATGAAGTACCAAAAAGCCCAGATTACTATGACAGTGTTTCGCTTAAAAAGCGCTACGTGCTCTTTAGTGAATTCCCCGAAATCTATGTTCAGAAAGAAGCTGATGGATGGTTTTATTCAGGTAAAACCGTTCAAAGTATAGACCTGATTCACAAATCTGTTTATCCTTTTGGTACCGATCGACTTTTGAACCTATTGCCCAAATTAGGCTCAAAAAAGTATATTGGGCTTCACATGTGGCAACTAATAGGTGGGCTTATTATAATAACAGTTGCTTATATACTCCATTTGGTGCTTACGCTTCTTTTGCGGGTTGTTATTTTTAGACTACTACATAAGTACGGAAAGGTTGATTTGGCTAACAACCTCATATTGCCAGTAGCCAGACCATTTAGCTTAGTCATAGTCTTTGCATTTGTAAGTCTGCTTATCCCAACGCTTCAATTACCAATTGCGATCTCTAAATACCTGATTTTAGGAGTGGGAGCATTGCTTCCGCTGTTTGCTACCATGTTCTTCTATAAAATGGTAGATGTTTTGGGAGCTTACATGAAAAAAGTGGCTGAAAGAACCCAGAATACGCTAGATGATCAGTTGGTGCCATTAGTACGAAAAATCCTAAAGACATTCGTTATTTTGGTTGGTATTATGGCCATTTTGGATGGGCTTAAGTTTGATATATGGCCTTTAATTACAGGTTTATCAATAGGCGGTTTGGCGGTAGCATTAGCCGCACAAGATACCCTCAAAAACTTCTTTGGTTCCGTAATGATCTTCGTGGACCGGCCCTTTCAAATTGGAGACTGGATTACTTCTGACGATGTGGATGGAACGGTAGAGGAAGTAGGTTTTCGTTCTACCCGAATCAGAACATTCAGAGATTCATTAATGTATGTGCCAAATAGCGTGATTTCAAACAGAACAGTGGATAATCATGGTAAGCGACAATATAGAAGATACTTTACTAAGCTTGCAATTACCTACGATACACCAACTGATTTGATCGAAGTGTTTGTAAAAGGAGTAGAGAAAATCGTTTTGAACCATCCTGACACACGAAAAGACTCTTATAATATTTTTTTAAATGATTATGGAGCTTCTTCACTTGATGTGATGCTCTATATTTTCTTCAAAGCACCTACATGGAATGAAGAGCTCAGGTGTCGTCAAGAAATTATGCTGAGCGTAAATCGTTTGGCAGAGAAACTCGGTGTAAGGTTTGCCTTCCCAACACAAACTTTAATGGTAGAACAATTTCCCGGCAAACTGTCTTTAACACCAAGCTATACTCAAACTAAAGAAGAAATGCATAAAGAAATGGAAGACTTCTTGGCGAAAAACGAAAATGGCAACAAAAAATAAAACCAATGTAAAATTTGGTACCAAGGCGGTACATGCTGGCGTAACACCAGACCCTACTACTGGAGCAATCATGACGCCTATTTATCAAACCTCAACCTATGCGCAGCGGTCACCAGGCGATCATAAAGGTTTTGAATACTCTAGAACACATAACCCAACCCGTTCTGCTTTGCAAGAGAGTATTGCAGCCCTTGAAAATGCGAAACATGGTTTGTGCTTTGGCTCCGGTTTGGCAGCAGTAGATGCTGTAATTAAACTATTAAGCCCAGGAGATGAAGTAATTGCAGGAGACGATCTTTACGGTGGCACCTATAGGATTTTCACAAAAGTGTTTGCTAAATATGGTATTAAGTTCAACTTCATTTCGATGGAGAACGTAACAAACATTGAAAAACACATTACTCCCAATACCAGATTAATTTGGGTAGAAACACCTACCAATCCAATGATGAACATCATTGACATTAAAACTGCTGCTGCCATTGCTAAAAAACATAAGGTAATGTTAGGTGTAGATAACACTTTTGCTACGCCATACCTCCAAAATCCATTAGATCTAGGTGCTGATCTTGTTATGCATTCGGTAACTAAATATTTATCAGGACATTCTGATGTAGTTATGGGAGCACTAGCAATGAATGACGATAAGCTGGCTGCAGATTTAGCTTTTATCCAAAAGTCGTGTGGTGCGGTCTGTGGTCCGCAGGACTCCTTTTTGGTTTTAAGAGGGATTAAAACTTTGCATTTGCGTATGCAAAGACATTGCGAAAATGGAGAGAGGGTAGCCAGGTATTTAGCTAATCACCCAAAAGTTGGTAAGGTATATTGGCCTGGCTTTGAAAGTCACCCAAATTATGAAGTAGCAAAAAATCAAATGCGTGGTTTTGGGGGAATGATTTCTTTCGTGTTTAAAGAAGATGATCAGCAACAGGCTTTTAGAGTAATGGAGAAATTGAAATTCTTTGTTTTGGCAGAATCCTTAGGAGGGGTGGAGTCCTTAGCAAATCATCCTGCAACCATGACCCACGGGGCTGTTCCAAGAGAAGAAAGAATGAAAGTTGGGCTGTTGGATTCCTTAATTCGATTAAGTGTTGGAATTGAAGACATAGAAGATTTGATAGAAGATTTAGATCAAGCCTTAGGATAGCCAAATATTATATCTAATTGGAAGCTCACCTCACGTGGGCTTTTTTGTTGTGGTGAGCTATTTCGAAATATTATTCTGTTAACACTTGTTAATATATGGGTAAATAAAATTTTATACTTTTTTTTCTACTAATCATAAACTTTTGTTGAACTTTGCCGTCATAAGGAGAGTAAGAAAAATTAAACAAACAAACAGAAGTTTCTTACGAACTGACACCTAATCAGAAAAGAGTAGAAAAGTGAATAAAAAAACAGAAAAACAACAAAAACAGGTCATGAAACAAACATTGAAAAAACAAAAAACGCTGTCGGCCTTAGTGGCATTTAGTTTAGCAGCAATGATTACGCTTTTCGCAGCTTCAAATTCATTTGGAGTTCCTTCTCATGAAGATATTACTGATATTGACGCAAGAGTAGAAATGGAGCTTTTGGCTGAGGCGGTGGCTGAGATCCAAAAAGATTTGTACACTTTTAATGTTGATGAGGCTTTTGATGTGGAATCTGAAACCGTAAAGAATATTAAAGTATTTGGTGCCGATAATAAATTATTAGGTGAGGTATCGCTAAAAAGTAATGAGGTAATAGAAGATAAAAAATTGCAAGTTCTTGTCAATCGCTCAGAATTTCTTTCAAGCTACGGCAATACATCTATTTATAGAATTTCGGAATAAGGTAACAAGTTTTTGTTCGAACCTATTAAGATAGCCGTCTCAGTTTTGCTGAGACGGCTTTTCTATTTACCTAAGAAACTTAATTTCACACGATACATGGAGGTGGAGTACATTTTTTCAAGCTCATTCGGTTATCAATAGTTGAATTTTTTTCTTTGAACTTACTTGCTCATAAAAAGTCAAGTGATAGAGCAGGTAATTCAGACTTTACGCATTTACAGATGAATCTTACTACACAGTAGTGTAGAAATAAATGCACACGATTTTCTCTTTAATTTTAATTATTCATATATTAAATATGTTTATAGTATTTGTTTTGTTGAAAATAGGTAAGGGCAAGGTTTTAGCCAATAAGGAGGTATAACCAAAAAACGAACATTATGAAAAAGATAATATTACTCGCTCTCTTCTTTTCTTTTACAACATTGGTCATAGGTCAAACAAAAGAAGACCCACTTAGAGTCTCCTTAGGAGTTGTTCATAACAAAATGCAGCTTATTTACTATGATGGACTTTTTAATTTTAGCGAACTCGAAGACGTAGGCTTCCGCGTTGGAGGTGAATTGTACATTAATCCGAGTTTTAATACATCTCTAAATCTTTCTAGAGCTAAAATGAGACATGAGATGGTGTATAGTGCCGTAGTTACTGACTTGACAGCTAACCTTATTTATAAGTTTAACAACGGATATATTTTGAAAGAGGATTCGCGCTTTAAACCCTTCTTAAATACTGGATTTGGAATATCGAATACGCAAAGACAGAAATTTTTCTTCGATGAGTTTGATGGCGGAGTACATGCTATGATGCCATTTGGTGCAGGTTTTGACGTTAAGGTAAATAATAAAACAGACTTAACAGTCTCTGGTACTTATAATAACACCATTGATGATACATACAACTACATTCAGTTTGCAGTAGGTGCAAAGTTTAGTTTGAAAGGGAATAAAGATAGTGATGCTGATGGCGTTTTTGATAGAGATGATGCTTGTCCCGAAACACCAGGCCCAGTATCTAACCAAGGCTGTCCTTTAGCAGATGATGATAATGATGGTGTTGCTAACATTTATGATGCTTGTCCTAATGTAGCTGGAACTATGAACGGATGTCCAGACAGTGACGGTGATAAAGTACCAGACATTTATGATGTTTGTCCTGATGTAGCAGGCGACCCAGCTTTAGGTGGATGCCCTGATTCAGATAATGATGGAGTTGTAGACTCACAAGATCCATGTCCAAACACATACGGTACAATAAACGGATGTACACAACAAGCAATTGAAGCAATGATGCCAGAATCGGAAAAAAGCATTAAAGTTCAATTAATTGAAGCTGCTGAAGATGTTCTTTTCGAGCTTGATAAAGCAACTTTAACCGCAGGATCATATGATGCTCTAGATGATATTTTGAAAGTACTTCAAAATAACCCTGATATGAAGATTGATATTAATGGTCATGCTGATAGTACAGGGTCTGAAGATTACAACTATCAATTGTCTAAAAAGAGAGCTGAAACAGTTAGAAATTACTTTATAGAAAAAGGAATTGCTTCTAACAGGTTAATGGCCGAAGGTTTTGGAGAAAGAGCGCCTAGAACAGGTAATTCAACTTCAGGAGAAAGAGCCTTGAACAGAAGAGTTGATATTGACTTTATCATTAATAACAACTAGTCACTATAAGTATTAAAGTTTTAAAGGCCAACTCATGTAAATGAGTTGGCCTTTTTCTTTGCTCTGTTGTTAACTAAGAAACAATGAACCAAGTTTTTACGTAAGCACAATAGCCCCAAGTAGTGTGTGACTGAGGTAATTACCCTATTTGATTTTTGAACTTAAAAATTAATGTCATGAAAGCACGAAACTATAATAAAGTACTGTCGGCCTTAGCAATAGTGGGGCTTACGGCTTCAATAGCAGTTTTAGTTGATAACTTCGGTGATCGAACAAACACTAAGTCTAATAACCCTAGTATAGAGGCTGAGAACATTATTCAATTTAGCACGAATGGCTTGACGGATGAGGTAACAAATCAGTTAGAACAAGTCAAGATTTTTAATGATAATGATGCATTAATAGCAGAGTTTACCGAAGGAGAACCTGTTAGTGATGAAACTCTTAAACTGTATCGAAAGGCTGATTTCCTCTCAAAATTCAACAATCTGGCAATCTATAAATTGAGTGAGTAACCTTCGGTTTTGTTTTTTCTTGTGGTTTTAATCGTATAGAAATAGAAGTGCCAATAAACCTCCATTCATATAAAATGTGAATTTACGCCCCCGTTTTTCATTAGTTGTTTTTATCTTTTGCTCATGAGTAAACCGTCAAATTATCTGACGGAGACCAAAAACCACAACTATGAACAGATTAAAAACTACTATCAACCATTTTGGCTTGTTGATTCTGATCGGTTTGGTACTTTTTGCCTTTGATACTCAAGCGCAAAGAAACCGAAGGAACAGCCCGCCACCACCGCCTAAACAAGATCTTCAGGCAAAAATTTTCAACGACATTCAATGGCGCTCCATAGGTCCCTTCCGAGGAGGTAGAGCATCCACTGTTACGGGTGTATCTGGTAAACCCAACTTGTATTATATGGGAGCCACTGGAGGTGGAGTATGGAGAACAGAGAATGGTGGCGATACTTGGGCTAACATTTCCGATGGTTATTTCGGAGGCTCAATCGGAGCTGTGGCTGTAAGTGAATCAGACAATAAGGTGATTTACGTAGGCCAAGGTGAACAAACAGTTCGAGGTAATGTTTCTTCAGGTTTTGAAGGAATGTGGAAATCTACAGATGCTGGTAAGACATGGCAGAATGTAGGCTTAAAAGACGGAATGCACGTTGGGCGAATCAAGATTCATCCAGAAAATGCGGACATCGTATGGGTAGCTGTTATGGGAGATTTGTTTAAGTCTTCTGAAACCAGAGGTGTTTATAAAACTACCGATGGTGGTAAAAACTGGAAGCGAGTTTTATTTACAAACAAAGATGCAGGTGCTGTAGACATTAGTCTTGACCCGAACAATCCTGATTTTATGATGGCGAGTACTTGGAGAGTAAGAAGAACTCCATACAGCCTAACTTCAGGAGGAGAAGGATCTGCTATTTTTAAATCAACCGATGGTGGTGAAACTTGGACAAACATTATAGAAAACCAAGGAATGCCAAAAGGCCCAATTGGAATTAGTGGGGTTGCTATTTCTCCAGTAGACCCAAGTCGTGTGTATGCAATGATTGAAGCTAACGATGGTGGAGTCTACCGCTCTGATGACGCTGGCGAAACATGGAGAAAAGTAAACTCAGACAGAGGCTTACGCCAGAGAGCTTGGTATTACACTAGAATTTATGCTGATACAAAGGATGTTGATAAACTATATGTATTGAACGTAGCCTATCATACTTCAACGGATGGAGGAAGAACTTTTAGAGGTAGAAACGCACCGCATGGTGATCACCATGATTTATGGATTGCTCCTGAGGACAACCAAAGATTAGCCATTGCTGATGATGGAGGAGCGCAAGTTTCTTTCAATGGAGGAGATGATTGGTCTACTGATAATAATCAGCCAACAGCCCAATTTTATAGAGTAGTAACCGATAATCATTTTCCTTACAGAATTTATGGAGCACAGCAAGATAACTCTACAGTAAGGATTAATCATAGGTCATTTGGAGGAGCAATTACCGACAACGATTGGGAAAGCACTGCGGGGGGAGAAAGTGCGCACTTGGCTCCAGACCCAAAGAATCCAGAGATTGTTTATGGAGGTAGTTATGGAGGACTTTTAATTCGCCAAGACCATGCCAAAGGAATTAGTAGAAATATCAATGCTTGGCCAGATAACCCAATGGGACACGGTGCAGAAGATTACAAATACCGTTTCCAGTGGAACTTCCCAATTGTATTCTCTCCAAATAACCCGAATAAGCTTTATACGGCTTCTAACCATTTACATGCCTCTACAAATGAGGGGCAGAGCTGGGAGTTAATTAGCCCAGACTTGACTAGAGCTGAACCAGATAAATTGGGTAAATCAGGTGGGCCTATTACGTATGACGATACTTCAGTAGAGTATTACGCAACCATATTTGCAGTAACAGAATCGCCATACGAAAACGACTTGATTTGGACGGGGTCTGATGATGGACTAATTCACGTAACCAGAGATGGAGGTAAAAACTGGGAGAATGTAACTTCGCCAGATATGCCTAAGTATTTAATGATCAACAGCATTGATGCCGACCCATTTGTAAAAGGTGGCGCTTATGTGGCTGGAACTCAATATAAATTAGGTGATTATGAGCCTTACCTATACAGAACAAAAGATTACGGTAAAACTTGGACGAAAATAACCACAGGTATTCCAAACGATTACTTTACAAGAGTAGTCAGAGCCGATCCTAAACGAGCAGGGTTACTTTATGCAGGAACAGAGCGTGGTATGTTTATTTCATTTGATGATGGAAACTCATGGAAACCATTCCAAATGAACTTGCCAATTGTTCCTATAACGGACCTTACCATTAAAGATGATAACCTTATTGCTGCTACCCAAGGTAGAGCATTTTGGATGATCGATGATTTGACCATTATTCACCAGCTTTCTGATGAAGTCGCTTCAAAATCAGTTCATATGTTTAAGCCAATGGATGCTTATAGAATTGGTGGAGGTTTCCGATTTGGTAGAGGAGGCGGATCAGGTGGTGATGCCAATCTACTGTATGGCGAAAACAAGCCAGGTGGAGCAGTAATTTATTACAATATGAAAGAAGCTCCCGCAAAAGGCACAAAAGTTTCTATGGAGATTTACCGTAACGGTGAAAAAATAGAAACCTCTGTCCTTAAGCCAGAAGCAGGTCTGAATTCTTACAACTGGAACATGATGTTTGAGAATGCAGAAAATTTTGATGGAAACATTATGTGGGCAGCCTCACTTCGTGGTCCAATGGCGCCTCCAGGAGAATATACTGCAAAACTGATTGTAGGAGATGACACCCAAGAACAGAACTTTAAACTCTTGGCAGACCCTCGTTATGGGTCAACCGATGCAGAATTGGTTCGCCAGTTTGATTTCTTAATTACTGTTAGAGATAAACTGACCGAAACGCACAGAGCGATCAAAGATATTAGAGAAACAAGATCACAGATGAATGACCTAATGTCTAAAATCAAAGGCGAAGATCGTTTCAAAGAAGTGGTAGATGCTGGTAAAGCCTTGATGGAAAAAATGACTGTGATTGAAGAAGCTTTGTATCAAACTAAGAATGAGTCAGGGCAAGATCCATTGAACTTCCCAATTAGGTTGAATAACAAACTTGCGGCATTAAATGGAGTAGTAGGGAGCGGCCATTACGCACCAACAGCTCAGGCTGAGACAGTTCGAATTGAACTCACCAAGCAAATTGATGCCGAGTTAGCAAAACTAAAAACCATTATGCAGAACGACTTACCAGCATTTAATGAATTGGTGAAACAGAAATCTGTAGATGCTATTGTAATAAAAAAGAAGTAAAGGAGTAGGTAGTTTTACTACTCAATTCCATAATTAAAAAATTAACCCGTTATTTATTGACGGGTTTTTTTATTAATTTTTGAAATAATTATTTTTATCGAAAGAAAACGATGCTTATGAAAAAGATATTAATGCTAATGCTGTGTTTGGGGCTAATTTCTCCTCTTGCCACCAATGCTGCTGATGGTCAACCGACAGAAACAACCGTTGCTGAAAATTTTATAATTGTAGTTGGACAGTACCCTGCTAAAAGCAACGCAGATGATTTGCTTAAAAAGATGAAACCAAACTATAAGGATGCTGGCGTTTTTTATGATGATGCTGAAAAGAAGTATTATGTATACATCGAAACCTATTACTCAAAATCAGGTGCAGATTATGCCGTTTGGTGGATGAAGAAAAATAGGCCAACTCTTCCAATAGTATGGGCTAAAACTATTGCGGTAAAGTAAATAAGTCTCCGCTTTCTGAAATTATACTATCCAAAGGCCAAGTTTAATCTTGGTCTTTTTTGTTCTATCTAATGTTTATATTTATACAAAACTACCGATCACCGTTAAATCACTTGATTACTGGTAGTTTAAATTAGTAGCTTTATTTTCTGAAATTAACTTACTCTATGAAAGCCTTATTAAAAAATCGACTTGTAGCATTCTTGTCGCTCGCATTCATCATCTCTTCATGTACAGGAGGTGGAGAAGAAAAAGAGAGCGCGGAATTTAAATTGAACTATGATAAATATACCCTAGACAATGGTTTAGAGGTAGTGGTTCACAAAGATGTCTCTGACCCCAAAGTAGCAGTAGCCGTATTGTACCATGTAGGTTCTAATCGTGAAAAACCGGGTAAAACAGGTTTCGCTCACTTTTTCGAGCCATGCTTTTTCAGAACTCTGAAAACGTAGGAGCCGGAAACTTCATTAAAAACATTAACGATTTAGGAGGAACCTTTAACGGAGGAACTTGGACGGATGGTACCATCTATTATGAAACCGTTCCGAGCGATGCCCTTGAAAAAGTACTTTGGATGGAATCAGACAGGATGGGATTTTTTATCAATACCATATCTGATTGGGGACTTGAAAACGAAAAACAAGTTGTAAAGAATGAAAAAAGGCAAGGTGTTGACAATAACCCTTATGGCCATAAGTCATATGTCAAGCTTAAAAACCTTTATCCTGAAGGCCACCCATATAGCTGGAGCGTGATTGGAAGTTTAGAAGATTTACAAAATGCCACCGTAGCAGATGTTAAAGAATTCTATAATAAATGGTATGGCCCAAATAACGCCACTCTTGTAATCGCAGGTGATGTTGATGAAGCAGAGGTTAAAACGCTAGTTGAAAAATACTTTGGTGAGTTAGAGCCAAGAGAAGAAATAGAAACCATTAAGCCACAGCCAGCAGTACTTGATCAAACCAAGTTGTTTTATCACGAAGATAAATTTGCAAATCTTCCAGACTTAGAAATGACATGGCCAACAGTAGAGCAATATCACCCAGATTCTTGGGCGTTAAACATGCTTGGTCAAGTGTTAACTGACGGGAAAAAATCGGCCTTGTATAAGGTAATAGTAGAAGAGAAGAAGTTGGCTCCAAGAGTTTTTGCTTATAACTCATCTGCAGAAATCGCAGGAACTTTTGCAATCGGTTCAAGAGCTTTTGACGGTGTGAATTTGAATGATTTAAGAGCTGCTATTTTTGAAGGCCTAGAAAGATTTGAATCAGAAGGATTTTCTGATGCAGACTTGGCTCGAATTAAAATTGGTCAAGAAACAGGTTTCTATAATGGTATGTCAAGTGTATTTGGTAAGGCATCTTCTTTAGCCAACTACAATACTTTTGCTGGCGATCCAGGTTTTATTGTTGAAGACCTAGAGAAATCACAAAATATCACGCGTGAGGATATTATGCGAGTGTACAACAAATACATTAAAGACAAGAATTACCTAGCTACCAGTTTTGTGCCAGTAGGACAAAAAGAATTGGTTTTAGAAGGTTCTGAAAAAGCATCTGTAGTGGAAGAAGCCATAGTACAAGGAGCTGAAGCTAATCCTTATGACCAAGGTGTAACATTTGAGAAAACCGCTTCAAGAATCGACCGTAGCGTTGCACCTCCATTAAAAGGTACACTTAGTTTTGATCCACCTGCGATTAATAGTGATAAACTAGCTAACGGGATGAAGGTGTTCCATATTTTCCAAGATGAATTGCCAATGGTACAATTTAGCCTTAGAATAAAAGGAGGGATGTTTTTAGATGACCCTAGTAAAATAGGAACTGCAGCTTTGCTCGATAACATGATGATGGAAGGAACTGCTAACAAAACACCTCAAGAATTACAAGAGGCCATAGGTCAGTTAGGTGCTAGAATCAGTGTTTTTGCTTCAAAAGAGTATATTACCATCAGTGGTAACTCATTAGCCAAGAATTATGATAAAGTATTAGACCTAGTGGAGGAAATCCTTTTCGAGCCTAGATGGGACGAAGCAGAATTTGACAGAGTAAAAAGCTCAGCCTTGAACTCAATTCAGCAGAGCGCAGCAAACCCTAATGCGATTGCTTCTAATGTTTTCAACAAGGTACTATATGGTAAAGATCACATTTTCGCTTACCCAACCTCTGGAACAGCAGAAACTGTAAATAATATTACTTTGGATGACTTGAAGGACTATTACAACAAGAACTTCTCTCCATCATTGGCCTCTTTCCATTTTGTGGGAGCTTTAGACAAAGCAACCGTAACTACTTCTTTAAATCGATTTGATAAATGGGAAGCTAAAGAAGTTACTTTCCCAGAATATGAAATTCAATCGGCAAATGAAGGCTCAAGAATCTACTTTGTAGATTATCCAGATGCTAAGCAATCTGTAATTAACATTGGTTCTATTAGCATGAATGGCGATAATGAAGACTTTGCTGCTGCAGAAGTAGCCAACTACCGTTTAGGAGACGGCTCTGGCTCTATGTTGTTTAAGCAGCTAAGACTAGAAAAAGGATATACTTATGGAGCTTACTCTGGTTTCAGCAGAAACATGAATGGTGCTCCATTTACTGCCTCTTCAAGTGTAAGAAGCAATGTAACAAAAGAGTCAGTTGACCTTTTCAAGGAAATTCTTGATAACTACGGAAAGAACTTCACCCAAGAAGATATGGAAAACACCGGAACTTCAATTTTAAGAAGCAACACTCAATCATATGAAACCCTTGGAGGCTTGGTAGGCATTCTTCAGAATATCTCAACTTATGACCTTCCAATGGATTATATAAAAAGAGATGAGAGTAAATTGAAGTCTATGACCTCTGAAGATGCTCAAAAAATAATAGGAGAATACATGGACCCTGACAAGCTGTTCTATGTGGTTGTAGGTGATGGTAAAACACAGTTGAACCTTTTGAACAATACAGGTTTAGGGAAGCCAATTGTAGTAAACCCGAAAGATGAAAAGTTGGAACTTAAGAAGAAGTAAACTTCATTAACATAATGGAAAGGGCTCGCAAATTAATTTTGTGAGCCCTTTTTTGTTGAATACTATTTCAGATTTCTTTGTTCCTATCAACAATAACATTTGATAATTGCCTAAGAACATAGAACTTCGAACCGAAATATGAAATACTATATCATAGCAGGAGAGGCCTCGGGCGATATGCATGCTGCCAATTTAATGAAGCAGCTGAAACAACGCGATTCCGATGCTTTCTTTAGGGTTTGGGGTGGTGATAAAATGCAGGCGGAAACCAATGAAATGGTTCGACATTTTAAGGATTCTTCATTTATGGGAATATTTAATGTGCTCTGGAACATTAGAACCATCAAGAAGAATTTCACCCTCTGCGAAAATGATATTATGGCTTTTAAACCCGATGTATTGATTTTAATCGATAATTCGGGCTTCAATTTACGGATAGCCAAGTATGTAAAATTATCTAAACTCCACACTAGAATATATTATTACATTCTACCACAGGCTTGGGCATGGAAACAAAAACGTGTACACACCATTCATCAGTGGTGTCACCGAATTTTTGCCATACTTCCGTTTGAAAAGGAATTTTATAAATCCTATGGTTACGAAGTAGATTATGTTGGGCATCCGATTTTGGATGCCATGGAACAGCGTAAACCTAGTCTCGTCAATTTTAAAGAACTGAAAAAGGAATTCAACCTTTCTGAAAAGCCAGTGATTGCGCTTTTACCCGGAAGTAGAAAGCAGGAAATCAAGACCAAGCTACCAGCCATGCTGAAAGTGATTAATCATTTTCCAGATTATCAGTTTGTTATAGCAGGCTCCGAAACCCTTGACTTGAGTTTCTACAAAAACTATTTAGATACTGATGTGCCAATCATTTTCAATCGCACTTATGACATTCTAAATAACGCAACAGCTGCATTGGTAACTTCTGGAACAGCCACTTTAGAAACAGCTTTATTCCGTGTGCCACAGGTGGTGTGTTATAAACCTGGTTACGTGACCTATAAGTTGTTGTCACGAATTGTCAAGATCAAGTACATCTGTATGGTCAATTTGATTTTAGACCGAATGGCCGTGCAAGAGCTAATTGAAGGCGACCTTAATGAAAAACGAATGGTCAAAGAGCTGAACCTGATTTTAAAAGGGGAGAAGAGGGCGCAGATGCTAAAAGATTATAATGAGCTAGAAGTCAAGATGGGTGGCCCAGGAGCTTCAGCCCGAACTGCTGAGCTGATGTGGGAGGATGTTTCAAGAAAGAAAACCGTTAAACCACAAAGTTAATAGCTACGATATTTTCTTCAGCACATATTCGATATGCCAAACTAATCTGGCATACGACCCCAAATCCAAAGCTCTTTGACCTGTTAGCATACTTGTGAAAAAAACAGGGCAATCCTTTAGTTGCACTGGGGAGATAATTTTTTCTGTTCCTAATTCAGGATCAAAATTAAATTCAAACTTCGGGGTTGAGTGTTTTTCAGACTTAAGTAAATCTCTGGCAAAAGTATTGTTGACAACAATGATTTTAGGTTGAGCCTCAATTAATATTTGTTTAGAAATTTTCAACTGCTCATCCAAGAAAAGCTTTTCTTTTTCATACAATTGGCGAACTAGACTTTGAGATGTTTCCCTGATAAATAATAAATCAAGGTGAGTCCAATCCAGTTTGGCTTCTTTCGACAGGTCTTTTTTAGAGTTAACTTCTTTGGTTATATTGACGAATTTTTTAAAATATCTGTGCTCCTGACCATGAGAGTGGTTATAGTAGGTGTTACCTGGATTACCATCATAAGAGGGGTTTATTCCAATGAACATTAAAGCGTCCTTTAGAATAATGTCTTGAATTGCGAATCCTCTTTTTAAAAGCTCAATATCCTTAAAACTTTCATCTTCCCAGATGTTTTTGATGACTCTATCGAAGTCAACTTTAGTACTAAATTCAGCCATAATAGTAAAGATGTTTTGGAATTAATGTTTTGAGGTAAGGGTGTTCATTTTATGAATAACCGAAATTTACCAATCATTCAATCCCCTTCCTTTGAGTATTTTTGGAGTACATTTCTCTATTCTCGACTCACGGGTTTTGGATTGTTTGGGTTGAGAGAAATGGAGTAAATATCCTCTTTGTCGGCCCGGAGTTAAAGCCTCAAAGGCAGCTTTTAATTGAGGGTTTTCATGTAATGCCCTCTGAAATTCTTCAGGTATGTTAAATTCAGAGGTCTCCTTTAGAGGAACTTTCAGTCCAGCATTTTCTACTTCAATCGCTTCATAGATATAAGCCTTTAAAACGGACTCCATCTCCATGATTTGACGTGCATTGGTGAATTTTATTAGACGAGCAGCCTGGGTATTTTCTCCGGGCTTATCTAAAATGCCATTCGCATCTTCGAGCAATGCCCCTTTAAAAAAGCTAAGTGAAGCATATTCTTTAAATGCACTCACTACTCCAATGTTATTTCCCTGAAATGTATAACACGGAACACCCCATTTCGATTCTTCCGTTAGACCACATTCAATCATTATTCTTCTCAACTGTTTCAGTTCTTGCGGCCAAAAATTGACTTTGCAATCGGGAGTGCCTCCTAGTGGGCAACGGCCACAGCCTTCTGTAAAATATAAATCAACATCGGTGGTCATACTGTTCATCTGTTGAGCCATTAGAAATTAATGATCATTGAGCCCTTTGCCTTCGAAAATCAATGGAATACTTTTCTCAATTCTTGATTCGCGGGTTTTAGACTGTTTGGGTTGAGAAAAGTGAAGGAGGTACCCTCTTTGACGCCCTGGAGTTAGTGCCTCAAAAGCAGCTTTTAAATCGGAGTTTTCATTTAATGCTCTTTTGAACTCTTCTGGCATATTAAATTCAGAAGTCTCCTTTAATTCCACTTTCAAACCAGCTTTTTCTACTTCAATCGCCTCATAAATGTACGCTTTCAGTATAGCTTCCATTGTAGCTATTTCCTGAAGGGTAGTAAAACGAATTTGGCGTGCTGATTGAACATTTTCTGTTTGTTGAATGAGAATATTCTCAGTGTCCTTTAGTAACACTCCTTTGTGAAATAAATAGGCACAGTACTCTTTAAATCCATGGATCAAAACAATGTTGTTACCCTTAAATGTATAACAAGGACATCCCCATTTCAACTCTTCCGTTAGGCCACAATCGAGAGCGATGGATCTCAAGTGGGTGTATTCAGCTTTCCATTTTGTGTCTTTTTCGAAAAACCAATCGACTTCGGGATTCATAATTTTAGTTTAGAATTCAAGAAACAATTTTTCTTTCTGCTGGCCTAAAATACCAAGAAATTACGGTTAGTACTATGAGTAATATAGGCCCAAAAAGCTCTTTAGCACTACCTCCGACAGCGATATGTGAAATTACTGCACCTGACATGGTAAAGAAAAAGCCTGCATAAGCCCATTCTTTAATTAATGGAAATTTGGGAAGAAGCACAGCGGTTACTCCCAATATCTTCCAGATTCCGAGTATGGTTAAAAAGTATATGGGATAACCCAAGTTAGTCATCATATCTACTTCTTCTTCCATTCTAATGAGCTGTACAATTCCTGTAGAGAGCATTCCTAATGAAAGCCAAATGGTAGAAACCCAGAAAATGATTTTGTTTCTTTTTTTCATGTGTGCTTATTTTAAAGTTTTGGCAATTTCTTGTAGTCGATTATGGGCCATGTTTAACCCTTGAGCAAATGGCAACTGGAGTATTTGATCCCTAATTTCGACAGATCTATAAACCACATGCATAGTGAGTTTGCTGGTGTTATTAGTAAGCTCTTCAAACTCCAGAAACTCTAATTGTACTCCGAAATTGGCACTTTCCATTTCAAATGTTCGGGTGATTTTTTGGTTTGAAATAAATTCATGGATTGTGCCATTGAAACCGTATTTATTGCCTTTAGGGTCAGTGGTTTCAAACTGATAACTGCCATGGTTCTTGTTTTCAAGCTTCAGTACTTTTGTGCCCATCCATTGTTCGACTATTTCAGGGATTTCATAAGCTTTAAAAAGTAGGGCCAAAGGCAAATCAAACTCTCGGGTAATCACTAAATCTTGTTTGCCATCTTGGGCATTGATCTTTGTCTTTAATTCCATGGTTCTTAATTATCTGTTTTATACTGTTTCATTATAGCTTCTAGTTTATTGAATCGGTCGTCCCAAAGTTTGCGGAAGGGCTCAATGAAATCTGCGATTTCTTTCACCTTTTGTGGGTTCAAGTGATAGTTGATTTCTCGTCCAATTTGCTCTTTCTCTAGAAGTTCGCATTCAGTTAGAATTTGTAAATGCTTTGAAACCGTTGGTCTAGCAGTGTCAAAATTTGAGGCGATGGCGCCTGCGGTCATCGACTGTGAGGCCACTAAAACAAGAATGGCCCTTCTTGTTGGGTCGGCTATGGCCTGAAATACATCTCGTCTTAAATTCATTATGTAGCTATTTGACTACAAATATATATGTAGTTATTTAGCTACGCAAATTTTGACGAAAAATATGGATAGGGTGAAAATTAAGAGAGCTCCATTTTCATCAGCGGTAAAAACCTGCCTTTGGGTAGGCTTTCTTTTTGAGCATAGGTAGTAAAACCTTGGCTAGCATAAAAGGCTTCGGCATTAGGGTCAGCTTCAACCACGATTGGTTTGTTATTGAGTACTACTTTTTTGATACAGAAGGAGAGGAGTAGTTTGCCAAAGCCATGGCCAATATACATTGGTTCAACCCAAAGGTTGGTAACATCATAAACTTCGATTGATTCTTGAATGGCACAAAAACCAATGATCTTATTTTCTAATACCAGTTTATAAATGTGCTGCACTTTAAAATCAGTTTTGGTAAGCAGCATGTCCTCTTTCCATAGCTTCATCCATTCTTGGGGGTAGCCCCAATGTTGTTTGGAGACGAAAGAGATTCGATTGAGATCATCAATATCCGTGATTTGGGCTTTAATGATTTCAACGGAGTTCATGATTGGCTATCGAAAATAAGAGTTCATCACTTTCTTTAGTATACTTTTCGTTGTACTGTCTTTGCAGGCCGATTTTCTGTAATAAATGTTGGGAAACAATATTCTTTGAGCTTGTAATGGCTAAAATGGTGTTGAATTTAAGCTGAGTTTTTCCATGATTTAATACGGCTTGGGCTGCTTCAGAAGTGTACCCATTTCCTTCATATTCAGGAAGAATGGCATAACCAATGTCGGGATGATCTAAATAATCACGTTGCAAAAAACCACAAAGCCCAATAGGGGAATCGTTATGCTTTAAAATGATTTTATAAAGGCCAAAGCCACGCTCATTATAGCTCTTGATTAACGTATTCTTAATATAGTTTTCAGCATCCTGAAGTGTTTCAATTCCTCGATCACCAATGAATTCGACCCAATTGGGGCTATTCAGCAAAGTGAATATAAATACTTGATCATCGAGGGTGCCTTCTTCTAGCCGCAAGCGTTCGGTTTCTAAAATAATCATGGTCGAAACAATATCGTTTTAAGATAGTGGATATATCCCTAAATTCAGATACCAAAGGCACTATTCAATTACTACCACATTTTTACCCATCACTTTTCTTTCCATTAAATCTTGAATGGCTTGTGCCCCTTCGTTTAAAAGATATTCTTTGTGAATATGCTGATTGAGCTGACCACTTTTGATCCATGCCAGAATCTGCTGAAAATTGGCCATGCTGTCTTTTGGCTGTTTCTGAGCAAAGGCTCCCCAAAACACTCCTACAATAGATGCTCCTTTTAACAGAGGTAAATTTAAAGGGATGGAAGCTGGAGTGCCTCCTGCAAAACCTACCACCAAATAACGCCCTTGCCAAGCCAAGGAACGCACTGCGGGTTCTGAAAAACGATCACCCACGGGGTCGTAAACTACGTCTGCACCTCGATTGTCAGTCAATGCTTTTATTCTTTCTCTAAGGTCTTCAGTACTGTAATTGATGACTTCATCGGCTCCCTTGGTTTTGCACAGTTCTAGTTTTTCATCCGTTGAAGCTGCAGCAATTACTTTGGCGCCCATCAGCTTCCCTATTTGAACGGCTGCCAAACCTACACCGCCTGCTGCGCCCAAAACTAAAAGTGTTTCGCCTTCTTTCAATTGAGCCCTTTGTTTTAAGGCATGCAACGAAGTACCACAGGTGTACATGGTAGTGGCCGCAGTAATATAATCCATTCCTTCAGGAATGGGCAGGGTTTTATAGCCATCAGCCAAAACTTCTTCCGCAAAACCTCCCCAGCCTGTGAGTGAGAAAACACGGTCGCCCACTTTCAAATGTTCGACTCCTTCACCAATCTCTTTAACAATGCCCGCTACTTCGCCTCCTGGCGCAAAAGGTAAATTGGGTTTGAACTGATATTTATTATGAATGATAAGACTATCGGGAAAATTGACTCCACATGCTTTTACAGAAATGACCAGTTGGCCTTTTTGTGGTTTTGGGCTTTCAGCGGTAGTTAACTTGAGGTTTTCTGTAGAACCAAATTCGTGACAGAGTAGGGCTTTCATCATTCAAATTCTAAATTTAGACTTGCTGACTCAGATTAGCCAAGATTTAAGACAAAGGCAAATCGTAGCGCATTAAATGATCTTTCTGTTGAGCAGTACCTAGTTTAAAAGGGTGTTCTGAAAATTTATAAAAGCCTAATTGTTTATAGAAGGCAATTGCTTTTGCATTTCGCTCCCAGACTCCTAGCCAAATGTATTCAATTTGATGAGATTTGGCCTGTTCGATAATAAAGTCGAACAGCATTTTCCCATAACCTAAACCATGATAATTCAAATCCACATAGGCTCGTTCTAGTTCTAAACTTTTGGGGTCGTTAATGTCAGACTGGAAAGGAGTGAGGTTGAGCTTTATATAGCCAATTATTTGCCCCTCAAGTTCTAAAAAGTAAAAACTAGAACCTTTATGGGTCATTTCTTGACCTAATTTTTCTTCTGTAATTGCCTTGTCAATATAGGCTTTAAAATCTTTAGGGTCGTTGTCTTTTTCAAATGTGTCTTTAAATGTTTTGAGCGCAAACTGGGTTAGCTGTGTTAAGTCTTTTGCTTCACACTTTCTAATAATTGCAGCTCCAGTTTTCATTCGAGTATTTCTTTAACGCGCCCTACTTGGCCGTCTTCCAAACGCACTTTTATGCCATGTGTATGTTTAGGAGATTTTGTCAAAATATCTTTTACAATACCTTGGGTTAACTTCCCACTTCTTTGGTCTTGTTTAAGCACAATGTTTACCTCAATACCTGGCTTTATGTTCGCTCTGTTGGTTCCGTCCATTTTGCAAATGTAACGAAAGCGAAACAATGAAAAGCGCGAAGTAGCTTAGATTTTAACTTGGACAGACCTCATTTCTTTGGCATGAAAATCAATCCTTCAAATTCCTTAACTTAATGCTTTTAATCTTGCTTTATGAAGAAATTCAAGTTTCCCAATCCGTTTACAGTACTCTATATCATTATCGTACTAAGTGCAATAGCCACTTTTTTAATGCCAGCTGGAAGCTTTTCAACCTTAAGTTATGATGCAGGCAACTTTATTATTGAAGGCAAAGAGAACACCATTTCTTTAAAAGCAAGTCAATCGGTTTTAGACAGCCTAAACCTTAAAATGGAGCTTGCTAAATTTGAGGAAGGTAAAATCAGAAAGCCCGTTTCCATTCCCAATACTTACAGCGAAATGGAATCGAGTCCGCAGGGATTAATGGCCATTGTGTATGCCCCAATCAAAGGCATTTACGAGTCGATTGATATTATCCTTTTTGTATTGATTATCGGAGGGTTTATTGGTGTGTTTACCGCTTCTGGTGCTTTTGATCGAGGCTTAGCCTCGCTTTCAGAAAAAATGAAAGGGAGAGAAAAGTGGCTAATTGTAGCGGTGATGGTTTTGGTTGCGATAGGAGGAACTACCTTTGGAATGCAGGAAGAAACGATCGCTTTTTACCCAATTCTAGTCCCCATTTTTTTAGCTGCTGGCTATGATCTTATTGTGCCTGTCGGAGCATTATATGGAGGTTCTTGTATTGGCTTAATGGGGGCAATGATCAACCCATTTGAAACCATAATTGCTTCCGATGCAGCAGGTGTAAGTTGGACATTGGGTATTTACAGCCGACTGGCGATGCTCATCTTAGGAGGCATTGTGGTGATTACTTATGTGTTGCGATATGCTGAAAAAGTGAAGAAGGATCCCAAACAGTCGCTTTTGTTTCAATTAGAAATTGAACAGCCCTTTGCTACTTTGAAGAAAACAGATAAAGTAGAAAAATTGAGTTTTAAAACTCAGCTGCTGTTAGTGCTTTTTGGCTTCACCTTCATTGTTATGGTGTATGGTGTTTCTAGCTTGGGTTGGTGGTTCGAAGAAATGACAGCTCTGTTTTTGGTCAGTGCCTTGTTTTTAGGTCTCATCATTCGTTTAGGTGAAAATGTTTTTGTGAATGCCTTTATTGCTGGGGCGAAAGATTTGCTAGGAGTTGCTTTAATTATTGGTGTGGCACGTGGTATTACCATTGTGATGAACGATGGACAGATTTCAGGTACCATCCTGAATTATGCTTCCAATATGGTGAGTGGGGTAGATGGGCTGGTGTTTTTGCCTGTGTTGATGTTGGTATTCTTTGTATTGGCTTTCTTTATTTCTTCTTCATCAGGCTTGGCTTTGGTAAGTATGCCCATTATGGGCGCTTTGGCCAATGTGGTGGGTGTGCCTACGGAAGAAATTGTAAATGCCTATGTATTCGGTTTTGGCTTGATGATGTTTATTACTCCAGCTGGAATTATCCTCCCTTCATTAAGTATGGTAAATGTGCCTTATAATATCTGGCTCAAATTTGTATGGCGTCCCATGTTGATGATGGCCGTTATCGGCATTGGTATTCTGGCGGTGGGTTACTTGATTTAAACCTTCTGTTTTGGGCTTGATACAAAAAAAATGTCCCGGTAGAATACCAGGACTGAATAAGTTTCAATTAAAAAGTAGAGTTTCTCTAGCGATTACATCACCAATATAGTAATTTTTTCAATACACCGTGTTACTATACTATTAACTAAAAAGCCCATTAATTTCTAAATTCACTTTTTCTACAATCAGAGAGTAATCCTCTACTTTGTTAACGAAGTCAAGATTGTTCACATCAATAATCAGGAGTTTGCCCATGTCATAGTTGCCAATCCAGTTTTCATAATGAGAGTTGAGGTTTTTTAAATACTCAATTCTAATCAATTCTTCATAATCTCTTCCTCGCTTTTGAATATTACCTACAAGTTTTGGGATGTCTGCTTTGAGGTAAATCAACAAGTCTGGCGGTTGCACATACTTGATCATAGACTTGAACAGTTCCAAATAATTTTGATAATCTCTGTCGCTTATAAAGCCCGACTGTTTAAGGTTGGCAGCGAAAATATGTGCGTCTTCGTAAATGGTTCTGTCTTGAATAGTGCCTTTTACCGATTCTTGAATAGCGGCAATTTGCTTAAAACGACTGTTCAAAAAATAAACCTGAAGGTGAAAAGACCATCGGCTCATATCTTCATAAAAATCCTTGAGATAGGGGTTGTCTTCAACCGATTCCAGTTCAACATTCCAATTATAGTCTCTACCTAGTTTCTTGGCTAATGTAGTTTTTCCAGAACCAATGTTTCCTGCTATTGCTACGTGCATACATTCTAATTAATGATTGCAAGTTAGGACTTAGCCCTCTTTTGAACAGAATTTTTCGCATAAAAAAAGTCTGTGGAAAACCAGACCTTTTTTACAAACACCCAATAAATATGAAGAGATTACTAATTTCTCTAAAGTTAATATGGTTACATATCTTTGACGTAAAAGCAAGGTTAACAATGTGTTACTTCTTTCTATAGATTGTTTATGACCATAAGATTTTTCATTCTGGGCTTTTCTTCCAAGATTATAGATATTTGCCTTTTCGATTAAATATTCATAAAAACCTCATGCCTGTACTTCCTTCTCAATATCAGGGTCCACCATTTTTCTATTTCAATGGTCATTTTGAAACCATTATTCCGAGCATAAGAAGGAAGGTGACGGGTGTTAGTTATGAAAGAGAACGCATTGAAACTCCTGACGATGACTTTCTCGATATAGACTGGGTACGAAAAGGGAATAACCGCTTATTAGTAGTGAGTCACGGACTGGAAGGAGATTCGGGAAGACACTATGTAACAGGGTTGGCAAAGCTTTTCGGTCAAAATGGTTGGGATGTTTTGGCTTGGAACAACAGAACCTGTAGTGGTGAAATGAACCGACAGAAAATCCTTTATCATCATGCCGCCAGCTATGATTTACGCAGTGTGATTGACCACGCAAATCAAAAGTATGATTATAAAGAAATTGGCCTTGTAGGAATAAGCATGGGAGGTGGGCAGACCTTACGTTACTTGGGGGAGTCGGATTTTCCGTTACCAAAAAACGTGAAAGGCGCTGTGGCCATTAGTGCACCATGTTCTCTGATTGAAAGTGCGGCTACTTTAAATCTTAGGGTGAATAAGGTGTATGAACAGAAATTCCTTGTAAAACTTAGAGAGAAGATAAAGAAGAAGGCCATACAATTTCCTGAAATTGATGTAAGCCAAATGGATACAGTAAAAACGCTGAAGGAATTTGATAACCTTTATTCTGGCCCCATTCATGGTTTTAAGGATGCAAAGGAGTTTTATGAGTTCTGCGACCCTTACCCTTTCATTAAAAATATTGAAGTGCCTATTTTGCTTATCAATGCACTTAACGACCCATTATTGGAAGGTGATTGCTATCCATATCAGTTGGCGGAAAAAATGCCAAACCTGTATTTAGAAACACCAAAAAGGGGAGGTCATGTAGGGTTCATCCTTGCTAAGAGCGAGTTTACTTATTCAGAACTCAGAGCCCTTGAGTTTTTGAATGAAGAGAAAGGTTAAGCAGAAAGTACCTGCTTCCATTTTTCTGATTCGGCATATTCTTTAATGACTTGGTTTCTTTTATAGAGAAGCTTGAACATGTATTTTTCTAAAACTATTTTGTCGAAGAGCCAACCAAGAATGCCCAATGGAGAAGTATAATTAAACTTATCTGTAACAAGTGTTTGTCCATTGCACTCTTCAAAATGGTGTTCATGTTTAAATGATTTGAAAGCTCCTTTCACCATCTCATCCACAAAGTAATGTGGGCTATTGAAAACTGTAATTTGGGAGGTAAGTTTTTGAGTGATGCCAAAGTGTTTCGCTTGCCAAGTTACTGTTTCGTTTAAGTTAATTAGACCTTCTGTTTTGCCTGCAATTGCTTTTTCATTGGTTTGACTTGTAGAAATCTGATGCAGGTCGATACTTCTTGATAAATCAAAACATCTTTGAATAGGAGCGTTAATTGTCATTTCAATTCGAATAACGGGCATATATAGCAAGCCTATTTTTTGAAAATAAAGTAAACTGCAAGTACTAAAAAACCAAAGCCAACAGCATGGTTCCACCTGAAAGTTTCAGTTTTAAAAACAACCAAAGCGAAAGCGGTAAAGACTACTAACGTAATTACCTCCTGAATGACTTTCAACTCTATTAAAGAGAAGGGACCTCCGTTTCCTTTAAATCCAATTTTGTTTGCGGGTACTTGAAAACTGTATTCAAAAAGCGCTATGCCCCAGCTAATCAAAACCACGGAAACCAACCCGAGTTTGCTAAACCATTTCCATTCAGCGAATTTTAAATGACCATACCAAGCAAGCGTCATAAATGCATTTGAGAGCACTAATAAACCAATTGTTAGAAGCGATTTCATAAGTTGAATTTTGACTCAATGTATAAATCGTTCTTCAATATTTATTCGCTTAAAAACGGCCCGAGCGAAATTTATTTTTGGTACTTAGGCCTTCGCTAATTTCTGGTCGTATTTTCCTGTACCTAAATCATGCAGCAGACTGAAATGACTCTTTAGGGCATCATAAAAAGTCTTGTGTTGGTAGTAAGGAATGCCGTATTTTTCGGCTGTTTGCTTTACTATTTTGGAGATGTTTCGGTAATGAACGTGACAGATATTTGGGAAAAGGTGATGTTCGATTTGATAATTCAATCCGCCTACATACCAAGAAAACCAGCGGCTGCCATTGGCAAAATTAGCAGTAGTTCTCAACTGGTGAATCGCCCAGTTGTTCTCCATACTTCCTTCTGCATTTGGGGTAAAGAAATCAGTTTCTTCAATCACATGGGCAGGCTGGAAGATAAGTGCTAGAATAAGACCAGAGATAAACTGCATCATTAAGAAACCGAGCATTACTTGCCACCAAGGTAAATCTACAATGAGGATGGGCAAAACAACTGTAAGTACAATGTATCCCACTTTGTAGAAGCTCAAGCGCCAAATGGCTTTTTTTAGTGTAAGGCCTTGGCCTACTAGTAAGTTCTTTTTGTTATAGTCAATTAGCTGTTTGAAATCTTTACTGAAAAGCCAATTCAATGTCAGCAATCCGTAAACAAATGGAGCGTAAAAAGCCTGAAATTTATAGCCTTTTTTGCGTGGCTGGCTTGGTGATAAGCGCATGACCGGATTTTCAAAGTCTTCGTCAAAACCTTCTACATTGGTAAAAGAATGGTGGAGTACGTTGTGTTGAATTTTCCAGTTGATATGGTACGCACCCAAAAAGTTGACTAAGAATCCGAAAAATTGATTTACGTTTTTTTTGTTAGAATAAGCTCCGTGATTAGCATCGTGCATTACCGATAAACCAATGCCCGACATGCCCATACTCATTAAAAACCAAATGCCCATCATTGGCCAAAAGGTGTTTACTGTACCTGATAAAAGTATAGCTAGCGGAATGAAGTATAAGCAAATCATGAAAGCAGTTTTTACTTTCATTGTAGCATTAGCCTGCTTAGAAATGTTATTTTCCTTAAAATATCCGTTTACGTTTTTTCTAAGTTCGGTAACAAACTCGGGTCTGTCTTGGGTATTGAATTTAACAGCAGGAGTACTCATATCGGATTTTTTGCTTTGATACAAAAGTAATGCGAATTGAGTTTAGTTGGTGAAGTTCAGCCAAAGTTTTGATTATCGGTGAACCAATTCATTTTTGGTTTTCAATCCACTGAGTCAAAACGCTTTAAAGCCAAGTCTGAAATAGAATTACCAATGGATAAAGAGGAGGTAGCTGCTGGCGAAGGCGCATTACATACGTTAATCGCACTTTTAGTTTCTATGATCGAGAAGTCATCTAATAAACCGCCAGTTCTGTCGCAGGCTTGTGCACGAACACCCGCACCGCCATCAATCAAATCATCAGATTGAATTTCTGGAATCAACTTTTGCAAAGCCTTGGTGAATGCAGCTTTACTGAAAGAACGGTACATTTCGCCAAAACCAGTTTTCCAGTATTTCATGGCAACTTTTTGGAAGCCTGGCCACATTAATGACTCTGCCAATTCACCCAAATGAACCTGCGATTTTTTGTAGCCTTCACGTCTGAAAGCCAAAACAGCATTAGGTCCCGCTTCAATTCCGCCTTTCATCATTCTTGTGAAATGAACGCCTAAGAAAGGGAAGTTGGGATCGGGAACGGGGTATATCAAATGCTTTACCAAATACTCTTTTTCTGGTTTCAGTTTGAAATACTCACCCCTAAAAGGAATGATTTTCAAGTCTACATCTTGAGAGGTTTTTCTCGCGATTTTATCGGAATACAAACCGCAACAGTTGATTACAAGCTTGGCTTCAAATGAGTTGTCATCGGTAGAAACATTCGAATATTGACCTTGATCGGAAATGCTGGTTACCTTGGTGTTCAATCGAATTTCACCGCCCAACTCCTTGATTTTCTCTCCGTACTTTTCGGCCACCAGTTTATAATCTACAATGCCCGTATAGGGAACATTGAGGGCTGCAATCCCTTTTACGTGCGGTTCAATTTCATTCATTTCTTCGATAGAAATTCTTGAAATTTTGTCTAAGCCGTTTTGTAAACCTCGCTGATATAAGTTTTCTAAAAGTGGTTTTTGAAAGTCATCAGTGGCTACCACAATTTTCCCACATAGTTCGTAAGGAATGCTTTCTTGATCGCAAAAATCAATCAGCATATGGTAGCCATTAATGCAGTTTGTGGCTTTTAAACTTCCGGGTTTGTAGTACAAGCCAGAGTGAATTACACCACTGTTATTTCCAGTTTGATGCGCTGCTAAGGCACCTTCCTTTTCAACAAGAAGGAGCTTAAGGTTAGGCTTTTTCTTTAAGGTTTGACAGGCTGTTGCTAAACCTACAATACCACCGCCAATAACAATCACATCGTACCTCATTTTAGAAAGGTAAGTCGTCTGAACTATCACTGTTTAACCAATCTGGCTCATCGTTGGCTGATGGTGGGGGAGGCGTATTTCCGTTGGCTTGTGGTGCTGCACTTTGCCCAGCAGATTCAGGAGTAATTCTCCAAGCTTGTAAAGAGTTGAAATATTTTACCTGACCTTGAGCATCAGTCCATTTTCTTCCTTTAAGGTTGAAACTCACGTTTACAGTCTGGTTAGGTTTAAAACTATCTAGTAAATCGCACTTGTCTTGGATGGCTTCAAATTTCACATACTCAGGGTATTGTGGGTTTTCAGCGTATTCTACAACAAACTCTCTTTTTTTGAAAGAGGCAGATACTTGTTGGGTAGGGAATATTTCGAGGAGTTTAGCTTTGAGTTCCATTTTCTAAATTTTGCTCAAAACAATTGATTAAATGACCAAGATGCAAATTCAATTTGAAACTATATTTGCTTTGGTTCAAAACCTTTTTTCAAAACATAAGTCAAAGGCACGAACAATCGGTTTAGAGAATTCTTCTTTTAATAGATGAAAATACTCATATTGATCCTGATTTGACTGACTACTATTATTGACAAGACTACGTTGAGGAGCCTATTTCTAACTTTATTTGGGGTACTATTTATCGCTGTATCAGCAAACGCTCAGGTCACTACCGAAGGTAGAGACTTCTGGTTTGGCTTTATGGACAACGCGAGTGCGGAGTCTATAGAAATTTATATAAGTGCTGAAAGAACTACATCGGTGACCATTCAGGCTCCGTTGGATGCTTTTAATGTAACCGTAACCGTTGACCCAGGAGTTTCTAAAAAAGTAGTACTTCCCTTAAACCTTATGCCTACAGATGAAGGTAAGCATGGTTACGGTATTCATGTTACTTCCGACAACCCCATTTCTTTATATGCCTTAAATAAACGTCAGTTTAGTGCAGATGCGGCTGTTATATTGCCTACACCTGCTTTGGGCAATGAATATTATGTAGTAGCACATATGGAACCCCCAGGGGACATAGTGGAAAGTTCTAGGGAATCTGAGTTTTTAGTGGCAGCCTCGGAAGATGGAACTCAAATTGAAATTACGCCTACTGGCAATACCTATAACGGCTGGCTGAAGGGTATTCCTCAAACCATAGAGCTGAATGCGGGAGAAACTTATTTAGTGAAATCTGATGAAGATTTAAGTGGCTCCTATGTTCGTACTGTAAGCCAAAACAGTGCTGAGTGTAAGAATATAGCCGTTTTTGGGGGGAATGTGTTTACTAATGTTGGGGGGTGTGGGCCAGCTAGAGATCACTTGTTAGAACAAATGTTTCCTGTTTCTACATGGGGAAAGAACTTTCTCTTTGTTCCGTATGAAACTAGACAAGGAGGAGATTATGTGAAAATTATTGCTGCTGAGAATGATACCAGAATTTCAATCTCAAGAATGTCACAAACACTGATTTTGAATGCTGGCGAAGTAAAGATCTATAAAGCTTTGGATGGTGTCAGAACCATTTCAGCGGATAAACCTATTACGGTGGCTCAGTTTAGCCGTAGTCAAGATTGCGATGGAGTACCTTCCGACCCGTTTATGATCATTGTGAGTCCGTTAGAACAGAGGATTAAATCGGTTACCTTCAATGCTTTTGTGGTTCAAAATATTGCTAAATATTACCTAACCTTAATTACAGCGAGCGATGCCGTAAAAGATGTGTTTTTGGATGGTGTGGATATAACAAACCAATTTAAAACAGAAGGAGATGCGGCCTATGCATCGTTGAATATTGCCCAAGGAAACCATAGACTTACTGCTCCAGAAGGTGTAATTGCCTATGTGTATGGTTATGGAAATGCAGAGTCATTCGGTTACTCTGCAGGAGCAAGCCTTGAAAACCTGAATGCCCAACTTTTATTAGCAGACGCTACCCTTAATATTATTGCTGATGAAGGATGTTTGAATTCAGATATAGATTTTAAAATTCAGTTTGAAACTATACCGGGCGAAGACCCTCTTTACACAGTTTTTGATTGGCATTTTGATGATGGTGCAATGGCGACTGGCGAGGAGGTAAACCATACTTATACCACACCTGGTGATTATGTGATCAGAGTAATTGCTTCTAATGGAGAAGGCAGTTGTGGTAATTCGGAAGTTTTCACCAAACAGATTTCTATTTTAGAAGTGGAGGCTTCAGAAATAATGGGGCCACAATCTGTGTGTCCTAATGTTCAAAACATTGACTACTCCATTGAAGGTGCCGATGGTAATACTTATGAGTGGATTATTTCGGCTGATGGACAAATCACCAGTGGTCAAGGAACAAGTCAAGTTAAAGTGGCTTGGGGAGCACCAAATGACAATGCATTTTTGAAAGTAGTACCTAGAAACACCTTGGGTTGTATTGGCGAAACACTTGAAATTCCTGTGAAGATTAATAAAGAGCTTACTCCGCCATTACCAACAGGTGCCGCTGAAGTATGCTTCGATGATTATCAAGAGGTGACGTATTCTACTCTGCAAACAAATGGTTCAGTTTACACTTGGGAAGTAATTGGTGGAACCTTCGTCAATGGTGTAAACACTGGAAACGAAGTAAAAGTAAAATGGAATGGGGTAGGAACTGGTAAAATTAGATTTTTGGAATCAAACCCTTTAGTAGCTGATTGTGATGGATACTCTGAGTATTTGTCGGTGATTATCTATTCAGAGATTAAGCCTGCAGCGAATATTACTAATATTTCATGTTTTGGATTGACCAATGGCGCAATTGAACTCACTGTAACAGGCGGTAAACCCGGAAATTATACAGCTTCATGGGACAATGGAATGGTAGGCCTATCAATTTCAGGACTAAAGGCTGGTAACTATGAGGCCACCATCACAGATGCTGCGGGTTGTGAAGTTGTTAAAACTTATACCATTACAGAACCTACTCCTTTAACGGTTACTGATGGCTCAATTTTACCAGTAAGGTGTTTTTCAGAAACCAACGGAAGTATCGCATTAAACATTACAGGCGGAACACCGAACGCGCAAGGTAAGTACTCCATTAAAGTAGTAGGAGTTAATTTTGACAAGACTTACAGCGAACCTGTTATCACCAATTTGCCAGCAGGTGGTTATGCCGTTACTGTTACCGATGCCAATGGCTGTAAAGTTTCCAGAAGCTATACCATTAATGAGCCACCCGCTTTAGAACCTTTCTTGGAGTCATTCCTAAACCTTCCTATTTGTCCACAGGCTACTAACGGAACAACATATATTGAAGCCAAAGGAGGAACTCCAGACTACCAATTTTACTGGAGCAATAAACCAAATATTGACTCTCAAGAAGGAAGTGACTTTTCACAAGGGGCTTATTCATTGACGATTAGAGATGCCAGTGGTTGTGAAACAGTAATGGACTTTGATGTGGAAGAGCGCTTTCCCAAAATATTCATTCCAAATGCATTTAGCCCTAATAATGACGGTGTAAACGATGAGTTTAAACCAGTAACAGACTGTAATCTTCAATACAGTATTCAAATTTTTAATAAGTGGGGAGAAATAGTTTTCTCTACGGAAGACATCACCGAAGGCTGGGATGGAAGATATAAGGGAACAAAGGTTCAAGACGGGCAGTACAGCTACATTATTTTCTATGCGGGTGCTTTAAACGGTGTAAGCTTCGAAGAAACCAGAAGAGGTTCACTAAAGCTGTTCAGGTAAACGGAGTGTAATTCGTTCATAAAGCTAAAATAAAACACGTATATTAATAATTGTTTTAGTATACCACTTATGAATAAGGCGAATTGAGGAGCGTTTTACTATCATTTATTGTTTTGTTAAGCTTTGGCTTTTCTGCAAATGCCCAATTGACCACCGAAGGCAAAGACTTTTGGTTTGGGTTTATGCAGAATACCCAAGATGTGAGGAGGCCTAGCATTATTGATCATCTACCTTCCAACCTAGAAGTTTTTTTTACTAGCAAAGAAAGAGCGCAAGTTTCTGTGCATGTTTTTGCAGATGGCCGTACTTTGGATATTGTGGTTGAGCCCGGTATTACGCTTAGTGTCTTAATAAGTAAATCGGTGTATAATCCATATGCTGCGATTGGTTCTGGCTCAATAGAAACCAAGGCCATCCATGTCACCTCTGATGTGGATATAAGTGTGTATGCTTTAAATAGGAATCCGCATCACGAAGATGCAACTGTTATTCTCCCTACCCCAACCCTTGGGAATGAGTACTATGTTATTGGTCATGAAGAGCTAGGGCCTCTAAATGGCCCCAAAACAAAGTCGGAGTTTCTGATAGTGGCCTCAGAAGATAATACGAGGATTGAAATAACCACATCTGTAGACGCTGATGGTGGTTTCTCTGCAAATACACCAAAGCAAATCACTTTAAATAGAGGGGATATTTTTCAGGTCCAATCGGATAAAGATTTAAGCGGGACTTATATAAAAGCAATAGGAACTGAGCCTAGTGAGTGTAAGAACATAGCTGTTTTTGGGGGCAGCCAAGGCTCTAGTGTAGGCTATTCAACGGCTATTTCATGGTCTCATTTATACGAGCAAATGTTTCCACTCTCTGCATGGGGGGAAAACTTTTTGTATATACCCTACGAATCAAGCCAAAAGTTGGGGGATTACGTAAAAATCATGGCATCTGAGGATGGTACCAAGGTAACGATATCTGGGCTTGATGAAGATATCGAGATGCAATCGGGTGAGGTGGTCAACTTAGAAGCATTGAAAGGGGTAAGGACAATTGTGTCCAATAAACCCGTTTCCATGGCGCAATTAAGTCAAAGTAGAAGTTACAATACTTTCATGATCATGCTAAGCCCCCTGGAGCAGAGACTGAAAGCCATTACATTTGGGGCTATAAGGTCAGAAAAGTTTAAGAATTACTACCTCACTTTAATCACCACAAGAGATGCACTAAGAGATATTATTTTGGATGGAGTTGATATTACCAATCAATTTATTGTTCATGGAAATGCGGCTTATGCCTCAATCATTATTGACCGTGGCAGTCATAGTTTGACTGCTCCAGATGGAGTAATAGCTTATTTAAATGGCTTCGATCCTTCCACTTGGACAGAATCTATCGGCTATTCAGCTGGTGTGAGCTTGAAGAACCTAAATGCACAACTCGTGATGGATGATGAGACCATTGATGGCATACAAAGAGAAGCTTGTTTAAATTCAGAAATTGATTTTGCAGTAGATTTTGATACCGCACCAGATGAAGATCCGCCTTACACCGTGTTCGATTGGGATTTTGGTGATGGCCAGACTGCCTCTGGTCAAAAGGTCAAACATATATATACTGTGGCAGGTGATTACGAGGTTACTTTGATTGCTTCTAATGGTGATCTCAGGTGTGGAGAATTTGAAACGTTTACAAGAGATATCAGAGTCCTCAATGTTGAAGTAGACGGGATTATTGGATCACAGTCGGTTTGCCCAGACGTCAATGGTATTGAATACATCGTTCAGGGGGCAGAAGGAAACAGCTACGAATGGATTGTTGAAGGAGGTACGCTGAATACCAATACAGGGGATAAGGCTTTGGTCGACTGGGGAGTTTCAAATCCAAACGCTTTTCTCAAGGTAATTCCAACGAACGACAAAGGGTGTATCGGAGACACCATAACTTACAATGTGGTGATAAACAAAGAACTTGAACCTGCCTTACCACAATCCAATGGAGTTTTTGACGATGGAGTTTGCCTGTCAGACATTGAAGATGTAACCTATTTCACCCCTCAAACCAATGGGTCTATATATACTTGGGAAATAGATGGGGAAGGTGAATTTATAAACAATGTTAATACAGGAAATGAGGTACGGGTGAGATGGAATAGTGTAGCCGCTGGCCGTATAAGGTATTTAGAATCCAACCCTTTGATACCAGAATGTGATGGCTACTCCGATTACCTGAATGTCACCATTTACCCTGTCATTCAATCTATTCCTGTAATTACGAGCGTGTCTTGTCATGGTTTTTCAGATGGCACGATTCAGTTAAACGTTTCTGGTGGAAAAGAGGGTACTTATACTGCGGAATGGGACAACGGCATGTCTGGCTTAACCATAACAGGCTTGGCGGCTGGCGATTATGAGGCTACTATTACTGATCAAGCTGGCTGCATGCAAGTAGAGCGCTATACTGTGCCCCAACCTAATGCGCTGGAAATAATAGAAGCTAATGTGACTATTGATCCTGTACGTTGCTTCCAAGAGTCTAATGGCGGAATTAACCTGGATATTACTGGTGGAACCCCCAATGCGCAAGGAGAGTATTCTATTCAAGTGGTTGGAAATAATTTCGACAGAACTTATGATACATCCATGATCACGGACTTACCTGCAGGTGATTATGAGGTTACAGTGACGGATGCCAACGGTTGTGGGGTTTCTAGAACCTATACGGTAACCGAACCACCGGCTTTAGCGCCATTTTTAGACTCATTCATTAATCAACCGATTTGCCCTCAAGCCAACAATGGAAAAACTTATATTGAAGCCATTGGTGGTACGCCAGACTACCAATTCTATTGGAACAATAAATCAACATTGGATTCACAGGAGGGAAGCGATTTCTCCAGAGGATCCTATTTTCTAACCATTGTAGATGCGAATGGTTGTGAGACCGTTATGGATTTTGACGTGAAAGAGCGCTCCCCTAAAATTTTCATTCCAAATATTTTTAGCCCTAATAGTGAAACTGAAATAAACAAAGAGTTTAAGCCAGTGACGGACTGTGACCTTCAATACAGCATGCAAATCTTTAATAAATGGGGAGAGATCATATTCTCTAAAGAAGATGTTACCGAAGGCTGGGACGGCACCTACAAAGGGAAAGAAGTTCAAGATGGGCAGTACAGCTACATCATTTTCTATTCGGGTGTCTTAAATGGTGTGAGTTTCGAAGAAACCAGAAGAGGTTCGCTGAAACTTTTTCGCTAGACTTCCTTACCAAATCAAAGCCTTTCTTTAATTTCAGCATTGGACTGAAAACTTATTATTTTGGCATTAACGGTTTATAAATCTTCCGCAGGTTCGGGTAAAACCTTTACGCTCGTAAAGGAATATGTCAAGTTGCTGATTAAAAGGCCACAAGACTTCAAGCATATCTTGGCCATTACCTTCACCAACAAGGCTACGGAAGAAATGAAAACCCGTATTCTCAAGGCTTTGGAAGAAATGGGAGCGGGCAAAGAAACGCAGCTGTTTAAAATATTAGTGACCGAACTTGCCGCAGAACTCACTCCACTTAACATTCAACAAAGGGCAGAAGAAGCCTATGACCTGATTATTCATAATTATGGTCGGTTTGAAGTGTCCACCATCGACAGTTTCTTTTCTAGGGTGCTCAAGTCTTTTGCTAGAGAATTGGATTTGCCACTCAGTTACGAAGTAGAAATGAATACTTCCATGGCCTTGCAAGAAGCCATGAATGAGCTTTTCAAAAGCTTGGACGACAATAAAGAAGTACGGCAATGGCTTACGCAATATGCGAAAGAGCAAATTGAAAGCGATAAATCGTGGAACGTAGATCAGCAGATCGAAAAGCTTGGTGGTAACCTCTTCAGAGAATCTTTCCAAGACGGTTTTAGCGGGCTAAACCTTAGTTTCGATGAACTTAAAACGATCATTGAATCACTTAGGTCAGATATTAAGTCTTTTGAAGTACAACTAAAAAAGTATGGAAATGAAGCTTTAGATTTAATTTCTCAGCATGGGTTACAAGTAGCAGATTTTAGTGGCGGCCAAGCACGAAGTGTGGCCAATACATTTGTGAAGCTTACTAATAAGGATTACAAACTTACTTCTACTTTTATTAAAACCGTAAATGGTGATAGCAATTGGTACGCTCAAAAGTCAGATAAGAAAGCAGAAATAGATCAATTGGTGTCGGGTAGGTTTGGAGAGATTTGTCAAGGTATTGTTGATTTTATTGAAGACAACGAAAGTGACTACAACTCCGCGAAAGCTATTCTAAAAAATGTGTATGCTTTTGGTTTATTAGAAGAGCTGAATAAGTATTTAAAAGAATACCGCGATGAGCACAACGTAATGCTTATTTCGGATACGAATATCATTCTCAAAGATATTCTGGAGCAAGCCGATGCGCCTTTTATTTTCGAAAAGCTCGGTAGCTTCTACAAGCATATTATGATCGATGAGTTTCAGGATACTTCCAATTTTCAATGGAGCAACTTAAAACCTTTGATCATTAACGCCCTTTCAGAAGATAATGAAGTGCTGATAGTTGGAGATGTTAAGCAATCTATTTATCGTTTCAGGGGCGGTAATATGCGTTTGTTACTTTCACAGGTGAAGGAAGAACTAGGTGCTTTTTATCCTAAAGAAGCCGATCAGGTGCTGAATGACAACTGGCGAAGTTTGAGTAGTATTGTCAACTTCAATAATAACTTGTTTGGAAAACTGCCAGAAGCTTTCGGTAAAAACGAAGTACTGCATGACACATCTTTGTTTACCCAAGCCTATGAAAACCACGAGCAACAAATTCAAGGAGGAGAAGGCGGCTACGTGCAAATGCGTTATTATTCTTCTTCCGATGAAGAAGATGAAAAATGGCAGACACAATCTGTTAAGGACCTTCTAATTCAAATTAGAGAGAACAAAGAAAAGGGCTTTTCACTGAGCGATATGCTTATTTTGGTGAATCGTAACAAGGAAATTTCAGATATTGCCACTGCTTTTCTAAGCGAGAAAATTCCATTTATCAATGGTGAATCGCTCAAGCTTCAACAGAGCGAATCGGTTTTATTTGTGCTGGAATTACTCCGCTATTTACAATCAGGTAAGGATGAAGTGCTCATGCTCAACCTCATCAGTCTTTTCTTCAGGTTGAACGATATTCCAGAGCAAGCTGTAATGCTGCGCGGAAAAGGAGAACGAATGACTTTGGAAGAAGCAGGTTTTCCTCAAGAGTTCCTAACCAGACAATACGAAATAAAGCAGTTTGCACTTTTTGACTTGGTGAGTGAGTTATTGCTCATGTTCGACATCGAAAAGAAGGCAGATGTGTACTTGCAACAGCTTTTGGATGTTATTCTTGAGCAGTCACAGCGAGGCGCCAATTCCATCAATACTTTTTTAGAATGGTGGGATAAGGAAGGAGATAATCAAACGGTAGCCACAAGTGAGAAAACCAATGCCATAAGAATTCTGACGATTCATAAATCTAAGGGACTGGAATCTCCTATCGTGTTTATTCCCTTTGCCAATTGGGATATTTTGCCCAATGCTAACACACATCAGTTTTGGACGAAGAATATACCTGAGCAGTACCAATCGCTTCAGTACATTCCGCTAGATTTCAGTAAAAGCACATTGCTTAAATCTTATTTTCAAGAAGACTATTATACCGAAGCAACAGAAAGTGCGCTGGATATTCTCAATAAAACCTATGTGGCTTTTACGCGTCCCAGAGAGAAACTTTATTTAGCAGCGCCAATGCCAAAGAAGGCTGGCAGTTCTAGAATCCATGAGTTTCTACTGGATTTACTTCCTGAAATTGGATTGCTTTCTCAAGAAGAATCAACTTACACGCAGTTCAGTTTGGGTACAGATGGTCAAAAAATAGGGAGTGGAGAAGAAATAGATGCATCCGTAGCTATTGGCATTTATCCGCAAGTTTCCTTCCTCAATCAATTGACCATCCGCAATGATTCAGAACGCTTTTTCATGCTGCAAGAAACCGAAGAAGCGCAGAATATTAGTTTAGGAAATCAGGTGCACGAAGTGCTTTCTGCCATTCGGGTAAAGGAAGATTTAGAAATGGTTTTAAGGCAGTTTTTACAAGCTGGAGAATTAGACCATAATGCAATAGCGTTGGTGAAAGATCGAATCCTTAGGCTTTTTGATGACCCAAAAATCAGTGTCTGGTTTTCTGATGACTATGAAGTTTTCAATGAAAGAGAAATTTGGTTCGAAGGTAAAGCCCATAAACCAGACCGGCTACTGATTAAAGGAAAAGAGGCAGTGATTATCGACTATAAAAAGGAAAAGGAAAGCTCAGCCCATCAAGAACAAGTAAAACGCTATATGAACGCCATGAAAGCCCTTGGTTATGAACAAGTCTCCGGTCATTTAATCTATGTTGAACCAGTGATAGTGAAGGAGGTGGTAAATGGTTAAGCCCCGACTAGTTCTTTTGGCCCCATCCAACCTTCCCCGAAGGGGAAGGCTACGACAGAGGTCATTTTCAGCCTTTGAGCGTTTGTTTGGAGCACTGTCCCAATTTGTACATTTAGTAGCGTGTTTTAACAGTTTAATAAAACCACTTCAACCTAGAACTACCTCAGAAGCAAAAGCCTTCCCCCGTGGGGAAGGTTGGATGGGGCTTTTAAGCAGGTCTTCGGTATTACAAAAGTGTAAAATTTATAATACTGAACCTTGGATGGGACTTTTTGTAACCTGTAAAAGTATAGTTCAATAATGAAAACCTTCCACCACCTTATTGTAGAGCAAATTCAGGAAAGCGACTTGCAACAGTTGAAAGGCCATTGCTTTGTTTTTCCTACCAAACGTGGAGGCGTTTTCTTTAAGCGCGCTTTACTTCAAAAATACGGTCATCATCACTTTATGCTGCCCACCATTTTCAGTATTGAAGATTTTGTCCAGCGCATGACGGGCTTGTCGATTACGGATGAACTCACGCTGCTTTTTCACCTTTTCAAAATTTACCAAAAACGAGATCAAGATTTAGAATTCGATGCTTTCTATGCCTGGGGCAAAGTGATTTTAAAAGATTATGATGAGATAGACCGCTATTTGGCGAACGCCAAACAAATCTATTCGGACCTACAGAACATTAAAGAAATTGACCATGTTTTCGGCTATAATGACGAATTCAGAGAGATCATTGCCCGTTTTAGAACCCTGACGGAGAAGCAAGACAAGACGAAACTGCTCACTGAGTTTTTAAAAATCTGGAAAGAGGTTGGTGCGGTGTATGAAGATTTTCAAGGTGAATTGCTGAAGGAAGAAAAAGCTTATGGCGGTATGCTGTACCGCAATTTGGCTTCTGTGCTCAGTCAAGACCACTTTGAGCATCCTTTCGATTATTATCATTTTTGTGGGTTCAATGCCCTTTCCAAATCGGAAGAAGTGATTTTTGATGCCTTGGTAAAAGCCAAGCGCGCCCAACTCTATTGGGATACCGATAACTACTTCATGGTCGAGAAGAAGGAAGAAGCGGGCGATTTTATGCGGGAATACCGAACCAAGTGGCCCGACAGTATTTGGTTCGATGTCGATTCTTTAAGCGAACCGAAAACTGTGCATGTGCATGCCGTGCCTCAAAATATGGCACAGGCGCATTTGGCCGCAAAGTTGGCCGGGGAACTCATTCACCAAGGTGTCAAGCCAGAAGAAACTGCTATTGTGTTGGCCGATGAAAAGCTGTTGGTGCCCTTCCTTTACGCCATGCCATTGCACGACCATAAGGTGAACGTGACGATGGGCTACCCAATGAAGTCAACTATCGTTTTCGATTTTGTGCTGTGCTATTTGGAATTGATGCGAAAGGCACAAACCACCGACCAAGGTTTGGTTTTTCATACCTATGACCTTCGACCTTTTCTTTCCAACGCCTATACCGCGCTTTTTCACGAAGGCATTTATCAGCAATTGAACGAATGGTTTGTTCGGGAAAAGAAAACTAAAATTGGCTTGAACGAATTGCTGGACAAAGTGAAGTCTAGTCAGTTGCAAACCTTGCTCAAAGCGGGTAAAGAATGGGAGAACATTGCGAATGCCTTAAAGACTTACCTCACAGCCGCATTCTATGATTTTAAAGAGAAAGACAGCGGACTGACAGATCGTGAGTTTATCTATTTTTTCCTGAAGTCGCTCAATCAGCTGAACGACTACCTAAGGCAGAAAGAGGCCTTTTCCTTAAGGTTGATCAAGAAAATCATTCAGGAGCATTTCAGGGCCGTTAAAATACCTTTTGAGGGTGAGCCAGTGCAAGGTGTTCAGGTGATGGGTTTCCTAGAAACCAGAACCTTGGACTTCAAGCATATTATTGTGGTTTCGGCCAATGAAGGAAAACTTCCGACCGCCAGAAACTCAAATTCTTACATTCCTTATGGTTTAAGAAAGGTATTTCAGTTACCCACTTTCGAGGAGCAAGATGCCATTTATGCTTATCACTTCAAGAGATTGTTACAGCGGGCAGAAGAGGTGCATTTTATTTATGACAACACTACGCAAGGCGATTCGACAGGAGAGAGGAGCCGCTTTATTCTACAGCAGCTAAAGCGCTATAAGAAGCTTGAGCATTATACCATTCTAGAGAAATCATATGAAGGGCTTGTTCCGAAAGCTATCAATTCGAATGAGATTTCGATTCCAAAAGGGCCAGAGGTAAATAAACTACTGAGTCGTTTTTTGCAGGGCACAGAGGAGGGTAAGTTCTTATCGCCCACCTCGCTTACCAATTACATTACCTGTCCGCTAAAGTTCTACCTAAAAAACGTAGCCAGTTTTAGAGAATTGGATGATTTGGATGAAGACATTGATGCACGAAATCTTGGAATTGTAGTGCATGAGGTATTGGAGTTTTTATACAAACCTTGGCTAAACAGAGAAATTGGTGCAGAGCAAATTCGTTTGCTGAAGGGCTTGGTCGAAAAGCAGCTGATTGACTCTTTAGAACGAAACAAGATCATTCAGGAAAACCAACAACTGTCGGGCAGAGATTTGGTCACTAAACAGGTGATGGAGCAGATGATTCAAAAAGTATTGGATTTAGATGCCCTAGAAGCTCCTTTCAAAGTGATTGGTTTGGAAGCAGAAGAATTTGAAACGCTGGTGGCCATTGATGGAATTGGCAAAGCCAGGGTCAGCGGTACGATAGACCGAATGGATGAAAAGGCCAAAGAGCTGCGCATTACAGATTATAAAACTGGGAAGGTGGAATTTGTAGGCAAGGCGCTGATGTTTAAAGATCCGCAGGCTTATATCGATAAGTACTTCGATGATCCAAAATACAAATCTGGCTTCCAAGGCTACCTCTATGCAGTACTCACCAAAGGTCATTTTGATCTCCCTGTAAAAGTGGGCATTACGAGTATGCGTAAGTTGAGCGAAGGCACGCAGTGGCTCCGAGATGGCCAAGCCATTCCTGCTGATGCCATTGCTATGTTTGAAGAAAAGCTTCAAAACCTAGTGCGCGAAATCTACAGCCCAGCTATTCCATTCGCCCAAACCGATGACCTAAAACGTTGTGAATACTGCGAGTTTCAGCAGTTGTGCAAAAGGGGAGGGTGATGAATTATATGAGCCTGGCTTTTTTTCGTTCATCTTCTCTAAACCACAATTCATTTTCGATATGGTATCTCCAAAAAGAAGATTCGATTTCAAAAGCTAAAGGGTCGATAAGCTTGAGGTCATTTTTAAGTTTGTCAAAGTTCTCGTCTGTAAAATCATGAGTCCATAGAGAGTTTTCTAATACTTTTGTTTTCGTCTTGTCAAAATGACTTACTCTGACAACCATTTCTGAAAAACGTTCGATATTCTTATTTATATAGACCTCTTCGAAATCATTATCGTGATTAAGGTAAATAAGCTTTTCATCATCGAGGACATCGATACAAATTGGGTCTCCTGAACCATTGAATCCAATTGCATAAACGTCTTTGTATTCTTCATGATCCAAATCCCACATGTCCGAAACAAGTTGGATTTCTCCTTTCAGATAATCGAAAGCAAGATCACAAAAGACTTCTATGAATCCTTTATTTAGGAACTCTTTAGTTAATTCTGAGAAGGGTAGTTTGTATAAGGTTGAATTAGATACATGTATGAGCTCATCATTATTCCAAACTTGAATTAGGCCTTCTGGTGTCATAGAGTTACGATTTGAGGGATTAAGATAGTTGTTAAAGATTTGTTTAACGAGCATGATTTTAGAAATTAACAGGTCGCCCCGCTGGGGCTTGATTAACCTTAGCAACAAGCTTTTACAATCAGTGCACCCCGCTGAGGTTCGTTACATTCAAAAAGAAAAATTGGATTCAGAAGACTTATTTACCGGCATGGCCTGAGTTAGACTACAATTGTTAAAATCTTTAATAAAAGTCCCAGAGGGACGGCCTGTTTGTAGGATTACAAATAGGTATTGATCACCAAGCTCCGTAGGAGCGACCCATATTATCTCCAGTTCAATTCCCTTCAAAACCTAAAATCAATTATCTTTCGGTATGCGTATTTTGAAACTCCTCATTCTAGTCTTTGTACTCGGAATTCCCTCTAAAGCTTCGGCCCAAGAGATTTATAATGCTGATTATAGTTTTACCATAGAAGGCTTACCTGCTGGTGAAAATATGCGCTTAGCCTATTATTTGGGTGATAAGCAATACATCAAACAAGAGGCAACATCAAAAGAGGGAGGCTTGGTAACCTTTCAGATGGATACGGTGCATATAGGTTTGTATATGTTGGTTTTTCCAGACAACAATTACTTTGAGTTTGTAGCCAAAGAGCCTAAAATAGTGATGAAAACCATGAAGGACGATGTTATTGGCGGAATGCAGGTGGTTACTTCAGAGGAAAACAAGCAGCTTTTTGAATACCTAAAATTCAATAATCAAACCCAAATTGAGTTTAAAAAAATTGAAGAAGATACTAGCCTTGATGATTTTAGAAAGCTTGCAAAGCAAGATGAAATCGGAACGCAGAGGCAGGCAAAACGGACGGAAATTATAATGAAATACCCGAAAAGCTTTGTTGCCCAATTGATTAAATCTTCAATTGAATATGAGGCTAAAGAAGCACCTGCGGGGCTATCGGCTGAGGAAATTGATGCATTTAAATTTTACGATTATAGAAAACATTACTTCGATAATATTGATTTTTCAAAGGGTGATTTATTGTATTCGCCTGTCTATCATCCAAAATTGATGGCCTATATGGATCAACTTACACTACAGCAGCCAGATTCTTTAATTGCGGCTGTAGACTATGTTCTAGATAAGTCGAGTTTAAATGATGAGTACTTTAAATATACCCTAATTACCCTTTTGAATAAGTATGCCAAAGCAAAAATGATTTGTCATGACGAAGTTTATTTACACATGATTGACAAATATTACTTGAAAGGAAAGGCAGTTTGGATGGATGAAGAGGGGCTTTCAAGACTAAGAGTAAGTGCCGATAACCTAAGAAATAACCTCTGTGGCAGACTAGCGGTCAATTTTGAACTTCCAGATGTAAATGGTGCGAACCAGTCGCTTTATGCCCAATCAGCAGATTGGACAATACTCGCTTTCATGAAAATTGATTGTATTCCTTGCGAAAAAACCTTGGAAGAACTTTCTAAGATGGATGATGCAGTAATGCCTTCAAATAAGGTAGTAACAATTTATAAGCAAGCTGATCAAGCCGTTTGGAAAGGTGTTTTAATGAGCAAAACAAAATCGAACTGGGTCAATTTGATGAACAGCAACAATGGTTTGAATGAACTGCGTGACTATAATGTTCAATCTTATCCAACACTTTATTTACTCGACAAGGAAAAGAGAATAGTGCTCAAAAGGGTGAGCGCTTCTCAAATCATTGAATATCTCAGTAGCCTGAATTAGTAGTAGAGTCTTCTTATTCTATATAAACTAAGTCGATAGTTGGTTTTTTAAACTAAACCTAATACTTTAGTTTAAATTCAGATTGCCATGATGTCTACCCATTTCCGCTTTGCCCTTAGGGCCGTATCACGATTTAAGATTCCAAGCTTAATTAATTTTTTAGGTTTTACTGTCGGGCTCACTGGAGCAATCTTACTCTTTTCAATTTTACTTCATGACGCCACCTATGACGGTTATCATCAGCAAGGAGACCAAATTTATAGGCTATCGGCCAGTTTGAATTTGCGAGATGGCAAACGACATTTTGCTTCAACCTCAGTAATAAGTGGTAATAACCTTTCAGACGTAATTCCTGAAATCACCGACCGAGTTAGATTACGATATCAGTCCTTAACATTGACTTTTGGAGATAAGATTTTTAGTAATCAAAATACTGCTTTTGTAGATTCTGGTTACTACAGCGCTTTTACCACCGAACTTGTTTCTGGCCAATTTCCGAAAGAACAAACTGATATATTGATCAATGAAAGCACCCGCGAAAGGTTATTTGGTACAAGCAATCCGATCAATCAGGTGATTTCTTCCCAAGGAATTTATGGAACCAAGGGATTAACTGTTGTGGGTGTTTTTAAGGATTATCCTACGAATGTATCCTTTCACCCTAATATTTTAGCTGATTTTAGAATTATAGAACCTTTGAGCAACAAGAACTATGGTTCTATTGTACCAGGCCTGAACACTTTTTTGGTGACAGATGGAAGCATTGATGCTGAAGAGCTGAATGAAAAGCTCGGTGAATTCTATAAAGAAAATATAGGAGACCTGCTTGATGTAGTAGTACATGAGGCTGAGGCTTATTCTGGAATGCATTACCATCGTGGGTTAGAGTTTGATTTGGGTCAGAAACACGATAAGAATACGCTTTGGATAATGGTGATTTTGGCCGTATTCATTGTTATTTCAACGCTTATTAACTTTTTCAATATGCAAACTGCGTTGGTCATCCAAAGGTCAAAAGAGCTTTCGATCAAACAGGTGTTGGGGATTACATGGGCTTCGAAAATCAAACAACAGGCCAACGAATCTCTGATTGTGCTTTTACCAGCATTCGTTTTAAGTGGTATAATGATTTCATTGGCTTTAAATGAACTAGAGCAATACACTAACCTTACTTTAGCAAGTGGGTGGCTTTCGGCTGACAATTTATGGTGGTTGATGGGAGGGTTATTTCTAGTTTTCTGGACTATTACCGCTGGAGCCTCATTACTAATGAGCCGTTGGAATAGCCACTCCATTATTTCAAACTATAAAACCAAAGGCCAAAGTAGCATTCGTACTTTTTTGATTGGGCTACAATTTACTTTGGCTGGCTTCTTTATTTTCAGTGCAAGTGTAATATCGAATCAACTGACTTACATGGAAACCATAGATTTAGGTTATGAGCAAGATGATCTAATGACCATTACACTGAATCAGGTTTCTGGCTACGATCAGGCAAGAACAATAAAAACAGCTTTTGAGGGCATAGCAGGAGTGAAGAAAGCGAGTATTTCAACAGCACCAATTTTTGGCTGGCAAAGTAAAGCCAACTTTTCCATAAGAAAGGATACGGCAGTGGAGAATCATTTGCTCAACGTAAATCTAATTGACCCAGATTTTATTGAGACAAATCAAATGCTTGTTTTGGTAGGAGAGAATGTTGTTGAAAAAGGGAGAAAACTTCTACTCAATGAGAAGGCAGTAAAAGCATTGGGTTTTTCTTCCAATGATGAGGTAGTGGGGCAAAAAATGATGTATTCAATGCGCGATACTACTATGGAATACACAATTACTGGAGTTGTAGCCGATTATCATTATGCAACTATGCACGACATGATAGATCCAATGGTGCTCTTGACCAATGAACTTGGCGGTTACTTCAGCCTCACTTTAAGAACCGAATCGAACGATGATCAATTGACTACTGCATTGGAGAAGAAATGGGATGAGTTCTTCCCAGGCTACCTACTGAGTTATAATCTTATGGAAGAATCTATTGACAATGCTTACCGACAGGATTATCAAAAAGGAGCATTTTATCAATGGGCTACTTTGCTTTTGGTCTTTGTTTCGGCTATGGGCATTTTTGGATTAACCTATTTTTATGCGGATCAGAAGCGTAAAGAAATTGGGATAAGAAAGGCGATTGGAGCTGGTATGAGACAAATTTTAATACAAATAGGAAAGCCAATTGGATGGGTTTGTCTCGTTTCAATTTTAATTTCTATTCCCTTATCTTTTCATTTTTCGGGTGAATGGCTTTCTGGCTATCAATATAGAATAACACTTGGTGTAGAACACATTGCCCTAACTGTAATTCTGATGGCTTCGCTGGCAGCACTAGCATTGATTTACCCAGGAGTAAAAGCGAGTAAAATTAATCCTGTCGAAGCACTTCGACAGGATTAGTGTGAGATCAAGCGTTTATAATTTTTAGAAAATGCGGCTTCAAACAATCAGTTTTTGCCTTTATATCCCTTTTGGTTTATTGAGTAACAAAGGGATAATATTGGTTTAATTACTAGTTAACCAATTCCTCACTAAAGCTTAATAAAACGTCATCAGAAGGGCTGTTTTGTCTTTCCTGCTGCATGTTGTGCTCAAATTCTTAACACTAAACCTAGGCCTCTTGCCTTTTTCTTAACCTTTTCGAAACGACTAGTTTTTCTTCATTGCTGAGTTTTGGCACAGCAATAATTTAACCTAATCTATCTATGAAAAGAATTTTACACACTTTAGTAATTGCGCTTTTGTTTTCTAGTGTTGCCATGGCACAAAATGGAATCATTAGTGGAAAGATTACTGACGAAATTGGCCTTGGTTTACCGGGAGCCACAGTTTTTATTTCAGCCATTAATAAGGGTGGAGTTACAGATGTTAATGGTAACTATACCTTAATCGAAATACCAGTAGGCGATCATAATGTTACGGTATCTTATGTAGGCTACAAGAAAGTAGAACAAGTAATGACTGTTGTAGTTGGACAAACCACAGTAGTTAATGTTGCCATGGAGCCGGGCTATACCCAAACAGGCGAAGTAATGGTAATTGGAGATAGACTTAAAGGTCAGGCTAAGGCACTGAACCAGCAACGTACTAATGCCAACATCACTAATGTAGTGTCTGCCGATCAAGTAGGTCGTTTTCCTGATGCCAATATTGGAGATGCTTTAAAGCGTATTCCGGGTATTACTATTCAGAATGACCAAGGCGAAGCAAGAAATATTATTATTAGAGGCCTTGCACCACAGTTAAACTCAGTAACATTAAATGGAGAACGTATTCCTTCTGCTGAAGGCGACAACAGAAATGTTCAGTTGGACTTAATTCCAGCAGATATGATCCAGACCATACAAGTGAACAAAGCTGTATTACCTGATATGGATGCTGACGCTATTGGCGGTTCTGTAAACTTAGTAACTCGTTCTGAACCAACAGGAAAGCGTTTGTCTGGAACATTGGCCTCTGGTTACAACTTCCTTTCTGATAAACCTATTTGGACAGGGTCATTGATTGCTTCTGATCGTTTTGCCCAAGGGAAGCTAGGTGCAGTACTATCACTTTCATACAACAACCATAATTTCGGGTCAGATGACATTGAAGCCGTTTGGGTCGAAGGTGACGATGGCAAGGCATATATTGATGAGTTTGATATTAGAGAGTATCGGGTGCAGAGGGTGAGAAGAAGTGCTAACCTAGCCTTAGATTATAAAATCAATAAGAACAATAAAATCTTTCTTTCAGGTGTGTACAACTGGAGAGATGATTGGGAAAACCGTTTTAGAATGCGTGTGAGTCAGTTAGAAGATGCCTTCAACGATGGAGATTTCACTACAATTGGAGCCAACAACTATAATACAACAAAAGCGCGTGTAGAATTTCAGACCAAAGGTGGGATTGGTAGCGACAGGGTTGATAACCGAAGATTGGAAGACCAGAGAAACAGAAACCTAAGCCTAAGAGGTGAGCACCAATTGGATAGATTGAAAATCACTTGGTCGGGAACATACGCTAAAGCCTCAGAAGAAAGGCCAAATGAGCGTTACGTTAGTTACAGGTCTAAGGATCAAAATGTAAATGTAGACCTTCGAAATCCTAGGTTTCCTTTGGCCATATTAGCCAATCCATCCGATAACTTGGGTATTGAATTCAATGAACTTTCTGAGCAAAACGGTTATACTTCAGATGAAGACTTTAACTCTAAGGTAGATTTCACTTTACCTGTTTCAGATAAGTCAATTGTTAAATTTGGAGCTCGTTTAAGAACAAAAACTAAAGAAAGAAAAAACAATTTCTTTGCTTATGAACCAACTGACGAGGATGCTTTTGGAGCAACAATAGGAGATATTCCAAACGAGAATTATTCCGATTCAGACTTCATGCCCGGCAGTCAGTTTAGAGCAGGTGTTTTTGGTACTCCGGGTTTTCTAGGGGCTATTGACCTGAACAATGCTTCTTTATTTGATAAAGAAGATGTTTTGGGAGAATATCTTCCAGGAAATTATAATGCAACAGAAAGTATATATGCAGGTTATGCTATGGCTGACCTGACTTTAACAGATGAGCTTTCTGGTATTGTTGGGCTTAGGTTAGAATCAACTAGCATTGATTATTCTGGATATATATTGGATGTAGATAATGACACCTACAGCCAAACCCAAGCTTCTCAAGATTACACCAACTTTATGCCTGGTGTACACCTAAACTACAATTTTTCAGATTATTCAATCTTGAGATTTGCCTATACTAACACTATTGCAAGACCAAATTATTATGACTTGGTGCCTTACGCTGAATTCAGCCCAGATGATGAAGAGTTGACACGTGGTAACCCAAACTTGAAAGCTACTACATCAACCAACTTCGATTTAATGTATGAAAATTACTTCCAGAGCATTGGTTTAGTTTCAGGAGGAGTGTTCTATAAGGATGTAAATAACTTCATTTACTCTCAAAGAACTGAAGGTTATAATGATCCTCAGTTTGGTAGCGATTTAGAATATACAACTTTTCAAAATGGCGGAACCGCTGAGATTTACGGACTTGAAGTTTCTTTTCAAAGACAAATTTGGAAGGGGCTGGGCTTGTACTTGAACTACACATTGACTCAATCGAGCACTACAGGTATTCAAGGACGTGAATCAGATGATTTGGCCTTACCAGGAACTGCCGAAAACATGTTTAACGCCTCACTTTCTTATGAAACCGAGAAGTTAGTACTGAGAGCTTCGTTGAATTTTGCTAGCGACTATATTGATGAGTTGGGCGGAGAAAGTTTTGAAGACAGGTATTATGACAAACAAACCTTCTTGGATCTTAATGGCTCTTATGCTTTTAATAAGAACTGGAGATTCTTTTTTGAAGTGAACAATCTCACTAACCAGCCTTTGAGGTATTATCAGGGAATTAGCAGCAGAACCATGCAAGCTGAATATTACAATGTAAGATTCAATGCAGGCTTAAAATTCGATTTGTTTAATAATTAATTCATGAAGAAATCAGTAATGAATATTGTACTTGGAGTTGCCTTTGTGGCAATTTCTTGTAGCGAGACAAAAGAGAAAACAACTTCGGTAGCAGACGCTATTAAGCCAGCTATAACAACAGATACTACTTTACACGATACCGATGACCCTGCGATTTGGGTCAATCCAACCGATCCTGCTCAAAGTATGATTATTGGCACCGATAAAGACATCGATGGTGCACTTTACGCTTTCGACCTAAACGGTAAGGTAATAGAAGAGCGAACCGTTCGAGGCTTAAAAAGACCGAATAATGTAGACATTGAATATGGTTTGGTAGTAGGTACTGACACCATTGACATTGCTGTGACTGGAGAAAGATTTACTCATAATATGCGTGTATTTGCTTTGCCAGAAATGAAAGTGATTGACAACGGTGGAATTCCAGTTTTTGAAGGTGAAGAAGGAGTGGAGTATCGCGACCTAATGGGTGTGGCCCTTTATAAGCGACCAACAGATGGGGCTATTTTCGCCATTATGGGAAGAAAAACCGGCCCTACAGACGGTACTTATTTATGGCAATATTTGCTAGAAGGAACTGCCGAAGGAACTGTTAAAGCTACCTTAGTAAGGAAGTTTGGGGAGTTTAGCGGAGTAAAGGAGATAGAAGCCATTGCGGTGGACAATGAATTGGGCTTTGTATACTATTCAGATGAAAATGTTGGGATAAGAAAATATCATGCAAATCCAGAAATGGGAAATGAAGAATTGGCATTGTTTGGAACAACAGATTTTTTGGATGATAATGAAGGCATTTCTATTTATGATGCTGGAAATGGCAAAGGATTTATTCTCGTTTCCGACCAACAAGCAAATCAGTTCAAGATTTATTCTAGAGAAGGTACTTCCGTCAATCCACATCAGCACGAATTGTTGAAAACCATAAAGGTATCCACCAATGAGAGCGATGGCTCTGAAATTACCAATGTACTGTTGAACGACACCTTCAAGCATGGAATCTTTGTTGCCATGTCTGATAACCGAACTTTTCAGTATTATAGGGTAGAGGATATTTTAGGTGAGTTATTGAAGAAGTAAAACGCTATAATTTAACCATTTTAAGTTAAGGTCTAGGTGTGCCACAGTAGTGTTGCATCTAGACCTTTTTTACCTTTAAACAATTATTCACCAGAGAGCTCCCATCTGATTTTTACTGCAGAAAGCTTTTCCGTTTCCAATCGAACATCATTCAGCACATTAAAGCCATTCTTAAGATAGAAGGGTAAGGGAACAGGATATAGAGAACCATCTGATTTCTTACTACTGGCATTGTCTATTACCCATCCATTAAGGGTTTTGAAGTCTTGTTTAGCTAAGTTGAGTAACTGCTTTCCAAACCCCATTTTTTGGTAATTACTATCTAGTATTACCGAAAACCAGATTTCTTCGTCCCGAATAAATACGAAAAGCCAACCAACAATATTTTGACCATTGTCGCTAAGGATGTAATGCTTCAGTTGCTCTATTTTATCAAGAAACTCATCAAATCCCGCTATGGAATTGTAGCTTAACGAAGTTGGATATTCAGCATTCCACAAGGCCGTTATCCTTTCTTTTTGGTGTGTTGTCAGCTGGTTAGTTTGGATGATCTTCATTTGTTCCAGTCTCTATTCAGGGCTTTTTTTAAAAGAAGATTTTATAATGTCATCCTCAGTTCCAATTTCTAAATCATGCCCTGCAGAGACCAATGTATAACTTGAAGAATCTGTTAAAGTATAATGATATGGGTTTCCCCAACTATCATGCTCCCAATTTTTCCAAATTGGTTTTGAGTTTACAAATTCAGAAAAGTGAATTGGGTAGGCTTTTCTGAAAAGAAAGTATTTATCAAGTTCTATGGATATTTCCTTCATTTCATTCTCAGTATTATTCTGATTAAAGAACTCGTCCTTTAAATAATTTCCCCCTTTAACAAAGGAGAAAATAGACAAATAGAAGACAGCGGGGATTAGAACTACGACTACTATAATGCTAAATATCAGGTATTTAATGGCTTTTTGTTTTCCTTCTGTTTTCTCGGTTTTGAGATAAAGATCAACCAGTGACCAGATCATTATAATGAAAAAAGGAATTTCGGGTGATAGTTGATTAAAAACCATGCTAGTACAGAAAGCTAGCAAAATCATAATAGCACCTTTGAAATAATCTTTCGATAGTATTTGGCCTGCCCCAGGTATAAAAATGGAAATAATGAAAATGATAAGGGTTCTCATCGAAAATGGAAAAGGGTTGTCTTTAAATTAAATGTATAGTTCAATTTTAGTATTTCAAAGAATTATGGTTTTAAACCTACTTATCTGCTCAGGAAAAGCAATGATTATCCAATCTTCTTATCTTAGCAAATCATTGAATGTTTATTGAATTATGGCCAAGCGTAGGAGCATCTTATTTCTGCTTTTTTTATTATCATTTGTTGGACTGTCAAATGCTCAAGGTCTTCCTTTTAGAGAAATACCTCCTGCAGCAAAGGTTTTTACATCGGGCACTTTAATGGGGCGCCTTTCAGACGGGCTTGGTTTTAGATTTTACTGGGCAACAGAGGGCCTAACCGAGGACGATTTGAGCTTTAAAGCAGGAGAGGAGTCTAGAACCATTGGGGAAACTATCGATCACATTTATTCATTGGTTTTGATGTTTACCAATGCTACAATGCAGCAGCCTACTGTTTTTCCCATCAAAACTGACTCTTTAACTTTTGATGAAAAACGAGAGAAGACTCTTGCATTTATACAAACCGCGAGTGCAATGCTTAAAGTAAGTAATGATGCCGATTTTGAGCGCTATAATTTGGTTTTTCAAAACCCTAATGGGAGTGGGCAAAAACTACCTTTTTGGAACGGTTTAAACGGACCCTTAGAAGACGCATTATGGCATATTGGTCAGGTAGTTACACTAAGGCGAATGGCCGGCAACCCAATCAATTCCAAAGTTGATTTTATGAATGGAGTGGCAAGGTAGTTTGAGCTATATGTAATCAGGAAAGCTCTCTTTGATAATTTCCCAAAGCATTGTTACAGTGAGAGGTTTAGAGCCATAGCCTAGTATAAAATCATATTGTTCAGACTTTCGTTTGTCTTCTATGGTGTTAGAGGTGCTCAACATCATCAATAGACTACGACCTTTTTGGCTAGCATTTAATCTGCTATATTCTTCTAAAAATTCCCATCCATTCATTCTGGGCATATTTATGTCGAGAAAGACCAAATCTGGTTGGGGGTACTTTCCATCAAAAGTAGATTTTAAATAGTCTATCGCCTCAACTCCATCTTCGGCAATTTTTACAGAATCGGTAACTTCCTCACCTTCAATAATCATTTTATGATAGAGGTTGTCGGCAGGATTGTCGTCAATTAAAAGTATGGAGTTGAGTTTTTTATTCATTGTTGTTCTTCATAATAGTAAAGTAAAAAATAGTGCCTTCATTATTATTTGGCTCAAACCAGATTTGACCTCGATGTCTTTCAATAATTTTTTTACAATGGGCCAAACCAATACCAGTGCCTGAATACGCTGATTGTTTGTGTAGCCTTTGAAAAATCTGAAAGACCTTATCCTTATAATTAGGATCAATGCCAATTCCATTATCGGCAACAAAGAACTTGTGATTACCCTGCTCTTCGTTGTACCCAATTTCAATATATGGATTTTTGTCTATTTTTTTGAACTTAATAGCATTTGTTATTAAGTTTTGGAAGACAAGTCTTATTTCCGTTTCGTAACCATAGATTTTGGGGAACTCATTGTTAACCCTAATTTCAGTTTTCGAATTGTTTATAAGTGTGGAGAGGTCTTGCGCAACATGCTCCACCACTTTAAAGACATCTATTTCTACTTTTGATTTTTCTTTACCAATTCTGCTATAGTCTAAAACGTCACGGATTAATGTTTGCATTCTTTCAGTTGCAGAGCTTATAAATTCAAGTAGTTCAATTCCCTGTTTGTCAAGTATGTCGTGGTATTTTTTCACAAACAAACCTGAGTAATTGGTAAGTGTTCTTAGTGGTTCTTGTAAGTCATGAGAGGTGATATAAGAGAACTCTTCCAACTCCGTGTTTTTACTCTTTAATTCATTTAGGTATTGACTGTTAAGCTGCTCAGCTTTCTTTTCTAAACTAATGTTCTTCGCCAGTGTAAGGTACTGAAAGATTATTCCCTCAGAGTTTTTAAAAGGTACAATAGTCAAATGAAACCAGTGTTTTTTGCCCGACTTAGACATGTTTAAAATTTCTCCTTGCCAAATGTTCCCATTGGAAATCGTACCCCATAGGTCATCATAAAATTCAGGAGGATGATGGTCTGTTCGTATCAGTTCGTAGCCTTTTCCAATTATTTCGTTTCGAGAGTATTCTGAAGTTTCACAAAAGGTATCGTTAACATAAATGAGCTTCTGTTCAGTAGAAATAATAGAAACAGATAATACTTGGTCAATGGCGTATTTATAGTCCAGCAGCTCTTTATTTACCGCTTCAAAGGACTTCTCTAGTGCCTTCTTTTGGTTTTCAAGCCTATTAAGATTATTGCCATATAAAGTAATGAGCATACTGCCAATAAGAATGAGAACCACAGAAAACAAGACCAAACCAAGGTCAACATCAATAACGCCTGCATTGTTGAGCATTGAAAAAATAATACTCAGGCCAACAGGGATGATTAAAATGAAAGGCAGAACCATCCTGATCATTTTGTCACCAGCAGAACGGCTATTTCTAAAAGCAATAAAACCTGTTTCTGGGTTTTTTAATGAAGTGGCAATTCCGAGTAGTATAAATAAGACAGAGGTATGAATCGCCATTGTATCGATAATGGCGAGCCTGTTACTCATAGGGACTTGCAGTAGAAACGAAATAATGGATAGGGTAGATAAGATCAGAATGATAACAATAAAGTACTCACCTACCTTTCTTGATTTCTTTTTTGAGGAAGAAATGAGCCAAGTGGATAAACTAAAAAGTAGAAAATTTAGGCAGGTGGCAAGCGACATTCTGCCAGGAGATTTTGTTGAAAGTTTGTCTTGAATAGCTATGTAGTCTATGACGTTTAGGTTACTGAAAAAATACTCTGTTAAGGTGAAACCACTAATAAGAAACACAGCAATTGAAAATGGGAGATAGGCCTTCTTGTTTATAGAAGAAGATGAAATAAGAAGAATTACTATGCCAGATAGAACAAATGAGAATGCTGTATTGAACTTCATTGTAGGGCCCAGTTCAATTACTCTCAAAAGGGTGGAGTTTTGTGTATACCAGCCCAATATTACCAAGAGTCCTACTGAAATAATGATCAGAGCAAGTACCTTCATTTTTTTCACTTGAGCTTCGTAGTACATATGCTTTGTTTGATTGCTGGAGATGAGGCTATGAATGTTTTGAAAATAGCAAAAAATAATATAGCAAAGGCCTGTATTATATCTATATATTTTTGTTTTGAATTTAGCTTCAATCTATTACCCTATAAAATTTAGATTACCTGCTGAATTAGCTTGACTTTATGGCGCATAAAAAAACAGGTCACTTTTAGGCGACCTGTTCAATGTAGTTAATTCTGTCTTTAATACTTAGCTGGAGTTCCCGCTGGTGGTATAGAGTTTTTAATAAACTCCCTAATGTCCTCATTAGATTTTGCTAAATCTTCAGCCCTTAAGTACATCATATGTCCACTGCGGTAGCCTTTGAAGCTCATTCTGTCTTTTAGTTTACCACTTGGGTCGGTTTGCCACATATTGTACTTGGCATTGAAGTAAGTAGTGGCACCATCGTAATAGCCGCTTTGGGTCATTACCTTTAAGTAAGGGTTCATGGCCATTGCTTTGCGTAAGCTTTCTGCAGAGTTATCGCCAGAACGGTCCCAAGGGTTTACTGGGCCAAACATGTTGTATTTGATGTCAGTTTTGTAGCCCAACTCATTCATGAAATATTTATTGATGGCAGGAGTAAAGGAATGTAACCAAGAAGTAAGCTCTGAGTTAAAATCTGGGCCCATACCTGCATCCATTCTATCAATACCTTTATAGCGTGAATCTAAACGACCAACAGTGTATCCTTCATGACGGAGTAAATCCTTCCAGAAAAAGTTGTAAGGCACATCAAGGTTGTGCTGTCTGATGATTTCTTCATCTAAACCAGAATAACGAGCAAACATTCTAATGGCTTCATTCTTTTCAGATTCCGTAGCCCACGCGCCTTTGGCCAATACAGGTATAAACTTATTAATGGTGTAGTTTTCAACTTCATCCAACACTTCCAGTAAATCCTTGCTTTGCAAATCAGAAGGAAGTTGCTTATGGTGCCATGCAGTAGCAGCAAAATAAGGCAAACGATTGGCCGCTTCTACTGGGCCACTTCGGTCGATTCCCATATCTGTTGGAGAAACCAAAATAACGCCATTTAGGTACATCCACTGATTGTTTTGAAGCTCGTAGGCCATTCCTCCAACACGGGTAGTTCCGTAACTTTCTCCAATTAAATACTTAGGAGAACTCCAACGGTTAGCGCGTGTTACAAAAGTGTTTACCCATTCAGATAAGTAGGTGATGTCTTGTCTTACACCAAAGAAAGTTGATCTGTTCGCTTTTGGGTCCGTGATTCTGGAATAACCAGTATTTACGGGGTTTACAAATACAATATCAGCTACATCTAAAATAGAATTGGGATTGTCCTTTACACCATAAGGCTGAATTGGATAACCTTCATCATCAATTTTAAGAATACGCGGGCCAGTATAAGCCAAGTGCATCCAAACAGAAGCAGAACCAGGACCACCGTTAAATGAAATTACTAGTGGACGGCTGTCTTTATCTTTGACATCCGTTCTTTCATAATAAGTATAAAATAATGTGGCAATTGGATCGCCATTGCCGTCCCAAACGGGCTGAGTACCCACTGTTGCAGAGTAGGGCACACGCTTCCCTTTAATGGTAACCTCATGTGTTGTTACCACTTTTGATTCTACATCGATTTTTCGATCCTGAGCCATTACCGATGTAGAAATGGCTATTAATACTACTAAAGCTTTAATTTTCATACGTTATAAAATTATTGACCTGAATATCTGTTCTCTTTGCTTAGACTTTTGTTTAGCTTTTTAACCGAATCGTTTAATACCGCTTTTTTCTTTGGCTCCAACTTGATAAGCATCTCTTGCAAGTAGTCGAACTGTGCCTGCTGATCGCCAGTGATTTGGCCTATCCAACCAGAAGCGCCAAAGTAAACGCCTCTCACACGGCTCATTAGCTCGCTATAAAGCCCTGCTACATTTCTAATTTCTTTAGCTGCGGCTTCGTCATATTTCACTTTTTTTCTATCCAATTGGCTTAGGTGTCGCTGTAGCTCAGCAAGGTCGCTCATGGCTTCGGTAGCTTTCAAAGAAAATTCTCCAATCTCCATTAATTTAGCTGTCCATGCTTTTCTGTCAGCAATATCAATATTCAACCTTGGGTCGTCTTCTACTACAAAAGTTTGAGTATAGGATTTGTCTTTAACAGTAAGCTTAGCTACATAGTTACCAGGGTTTACTTTTGGCCCATTTAATCCAAAACCTCTGCGTCCGCCATTTCCTGATGAAGCAGGAGCAAAACTCTCATAGTTCATGTCCCATACTTCGCGCTGAATACCCGCAACAGTGTCAGGATCCAAAGTTTTGATCAAATTGCCATGCGTATCGTGAATCGTCAATGAAATTTCGCTCTCTTTTACTGGCGTTTTTAGATAGTAATCAATGATTGCTCCGCGAACAGGATTTTCACCTCTGAAGAACATATCACCCACATGGGCACCTTCGCTTGTATAATTAATCATCACTCCCTTGTCTATACTGAAAAGTGCTGCGTCTTGGTTGGCTACAGAAGTAGTTAGTTCTTGAATGGCATTGAGGTTATCCAAAATCCAAACACCACGCCCATGAGTAGCCAAAACCAAATCATTGTCTCTTGGGTGAATTACTAAATCATTGAAAGGCAATGTTGGCATGTTGTTCTTCAACTCGATCCAGTTTTTACCACCATTGTTACTGATGAAAAGACCTAACTCAGTTCCCAAATAAAGTAAACTTGGATTTTTAGGGTCTTCTCTTAAAGTTCTCGCTACGCGATCAGCTGGTAAGTTACCAGTAATTGAAGTCCAGTTTTTACCACCATCTACAGTTTTGTATACATAGTTTTTGAAGTCGTTATTTCTGTAATTGTTAATGGCTACATAGGCGGTTCCAGCATTGTGGCTAGAAACTTCAATAGTGTTGATCCACGTTTCTTTAGGTAAGCCACTCAATTTTGAAGTAACATCCGTCCAGTTTTGCCCATCGTCACTCGATACTTGAAGCAAGCCGTCATCTGTTCCTGCATAAAGCAAGCCTTGCGTAAAGCGATCTTCGGCTATTGCCGTAAGGGTAGGGTAGTACGGAATTCCATCATCTAAAGAAGGGGTGTCTTCAGTGGCTCTTCTTCCCATGATTTTTAAATCTCTTCGGTTTACTTTGGTAGTTAAATCACCCAAAGATTCCCAAGAGTTTCCACCATCTGTACTTTTCCAAAGCACATTAGTACCTGCGTAAATTGTATTTGGGTTATGGTAAGAAAGGAAGAAAGGTCCGTCCCAGTTGGCTGGTGCCATGGCATTTTCCAAATCTGGCTCAGGCAAACCTGGTCCCCAGAAATCCCAGTTTCTTCTGGCTCCAATAGCTCCTTTCGGATCGCCTGGTCTGATCGATTTTCTTTGACCAGTGTTTAAATCTAGTTTGAAAAGGCCTAAATACTGAGATTCACCATACATTACACCTTCTTGGGTGTGGTGTGGTAAGCTTAAGAAACCGTCTCCACCACCAGTTCTTCTCCAGTCTGAGTTAAGGATTCCGTCACTTTTATAAGTAGCATTTGGTCCTACCCAGCTACCATTATCTTGTAGCCCGCCATATATGTTATAAGGTTCAGCATTGTCAACCGCAATTCTGTAAAACTGGCTTACAGGTAGGTTGGTAAGGAAAAGCCAAGTTTTAGTTTGGTCGTAAGAAATACCAATTCCACCATCATCCCCTTTAATCACATGGCGAGAGTCATTAGGGTTTACCCAAACAATTCTATCATCGCCATGCAGCGACTGACGAGGGGCAGTAAACGTTTTTCCGCTATCTGTAGAGTAACTGAACTGGTTTTGCATGTAAATACGTTTGTCGTCATTTGGGTCTACGTAAGGCTGACTGGCATACATTGGCCTAGGGTTCCAATCACTCATGAAAGCCCAAGTTTCTCCTTTATCGTCAGAGCGGTATAAACCAGCCCTGCGCTCGTTATAAGCTGTAGATGCATTGTATTGAAAGCCTTGCTCCACAGAAGCATATATGATGTTTGAATTTTTTCCGTAAATGGAAATACCAATACGACCATATTCACCTTCAGGTAGTCCGTTTGTTAGTTTTTTCCATGTTTTACCTCCATCGGTAGACTTGTGTAAACCACTTCCTGGTCCACCGCCATCAAAACCGTAAGGTCTTCTTCTTCTTTGGTAAGTAGCTGCAATTAGAATATTAGGGTTATTTGGATCCATGGCCACATCTACAACTCCGGTATCGTCATTTACATAAATAATACGCTCCCAAGTTTTACCGCCATCAGTGGTTTTGTAAAGACCTCTTTCGTTATTTGGCCCCCACAAATGTCCCATTGCTGCTACATAAACTATATCTGGGTTGGTTGGGTGTAATGCAATTCTGCCGATATGATGAGAGTCTTTTAAACCTACGTTCGTCCAGGTTTTACCAGCATCTGTAGATTTGTAAACACCATCTCCCCAAGAGGAACTTTGACGACTAGCACGCTCTCCAGTTCCAGCCCATATAATGTTTGGGTTGTTTTGGTTTAAAGCAATGGCACCCATAGAGTGGGTGGCTTCATTTTCAAAAACTGGCTGAAAGGTTACACCGTTATTGGTGGTTTTCCAGATTCCACCTGTAGAGGTAGCTACATAGAAAATATAAGGGTCGCTTTCTTGTACTGCTAAATCCACCACTCTTCCGCTCATATTGGCAGGGCCAATGTGCCTTAGGTCTAAGTCAGCGTAGGTTTCTGACTTGATTTGCCCCATGACTTGGGTCGAAAATAAGATGATTAACAGTCCTGATAGAGATAGGAGTCGTTTCATAGTTAAGTATTTGGGTTGATTTTGGAAATCAAGATAAGGAAAGGAATTAAACGGTAAGATTGATTTTTTAAGAGCGGTGAGATGGGATTGTCGGTTATTAATTATTCAGAACTTTTCTCTTACTTGCGAGTTGAATGAAGGCGGAAACTTGGTCAGTTCCGCATTAGACTTAAGCTTTTAATGCGACTATTACTTTCTTCCTTTTTCCTATTCCTTGCTATCAGTGTAAATGCCCAAGACATTATCACTTATCGACCTAAAATAGTTGAGTTCACTACCGAATATCTTTCTAACTATAGAGCCTACGAGAAACCTACAGATGAGAATAACTCTATTTCGAGTATTGCAAAGGATAATCTGCTTAGGGTTAGGCTGGGAGTGCCCCTTATTCTAAAGGAAAAAACGCTTTTCGGTTTTCAGTTCAAATATTATAAACAATCCTATGGTGTTGGAGCAGGCCAACAAGGTGAATTATTCAATTTTTTAAACAACAATCACCTCAACAACGCTGGACTTAATTTTCTGTACCAAAGGAACATTTCTAAAGAGAAGAGATTCTCACTTATTGTTTTAACCGAATTGGCCAGTGATACTTGGAGCATCAACCGATTTTCGAGTCGATATTTAGCAATGGGAGAATACAGTAAGCAATTAAACGAAAGTACAATTATTGGCTATGGCGGTGTAGTAAATTACGCTTTGGGGCTTTTAAATATTTACCCAACCTTCAGTTATAAAAAGCAGCTTTCAGAAAAAATGTTGTTTGAAGCCATTTTACCAAGCTCAATTAATTTGAGGTACCATTGGAAAAAGGGGACGCACTTTATATATCAAACCGAGTTGGTCAATTGGAGATTCAACCTTACTGATGCCCTTGAAAACGAAGCACATTTAATTACCCTACAGCGGGCTGATATTTACTTTAAACTCAAGCTAGAGCAAGAAATTCACGATTGGCTTTGGATGGGGGTAGATGTAGGCTATGTACATAATCTTACTTATTTTACTGTGAACCCTGGTGATAGAATTAAGAAGGCGATAAGTGAGTATGATATTAAAGACTCAAGCTATTTGCGCTTTTCAATTTTTATGGTGCCACCCAGAAAACTTTGGGATTCGCTTTAAGGCTTAGCTCGTACTTAACCCTCCAAAAGTTGATACACTTATCTCATCAGAGGCTATTGAGTTTAGCAGAGTTATCTCTGTAGTGGTCTAATGCTTATTGTTTAAAAACCACTCGAATTATTTCAGTCGATGTTTTTGAAACCCCATTTTCATCCGTAGCTGCTTGCCAAACGGGTCCTTCTTTGATCAATCGAATAGCCTCTGTATCGAAAGCCGTACCTAAGCTTTTCTTAATTTCGAAATTGCTCAATGTGCCGTCTGCATTAATGATGAACTCCACTCGAACCGTACCTCTGGTTTTTGACTCATTTTCAGGGTAAATGAAATTCTCCTCTAAGTAATCCTTGTAATCAGGCATTCCCATTACAGGCGCTGCTTTTTGGTTAGCACGCACTATCAGTCTATTTTGATTTTCTTTGGCCAATCCACTGACCACTATCTCACCAAGAGAAGTTTCATCAGCCTCCATTCTAATGGTGTCATTCATCTTGGAAAGGTCACTTATCCTAAATTCCTGACTAACATAACCCAAATAGCGAACCAAGTAAGCTGCAGAAGTATCGACTGAAATTTCTGCTTTGCCTTCAATATTTGTGGCTGTTCCTTGTGTCGTGTTTTTGATAAAAATAGAGACTTGAGGCAGGGGCGAGAGGTCACTAGCATCAACAACTGTTAATGAGGTTTTTGGTTCATCAATCCTAACCGCGGCCACTCGGCTTTGTAGCATGCTTTGAACATCCATGGTTCTGGCCATTTGAGCTTCATTTTTTTCTTCGATCAGCGTTTTAGCCGTTTCCATTCTAACAGCCTCTTCCATTTTTGCTTGAGCTATATTGGTTTCTGTAGCTTCTGAAAGGGCTTTTAAATCAATATTTTCAATTTCTGTTTCTTCTTCAGTTTGTATTGCCACTTCGGTCAATGCCCCTTCATTAGGAGTGGTACTGAGGGTCATGCTTTTTGGCTTTTCTTCCTTATTTGAAGCGGTTAACTTTGGCTTTTGTAGTTGGTCTGGATTAATCAATTCAAGGCTGTCTGTAGTTGGTCTGGCCTCAGTTTCAACTTCTTTTTTCGCAGTGAATTTTTCAGGTGCTTCATCTTTATTCTGCAACCAGAAAAACAAAAAGGAAGCAGTAACTAAAATCAATAAAGTAGCGGCCAATCTTCTGGTAATTGTCCAAAAGCCAATTTTATTATTTCCTTCTAGTCGTTCGTCTAGTCGGCTTTCAAGCTTGGCTAAGTCCGCACTTAGCTCCGAGTCGTCAATTTCTTCCCAGCCTACTAATGCATCGGCATAGAACGGGTCCTCCAGCATCAGTTTTTCAACCTGATGTTGTTGCTCAGCATTCAAAAGCCCTTTTTTATAGGCTTCCAATACTGCTGGAGTCAATTGTTCAATATGATTATGCTTCTTGTTCACGAAGGTTTTCTACACATATTTTTAAATTTCTACGTCCGTTCTGAATGTAGCTTTTTACTTTCTTCAAATCAAAACCTGTTAGTTCTACCACCTCTAGGTAACTCTTCTTTTCAATATAGAAGAACTGTACGCAGACTTTTTGTTCCTCATTCAGTTTGCCAATGCAGTCTTCTAATTTTGTTAAATCACTTTCCAAAGCATTCGCTTCGGTATCATGATGCACAGCCAAGGCAATTTCCATAACGGCTTCTCGATTTTCTACAGAATGCCCATGCGACTTCTGTTTTCTGAGGAGCATTAAGCACTCATTTTTGGTAAGTACATAGAGCCAACTTTTGAAATTTTCTACTTTTTGGTTTTGCAACTGCGAGAGTAATTTTTCAAAAACCTGCATCACCATGTCTTGGGCAGCATCGCGGTCTTTCAAATATTTCAAACAAACCCCATATACCAAGCTCATGTATCTTTTATACAGCTCACCAAGCCACCTATTGTCCTGATTTTCTTGATAAGCGAAAATCAGCTCTAGGTCAGTTTTTTGGGCGATATCAGTTCGTTTTTTCGAGAACAACGGATTATAAATGAATTATTTTTCTCTGCTTTTATGGAATCTTCAAAAACCGTGCATCTCAAGGTTAAAGAAATTTTTACATAAACCTTTTAGCGATGAAGAATTTAATAATAGTAATGATGCTGTTCACTGGCATATTCCATAACAGCCAAGCCAAAGATTTTCAAAAGGAAGTTACGGGCATTGTGAAAAGTGCTGATAATAACCTTCCGCTATATCAAGTGTCTGTATTGATTAAGGGGACTACCCAAGGTGTTTCTACGGATGCTAATGGCAAGTACAGCATTACCGTACCGAATAACGAAACGGTATTGATTTTTAGATACCTAGGTTACATCACCCAAGAAGTGAAAGTAGGAAAGCAATCTGTAATCAATGTTAGCCTAGATCAGGATGTGCAACTCATGTCGGAAATGATTGTGACAGGGCAAATGCAAGCAGAACAGAAAAACAAAATAATGATTAGGGGTATAGCAGACCAAGAAGAAATGAAGATTGAGATTTTATCCCAAATGTACATGCAACCCGAGAATAACTTTTCTACTGCTTACCAGTACCCTCAAGAATTGAGTCAGGAAGATTATGCTGAAATAAAAGAAAATGGCTTCAATACGCCATGGAAGAACCCTTTTTCTACTTTCTCTATTGATGTAGATGCGGCTTCATACAGCAATGTGCGCAGGTTTATTAATGATGGTAAAATGCCTCCTAAGGATGCGGTAAAAATTGAAGAAATGATCAATTACTTCAATTATGACTATGAGGGGCCTAAAGGCAAACATCCGTTTGCAGTACAGCATGAAGTATCCGATGCACCATGGAATACCCAACATAAACTCGTTCATATTGGAATTCAGGGCGAGAAGATTGAAGTAGATAAATTACCACCTGCTAACCTTGTTTTCTTGGTTGATGTGTCGGGTTCTATGGGAGCGGATAATAAATTGCCTTTGCTCAAAAAATCATTGAAGCTTTTGGTGAATCAAATGCGCGATGAAGACCATGTGGCCATTGTGGTCTATGCGGGCGCAGCAGGAGAGGTGCTACCTCCAACTTCGGGTAAAGAGAAAAACAAGATTATTGAAGCCTTGGATAAGCTGAACGCTGGAGGTTCAACGGCTGGCGGTGCTGGTATTGAGTTGGCTTACAAAATAGCGAAGCAGAATTTTTTAAAAGAAGGAAACAACCGCTTGATCTTGGCTACCGATGGCGACTTCAACGTAGGTGCGTCCAGCAATAAAGCCATGGAAGACTTGATTGAAGAAAAGCGTAATGAAGGTGTTTTCTTAACCGTTTTGGGCTACGGAATGGGCAATTACAAAGACTCTAAAATGGAGCTTTTGGCCGACAAAGGAAATGGTAACCATGCCTATATTGACAATATTCTGGAAGCCAAAAAAGTATTGGTGAACGAGTTTGGGGGAACGCTTTTTACCATTGCCAAGGATGTTAAAATTCAAGTAGAGTTTAACCCTGCTACCGTACAAGCTTATCGTTTGATTGGTTATGAAAACAGAAAGCTGAATGATGAAGACTTCAACAACGATAAAAAGGATGCGGGTGAATTAGGTGCTGGTCATACGGTAACCGCTTTATATGAAATCATTCCAGTAGGGGTAAACAGCCAGTTCAAACCTTTGGACGATTTGAAATACCAAAATACAGAAGTGAAGAAAACTACAGGGAACACCACCGATTTAATGACGGTGAAACTTCGATACAAAAAGCCTGATGGAGAAACGAGTATTTTGCTTCAACAAGTAATTAAGAATGAATCAGTGAAACTGAGCGACAGCTCTAAAAACTTCCGATGGTCGGCTGCAGTAGCTGGTTTTGGAATGATGCTTCGCGATTCAGAATACAAAAACAACCTGACCTTTAATGCGGTCATTCGTTTGGCCAAAGGAGCAAAAGGCCTAGACCAAGAAGGTTACAGAGCCGAATTCATCAGACTAGTTGAAATGACAGAGCTGTTGTTTTAAATAGTCCATCGCCAAAGGTTTCACTGAGTAAACACCTGTCAGGTTTTCAAAACCTGACAGGTGTTCTGGCTTTAATGTGCTTTACCTAATAGTATATCTTATTTTTTCTTCCCTTGACCAAGAAAGGTCTAAAACGGGAGAACCTATGGTTTACTCTAAGTCATCCTGCTTCGAAGCTTCGGAGGTCTTTTCAGAAACATAGAAAAGCTTGCTTGTGGAGCGTGAAAAGATTCCTACGGAATGACGCTTCCAATTGGCCGCTTTTTAAATAATTGAGTATTGAGTTATGAATAGACTTAGTATTTTTGATCACTGGATGTTTACTGAACTTTTAAATGAATAAAGATGAAGTTTAGATTAATTATGGTGCTTCTTGCTGTCTCTTTTAGTACTGTGTGTGCTCAAGATTTTGAAGGTAAGATAACTTATAAAGTGACTTATGAGAGTAAGATACCAAATGTCAGTAATGAACAGATAGGGATGCTAATGGGCTCAACTCAGGACTATTTTATTAAAAGCAATCATTATAAATCAGTCAGTAATGGTCAGTATTTTGAATGGCAATTATACGATGTAGACCAAAATAGATTGTATAGTAAAATGACTGTTTCAGATACATTATACTGGGTGGATGGTGGTTTTGAAGAAGCTCCATTGGTAAGTTTTAAATTTCTAGATAATAAGGAGGAAGTATTAGGTATTGAATGTGATGTGCTTGAGGTGGTTACCGAAACTGGTAAAACGACTTATTATTTTAACTCAAAGTATTCAATAAACGCTGAATTGTTTAAAGATCACAAGTTTGGAGGTTGGAGTTTTTATGTTGAAAAAACTAAATCTTTACCTTTAAAAACGATTGTTGAGAATGCCGAATACAATGTCATAAGTATTGCAAGTAGGATTGAAAGAATGGAATTGGAAGATGCTTTTTTTATTCTACCTGAGGGCTTACCATTGAAAAGACAGCTTGGATTTTGACTTAAAACTTTTTCCGTTATAAGACTTGCTTTTTATAGCCCCATCGGGGCGAAATAACAAAGGAATGGGCGCAGCCCATTCCATATCAGTATAAAAGTTAATTCAGCCCTGAAAGGGCGGTATGGCTATAATTTCTTAGTAGGAAAGAGACTATAGCCTCTCTGAACTAGGCCGCTTAGACTGTTTTTAACAGGAGCAGCGTGCTCTTCCTTACCCAAAACCTTGAACAACTTTCCGTTAGAAATGCTTCCATCGTAAGGGCTATTCACACGGGCTTCATTGGCTAGCCAAACTTCGCTGCTGTTACTCATAGATCGAAAGGCAAAGACCTTCCCATTTACCAGTGGGTGTTTTTCTAATAGTTTTAAGACTTCAATACTTAACGTTGTAAACAGTTTACGTTGTTTATCTATCTCAGATTCCCTTTTTATGCTTTTTGCTAAGTCTGATAGGTTTGAAGATGACCCAATTGAAAGCTGAAATACATTAGCACTTTTTTGTGCCATTTCAGCATTTCCTGCCACCAATGCTCCTTTAATATCTAAATAGCGCTCGTAAATAAAGCTGACTTTAGGCTCTTTAAAGTAAGGATATACCGCAGAGGGTTTGTTTTCTTGGAGTTGATTACTCTTTTCTGGCTGGCAAGCAAAGAGTAAAAAGGCCAAAGCATATAATATGCCCGGCCTTTGAGTTTTTACATTTACCATAGTTTAATAAGAAACAGTTTGTACCAAGAACTTTTCAAATTTATGATGGGTTGAATTACTCTTGATACTTTTCCGTTGATGGTTAATTAATAGTAAAAGTATAGTGTTGATTCACCTTTGGTAGTTCTTTTGGTCACTTCACTATTCGTGTTAAACTCGTAATCGAATTGATACAATAGATCTACATCGTTTTCTTCCACTCGATAAGAAGCAGGTAACTTTGTTTGTGTTTTAATAGTAGGAATTACTTCATTCACAGGAAATGGGTTTACCTTGTCTAAGTAGTGATCGTAAGTACGAGTAGAGGTCAATTTCAAATCACCGTTCTGAGCTGGGTAATAAGCGAGCTGCTTGTACAAGTTACCGTCTTGAAAATATAGGTAAACAAACATTAAGCTAAGTTCATATGAACCATTAGATTGAAGGTAATAGTCTGCTCTACCAGCTACATTACCCATAAAATCATAATCATATTCTATATAAGATTTTTTGACACCGTATTCAATTTTCTCAGACCGAATTATTCTTCCATTCTGCTTAATAAAATACTCGTCTTGGCTAGGGTAGTAGTTGATCCTTTCAATCATACCATTCGCATCATAATAATAGGTGTCTGTGCCTGCACTAGCTCCAGGAGTCTCAGATGTCCAATTCACTTTGCTCACACGACCTTGTTGATCATACACGAATGTTCTTTTGGTTTTCCAGCCGCTAGCCGCTGATTCAAAAGATTGCGCTTTGCCAAAAAGTTCATCATCCAGAATATTGATCTCGATGTTATCTGAATCACCGCCAACCGCAGAAATCCCATCAACTATTCTAAACTTAAGGGTGCTATGACCAGATAATAAATCGTTGTCTTGAGGAATCACTTTAAATTCTGCCACAGTTTGGCCAGCGAGGATTTCTAAATCAATTTGACTTTGTTTCAAGGCTGGCTCTGTAGAGAAGCTGCCTTGACCAATGGCATCATTTAAATTTAATACCAAGGTATAATCTTCTTCAGCTTCGGCTGATAATTGAATTCGCACGGTCAAGGAACCATCATTTTCCTTTAGGTTGACAATACTATTTTCAAAATTAGCCTTAATCAAAGAAGAAGGTGGTGGTGTAGAATTAGAATCATTGTTAGGGTTAGTTCCGTCTTCTTCACAGGCGAGCAATCCAGCCATCACTATGACAGCCATGCTCAATTTTAGAGTTTTATACATTGAGATAATTTGAGTTTTTGTGCCTTCTGTTTGCTTGCATGCTTCTTTAAAAATTACTTCCCTGAGAGGGTTGTGATTGTATTAAATAAAAGTGAGCATGCCGCCAAACGTCCAACTGATTTCTCGTCTACAACTCGTATGCCAATTTTTGTTAAAACAATATACTTGTAAAGTATTCTCTACTTGGAGATATTTAAAATGTTAAAAAACGCTGTAATGGAATGTTGACAGGCTTGTATGAATAGAACTGAAAATTACTTACAGTTCCTGATTTCTATAGCTTCATGTTTTGCGACTTGCAAAAACAAGCATAGCTTTGAAAGCATAATCTAAATATACAGAGAAGTTAAAATGAAGGCACTTGTATTAGTAGATCATCCAGAAAACAAAATTCAATTGTTAGAAGTGGAAAAACCTGTCCCTACCGAAGGAAAGGTTTTGATTAAGCTAAAGGCAGCTGCCTTAAACAGACGTGATCAATGGATAAGGGAAGGAAAATACCCAAATATTCAGATGAACACGATTTTAGGTTCTGATGGCGCTGGAATTGTAGAAGAAGTTAGTGCTGGTGTTTCATCTGATTTAATTGGGAATGAAGTCATCATCAATCCAAATATAGATTGGGGAGAAAACCCAAAGGTACAGTCGAAAGCATACCACATATTAGGAATGCCGACTAATGGCACCTTTGCTGAATATGTAGAAGTTGAGGCTTCAAAAATTTATAAAAAACCAACGTATTTAAGCTGGGAAGAAGCGGCTTCTATTCCTTTGGGCGGACTTACAGCTTTTAGGGCTGTGTTTACTCAAGGTCAGGTGTCGGCAGGTCAAAATGTGTTGATTTCGGGAGCTGGAGGAGGCGTAGCGCAGTTTGCTATGTTGTACGCTTTGGCGGCTCAAGCCAATGTGTATGTTACTTCAGGAAGTGCAGATAAGATCAGAACTTGTATAGATTTAGGCACAAAGGCTGGGTTTAATTACAAAGCCGAAGGCTGGCAGAAAGAAGCGCTCCAATCTTCTGGTGGTTTCGATGTAGTCATCGACAGCGCAGGCGGAGATCAGCTCAACGACTTTATTAAAATGATGAAACCTTCTGGAAGAATTGTTTTTTATGGTGCTACCAATGGCACTCCACAAAAACTAGACATGTTCCGCATGTTCTGGAATCAGATTACCCTGCAAGGTTCCACCATGGGCAACGATCAAGAATTTGAGCAGATGGTTGCCTTCATCAATGAACATAAAATCAAGCCTATTTTAGATTCAGTCCGCCCATTTTCAGAAATCATTTCTGCATTTGATGCTATAAAAAATGGTGGAACTTTTGGGAAGTTGGTGGTGAACATGAAAGACTGACTTGAAAAACTGCGAGCCTATTTTCTCTGAATTTGCTTGTTGTTGCTCCTTCCATCTAACCCGATCAACTACCATTCAACAGAGGAATTGATTGCATTTATTAATCCTCGATTTTTTGAACCCTATTTTTTCCGTAAACTCATGGTTTAATTGAACAAACTTTTAATTAGCCTATGAACCAGAAAGTCAAAAAATGGGTATTAGGGGCGCTATTTTTATTTAGTGTTTCACTACAAGCCCAAGACTACAACAACGCTAATCAGCTTGCACAAAGACTGAAGCAGTTGGCCGGGTCTTCACCCGATGTAAAATTAGAATCAATCACAAAAACCGATGGAGGCAAGGATATTTGGATGCTGACACTTGGCAAAGGCGATGTAGATAGCAAACCAGCTATGGCCGTTGTCGGTGGGGTAGAAGGTGCTCATGTTCTTGGAGTAGAAATGGCAGTTCGTTTTGCCGAAGGTATTGTGAAGGATAATGCGAGTGTTTTAGAGAATACTACTTTTTATGTATTCCCAAACATGAGCCCAGATGCTACTGAGCAGTATTTCGCAAAGTTGAAGTACGAAAGAAGTGGCAATGCAAAGCAAACGGATGATGACCGTGATGGAAAGCTGAACGAAGATCCATTTGAAGATTTAAACGGTGACGGTATTATTACTTGGATGCGTGTTGAAGATGCTACTGGTGACTGGATTACGCACCCTGCTGATAGCCGCGTAATGATTAAAGCTAATAAAACTGAAGGTGAAAAAGGTAAGTATAAAATATTCACCGAAGGAATGGATAATGACAAAGACGGTAGCTTCAATGAAGATGGCGAAGGTGGAGTTCATTTTAGAAAAAATTTAACCTATGAGTACCCGTACTTTGTAGCCGGTTCTGGCGAACACTCTGTTTCTGAAAAAGAAAACAGAGCCCTATTAGATTTACTTTACACCAAGTGGAACCTGTATGGGGTTTTCACATTTGGCCCAGGTAATAACCTTTCTAGCCCTTGGAAATTTAATCGTGCTGGAGCATCTAAAAGAGTAGTGACTAGTATTTTAAGCGAAGATGCTGATTTGAATAAATTCATTTCAGATGCTTATAATAAAACTACAGGTATGAAAAACGCACCAGCTTCTGGCGAACAAGGTGGTGACTTCTTACAGTGGGCTTATTTCCACTTCGGAAGATTGAGCTTAGGAACACCAGGATGGTGGACACCTACAGTAAAAGATGAAGAAGGAGCAGTAGCCAACAAAGACAAAAACCAAGAAGTAAACTTCTTAAGATGGGCAGCACAAGAAAACCTAAGCAATTACTTTGTCGATTGGAAAGAAATCAGTCACCCTGATTTCCCAAATCAAAAGGTAGAAGTAGGTGGTATTGCGCCATTTAAAATGAATAATCCTCCAATGTCAATGGTAGAAGAAGCTTCTAAAAAGAACAACGATTTTATTGTTGAACTAGTAGGCATGCAAGCCGATGTTAAATTGGTGAACCTTAAATCTGAAGCTGTTGGAAAAGGAATGACAAGAATAACAGTAGACGTTTACAATGCCGGTACTTTACCAACTCATACCCAAATGGGAACTCGTTCCCGTTGGTTAAGACCTATAATAGTTGAATTGAAGCTTGGTAAGGATCAAGAAGCCATTTCTGGAAGAAAAATCATGACTATTAACAACCTTGATGGTGATGGATCGCAACAATTTACTTGGCTTGTGAAAGGAAAAGGATCAGTTCAAATCGAAGCTGGTGCTCCACATGCAGGTGTTGACAATGTTACTGTAAACCTTAAATAAGAAAACCGATGAAAAGATATATATCAAACTTATTCGCTGGTTTAATCATGGTAGGTTTAACACTACCAGTAACCAGTTTTGCACAGAATGCCGATGAAGTTTTTAGGGCAGCAGGTTCTCCTCACAACCCTAAAGTAAACATAGCTTTTAATCGCTATTATACTTCAGAAGGATTGGCTGAGATATCTAAGAAAATAGCCGCAGCACACCCTGATTTGGTAAAGCGTATTTCAATAGGTAAATCTTATGAAGGACGTGATATTTGGATGCTTCAAGTAACTAATTTCAAAAAAGGAACAGCAGATAGAAAGCCTGGTTTTTATATCGATGGAAATATCCACTCAAATGAAATTCAAGGTGCAGAAATTTCTATTTATACCGCTTGGTACTTAACTGAAAACTTTGGTGATGTAGACTACATTACTGATATGCTTGATAATCGCATTTTTTACATTGTTCCAACCATCAATCCTGATGCAAGGAATCATTACATGCAACAAGCGAATACAGGGAGTTCACCTCGTTCGGGCATGATGCCTTTGGATGATGACCGTGACGGTTTGGTAGACGAAGATGGACTTGATGATCTAGACGGTGACGGTTCTGTAACCAGTATGCGTAGAAAAAGTGAGTATGGCGATTTCATTGTAGATCCGCTTGATCCACGAAAAATGATCCAAATTGGGCCAGATGACATTACTACTGCACAGCGTTATGAAATGTTAGGTTCCGAAGGAATCGATAATGACGGTGACGGAAGGGTGAATGAAGACCGACCAGGGGTATATGATCCAAACAGAGACTGGGCATGGAAATGGCAACCTGATTATATTCAGCGTGGTGCTTTAATGTACCCTTTCAGTGCACCAGAAAATCGCGCTGTAGCCGATTTCGTTATGGCACATCCAAATATTGCAGGTGCACAAAGTTTCCATAATTCTGGAGGTATGATTTTAAGAGGCCCTGGAGCTGAAGAAGATCTTGCTACCTACAACCGTGCTGACCTTAGAATTTATGATGCTATTGGACAGAAAGGACAGAAAATGCTGCCAGGTTACCGCTACTTAACCGTGTACAAAGATTTGTACTCTGTATTTGGTGGAGAGTTAGATTGGTTCTACGGAAGTAGAGGTATTTACACTTTCACCAATGAGATTTTCACCAGCTTTGCATATTATAAAAATGAGCGAGGTGGAAGAGATGAGAGTTATGACTTTGATAGAGAATTATTAGCAGGTGATGCTTTTACTCCTTGGGCTACTTATAATCACCCAACTTATGGTGAGGTAGAGATTGGTGGCTTTAAGAAAAACTTTGGAAGAGCAACCCCTGGATTCTTGTTAGAAGAAGAGCTTCACAGAAATATGGCCTTTGCACTCTATCATGCACACCACATGCCTTTAATTAGTGTGGATAAGGTGACGGAAAAAGATTTAGGTGGAGGACTTAGAGAAATTACTGTAGTAATTAAAAACGATAGGTTGATGCCTACTCACGCTTCTCAAGATTTAAAATATAAAATCGAAAGACCTGATTATGTAACCATTTCAGGTGTTGATGTTCAAGCCGGTATGGTTGTTCAGGATTTAGACTTAGGTCTTAGCACAGAGCAAAAAGTAGATCCAGCTAAAATGGTTTTGGAGAATATTCCAGGTAACGGTACTATAACTTTGCGTTGGATTGTATCAGGAAAAGGAACTCCAAAAATTACAATAGATAGTGCAAAAGGTGGTGTTGTAACCAACTAAGCTATTTTAACTAGAGATTGAATGAATAAAAAAACCGGAGGAGACTCCGGTTTTTTTATGTTTTATAAGAGCAAATGAAAGTGCTGCTTTTATAGAGGGGTTAAGACCAATCTAATCGTAGCTCTTTTTACCCTTCTTTTCTCTTTTTGCTTCTTTCTTTTCTTTAGGGGTTTTTAATGCCTCCTTTTTTGTCGACTTTTTTGCGTCTTGAGATTTGGCCATGATTTCTAAATTTGTTCAATGTACTATTTTTAAATTCAGTAATTCATAACACGCCAAAGCATAACAGGGAGAATCTACCTTCTCTTGTTCTTTTTCGCTTGATTTTTATCTCCCCTTGTTCTAGGTTTTTTATACTTGGCCTCAATGGTTCTTTTGTATGAACCACCTTGATTTTCCTTTTGATTCTTCTCCTTCTTTTCATGAAAAGCTGGGCCAGGCATATGCTTCGATTGCTTGTGGTTTTTATGGACTTCAATTACCACTGGCTGCTCCTCAGGAGTTAGTTTTCTAGTGATTGTTACCTCTTCTGGAAAAGGAAGGGTAGGGATTTCATAACCCATTAAAAGCTCAATGGCCTCTTTATCCGCTTCTTCCTTTTCAGTATAGAATAGAATGCTTTTGCCCTCATGCTCAGCACGGCCAGTTCGCCCAATTCGGTGCATATAGTTTTCAGGGAAATTAGGCGTATCAAAGTTGATTACATGAGTGATTTGCTCTAAATCCAATCCACGAGCAATCACATCGGTAGCCACTAAGATTCGGGTGCTGCCTTGGTCGAAGTCTTCAATAGATCTGATTCTATAATTTTGCGATTTGTTAGAGTGAATTACCCCAACTTTCGACATAAAGGTTTCTTCTAATAGCTCATACAGTCTATCCGCTGCTTTCTTATTCGCCACAAAAACCAATACCTTCTTAAACTCATCTTTGTTTTCTAAAAGGTAGGTAAGAAGATTGGCTTTGGTATAAAAGTTAAGTACGGGGTAACATTGTTGCGCAATATTGTCGAGTGGAGTTCCACTTACAGCAATAGAGATTTTAGCGGGAGTAATAAAGTAATCGTTAATCAGCGCATCCACTTCGTCCGTCATAGTGGCCGAAAACATAATGTTCTGCCTTCTTTCTGGAAGTAAGTCGAAAATATTCTGAAGCTGAAATCTAAAGCCCAAATCGAGCATTACATCCACTTCATCTATAATTAACTTGTTAATGCTTTTTAAGGAAAGCGCTTTGCTAAGCACCAAATCATACAATCGGCCAGGTGTGGCTACTAGAATGTCGCAGCCCTCAAGGGCTTCAGCCATGTGAGTTTTGATATTCACTCCACCATAAACTCCCAAAACACGAACATTCATGTATTTGGCCAATAGCTTGGTTTGCTCCACCACCTGTAATACCAATTCGCGAGTAGGAACAACCACTAAAATACGCGGAGTAGTTTGCTTAGAAAACTTCAGGTCGCGCAGGGAGGGAAGCATGTAAGCAAAAGTTTTTCCCGTGCCTGTTTGCGCAATTCCCACCAGGTCTTTTCCAGATAATACTACAGGAAAGGCTTCTGATTGAATAGGGGTAGGCTTTTCAAAATTCAAATCATCAATGGCGTTCCGAAGCGGAGTAGAAAGGTTGAGCGATTCAAAGTTATCCATGAAGAAAATATTTTTGCAAAAATAGGGATATCTTAATTAGCAATTAGTAAGGTCAGGAAATCTTCTAAACACGAGCCTCATATCAAACAATAGATAGCCCAATTCTAGATTTCGGTGTGCAAAAAAGAGTTTAAGGAAGTCTAAATACTGCTGGCAGTGCGTTAATGAATTGGAGATTTGAAATCGTTAAAGTAGTTTTCGACATGAATGGCAGTTTGTCAAAGTTGTACTGGGTAGTTTTCCTGATTGTTTTTGCAATGCCAGCTTTTGGGCAGTTAGAAGAAACAATCGAGGCCGATGCAATGATTGAGTGGAGTGAATCGCGTCCGTTAGAATGGAAGGATTACACTTACAGGCGCATCAGGCTCAAAGGCAGCATGGCATTAACGATGGTGAAGCATTCCGTTAAAGGATACTTAAGGAACGGACTACCAGAATTTGAAATTAAGGTACTTTTTAGAAAGCCTAATTCATGGACATCGGACACCACCAACTTAGAATTGTTAGGTCATGAACAGCTCCATTTTGATATAGCCGAACTTTATAGAAGGAAAATTGAAGCAGAAATTATCAAACTTCAGCAGAAAAAGGAGAAAAAGGCTGGTGTTTATAAAGCTGAGATTAAACGTATTCTGGATGAATTTAATGTTTATTCAAGAAGATATGATAGAGAGAGTAATCATGGAAAGAATAAGCTTGAGCAGGCAAAATGGAAGGAGCAAGTAGCCTCTAGTTTAGAGAAGGTAAAATAAATTAACATATGTTATTATGTTTATATTTAAATATTAATTAATCATCTCCAACTTGGTCGTTGATTTTTTTGACCGATAGGCAAAAACTGAGGCGATAATGTAGCCAGAGAAAATATCCCAAACACCCCACCAAGCAGCCAATAGTGCCATTGGCCCGTTTCCATCAAAAAAATTGAATACCAATACTAAAGCGAGCCCACCATTCTGAATTCCAGTTTCAATTGAAATGGTTCGGCAATCTTGCTCGCTGTTTCTGAAAAGTTTGCCTGTGAAGTAACCAATTCCCAAAGCCATTAGGTTGTGGAGCAACACGAGAGCAACAACATAATGGATGTAGTTTTTAAAAACATCAAGGTTATCAATTGTGGCTACGACAACAAAAGCCATTAGAATAAGAAAGGAAATCACCTTGACTGGCCTTTCTATTAGACTTGCTATTCTAGGAATTTTGCTGCTTACCATTAAGCCCAAGAATAGTGGGAGTACTAAAATTAGAGATACCGTTTTGAACATGTGGGTAAAGCTTAAGCCAATACTCTGAATTAGTTCAGAAGTTTCTGGTAATAAACCACCCCAAAAACTAAAGTTGAATGGAGTAGTAAAAGCAGCAACAACAGTAGCAATGGCTGTGAGCGTAACGGAAAGAGCAACATTGCCTTTTCCTACCATAGAATAGAAGTTGGACACGTTTCCGCCAGGGCAAGCTGCTACCAAGATCATTCCTAGCGCCAAACCTGGATGAGGCTTTATAATCAAAACCACCAAAAAGGTAAACGCTGGAAGCAAAATAAACTGACTGGTAAGGCCTGTTAAAACGGCCTTCTTATTGTTAAGTAGGTTACTGAAGTTGCTTTTTTTAAGGTTAAGGGCAACCCCGAACATAATAAACCCCAAACAAAAATTTAGCAGGCCAACGCTATCATTGGTAAAATTGATCCTGACTTCTTCTAGTGTAGACATTCGTCAAATCTAAAGAAGAACCCGATCATAACAAATTTGACTTTTGAGGTCAATAATCTTTATTTCTACTTTCTTGATAAAGAAGAATTCGCCAATTTCGCATCAAATTTAAAAGCTATGATGATTATCGGTTTTGTATTGGCCTTGTTCGTATTTGCCATCATTTCTCCATCTATTCTTCCTAACAAGAAAGTTAGTAATCATAAAAAAGATTGGGAGGTTTAATTAAAACCTCTTTTCTACTTTATTTCCTCCCTTCCATCAGCGTGTAAGGCAAAGCGGCCTCTGCCGTTCTCATGGGTATAGTCATGCTTGGGCCAAGGCCAGCCACCAAATTGAGTGTTTTGGTATTCGCTCATTGCTTGCTGAATTTCAGCATTACTATTCATTACAAAGGGGCCATATTGCGCTACTGGCTCTCCAATCGGCTTTCCCTGTAGCATTAAGAGTTTAGACTCTCCGTTGCCATTTTTAAGTATTGTTGCTTTTGTAGCATCCACCTTAATCATGTTTCCTTTTTTCACGGGGCTCCCATCTATTTCCATGTCCTCGCCTGCGTAGAAGTACAAACTTCTATTTATTCCTGCTGAAGCAGTAGGTAATTTCCATTCCGCATTGGGCGATAAAATCACTGTCCATATAGCAACTTCATTTTCTGGCTTGGCAGCCCAAGAGTCAGGGGCAGGAGAGGGCGATTTATAATTCTCAATTTCACCATTGATTATATTCACGCTAGTAGTGTTTCCGTGCTCATCAGTATGAGTATATACAGGAATATCTTCACTCCAAAGCATGGCAAAATGTGGTTCTACCATTTTACTCGCCTTTGGCAGATTTAGCCATATTTGAAAAAGGACCAATGGGTTTTCGTCAGTTTCATTCAGCAAGGGGAACATTTCTGAATGCTGAACGCCCTTGCCAGCCGTCATCCATTGTACATCACCATTACCAAATCTGCCAGCAGCACCTAAAGAGTCAGAATGATCTACAAGTCCTTTTTCCGCAATGGTTACCGTTTCAAAACCTCGATGTGGATGGGCAGGAAAACCGGGTACAGTTTGCCCGTGATACATGCTCCAGCCGTCTTTTCCTGCAAAGTCCGAACCTAAGTTTCGACCTGAAAGATTTGCTTTTGGCCCCATTTGGCCATTTCCCTTTGGGTAATTGTCGTGGTGAAAAGCACAGAATAGGAACGGATCACTTGTTTGCCAAGGGAATGAAAGGGGCTGTATAGATAATATAGAATTGGTCATAATGTCATTTTTAGATGTACCAACATATAAATATTTCAGAAGGTTTCCTTTTGCTCCCTTCAATTAAATTAGTGGTAAATGGAGTCAATATACAATGATATCCATGCCTTAAATGATTACAATTGTTATCTTCGCGCCAAATTAAAATCGAATGGACAAGTTAGTTGGGTTTATAAGAACGTCAAGTTATCTCATCTTTTTGGCCGCCCTTATTTGGGCTTATGCGTCTTTAGCAGGTCAAGTTTCTTATAAATTTGATGGAGATGGTACTGCTGTGGAAATCGTAGATAAGAATACTTTCTTTTTTGCAAGCGTAATAATCTTTCTAGTCGCCAATGTAATCTGTGTATCATTCATTAAAGTGCTTAAAAAAATTAAGTCGTCAGAAGATGGCGTTGGTATTCGAAACAGAGCTTTAAAGCTTGATGTAATCACTTGGATCAAAGGTTTTGCAGGAATCCTAAATATTATGTTCACTACAATTGTGTTCTTTTTAGGTTTTATGAATATGAACGAACTTAAGTTAGACGCACTCAGTATTTATATTTACATAGGCCCCGTACTATTGATCTTCTGGTTTTTCTATTTGGTCAAAATCCTTTCTGTACGCAGATCATAAGCTAAAAATTAATCAGGTTGCTTTCATTTCTGCTCGATTTACAAATAATCGAGTCTTTTTAAGGTTTTTATTGGGTAAAGTCAATAGTGACTTTTTAGTTTTTATATTCTAACTTCCGCCTTGATTTGTGCGGGACAGCACATTATTTCTACTTGAATCTTATTGGAGTTTTTGAATGGCGAATGAAGTAGCAAATTATACCGAAGACAGTATTCGGTCCCTCGATTGGAAAGAACATATTAGACTTAGACCAGGAATGTACATCGGTAAATTGGGTGATGGAACCGCTCATGACGATGGCATCTATGTACTTGTAAAAGAAGTAATCGATAATAGTATTGACGAACACATGATGGGGTTTGGTAAGACCATCGATGTGAAAGTATCTGAACTTAAGGTAGAAGTACGCGACTATGGTCGTGGTATTCCTTTAGGTAAAGTGGTCGATTGCGTGTCTAAAATCAATACTGGAGGTAAATACGATAGTGGTGCTTTCCAAAAGTCAGTGGGGTTGAACGGAGTAGGTACAAAAGCCGTCAATGCTCTTTCTAGCTTTTTTAAAGTACAATCTTATCGTGATGGTCGCACAAAAGTAGCCGAGTTTGAAAGGGGTGAAATCAGAAATGATGAAGCCGAAACTACAAGCAGCGGTCGTAACGGAACACTTATCGTTTTCAGGCCTGATGATACCATTTTCAAAAATTACCATTTCATTCCAGAATACCTTGACGACCTTATTTGGAACTATAGCTTCTTAAATGCTGGTCTGACAATAAACTTTAACGGTACAAAATATCATTCCGAAAAAGGTCTTTACGATCTGTTATTAAGAAAAACCAATGCCGACAGTTTAAGATATCCAGTCATTCACCTAAAGGGTGAAGACATTGAAATAGCTATGTCGCACAGTAATCAATATGGAGAGGATTACTATTCATTCGTAAACGGACAATACACCACCCAAGGTGGAACGCACCAGGCTGCCTTTAGAGAAGCCGTTGTGAAAACGGTTAGAGAATTCTATAACAAAAACTTTGAAGCTACTGATGTTCGTGCTTCTATTGTCGGTGCGATTGCAGTTAGAGTACAAGAACCCGTTTTCGAGTCGCAAACCAAAACTAAGCTGGGTTCTCAAAACGTGGCGCCTGATGGACCAACCATGAGGACTTTCGTAAACGACTTTGTAAAGAAGGCGCTAGATGATTTTTTACATAAGAACCCTGATACCGCCAACCTGCTTTTAAAAAGAATTCTTCAGTCGGAGCGAGAAAGAAAGGAGATTGCTGGAATTAAAAAGCTAGCGAACGAAAGAGCCAAAAAGGCCAATCTTCATAATAAAAAACTAAGGGATTGTCGCATTCATCTCGATGATAAGAAAGGGGATGACGACTTGAGAAATGCCACTACACTGTTTATTACCGAAGGTGATTCTGCAAGTGGTTCAATTACAAAGTCTAGAAATGTTCAAACTCAGGCGGTTTTTAGTTTAAGAGGAAAACCGTTGAATTGCTACGGTTATTCCAAAAAGGTAGTATATGAAAATGAAGAGTTTAACCTGCTACAACATGCTTTGAATATTGAAGATGGACTAGAGGGTTTACGGTATGATAAAATCGTTATTGCTACCGATGCCGATGTAGACGGAATGCATATCCGTTTGCTACTCTTGACATATTTCCTTCAGTTTTTCCCTGATTTAGTACGTAGAGGACACGTCTACATTCTAGAAACCCCATTATTTAGAGTTCGGAATAAAAAAGAAACAATTTATTGCTACAGCGAAGAAGAAAAGCAAGCGGCTGTAGCAAAGCTTGGTAACAAGCCTGAGATTACGCGATTCAAAGGCTTGGGAGAAATTTCTCCGGAAGAATTTAAGGGCTTTATTAATGCTGAAATGCGTTTAGAACCAATCATTTTAAGAAAAGATACTAGTATTGAAGAATTACTGAAGTTCTATATGGGCAAAAACACCCCAGATCGTCAAAACTTTATCATCGACCGGCTAAAAGTAGAAAAAGACTTGGTGACGGAAACTGTTTAAGTAATTGTCTGGATCAGAATTAGTAGAATTATAAAATTGCCGAATGGAGAAAGATGAGCTTACATATGCAGTTATAGGTTGCGCTATGAAAGTTCATAACACTTTAGGGCCTGGTTTTCAAGAAGTCATTTATCAGCGATGTTTAGCTATTGAATTTGAACGAGCAAGCATTGGTTATCAAAGAGAGCAAGAGCAAGCGGTGTTTTATGATGGAATAGAAGTAGGTCTTCGTAGGGCTGATTTTATTGTTGAAGATAAAGTGGTGGTTGAATTGAAAGCTTTGGTGAGATTGGAAGATGCTCATTTGGCACAAGCCAAAAACTATACTGTAGCCTATGATTTTCCAAAAGGACTGCTGATAAACTTTGGTGGAAAGAGTCTTGAATACAAATTATTATTTAACCCAAAATACCAAGATCAGAAATAGCGACTGGGTGGCAATGAATCTTGAGAATTCTCAGATTCTGTATAATTCTGATCAAAGATGAATATGACTGAGAATACTGAAGACTTGAACAACGGAGAAGACAGAGGGCTACAGGAAGTAAGACCAGTTTCTGGCATGTACGAAAACTGGTTTCTCGATTACGCTTCTTATGTAATTTTAGAAAGAGCTGTTCCGGCCATTGAGGATGGATATAAGCCTGTGCAACGCAGGATTCTCCATGCCATGAAGGAAATGGACGATGGTCGTTTCAACAAAGTAGCCAATGTTATTGGACAGACCATGCAGTATCACCCACATGGTGATGCTTCAATAGGTGATGCAATTGTAAACATTGGTCAGAAAGATTTATTGATTGAAACCCAAGGAAACTGGGGCGATATCCGTACAGGCGATAGTGCCGCTGCTGCTCGTTATATAGAAGCAAGACTCTCTAAGTTTGCTTTAGAAGTTGTTTTTAATCCCCAAACTACAAACTGGCAGCTTTCTTATGACGGCCGTAAAAAGGAGCCAGTAACGTTGCCAGTTAAGTTTCCGATGCTTTTGGCCCAAGGAGTAGAGGGTATTGCCGTTGGTCTTTCTACCAAAATTCTTCCACATAACTTTATTGAGTTAATACAAGCCACCATTAAGGTGCTGCAAGGAAAGAAAGCCAAGGTTTACCCTGATTTTCCTACTGGAGGAATGGCCGATTTCTCTGAATACAATGACGGCTTACGAGGAGGTAAAATCAAGGTCCGTGCTAAGATTCATGAAGAAGATAAAAAGAGCTTAATTATTAAAGACATCCCTTTTGGAACTACAACTACCAGTGTGATTGACTCCATTATCAAGGCCAATGACAAAGGGAAAATTAAGATTAAAAAGGTAGTAGATAACACTGCCGAAGATGTAGAGATTTACATTGAATTGGCTCCAGGCCAATCGCCTAACATCACTATTGATGCACTTTATGCCTTCACCGATTGTGAAGTGAGCATTTCACCAAACTGCTGTGTGATTATTGAAGACAAACCTCATTTTATTGGGGTTTCAGAAGTTCTACAGATTTGTACTAACCAAACAGTAGACTTACTCAAACGAGAGCTTGAGATCAGAAAAGGAGAGTTGCTTGAAAAACTGCTATTCTCGTCTTTAGAGAAGATTTTTATTGAGAACAGAATCTATAGAAATATAGAAGAATGCGAAACATGGGAAGCCGTAATTGCAACAATAGATAAAGGGTTAGACCCTTTCAAGCCAGATTTCTATCGCGAAATTACCGAAGAAGATATTGTAAGGCTTACGGAAATTAAGATAAAGAGAATTTCTAGGTTCGATGCCTTTAAGGCAGATGAACTAATGAGACGTTTGCAGGATGAATTGGCCGAAGTAGAACATAACCTAGCCAATTTGGTAGAATACGCTATAGCCTACCATGAAAAATTATTAGAGAAATTCGGAAAAGGGAGAGAGCGTAAAACAGAAATTAAGTCTTTTGAAAGCATTGCAGCCACAGTTGTAGCAGCAAATAATGCCAAACTCTATGTAAACCGTGCTGAAGGATTTATCGGTTACGGAATGAAGAAGGACGAGTTTGTCTGCGACTGCTCCGATATTGATGATGTTATTGTTTTCCGTAAGGATGGGAAATTCCAAGTAGTTAGAATTTCCGATAAAATATTTGTTGGTAAAGATATCATCCATGTGGCTGTGTTCAATAAGAATGACGAGCGTATGGTGTATAACATGATTTACCTTGACGGAAAAACTGGCCGAAGTATGGTTAAGCGTTTTCAGGTTTTGGGTGTTACCCGCGACAAAGAATATGACCTTACCAAAGGCGAGCGTGGATCAAGAGTGCTGTACTTCACCGCCAATCCAAATGGAGAGGCAGAGCTGGTCACCATTTATTTGACATCAGGCTGTAAAGCTAGAGTGAAGGTTTTTGATTTTGATTTTTCAGAAATTGAGATCAAAGGAAGAGGAGCAGGCGGTAACATTGCTACGAGATACCCTGTACGCAAAATTCAACTCAAGATGGAAGGCAAGTCCACTTTGGGAGGCGTTGATATCTGGTACGATGATTCAATCGGAAGGATTAATCGAGATGAACGCGGAGAGCATTTGGGCAACTTCCAAAGCGAAGATAAAATTTTGGTAATATATGACTCTGGAGAATACGAGCTAACCTCTTTTGAACTCACCAACCGATATGAAGCAGCTAAAATCGTATTAATCGAGAAGTTTGATCCAAAAGGAATTATCTCTGCCATTCATTACGATCCAGACTCTCAATACTATCTAGTAAAAAGATTTCAGGTCGAAACCAGCACAATGGATAAGAAGTTCGGCTTTATTAGCGAAGAAAAAGGAGCCAAGCTTTTACTAGCCACTACCGTTGCCCAACCGCAAGTAGAGGTAGCGTATACAGTAAAAGGATCGCGCGATCGCCAAACAGTTTCTGTAGACCTAGACATGGTAATCGATGTAAAAGGCTGGAAGGCAATGGGGAATAAAATTTCACAACATTCCGTAAAGAAAGTAACCTTATTGAATAATGAGGCCAAATCTAAACCGAGTAAAAAAGAGGTTAATGTTGCGGAAGAGAGCGTAGATGAAGAAACTACTCCTAAAGGCCAGAACCCAGTTGAAACTAAGCCAGAAGCACCTAAGCCTGCTCCTGAAAAACCAACCGATGAAAAGCCAAAAGGTAAAGAAGGTGGTGGTTTTAATGTAGGAGAAACCATAGACCTATTCTAAATACTAGGGGTAAAACATTCATCAACTGTTTTTTAACTGAGGCCACACATAAATAGGCCAAAGGTTGAATGAAGTTGTTTGTTCAAATTAAAAGCTATCAGCAAAACGCTGGTAGCTTTTGTTTTTCATTACTTTTGCTTCCAAAATCAAAGAGCATTGCAATCTGAACTGGTTAATATTTTAGAAGAGTTTGTTACCGAAAACAAAGTGCAGCTTATCAATAAAGTGCTTTCGGAACGAACAAGACATTTAACTGTAGTATTGGAAGATGTCTATCATTCTCATAATGCAAGTGCCGTATTAAGAACTTGTGATTGTTTTGGCGTACAAGATTTACATATCAGCCAAAAACTGCACGATTATCATATTAACCCCAATATTGTAAGAGGCGCTTCCAATTGGGTCACACTTCATAAATATGAAAGGGGAGATCAGAGTAGTTCAAATTGCTTAAGCCACTTACGCAAAAAAAAATACCGACTAGTCGGTACAACCCCAGACCAGAATTCTACATCTATACATGAGTTGGACATTACTGAAAAAACAGCCATCATTTTTGGAACTGAATTAGAAGGGATTTCTGACAATACTAAAAACGAAGTAGACGAACTAGTTCATATTCCAATGTATGGCTTCACAGAATCATTTAATATTTCGGTAAGTGCAGCCATGGTATTGCAAGATTTAGTAAGAAGGCTTCGGCAAAGCGATGTACAATGGCAATTGACAGAGCAAGAAAAAGAAGACTTGAAATTTGAGTGGTATCAGCGAATTGTGAAGAGATCAGACCTTCATATAAAAAACTATATAAAGGAACAATCTGTGGGTCATAAAGGTTGACAACAGAATGTGATTGGCAGGCATACTTTTTAGAACCATTAGCGTTTAGCATTAATAACTTCAGAAACCCAAGAGTTTGAAATCAAAACATATTTTTACATTGCTGCTTCTATTCGCCACAAGCTTGGTGTTTGCGCAAGAAACAATCATAAGAGGTAAGGTTACTGATGCAGAATCGGGCGATCCAGTTCCTTTCGCTACTGTGGTAATTCAAGGTAGTCAGGTGGGTATTGCCACCGATTTTGATGGCAATTATGAACTAAAAGGACAAGCAGAATCAGATACCGTTTTGTTTTCCTACGTAGGTTATGAAACACGAAAAAAATTCTACCAAAAAGGAATTACCCAAGTAATCAATGTACAGTTGCAACCAAAGGCAACAAATCTAGGCGACTTTGTAGTGTTGTCCGACAGGGCCGAAAATCCAGCCTTTGCTGTTATGCGAAGCGTGATTGACAACAAGAATAAGAATGACAAAAGAAGACTTGATGCCTATGAGTACGACTCTTACAACAAGATAGAAATTGATGTAGATAACATCTCTGAAGAATTTAGAAAGAAGAAGTACATGCAAAAGGTAACTTCGGTATTGGACAGTATTGATATCATTGCTGGGGAAGATGGAAAGCCCATTTTGCCGCTTTTTATTTCTGAATCACTTTCCAAATTCTATTTTAGATCTAACCCTAGACTACAGAAAGAGCAAATCATAAAAACGAAAATCACAGGAATAGGAATCGAAGATGGATCTCTTATTTCTCAAGTAATTGGTTCTTCTTTTCAAGAATACAATTTCTACCAAAATCGCATGAACATTGTAGAAAAGGAGTTTGCATCGCCAATAGGAGATGGCTGGCGTTTGATTTACAATTATGAGCTTACCGATAGTGTAAGTATAGACGGAGAGTTTTGTTATGTATTAGACTTCAAACCAAAAAACGATCAAGAATTGGCCTTTATAGGCACCATGTGGATAGCAAAAGAAGACTTTGGCATTAAACGTATGGATGCAACCATGCAGCCAACCGCCAATTTGAATTTCATTGAAAAAATAAAAATTCAACAAGAACTCCAGCGAATGGAAGGAGGAGCATGGCTTCCGGTAAAGTCAAGAATTTTGATCGATGTATCAGAAATCACCAAAAAGTCTGCTGGCTTTTTAGCGAAATTCTACACCTCCAATAAAAACATTGAATTGACCCAGCCTAAGCCTAATAAATTCTTTGAACGAACAATAGAGTTAGAAGAAGATGCACGCATTTCTGATGAACAATTTTGGATAGAAAACAGACACGATTCGCTTACCACAACCGAAATCAGTGTAATAGCAATGATCGACTCCTTAAAGCAAATTCCTATTGTAAAAACATGGACGGAGTTGCTCAAAACATTCGCTAGAGGTTATGTAGAAGTAGGGCAGTTAGACTTAGGGCCTTGGCCAGTGTTGGTTTCTTCAAACGATGTGGAAGGGTTCCGAACTAGAATTGGAGGTAGAACGAATGAGCACTTTAGTTTAAAATGGCAATTCAATGGCTATTTGGCCTATGGTTTTAAAGACAGAAATTTTAAATACGGATTAGGAGCAACTCACTTCATATCAAGGAAAAAGTGGACTACAATCTCGGCCAATTATAGAAACGATATTGATCAATTAGGCTTACAGCCCGATGGAATTACAGATTTTGACAATGCAAATGCCTTTGTGGCCCTCAGTCAGTTGGGGAACCTCATTCGACCTTTTGCCTATGAAAGTATTCAGGTGGATTTAACCAGTCAGGTATCTAAACCCTTTTCTTTTAGTCTGAGATTAAAAAATCAAGATTTCACTCCATTGTATGATGGCTTTAGTTACTATACCGACCCCAGTGACATTAATTCACCAACGGGCACAAACTTTACCACAACCGAAGCCACATTAAAATTAAAATATGCCAAAGATGAAACCTTTATCATAAATGATAATAGCCGAATCAGTTTAGGTACCATCCGTTGGCCAACCTTTATCTTAGGCTATACCCGTGGTTTTAAAGGCTCATTAGGCGGTGATTTTGACTATAATAAACTTGATTTTGGAATATCTCAGCGATTGAAAATGGGTTTCTGGGGTATTTCTCATTATCAAATCACTGCCAGTCGCGTTTTCGATGAGGTACCTTACCCTTTGTTAACCGCCCACATTGGTAATGAACAACCTGTTTATGCGAGCTTTGCATTCAATACTATGAATTTCTATGAGTTTGTAAGTGAACAATATGTGTCGTTACGCTACCAACATTTCTTTGAAGGCTTTATTCTGAATAGAATTCCGCTACTCAAAAAGCTGAAATGGAGACTCGTAGCCAGTGGTAATGTGCTTTATGGCGATATCAGTGATAAAGCTTTAGCTGCCCAACCTACTGTTGACTTTTTGAGTTTAGACCCGAACAAACCATATTCAGAGGTAGGGGTTGGTGTAGAGAATGTATTTAAGTTCTTTAGAGTCGATTTTTTTCAACGACTTACTTACCTCGATAACCCAGACATAAAGAAAAGACAAATTAAGGTGAGTTTTAACCTTTCGCTTTAATCTAAGCTTACAAGAAGAGTTTACTTAGAATAGATTAAGATTTGCCACTTTTCACAAAGGATTAACCTAAATAATATTGCATATTTGCGATTCGAAAGAACTATGAAGCAAATCCAAATGGTTTGTAGCATTTGGTGAAATAAATTATGAGTGCAGAAAGTATAAAAATCACCCTTCCAGACGGAACTGTAAAAGAATTTGCCAAAGGAAGTTCAGCAATGGACGTAGCCTTGAGTATTAGTGAGGGGTTAGCCAGAAATGTATTGGCCGCTGAGGTAAATGGAGAAGTAAGAGATGCCAACCGGCCTATTAATGAAGATTCAGAGGTGAAACTTCTTACCTGGAATAATGATGAAGGAAAAGCCACATTTTGGCACTCATCCGCACACTTAATGGCAGAAGCGCTTGAAGCACTTTATCCAGGTACTAAATTCGGAATTGGGCCATCTATTGAGCATGGCTTCTATTATGATGTAGACTTTGGTGAGCATCAGAATTTTGACCATTCTCACTTAGAGAAAATCGAAGCCAAAATGTTAGAATTGGCTCGTGAAAAGAACGAATACAAAAGATCAGAAGTAAGCAAGGCCGATGCCATTGCTTATTTTAAGGAGAAAAATGATGAATATAAACTAGACCTTTTAGAAGGTTTAGAAGACGGTTCAATTACATTTTACCAGCAAGGAAATTTCACCGACTTATGTCGTGGGCCGCATATACCAAATACAGGCTTTATTAAAGCTGCAAAAGTATTGAGTATTGCTGGAGCCTATTGGAGAGGCGATGAAAAGAACAAGCAGCTTACCCGCCTTTACGGAATTACTTTTCCGAAGCAAAAAGAATTAACAGAGTACCTTCATATGTTGGAGGAAGCAAAAAAACGTGATCACAGAAAACTGGGTCAGGAATTAGAGCTATTTACTTTTTCTCAAAAGGTAGGAATGGGGCTTCCGCTTTGGTTGCCAAAAGGAGCTAAGCTTCGCGAAAGACTCGAAACCTTTATGCGTAAAGCACAAGTAAAAGCTGGTTATGACCCTGTAGTTACTCCGCATATAGGCCATAAAAACTTATATGTAACCTCTGGTCATTATGAAAAATATGGAGCCGATTCATTTCAGCCGATAAAAACACCAAATGAAGGGGAGGAATTCTTGCTAAAGCCAATGAATTGCCCTCATCATTGTGAGATATACAAATCAAAACCACGTTCATACAAAGAATTGCCTGTACGCTTGGCCGAATTTGGAACGGTGTATCGCTATGAACAAAGTGGCGAGTTGCATGGTTTGACTCGTGTAAGAGGCTTTACACAAGACGATGCCCATATTTTCTGTACTGAAGATCAGGTAAAAGAAGAGTTTGTTAAGGTAATAGACTTAGTGCTTTATGTCTTTGAATCACTTGGATTCGAGAATTTCACGGCTCAAATTTCTTTAAGAGATCCTGAAAATAAGCAGAAGTATATTGGCAGTGATGAAGCTTGGCATAAAGCAGAGTCGGCTATTATTGAGGCAGCAGCAGAAAAGAATCTGAATACGGTAACAGAATTAGGAGAAGCCGCTTTTTATGGTCCTAAGCTAGATTTCATGGTGAAAGACGCTTTAGGTAGAAAATGGCAATTGGGAACAATCCAAGTAGATTATAACCTTCCTGAGCGTTTCGAATTAGAATATACAGGTTCTGACAACCAAAAACATAGACCAGTGATGATTCACAGGGCACCTTTTGGTTCATTAGAAAGATTCGTTGCAGTATTGATCGAGCACTGTGCTGGAGAGTTTCCACTTTGGCTAACACCAGACCAAGTGGCTATTCTACCGATTTCAGAAAAATATGCCGATTACGCACAAGATTTATACAAAATGCTTCAGTCAGAAGATATTACAGGTTTTGTTGACCATCGTGATGAAAAGATTGGAAGAAAAATCCGTGATGCTGAAGTGAAAAAGATACCTTTGATGCTTATTGTTGGCGAAAAGGAAAGAGACAATAATGAAGTGGCCGTAAGACGACACGGTCAAGGCGATGTAGGTACCATGAGCATAGAATCATTTGTTGATTACTTTGCTAAAGAGAAAGCTAAATCGCTGAATATTCAATAATTTAATCTGCGTAATATCGGAGTATTGGTAATTAGAAAATTATGCCGATATTTGCAGTCATTTTTAACAAAAGAAGGAGGTTAACATCGCAAAAATGAGGAGAAAGTACCCCCCGAGAGGTAGGGTAGAAGAGCCATACAAAGTCAATCTTAAGATTCTAGCATCTAAGGTGCGAGTCGTTGGCGAGAACGTTGAAGTAGACGTCTATGATATAGATAAAGCGCTTCAAATGGCTAGAGATCAAGGACTTGATCTGGTAGAGATTTCTCCCAAGGCAGATCCGCCTGTTTGCAAGATTGTTGACTACTCAAAGTTTAAGTATGATCAGAAGAAGAAGCAAAAGGAAATAAAAGCCAAAGCTTCAAAAACTGTGATCAAAGAAATCAGATTCGGCCCTAATACGGATGATCATGATTTTAACTTTAAGCTTAACCATGCTATAGGTTTTCTAAAAGATGGGTCAAAGGTAAAAGCCTATGTTCACTTTAGAGGAAGAACTATTGTATATAAGGAAAGAGGAGAGATTTTATTATTAAAGTTTGCCCAGGCCTTAGAAGAATATGCAAAGGTTGAGCAACTGCCTAAGTTGGAAGGAAAAAGAATGTTTCTTTACCTTACTCCTAAAGCAATAAAAAAGTAGAACCAATATTTATTAAATAAATTTAAAATGCCTAAAGCAAAAACTAAATCAGGAGCTAAAAAGCGTTTCAAATTGACTGGGACTGGTAAGATCAAAAGAAAGCATGCTTTCAAAAGCCACATCCTAACCAAGAAAGAAACGAAGCAAAAACGTAATCTTACTGACATGGCACTAGTGCACAAGTCTGATGAGAAAAACGTTAAAGCGATGCTCAACATTTAAGAAACCATTAAGGTTATTGTTTCACCAGATGTTTGGTTTTAAGTACTCAGTTAAATGAGGCGCCAAGGATCAAAAAAATCAAAATTATGCCAAGATCAGTAAACGCGGTAGCGTCAAGAGCAAAAAGAAAAAGAATACTAAAATTAGCCAAGGGTTATTTTGGTAGAAAAAAGAATGTATGGACAGTAGCGAAGAACCAAATTGAGAAAGGTCTTCAGTATGCATACAGAGACAGAAAAGCAAAGAAAAGAGAGTTTAGAAAACTTTGGATTCAAAGAATCAATGCAGGTGCAAGATTGCACGGAATGTCATACTCTCAATTAATGGGAGCTATTGGTAAGTCAGGCATTGAGCTTAACCGTAAAGTTTTAGCCGATTTGGCTATGAATCACCCAGAAGCTTTCAAAGCGATTGTGGAAAAAGTAAAATAGTAAACTCCGTAAAATATATAGAGTGAGAGACCTCAGCTAAGGCTGGGGTTTTTTATTGCCCAATTTTTATTAAGAATTGCCATTGCGGACATGAAAAAAATAAAGCCCAGCTCATAAATGAACTGGGCTTTTTTGTAGCGAGGACGGGAGTTGAACCCGTGACCTCAGGGTTATGAATCCTGCGCTCTAACCAACTGAGCTACCTCGCCTTCAAAATTGGAGTGCAAACATACGAATTAGAGCAAAGAAAATGCAATAGGAATTGAAGAATTTTGCACAACTTTTATCAATGATTTTCGATAACCTAAAAACGGGTATTTTTACCACCCAGAAGTGAAGCTAATTAATGCTGAACCAGCTTAATTTCCTTTGTCAACTTTTTAGTTTGTGGTATTCCCATATTAGTTCTATATTATCGAAATAAGTTTTTCAATATGCCAAAGAATAAGTTTGTAACAGAGTTTGAAGTGAATGCGTCTCAAAAAATACTTTTCCCGTATTTGAGTACCGCAAGTGGGCTGGCGCAATGGTTTGCTGAAGATGTGAATATTAATGAAGATAAAGTTTACAGTTTTCTGTGGGATGGAGAGGAGCATAAGGCAACAAAGGCTTCTCAAAAAACCAATCATTTTGTGAAATTCGAATTTGTTCCAGAAACGGAAGAAGACGAAGAAGATCCTTCTTACATCGAGCTAAGGTTAATGATAGGAGAACTAACACAATCAGTATTTATTCAAATCACAGACTACTCTGATATAGACGATCCAGAAGAACAACAAGACCTTTGGGAGAATACTGTCCATAACCTGAAGGAGATTATTGGAGGTTAATCCCTTAGTATTGGTTCTATATTTGGTTTTAGTCCTGCAAGGCATGATCTTTGTGAACAAGGCCTGAGATTGCGAGGAATGAAGAAGATTGATAAATTGGTGTTTGGCTCTTTCATTGGGCCATTTTTACTTACCCTAATCGTTGTAGATTTCATACTGCTTTTGGTCACTTTACTAAAGTACTTTGATCAAATTATGGGCAAGGGGCTAGAGTTTTCGGTGTTTGCTGAACTGATCACCTATTTTTCAATATCTGCTTCCCCTGATGCTTTTCCTTTAGCAGTTCTTCTTAGTGCAATTATGACCTTTGGTAATTTAGGAGAGCACTCAGAACTTACTGCGGTTAAGAGTTCTGGCATATCCTTGGTGCGATCTTTAGCTCCCATTTTTGTCTTTGTCCTTTTTCTTACAGGGTTTACATACTATTTCAACACTGAATTGGTACCTAAGACCAACCTCAAAACTTATAGCCTTCTTTGGGATATGCGATCTAAAAAGCCTGCTTTAGATATAAGAGAGGGGGTTTTTTACAATGGAATTCCGGGCTACAGCATTAAGGTGAATAAAAAAATTGACGATGAACGACTTCTCGACATCATCATATATGACCATACTAATCGAAGTAAAAGAGGTAATAAAGAAGTGATTCTGGCAGACTCTGGTCGTATGTACACCTTTATGAACCAGAGGTATTTGGCTTTAGAGCTTTATAGTGGAATTAAGTATGACGAAGGGAGTAACGAGAAGTATGATCAAAAAATTGATGGAGGACAGTTTGTAAGAAACCGCTTTAGTAAAAGCATAATAAGATTTGATCTTTCTTCATTTGATATGGGCGAAACAGATCAAAATGCCTTTAGTAGAAGTAGGTTAGTGCAAACCAGAGGAGATTTAAAAGTTGGGGTAGACTCTATGAGTTTGGATATTTTGAGAAGTAAGAAAACACTTTTCAGACAGATAGGAGGGAAGTTTAGCTACCATATGTTGAGAGAAGTGGATATTCCTGAACAAGTAGAAAAAGAGCTCAGCTTTTATGATTCACTTAGAACAACAAGGAAAAAGCCGAAAGCTGCTGAGCTTGAGAGTTTAGTCAATCACGGAGTGGAAGAGATAACTTTAGAGTCAAGAGACCTTCCTGTAGATGAACTTCCAGAGGTTGCTTTTATGCAAACGCCAGTTGCTCCTAGCGTAACAACCGAAACTAAGGTGAAAGGTGTTGTAATGACAGATGATGAACTCGTTGATGAAATAGAAGCATTTTACAACACTAGAGCAAAGAAAATGAATATTTATGCTACGGCTCTAAATAGTGCCCGATCAAGTAACGCCACCATTAAAGCGAACATTAGTACTCTAGCTACTGTTCAAAGAGATAAAAATAAATTTAAGGTTACCAGAGCGCAACAAATTTCAAGATCTTTTGCATGCCTAGTAATGTTTTTAATTGGCGCTCCCATTGGAGCCATTATTAAAAAAGGAGGGCTTGGGCTGCCAGTTATCATATCGGTAATCTTCTTTTTAATCTATTATACCTTAAATACCATGGGCGATAAATGGGGGAAGCAAGGAGTGGTAGACCCTCTATTTGCTATGTGGATGGCCAATCTCATACTGTTGCCATTCGGTCTTTTCTTTTTGCGTCAGGCCAGTAAAGACGCTCGTTTGTTTGAAGCTGATTTTTATGCCGTTTGGTTGGAGAAAATAAAAAAGTACTTCACAAAGAAGAAGCAATTAAAAACGGCCTAACTTGTTTACTAGTCGGGTATAAATTATCTTTGCGGCTGTTTTTAAATTTTAATTATCAAATTTTAGCTAAGCATGTATTTATCAAGCGAAAAGAAAGTTGAGTTGTTTGAGAATCATGGTCGGTTAAAGGCAAAAAAAGATACAGGTTCTCCTGAGTCTCAAATTGCTCTTTTTACCTACCGTATCAACCACCTTACAGAGCACTTAAAGAGTAATAGAAAAGATCACTCTTCAAGAACTGGATTACTTAAGTTAGTAGGTAAAAGAAGAAGATTACTAGATTATCTTATCAAGATTGACATTGAAAGATATAGAGCAATCATCGCTGAATTGAACTTACGTAAGTAATACAACTAATTAAAAAGAAGGGAGTTCATTGTGGATTCCCTTCTTTACTTATTTCGCATACTGCTGGTTGTTTTTGATCTCCCCGCGCTGTACTACACAAAAAATATTTTATGCTGAATGTAATAACTAAAACCATCAAAATGCCTGATGGTCAAATCATAACGATTGAAACGGGTAAGCTAGCGAAACAAGCCGATGGTTCGGCTGTAGTAAGAATGGGTGACACCATGTTGCTCGCCACAGTAGTATCTGCTCAAGATGCTAAAGAAAATGTCGACTTTCTTCCTCTCTCTGTCGACTATCAAGAAAAATTTGCCGCTGCTGGTAAAATCCCTGGTGGATTTTTGAAAAGAGAAGGTAGGCTTTCTGATCACGAAGTATTGATTTGCCGTTTGGTAGACAGAGCCCTTCGTCCTCTTTTTCCAGATGATTACCATGCCGATACGCAGGTAATGATCTCGATGATTTCATACGATAAAGACGTACAACCAGATGCACTTGCTGCGCTTGCTGCTTCTGCCGCACTTTCTGTTTCTGACATTCCTTTTAATGGGCCTATTTCAGAAATAAGAGTAGTAAAACACGAAGGTCAGTTCAAATTAAACCCAAGTAAGGAAGTTGCTGAAGCATCTGAACTTGAGATTATTGTAGCTGCCGATATCAATAATATTATGATGGTAGAAGGTGAAATGAGCGAAGTCTCTGAAGCCGACATGCTTGAAGCAATGAAAATTGCTCATGATGCCATTAAAATCCAGTGCCAAGCACAGATAGAATTAGCTGTTGAAGCAGGTAAAACTGAAAAGCGCGAATATTCTCATGAAAACAATGATGAATTGCTTTATGAAAAAATGAAGTCTGATCTTTATGATAAGCTTTATGCCTCAGTAGCAAAACAAACTGCTGATAAATCAATTCGAAGCAGTGATGTAAAAGACATCAAAACAGAATGGGTAGATGCACTTCCTGAAGATCACGAATATGATTCTTTCTTGATTAGCCAATACTTTAAGAAAATACACAAAGCCGCTGCTAGAAACTTCGTTTTAGATTCAAGCAAAAGACTTGACGGTAGAGAATTCAATGAAATCAGACAAATTTGGTCTGAGGTTGATTACTTACCTTCTGCCCACGGTTCTGCAGTATTCACTAGAGGTGAAACACAATCATTAACTTCTTGTACATTAGGTACTAAGCTTGATGAGCAAATGATTGATGGTGCTACAGAACATGGCACAAACAAATTCATTCTACACTATAACTTCCCTGGTTTTTCAACGGGTGAAGTAAGGCCAAATAGAGGTCCAGGTAGAAGAGAAGTAGGACATGGTAACTTAGCAATGCGTGCATTGAAAAAAGTATTGCCTTCTTCTGACAAAAACCCATATACTATTCGTTTAGTGTCTGACATCCTTGAGTCAAACGGTTCGTCATCAATGGCAACAGTTTGTGCTGGATCATTATCCTTAATGGATACAGGTGTTCAGATTTCTGGCCCAGTTTCAGGTATAGCAATGGGGATGATCTCTGATGCTGAAAGTGGAAAATACGCTATCCTTTCTGATATTTTGGGTGATGAAGATCACTTAGGAGATATGGACTTTAAAGTAACAGGTACTGAAAAAGGAATCACTGCTTGTCAAATGGACATTAAAGTAGATGGCCTTTCTTACGAAGTACTTGAAAAAGCTTTGAACCAAGCAAGAGAAGGTAGACTTCATATTCTTAACGAAATGAAGAAAACCCTTGCCACATCAAGAGAAGATTACAAGCCTCATGTTCCTAGAAGTGAGAAGGTGATCATTGGTAAAGACCAAATCGGTGCGGTAATCGGACCTGGTGGAAAAGTAGTTCAAGAAATCCAGAAAGAAACAGGAGCAACTGTTATTATTGAAGAAGAAGCTAATAACGGAGTTGTTACAGTTTTTGCTGAAAACAAAGAAGTTATGAACGCTGCTTTAGCTAGAATTAAAGCCATAGTGGCTATTCCTGAAGTTGGCGAGACTTACGAAGGTAAAGTAAAATCAATTATGCCATTTGGTGCATTTGTTGAGTTTATGCCTGGTAAAGACGGTTTACTTCATATTTCTGAAATCAAATGGGAGCGCGTTGAAAAAATGGACGGTTTGATGGAAGTAGGAGAAGAGATTACCGTTAAGCTTGTTGAAGTTGATAAGAAAACAGGGAAATTTAGATTGTCTAGAAAGGCACTTCTACCAAAACCTGCAAAAGATTAATTAACTAAAGCAGTATAAAGGTGTTATTAATAGAGGAACTTTTCATAGATTCCATGATGTTTAGTTTCTTGTCACAGTTTTAAATCACAATTAATTGAATGAGACAGCTTAAGATTAGTAAGCAGATAACGAATAGAGAGTCTCAATCTCTAGACAAATACTTACAGGAAATCGGTAAGGTAGATCTTTTGACTCCCGATGAGGAAGTAACGCTTGCTCAGAGAATACGTGAAGGAGATCAGTTGGCGTTGGAGAAGCTTACTAAAGCAAACTTGAGGTTTGTGGTTTCGGTAGCTAAACAATATCAGAACCAAGGACTTTCTTTGGGCGATTTAATTAACGAGGGTAACCTTGGCTTGATTAAAGCAGCACAAAGGTTTGATGAAACTAGAGGTTTTAAGTTTATTTCTTATGCCGTTTGGTGGATTCGTCAATCTATTCTTCAGGCACTTGCCGAACAATCTAGAATTGTAAGGTTGCCATTGAACAGAGTAGGTTCATTAAATAAAATCTCAAAAACTTTTTCTGAGTTAGAACAAAAATTCGAACGTGAGCCATCTCCAGATGAACTTGCAGAAGTATTGGAGGTAACTACCAATGAAATCGTTGACACCATGAAAATTTCAGGTCGTCACGTATCAATGGATGCTCCATTTGTTCAAGGTGAAGAAAACAGTCTTTTGGACGTTCTCGAAAATGACATGGATGAAAAGCCAGATACTGGTTTGATGAATGATTCATTGAGAAGAGAAGTTCAAAGAGCACTTTCAACACTTACTCAAAGAGAGGCGGACGTGATTTCACTTTATTTTGGATTGAATGGAGAGCACTCAATGACCCTAGAGGAAATTGGTGAGAAATTCAATTTGACTAGAGAAAGAGTTCGTCAGATCAAAGAGAAGGCAATCAGAAGATTGAGACATACATCGCGAAGTAAAGCTTTGAAACCTTATTTGGGTTAAGTAGAACATACATTATTTTAAAGGTCTCTTGAGAAGGAGACCTTTTTTATTTGGACTAGGGAACAAGGATTGCCCAAGTGCTGTTAATCGTTTAGTTTTGAAAATCAAGCAACAAAAAAATGACTGAAGAAAAAGTAAAAGTATTAATCATTGGTTCGGGTCCTGCAGGTTATACTGCAGCCATTTATGCTTCTAGAGCAGGTTTAAACCCAGTTTTATACACGGGTGGCGAACCGGGCGGCCAACTTACCACTACAAACGATGTGGAGAATTATCCTGGTTACCCAGAAGGAGTGAATGGACCTCAAATGATGATCGATTTTCAAAAACAGGCAGAAAGATTCAATACCGATGTCCGTTATGGTTTAGCTACAAAAGTTGATTTTTCTGGCTACCCTCATAAAGTTTGGATCGATGAAGGCAAACATTTGATAACTGCTGATGCTGTAATTATAGCTACAGGTGCTACTGCAAAATACTTAGGTTTAGAATCAGAAAAAACTTATGCAAATAAAGGTGTGTCTGCCTGCGCAGTATGCGATGGATTTTTCTACAAAGGAATGGATGTAGCGGTTGTTGGAGCGGGTGATACTGCTGCCGAAGAAGCTACTTACTTGGCCAATATTTGCCCGAAAGTGCACCTTTTTGTAAGAAGAGACGAAATGAGAGCGTCTAAAATCATGCAGAAGCGTGTATTAAATACTAAAAACATTGAAGTACACTGGAATACCGAAGCAGAAGAAGTTTTGGGCGATGATACTGGTGTAACAGGTGTAAGGGTAGTAAATAACCAAACTGGAGAAAAGAAAGAGATTGATATCAAAGGTTTCTTTGTGGCCATTGGTCATAAGCCAAACACCGATATTTTTAAAGGCTTCCTTGATATGGACGAAACAGGTTACTTGAAAGTGATTCCTGGAACGTCTAAAACCAATATTGAAGGAGTGTTTGCTACTGGCGATGCTGCGGACAGAGTGTATCGTCAAGCTGTAACCGCTGCTGGTACTGGTTGTATGGGAGCTTTAGATGCGGAGCGATTCTTGACTGCGAAAGAAGAAGAGCTAGAAGAGGCAAAAGGATAAAAATGAATTGATAAAGAGGGTTTGAGTTTGGTCAATCCCTCTTATTATTTTAAAGATTATGAAGTTAGATATTCTTGCCCTCGCTGCCCACCCTGATGATGTTGAACTTTCATGTTCTGGCACATTACTTAAAGCAATTCTTAACGGTAAAAAAGCAGGCATTGTAGATTTTACAAGAGGTGAATTGGGAACACGTGGTACACCAGAAATAAGGCAACAAGAGGCAAATAAATCGGCTGAGATTTTAGGTTTGAGCGCAAGAGAAAATTTAGGCTTTCGCGATGGTTTCTTTAAAAATGATGAAGAACACCAGCTAGAAGTGATTAAAATGATCAGGAAGTATCAACCAGAAATCGTTTTGGCCAATGCTTTTGATGATAGACATTCAGATCACGGAAGAGCATCTCAATTGTCTAAAGAAGCTTGCTTTCTTGCTGGTTTAAAGAATGTTAAGACAGAAATTGACGGTGTTGAGCAAGCCGCTTGGCGACCGAAAGTAGTATATCATTATATCCAAAGCATTCCGTCACAGCCAAATTTTGTGGTGGATGTTTCTGAAGTTTGGGAAAAGAAGATTGCTTCTATCAGGGCCTTTACTTCACAGTTCTTCGATCCGAATAGCAACGAAACTAATACCTACATTTCTTCTCCCGAATTTATGAAAATGGTAGAAGCCAGAGCCATCCATTACGGTCATGAAATTGGAGTGCAATACGGTGAAGGTTTTAATGTCGAGCGAATGACAGGAGTAGGAGATGTTTTTGACTTACTTTAGGAAGTACTAAAACAACCTCATTACCCAATGAAATGCTGTTAATTTGATCGAAACGGCCTTATTTGGTCAAAGAACTCATCTCTGTTCTTGTCTTTTTTTATCAAGTAAACACTAATGATAGATGTCTTATGTTCCGTGGCTTCATCATTATCATTGAGCCACTTTAATGTATATTTAAAGTCCTTTTCAAAATAGAAATCACATTCGATTAATTTTTTGTTGTGCTTCACATCAGCGCATCCAACGCGAAATTTATCTTCCCACGGCACATCATAGTATCGGGTTTCTAATTGGCCTAAATCTTTGTCTTTTTTTACAATAGTAAAAGAGTTGACAGTGATGGACTGACTTACTAAACTCTCATTTTCAAACATATCCTTTATAAGCCGCTGACCCTTAGTTTGATTTAAGAGCTTTTGGATTTGAGGATAGCTGTTTGATTGTGCTGGAGCTACTGTGCTAAAAGAAAAAAGAAGAACACAGAATAGACAAAGGATGTTTCGGCTCATAATCATTAGGTTAAGTGTAATTGATTGATGCAGGAAACCTCCCAAATGCGCTATTGAATAGCGGTGCTAATCTTTCAAATAAAGGTGAGTATAAACTGTTGAATAATAATAGGAGCGACTAAAATTATTTTAAATCAAGGCGCCATTCTAAAAGTGGACCAGTTTTCGTTGTCTAATTTCTGATACATGATTCTATCGTGCAGCCTGCTTTGGCGTCCTTGCCAAAACTCGAAAGTTTCTGGAATAATACGGTAGCCACCCCAGAAATCGGGAAGAGGCACTTTTCCGTCCATAAATTTGGCTTTCATTTCCTGAAGCTTCATTTCCAAAATACTTCTCGACTTAATCACTTGGCTTTGGTGCGAAACCCAAGCACCCAGTTGGCTGCCGAAAGGCCGAGAGGTAAAGTAAGCCAAAGACTCCATTTTGGTTACTTTCTCAATTCTTCCCGTGATCGCCACCTGTCTTTCTAGCGCATACCAAGGAAAAAGAACCGATACATAAGGGTTAGCATCAATCTGTTGCGCCTTTCTACTCTTGTAATTGGTATAAAAAACCACTCCAGTATCATCCAAAGCTTTCATTAAAACCGTACGCTGAAAGGGCTTTCCGCCTTCAGCTACAGTGCTCAATACAAAAGCGTTAGGCTCTAAAACTTCACTTTTAACCGCTTCATCAAACCACTTTCTGAATTGAGTAAACGGAGAAGGGGCAATAGTATCCAAATCCAAACTAGCTTTGGTATACTCCTGTCTTAAATCGGCAATGTTGGTCATAGAGAAAACTTCTGTTCTTGCAAATATAACAGCCTAAGGACGAATCTTTGTTTTCTAAATTAGGCATTCCAAAATTCGTTCTATAAATTCAAAACTCACAGCAATGCGATTAGAATACGATAAAAATATTCCCGACCCACAAAACGGAGATCTTCTGATCTCCGAACCTTTTCTGCATGACCCCAATTTTGATCGCACGGTAATTTTAGTTTGCGAAAATGGAGAAGAGGGCACTTTTGGCTTAGTGGTGAATAAAATGACGGACTTACTTTTGGATGAAGTAATGAATGACAGTTTTCATTTGAATGGCTTTAATGGCCGTTTGAACCTTGGAGGGCCTGTTGAACAAAATACACTTCATTATGTCCATAGAATTCAAACTCCAGTAGAAGGAGCAATAGAAATAGGGGACGGATTGTTTTGGTCTGGAAACTATGAGCAAATAAAATCCATGATTACCAATGGTCAGGTAGGTGAGAATGAAATCAAATTCTTTTTAGGTTATTCAGGCTGGTCCAAAGGACAACTGAGAAAAGAGTTGGATAGTCAATCGTGGTTTGTAAAGCCCAAAGCCACTACCCGCCAGATTTTTGACCTAAATGAAGACGAATTGTGGAAGTCTATCTTGAATGAAATGGGCGGAAAGTATAAAGTGTTCTCAAATTACCCCGCAGACCCGCGTTTGAATTAATAGTTTTGTTAACTTTGGTTTGTTACGGAGCGACCTCTAGGTCGATTAGAATTTATGAGTGAAGAAAAGAGTATGCAGTCAGGTGATCAGAATATCGAAAATTCGAATGCTGATAAGAATACCGAAAATTTAGAAACACCTCAAACGGAATCAGTATCTGAAACAGTTGAAAATAAAGCTGTTGAAGAGGTGGTAACGCCCGTTGAAGAAGTTAAGCCCGAAGTTGATGTTCCACAAGAAGCTACGGTTGAGGAAACTACACCAGTAGAAGAGGCTCCAGGTCAGGCTGAAGAACCAGTAATTGCTGAGACTGAGGAAGCTCATGCTTCAGATGTTGCTGTTACTTCGGAAGAAGCAGAAGATGTTGATACGGAAGAGGAACATGATCACGATGATGAGGAAGATCATCAAGTTATCGATTATTCAAATCATACCAGAGAGCAGCTCACAGAAGTAATTGAAGAATTAACTTCTGAGAATAACTTTAAAAAAATAGACGCTATTCTTGCCCAAATTGAGCCGTTATTTCAAGAAACCGAAGATGCAGCTCGTCAGGAAGCTTTAGATAAATTCATTGCCGATGGAGGTGAAGAGGCCGACTTTGAGTATCGTCACGATAGATTATACAATCGCTTTGATGCTTCTTTGCGCCTGATCAAGGACAAAAAGCATACTTACTATAAAGAACGCGAGGCGAACAAAGAAAAGAACTTACAGAAGAAAACTGAGCTTCTGGACAAATTGAGAGAGTTGGTGGATGAAGAAGCAACCACTAGCTTAAACCCAATTAAAGAAATCCAGGAAGAATGGAAAAAGGTAGGGCAGGTACCAAACCAACATAACAGAACACTTTGGGCCAATTACAATGCCCTTATCGATAGGTTCTACAATAACCGCCACATCCTTTTTGAACTTAAAGAACTAGATAGAAAGAAAAACCAAGAGGCCAAAACAGAGCTTTGTGTAAAAGCTGAAGCACTTGACCAAATGGATAACCTCAAGGATGCCATCATTCAGTTGAATGAATTCCATGAGGAGTATAAAAATATTGGCCCTGTGCCAAAAGAAGTACAAGAAGAGCTTTGGCAGCGTTTTAAAGCCGCTTCGGATAAGGTTTACCATAAGCGAAAGGAATATTTGGATAGCCTTAAAGGTGAGCTGAACGAAAACCTTGAAAAGAAAAAAGTACTTGCTGCTGAACTAAAAGCCTTTACAGAGTTTGATTCAGATCGCATCAATAAATGGAATGCCAAGACCAAAGAGATTTTGGCCTTACAGAAAAAATGGGATGCCATTGGTGGTTTGCCAAGAGAGCATGCCAAAGAAGTGAACAAAATCTTCTGGGGCGATTTCAAGAAATTCTTTAGTAACAAGAATGATTTCTTTAAGAAGTTGGAAGGCATGCGCCAAGAGAACTTAGAAAAGAAAGAAGCCTTGATTCAAAAAGCCATTGAGTTGCAAGAAAGTACGGATTGGGATTCGACTGCAAATAAATTAAAGACGCTGCAGCAACAGTGGAGAGATATTGGGCCTGTGCCTGAGAAGGTGAGAAACTCAATTTACGAGAAATTTAAAGCCGCTTGCGATGCATTCTTTAATAACAGAAGAGCAAACTTGAGCAAGGCAGACTCTGAATACGCAGAAAACCTTAAGAAAAAAGAAGCCATCATTCAATCAATTCTAGATGCTGCCGATAAAGGTACAGGTTCTGAAAAGGAAATGGATGAATTCTTGGCCATGTGGCAGGCGGTAGGCTTTGTGCCAAGAGGAGCAATGAAGTCTATTGAACATAAGTATTCTGAGGCACTTGCCAAGTATGTGAAGGGGCTTGACGTAGAAGGACAGGAAGAAGAGCAGTTGATGATTAAGGTGGAGCTTGGCGGCTTACAAAATGGGCCGAATGCAGACCGAAAATTAAACAAGAAAGAAGGGGAGCTGCGTAGACAAATTCAAGAGATTGAAGACAACATTTCACTTTGGAATAACAATCTTTCATTCTTTGCTAATTCTAAAACTGCCGATAAGCTGAAAGCTGAGTTTGATGAGAAAATAGAGAAGGCAAAAGAAGAAATAGATCACTTGAAAAAACAACTTAAAATGGTGCGTAGCATGTGATTTTAAGGCAATCTGATTTTTTTATCAAAAAAGTTTAGAACGCTTTTGCATTATAAAAACAGAGGCCTATATTTGCACTCGCTTTGAACGAAAAGCACCTCGGAACCTCCTTAGAAATCGCTAGTTTACTAGCCATTGAGTAACCGAAAATAGTATTGCCTCCTTAGCTCAGCTGGTAGAGCAACTGACTTGTAATCAGTAGGTCATTGGTTCGATCCCGATAGGAGGCTCTGAAAATCAGAGAGTTACGAAAGTAGCTCTCTTTTTTTATGACCTTTTGCGTGCTTTTTGCGTGTAAAAAAAGGTGCTTTTCACAACCCAATAAATCAATCAAATAAGATACTTTTTTAATGAGCTATATTTGATTTAACAGATTTGGTTGATATTATTTCTATTTGAAATATATTGAAGGTCATTTGGTTGGCGGACATACTAGATATATGACGTGGTATTGGCAAAGGTCAATCAGTTTGACGGCAAACGCTTTAGCTATACAAGAAAGAAAACAGAGCGGGAAGATAATTTCTCTATCAAGCAAAGCCCTGAAAATTTGAAAATCATTGAGTATTATGCTCAAGATAAAAAACCTGATAACTATATCTTTCCAATCATTTCCGAAGACCGAGTAGGAGAAGCTATCTTCAAAACAAAAAAAGGCAAGCTGTCATGGTTCAATGATAATATCAAGCGCATTGCTGTTGATTTAGGGATAGAGAAAAACCTATCCACCTATACACCCCGAGATACTTGGACAAATCTTGGGTTAAAAATGGGGATTGATATTCGGAAAATATCATCAGGTCTTGGTCACTCAAGTGTTGAGATCACAGAAAAGCATTATAGTCAGATGATCCAAGAAAAAATACTAGATGAGATTAATGCTCAGATTACCAAAGCACCTTCACTATCGTGACCAAATTAAAATCTCTTGATTATATTCGGAATTGAGCAAAGAGTAAATTTCTCTTATCAAAATCACTTAAACTAAAGCTGAACAGCCTCTAGGTCAGGCATGAATTTTCAGAAAAAAAGTTGTAGTTTTAAAATCAGTTTTATTGATTTAAGATACTTTTTGATTGTAGCACACAAGGTTATCACGCCATTGATTTTATTTTAAAATTAGCTAAGCTTAGTGGGTAGTTGTTGGGTGGTAGGTTCTTCTAGTATTCGGTTTTACAATTCAAATTTTAAGTAGACAAGAGGTAGTAGTATGAAATCAACCCCAAAGACCATACATCTTGATAATTTGATTCTTGATAAAGAAAATCCACGATTTGCCGAGCTTTATAGTGGTAGCGAGAAAGAAGAAGATGTTATTGACTATTTGCTTTATAATGAATCTGCTGAGGACATTGCAAAAGCAATATCCAAGGCCAATGAATTTTATCCTGATAGACCTCTTTGGGTTCTAAAAGAAGGCAAGAACTATATAGTCAAGGACGGAAACAGGAGATGTGCCGCGGTTAAAGCTTTGCAGTACCCATCGAAATATGGATTGGGAGATATAAAGAAGATAAAGTTAGAGAAGCTTCCTGTGCTGGTTTATCACAATGAGAGTGATTTAAATGAGCGTATAAGGCAGGAACATACTAGTAACCTTTTTCGTCAATGGGGAAGAATTGCCAAAGCTATAGAAATCCATAGGCTCTTTTCATCTGGCACCTCTTTGGAGTCTATGGTTGAGTATGACTCAACTCCTCGGGACTTGATCAAGCTTGCAAGTTTCTATTATGAGGCGGTCAATATAAGCTCAGAAGATTTTAAAAAGCTACTGCGAAGTGGCAAGGGGAAATCTGGCGGTAAAACGATTATCTTTGAAAGACTGTTCAGATATAAAAATCGTTGTGGTTATAGCTTCAAGAGTAAATCAACGAATGAGGTAATAATAAAAGATGGAGACCTTTTTACCTCCTATATTAAGGCGATGGTTGCCTACCTAAATGATCATCCGGAAACGACTTCTCGAGATATTGATACTCAACAAGAGGCATTTTTAAATAAACTTTCTCCTTATGGTTTTCCTCCTACGCAAGGGGATGAAGATGAGGATGAAGATGGTGGTGAACAGCGGGACAGCAAACCAAGAGAGGACAATAACCCCAAAAATCCAGCTTCAGGGCAGCCTTCACCGCCAAGTCAGCCACCTGCCCCACCTACCCCTAAAAGGAAAAGTGTTAAGCATCGCCCAAGTTACACTAGAAAAGGTATTCCTTCATCACTCGAACGGTTGATAAAGGAGTGTTATGATCTGAGCCAAGATAATTTTGCTAATGCCAAAGTTGCCTTGACCAGGGTTACTTTTGAGTGTTGTTTGAAGTATATTATTGAAAACACTCATCAGACAAATGGTAAACCTTTATCTAACCATAATTATTTTAGGCTTGCCTTTTTTGATAAGAAGGGTAATCGTAGGGCATATACCGATTTTGACGAGTTAAAAAAGTGTTTTACTGAGTTAATAGTGAACACAGGGATCAAGAAGGCGTTTGAGAATTTTGACTTGCAACGCCAACATCAGGTTATTCATAACTATAGAGTTGGAGCTGTACCCTCGGATGCTAAGGCTATTTGTGATAACTTAATCGACCTTTTGGAGTTTATGCTTCAAGAAGAAACCGATTTGGTAAGTGGCCTCGATCTTTCTAAAATTTAAATGACCTGAAATTTTGATTAAGGACACCACATGGAATTAAACAGTCTTACCTCTGGGTATTATGATATTGCTTCAATATTTTTAGACCCCAAAAATAAACGTCATAATGTAGTTAGTGGAGAGCTATTAGCTATTAGAGAAATGCTTCATCCCAAACACGAAGTATTTGATTTAGCCAAGGATATTGTCAACTTAGGCAATAGACTAGACCCCTCATCTAAATTGATAATATACAAAGATAATAGGCAGGGTAATCGGTACATAGTCTTTGAAGGAAACAGAAGGATAACGGCTCTTAAAACATTAATGAACCCACAGTTAGCAGAAGGCTTACCAGAGGCCAATGGGTTTAAAAAATTGAGTGAGAAGTTTTTACAAAATCCCTTGAAGCAGGTTGAGTGTGTAGAACTAACTCCAGAGGATGCTCAAATTTGGATTAAGAGAAAGCATTATAGGGGAATGGGAGGGGCTGGCACCAAAGAATGGGATCCAATTGCCAGGTCTAGAAGCGATGCAGAAGAAGGGATTTATGATCGCTGGTATGCGGCTGTTTCATTCTTATCAAATCACGGGTATGACTGTGGTTATATATTGTCGGGATTGGAAGATAAGTCCTCAGTTGCTGAAAGGGTTTTCGGTTCAAAGTATATCAAAGAGCTTCTAGGAGTTAATATTAATCGAGATGGCTCTGTAAATTTTGAGAATGATGACTTAGAAGTAGGTGCTACTTTATTAGTAGCAATATTTGAGGCCATCATTGATTCTCAATTCAATACCACAACCGTTGAATTGGATTCTGATAGAAAAGCGTTCTTAGAATCTTTTTTAGATTTAGGTGCGAAAGCTGAAACACAAAAAGATGAACAACAAAACAGTAGTTCTGGCACAAATGAAAGTGGTGAAACATCGAACTCATCTAACAACGATCAAACAAATAATTCAAGTCAAGGAAACAATGGTGGAAATTCTACCTCAACTCAACCGACCGCTCCTAGAAAAAGGCAAAGGAAAAAATTAGCAGATAAGGGGCTGAAAATCGCTCATAATCAAATGCATAACTTTTATGTAGAATTGGCCAAACTACCTGTTGAAACATATAAGCATTGCTCTTCTGTTATGATTAGGGTATTTTTGGAAAAATTAACGATGATTTTTCTTGAAGAGATGTCTATCCCATGTCCCAGTCCTAACCCATCAAGAAGCAGAGATTGGAAAGATTTTGATGTTAAGCTTCAAGAGAAGGTGAAGACGGCAGTGAATTATATCGATCCTAATAACCGCATAAGCGGATTGAAATATGCTAGAGAGTTAGGGAATGGCGTAAAGGATAGAATTCATACCACCGATGCCTTGCATAGCTATATTCATGAAGCCAATGAATTACCTTCTTCGTCAGAGGTTATTACCACATGGGACAGGCTTCATCCTTTTTTCAAGGCAATGTGCGACCGCCTTAGTTCTCCAAATCGAGGTGTAAATGGATAATTTTTCACCTTTAAGATATCCCGGAGGGAAAAATAAACTCTCTAGGTATTTAAAAAAAGTAATTGAGCAAAACGAGCTGATCGGGTCAGATTACATTGAGCCTTTTGCTGGAGGATCAGGTGTCGCTTTATCATTGTTACTTTCTGAATATGTTAGAGACATACACATCAATGATCTGGATATTGGTGTCTATTCATTTTGGAACTCTGTTAAATGTAGCAATGATCAACTATGTGAATTAATACAGAAGACACCGGTTAACATTGAAACATGGCTTAGGTTTAGAGAAGAGTATTCTAATCCTGAAGGATTATCTGAATTAGAGCTGGGTTTTAGAGCGTTTTACCTGAATCGAACTAATCGTTCAGGGATATTAAAGGCCGGGGTCATTGGAGGTATAAATCAAGATGGAAACTACAAGATAGATGCTAGGTTCAAAAAAGATAATCTTATTAAGAGAATTCGAAAAATTGGACTGTATTCTTCTAGGATTAATGTTTACAACCTTCATATTGATGAGTTCTTGACAGAAGAAGTTCCAAAGCTTTCTCAACACTGTTTTATATACTTCGATCCACCATATTATGAAAAGGCGGATGGGTTATATCAAAATCATTTTAAGCATCAGGATCATGAATCTCTTTCACTACAGATTCGATCAATTGTAGATCATGACTGGGTTGTTTCTTATGATAATGTTGCACCAATTTTAGACCTTTATAAAGGCGTTGATTACGAAATATTTGGAATTAACTATAGTGCGGATTCGCACTATAAGGGTTCGGAAGTAATGTTTTTTAAAGATGGGACAAAGAGGCCTGATAGAGTTTTCACTTCTAAAAAAGAAGAACTAGAATTGTTAAAAGAGTGTATTTAAAGCGCTAAGACTTAATAAACTCAATCAGTCCTGTATAAGTATTAACTTAACCAGATTGTTTGTAGAATCGCATAATGAACATCACTCAAATAGAAACCAATCTTATAAAGCTAGTAGAAGCCATTGATAAGGAGACTTTCATCTATGATCTCCTATTGGCTTATAATTTACCCAAGTCTTCTATTACAAGACTCCAGAAAGGCAACCTGAACCTTTCTAAAAGAGAGAGTGAGATTTCGTGGAAAAAGAAGCTTCTGTTCAGAGAGGTTTATGATCAAGATTTACACCTAGCCATTACAGAACTGACCAAAGAAGCCAAACACGATCAACGCTTTATTATTGTAACAGATTACAAAGCTCTTTTGGCAATTGATATCAAAACTCAGGACAAGCTTGATATTAAATTAGATGAACTGAATAAGCATTATGCTTTCTTCTTGCCTTGGGCAGGAATGGAAAAAGCTCAACATAAGAATGAGAATCCTGCTGATGTAAAAGCTGCAGAGAAAATGGCGAAGCTTTTTGATGAAATCAAAAAGGATAACCCTGATACTTCGCCTGAGTTTATTCATGGATTAAACGTATTTCTCTCAAGACTGCTTTTCTGCTTCTTTGCGGAAGACACGGATATTTTTGATGACAGCCTTTTTACCAATTCTATCAGTTCGCACACGCAAGCCGATGGCGGTGACCTAGGCGAATACCTTGACCGACTGTTTGAAGTTCTGAACACTGACAAGAAAGATCGAAAAGACATTCCTGCTCACTTGATGGAATTCCCCTACGTAAATGGGGGGCTTTTCAGACAGAAAATACAATGTCCAATCTTTACCAGAAGATCACGCCAAGCTATCATTGAGAGTGGCGAATTGCAATGGTCTGAGATCAACCCTGATATTTTTGGATCAATGATTCAGGCAGTGATCACCCCTGAACATAGAGGTGGTTTGGGGATGCACTATACCTCAGTGCCGAACATTATGAAGGTGATTGAGCCTTTGTTTTTGAATGATCTCTATGAAGATTTTGAAAAGGCCAAGGGCAATAAAAAGAAGCTGAGCGAACTGCTTAACCGAATTGCTAAAATCAAGATATTCGATCCTGCTTGTGGAAGTGGTAACTTTCTAATCATTGCCTATAAAGAACTAAGAAGGCTCGAAATGAAAATCTTCAAAGAGGGTGGTTTAATGGCTCTTTCGGGCATTTCTCTATCACAGTTTTACGGTATAGAACTCGATGATTTTGCACATGAGATAGCTCAGCTTTCGCTTTGGCTGGCAGAACACCAAATGAATGTTGAATTTTTTAGAGAGTTCGGAAGAACTAACCCAACTCTACCTTTAAAGCAAGCTGGTAGAATTGTTCACGGTAATGCTTGTAGATTAGATTGGGACAATGTTTGTCCAAAAAAGGATGACGATGAGATTTTTATTTTAGGTAATCCACCGTATCTGGGAGCAAGGATGCAAGGACTAGATCAAAAGAATGATATGGACCATGTTTTTTCATCAGACTTAAAAAAATATCGAGACTTAGACTATATAGCTTGTTGGTTTTTTAAAGGGGCAAAATATATTAGAGACTATAATGCTCGGCTTGCTTTTGTTACGACTAATTCAATTAACCAAGGACAGCAGGTGGCACTCTTTTGGCCTTCAATTTTCAATTATGGATTAGAAATAAATTTTGCTCACACATCGTTTCAGTGGAAAAATAATGCAAAATCAAATGCAGCTGTTGTAGTTGCGATTATAGGCATTGCGAATAAGAATCAAAATCATAAAAAAATATTTAGTCAAGGCATAAGTAAGACTGTTAATTCCATAAATGCTTATCTCAGTGATGGAGCATCCGTTATTATTCAAACTAGAAGTAAACCATTATCTTTTTATTTAGAGGCTTATAAAGGTAATCAAGCAACTGATGGCGGTGGATTAATTCTATCTGAAAAAGAGAGAGATTGGTTTATAGAAAATCACCCAGAATGTAGCGTTTTTGTTAAAAGTCTTATTGGCTCTCAAGAGTTGATAAAAGGAATTTCAAGGTTTTGCTTATGGTTAGAAGAAAAAGACAAAGAAGAATTTTCTAAATATCCATTTATTCTCAAAAGACTAGAAGTTACAAGACAATCTCGATTATCAAGTCCAGATAAAGCGACTCAAGAATTGGCCAATCATTCTTATCGTTTTAGAGATTGTCATCAAACTAAAACAACTTCCATTGTAATACCTGGGGTGTCATCAGAAAATCGCAGGTATGTACCAATTGGCTTTTATGGCCCAGATACAATTGTGACGAATTCTGCATTCGTGATTTATGATGCAGACGCATGGATGTTTGGTACGCTTACATCCAAGATGCACATGCTATGGCTTGAAAATGTTGGAGGGAAACTTGAAACCCGATATCGTTATGCGAAAGATTTGGTTTATAACACTTTTCCATTTCCTTCTGTCTCAAATCAACGTAAAGAAGAAATCACACAATGCGTGTTTAGGATTCTCGAGGAGAGAGAAAAGCACTCTGAGAAATCATTAGCTCAAATGTACGATCCAGATAAGATGCCTGATGGACTTCGAGAGGCTCACAGACTAAATGATGAAGCAATTGAACGCTGTTACCGTAGTAGACCCTTCGAGAGTGACGAAGAGCGATTGGAGTATTTGTTTAAGCTCTATGAAAAGATGATTGAAGAAGAAAAAGAGAAGAATACTTTGTTTGAGAAACAGAAGAAGACCAGAAAGCAATAAACCATGCCTAATATAGTAGAAGTTCCATACCACCAAACAGGACAAAGCACACAAACAAACCCAATGGGCATGCGAGATATGCAGGCAAAGGCTTTTGAGGCCAGAGATGCCCAATATCTTTTGCTTAAAGCGCCCCCTGCCTCAGGTAAGTCACGAGCTTTAATGTTTTTGGGCTTAGATAAACTCAAAAATCAAGGAATTAAAAAAGTCATTGTTGCTGTTCCTGAGCGTTCAATCGGAAGCTCTTTTGCCAGAACAGATTTAAAGTCTCATGGTTTTTTTGCGGATTGGGAGCCAAATGACGAATACAACCTTTGCACTCCTGGAAGTGATGGGAGTAAAAGCAAAGTGCAGGCTTTTAAAAACTTCATGGCAAATGAAGAACGCATTCTTATTTGTACTCATGCTACTTTACGCTTCGCCTGTGAAGAATTAGAGGAGAAGGTTTTCAACAATACGCTTTTAGCCATTGATGAATTTCACCATGTTTCTGCCGATGCAGAAAACAGATTGGGAGACATTCTAAGAAACATCATGCAGAAGTCATCTGCTCATATTGTTGCCATGACAGGCTCATATTTCAGAGGTGATAGTGTGCCGGTGCTTACTCCTGAAAACGAGGCTAAATTCACTAAAGTAACTTATAACTACTATGAGCAACTCAATGGGTACACCTTTTTAAAGTCGCTAGGTATTGGCTATCACTTTTACCAAGGTCGTTATATGAGTGCTATTTTAGAGGTACTCGATACAGACAAAAAGACTATCCTGCATATTCCAAATGTCAATTCAGGTGAGTCCACCAAAGACAAGCACAATGAAGTAGATTTCATTTTAGATGCCATCGGCTCAGTAGTAAAACAAGACCCTGATACAGGAGTCATTTTTCTCAAAAGAGCCTCAGATGGTAAAATATTGAAAGTGGCAGATTTGGTTGAAGACAACCCGAGGGAACGAGATAAGATTGTTGAGTACCTAAGAAAAGCTAAGTCCATAGATGATATGGATTTGATTATTGCCCTAGGTATGGCAAAAGAAGGCTTTGATTGGCCTTTCTGTGAACACGCCCTAACGGTAGGTTATAGAGGCTCATTGACAGAAATTATTCAAATTATTGGAAGGGCTACAAGGGACAGTAGCAATAAGAGCCATGCCCAATTTACAAACTTGATTGCCCAACCCGATGCAGCAGATGATCTGGTAAAACTTTCAGTCAACAATATGTTGAAAGCAATAACAGCTTCGCTTTTAATGGAGCAAGTTTTAGCACCGAATTGGAAATTCAAAACAAAGAAATCTGATGATGATGTTGCTAAGCCTGGCGAAATGAAAATCAGAGGGTTGAAAGAGCCAAGCTCTAAGCGTGTTAAAGATATTCTCGAAACAGATTTGAATGACCTAAAGGCCAATATTCTTCAAGATGACCAAATGATGAAGGCCATCCCAGGAAATGTTGACCCTGAAGTGATCAACAAGGTGATGATCCCTAAAATCATTCGAGTGAAATACCCTGAACTTTCAGAAGAAGAGATTGAGGAAATAAGACAGCACGTAGTTGTTGATTCCGTGATCAAAAACGGAGAGATCAAAGAAACTGGTGACAAGCGTTTTATTAGAATGGCTGATACTTTTATCAATATTGATGACATTCATATTGATTTGATTGACAAGGTCAACCCATTTCAAAAGGCGTTTGAGATATTGTCAAAATCGGTAACAACCAAAGTATTGAGAGTGATCCAAGACACCATTCAAGCAACACGCATTAAAATGGATTTTGAGGAAGCAAAAATTCTTTGGCCTAAGGTTCAGGAGTTCGTGAAAATGTATAGCCGAGAGCCGAGCATAGCATCAAATGATCCTTTGGAAGTGCGTATGGCAGAGTGCATTATTTATTTGAAAGAAGAAAAACGTAAACGAGCTTCTGCAAATGGATAAGGACAAAATACTTGATGACATCTTTGAGAATGACCCTTTAGGCCTTTTGGTAATTAAGGCTAAAAAATCAAATGCACAAACCGCAGATGATCGTTTGGTCAGTTCATTTGATGAGATCAACAAGTTCGTATCTGAACAAGGCAAAGAGCCTGAGCCAAATATTTCAAATGTCAGCGAATTTCAGCTTTACTCAAGGCTAAAAAATATTCGTGAAGATGAATCGAAAGCATCCTCATTAAAGCAATTTGACACTCATAACCTCTTACCATCTTCGAATGAAATCAATGAGCCTGAAGGTGAATACCGAGTTAAAAAGAAAGAGATTAATTCAATTGATGATCTTTTAAGCAGTGCTGAGAGCCTTGATATTTTAGGGGGTGATGATGAAGGTTTATTCGACTTCAAGCACACACCAAGAGAGGTAGAGCGTGCTGAAGCTGATTTTGTTGCCAGACGTAAGCCGTGCAAGAATTTTGAGGATTATGAGCCTTTATTCAAGTCTGTTCAAAGAGATTTATCTCAAGGTAAGCGAAAGCTTATCGACTTTAATAGAGGTAACCTCAGAGAGTCTAGCTACTACATTCACAACGGCATTCTCTTTTATCTTGAAGAAATAAAAATTGAGCAGACAGAACACTATAAATCTGACGGGACACGAGTAAGAGAAGATGGTAGAACACGTTGCATTTTCGAAAATGGTACTGAGTCTAACATGCTCAAAAGGTCAGTTGAAAAAATCCTCTATGCTAATGGACGGGTAGTCACGGACAACTTTGAAGAATTAAACGAGGGCTTTTTAGAGAACTTTGGCGTGATCACCGAAGAAGATGAAGAAGCAGGCTTTATCTATGTTCTTAAATCCAAAAGCAAGCGACCAGAAATCCAATCATATAAGCATTTATACAAAATCGGATTTTCAAGAACTGATGTAGAAGATCGTATAAGGAACGCGCACAAAGAACCCACCTATTTGATGGATGAGGTTGAATATGTTGCAGGATGGAAGGGTTTCAATATGAACCCTCAAAAACTAGAATTACTCTTACACAACTTCTTTGGCTCATCATGTCTCGATATAGAAATCACCGATGAAAAAGGAAGAATACACAGACCTAGAGAGTGGTTTCTTGCGCCATTGCCTATAGTTGAACAGGCTATAGCATTGATTATTTCAGGTAAGGTTGTTGAGTACTTATATGATGCTCAAAATGAAACTATCATTCCTAAATAAAAAAGACCCGATGGATCAAATCGGGTCTTTTTTGATTTTAGGCTACTCTAGAGCAGAATTTTTGATTGTCATTAATTGGGATAACTACCTTTTGCTCAATGGAAGTTGATGGCCTATTGTTGTCATTAGCAACCACTTTCAGCTTTGCATCTAGGGCATCGGCCCAGCAGTATAGATTAAAGGAAGTAGGGGTGCGAAGACCACATTCCCATTTGCTTATCAATCTATCCGCAACACCAAGCCTGTAGTTTAATTCTTCTTGGGTGTACTTTCGTTGTTTCCGAAGTCGTACAAGTTCTTTGACAACATCTCTTAAAAAATCATCACGCTCTTTAAATGGATAGATAACATTGTTTTTCATTGTTCAATCTCCTTTCGTTTCTGATGAACAGGGTTTGAGCATACTTGCCCGTTTTGGTTAGTGGTACGCACAGAGTGTGCATGCTTTCAATCTCATATTATGGAAACCAACTCAAGCGATTTTTCTTAATTGTCAAGTGGGGGAATGCAAAACATACTTTGATATTCTTTAAGGGGGCTAGGCTTTCCAAATCCCTGTGCGTGTTTTTGACTTAAAGCATTGGCTAATCTTCAAGACCAACATCAACTAAGGAGGTCTGCATGTTAAATCGTTTGATAGAAACCAATAGTGAGTCTGACAGATTGGATAATAAGGAGAAACTGAAGCTCTTAATTGATACTAATCCATTCATATCAATTGATATGGCAGAAATTATTACAACCCTAGATAAGACGACCCAATATAGAGAACGAATGAAAGGTAGATTTCCAAAGCTAATTCCATTAACAAGTCAAGGAAGAAGAAAAGGTTATCGTCTTCAGGATTTGAGGCAATGGATGGAAAACCCTAGAGCTTACAGACAGTAATTAATATCAGCGTATGTTATTCTAAACTGTCTCGATTGTACCTAAATTTCAGAATGCCCTTTTCTTCAATCTCAAAACGCAATTGACTAATTGAGGGAACAAGCTCTTGATCGGGGCATTCTGAAATCCTTTTCACCGAATACCCCAAAACATCCATACCGCACTTCTTTTCCCAATCATAAGAATACCGATCATAAATGCTCGTTACTGAGCTGTCAGTATGGTTGAGAAGGAGGGAAGCCCAATATCTGGGGCATCCTAAACTCGTTACAAGTGTCGCACCTGTCCGTCTTAAATCGTGTACTGTGAATTTCTCAACAACATTGAATAAATGGATGTTCTTACGAAGCGCATGGCTCATAGCGGTCTTATTCAACGCCCTTAAGTCTGTAGGCTTTTTGTTTGAATTAGGCGGTAGCCTCGTAGAACCAAAAACAAACTGACTATGACCAGTATATTTATAAGCCTCTTTTAAAATATCTAATGCCATATCATTCAATGGTATCATGTGAGATCGACCATTTTTGCTATGGGTTGAGGGGAGAAGCCATGTTCGATTACTTATGTTTATGTGTGACCATTCGCAAAACCGAACTTCACTTTTTCTCGCCATTGTAAGAAGTGTAAATCTCAGCGCGAGCTTAACAATAGGGACAATGTTGGCTTGTTCAAGATTGTTCCAAAAGCGGTGAATTTCCTCTGGGTAGAGGACTCGATCACGCCTAGTCGTTTTTGCAGGCTTTTGAATGTGATAGCAAGGATTGTGTTCACACAAACCCCAGCCAATTGATACGTTGTAGAGCCTTTTGAGGTATTGAAGGAGTTCGCAAGCCGCATGTTTTGAACCACGCTCATAGATGATTTTGTTGACGATCTGGGCAATTTCTTTGCGTTTAACTTTGTCAATTTTATGATGTCCAATATAAGGTGCTGCATCACGCTGAAGATATCTGGCCTCTTTTTTCCAGCTTTTCTTGCCTGTTTTTATAGAATAGTCGATATAGTTTTTGATGACTTGATTGACGGTAGGGGTTTCTCTGAAATCAATATTGTCCGTTTTTCTGTCGTATGCAGGGTCTTCTCCATAGTCTCTTTTTTCTACAGCTTCTGCATATTGTTTGAGTGCTTTTGTTAAGCTGACTTCTGGGTATCTACCGATGGTCATCCATCTTGTCCTGCCGAGGGCTGAATAGACATAAGTAAAGGTTTTGTGTCCTGTGTTTGAAACACGGATTCCGAAGCCTTTAAATCCTTGAAACCAGAAAATTTCTCTTGCTTTTCGGGTGTATAATTTTTTGATTATCGCTTCATTAAATTTAATTTCCTTTTTATCCCCATTGGTCGGGCTAAGATTCTGGCTAAGGATTTCGACAATTTTTCCTGAATTCTTCTGCAACACTATACATTCTCCTGATCTCTGTTAGGCCACAATCCTTGCGGGCTGTAGATCATTATTAGGAGATCATAGGAATGCATAAAACGCACAAAGATCGGATTGGTAAGGGAGAGGTCGGGAGTTCAAATCTCCTCGTCAGCACCAGTAAAACCTACACCGACCAATTCCATAATATCCCCTAAAATGCTCGGGCTAAGGATCGGGCTAAGACACACTTTATCACAGACACGAATCACCGCCAAGAACTAAAATGATTCTTGTGTTTATTTTAAGGAATAGAGTGGATGAATTACTCATCTCTTCTATATGAATCTTTTTAAAAATCATGAAATTCACTTAAAAAAATAGTGTTTAATATAGTCTTCAACTTTTTCATTTTATGGATCTATTTGTAGATTTAAACGATAACTAGTATGAAAATAACACCTCAGAAAACATGTCGGGTAATAAAAGCAAAGCAGAGAGCTTCCTTTATCAAATAATGTTAATGATTATCGGTTTCCTCCTGATAATCTTAGCCAAGTTCTTCGAAGAGACAACCAAGATTGAGCATTTGGGAAATATCGCCTCTAGTATTGGAGGTGTATTTATGGGCATTGGGGTGTCGTCAATAATTCAACTTGTAAGAATGAGAAATTATCAGGATTACGTCTTTGAGAAGATACAAGCTGAAGTCAAAACCACGAGTAATGCAATGGTTGAAACTAAAGATATGATGAAAGGGCTTGAAGGCAGGGCAAGACTTGTTCTTTCAAAATATGCGAAATCTGGTTTTAAATCAACTGACACACAAATTAGGCAGTTTAAAAAGAAATATCATGGCTACTATCAGTCTCAAGACAAAAAGTCAGGAATACTTTGGCAATACCATATTTTAGATTTCTCAACTTCAATTACTCCTGGTGTCTTAGAATGCCCTGTCACGATAATTCAGCCATCAAGTAAAAAGCAGATGATATATCATCAGGAAGCGTATAGGTTAGATAATAATAGCCCTTTAGTAATGAATACCCGAGATAGTGTTCCTAGTTCTGAACTTACGAGTGTCACGATTTTTCCTTTCGTCAAAAATCACAGTAACAAATACTATGGAATACAACTACATGAAGGCTGGAATGACAAATACCTGATATCTGCTTACATAATATCTGAAGAACCTCTTTATAAGATTCAGGAGCCTGGAATAATAACTGATCGGTCTAAAAGCGATCAACTACTTAAGGATTGGAAAGAATTTATGGACGATAGCAACGTAAGTGACCTAACTGGATTGAATAACAAGGATTTGTGATCTAAAATGCTTGACATAAGCCATATTTTGTGCTAGTGATCCTATGAGTTGATGTGCGGGGTAAGATGATGAAAAAGAAAACTATAGCATTAATTGTCATGATGTTGTCCAGTGGTGTCATTGGGTGTAAGGACTCCGATAGTGTAAAAAGGACTCAAGATAAAAAGCAAATATTAAGTCTTAAAGCTAGGGCAAGTCAATTAGGTGAATGGCTAAGTACGTATGCGTCAATTTCTGAATTTAAGCCTGCTTCGTTAGTAACGGATGAAATTGAACTTGAGCATCATCTTGATTCAATATTAAAAGCTAATATTCCTTATGATGAGTACACGTCAATTAAAATTGATATTCTAAGTTCGTCCAATATGCTAAGAGTTTCTAAGACCGGAATTGTTGATACATACTTTATTTGCAACAGAGATACTTTAACAATGCTTGAAACAGGGCAATATCAAGTTTTGAAAACAACTGCAACCCAGAGTTCAACTATTTCCTTTTAAGGCCTATTTCAAAAGCTAATAATTTCCTGTTCTTTCAATATTCTAGGTATTGATTATTTCCTGTGCGTTTTTTCTAATCCGACCTTCCGTTAAAAGTTCTCCGCTGGATATTTAGGCCTAACAGGGTCGCAGTAAAAGTCAATGACACTGCCCGCACCGAAACCGTGTGGGTCGTGACTTTTCCTGCTGATGCCCCTGTTCTGGCTTAATCCATCATGGAAAACATAACGAAAGGAGATTAACCATGAACACAGAAACTCATCAATCAACTGAAGACAAAAGACCTACTCATACATTGTTTGCTACTCAAACAGTCAATGGGAAAACAACTAGAGTTCGCGTTGGCGTTGCTTGGAAACACAAGAAAGGTGATGGCTTCAATGTATCCATTGATAACCTCGTTGCCTTTGCCAACAAGCAAGACGATGAACAATCTGAAACCAATTAATCAGAGGGGCTTTATGCCCCTCTCTTTTCAAGGAGAAAATACATGTCTGATGATACATCAAAGCTTATCGCTCAACAAAATGATCGCTTCCGTTCGAACTTCGGCATTCTGCCAAGAGGTGATGATCTCATAATTGGTAAATACATGCTATCACAGGGATTGAGCTGTTTACCGTTTGAAGAACTTGACACCATCGTTGCCAAAGTCCGAAGCTTTAAAGATTTCAATGAAAGCAATGACCCTTATGGTGAACACGACTTTGGCAAGTTTTCAGATTGCGTTCACGATATTCTTTGGAAGATCGATTGTTACGATACCAACTATGAGTATGGTAGTCCTGATCCATCTGATCCTGAGAAAACGCGCAGAGTATTAACCGTCATGCTGGCCTTTGAATATTAGGGTCATGCCTTGTGCGTGTTCTCGAAATATCATTCATTATAAAACCCTTCTTTCATGTCAGATAAAGGAGGGTTTTAATGGCATTACCTCAATCACGCGTTGCAGAAATCACGCTTTCATATTATCCCAACATCAAACTGAATGACTGTGAAAAAGTCTCATCATCTAAAGATGCAGAAAGACTTTTCCGCGAGAATTGGGATGATGCACAAATCGGCTTTGTCGAAGAGTTTAAAGTCATGCTGTTGAACAGGGCAAACCGTGTACTCGGAATATCAGCAATTTCTAAAGGGGGAGTGACAGGAACAGTCGTTGATCCCAAGATTGTCTATGGCCTTGCTTTAAAGGCTGTGGCATGTGGGATCATTCTGGCACACAATCACCCTTCAGGAAACCTCAAGCCAAGTCATGCAGACATCAAACTCACTGAGAAACTGGCATCGGCTGGTAAAATCTTTGATTTACCAATCTTAGACCATCTGATTATGACAGGGGAGAGCTATTACTCTTTTGCAGACAATGGCGAACCCTGCTTGTCCTGATCATGCTATTTTATGCTTTTAGCAACAACAGGATTTCAAATCTCTGATCTAGCTCCTTTGTCGGTTTATCAAGATTGGATGGTTTTAGCCAAACTCGCCTATCGGTCAATAGACGGCCCGCACCAAACCGTGTTGTCTATGACAGATAGGCTTTTTCGTTCGGCTTTGTCAAAACCATCCTGATAAACCCCAACAAAGGAGCAATTCATGTCAGAGAAAATTTTGAAATCATCCCTTGAGAAAATCATTGAAAATGAGCCTCATTCCTTAAAAAGCTATGTTGCCAAAGAAGCCATAGAGCAAGAGAGCATTCAAAGCTTTTTTCAAGACCTATCACAATATGGCTGTGTTTCTGGGATGGTTTCATCTTTGATTTATTACTACCAAACACACCAATTCTTTGATGATTTTTTTGATGAAATCAATGAACTCAGATGTCGTTTTGAAGAGCAGATTGGTCAACCGATGAGCTTAGGCCATGACCTCAAAAATCACCTTGCATGGTTTGCCTTTGAACAAACAGCTTTCGACTTAGCAAATGAATTGGAGGTACTGTAATGACTACATCTGAATTTCACCTATTCCCACGCATTGGAAATTATTCATTCATTCTTGATGTTGAAGGGCAGGCGGTCAAAGTGACTTATCGTTTTACGCCCTTCGGTTCAATCTCTAATCCTGAGTATTTGAAATTATACGAGCTTGGTGAAAATCATCACCAAGTCCATTTTGAATTTTTTAGCAAGGCGATAAGTGAGACAGGATATAAGAGCTATTTTACGCCTTTGGTTAATGTCGATTGTCCCTTTAAATTTGCCAGTCAATTATCAGCTCACCTTCATAGTGAACTCAAAAAGTTGCATCCTAAACTGTTTAGTCTGCAACTCAGTCTATTTTAATGGGTTACGATCCAAACCTTCAATTCGGCAGTAAATCCCTGTGGATATCACGAAAACAAAATGGATTCCGACCTTTGTATTCTCTTACAAATACCAACTTGAATTAAACCCTTGATAGACCTATCAAGGGTTTTTACCAAATTTTTATACTCTTCGTTTGGAAGAATGAATTATAATCAAAACTATATATTGAAAATATCGTAATTTATGGATGTACTAATGCAAAAGGTTATGAAGACAAAAGAAAATTCTACTTTAAAAGTTTTGGCAGATGATGGATGTGGAGGTGGACCTTGTCCCACCTTATATCAAGACGAGAATGGTCGAGTATATATTCAGGGATATTTTGTCAACAAGGATATTTCTAATCAAGTAAATCTTGACAATGATGAAACGCTTGTTGAAGTTAATGAAGAGTTACTCAGAAATATAGTTAGGAACCTTAGTAAATGACAATTAGCCAAGAAGTTTATCAATCTCTAACTCAGATATCCATTGAGGATTTCTTCAAAGCATTTTCAACTTTCAAAAAAGAGGCTTTTAGGCTTGAAATGCTTGATCAATATCTAGTGGATGAGGAAAGTCAGGCTTTTGAAGATTTTAGGAAAGGACAAAAGAAACCTCCTGTAGGTTATAATCAAGGATGGTGTGAATTTATTGAAGAAGCCTTGAGAAATGGAAAGCGGTTTAATAGAGTTAGGGTGGTTTCGGAGCCTTATTCTGATTATTTTTTATTTGAGCTTAACTGGGCATATACAAAAAATATTCAGGCAGGAGAGAATATATCTTTAATGACTAAGGAAGAGCTACAGCCATGTTTAAAGGATATTCCTCTTCTTCAGGATTATTGGCTTTTTGATGAAGAATATTGTCTAATTATGGATTATGACCTCTTAGGAAATTTTCTTGGAGTAAAGCAACTCGATAAAAAATATATTGACCGATACATTCAACTAAAAGAAAAAGTCAAACTAAGGGCGCACGATATTACAGAAACTAAAGTATGGAAAGCGGAGCTACTCCAATAAGTTTAGATAGTATATCTACACTAGTAATCGCGATTGCTACAGTAGTTTATACGGTTGGGACAATTTTATTATGGGTTAGTACTAAGAAGACGACTAAACTCATGAGTGCCCAAATTCAAAACCAGATAAATTCTAATCATAGCCTTTCTACGCACTACATAATAAATCGTCATAAAGAGATTTTTTTTGAGATTATTAGAAACAAAGAATTACTTAAAATTTTTGCTGAAGAGAGTAACAATTCTCAATCTAATTCAAAAAGGGCAATATTAGCATCAATTCTGATTAATCATGCTCATAGCATTTTTATAGATTACAACAATGATGTTGCTAATAGAGAATACATGGATAGTTTTGAAAGCGATTTTTCAGACCTTCTAAGGCTTCCTTTCATTCGTAATAGGTGGATGGAAGTCAGAGATTTTCATCCCGCAGATTTTAGAGATTTTGTAGCGACTATTCTACGCTGAATGTTTCAGATTTATTCCATTAACTACAGCGATAATTTGAACATGCGTTTTAATGGTAGACATAATGTTTTTTTGTGATACTGTTTCAGAATAAAATTTACAAATGGAGAGTATCAATTGTCAGGACAAGGCCTCAAGCCCATGCAGCTATTTGCCATTAAGATGTACGCTGTTCTCAAGGATATTAGAGAAAACGCAATTGATTTAAAAGGGGATCGATTCAGCCTCAACAGGGTAGCCATGGCGGATGAGCTTAATAGAAAAAAACTTAAGACGTTTAAAGACTGCAATTGGACTGTGGGTGCCATTGATGCGCTATATAAGGAAATAGAAGAGCTTAAAGAAGCTGGATATGGGCCTTTGCTAGGAAGAAACATTAAACCTGCAAACAAATCTTCTGCTCAGTCAGCGTCAACTCCAATTATAAAATAATTGTTGATATAGTGTAGTCTTACTTTTCTGTGCCACTTTTAGACCGCCAATCTAATTCAATTTCGGAAATAAAAGGTTCATTATCATCGGCTATGGCAATTTCCGTTGGGTTACTCTCTTTAATGTATTCAAGATTATGCCCTTTGATCTTTTCATAGAGGACTTCTAGTCGATAGCCCTTGATGATAATCATGTGCGTGGTTTGAAACATCTTGACCAGTTGCAGATTGTTTTTTGTTTCAAACTCGGCATATATCAAATAGCTATAATGAATGAGATGTCGAGAACCATCTTTGAGATATAAATCCAAAGCCAGTCCCTTTCCGGTCTTATAATTTAGTCCTTCACCAAAATACAATTCTTGTCCCTCATTCGGTTGTTTCATTAAAGGGTAGTTGTCCACCCTAAACTTATAATGTCGGTTCGATTCCATGGTCTTTGTCTGGTTTTATGGTTCTATCTTGTTCAGGAGCAATCCTGTTCATTCTATGATCAATTTGTGCTAATTCAGAGGCCGATAATCGATCTCCATGATAGCGAGCATGATCAAGCAGCTCATTCTTGTCATCTGTGTAAATCTTGACGGATTCCCGACCTCTTGAAACCGAAACATAAAATTGTTTCTGGCTTGTGGCAGGGAACGTACCCGCAGGCTGTGAGATAAACACACGATCAACGGTTTTGCCCTGTGAGCTATAAGAGGTCATACAATAAGCATGTCTGAAATTGCCAAATTCTTGATCAATCATATATTCACGGCCTTTTCCGCTAGGGTTCATCACGGTCATGGTGCCTTGTTTATCAATGGATTTGACTTCAAACAATGCACCGTTATTTAACCGCCCTCGATTGACATCAAAACCGTTCTTGGTAATGGAGATCAAATCGCCCTTGCTGACCAAGGTTTCTTGTTCCCGATAAACATCAAAGCGACTTGTTTTGGTGGTATCAAGAGAATGGATTTTGCCCTCACGATCTTTGATCGAAATCTTATCGTCTTTGACGGAATGCACATGGCATTTTGCCCCTCGTTGAATGCCCTTGGTGTTCTGATGAAATTGAATGACATGGCCTTCCTCAAAATTGCGAGGATCTGATTTTTCCGCTTCGGTTAAATACAGGTTTCGATAAGTCTTAAATTGTTTATCTCTTTTTGCAATCAGGCCATTTTCTTTTAAGGCTTGTCTGATTTTATCCGTGACAATGCCCGATTGTTCATTGGTCGGAGAAATCACCAAAGCCGATTTTCTATCCTTTAAGCATTGCAGATAATCTTTGACCAATTGATCGGTCATTTGATCACCCTCTAACTCTTCAATCGCGCCCATCTTATCAAGGCGATCAAAACCAGTTTCAATATTTCCCTGACTGATATCGTCCACAGCTTTACGATACTCAATGCCCTTTTGACGATAAATCCGATTAACAGAAGCAGGGGAGATGCCGCCCATTTTCTGCAAAATGCGTAAAGCATCACCCCGTTGAACAGCCGTATGTTGTCGGCTATCACCAGACAATACAACACGCGCGTTTTGATCTTTGGCCAAGGACAGAATATCGGCCATATCCTTTGTGCCTAACAGTCCCGCTTCGTCAATCCAAAGTACTTGTCCTTTTATCTCTTGCTGAAGAGGTTTATCACTCAAGAGCTTTTTCACCGTATCGGCATTGTCAAACCCTTCTGCTCGAAGGACACCTCTTGAGGCTTCTGCCGTTGGAGCAAACAAAAAGACATTACGCCCAACATTGTTAAACTCTTTCACCGCTGTCTTGGTCAAAGTTGTCTTGCCTGTTCCTGCACCACCTCTGATAAATGTGACCCGATCAGGGGAAGACAGGACGTGCTTGACAGCATTTGATTGCTCACGGTTCAATCCGTCATAAATGGCGTTGTCGTCAAATATTTTTAGCGGAGTGAGTTTTCCCCGACCCTCTTTGGCAAGCTCTAACATCCGCTTTTCTTCCCATTGCACGCTTCGCGTTGTCACTAAGGTTTGATACCCATCATTGACCTTAAATAGTCGCTGATCTTCTCGATAAGCTTGATCAATTCCCCCAATCGATAGGGCAGGGCGATCTATGGCCTGATGATAGGCCTTAGCCAGTAACCTTCTTTCAGCCACCACAGAAGCCCTTTCAAAACTATGCTCAATGGCTTGATCAAGACACTGATCAATGCTTTGAGGCTCGATACGTTGTCGGCTGATATTTTCCAATACCTCATGCCCTTGGTTTTTAACCTGATGCTTCCAATCCTCAATTAACTCAATCATGGAATGGCCTTTGACCTTTTTCGCCCTGGTACGTGCGCCAAGCTGATCCAATGCCTTTGGGTCGGTAATGCCTTTTTCTTTGGCAAATTGACCAATCTCATTCGTGCGTTTGGAAAACAGTCTCACCACGTCTTTGTTGATCTGCTTTACCTCAAAAGCTTTGGGTGTTTTTTCAATGTCATAGCCAAGTTGTGAAATGTTATCGGCTAACATTTTTTGAAACAAAGCCTGATAATAGGGCATGTCTCTTTTGACATCCCTGAATTGCCCTGCTTTGAACCGCTGTTCAACAGGGTCATAGGTGGTGTTAAAAACAAAACAATGTGCGTGAAGGTGAGGGTCGGGGAGTTGCCCATCAACAGGACGAGCCGTTTGATGCACAAATTCCGCATAGATCAATTCGCCTGTGTGTCTGTTTTCTTGTTTGTTCGAAATACGCACACGGGTTTTTATATCCTTTTCAATCTCAAACATGGTGGCATTGACCGAATTGCGAAAGACCTCAAGAATGCGATCATCACCACTCAGGACATGAAGCAAGGAAACAGACTTTGGGCAATGGAAATTAATGTCGTACCCAACGGTTTTATCGCTCTTGTTTCTTGGGTTAAGCTGTCGCCCCGTTTGCGGATTAATATTGTCGCAAAGCGCATGAAACATTCTGCGATCCGCTTGAAGCCCAGACATGCCAAGACGTGTCGCGATCTTTCCATGGAAATATCCCTCTAACTCTTGATCTTCTGTGTAGTAGTCAGATTTTGCAAGGGCAGCATCAAAGTAATCTTTGGCTTGCGTTGCAGTTTTTGACTGGATCATGCGAATCATAAGCGTTGTCTGTTGTTGGTGTTTTCAGAGAAAATAAGTTCTGAATAAAACCAGACCACGCACATCGAAAAATATTGTGTGCTAGATAAAGCTAATAAATTCTTTGATTAGTCAGAAAGGGTAGGGATAAAAAAAGGAAAGGCGACTCCAGTACTGGAAATCGCCCCACACATACACAAGTTTTATATAGACAAAGTTAGTATTTCTTTTGCCAAAGAAGTTCACCTGTCTCTTTTTGATAAACTTTGACGTCTTTTACGACACCCGTAAGCTGGCGTTGGCTTTGATCCTCAAAAAGATCGCCATAGGTGATGATTAAAACAGCATCAAATCGCGCCTTATCATTAGCAAAGAGTTTTTCTGCCTTCGCCATGGGAACTTTGATCTGTACCCTCACATGTCTGTTGGTTTTTCCATCGGTCAACTTGATTTCAAGCCTCTGCCAAGAAGCACTCAATCCAAAGGGAAGAATTTCATTCTCAAAGTCATATTGACCACCTTGAAAGGTGTATGGAATGACTTGGGTAAATTCATCAGGCAAACCCAAGATGTCAGCTCGCGCTTCTTCTGTTCTGGCTTTAAATTTTTCCCGTACCTGATTGCGCTTGAAATCATTAAAGCCTGCTTCATCAAAGGACTTATCATCCTTTAAAACAGTGTAATACACTTCCGTGAAACTCTTGGCGTAGTTATGCAAGTATTCTAGTTTATTGCATGCATCGGGATAAGGGGTTTCGGTTGTGTTTTCATCGAATTTGGCACAGCTTTGTAAAAATGCAGAAATCACATTTTTTCTGTTAAATTTTTCAGCCTGTGGACGGGTCATTTTTAAAAATGTTTCCACATTTTCTTGGGCTGATACTTTGAAAAAGAATAGGATGCTTAGACATCCAATCACGATGGATCGTCTAAGACGTGTTAAAGAATTCATGTTCTTGTTTTTAGAGGGGTTAAAAATTTCTTCCGTATTGGCTATAGCGAGGAGCAGTCGTTAATTTCCAGCCGTCTTCTGTTTCAGTCATTTCACCAATGCCAATAACACCGCCAAACTCACCATTGGTAAATTCAACCATTGTGCGTGAATAGACTTTGACATTGTTTCTAGATACGTCCTCAAAGTTGATTTTTGAGAATTCAACATCCGACCAATCCGACAATCCTTTTTGTGAAAACCTCTTACGAACATCTTCAATATGAACTGGCATATCCATGAGGTTTTCGATCATCCTTTCTAATTGTCGATCCGTATCAGCATCCAATTCAAGGAGAGTTTTGTAATGCTCTTTAAGGTTGCTTGCATTGGTAAAGTATTTATCCGACAGTCTATCGGGATCATTTTCTTTAATTGCCGACAGGACGGTTTGGGCAAGTTTTTCTGCCGTGGAGTTGTCGTTAACAGTCCCACCACCACAGGCACTCATAAGGACGATTGATAAAAGCATTGTTAGTTTTTTCATTTTAATAAGGGGGTTAATTGAATAATAATTTAGGCCTCTGATTAAAGAGGGAGTCTAAAGTAGGAAATGATTCTGAATTTACGAACTTTAAAGTTCATATTTTAAAGTAGTAACTTATGGATAGGCTATTTTGGATTTTTATACCCATGACGAGGGTAAAAGACGAGACCACAAAAAAGAGAATTGAACAACTCGGTAAGCGGATGCGAGAAATTCGAATTGCTAAAGGCTACACGAATTATGAGAATTTCGCCTACGAGCATAATATCCCACGCCCACAATACGGACGTTATGAGCGAGGGGAGGATTTAAAATTTAGTAGCCTGATGAAAGTTCTAAAAGGCTTTGACATGACCTTGCAAGAATTCTTTTCGGAAGGATTTGATGATTAATAGAATGGTTCTTTGGCGTGTCGTTCTAGAAATTCATCTATTGATTTTCGATCATAAAGAATGACCCTCTTGCGAGGCTGACTATAGCGGACTTCACCATTATCACGGTATTCCTGAAGTGTCGTAGGAGATTTGATGTTTAACAGCTTCATGGCTTCAGTTGGTGTGACCCATTTGTTTTGGTGCTGAATGTTCTCTTTGGTATAAGTGATCACTTTGTCCAAGAGCTGATAATAGGCTTGTTCTTCAATTAAAATAACGTTCATCGTTTTTCTGGTTTATAATAGTACAAGAGTTGTTGCGACCTAATCTTCACTGGATATCATACATAAGTGATTTTTTAATTTTATATATATAATATATATGTTATATATTTAACTTAAATTAACCACCTAAAGGTGATGATATGAGCTATTGGGATAAAAAACTCGTTCGCGAACAAGTAGATAAAAAGCTTCTAAGACTGAAAGCTTTGCCTGAAAAACCCTCCGTTGGTTGGATTAAAACCTTACGTGAGGCTCTTGGCATGACTGCCGTTCAATTCGGAAAGCGTATTGGCGTGCGTCAATCACGCATTACTCAAATAGAAAAATCTGAAATTGAGGGCAACCTGAAATTAGCCACCATGGAAAAAATTGCTGATGGGCTAGGGATGAAGTTTGTCTATGGCTTTGTCTCTCAAGAGGGGCTAGAGGATATTATTAGAACCCAAGCCAAGAAACTTGCCTTACAGCGTATGAAAACATTAGACCATACGATGCGATTAGAGCTTCAAAACTTGTCGCCTTCCGAAAAAGAAAAAGCCATTGAGGACATGGTTGATCGTATTCTGATCGAGGGGGATAAACAACTATGGGAAGTCATATGATGTTTGAAGAACCAGAAGGCGCAACACCTCTTGACCCAGACGATATTGAGGGGCTGAAAATAAAGCATATAACCACCCGTGAAGAACTCAATCGCTGGGAGCAAGAAAATATTGCAGAGGCCTATCGTTGGTGTGAAAAAAGACGCCAGAAAAAGAATGTTTTGACGGAAGACTTCTTGATCACACTTCATCAAAAAATGTTTGAAAAGGTATGGCAATGGGCAGGGGCTTTTAGAAGAAGTGGTAAGAATATAGGTGTTGATTGGGAGCAAATTCCAATCGCCCTTCGCCAGCTTTTAAATGATACCCAATACTGGATTGACCACACTACATATCCACCTCAAGAAATCGCTGCTCGGTTTCATCATCGGCTCGTACAAATACATCTTTTCCCGAACGGGAATGGTCGTCATGCCCGCCTTGCGACTGACCGACTGTTGATGGATGTTTTTGGACTAGAACCCTTTGCATGGGGCAATGAAAATATCAATCAGAAAAGCGATATTCGTACAAGATATATCAGTGCATTAAGAAAAGCAGATCATCACGATTACAGTGATCTATTGGCTTTTCTACATACAACATCTAAATAGAAATTGTCTATTTAATCGTTCAGCCTTTGGTGAGTTCTATCATCATTAAGAAGATACCAATTACGTACTAAAAAAAGTATCAGACATCTTCCCTAAGCACAGCTTAGGACTGGAATAATAGAGGATAAACCGTCTTTAAATGGCATCTATCTGTCATTATCTATTGTGAATAAGTGTTAATCTTATTGTTTTTAAAAAAGAAAATTGACATCTTTTGGTACGCAATAACTTATTACTGAAAGCTAATCGGTAAGCACACACACAATAGAGTATGCCTTCTTTTATTGATCGCCCGATTTTACATTTAACAGAGCAGGATAGTTTCACGCCTCGACATGCCTTTGAAGGAGTGGCGATTTTTGGCAGTATTGGGTCGGGTAAAACTTCTGGGTCTGGTAAAAATTTAGCTCTTAATTATTTGCGATCTGGTTTTGGTGGTGTGGTGATGTGCGCCAAAGAAGAAGAGTATGCCCAGTGGCAAGAATACTGTGAAAAAACAGGAAGAGCAAAAGACCTTTACCGTATTGGTGCAGGTTCAAATGAAACTTTCAACTTCCTAGATTATGAGAGTAAAAGGAAGGATTCAGGAGCAGGTATAACGCACAATATTGCCTCGACTTTAATGACCGTTATGAAGGCGGGAGAACCTGAAGGAGATGAGAAAGATAAGTCCTTTTGGGATGGGACAATGCGATCACTTTTAATCCATGCCATTGACTTATGTAACCTGAATAAGAAGGAGCTTTTATTTAAAGATATATCAGCTGTTATTAAGAGTGCACCGACAAGTTTGGACGAAGTAAAAGACATTCAATGGCGGTCACAATCTTTGTGTTTCAAGATGATGAAAAAGGCATCAGATATCATTAACTCTTTAATTGTTTCTAATGTATCGGATCAGATGTATTTGAAACTTAGAAAGGTCGAAGATTTCTTTTTAACCACTTGGGTCAACCTATCTCCAAAGACCAGATCAATTGTTGAACAGATATTTTTGAATTTCTCTCATCGCTTTTTATCTGAGCCTTTAAATAGAATTTTTTGTAGTGGCACAACGATTAGACCAGAGGACACTCAACAAGGCAAGGTGATCGTATTGGACTTACCTTACCTGATCTATGAACAGGCAGGAAGAGATGGTCAGATCCTTTTCAAATATATCTGGCAACGAGCCATGCAAAGACGAAAGATAGATGAAACTTCAAGACCCGTTTTTCTATGGGCAGATGAAGCCCATCTATTTTTACACGAACATGATGTTGACCATCAATCAACAGCGAGATCGTTTCGGGCAAGCACTATCTATATCAGTCAGAACCTACCCAATTATTATATCCATGCTGGGGCTGGTCAGCAGGGTAGAAACAGAATTGAAGCTTTGTTGGGGAATATGGGGACTAAAATATTTCATGCCAATAGCTGTATTCAGACCAATCAATATGCGGCTGATACAGTCGGTAAAATCAGAACATGGCAAGCCAATCAAGGGTCAAGTTATGGGGAGCAGGTATCGCATAATCAGGGGATTTCTGAGACGGTTGAATATGTGATTCAACCCTCAGAGTTTGCAACCTTAAAGACAGGAGGGGAGATGAATAACTTTATCACAGAAGCCATTATTCACCGTCAAGGTGCACCTTTTAAATTTTCGAAGACAAACTATGTCCGTAAATATTTTTCACAAAACATATAAACAACACTCCTTATGAAAGCATATACAAGACGTGAAGAAAATGAGATTAAGCTGTTTTGGTCTGGGTTTGAACGTAGAGATAATATTATCCTGACAGCCTTGGTGGGTTTGGGTTTTGCTTTGGCAAAATACCCAAGTATTATCATTGAGGTATTTTATCGAAAGAAGTTTGGGGAACGGTATTTTACACTGGCTTCTTCGGTCTTCATTTTTTTGTTATTGTTGCTGATAAGTTTGGCACCAAAAATTGTTGCGTTCATTTTTATGCTTCTTAACATGCAGCCCAATTTTGATAATGGGTTTGATGTTGTGCTTTTTCTTTTTGCTTGTGCGTTTTTATTCAAGTCGATTAAGCAGAGACAAGAGATTTCAAAATATGGTGTAACCTACAAGTTAGATCGCTTCAGTTTGTCCCAAGGGGAGTATCACAAATTTTTCAATGATCGGTTTGGTCAAAAACTTTATGGTATCCCTGTCAATAGTAAAACCATTCAGATTCTCTTTGAGCCAAGTGTGCCGATTATTGTTGGGATTGTTTTTCTTCTGATTCCTTACTTTCAGGTGCTGGGAGCGATCCTTTTATTCTGTGGCGTGATCATGGTAATCAGGCAGTTTGGACGTGCTATGCAAGGAAGGAATGCGGTGCTCGATATTATTGATCAAAATATTATTTCACAAGATAAAGCAGGGATTCTGATGGAAGAAAAGCCGATGGAAGAAGTGCACGGCATCCGATTGCCTGTGGCATTGCCAACCGATGAAAATGTTAGACAACTTTTGTTTGATGAGACCAATACAGAGAATTTATCAAAAGATACTTGGACGGAGTAGAGGCTATTGAGCCGAATTGTTTTGGCTAATAGCCTGATGTCTTTCTTCAAAGAGGCGTTTGGTTTTCGCCATACGCATTTCTTGGGCTAGGTAATAGAATTCATGCATATACATTTCAACATAACTACTCAGAAGAATTTCAAGGTTTTCTTCCATTTCTTCTTTTGTCATTCGACCCAGTTGATGTTTGGCCAAAGTGTTGTTGACGTACTTAAGAAGCTGATCTTCATAGTCGTAGATTTCACTCTTCAGTTTATCAATCGGAATGCCGTAATAGTTGGAAATGATCCGTTCCGACATAGGCGTGTTGTGTGCAATCAAATCCTTAAAGTCACACCATGCAGTTGTGAAGACATTTGTTTTCCCTGGACCGATATACTTGTCGAAATAGATCGTCCAGCGCATGTCGCCATATGTATAAATGATATTCCAATCCATACAAAATTGTACCATATGTAAACAGTAAAAACAATGAGTAATTCAGATTTTGAGAAGAAAAAAGTTGCCCTTTATGAGAAGCATTTAAAGGAGAGAGGGGTAATGGCATCTAAACATGATGACGTTATAGGAGCGCACGGAAGTAAGGAAAATTTACCACCTGAGACAGCAGATAGAATCCAGCAGGAAATAGGCAAAATGAATGAAAAACATGCTGAGGAAATGAAAGACTTCTTTGATAAGCATCAAGGATATGATCCTGATGAACCTTCTAGGGACAAGGATGATTATTCCAAAGACAAATCAAAAGATAAAGACAAGGATATTGATAAGGAGGACTAGCCTTCCTTTCATCTGAGATGCGAAGGTAAAGCTCAATCAGAACCCGTCAAGGGTATATAAACGGTGTTCGTGCCTCCACCGCCCTTGACCGAACCTGTTTGAGCGTTTAAAGGGCATCTAACAGTTGAGAGGAAGGAGATGGATTTAGGGGTTTACTTTTCAAGGTCTTTTGAACGGTCTTTTTCCTTACTGGGAATGTTATCAAGAAGCATTTTGTCAGGATCAAGATCATCTTTGTGTTGGTCTTTAAGTTGGTCGACTTGATCATGAACATATTGCTCACCACCATCTTTCATTCCCTCGAGGAATTCACTTTTGATGGTTAGATTATCACTCAAGCTTTTGAAAAGCTCAGGGTCTTTTTCTTGCATAAGGTATCCAGCATTAAATCCTTTTATATAGCGATCTTCATTCATATCACTTTTCTTTTAAAATCGGTCTTGTGCGTTTTCTTCTAAATATTCAATGATGGAGTCACGGTCATAAAGAATGATTTTCTTTTGTGGTTGAGAAAAGCGTATGCGTCCATCATCACGCATCCGTTGGAGTGTTGTCTTAGACTTAACGTCTAAGAGTTTTAAAGCATCATCAGCCGATATCCATTTATCACGTTCAACTGAATGCGTTTGCTTGAGATGATCCACGACTCTTTCAACAAGAGCATAAAACGCTTTTTCTTCAAGACAGATAATTTCCATTCTAGTTTTTTACTATTTTAGTCATTTATTTTTTAAAGAAGAACAATAAATGATAATCCAATGATTTCTTTTGTGCTTCCTACTAATACTATTTCATATTCAGAATATGGGTAAGATTAAGAAGTTTAGAGTATCCTTTCAAGGATTTATAAATACGCTCTTTGAATTTTTGAAACTGAAACTAAGAGTTTGGATTAATAATAATAGAAGTTGGGTGCAGTTTTTGGCACGACTTTACCCAATTATTATTGGTATTTGGATAGCAATTGACTCTGATAAAATTCAGAGTTCAACAAGGTGTTTTTTTAATAGTATTTTCGGAAGTTGCCTGTTTTCAGATATTGATGTTTCGACATTAGTTTTTTGGATACTTTTGGTTATTTGGGCCATTGTAATGTACTTATTAGTCTGGGATGAGCACATTGAGAGTAAGCAAAGAATTGATAGTTTGGGTGAAATGCTTGTTCGTCAAGAAGAAACGCTCAAGAACCAAACAAAATCTTTTGAAGAACAAGAAAAGACATTAGTAACCCTTACAGGGACATTATATGGAGTAAATAATCCATATTTAATTACGGAGTATCCAAGTATACTTGAAGTGGTGAGAATACAAGCTTCAAATTTAAACAAAGTTGATGTCAATGTGCTTAATAAGACAGACAGAGATTTGCATAAAGCACATTTGAATGAAATCTTGAGAGATGTCTTTCAGTCGATTATAGAAATGACAAATTACGCATCAGACTCTCAAGAGGAAGATTTTGGAATTAATGCAATGTTGTTTGTTGAAGCTGATGGTGAGGTTGAATATCTGAAATTTCTAAGAAAGAAAACGGAATTCTTTAAAGAATGGAGTGAGGAAATGTTTTTGGGATATCTTTTTTTAGAAACAGATAGCTCGATTATGAATCGCACCAATGGAAGCATCAAATGTGAGTACGAAAATGTGGTTTTACCCGTTCCTAGACAAATGATGAGTGAGAATGGGGTTAAAAGGGCTTTGCCAGGTGCTCCAACTGCATGTTTTAGTTTTAATGGGTATCAGATTATTTATGATGTAGATATGTTACCTCAAATTATGGCTAAAGATGGCGTTGATGGTGAAGTGATTAAGAGATTAAATAACTATATTTTGAATGAAATTACAGGCTTTAAAAGTTTCTTTTCTAAGAAGGTGAGTTGGGATGGCGATTTAGTAGGGGTGATAAATGTTGATTCCTCGAAAATAGATATAATCGGTAGAGAGAGTGCTCCTAAAGATAAGTTTTTTAAACTTTTTAGTAACGTTGTTTCGTATACAGAATATATACTCTATGAACTAAGTAGAATAAAAACACTTGAATTAAAAGAAGAGTTTGCTAAATTGAAAAAATATGGAAGCAATACAGGAGCTTGATTTGACTAAGGTCAATAAAAGTAATAGAGAAAGTTTAACATCTGAAACTCTGAGGAAACTAAGAGAATATACAGATGAATACAATTTGCTTTATACTAAAGCACTTCAAAACGATTTGCCCTTACCAGAGTATAATAATGACCATATTTTTGAAGAGTATCGGAGAAAACTACATTACTCTTCAGGATCAAACATGAAATGTGTTTTGAAATAACCAAAGACCCCTTTAGGTTTTATTTATGGAGAATTAATTTTTAACGGTCTCAAGGTGATTTGACTATTAATCTCATCCAAAATCCGTTCCTGAACCGTTTGGCTATAGTGTTTTTCGGTGGTTTTTACACTGGCATGACCTAAACCAGAGGATATCTTTCTAATATCAATACCCATTTCTAAGCCTAAGTTTGTCCATGTGTCCCTAGCAGTATAGGTGGTCACATTCTTGTCAATGCCTAATTCCTTCGTCATTTTCTTCATGTGTTTGTTGAACCATTTCACCTTATCATTCTTAACCCGAAATATCCGACTTTCGGGCGTGTCTGAAGATAGAATAGGGAAGAGGTAATCATCCTGATTTTTACCATAGCTGTAGTGAGCAATGATGTGTCTAGCTTCATCGGTTTGCTTGATGGAGAAAAAGTCACCGTCACTATTCTCATTTTTCTTTCGGGTGTAGTTGATCCGTTCACCGTCAAATTGATGAACCTTTAAAAGAGCCAGATCATAAAAATTCATACCCATGTTGTTAAACATGAACAAGAAGTAATTACGCACATGAAATTGCCCAGAGTCAGTTGGGTAATCAGTATTCCGATAAAGATCAATTTCGTCATAGGTTAGGACGACTGTGGCATTCTTACTACTTGATTTTTTAATGCCCTCTAATGGCTTGTGTCCTTTGAGTTCAGGATGTGTGCGTTCGGCATCATTCAAGACAGCCTGTAGGCTTCTTAAAAATATAGCCACAGTGTTTTTTGAATTGGAACGACTATCAACGTAAGTCTTTAGCTCTTGGACAAAAGACACGGTGATACTCTTAATGGGTAGGTCATACTGTTTGTATTGTTCTTTGACCGTAAAACAATCATCCATATTCTTATTGAAGAGTGTTTTGATCATCACCTTGTCATCTTGACGAGCTTGTTTCATCTGGTATTTGATAACCAGCTTCAATGAGTCTTCATAGGAAGATGCTGTTGAAAATCGCTTTTCAACATGAAAGCGATAGAGAAGCTTTGCCGAGTGGGAGAGGAGGCTTAGATCAGGTTGTTTGTTGAAGAATTTCTTTTCTATCTCATCTTTGAGTTGAGCAATAGACCAGAGTTTAATCATGGCTTTGTTCTCATCCAGCCATAGATCAATATCCTTGTATTTTTGATCAATGCGCTTGGTGTGCCGAACAGCATTTGTTATGCCTGTTATTTTTAAAGGGCTAATTTCAATTTGATCTTCAAAGACCTGTATGTCCAAGCCAATATCTCTTGTCTTACTTTTATGTCCTATGCGTAAAACAAGAGGATATTTTCCTTCATTTGTACGGCAATTTGCCCTTGTGTCGAGTGTAAGCTTGATTGTTGCCATGCGTGTGTCTCCTATTACTTGCGTGCTTTTTGCGTGCTTTTTTGGTTTTGACAGGAGTTTATTGGAAGTGAAAATAGGAAAAAACGCACAATAAAGCCCATTTGAGGCACTATTAATAACTATCAATGTCATTGATTCGGACTTGTAATCAGTAGGTCATTGGTTCGATCCCGATAGGAGGCTCAAAAAGGACAAACATTTGTGTTTGTCCTTTTTTGTTTTATTGTCATTGGTTCCCTCGAAGCTTCGGAGCCGATAGATGGCAAGAAAGTAATGAAAGAGGTCTTTACAGTTGAAATTTTAGAACAATTGTATTGGGAAGACTTCCAGTGTTATACTTCAATCGGGTTTTCACTAACAGCCTTGATTATCTAGCATTCTGATAATCCATTTAAAGGAAAACTTGCTTAACCCATATTAGGAGATATTGTATGGATAATTTATTCATTGCATGAACCTTTACTTGAGTAATATTTCCTATATATTGAGTAACTTCATTGAACTCATCTTCTTACTCTGGCTACTATAAATGAAAGTACGGGCTAAAAGGCTAATATATTTATTAATACTTATTCATTGCGGTAAGCATCTATATGGTCAAAACTTGCAATGGGTTTTTGCACTGGAATCAGAAAGAGAGTCGGTAATAAAAACTGTAACCACAGATAGTTATGGGAATATCATTGTTGGTGGCTATGCAAATAGGAGCGTTGATTTTGATCCGAAAATTGGAGTAGAAATACCACCCTCGTTGAGTTACCAAGATTCTTTTTTTGCCAAATACGATCGATTGGGTAATTATTTATGGGCTTTTCGCATTTCTAGTATAAATGATGAGATCGGAGTTAATGAGATATTGGTAGATGAAGATGATAATATTCTGGTTTTTGGGAACGTTGGTGGGCCAACAGATTTTGATCCAACAAGTGCTGAATATAAAAGGGGGAGTTTTGATGTGGACAGAGCTCCTTTTATTGCTAAATATTCCTCAGAAGGTATTTTAATTTGGGCAGAAGTTATTGGAGAAACTGGGTTCAGTTCTTTCTCTGATGCAGAAATTGATAATAACGGAGATATTGTTATTACGGGGATAATGGGCTTGGAATTAGATTTTGATCCATCATCTTCAAAATTTGTTCTAACTAATCCTACGAGTAGACCTTCTGTTTTTTTGGCCAAGTACTCTTCAGAAGGAACTTTAATCTGGGCTAAGGCATCCGAATCTCCTGAGAGATCATTGGTTTCTGATATAGCTATTTTACCCAACAATAATATTTTGATCACGGGAAAGGAAGAAGGAACTGACCTTGACTTTGGTCCTGGGATTTTTAACTTCTCAGCAGAATATTATACCAATGTTTCTAATTATGCGGTTTTGTATATTTCTGAATTTACACAGAATGGAGATTTTGTGAGGGCCACAGGTTTTAAGAACCCCGAACCGGGTAATGAAGAGTCAGGTATATTGAAAATCGATTCTGAAGGAAATTTAATATTGTTTTATGATGTATACCTAAGGACATACTTGGATGGTTATACGGATGAATTAGTAGGGCGAGGTGGGAGTGATGCCGTACTAATGAAGCTTGACCAGTCTGGAAGTTTGATTTGGTATAGCCATTTAGGAGGTAAACAAGAGGATAAAATTCAGGGCTTGGCAATTAATTCAAATGATGAGATTCTTATAACTGGAATCAGAACACAAGATTTAATAGTGACGGAGTCGGAAGCAATAAGAGATACCATTTACAACTACAATGGGGGTTATGATTCCTATGTAGTTAAGTATAGCCCAAACGGTAAAATAATGTACTCTGGAGCATATGAGTCGTTGCCAAGTGGAGCGGGATCTGCTCGTATTGAAGATGTTATTTTTGACACTGATACTTCATTTCTTTTGGTGGGAGGAAGTTACGATTTTGATGCTGATTTGAACCAAGGAGTACAGCCTGTGATTGTTGGCATGGGTAAAAAGAGTGCTTTTATTGCAAGGTATTCAAATGCCCCGCCTAGCATAAACATAACTCAAGAAGAATTGATGGTGTGCTCTTTAGAAGAGTTTCATTTTGATATTGATTTATCAGATGATAATTATGATGGACTTGCCATATCACTTAACTCTTCAAACCAGAGTGTTCTGATTGATGAGAATGCCTCTATTACAAGGTCATCATCAGGATATGTTTTGGATATTATTAGGTTTGAAAGTTTTGGGGAGACTGAAGTAACTATCAGTGTTACGGACGAGTTTGGCAAAATAGATGTGGCAACTGTCAATTTAAAAGTGTTAGATAACCTTCCAGTGCCTCAAATACTAGGAATAAACTCGACAGATATAGATATTTGTTCGGGTTCGTCATACGAATTGGAGTCATCTGTGGATAGCAACATATTGTGGTCTACCGGAGAAACAACAACCAAAATAACAGTTTTTACATCGGGTGAATATTGGGTGAAATCTGTTAATCAATCTGGTTGTGAAAGTATAAATTCAGATACTGTTACAATTAATTTTGCCCCTCCACCAATCCAGCCAACTGTTACGGTAACGGGGCCTATAGAATTCTGTGAAGGTGGTCGTGTTGAATTGACTTCCGACCTTAGCGATAATATTATTTGGTCTACTGGTGAAACCTCTCAGACTATTTCGGTTAGTCAATCTGGAATTTATACGGTTTGGCAAAAATCTGAAATTTGTGAGGATGGGATTCCTTCTAGAGAAATTGAGGTAATAGTCAATCCAATTCCTGAACAACCAATAATTGAGGTTATGGGTGCAACGCAATTTTGCGAAGGGGGCTCGGTAAACTTAAGCACAACTGCAACTGGTAATATCTCGTGGAGTAATGGTTCTACAAATCCTACTTTAGAGGTGACAGAATCTGGTATGTATACCTTGTATGTTGAAAATAATGGGTGCATAAGCCAAATGTCAGACCCTATTAACATCAAAGTTGATGAAAATTTCTCTTTCAAGATGATTTCAGATACAGTGGTTTGTGAGGGGATTGAGCAGTTAGAGATCATGCCCGAGTTGGAATCAAATAATATAGATTACCTGTGGTCTGATGGGAGTAGTTTGCCTTCTTTAATTGTAGATAGTGCAGGTATTTATTGGTTAGAGGTTTCAAATGGGACTTGTGAGAAACCTCGTGTTTATATAGAGGTAACCGAAGCCTGCTATCCGAAAATATTTCTTCCCAATGCTTTTTCACCTAATGGTGACGGTGTTAATGATACTTTTGAAATCATGGGATCCAGAGTGTTATTATTTGAACTGAGTATTTTTAATCGTTGGGGTAATCAAGTTTATCATACTAAAGCACTTGATTCCTTTTGGGATGGAACTGTTAGTGGTAAGCCAGTCTCCTCTGGAACGTACAGCTATAATGTGGTTTATTCAGGAGAAATAAATGGTCAGATTTTACAATTTACTCAGACAGGAACTGTGGCGCTTATTAGATAATCGTTTAAGATTTTCCAAGAGAGTAATGAAGCTGACAACTTAAATGTTTAATTTAGTCAGTATTTATAGACTTTCATTTTTTGTTAACTACCTAAGTTGCAAATATGCTAAATTCAGATTCCTTTTTCGCTTAAGTTGCTTAAAGAATTAGGGAGTGAGGCTGGTTCCTTTTTTGAATTGGTTCGACAAATGTGCCGAACTGCTGTAATACATTTTATATGCGATATAGGATAGGGAGAACTCATCGTAAAGAATCAATTTTATGACCCTTTCAATTGTGTGCATGATAATGTAATGCTGAATCGTAATGCGTTTTACTTCAGATAACTTATTAGCAAAGCAAGTATAGTCTTAATTTAGCTTATGGCTGATGTAGTCTGAATAATTGGCCTTTGGAAGTTCATTTGTGTGGTAAATCATCTCTGTGAAAGTACTTTTGATCTTTTCTTCTAAGATGTTTCTCTTGTCATCTAGAAGCTCCAGACCAGATCTCAGTAAATTGGCTTTGAGTAATTCAATGTCCTGCCTTCTGAACTCGTCAAAAAAGTTCGACCATACCCAGCTCTACAAGTGATTTTTTCTGGCGGAGGCTCTCTAATTCTGTATTCACAAGTAATTTGCAACGTGGGCTGATCATGTACTTGATGTAAAGCTTTATATGGAGATTGAGGTATAACTGTAAAGTGGATTAAAATGTAGAACTCCGTTTTCACTTAAAATTTTTCTCTTAATGACTTAACTGTAAATGAAGCAGGGCGGATGCTAAACTAATAGTCCTTAGGTAGTGTCCTACGTTTACAGTAACAGTAGCTTTAAATATTTACTGAGAACCCTATCAAATACAAATAACAAGAAGTTGGAGAGAGCAAAGAGTAATGCTCAAAAATAGATTTCCAATTCTAAATGATACGGACTTCAAAATTGAGGATGTACAAAATGAAAGCATGATGTATAAACTCTCGGTAAAGCTAAAAAAAGGTCGGAGCATGAATTGCTTTTTGCTGAACTACAGACTTATTAATTCGAGCCCACCAAATACAGGTGTTTCTTAAATTACTTCACTAAGATCAACCAACCCACTAGGGGGATAGCCGATTAAGGTCAAGCCTATTTCTCCGTTAATTGATTCTCCAAATCTTCTGTTGAATTACGTCAATTGCCCTATTGAACCTGCCTTTGTAGCTGAATAGCTTTGTTGAATCCAACAAACAACATAAGGCTCACCATGAAAAGATTGCAGCTCACAATTATTATTGCTTTCATTCACTTTAACCTTTTCGCTCAAAACAGTATTGAGTGCGTGAAAGGCGACTGCCAGAATGGTTATTCATTTGCCAAGCTTTTAGGATCCGATGGCAAAGATTATGGCTATCAGGTAGGTTTTTACGAAAACGGCAAACTCAATGGTATCGCTAATCAAACAGGTGATTTTGGTAAGTTTTGGGGCACTTTTAAAGATGGAAAAAGGCACGGGTTCTTCAGTTATGAAAGTGATGGCAACCTGTATGCCTTTGGCCAATATATAGAAGGGAAGAAGGAAGGTCTGCATGTTGTCAGAACTAAGGCGGGCTATGAGTTTAAAGACTATAAAAACGATGTTCACGTGAGTAACAGCCCTTTGCCTACAACTGGCACCGCACCTTGTGTTATGGGTAATTGCGACAACGGAAAAGGAGTTTCTATCAACGGAAATGACGCAGTGTATAGCACCTGGAAGAACGGGAAAATGGATGGAATGACCATGCAATTTCTAATGTCTGAAAGTAAAATCATTTTTGCGGAATACACTGAGGGAATTGCAAATGGACTTCAAATGACTTGGTATTTCGATAAAACCGCTGAAATAGCTCAGATGAAGAACGGTCGGAAGCACGGAAATTTCTTAAAAAGAAATTCGGACAACAAGCATGAGGCTGCAACCTACATGGACGGTGCTCAATTAAAGTCATTCTAAGGCCTCGCGTCATTCACAAAGCTTAAAATTCACTCACTATGAAAAGATATTTCACATCCATCGCTCTTATTTTATTTTACCAACTGGCTGTTGCTCAGGTAAGTGTTCCACCAGCGCAGATAGAAGCTCACCCAAGTTACGCGGCCTATCAACAAGCCAAGCAGTCAAAAAATATCAGTGCTAAACTCAATGCTGCAATCGATCTGTTAGAGGTTTATCCAGAAAACTCTCAAGCCTTTATTTTGGCTTCTACAGCCCTTTATGATAATAGTAAGCCCACCAATGCGGTCGATTTGGCCCAATGGTCGGTGGCCTATAACAGCTACGATATTCCAAATAGCTATTATGGGTTTATTTACGCGGTTTTTGCAAATCGGCCAATAGAGGCAGAACGGTTTTTAAGAAATATGCAAACCATGGGGGCAGATGCCACCACCATGCAAAGGAATTATGAAAACCTAAGTGCTTATGTAAACTCCCTTTCCAATTATCCTCAATTAACCAATTCGGTACAAAGGGCTAGAGCTGCACTGACAAACTTTAGCCAAGAAAGTGTGGCAAGGGCCAAAGCTACTTTCGAAAATTTAGCTTCAAGCCTTGGAGCAACTTATGAGGGTGTAGCAAGTAACACCACTGCCGATAAGATTTTAGCCGATTGGGTAGCTGCTGAAGCCGCAGTTAAAGAGGGATTGATTTCCAGGTCATTATATGCAGATGCCTTTGTGAGTATTGTCGGTATGGCCGAAAAAGTGAACTTTACTTTCGGGCAAAAGTTAGAACCGCATTTAGAGAAGATCGTTTTCGATCAGGCCAATTATAGTATTGCTTCGCGCTATCGTGCATATGTAAAATTAGCCAGTCTTCAAGCATCTTTAAAGCGTTGGGATAAAGTAGAGTCTGCCAGCAACCTGATGTTGACCGACTTGAAAGGCAACATTCCTTCAAACGCTGTATTGGCCAAAATTTACTTTTACCTTACTATGTCGCTTACAGAGCAGCGAAAACTTGCAGACGCTTCGGGAATGGCCGATGCCTATGTGAATATTTTACCGAAGATAAAATCGCCAGAGTATTTGGCCGAGGCTTATTATATAATCTTAAGAGCCTATGCTTTCAATAAGGAAGTGGAAAAGGGTAAGGCCATAGTTCAGCGTGTCGAAAACTTCCTTAAAATTCCAGGAGTCGACAAATACGATTATGTCAACTTTGCGAAAAACGGAATTTCTACCACGGCCAATATTCTTGGAGGTGAAGGAGCCGTGGAACTCACTGGAAATCCTTATAATGATGGTGTTCGCTTGATGGATGCTAAACAATATGCCGAAGCAGTTGTGCAGTTTGAAAAGGCCAGAACAGAAGAAATTGCTGCTTTAGAAAAGTTAGATCCTTTGGCGCAGCGTGGTTATCTCGATAAATTTCAGCGTATCAACGGATTTTTGGCTTCCACCTATTATGAAACCAAGCAGTTCGATAAAATCTATGACGTGATTGAATCCAACCGATCTTATTCGCTTTTGAATGACAAAAGGAGCGGGAAGAAACAATTGAGCTTAAAGGAATTGCAGACTATTCTGGGGGGAAAAGAGGCATACCTTTCTTTTATCGATGTTTCTAAAGGTACAACCTACGAAGGCACCTACTTAATGTGTTTGGTGACCAAAAACGAAGTATTTACCCGATATAACAGATCGGCTGGTGCTTTTGTGGATTTGCTAGAAGGTGACCCCGAACTGATTGTTTTAGAGAAGGAACTAGCACAGCAAGAGTTTAGAAGTCCGAACCTAGATTATTTAACGGGCGAAAAAACCCGCAAACCCAATATGTTTGCTCCGGGCGAATTTAAACTAATGACCCAGTATTTACGCAAGCATATGGAAGCCAAAGTGGTGGATGGCCAGTATGTGTTCTTCCAGAAAGAGAAAGTACCTGATTTATTAAAACGCTTCCACATTACGTTTATCGATGGCTTGGAAGAAAAACTGCAAGGCATTACCAAGCTCACCATCAGCCCAGAAGGCTTAATCGGTACTATTCCTTTTGATGCTCTGATTGATATTAACGGACGCTATTTGGCGGAACGCTTCGAAATCGGCTACATTCCAAATGCCGCATTACTTTCTACTCTGAGAAGTCAGCCAAAAAAGACCTATGAGAAAAGCGTATTGGGTTTTGGAGGTGCAACTTATGAGAATTATACCGTAGCCAAAGCACCTTTAAACTCATTGGGCGACTTAGAAAAGCTGCGCTACCGTGTGCGCGAAGATTTGCAAAAGAACCAACCGCTTGATTATGCTTTTGCCACTTTTCAAGGAAAAGATCCGATGTCTTATTTGCAAGGCGGAAGAAAAGAGGTAGTGGTGATTAACGACCTTATTCCAAATGGTGAAACCCGATTAGACGATATGATGACTGAGCAGGAGCTGAAACGCATGAGTAAAGCGAATGAACTGGGTAAGTTCAAGGCTGTGCACTTGTCGAGTCATGCCAGCGTACACCCTTATGTTTTTGATTTAAGCTCCATTGCCATGACAGTAAAGCCAACACCCGTAAATGGTGAAGACGGAATGCTCGTGGTGGGTGAATTAGAAAAACTGAATTTGTCTGTTGATTTTGTAATGCTCAGCGCCTGCCAAACTGCGCTAGGAGTAGAGTCGCCAGGGGATGGAATTAAAGGCTTAAATCAGGCCTTATTCAATGCGGGTGTAAACAGCAGTCTTACTTCTTTATGGAGTGTAAGTGACACGGGCACCATGTATTTAAGTGTAGAACTTTACCGTAGAATGTTCAATCAAAAAATGGCTACTACTGCTGCTTTGGTTGAAGTAAAACGCAATTTTATTGCAGGTAAATACGGAGATCAAACGCATCCATATTTCTGGTCGCCTTTTATTTATACAGGATACTGATCGGAGAGTAGGTATGTTAATAGATTGCTAACTTAAAAGACTTTCTAATTCCTTAAGGCTTTTGTTACTTTAGGTATAAAATCTAAAGTAACAGAAGATGAATAGTAGAGAAGTGAACAACTCAAGGCGGAAGTTTCTTAAAAACAGTGGTTTAGTTACTTTATCTACTTTTCTGCCACTTTCAATTTATGCTTGTCAACCTGATAAAACCTCTAAAATCAGATTTGGTATTACTACCGATTCACATTATGCCGACCGAGAGCATGCTGGTACTCGTTATTACCGCGATTCCATCGAAAAAATGAATGAATTTGTGGAGGTAATGAACCGTGAAAAAGTGGGTTTTGTAGCTCATTTGGGTGATTTTAAAGATGAAGATCTGAATCAAAAAGAAGCCGATACACTTCGGTATTTAGAAACGCTAGAGAATGCATACGCCAAATTTAACGGCCCTCGATATCATTGTGTTGGTAATCATGATGTAGATAGCATTAGAAAAAGCCAGTTTCTAAATCATATAGAGAATACGGGCATTGATAAGTCGAAGGGTTATTATTCTTTTGATAAAGAAGGGTTTCATTTTGTGGTGTTGGATGCGAATTACCATGCTGATGGGAGAGACCAATTTTACAAAGAAGGAGCCGATTGGCAGGATGCCAATATTCCCGAAGTGGAGTTCAATTGGCTCAAGCAAGATTTAGAAGAGAACAGCTTACCGACCATTGTTTTCTGTCATCACCCGCTTTATGAATTCAATAAAGAAGGAGCTAAGTTTCATGTCAACCATTATCAGAGATTTCAGCAACTGTTTGAAGCCTCAGGCAAAGTATTGGCCGTATTTCATGGCCATGTTCATGCAGAAGAACACACTGAAATCAATGGAATTCACTATGTCACGCAGTTAGGTATGGTAGACTACGAAGGTTTGGAGAACAATAGCTTTGCCGTTGTAGAAATTGATGATCAAGCCATTCATATCAAAGGCTATAAAAGAGTAAGCGACCTGACGCTGGAAGTGTGAGAGTAATTCCAGACCTGTCAGGTTTCAAAAACCTGACAGGTCTGGAAATTCTATTTAATCAATTATTCATATTCATATAAGTGTAGCCCATTTGGTCTAGGGTAATCAGTGCTGTTTTAGCCGATATAGCGAGGTCGACATCCTTCACTACGTTTTCTTCTGGTACTTGCCTGAAAGCCAAGACTTGCGCACAAACGTAAAATTCGATTCCCTCTTTCTTCATTTCCTTAATCACCGCTATGTTTGGATTGGGTACCCCAAACTTTGTCTGATAAGCTTCATTATTCAAAATGCCTTGAATGGCGCTTCCATGAATCACGACAGCCACCTTCAACTTCCTTTTCGGAACTCCATTGGCAATGTTTAAATTATAGGCTCTGGCTACTTCTAATAGTGTACCCATCACCTTTGTGGAGTCGTAAACCTTATCCGTAACATCTATTGCTACTTTGTACTCAAGGTCTTTATCATAGTTAAGTGCTTTAGCTTTTGTTTTAACAACTCCCACCATAGGGTGGAAATCAAAAACCGGATAAGTCATTTTGCCCTCCAAGTGCTTAGGCAATTGCGCTAACAAAAGAGTAGGGAAGAGAAGACAAACAAGGGTGACGCTTAATTTTTTCATGAGGTTTAAGCTAGGAAATATTTGTTAAAAAATGCGCTAATAACCTGATTTAAGTTAGGTTATTACTTTCGTTGTAAAGATCAGACTGGCGATTCGGTTTCGCTCATTATAGTTTTGTGAAAGCTTTGAAGGCTAGATACATAAGGAAGGGTTGACTTTGTCCTTGCAGGACTTTGGTGGAGAGGTTTTCGTTTCTCGAAGGGTTACACCCTTCGTTTTGATATGAAGCCCTTTCAGGGCTTATAACTTAATCATTTCGCACTAGAAAAGCCCCAACGGGGCGAAATAACATAGGAACGGGTGCAACCCGTTCCTATTACATATTAGAGTTTATTAAGCCCTGAAAGGGCGAGATAATATTAATATCCTTCTGTTCTTGTTTCCGCATTCAAAAATAGTTGAAGGTCTATTTTGGCCAGCCTCCTTACTTCAAAGCCTCCCACAACACCTCAACTGGATGTTTGGCAATTCTACTCGTTCCATCTTTGATTTGGTGACGGCAACTCGTTCCCGCAGCAGCAATAATGACTTCTTTAGGTTGTTGGCGCACCGTAGGGAAGAGCACCAATTCGCCAATTTTCATCGATACCTCATAATGCTCCTTTTCATAACCAAACGATCCAGCCATACCACAGCAGCCCGAAGCAATCATATGCACGGTAAAGTTCTTGGGCAACGAAAGCATTTTCTTGGTGGGTACCATAGACGAAAGCGATTTCTGGTGGCAATGACCGTGTACTTTAATAAGCTTAGTTTCGGTACTGAATTGCTCGGAAGTAATATTCCCTTTATCAATTTCTTGGGCCAAAAACTCTTCAATGGTAAACACATGTGCCGAAAGCACTTTTGCCTTTTGCTGCATTTCGCCTCGCGTTAGGCTGATGTACTCATCTCTAAAAGTCAGAATAGCAGATGGTTCTACGCCAATTAAAGGAGCATTGACATCGACTAGCGCACTGAATTGATCAACATTCTGCTCTGCCAAAACTTTGGCTTCATCTAACAAACCTTTAGATAGCTGTGGACGACCAGAATCGGCATGAGGAACAAATAGGACTTCATAACCTAGTTTATCCAACAGCAGGACAGTGGTTTTACCAATTTCAGCATCATTGTAATTGGTGAATTCATCGCAGAAAAAATAGACCTTACGATTTGAGGTTTGAGGTTTAAATTCCTTTATCAACCACTGGGCCAAGGGTTGTTTGGCCAATGCAGGCATGCTTCGTTCTTTCGCAAATCCCGCAATCGATTTGGCAATATTTCCGGTTAGGCGATTTCCAAACACTAAATTATAAGCCCAAGGTGCTTTACTGACCAACTTCATGCTTTTAGAAAAGTGGGCAATCTGTTTAGTACGGAAAGGAATTCCATTGCTTTTGTGGTATTGATGCTGCCATTCACCTTTAAGTTTGGCTATGTCTACATTAGAAGGACATTCAGAAGAACAGCCTTTGCAGGATAGACATAAATCCATTACCTCCTTAATCTCTGGATTATCAAAAGGGTTGGCCTCTGTGGAATGCGTAAGGATTTCGCGCAGTATATTGGCCCTGGCACGTGTCGTGTCTTTTTCATCACGGGTGGCCATATAACTCGGACACATAGTACCTCCACTCAGTTCTGTTTTTCGGCAGTCACCCGAACCGTTGCATAATTCGGCAGAGCGGAGAATCCCTTCATGTTCTGAAAAGTCAAATGCGGTATCGAACTCAGGCGTGACTTGATTTTTTTCGTAGCGTAAGAAAGTGTCCATCGGAGGAGTGTCCACAATCTTGTTGGGGTTGAAAATGTTTTTAGGGTCCCAAATACGCTTCATTTGCTTTACCAGTTGGTAATTGTGCTCACCAATCATTTGAGGCAAGAACTCACCACGCAAACGTCCGTCACCGTGTTCTCCAGAAAGCGACCCTTTGTATTTCTTTACCAAAGTGGCAATTTCTTCGGCAATGGTGCGGAAGAGTCTTTGACCTTCTTCTGTCTTTAAATTAAGAATAGGGCGCAAGTGCAATTCTCCCGAACCCGCATGCGCATAATGCACAGCAAACAGTCCATACTTCTCAAGAATTTGGTTGAATTCACGGATGTAGGCAGGCAAATCCTTAACATCTACTGCGGTATCTTCAATCACAGGAGCAGGCTTGGCATCGCCTGGAATATTGGACAGTAGTCCTAAACCTGCTTTTCGTAAATCCCAAACCAGTTTAATTCCATCCCCCTGAACTACAGGGTAGGCATAACCATGGTTAGAGGCTTTTAGCTCAGCAATAAGTGAATTTACTTTACTGTCTGCAGCAATTTCAGTTTCACCATTCAACTCAACCACCAAAATAGCTTGCGGGTCGCCTTGAACAAAGAAGCGATTGGCCTTGTACATGGCATTTCGCTTGGTTGCTTCCAAAATATAGTGGTCCATCAACTCACAAGCCGATGGCGCATATTTCAGCGCAACCAAATTTGCCCGAAGGGAATCATCAATAGTTTCAGAATGAATACACACCAAGCGTTTATGATTGGGCGGGAGTGGAGTGAGTTTTAGTTTGGCTTGGGTAACCAAGCATAATGTGCCCTCAGAGCCTGCAATTAGACTACTGAAATTGAATGGGGCACCATTTTCGACAAAAGGCTGATGGCGCAAAAGCATATCTAAAGCATAGCCCGTGTTTCGTCTGGGTACATCTGGTTTCGGAAAACCCTCAACGATTTCTTTTTGATTAATGGGCTGCTGAAGCATTTTAAGAGTTTCAGCATAAATGTTACCCTGAAGTGTTTTGTCCTGAATACTTAACAACTGATCGGTGCCAACTGAGCCAAAACTGGCTTTACTGCCATCGGCCAAAATGGTTCTTACTTCAAGTAAATGCTCTCTTGTACTTCCGTATACTACTGAATTTGATCCGCATGAATTATTGCCAATCATTCCGCCAATCATAGCGCGATTAGCGGTAGAAGTTTCTGGTGCGAAAAACACTCCGTATTGCGCTAAGTGTTTGTTGAGGTCATCGCGAACAATTCCGGGTTCTACCCAAACATAACCTTCTTCAGTATTTACTTCTAACACCTTTCCATAGTGCTTAGACATATCGATTACAATGCCATTGCCTACCACTTGTCCAGCCAAGGAAGTGCCTGCAGTTCTTGGAATCAAGCTTGTTTTATTCTCTCTGGCAAAATTGACCAAGGTAATGAGGTCTTTTTCTCCTTTGGGAATAACAACGGCCAAAGGTAGTTCACGGTAAGCAGAAGCATCGGTAGCGTAGAGCTTTCGAGTGGTACTGTCTGTAAATAAGTCGCCTTGAAGAGAAGATTGAAGGGTATTCCAATTCATGAATGCAAATTAGCCGATTCTATTTGATTGAGTAATATTGACTAATTATAATTTTGATTTGCATCCTGAGAGAGTGAATTTCTCCACCGCTTTTATTAAAGCGAAATACTCAAACAATTGATCTGTAGTCATGTTTCAACAGTATAGATTTGTTCTAGAGACACAAGGAAAATTTAAGGGCGCTAATGAATACTCAATCATACATTGCATCGGGAGTTTTGGAAGCATACGCACTCGGGAAGCTGAGTGAAGCGGAAAAGATGGATGTAGAACGTTTGGTAGCCATATACCCTGAGTTAAAAGCTTATTTAGATAGATTAAATGAGCAGAGCAAAGGCGAAGTTAGGGGAGGTATGGACTTGAAGGAAGCTTTATCGAAAATTGAAGAAAGTGAACGCGATGCCTTTATTCGTGTAGTGGAAGATTCACCAAACATTCAGATCAAAAGGATGAATACAACTTCTCGTTGGCCGCTAATACTTGTTCTGTTGTTAATTACCAGCCTTGCAATGAACGTATTTTTCTATGGAAGAATGAAAACTAGCCAAGCGAAGATAAAAGAGGTGGGCGCTCAAAACTCCGAAATGGCTTATAAAATTGAATCGGAGTTAGAGGAGATTGATCATCTAAAGTCGAAAATGGCTCATTTTTTAAACACAAACAATCTTCATGTACGAATGTCAGGTTCAGATTTATCTCCAGCTGCTTACGCAAATGTCTTTTGGGATAAAAACACCAAAGCTGTTTTTTTGAGTGCGGATAATCTACCAAAGCCACCAAAAGGACATCAATATCAACTTTGGGCAATAGAAGAAGGAAAAGCACCAGTCGATGCCGGTGTCATAGAGTATAGCCCGTGGATACAGCAACTAAAAACCATTGAGGGTGCGGTGAAGACCTTTGCGGTTACTTTGGAGAAAGAAGGAGGTAACGCTGTAGCCAGTACAGATCAAACATATGTTATTGGCAATTTAGAGAACTATTAGTGGTTAAAAACTCTTACTGAATCAATCGAGTTGACCTTTCCATTTCTTGATAGCGAATTGAGATTTTACTTTTCGCCTCAATTGTTTTAAATAGTAACTCAAAGCAAGTCCATGAAAATTATTGAATGCCCAAGGGATGCCATGCAAGGCCTCCATGATTTTATACCCACAGAAACCAAAGCAGCTTACATCAATCAACTGCTCAAAGTTGGTTTCGATACTGTTGATTTTGGAAGCTTCGTGTCGCCTAAAGCCATTCCGCAATTGCGTGATACCGCTGACGTTTTAAGTCGGCTAGATTTGTCAAATACCAAGTCGAAATTACTGGCCATTATAGCTAATACAAGAGGGGCGGAGGACGCTGTCAATTTTGAAGAAATTACCTACTTGGGATTCCCGCTTTCTATTTCGGAACAGTTCCAAATGCGGAACACAAACAAGTCAATTGCAGAAGCTTTGGTGCAGTTGGAGGCGATCCAAAACCTCTGCATCAAACACAATAAAAAACTGGTGACTTACATTTCTATGGGCTTCGGAAACCCCTATGGCGAAACCTTTAATGCTGAAATTGTAGCCGAGTTTGTAGAAAAACTTGTTCAATTAAAAGTTGAAATCATAAGTTTATCTGATACAATAGGAGTTGCTGAACCACAGGTGATTAAAGAAATTTTTAAAAATAGCATAACCGCCTATGCAACTACGGAAATAGGCGCGCATTTCCATTCTACACCTCAGAAAATTGTTGAGAAAGTGAGCTCGGCTTATAAAGCGGGCTGCCGTAGATTCGACACGGCAATGAAAGGCTTTGGCGGTTGCCCAATGGCTACCGATGCACTAACAGGCAACATCGATACCGAAGTTTTGGTACGTTATTTTGATGAGCAAAATGTAGCTTTGAACTTAGACCGAAAGGCTTTCTCAAAAGCCATGTTGATGGCCAGTGAAGTATTTCCAGCTTAGCCTAAATTTTCAATAATTTTGATGCAGTCCGTAAGCTTGATATATTCGAAAATGATCCGCAATATTTTTTTATTAACTAGTTTAGTTCTGGCCTCGTTTTCTTCCATGGCTCGTCAAACAGAGTTTCAGGTAAAGGAGAAAACTCCTGTTAAGATTGAAAGTATTTTCAATAAACTAGTTGATGGCAAACCAGAAGAAGTTGGGATCAATTCGGCTGCTTTGGAGGCTGGGATACAATCCATTATTCAGCAGGCTTTAGATTCTGGAGCATTTCCGGGTTGTCAGCTATTGATTGCCAAGGATGGTATTGTGTTCTACGAGAAGTCGTTTGGCTACCATACTTACGATAGATCCATCGAAGTCAAAAACAGCGATATCTACGATTTGGCTTCTGTAACCAAAACTACCGCAGCCACTTTGGCGCTTATGAAGCTTCACGATGAAGGGAAATTCAGTTTGGAAGAAACCTTCGGACATTACTTCCCTAAAGTAGCAAAGGGCGAAAAGGCTGATTTACCGATAAGGGATGTTTTGGCACATCAAGCGGGATTAAAAGCTTGGATTCCCTATTGGTCTGAAGTGCAGCGTAAGAATGGTAAATACAAATGGAATACAGTGAAATCGGATTCCTCAAGAAGATTTCCATATCGTATTTCTGAAACAGGCCTTTTTCTACATAAAGATTTTAAGGAGAAGAAGATTTATAAAATGATCAAGCGCACAAAAGTGAGCGATGACAAGAGTTATCTCTATTCTGGTTTGCCCTTTTATTTATTCCCAGAATTGGTTGAAAGGGAGTCTGAAGAAGCATTTGACGAATTCTTGAATAATAACTTCTATAAGCCCTTGGGAGCAGAAACATTAGGTTTTAAGCCCAAGGAAAGGTTTTCTTTAGATCGAATTGTACCTACCGAGGTAGATGACTTTTTCAGAATGGAAACCTTACACGGGGTAGTTCATGACGAGGGTGCAGCCATGATGTTAGGCGTTTCGGGCAATGCTGGCTTATTCTCTGATGCCAGAGATTTAGCCAAAGTGTACCAAATGCTTTTGAATGGGGGAGTATATGACGGAAGAGAGTATTTGAGCGCTGCTACAATCAAAGAATTTACCGAATGTCAATTTTGCGAAACAGGAAACCGCAGAGGCCTAGGTTTCGATAAACCATTGATTGATTACAGCTTCTCAGCTTCTAGCGTAGCCCAACACGCCAGCCCGGCAAGTTTTGGCCATACTGGCTACACAGGAACATTCGTTTGGGCAGACCCTGCTACTGGGCTTTTATTCGTCTTTCTTTCCAATAGAGTCAATCCTACAAGAAACAACAGCAAGATTTATCAACTGAATGTGCGTCCTAATATTCACAACTTGGTGTATAACCTGTTGGAGGAGGGAAGCTACGGCTTAGGGCAGAATTAAGGTTAGATTTTAGAGGTTTGATGTACGAATTAAGAGTTTGATATATCTCATTTTCTTACTTTACTGAAGAAGATGCCTACAGCATGACTAAGCTTTGAAGTTTGTGTCTCTGATTGATTTGATTGAATATGTTTACTATACAGTCACCCTGTAAGGGTCTTTTCACGAAGCACAGCTTCTTAGCCATTACTAACTGTTTCTTGTGCTACTGAAAAGGATGCTTACAGCATGACTTAGTTTTTGATTTTGAGCAAAGGATATACTTAACGCAGATAAGCCAACTATATAAGTTCATCCCGTAGGTTCTGAAGCTTCGGGATTTTCACGAGACACAGTTTCTTAGGTTTAGTAATACGGATGGGTTTGACGTATAAGACGTGAAAAGATGCTTACAGCATGACTTAGCTTTTGAGTTTGTGTAAAAGATAGATGTAACGCAGATAAGCCAAATATTCAGTCTTCCCGTAGGTTCCGAAGGTTCGGAATTTTCAGCAACACAGATGGTTTGGACTTGTGAATCGTGAAGATGCTTATAGAATGATTTAGCTTTTGAGTTTGTCGAGTAAAAAGCTCAAACCAACCTAAACTCTTTCCCTGGCAAGGGCTTAATGTAGCCTGCAAACTCCATTTGTAATAGCAGAGAGGCTAATGTGCTCATATTCAATTGACTTTGCCAGCTGAGCTTGTCAATGTGCATTTGTTGCCCGTTTTTTAACAACACCTCAACAATGATCTTTTCATCGCCTTGTAAATCCTTATACTTTAATTCTGGGTTCTTGGCTTGCGTACTTTCTTGAACATCCCAGTTAAGGGCTTCCACCACATCTTGAAATGAAGTGAAAATAGCCGCTTTCATATTTCTGATCAATAAATTACAACCTTCAGAATAAGTGTTTCCAATTTCACCAGGTACGGCAAAAACGGGTACATCATAGCTATCGGCAATATTCGCTGAAATTAAAGCACCTCCTTTTTTGGCAGCTTCCACCACTATGAGTGCATCCGACATGCCTGCAATTACTCTGTTTCTGGCAGGGAACAATCGAGGGTCGGCTTCGGTACCAATGGGGTACTCACTTATGAGGCCACCATTTTCTAACATTTTAAGGGCTGTGTTTCTGTTTCCCGAAGGATAGATTTTATCCAAACCACAAGCCATGGCGCCAATGGTAGGCAGCTGCTGCTTCAAAGCGGAATCATGTGCTTTTACGTCAATACCGTAAGCCAAGCCTGAGATGATAGTCGCTTCTTGAGGTTTTATCTGTGCAACAATGTCTTCGGTGATTTGTAAGCCATACTTTGTTGCCCTGCGTGTCCCAACAATTCCAATAGTTCGATGAGGGTTGAGGTCTACTTTGCCCATAGAGTACAGCAAAATAGGTGCATCCGAAATGTTCATTAACCTTTTAGGGTAATGCGCTTCTTTATAATAGTGAATTGAAATTCCCTTTTTGATGGAGTCTTCAATAATTTTTTCTGCTTTCACCAGAAGCTCCTTTTGGTTAGGAATTAATGCAGATAGTTTGGAACCAACTCCCGGCACTTTAGAAAGCTTGCCTTTTGTGGCACTGAATACTTGTTGGGGTGTTGAGAAATGATTAATCAGTTGCCTTGATAGGGAAGGGCCAATTTTAGGAATGAGCGACAAGGCTACTTGGTGTAGCTTGTCTTGGTTCATGGCAATTGGCTTTTCATTTCTTCTAAGAAACCACGGATTTTCTTCAAAGAAGTAATCATTTCAGCATCGGTGCTAATGGTTTCTTTGTGGCTTTTTATATGCTCTTGTGCGCCTTGTAGTGTATAGCCTTTTTCTTTTACTAGGTGATACACCAGTTTGATCTTTTTTAAATCTTCTTGAGTGAATTTTCGGTTACCCTTTTTATTCTTTTTTGGACTGATAAAAGTGAATTGACTTTCCCAAAATCTTATCAATGAAGTAGCCACGCCAAGCTCTTTGGCTACTTCACCAATGGTGAAATATTTCTTTTCTATTGGTTTCTCTTTGTATGGCATATCAATGGGTTATGAAAAGAAGTAAAAGAATAACTTTAAGTAAACTAAAAGGTCACTATTTCAAATGTAAGGAATTCAAACAGAATATTTAAACCCAATTAAATCTGAAATAGCGGCCTCAGCTTAACGGTAAGAATAAGAACCCAAAGATTGATTTTCTATAGAAGAAAGTCTTAAAATCTCTTCGTACTGTGTTGGGGTCAAATCTTTATAGAAATAGTTAATAGGGTCTTTTGCTACTCCGTTAATATGTACCTCGTAATGCAAATGAGGCGCTGTAGACTTTCCTGAATTTCCAACATAACCAATAACTTCACCACGCTTTACTTTTTGCCCAGGGCGCACAGCAAAACGACTCATGTGTCCGTAAAGGGTTTCGTAACCAAAACCATGATCAATGATTACGTGCATGCCATAACCAATACGACTGGTGATGACTTTTGATATTGTTCCATCGCCAGTAGCATAAATAGGAGTGCCTTGCTCTGCCGAGAAATCGGAGCCATAATGCATTTTCTTCACTTTCAAGATGGGATCTGTTCTGTAGCCAAAACCAGAAGAGAATCTTCTCAAGTCTTCGTTAGAAACGGGTTGAATTGCTGGCATTGAAGCATAGAGACGTTCTTTATCCAGTGCAAGTGCCATTACTTCGTCATATGACTTGGTTTGGATGTACATCTTCTTTTTTACTTTGTCTATTTTTTCTAACGCACTAACGACTAGGTTTTTGTTTTCCATATCGCTTTCTAGCAACTCTCGGTAGCGTAAAGCACCACCAGAACCAGCTTCTCTTACTGTTTCAGGAATAGGTTCGGCTTCAAAAACCACACGGTAAACGTTGTCGTCTTTCTCTTGAAGTACGCCTAACATGGCGTCCATACCGTCTACCTGATCTTTCATTAGATCATAATAGAGCTTCAATTCGTTATTTTCTTCTTTTAAAGCAGCCTCCTTCGGGGAGTCGAAGTATTGACCGAGCACTACAATAATGCCCACAGAGAGCACAAGCGCTAATGATAAGAAGCCTAGAGCGTTTATAACTACATCGCGCTTTTTGACCTTTATGCGCTCGTATTTACAAGTCTCGGTGTCGTAGTAATATTTTATTTTTGACATTAAGAATCCTTTTTGAAATTCTCCTAATTTTGTGCCCTTACAGTTGGAAACACAAAGTTTCTCGCAAAGGTACTAAAATTAAGCTTTAGCTTAAACGCAATTAATTCATCTGAGATGCAATCAAAGGAAATTAGGTCGAAATTTATCGAATTTTTTAAGTCAAAATCACATCAATTTGTGCCTTCAGCACCATTGGTAATTAAAAATGATCCAACCCTCATGTTTACCAACGCGGGGATGAATCAATTCAAAGACCTTTTCTTGGGCAACTCAAAGGCCGATTATAACCGTGCGGCCAATAGCCAAAAGTGTTTGCGTGTATCAGGAAAACACAACGATTTGGAGGAAGTAGGGATTGACACCTACCATCACACCATGTTCGAAATGCTTGGTAACTGGTCGTTTGGAGATTACTTTAAAAAGGACGCCATTACTTGGGCTTGGGAATTGTTGACCGAAGTTTACAGCCTGCCAAAGGATAGGCTTTACGTTACTGTTTTTGAAGGCGACAAGTCTGAAGACCTTGATTTTGACCAAGAAGCATTCGATTTATGGAAGCAATACATTGATGAAGCCCGCATTTTGGGTGGAAATAAGAAAGATAACTTCTGGGAAATGGGAGATACAGGGCCATGTGGGCCTTGTTCTGAAATTCATATCGACCTTAGATCAGAAGAAGAAATAGCTAAAACACCTGGGAAAGACCTTGTAAACAATGACCACCCACAAGTGGTGGAAATTTGGAACCTGGTTTTTATGCAATACGATAGAAAAGCGGATGGACATTTAGAAAGCCTCCCTGCTCAGCATATCGACACTGGAATGGGCTTTGAGCGCCTTTCAATGGCTTTGCAGAAAAAAGGGTCGACTTACGATACAGACGTATTTACGCCAACAATTGACTATATCGCCAAGCAATCTGGAATTGCATATGGCACCTCTGAAAAAACTGACATTGCCATTAGGGTAATTGTAGACCATATTCGTGCAATTTCTTTCGCCATTGCCGATGGTCAGTTGCCTTCAAACAACAAGGCTGGATATGTTATCCGAAGAATCTTGAGAAGGGCTGTGCGTTACGGTTACACTTTCCTCAATTTTAAAGAGCCATTCCTGTACGGTCTGCTGCCAATTTTGGCGGAGCAGTTTTCTGGTGTTTTCGATGAACTCGTGAGTCAGCAGGAGTTTATTGCTAAGGTGATTAAAGAAGAAGAGGCCTCGTTCCTCAGAACGCTTGAAAACGGCCTTAAGCGATTAGATCAAGTTCAGGCCAACATGAAGGCCGAAGGTGCTGATGTCATTGACGGCAAAATAGTTTTTGAACTTTACGATACTTTCGGGTTTCCCGTAGATTTAACAGGCTTGATTGCAAGAGAAAACGGCTTGAGTATTGACGAGAAAGGCTTTACAGAAGCGATGGCGGTGCAAAAGCAACGTTCAAAAGCAGATGCAGCTCAAGTAAAAGGGGATTGGATTCAAGTGTCGGAAGAAGAAACTTCTGAGTTTGTAGGCTACGATGAAGTAGCCGTAAAAACGAGCATCATCAAATACCGCGAAATCAAAGAAAAGAAAGGAACAGTTTATCAGTTGGTGCTAGACCAAACTCCTTTTTATGGTGAAAGCGGTGGTCAAGTTGGAGACAAGGGAGTGTTGAAGAATGAGACCGAAACCATTAAAGTGTTAGATACACAGAAAGAAAACGACCTGATTGTTCACTTTGTAGATCGTATTCCAACTCAGCCTCAAGCGGAGTTTGAAGCCGTTATTGATGCTTCAAGAAGGGAGTTGATAAAGAACAATCACTCTGCCACTCACTTATTGCATTCTGCTTTGCGTCAAGTACTTGGCGATCATGTGCAGCAAAAAGGATCTTTGGTTTCAGATAAGATATTGCGCTTCGATTTCTCGCATTTTGCCAAAGTAGAGCAAGAGCAAATCGAAGAGATTGAAAGAACTGTAAACGACCATATTCGTCAGAATATCAAGTTGAACGAGCAAAGAAATGTACCGATTGAAGAAGCTAAGAAGCTAGGCGCAACAGCCCTTTTTGGTGAGAAATATGGTGAGTTTGTACGTGTCATCACTTTCGACCCAAGTTATTCTGTTGAACTCTGCGGAGGAACCCACGTGGCAGCAACAGGCCAAATAGGCATGTTTAAAATTACTTCGGAAGGAGCAGTAGCGGCAGGTGTGCGTAGAATTGAAGCGGTATCTGGTCCTAAAGCTTTCGATTTGGTTCAGGAGCAAGATAAGTTGCTAAAGGAAATCAAGGAGATGCTGAAAAGCCCTAAAGATGTGGCAAAGGCCATTTCTTCTCTCATGGAAGAAAGGCAAAAGCTGAACAAGGAATTGGAAACTTTACATGCCAAGCAATCGGGTCAATTGAAAGAGGAGTTGGTGAAGAAGATAATGGCCGAAAAGGGGCTCAATGTGATTATTGAAAAAATCACGGTTCCGAATGCAGATGCCTTGAAAAAAATCTCTTTCGAGCTAAGAAACGAAGTAGATAACCTATTTGCTGTTTTGGCGGCTAATGTGGGAGGAAGTCCGCAAATTGCGATTGTACTTTCCGACAATGTGGTAAATGAAAAAGGCTTGAATGCTGGTGTAATGATCAGAGATTTGGCCAAAGCCATCAAAGGTGGAGGAGGCGGTCAGCCTTTCTTTGCGACTGCTGGTGGAAAAGACTTATCTGGTTTGGATCAGGTAATTACCGAAGCCAAAGCAAAACTTGCCGGTCTTGAATAGTATCCAAGAAAAACTATATCAATCAGGTTATAAGTCGGTTATAGGGCTTGAAGTTCATGTTCAGTTGAATACTGAATCTAAGATTTTTTCTTCCGACCCAAACGACTTTGGTGCTGAACCCAACACGCATGTAAGTGTGGTTTCTTTGGCGCATCCGGGTACTTTGCCTGTGTTGAACGAGGCCGTTTTAGAAAAGGCAATTAAGATGGGATTGGCTTGTCAATCTCAAATTACCGAAGTGAATCACTTCGCCCGAAAGCACTATTTCTACCCAGATTCCCCAAAGGGTTTTCAGACTACCCAAGATAAAACCCCCATTTGCGTGGGAGGGAAGATTGAGTTGTTCGGGGAGTCATTAGCCAAACCATTCGTGCAATTGCACCACATTCATTTGGAAGATGATGCGGGGAAATCCATTCATGATGAAGGTCCAGATACGCTTATTGACTTGAACAGAGCGGGCACGCCACTGATTGAAATTGTAACCGACCCTGATATGAGCCTTTCTGAAGAAGCTGCGGCTTGTCTTCAGGAAATCAGACGTTTAGTGCGTTATCTCAACATCAGTTCTGGAAATATGGAAGATGGCGAATTGCGCTGCGATGCCAACATTTCCATTATGCCGATCGATGGTAAAGAATTCGGTAACAAAGTGGAGGTCAAAAACATGAACTCCATCAGTAACGTAAAGCGGGCGATTGACCATGAGCTTGAAAGACAATTGGAAATGGCTTTAAAAGGCAAAGCTATTGCAGTAGAAACCAGAACCTTCGACCCAGTAACAGGCACTACAGCTGGAATGCGCTTTAAGGAAACCATGAACGATTATCGTTACTTTCCTTGCCCAGATTTAGCTCCCGCTATTGTCACAAGGGAGATTCTCGATGAAATCACCTCAGAAATGCCAGTGCTTCCTTCGACACTTAGAAGGAAGTTTACAGAAGTTTATGGGTTGGCGGCCTATGATGTGCTTCTGCTTACTGAAGAAGCTGAAACCGCTTATTACTTTGACGCGTTATGCAGTGGAAATCCAGCTTATAAAGCCGCTGCCAACTGGATGAATGGCCCAATAAAAGGCCTATTGAACGAAAAGGGTATTGAACTTTCCCAAACCCATTTGACGGTTGAGCGACTTAGCGGCTTGATTAATTTGGTAGAAAGTAACCAAGTAAGCTTTTCTATTGCCTCTCAGCGTATTTTGCCGAGGCTTTTAAAAGAGGAAACCACGGCTATGGAACTAGCGCAGTCGCTTGATTTGTTGATGGTGGCTGATAGTGATGAGCTGTTAGACTTGATCAAAGAAGTCTTACTATCTTTGCCCGACAAGGTGAAAGCATACCAAAGCGGGAAAAAGGGTTTACTTGGGTTATTCATGGGCGAAGTAATGAAGAAAAGTGGGAGCAAAGCAGATCCTAAAAAGTTGAAACAATTGTTAGAAAAGGAACTTTCATAAGTATGACATTGAAGAAAAACATTGCGATTGTATTGGTATTATTGATCATTAGTGCTTGTTCGGCTTCCAAAAATGATGGAACTGTAAAAGTATCGGGTGTGATTAAAAACCCGATTCCGCAAGGAGAAATCATTTTAGAAAAGTTTGAAGTTGGTCAAGTGGTGCCTGTAAAAACTGTTAATGCAGATACTGACGGAAATTTCGAAATAGAAACCGAAGTTACAGAGCCAGGTTTTTACCGCATCAATGTATATGGTCAGCAGTTTGAAATTCTAGTGTTGGATAAAGAAGATATTACCATTACTGCCGATGGCCAAGGCGGACAAATGATTGAGGCCAAGGGATCGGAAGACCTGAAACATCTAGCTCAAGTACAGGATTATATGGAGCAGTACTCTTATGTAGTACGTGATTTCAACGAGCGTTACAGCAAAGCACAGCAGTCGGGTGATAACCTTAAAATGGAGGAGCTTGTAGATGAGGGAACCGCTTTAGAAGCTGGTAAAGTAAAAAAGCTAAAAACCATGGCTTGGAAAATGAATGGTTCGATTGTGCCTTTAATGGTAACTGATTATTTTCCTGACAAATCTCAAGAATATCAGTTTTTAGATAGTTTGGGGCAGAAATTACAAGAGGAATTGCCAGGCTCAAGTCAGGTAGAAATGTTTGTAAATAACTTGGCCTACTTTAAACCTGCAGTACAAATGGGGGATATAGCCCCTGAAATTTCTTTACCCACTCCCGATGGTAAAGTGATTAACCTTTCAGACTTGAGAGGGAAGTACGTTTTGCTCGATTTCTGGGCAGGTTGGTGTGGTCCTTGCCGTAAGGAAAACCCAAATGTGGTGGCCATGTATAACAAGTACAATAAAGATGGATTTGAGGTATTTGGTGTGTCCTTAGACAGAACCAGAGACAAATGGGTATCTGCCATTGCCGAAGATGGTTTAATCTGGCCTTCACACGTTTCTGACCTTAAGTATTTTCAGTCAGAAGCGGCTATGACTTACAAAGTGAATGCGATTCCTTTTGCATTACTTTTAGACCCTGAAGGTCGCGTAATTGGCAAAAACCTAAGAGGTAGAGCCTTGCAAAACAAGCTTGCGAGCATATTTGAGTAAATACCCTTTCTCTTGTTAGAAGAAAACATCAAAACCAGTTTTCCCGAATATAGGGAAGGCTGGTTTTTTTAGTTTGAATGAATAACTTGGTGAGGAGATCTGAATTTAGTTCAGAAGAATGAAGTATTAGTCTCTCACTAGAGATTAAGGTAGTAACTGTACAGTAAAGTCATATGGAGTTTTATTTAGGTCTTGTATTTTTTGCTTTGGGCAGTGTCTTTTTAATAATTGAAGTAAGAGATGAAATTAATAAGCCAAATAAAGAACATAGAAGTAGGGGCGCAAATAGATACTTAGATATTACAAACGAAATAAAGCACAAAACTGGAATTGCTTTATTAATAGTTAGTGGCTTATGTTTAATACTGTTTGCTTGATAGGGTTACCTTTGGAGTCTTTTTAAAAGCAACAACAATAATTGTATAAATCGTTAACTTTATATCAAACAGAAGAATCAGAGTCATGGAGAAAGCTATAGACAAAGAGTTGATTAGTCATTTACTCCGGTTGGAAAAAGACCAGCAGGATAGAGTATTGAACTACATCAAGGAAATGATAGCCAGTGAAGAAATGGATAGTCGAGCAGAGACTTCAGAACAAGATATTGCTTCTGGAAAGGTTAAAAGTTTTGATCAGTTCAACACCAACTTTGAAAATTGGAAAATACAGAAGAGAGCAAGTTCCAAGTAATTATTACTGACCAAGCAGAAATAAGGTTTTATGAGATTCTTGATTATCTCTACGATAACTATCCGCTTAAAAGGGCTGAACAGATCGCTGACGAATTAAGAGATGCTGCCTATAAACTGCATCACCATCCAGAACGGGGAACATTAGAAAGTAAATTGGCTAATCGTTCACAAGGCTACCGCTATATATTGTATAAGCGAACCTCACGTACAGATATTAAAGTGATTTACTACAGATCAACAGTCATTTACGATTTATATAACGGACTTTTTTCCAACCGAAAAGGACAATCTGCAACTACTAAAACGTAATTAATAATGGGAGAGCAGGAATTGAATGAGCTAAAGTTAGAGTTGATAAAAGCAATCTGTGAATTAGAGGATGAAGCGATTTTACTCAAGATCAAGGATATCTTAATAGGAGCAGAACAAGAATTAGACGAAACGACTAACAAGTAAGGGGTTCTTATTTCTTATCGAAATTGAAGCTAATTTCTAATTTTGCATTAAAAGGTTTTCCATTTTTCAATCCTGGCTGCCAAGGACCAGCTTTTTTCATAACGTCTAGAACTAATCCGTGGAAAGACTCGCTTAAAGTGCTGTTGATTTTATCTGTGGTCACTTCAGTAATTTGGCCATTCGTATTGACCCTATAGCGCATTACAATTACACCCTCATTATTAATGTTTTGAAGTGAATCAGGGACAATTACATTGTCTTTCAAGTATTGGTCAAGTGCTTTTTTCCCACCTTTGAACTTTGGAAAGACCATATTAGGGACAGGCGATGATATTACTGGTTCGAAATCAGCCTTTTTGTAATCTTGGCTACGAAGTTGAAAAAGGGGAGTACTTAGTAATAAAAGGACGACTAGAATTCTCATGATTAAATATATTAAAAGTCTATATCCATCCAAATGATTAATTAATTCTCAGTCTTCTCCTTCGGATGATTCACAAACAGAAAGATAAAGCACAGTGCGAAAATTATATAAAGCACAGTGAATGCTACCATATATTCCCAATGCATGGTAATGTTTGAAAGCATTTTGAGCAAGGCAAAGGCGCCTACTACAAAGTGCATAAGATTGCCCATGGCCACGGGTTTCCCATAAATTCCACCCATTAAATTATCCTTCGCCATCCAGTTCAGCATGGCAAAACCAAGGTAAAGTGCACCCAGTAATTGCGTGGCAATCTCCGTGTATTGGTCTGAACCCATATTTAAAAATACAGCAACCTCTTGCGGCATAAAAGTAAGTGTGACTCCTATAAGGCCTAAAAATAGGGCCGTGATCATCATGAGTATTTTTGTGTTCATATGCTTACTTACTAGGTTTCGGATAAAGGTAATCGATTTTAGCTAAGAAGACGCTAAAATCCATTAAGGGGATAGAGTCTACTACCAATAGAATTTTAGTGCTTTGACACTGGTCGTGGCATCTCGCTGCGAACTTATTAGTGATTAGTGGTTCGCCCATTTTCCAAACTATTTAGAAAGGCTAATCTCACCGAAATTTGTTAGTCTTCTGCCACTCAAATCATTTTACTTCACAGGCCAAAAGAAATCATCTAGTTTAGTACTAGACCTTAAATATCAATTATGAAAAAACAATGGAAACCATTACTCCTCGCAGCATTTTTTGTCCTCGTTGCGTGTGAGCCTAAACAAAAAGAGGTAGGAGATATGACCGAAGCCGAACTAACAGAATATGCAAAAGGAATTCACGAGCGTGTGATTACCCTTGATACGCATGATGACATCAATACTTCGAATTTTACCGCTGAAAGGAACTATACAGAAAGACTTTCTACTCAAGTCAACCTACCTAAAATGGAAGAGGGCGGCCTAGACGTAGCTTGGTTTATAGTTTACACTGGCCAAGGAGAATTGACGGAAGAGGGGTACACAAAAGCTTATGAGAATGCTGATGATAAGTTTAAGGCGATCCACAGACTGACAGAAGAAATTGCACCAGATAGAATTGGTTTGGCCCTTACTTCTGACGATGTAAGAAGCATTGTAGCTTCTGGAAGAAAAGTAGCCATGATTGGTATTGAGAATGGTTACCCAATAGGTACCGACATCTCAAGAGTGAAAGAATTCTACGAGAGAGGCGCACGTTACATGTCTTTGGCGCATAATGGCCATAGCCAATTGAGCGACTCGAATACAGGGGAGCGTGATAGCGTTTGGTTACACAATGGTTTGAGCGATTTAGGCCGTCAAGTAATTGCTGAAATGAATAAATGGGGAATAATGATTGACATTTCGCACCCTTCAAAGGCAGCGAATATAGAAATGATGAAGCTTTCAAAAGCGCCTGTAATTGCTTCACATTCTTCTGCGAGGGCATTAAACGATGTGAGCCGTAACCTTGACGATGAGCAATTGATGATGTTGAAAGAAAATGGTGGTGTTGTTCAAACAGTAGCCTTTAGAAGCTACTTAAACACAGAGAAAAATAGTGCTAACCGACAAAAGTCTAATGAGGTGAATGCAAGAATAGCTGAGAGAGAAAACTTTGAAATAAAGCCTGGAGGTATGTTTAGAGCAATGACTGGAGGTGCGCAATCTGACTACCTAGAGTCTTATAGAGCTTTTCAAGAAAAGCATAGTGATGAAATAACTGAAGCCATAAATGCTGAAGCCCCTCCAGTGAATGTCTCTGATTTTGCCGACCACATTGATTACTTGGTAAAGAAAATTGGTTTAGAGCACGTTGGAATCAGTTCTGATTTTGATGGAGGAGGAGGAGTTGAAGGCTGGAACGATGCTTCTGAAACCTTCAATGTAACTTTAGAATTAGTGCGCAGAGGTTATACCGAAGAGCAAATCGGAATGCTTTGGAGCGGAAACTTACTTCGCGTTTTAGACGAAGTTCAAGCCGTAGCTAAGCAGATTCAAGGAAAATAAGAATCATTTTTGGTTTATAATTGTAAAGGGCAACTGTGAAAACGGTTGCTTTTTTTATGTCTTAGTGATTTTGGGATTACTTACCTCCCTGACCCACCTCGAGGAGGGAATACTTTTACGGTTGTAATGGTTGGTGGATGTTTGCTTGAGTTAGGTCGTAGATGCTTTAAATTAATGATGAACTAGGTATCGTCCTGACAGGTTGACGAGTATGCGTCTAGCCTCAAAATATCAATTCAAAGCTAGTTCCTTCACTACTTGATTTAACCGCAATACTGCCCTTATGTAAGCCCATAATCTGTCGCGAAAGAGAAAGCCCAATGCCTGAACCGCTTTGCTTTGTAGTGTAAAAGGGAACAAAAATATTATCCAAAACTTCATCTGGAATTCCTGGGCCGTTATCTCGAATAGACAGAATTACTTTGTCTTGTTCAATCCGAGTACTCAACTGAATGGATTTATAAGGTTGATTCTTAATTGCTTCAATGGCATTTTTCACGAGGTTAATCAGCACTTGGTCCAACAAATTGGGGTCAGCATTGATCTCTATAGTCGAATCTACATCTATCTGAAAATCAATATTGTTTGCTTCTAAATCAGGTTTAAATAAGTTTTCAATCCGTTTGACCAAGGGGAGAAGCTGTACAGTACTTAATTCTGGTTTAGATACTTTGGTGAGCTGATCATAAGTTTTTACGAAATGTGCCAAACCCTTGCTTCGAGCTTCAATGGTTTCCAGTCCGCCCACAATATCCTGATAGGCTTCTACTTCGGTTTGACTACTGTTTTTGGCTTGCACTTCTTTTTTGAATACCTGAAGAATTACTTCTGAAAGCGTAGAAATTGGGATTACAGAATTCTTAATTTCGTGAGTAAGCACACGAATTAGTCGTTGCCAAGATTCTATTTCCTTTTCCTCTAGCTCGCTCTTAATATCTTGGAAGGACACGAGTTTGTAGTCTTTATCCTGAAGTTTAAAAGTGGTTACTTGAAGAGAAAGGTTGAGCAGTGTTCCCCCAACCTTAACTTTAACCAATTCTCTTTCTCCTGATTTAAGCTCTTCTATTTTGCTAGCAACCTCTTGAGATACTTTTGCCAAAGCAGTGAGCGAAGTGATATGGTCTTTTTGAAAAAGTTCTTTGGCAGCTTTATTTGAAAGCTCCACTTTGTTGTTTTCATCAAAGCAAAGCACTGCTACACGAACATGCTCTACCACAGTTTGCAAATAGAGGTAATTCGATGCCTTTTCATTTCTCAGGCTTTTCATTACCTGATTGATTTCATGAAAAGCAAAATTCAGTTCATCGGTTTTTTCATAGGGAAATGAATTACTGAAATCATTCTGCTTGATGGACAGAAGAAAGTAAGTCAAATCTCGTCTGGAGCGCTCCACATAGCGAATAAGGCTAATCAATACAATTATGAGTGCGAGAAAGAGCCAGAAGGAAACCAGCCAAAAATGAGTTTGGGTAAGAACATAGAAGCCTGAATAGCCCAAAACGAGTAGGGCCAAAATACGCAGTACTACGTTTAATCGAAAGTACTTATACCTCATTCAGTTTCTTTTGCTTGATAAAATACCAAGAGTTTTACTTTGGTTCGAAGCATTTTAGGGCAGCCCCATCTCACTCCAAACCGAATGACCATGGTGGCATCTTTTTCAAAAGTATAAACGGCAGTTGTGGCTTTAAATCCATCAACCTCAGTTTCTAAGCTGTTCTTGTCACTCGAACCAAAAATGTATCTTGTTTCTGGGTCACGAATATCAAAGTAAGTAATACAGTCTGTTTTTGCCAGTAAATACATTCTTACTGTAGTTCCAGCCTCAATGTTCAATCTATAGTCTCCTGAGTTTTGCGTACCCGCTACCTCAAAGTTAAGTGTACCGAAATGCTTCCATTTAAACTTCTCGTCCGCCAATTGACTATCCTTAATTCTATCGTGTATTTCTTCTAAGCTTCGCTGCGCATTGGCATGGAGGCGAAGCCCAATCAGGCAGATTAAGATTAGAAGAGTACGCATATTTTCTAATGTCACTCAAATATTGAATTTATTTAATCTGTACAACTATCTATAAATAAGTTGGTTGAATAGGTTTGATTAAACGTAATTCTAGTTAATGGAATCGGTGACTTAATGTTTTGGTTTATTAAAATTGAGGTGAATCTAATCTAATTATATTGATTATCAGAGTCCGTACTTGGTCATTTTCCGATATAAAGTACTCCGCCCAAAACCCAATTCTTTTGCGGCTTGCGTTAAATTGCCACCTGCCTTACGTACCGCATTTTGAATAGCAGTTTTCTCCATGGCCTCAATATTCAATGATTCTGATTGATTATTGCCTAAAGTACCATCTTCCTTTAAAAGGAAATCCTCTGGGGCTAAAAGGGGAGAACTGGCCATAATCACAGCTCTTTCAATGGCATGCTGAAGTTCACGTATGTTTCCTGGCCAATTATAGCCATGCAGTTTATTCAGCGTAGTCTCATTTAGTCTCATTTTTTCCTTATGATACTTTTTAGTGTAAACCGCCAAAAAATGCTTTGCCAAAGGAGCAATGTCTTCTTTTCTTTCTCTTAGAGGGGGAAGCTTAATTTCTACAGTATTTATTCGATAAAGTAAATCTTGTCTAAACTCATTGTCCTTAACCATTTCGTAAAGAGGCATATTGGTGGCGCAAACCAAGCGGATGTTCAATGGAAGTACCTTATTGGAACCTACACGACTAATTTGTTTGAATTGAAGCGCTGTAAGCAGTTTCGCTTGTAGGGGTAAAGATAGGTTGCCTATTTCATCTAAGAAGAGCGTTCCGTTAGAGGCCAACTCAAAGCGTCCTGGGCGATCTTCTCTTGCATCGGTAAAGGCACCTTTCACATGTCCAAAAAGCTCAGATTCGAAAAGGGAAGAAGAGATTGCGCCCAAATCTACCTTGATGAAATTTTCATTAGCGCGTTTTGATTGGTTGTGAATCTCTCTGGCGATTAATTCTTTACCAGTTCCGTTTTCACCCAAAACAAGTACGTTGGCATCTGTTTGAGCCACTTTTTCGATGGTATGAAAAATGGGCTTCATTACAGGGCTTACAGAAATAATGTCGCTAAACTCTTTCTGCTGATCCTTCATCAGAATCTTTTGACTCGACTTTAGTTCTAGAACCTCTTTTCTGCTTTTACTCAGCTCATAAATGGCCAACACGGTGGCGAGTAACTTTTCTTTTTGCCAAGGTTTAACCAAAAAATCGACAGCCCCTTCCTTCATGGCTTCTACCGCAATATCAATATCGCCATAGGCGGTATTCATCAATACATGTGCTTTTGGATCTTTCTCTAATACTCTTTTCAAAAGCTTGATGCCTTCTTTTCCTCCAGTTAAACCATAGGAGAAATTCATGTCGAGTACAATGACATCATATTCATGTTGGTTAAGCAGAAAGTCTAATTTAGCTGGGTCTTTTTCTGTAATTACGGTTTGAAAGTATTGCTTCAAGATCATATTGGCAGTGTAGAGTACTCCCTGATCATCGTCTAGTACTAGAATTTTGGCGTCAATTTTTGACATTGGTCTTAATGGTTCTGTGATGGATGATAAAGGTAAGAAATGTATCATTATGGCACATGAACTTGCTCCATTTTGATACAAATTAATTGATAAACGGAAAGTTGAGACTTGTAAGGTGTTGTTATTTAACGAGTTAGTGTTTCGGCATGGTTATAGGCTATTGCTGTATTGTAAACCAATAAGATTTTAAAACCATGTTTAGGGTATAAACAACTGAGAAATGATGATCAGAAACCACCTTAAAATGTCATTCAGAAACCTTTCGAAGAGAAAATTATACAGTGCTATAAACTTCGTGAGCTTGTCCATCGCTGTGATGATCGGCTTATTGGTTTTTGTGTTTGTGCAAGACGAGTTGACCTATGATGGATTTCATGCCAATGGAGACAACCTCTTTCTTCTCTATAAAACGGATTTTAAAACAGACGACCCAAAAATGGAATTGGGGTGGTTTGACGCCACGCCCGACAAAGGAGTTGAAAATAGCATTTCTCATAACCTTCCATTTTTGGAATTGGTAAGAGAAAGCGTACCAGAAATAGAGAAGTTAATTAGAGTTGAAGGAAATTATATAAGTATCAAAAAAGATGAAAGACAATTGTCAGAGTATGTAAACTATGTTGATTCAGACTTCTTTGAGTACTTCAGCTTTACTTTTTTATATGGCCAACCAAGCACTGCACTGAAGGAGATCAAAAGCGCAGTAATTACAGACGAAATGGCCATGAGGCTTTTTGGAAGGGTAGATGTTGTAGGCGAAACGTTTTTAAGTGGGAGTGAACAAAGTGATGTTTACCAAATCTCAGGAGTAGTAGAAAAGCCGATAAACTCATCTCTCGAATTCAACATTGTTCTTAACCTAGCTAATTCCAATTATTACAAGGAACACCCTGATGACTGGTATTACAATGCGATTTCAGCCTTTATTTTTCTTAACAATCCTGAAAATGCTGAATTAGTAAGTGAAAAAATAAGCAAGATTTATACTGAAAGGTTTGCAGACGAAATTTCCAGTAGGCGAGAAATGCTTAAGCTTTCTGCCTCTAATCCTGTTGTACAGTATGGCTTAAAGAACATCCAAGGTCTGTACCTCGACCCAAGTATAAGTTATGGAAAGAGTTCCTCTCCGCTTTATTCTATTATACTAATTGGCATTGGGCTACTCATCTTGTTGATTGCTTGTATTAATTACCTTTCGATCAATGTAGCCTCTTCGGGTGGCAGACAAATGGAAGTTTCGGTGAGAAAAGTAATGGGAGCAAGCGGAGGTCATTTACGGACACAATTCTATTTAGAAGCACTTATTGTTTCAGCATTCTCTGTTCTTGGTGGCTTTACATTGATGCAATTGTTTTTACCGAAATTCAATTTGCTAGCAGGTAAAGCAATAGAACTAAGCTTATTTGAGAATATTCAAATCCTTGGGTTCAGCCTCCTTTTTGCTCTGGTGTTGGCTTTTCTTGCGGGTATTTATCCTGCGCAAATTTTATCTCGATTTAGAGTGGTGAATGGACTTAAAGGAAACACTACCTACAAGATTAAACCTATCCTAATTAGGTCTATGGTGGTGTTTCAATTTGTGCTTTGTCTGTTCTTTATTTCAATGGGGCTAACAATGAATCGCCAGTTCAATTATATAAACAACAAAGATCTAGGGTTTGACAAAGAGCAAATAGTTTATGTTCGAGGTCTTTGGGGAAAGACTCAATTGATGAAGCAGGAGTTAGCTTCAAATACAGAAATTGAATCAGTGACTGGTGTAAATGGGATTTTCACTCCATCTACAAGTAGAGGTGGTATTGTGATTAACAGTGTACAATATTGGGTGCATAGCGCCCGAGTTGATTTCGACTTCTTTAAAACCTTTAACATTCCTCTTTTAGAGGGAGAATATTTTAGTGAAGAGATGGGGGTAGAGGCCTTGGAAAATCGAACGATCATGAACAAAACACTCTATGATCTTTATAAGTCTGATACGGCAATGTATAATTTTGTGCAAAAGGACATTCAAGGTGTTGTCAACGATTTTCATTTTGAATCTCTTCAGAAATCTATCGGACCTTTTCGTTTCAATGTAGCCAATAGCAATAGCCTTTCAGACTTGTTTGTGAAAATCAGTGCGGGAAAGACTGAAGCTGGGATCGCTGCCATTAAGGCTGCCGCAGAAAAGATTGTTCCCGAAAAAGAAATTGAGGTTAGCTTTCTTAACGACTACCTCAATAGCCGTTATAAAGACAGCCAAAAATGGAAAGAGATTATTAATGTGGCTTCAGTACTGGGTGTAGTTATCGCCTGTATTGGACTCTTTGGGTTAACGGGCATTAATATGGCCAACCGAACCAAGGAAATTGGCATTAGAAAAGTATTAGGCGCTGGTTTTTCTGATGTGCTCATGCTTTTAAACCGACAAACCATTTGGTTGATCCTGTTGAGCACAGCCATATCGCTACCAATATCCTATTACTTTATGGAGCAGTGGCTTTCGGGCTTTGCCTACAGTACTTCAATTACGGCTGATATTTTCTTGCTTTCCACATGCATATGCCTTTTGGTTGTTGCCATTACTGTTTCTTTTCACTCGGTCAAATCAACGTTGTCAAACCCAATTGATTCTCTTCGCTATGAATAAACTCAAAACCGATGTTTAAAAACTATTTTAAAACAACATTAAGGTCATTAAGAAAGAACAAGACCCTTTCCGTAGTGAATATTTTAGGTCTTTCTATTGGCCTAGCTGCTTCCATATTCATTTTAGAGTATGCTTTTTTTCAGCTAAGCTTCGATAAATATCATAGCAAATCTGACCAAATTTATCGGGTAATAAATGAGCGTTTTGAAGGCGATCAATTACTTCAGCGAGGTCAGATTACCTACTCGGCCGTTGGGCCGCAAATGGCAGAAGATTATCCAGAAATTCTGAATCATACAACTATAAACCCCTTTGTAGAAAATGTATTCCTATATGATAATAAGCCTACGAAAATAGCTTCATCATTTTTAGTTGAGCCCTCTTTTTTCGAAATGTTCGATGTAGAGGTATTGGTTGGAAATCCAGAAACAATGGTGAGTGAGAATTACCAGATTATTTTGACAGAGTCGATGGCAGAAAAGATATTTCAAACTTCGAATGCCAATTGGACGAGCTACTTGGGTACTGTTTTAGAGATGGGTTCACAGAGGTCTAAATGGCAGCTTTCTGGAATTGTTGCGGACCCTCCAGCTAATTCAAGTCTTCAATATGAAGCACTTCTTTCGAGAGTAACACTTTTCAGTCTTTGGGGCGAATCTGCCCGTTTTAGTTGGACTAATTCTGACTATTACCATTATGTAGAACTGGCCAAGAATGTTGACTACAGGAGATTTCAAGAAAAGTTCGTTTCTTTCTCAGAGAAGTATTTGAAGGCTGATGACGTAACCCGAAAGGTTGAAAAATTTCACCTCCAGCCATTGTCAGATGTCCACCTGTATTCTGATTATGAGTATGAAATTCATCAGACATCCGATGGAAGGATGATGTGGATTCTTATCATCATTGCGAGCTTTATTATGATTATGGCTTGGGTGAATTACGTGAATTTGACTACTTCTAAATCGTTGCAAAGAGCGAAGGAAGTGGGGGTAAGAAAGGTAGTCGGTGCAAGTCGACCTCAACTCATCAGACAGTACCTTACTGAATCCATCATGCTCAATTTATTGGCTTTCGTATTGGGCATTACGCTTATTCAAGTCTTTCAAATCCCATTCAATAATTTGATCGGAGAAGGGCTGTCTTTGCTGGAGTTTGCAACCATGGAGGTTGGATCACTTTCTATGATTTTTTGGATGATCCTAGTTCTATTACTAGGTGCACTAGGCTCGGGCATTTATCCAGCCTTTGTGCTTTCTGGGATTAAGCCATCCGAAACCCTAAAAGGAGAGTATGGAAAAAGTACGCAGGGGCGGATTCTGAGAAAGTCCTTAGTCACTTTTCAATTTATTCTTTCCACAGCCTTGATTGCAGGTACTTATCTGGTGATGAAGCAAACACAATTCATGAAGAGTCAGGATTTGGGAGTAAATATGGAGCAGGTAATAACTGTGGAAGGGCCTTCATTGGTAAATTTTGATACAACTATTGTATCTCATATGAATGCCTTTCTAAATGAACTTGAACAAAACGCACATATCATAAAAGCAGGCACCTCTTCTAATGTTTTTGGAGGGCGTATGCCAAGAGTTTTTGATGTGAGAAGGCTGGGGCAAACGGAAGAACATATGCTTAATCGGCTAGGAGCGAACTATGGATTCTTTGATGTTTACCAAATCAATTTTTTAGCGGGAAGACCTTTCCGACCAGAAGATCATAAAGAAGATCCTAGACTAATTGATGTCGCAATAATAAATGAGAAGGCATTAAAAGTTTTAGGGTTTAAAACTGCGGAAGAGGCTGTTAATAAAAAACTATTGTTTTTCGGACAGGAGTGGACTATTGTAGGCATAACAGATGATTTTCATCACCGCTCGCTCAAGGAGTCCATCGAGCCTATGCTAATTCTACCTATTTACTTTGGCTATAGCGACACTTATCAAATCAGGGTGAGTGCCGATAATATGTCGCAAACAATAGCATATATTGAGCAAACCTACAATGAGTTCTATCCAGAAGATGTTTTTGAATATGGTTTTATGGACGTTCGATTCAATAACCTTTATAAGTCTGACGAGCAATTTGGAAAGATTTTCAACTTGTTCTCATTGTTGGCGATAGCCATTGCTTGTCTTGGTCTTTTTGGTCTTGTAGGGTATACAGCCGTTCAGCGAACAAAGGAAATAGGAATCAGAAAAGTGTTGGGGGCTTCCATTGCAGATATTTTACAAATGCTTTCACGGGAGTTTTTATGGCTGATTCTATTGGCCAATTTTATTGGATTGCCTTTGGTATATTTTGCTGCCCAATCTTGGTTAGAAGGGTATGCTTTCAGAACACATATTGGTTGGTTTTTCTTTGTATTGCCTGTAGTAACAGTGGCAGTTATTTCATTAGGAATTGTCATTGGGCAAACCCTCAAAACTGCCCGTATGAACCCCATTAGGTCACTCCGTTACGAATAAACTCAAAACTTTATTTACAACTCTAATTCAATACCATGTTCAGAAACAACCTAATTGTTGCCATCAGAAATATAAAGAAGAGAAAGTCATTCGCTATCATAAACATCTTTGGTCTTACCGTTGGCATGACTGTCTGTTTTCTAATCTTGACTTATGCTAGGTTCGAAATGAGCTATGATAGATTTCACCCTCATGCAGAAGATATCTATAGAGTAACGGTGGATTTATATGCTGAAGGTACTTTTCAAACTGCAGATGCACAGTGTTATCCGGCAGTTGGGCCTATGGCAGTGGAGGAATTTCCAGAAGTAGAAGACTTTGCTATGGCAAGGCATATAGGCCGTTTTTTGTTTAAAAATGATGATAAGGCTTTTAATGAAGACCGAGTGTACTTTGCCAATCCGAGCTGGCTAACTGTTTTTGACTGGGGCATAACACAAGGAGATAGGGCATCGGCATTGGAAGGAGTGGCTAAGATTGTGATTACAGAAAGTATTGCAAAAAAGTATTTTGGAGATGAAGACCCAATGGGCAAAGTATTAACAGCCGTGCCTGGTGGAGCTGAAGTGCCAATGCAGGTGACTGGGGTAGTTAATGATGTTCCAGAAAATGCACATCTAAAATTCGATATTCTTATTTCTTATCAAACGGGAGTTCAATACCTAAAGTGGGACTATAATAGTTGGAATGGAAATAATGAGTTCATGTATTTGAAAACCAACGGAGCAAAACTGGATAATGCTTTTGCAGAACGTTTTAATAAGAGTTTTATAGCTAAAACTGAAGAGGACAGGGCTGAAAAACTGATTATTCAACCATTAACCGACATTCATTTAAAATCTGACAGAACTTTTGAGGCAGACGTAAACGGTAACCAGGCCACAGTGAATATTTTGTTACTAGTAGCAATGTTTGTTCTTGTAATTGCGTGGGTAAATTATATCAATCTTTCTACAGCCAAAGCTTTAGAAAGAGGCAAAGAGGTAGGGGTAAGGAAGGTTTTGGGTTCTAACAAAGCGGCATTGCTTAACCAGTTTCTAACAGAGTCTTTTTTGATTAATCTCTTGTCCTTGGTGCTTACGCTCACTTTAATTCAAGGTGTTCTGCCTTTCTTTAATCAGTTTTCTGGGCTTAGCCTTAGCTTCAATGTCTTTTCTGACCCAATACTTCTGAGCTTTGTGTTGGTATTCCTGTTAATAGGAACATTGGTTTCTGGAGCATACCCCGCTTTGGTGCTGGCCAATTATAAGCCATTGGAAGTATTGAAAGGTAGTCTTGGCAGCTCCAAAAAGGGAATAGTACTTAGAAAAGGGTTAGTAGTATTTCAGTTTATGATTACAATGGTGCTTTTGGCAGGAACCATGGTGATTTATGCTCAGGTACAAGAAATGCGGAGTCAGAAATTAGGAGTAAATATTGATCAAACAGTGGTAGTACGTTCACCATTACTTGCTGATTCTGACGAAACTCAGTTATTAAAGCGTCAAGCTTTTAAGAATGAGCTACAACAATTACCTCAAGTATCGTCTATTGCCTATTCAGAAACCTTGTTTGGTCAAGGCACTAGCGAAATGAATTCAGCCACTGGCGTTTATGCACAAGGTCATGAAGAAGGAAAGAGTAGCGTTTTCTTTTTCTATAGAGTGGATGCCGAGTTTGTTCGAGCTTTTGACTTTAAAATTTTGTCAGGACGAACTTTCGATGATCAAAAAGACCCTTCAGCCAGTGTTAATTTTACTTCGATTATGGTAAATGAAACCGCCAGAAGAATGTTAGGCTTCAACTCAAACGAAGAGGCGATAGGTGCTAAGGTTTACTTTTGGAGCAACGAGGTTCAGATATTAGGTGTTTTTAACGACTACAATCATCATTCTTTAAAAACCAGCGTTGACCCTACTATTTTTTGGTTCGATAAAAATGGAGGTACCAGTAATTATGCTTCTGTAAAATTAAATACAGAAAACTCAGGCAATTCATATAAAGAAATGGTAACCAAAATTGAAAGCGCATATCGAAATGTTTATCCAAACAGTGATTTCGATTACTTCTTCCTTGATGAGAAGTTTAATGAGCAATATAAGGCCGATCAGCAGTTTGGTACTGTTTTCGGAGTTTTTGCGTCCATCACGGTCTTTGTTTCCATATTAGGTTTGTTTGGGTTAGTGCTTTATGAAGTTCAACAAAAGATTAAAGAGATAGGGATCAGAAAGGTTTTGGGGGCTAACGTTTCAAGCATAATCAGAATGCTTTCTACTAACTTCATGAAGCTTATTTTTCTTTCTGTGTCCATCGCCCTTCCAATAGCATACTTTGGTGCGGAAAAATGGCTTCAAACATTTGCGTATCAAACAGACTTGGCTTGGTATATTTTTGTGTTGCCAGCACTTTTAATTATTGGGATTGCCTTCTTAACTGTGGTGCTTCAATCTATAAAAGTAGCAAGACGCAACCCTATTGAGGCATTGCGTTATGAGTAATTGAAATAAAAAAAGGAATTAGATGAAGCCTAGTGTGAGAGTTTATTCTCAGTCTGGGCTTTATTAGTTTTAAGCCTAGGTTATATTTTTTCAGTAGGCTGTCTATCCAAGGAATGTTCAGAAATAATGTAATAAATTTCGGCCTAGATAGAACAAGATGGATATATATGAAGCAATGGGCTTATTAGGAGCAATTTTAAGTAGCCTCACCTTTCTACCGCAAGTTGTTAGAACTTGGAAAATAAAAAGTGCTGAAGATCTGAGTATGGGAATGCTCGTGATCGTTTTTTGCAGCACTATTGTATGGTTAATTTATGGTTTTGCTTTGTGGCTTATTCCTGTAATTATTGCGAATACGGCTATATTTACCCTCAGCCTTACATTAATCTATTTTAAAATAACCTTTAAGAGAAATAAGACGAAGGTGGGTAGTTAGCAGCTCCCAAAATCAGGCAATCAACTAGTTTGACGATATTACTGTGGTGTATGCCCACGCTATATAGACGCCATACTTCATTTAAAGTATAAAACTTCTTTAGGACATCAAATATTGGCAACCAATTGTAAGCTTTATCTTTTTAAGTACGCTTGAGGCTTTATAAGACGGAAAGAATAATAAGCTCAATTCATTTCCAATGAATTGACAGGGTTGCTGACTGCGGTTTTCCAACATTGTTTTACGATGATAACAATGCAAATCATCAGCATCATAAGGATGGGGAAAAGTACTAAAGTGGGGCTCAAGTTGATTCTTACGGCATAATTGGCCAGCCATTCTCTTGCTCCATATATTACAACAGGTAATGTCAATATACTTGCATAGAAAATGAGCACTAGAAAATCGTATAGCAATAGTACCAATATTTGACCTGCATGGGCGCCCAAAACTTTGCGAATCCCAATTTCTTTGGTTCGTTTATATGCTGTAAATGAAGATAGGCCAAACATGCCCAAACTGGCAATAAGAATGGCAATCAACGAAAAGAAAAAGAACAGCTTAAGTATGTTTTGTTCCATGGCCAATTGGTCGTTGTATTGGCGGTCCAAGAAATAGAAATTAGGAAATTGAGAAGCCCAAGTATATTCTAGATTGTTTAAAGTGGCCATTATTTTTTCACTTGAACTTCCTTCGGATTTCACTGTCATCTGGAAAAAAGTAGGGTGGTTGATACCTGTAACATAGGCCTTGGGTCCTTCCAATGCTGACTTATTTTTAATCACCCCAGAAACATTTAAATAGCCATTGTACTGTCCCACTTGTTTTCCTAAAAGGCTATCTGGTTCTGTAAAACCAAGAGCTTGCATTGCCGATTCATTGATAATTACTTTGTCAAAGTCTGCAGAAAATTGCGGCTTAAAGTTTCTTCCGGCCAGAAAAATTTGAGCGGAATCTTTCCAATATTGATGATCAATCACATAAAGCTGATAGTTGGCTTGGGTAGTGTCTTGCTTGGTGTCGACTAAATAGAAAGGCTTGATACTTTGAGTCTTTTTGATCTGTCCATTGTATAGGTTTGTCAAGATCACATCCTTGATTCTGTCATTAGATTGGGCTTGAATAAAGCGGTTGAACTTGTCAATGTAAGCTTGGTTAGTGCCACCAGCTCCAGAAAATTTAGCCGTCACTTTCAGTTCTATAGATTGACTGTCGTGCGATTTTAGAAATTCTAATTGTTGATGAACAATATAAACGGCCGAAAGAAAGCTAATGCCCATTGCAATTTGGAAAACCAGCAGAAACCTAATGACTTTTGATCCTTTGGAAGAAAGCTTGGAATTGAGCACCTGAGCCTTTCCCCTTAAGGCTTCGATGGGTTTAAGGGTAGAAAGAAAAGTGGCAGGGTAAATTCCTGAAAGAATGGTGCTGACAATGACTAAAACAAGCACAAAGGCCAATCCTGTTTTTAGTGTTTCCCATTCCATTGGTACTGGGTAATTTACCTTGGTATAGAGTTTCATCAAGCGAAGCCCCATTATAAAATTGAAAAAGGCCAAAACTCCTGCCAAGAGATTGATCATGAAAGCTTCTCCCAAAAAACTAAGCATCAACTGTCTGGGTGCAATACCAAGTAGTTTTCTTACACCCACTTCCTTCGCTCGATCGATGGAGTTGATAATAGCGCTATTCACATAGTTGGTACAAGAAAGAATGAGAATGATAAGGCCAACCAGACCTAAAAAAGTAAGAAATACAATATTGGCCCTGGGCGATGGTTCATTCGAGCTAGTAGAGTTCAAATGAATTTCTTGAATCGGTAGGAAAGAAAGCCGGCTTTCTAATGTATCCGTAATCAGAGGTAGGTAAATATGGTTGCTGGCTTTGCTTTGAATGGACTGTAAACTGCTGTTTGGTTTTTCTACTAGGTAAGTGTAAAGGCTTTGGTTTTGTGTTCCTGAAGAAAAGCTTAATCCTGACTCTGGTGAAGAAAGAGAGACAAGCATATTAGCTTGTAAATGACTTTTTATGGGGAAGTCTTTAAAAATACCTGTGATAATATATACGTTTTCATCAATTCCTTCACGCCCAGTTTTCAAGGTTTTACCTAAAATGGAAATATCTTTTTCCAAATCTTCCCTAAAGAGCTTTTGCGCTCCAGATTCTGAAACTAAAATGGTGTTTGGGGTAGAAAGTGCTTCTTCTGTATCACCTTCAATCAGTTCAACAGAAAAGATTTCAAGCAGAGAGTTTTCGGCAAAATAGACCTTTTCAACATACAAAGGGTGGGAAGATCCATCCGCTTGGGTTTGGCTGAAGAAGGCCGTTCCATTATCAGAAAAAGGCATTAAACGCGTGATGTTCTCTATTTCATCAAAGGTTTCTTTTAGTTCTGGTCCGATAAAAGGGGCTGTAAGCGCATCTTTCTTTTGTAAGGAATTAAATCCGTAGGTATCTGTTTCAACTCGGTATACATGACTTGAATTGGAGAAGATGTCGAAGGTATATTCAAAGTAGAGGTATTGGAAAATAAACAAGCAGGCCGCCATGCCTAAAGAAAGGCTCAAAATATTGAGGAAGGAAGCTCCTTTGTTCTGGCGAAGATTACGGTATGAAACCAAAAGGAAATTCTTGAGCATGGTTTAAGCTGAAGGTTCGCATACAGGTTTACAACATACATGCCATGGACGGAAAGCTCATATACATTGACTGAGAGTAGCTTACAGAAAATGGATACGGTCAGATACGGACAGGTGGTGTTCTATTTTGAGCACCTTTTATTAAAATTCAAGGGTTAAGTGGGAGTATTTATTTTGTTCGGTGCCAACAATGTTTGTTTACCTCTAGATTTGAAGCGGTTGATATTGGTTTAGCATTCTAATAACCCACAGTTTAAACTATTTTGGCTGCTAGCGACAGTGGGTTTTTGGTATAAAATGTTTGGGTTTTGTGATGAGCCATCGGTCACGGTCATTGCGAGGAACGAAGCAATCTCATCTTAAAATTGACTATTTGCAGGTTGCAGCTAATTCGTAGAGAAAACATTACTTAACAACTTTGCGAAACTTCGTGTCCTTTGCGGTTAGTAAACTGTGAGATTGCTTCACTTAATCTTCATCATTTCTATATGCACTTGCAGCTCTTATTGAATTTTCTCAAGCGCATTCAGTGTTCGTTTTCCTCTAGATTTAAACCCAGAGGAGCCATAAGGCATTTGGTCTTCAATCAGGATTTGAAGTTCGCCTTTCAGCTCAGGTACTTTGTAAGTAATGTTCAAAAGCACTGTCATAGAAAAGCATTTAATGGCGATGGCTTCACTTTTAGAGGCCAAATAGCCAAAACAAATATCGGCTACTTCACCCCACAGATTTTCTGGAATCTCAAGCTCCTGAAGCACACGAACGGTATTGCGTTTAATGGAGTCATGTAAACTGGGTTGCTTAAGGTTGAAAACCATGGACTTTAAATGAGGCTTGAGCATCTCAACCTTCTTTTTACCTATTTCACCAACCACCCAAGCTGCTCTTTGAGTTACGCGATACTCATCGTTCAGAAAGAGATTCATCAGCGCATCAAACCGTTCCTGTTGTTCTGCAACATATGAAACGATCAGGTTCGTATTCTCTTTGGAGTGCTCTTTTAAAAGTTGTTTTCGAATGTCCATCATGACTTATACACCAAAAATAATCATCTTTAAATATCAATCACTTTTTTAGCCATGGATATACTACTTATTGTTTTAGGTATCGTTTTTATGCTTGTGGGGATTGCAGGCTGTGTTTTGCCCATTCTTCCTGGGCCACCGATTAGTTTCTTAGGTTTGCTATTTCTGCATTTTACGGCCCGAACAGATATTCCAGAGGATACTTTATGGACCTTGGCTTTAATTACCGTGGCAGTTACGGTGCTCGATTATATTGTTCCCATTTATGGAACAAAGCGGTTTGGGGGAACCAAAAAAGGAGTGTGGGGGAGTACCATAGGGTTGATTATTGGTATGTTCTTTTTTCCACCCTTTGGTATTATCATAGGCCCTTTGGTGGGTGCCTTTGTAGGTGAAATGAGTGCTGGACAAGATACTAATAAAGCGATGCGTTCTGCACTGGGTTCGTTTTTAGGCTTTTTGGCAGGTACGTTGCTCAAGTTTATCGCCTGCTTTGTAATGGCCTATTACTTCATTATCTATTTATTCTAAGCTGTTTTTATTCAGGTACGTCAAGCTAAAGCTTCATTTATATATAGATAAAATTAAATATGTTAATATAAAATTATTGTAATTTATTAATGTATTTAGTTTTGCCTTTTAGTTTGAAGAGGGTAGGAAACAAAACAGCCCGAAAATCAATTGATCTTCAGGCTGCTTATTAACTCATGTTCCTTCTTAGGAAATGGTTTTAACTATTTTTCTGGCGTCCCAATGGTCACTTCAGTTTCTATATAGCCGCCTCGGGTGGATAGGATTTTGACCTTAGCTTTGGCGCCTTTGATTTTGTTCAGCTTAATTTCAAAACTCGCTTCTTGAGTTTGCCCTGGAAGCGTTCTGTCCATATACTGAGTTTTGTCAGATAGAGTAGGGCTGACGATTTGCACTTGGGCATCGTCCCCACCTTTGGTTAGTTTCGAATCGAACTGTAATTGAACACGGTCTTCGCGTACAATCTTTACCAATTGTGCCTGCTTAAGTGCAGTTGGTAATTGGCCTATATTCGTGAATTTCACTTTCACTATATAAGTGTCCTTGCCTTTGCTTTCTACACTTACATCATTTAATGTGAGTTGAGGCAAATCCATGGCCATGGCTAAATTGAAGAGTGCCTGCTTTTTGGCCCAGTTTTCTAACTGCCAAGGTGGCCCGTTTTGACCAAAGAATTTAGGGTGAAAACCACCGATTTCAGCTTTGCCTAAGGTTGGGTGATCAAATGGTTCCCATTCTTTAAAACCACGACCTCCGTTTTCTTCATCGTCCCAGCGCAGCCCATCATAATCGTCATAAATGCCATCGTTATCATAATCTTTCATAGCGCCATTGTTCCATAGCTCATCGCCATACCAAATTGATCCGTAATAGAAGTAACCGAAATCAGGGCCGTGGCCGAATAGTGGACTTGGCTTTAATGGATCGCCAGTAGAAGGATTCACTTTATAACGGGTGGCATAAGTTTCAAATACATCGCCAGCCCAAGGGTAGCCGGTAATGTCCATTCCAATTTGATCGTATTTTTTGTAGATGTCCAAATCCTCAGGATACATTCTTTCTTCACTTTTGGAAGTAGAAGGTGCTCTTAAGTGCATTGGTACTCGGGTGTCCATAGAGTTGGCTACTGAAATGTTGGGGTGGGTGAGCATCCACATTACAATAGAGCGCGATTCTGGTTCGGACATGGGGAAAGCTCCGGCTCCATTTTGGGTATAGCCTCTGCCTGTTTCATCTTCACCTGTATCTGGTCGCCAGTTTTCAGGGTAATTTCTATGAAGGTCTAATCCGCCAATACCGTCTTCATTATATCTTCCATCACCGTCATTATCAATACCTTCGCTATAAACAAAGTAATCTCCATTTTCTGAACGTTTCATTAAACGTCCTTTTGGGTCTCTTGGGTCAATAATGTGTGTGCCTGTTTCTCCCTTTTTGGCTTTTACACGAATCTGGTACATAATACCATCACCGTCCAAATCTTCCTCATCATCCTCGTCTAGCAAGCCATCTCGGTCGTTATCGTGTGGTCTTACAGTAGAGCGATTTCTTTGTGCAGTGTTCAAATACAGGTTCGAACCGTCAGGGTTATTTTGTGGCCTGAGGTAAATGGCTTTGGTGTCAATCAGTTTGGTAATGGCGGGGTCGCTACCGTAGTTTTCTAATAGGTGTTGAGTTAGCCAAAGAATGGATTCGCTACTGGTAATTTCTCCGCTATGACGGCCTCCTTCAAAGTAAGCCGCTGGCTTATCGGTGTCTTTGCCTGTTTTTTTATTGGTCAAGGTCATTTGTAAAATTGGTCGACCTTCGAAGCTGGTGCCTACCTGATACAAGTCTACAATATCTGGATACTTTTCGGCCCATAATTTATACCAGTAATACATCACGTTTACGGTGTGGTAGGTGTCGAAGGTGAGCTGCTTCATTGGCTCATATTGCACTTCGGGGTGTTGAAACTGTTTGAAAAAACTGACACCGTGTCTTTCACCTTTTACGGTATACATGGCTGTGTCTTTATCGGACTCAGGCCAGGTTACAGGATTGAGTACTCTTACTTCTTGAGCAAAAAGCATAGGGGAGTAGAGCAACAAAAATAGCAGAATGTGTTTCCTATTCATTTTCCATATGGTTGTTTGAATTGGAAGATAGGAAGAAAACCAAATTGATAGGAATGCTATTACTGGAGTGGCTGTATTGTTTACCTTTCGGTTTTTAGTTTTAATCCTCTTTTTTTAAGCTCTTTACTGATTTCTCTAAAGATTTTTGTCCCGATATTTTTAGCCCTTTTAATCTCATTTTCAGAGAAGTCTTCTAATTGTACCCAAGCGTCAATCTCTAAGCTGAGTAAGAAATCCTTACAGCGTATAGAAATATCTGACTCTTTGATCTCAGAAGGAAACTTACTTTCTCGCTGTGTTTTTATCCTTTCTATATAGGCTTTCAGCTTAGTGAGCTCTTCCACAGTAAAACGTTTAAAGAAAATGTCGTCAATCATGGTATGGAAATTTATGAGGTTACTGTAAGCTTCCTACAACAGTGTAGAAAATATTGAAATTGCTAACGCCTGCGATGGCTATGGCACTTGCTTTTACCTTGAATTGGATCGGAATATCCTGTCGACAACCTACAAATTCAAATACCTTAATGGCTGCGCTTCCATTGTTTGGAATGGTAATATATCCACCTCCATTGTCGGGCGTTAAGTCACGAGGGCCAAGGGGCTGAACGGGAAGATCGTCATATGGACTGTTCACTGGAAAGCGGATGCCACTGTTCATTGTTGTTTTGGCTTGTATTTCAACGTTTTGTGGAGCATTCTGAGTGTGCATATAAACTGTATATCTGAACACGTTTGCCGTACAGTTTTGCTCTGAACTGGTCGTGAAGCCGGTAATTGGGTTTACAGTTGGGTCCAAAATGAAAGCAATTAAATTGGCATCTATGCTTGATTCAAAACCTACAGTATTGGCATCTTCACCCGCTTCCATCACCAAGTCATTGATGTTCTCTATAATATTTGGGAAACCACTAACGTCTAAGGTGCCAGGTAAAAGCTGACCAAAGGACAAGCTTGAAAATGACAGTAAAAGTATGATTGTATATATGTTTTTCATGATCGTAATGTTTACTGAATGCGATAAATTACTTCAAATCCTGCAGGGAGTGTTTTTGGCTTTTTAATCTTATAGGTGATATGATAGCCCCTGTTTAAACCATCCCCTGTGTAGCCATTTGCGAAGTCATACACAATGACCTGCTCGGTTTGGCTGAGCTTAATATTATTAGTGTTCGGATTCTTAGGGTAATTCCCACCAGTCCCCGTTTCTGTTATTTGAACCTCTATCTTCATTCCTTTAGGGATGGGTTGGTTGGTAGAAACATAAATTCTGGCCGGTTGGAAATTTTGAGCACGGTGCGTGAAATTGATCCAAAGGTTAGATAGGTCGGCAGCTCCACCACTTGAAGGGGGAAGTCCTGCTTCCGTACCTGCACCAGCACCTCCAGCACCCGCTAAGGTTTCAGGCTCGATGTCAATGATGGCAATAGGTAACAACTCAATAGAGGCACCACTTGATTTCTGGTCACCACCGAAGATAAATGAATTGGGATCATTGGCGTTTAGGGTTTGCTGCGCCCAAGCCATTGATGAACTTAGGAGTAGAATGAGTAGGATATGTATAGTGCGTTTCATGATTAGTTTCCAATTTTAAAGTTGCTATTCTTGAACTTGATGTTGCGGTCTTTCGCTTTTAAGGCAAATTCTATTGTGGTCAACTCTTCGTTTGTCGTTTGTATAGTTAGCTCATCCGAAACAGCTTCCAGTGTGCTTTCAGTTGTCAACCTCACTAGCGATAGTTTGTATGTACCGGGTACAATTTTTGAAAATTTAAAGTTTCCGTCTTTGTCAGATTCAATATAGTAAGTGAAGCTGTTGTTTTCTAGTTTTAAGTATCCATCTAATTGATATTCTTGATTAGCATTTTTTACTATCAGCTTTCCTTTCAGTTGCTTGGCCTTAACTAGGGTGATATTTACGGCTGTCGAAATTTTTTCAGCAACATTTACCTCAATTGGTTTTTGAGCTAGCGCTACTACTCCCAATGGCAGTGTAGACTCATCAATTAATAAATAGTTGGGACCAACGGGAAGGTTGTTTAATTCAAACTCACCTTTTGAACTGGATCTTACTGAACTGCCAGAAGCTACAATTTGGATGCCTTTAAGGTTAATTCCCGGATCATCAGACTTAATAAATCCTTTAATTCCTCCTTGCTTAAGTGTCTTTTTTAAAGGTGCTCCAAATCTGTAAGTGTACTTAACAAAAGCGAAAAGTTCTTTCTGTGTTTCTGAATTGGGGTTCATGTAATAATTTACTCGAGCCTCTATTTGGTGGTGTTTGCCAATACGGGCCAATACATTGGCATTAAGAAAATCTCTTTTACGATAGCTTTCTTCTGGACTAAAGCCACTGTTATAGCTTGCCCCAAACCTCAAATCATTATTTACTCTTAAGCTAAATGCGCCCCCAAAAAGATAATAGTCAGATACGCTATTGTTGATGTTATATCGGTTTGTTCGGTTATGACTTGCGTTTGAGCGCAATGATAGTTTTGGCGTAACCTTATAGTTTATATTTAAGAATTCACCGTATGTATCTCTGATTTGCATGTTCTCACTGATTAAGTTCTGAGTTTTTGCTATTCTACCGTTAAAATTTACCGTGAGGTAGTTTCCAGTGTACTTGTATCTATAGTCAATTCCTCTTTCTCTGTAGTCGAAGCTTTGGCGTACGCTTTCATCTTTCCGCATTCTTCTCACAGCTCGCAAATTCACAAAGTGTTTGCGGTTGAATCGGTATCCAATAGAGGCATAGTAATTCTCGAAAGTAGGGCGTACTCCATAAAGGGTAGTATCAACTCTTTCGTGTACTTTGGAGTAACCCTGCCCAACACCCAAGCTCCATTTTGATAGGTTGTAGCTTAATGAGTTGGCATATCTTAGGCTATTGTTCAATGTACCGAAATAGTTTTCACCAGCCATAGTGGCACTTCCGTTATAAAACAGGTTTCCCATTTGATGAGAAATGGTAACATCGCTGGCGTAATCTGTGGTTTCGCTGTTCATGCTAGTTGCCAACTCCATATGGACCTGAGTTTTACTGTCTTTGTAGTCTGCTTCGAATACGGCTATTGTACCACTACCTTCAGCGGTATTAGCGATTTGCTGATTATAGTATTGAGGTACTTCTTTAGAGCTTGAAAAAGACAAACCTAGTTTTAAGAACTCCGATGCGTTATATACTGCTTTACCACCGAATATTGGTTCTTTGGTAGTAAAGGCTAACCTTGGTTTGGTATAAAAAGCGCTTAAAACCCAGTTTTTAACCCTCTGATCGATACGCGCACCGAAACCATATCTTCCTAATAAACCCAATTGGTTAATGTTGAATACATGGTCTCCGATAAACACAGTGGTGTTACTTCGGTTACGGTAAACTAAGCTGTACTGATCGTTGATACCAAAACGACTTAAGTGATTTTGATTTGGACCACGTACAATGAAGTTTAAATAGTGATTCTGCTTTTGATCCAGAAAACCGTTTCCTCTTAGCTCTACATAAGCACTACTAAATTCTGTATTCTTGTTTGAATAGTTGTTGTAGTACAAACTGGCTTCCATTGGGTATCTTAAGAATGCATCCTTCTTAGCAATTTTGGTAGGAAACACTTTTGTAGTAGCATAAGCTGTTTTGGAAACGTTTGTGGCTGTGTTCAATACTTTTAATTCAGAAAGTAATGACTGAACAGCAAAGGTTTTGGCGTTTGTTTTTTGATTTACTTTTACCACTATAGATGAGTTAGCAGGGATTTCGTATGTTACATTTCCCTCTATAGTGTTTCTAGAAGAGAGCTCTACCTTTTCGTTTACATTTCCTTTGTTCTTTATTTCGAAGGAAACCTCGATTAGTTCGCCTGCTTGAGTGTATTGCGGGGTGGTTAAACTCTTTACCTCGATGTTGTGATTTACACCTACGTTGAAATCAACTACTTTTCTTTCTGAAACCGATAAATCTTCATTGAACAATTCTAGGTACGCTTTTTTTACACCAGGCAATTCGTTTGCTGGTATCGAGAAGCTGTACAGTACAAAACTCTTTTCCTGACTATTTATCTGTATTACTGCAGGTTGTGTTATTACTTTCCAGTTTGCAGGTAATTCTAACTTTAAGCTTAAACTTGAAGAAGCAGTTGTTTGGTTGGCGATCTCAAAAGCTAAGGTGTGTCGAACACCAGCCGTATAAGCTTCAGTTTTGTGCATAGGCTTTATCTCAAATTTAGATTGTGCAAAGGCCTGTAGCGAGCTTATTAGTAAGGCTATGGTAATGAACACTCGTGTCATGTGCTTTGAGGCTTCACTCAACGTGTTTTTTAAATCTTCTGAAGAATTCATATCGAATAGGTTATGAGTGTTAAACATGACAGTTGGGTCTTTAAGAGATTGTGATTTTTTTGAACTGGCTTATTTTAGGTTTAATGAGAGATTAGTGCCTGTGAAGTCCTCGCGAGCTTCGGCCAATAATAGGCATTGATAATCGCCAGGGGGTAGTGAAGAGATATCCACTACATATGTTTTACAAACACCAGGAAAAACCATGTTTCTGTCTGTTTCAAAAACTGATATTTTGTTTCCGGTAGCATCATAAACTTCAAGTGTTAAGAGTACTCCTTCAATAAAAGAACCGTCATTTTTTACATTGATTTCTAGCTTATTAGGTGTGTCTTCGGTTTGGTTGAAATTCACGTTTGTGAAATCAATATTTACATCGTCAAAGCCATTTACATGAGTTAAAAGACCAATTGCATATCTCACTTTAGTGTCTAGGCCAATATTATTGGTCAATTGTTCTTTTTTTACTGGGTTTTCTACATAAACCATCAATACGCTCCAGTAAGAGCCTTTTAGCTTTTGATCGGCTGGTATTCTAATGGTATAGCGGTAGGTGTATTTTTCGTTTGGAGCTAATACTTTTTCCATTACTTCACTTTCAAACCAATCGCTTGATGACTGAGCATGAGGTGCTTTTTCAGTAAACTTTCTATTGGCATTACAAGAGAAGAGTGCTTCGTTTATAGAGAAGGTTACTCTTTGGTCAATTACCGATGAATTGAATAGAATTACTTCGCCAGAAATAATGTCGCCAGAGTTTCCAGAATAGAAATGAGTAAGACCATTGATTACAGTTACACTGGCTGTTGCTAGCTTACTGCTTAGGATGATTATTGCGATTATTGCGAGAAGCTTTTTCATGTTTTTACTGTTTTGCGTTATTGATTATGTATCAAATTTGCAGCTTCTGAACAGCAAAAATCGCCAAGTGTCGGTCAATGGGGGATTGGTGTCGATAAAATGCTAGAATGCATCTTTTAAGTTTTATCGGGCAGAAAGGGCAATGGGTGAGTTGAAGTAGGGATAAGCGTTTTACCTTTCAATATACTTGAAAGGTAAAGTTTGAGTAAAAGTAGCTATTTGCTACCAAAGGGCTGGTAGCAAATAGTTAGGCCGCGTTTGCTTTTTTAAAGAGCATTTCTAGTTTATCGGTGGTTAAAGGCTTGCTTATATAGCCTGTTACCTCTGGGTGTTCTTTGGATCTGTTTAAATCGCTATCATCTACTGAAGAGGACAACATGTAAATTTCGAACCTGTTTTTTATTTCTTGATGTAAGCTGCTGAAAACTTCAAGAAATTCCCAGCCGCTCATTTCAGGCATATTTATATCTAATAGAATGGTGGTTTTAACTGGGTGCTCTTTTTCGTTGGCTATGAAATCAAGTGCTTTTTGCGCCATATTGTATTCTATTACAATCGGCTCATTTATGATTTTAGAAATGATGATTTTGGAAAGTAAGTTATTTACTGGGTCATCATCAATAGTAATAAATGTGTTTTTGGTTTCCATAACTGTCGATTTTAATAGTGATTATTGAGGTAAACTGATGGTAAAAGTGGTTCCTACATTGGGTTCACTCTCTACTTCTATAGAGCCTCCCATGGCTTCTATTTGGGCGTTAATCATATATAGACCTATGCCTCTGCCTTCTACATCGTGGTGAAATCTTTTATACAGATTGAAAATATGTTGACCATGTTTTTTCATATCTATCCCTCGTCCGTTGTCCTTAAACTCTAGCACAATGTTTCCTTTTTTTATCGAAGACCTTATCGATAATTTTAAGGCTTCACTTGGTTTTTTGTACTTAATACTATTGGTCAATAGGTTGGTGAATATGCTCACCATGTATGGCTTTATGGTAGTGATTTTATCTACCTCAGCGAAGTCTCCATCTATAAATTCAGCCTGCTTGGCTTCAACATTAGAAAGGTTTGCCTTGGTGTCTTCTAGTAAATTTGTGAATGACATTTCTACCTTTCCTTCATCTTGATCAGTTTTGATTTTCAATATTGAATTAAGATCCAATACCACACTGTCTAAATTATCAGCAGATTTCTTTAGGCCTTTTAGGTATTGATCAAAACCATCCATTGTAGGGTCTAATTCTGGAATTAGGGTTGAAAGCCCAATAATGTTGGTTAATGGAGCTCTTAAGTTATGCGACACAATAAATGCGAACTGTTCCAAAGCTTTATTTCGTTGAATCAGACTGTTAGTCATGGCTTCTTTCTCAAGCATCCATTTCCTTTGTTGAGTAATGTCGTCAGCTGCTATTGTAATTCCGGTAACCACTTCCTCGCTATTGATGATCGGAAACATTCTGAGTTTTAACCATCTATCGGTACCGTCTTTAAGGGGGAAATTGGTTTCGTAGCTCAGAGGCTTCTTTGTGGTTATTATTTCTTTGATTGATTCTTTTACTACTGGAATTCTTGCTTCAGGAATGAGCTTAAAATAGCTAGAGCCAATAATAATAGAATTGCCAGAAGCGGAAGAAATGAATTCATTGGCTTGGTCGTTAAAACTTACAATGTCGAACTCGTTGTTGATAAGCACATAACCTGTGTCGGTATTTTCAAGTATGTTTCTGAAGTTGGTTTGTGCTTCCTGTAGTTTCTTATAGCTTTCTTTCTTTTCGCTTAAATCTTGGGTAATACCTATCATTCCAATTGGAGTACCTGCTTGGCCATAAATGAATTCGCCACGTTGGTTTACATATTTTACTTCACCAGACTTGCAAATCACTCTGTGGCCAACGTTAAAACATTGCTTTGCTTCTAAGCTTTCAGTGATGGCCGTATTCATTTGATCTAAATCTTCGGGGTGAACATGTGAATAGAAGAGTTCTACGTTTGGGTTAACCTCACCTGGCTCATAACCATAAATTTTATATACTTGATCAGACCACTCTACAGATTCACTGATGAGTTCGCCATTGAGGGCATACTTTACCTCCCAACAACCCATTTTGGCCATGTTCTGTAGGGCCGACATTCTTTCCAATACTTTACTAGTGAGTTGCTGATCAATGGCAGAAAGATCTTCGGTACTCTTGTTCCTGTTCAATGAATTCATCGGGTGTTCAGTAGATCCATTAAGTGGCAGTTGACAATTCAATAAACTTGACTCATTTGTATTGTTGTTGGTACTTACTAAGAGCTTCTCCATGATTTCTTTTTGACACTAGAATGATTGATTAATGATCAAATTTGAAATATTACTGAGACTATAATTGAGTATTGACGGTCAATGACTCTTTTCTATAGATGAATAGCATTAAGCGTTCTTTAAGCCTTTTTAACATAAAAAGGCCTCATAACTCTAAGTCATGAGGCCTTGAAAGGGGTTGTTAGTTGTTCTTACAGGTCAGAAAGTGTATATCTGATAGTTGCTTGGTAAAGACCAGCTTTGTAACCAGAGAAGTTTCCGTTTTGCTCTAAAGTGTAAGTTAATTTCACACCATAGTTCTGGTCGCCAGTGTAAACACTTTCAATGCTGCTTACCAGCAAAGCGTCCGTTCCAATTGGAGTTGAAGTACCCAAAGCAACGCCAGCAGCTACAACAGATCCGGCTGAGTTGGCGTCACCACCATTAGCAATGATTACTGGAGCTTGTGGAGTGATTCTAAGATCAAGACTACCAGGGAAGGTGCTTCCATTTTCGAACTGTACATCGATTTGTCTTGTGACATCGAAACCAGAAGCTGCTTGTCCTACTACGCTAGTGTAGTTCAAGAACATGTTTCCGTAACTCATATCTTGGAAAGCATAAAGCCCAGCTTCAGCATTTGTTCCAATAAGGGTTACATTCGTCATGTCCATCATAATTGGACCTACTTCTGTTCCCGTGTTGGCATCAAAAATATCAAGGATTGCCACTTCAGGAACGTTGACGTCCAATTGGTGTGAAGCAATATTGATGTCGTTGTTGTCCTGAGCCATAAGGCCTTGAGAGAGTAGGGTTAAGGCAAATAATACTAAAGCGGCAATTAATGGTTTGTTTGACTTTATCATAACGTTTGTTTTTATAAGTGAATGTTCGTTTGATTAATTATGATTCAAACTTAGGGCAAAGCGCTTAGTCAGTTCTTTGTTTCTAGATCAGTTGCTATGGAGCTTCGGTGAAATGTAAGATAGAGGCTTTGGAGTATTATTGGTTTTTGATGGTTTTGCTTAGGAATTAATACTCGAATACTTATTGTATAAAGCACTTTAATATCAGATGGAGAGGTTTTGTGGACTGCTGTTTACGAAGTAAGTAATACACGGCTCTATTATTTTAACCCAGTATTTTCTTACAGAAAAAGGCCTCATAACTTTAAGTCATGAGGCCTTGAAAGGGTGTGTTAGTTGTTCTTACAGGTCAGAAAGTGTGTATCTGATGGTTGCTTGGTAAAGGCCAGCTTTGTAACCAGAGAAGTTTCCGTTTTGCTCTAAAGTGTAAGTTAATTTCACACCATAGTTCTGGTCGCCAGTGTAAACACTTTCAATGCTGCTTACCAGCAAAGCGTCCGTTCCAATTGGAGTTGAAGTACCCAAAGCAACGCCAGCAGCTACAACAGATCCGGCTGAGTTGGCGTCACCACCATTAGCAATGATTACTGGAGCTTGTGGAGTGATTCTAAGATCAAGACTACCAGGGAAGGTGCTTCCATTTTCGAACTGTACATCGATTTGTCTTGTGACATCGAAACCAGAAGCTGCTTGTCCTACTACGCTAGTGTAGTTCAAGAACATGTTTCCGTAACTCATATCTTGGAAAGCATAAAGCCCAGCTTCAGCATTTGTTCCAATAAGGGTTACATTCGTCATGTCCATCATAATTGGACCTACTTCTGTTCCCGTGTTGGCATCAAAAATATCAAGGATTGCCACTTCAGGAACGTTGACGTCCAATTGGTGTGAAGCAATATTGATGTCGTTGTTGTCCTGAGCCATAAGGCCTTGAGAGAATAATGTTAATGCAAATGCAAGTACTAAGTTTGACTTTTTCATAATGTGTGTTTTTTAAAAATGAATGTTTGTTTGATTAATTATGATTCAAACTTAGGGCAAAGAGCTTGGGCGATTTGTTGTTTCTAGACCAACAGCATGTGAGTATCGGTGAAATGCAGAATAAGAGCTTTGGAAGATTTGAGCCTTCTGTTTACTGATTTTAAGTACTAGTTATCTAGGCTTAAGTGTAAATAAGAAAGCTTCTGAACACAAAGTGAGCAGAAGCTTTAAGTATTTCTTTAACTAAGCCTAGGTTATAGCAAATTCAGCCTTCTCATTAATTCTGGCCTTTTTGATCTACTGATTGGGATCACGTTTTTTTCAATCAGAATAGTATTGTCTTCTATATCAACAATTCGTGAAAGGTTAATAATGTAAGACCTATGTACATGAAAGAAAGGATCGCTGGGCAGTTTCTCTATAATTTTCTTCAAAGTTGAATGCACCTTGTAATCCTTCTCACGAGTTTTGATCATGATGTAATCTCCTTCGGCCTTGATCAGGTTAATTGAGTCTGTTTCGATTTTAATCAGAGTCCTATCGATGTTAATGTATAGGGTTTCGTTAGACGATTCAGCCGTACTTTCATTTTTAGAATCTCCCTTGGGTGCAACAGCGGGTTTAGTGGAGGCAACGAATGATTTGGCCTTTAGTATGGCCTTTTCGAAGCGAGGTCTTTCCACAGGTTTTACCAAGTAGTCAATTACGCTGTCGTACTCAAAAGCAGTGAGTGCCAAACTTTGATCTGAAGTGGTAAGAATAATTCTTGGTGGGTTTTTTAGGGTTTGAATGAAATCGAAACCAGAGAAATCTGGCATATGAATATCTAAGAAAATGAGATCAATATCGTTTTTATTTAGAAACTTGATTGCGCTCATGGCATTTGGGAATTCTTCAATCATATCCAAATCCGGAACTTCAGAACAAAGCTGATTTAAAATCAGTCTCGATGTTTCTTCATCATCAATAATAATACAAGTCATATTCAATGGTTCTATAATTGATTTAAAAAAGTAGTCATTTTTTTTAGAATTTGAACAAAAACCTTGTACAAGTCTAAGCGATTGTTTTTCAGATTTTCTTCAAAGTCTTGGGCAATCAAGTAACTCTCTTGCATTCCAAGAAGGCTAATTTTGTGCTTTATTTTATGCACATTATTGGCGGCTTCGGCTAAATTTCCTAAGGCAATGTTACTTTCAAATTCTTGGATCTCTAAGGGGAGTTCTTTGGCCAAAACACCTAGAAGTTTCGCTTCAAAAGCTTTGTCGCCATTTGAGAGTTGATTGATATAACTATAGTTAGGTTTAGGCATGGTTTGCTACAAAATGGAATATTGATTTTCTAATTGATTAATACTGTTGTTAGGGATCTGGTTTTGTTATTTCTTAAGTTTTATAAAAAAAGTGGTCCCAATTCCTTCCTCGCTTTCTAAATATATTTCACCGTCATACTGCTCTACTATTTTTTTAACGATAGATAGACCAATGCCTGTTGATCCTTTTTTAGGGTCGGTAGTAAGTGATTGGAATATGCCAAATATCTTTTCATGATACTCTTCTGCAATCCCCACACCATTGTCTTTAATTGAGTAGACCCAGTATTTGCCAGCATCTTTATAATCAATTTCGACTAAACCAACCTCTTTATCGATATAGTTAATAGCGTTTCCTATTAAATTTTGAAAGAGCTGTTGTATTCGAGTAGCGTCTGCATATATACTAGGTAGGGGTTTATTTACCTTAACCTTAATATGGTCAGGAATGTAGAGTAAGGCGAGTATGTTATCGATTGTTTCATCTATTGAAACTACTTTCTCGTCATCCTCTGCTCGCTCAATTGCTGAATAGGTGAGAATACCATTAATTAGGTTTTCCATCTTTTCAACGGTCATTTCAATCAAATTGAGATTTTCATGACCACTATCGTGCATTATATCGCTACAGTCTTCTTTAATCCAGCTTACTAATGCGGAGATACTTCGTAGGGGCGATTTTAAATCGTGAGAAACTACATGGGCATACTCTTGTAATTCATGATTGCTTTTTTCTAGCCTTCTAAGAAGGTTTTCTTTTTGTTGCTCCGCTTTTTCTTGTTCCGAAATATCTTCGATTATAACTAAATGGTATTTTACTCTTCCTGAGTGATCTCTTACAACACTTAAGCTTGATTTAGCCGAAATAACAGTGCCGTCTTTCTTTATGTATCTCTTTTTGAGGATAACAGTATCTTGCTCTCCATTCTGGATTTTTTGCATTACATCTTTTGATGCGAATAAATCATCTTGATGGGTTATGTCCTCGAAAGAAAGTGCCTGTAGCTCTTCTTGCGAATACCCTAAAAGGCTTACTAGAGCACTATTGACTTTGGTTAACGATCCATTATCAGACAATACTATCCCTAATGGCGAGTTTTCAAATATTATTTCGAGTTGTTCTCTTTGTTCTTCAATGAGTTCACTTCTACGTGCCTCTTCTGTAATGTTTTCTAATATTGATAGCCTGTATTTTGGTTTCCCAAGGTCATCGAAAATGGTAGTAATGTTAACTCTTACCTTAATGAGTTGACCTTTCTTTGTTTTTATGTCTTGTGTAAAATCGATCCGGTTTTTCTCTCCAGAGTTCATCTGGTTTTGTATTTCTTGAATTTTGTTGACGTCTTTTGGAAGTATAAACTCCATTGGATCGATATGCTGTAGCTCATTGGCTGAAAAGCCCATCATGTCTTGAAAAGCCTTATTTGACTTGATAATAATGCCATTTTCTGTCAACACGATTCCGAATGGCGAGCTATTAACAATTGTGGAAAGCTCGGCTCGCTGCTCTTCAATTAGAACACGTGCTCTTTGCTCTTCGGTAATATCTCTGATAATACCTTCTGCCGCTATGGCTTCCTGTTTATCGTTGTATATGAGGTTTGCATTGATATGTACTAGCTTATATGGGCCTTCCTTAGTATATACTCTTGCAACATAGTCTGTGAATGCCCCATTTTTAACTAGCTCCTTGTAGGAGTTCATAGCATAGGTAAAATCGTCTCTATATATAAGATTGACAATGTTCAGAGATTCGTTCTGGATGTTATAACCAAATAGCTCAATGGCTGCATCATTCATTTCCAATGCATTTCCAGCCAAATCCATTTTTAAATAGGCATCTGCCAAACTGGAGTATACCCCATTAGCTTTCAAGTGCTCTTGAGAGGCAGAGGAGGAAGTGTTGTTGGCAATTTTAAGTTTCTGGTTCAGTTCATATAGCTCAAGCGACTTCTCTTCAAGAATTTTTTCAGCTTCTTTTCTTGCTGATTTTTCTCTTTTCAGGGCCCTTTCCAATAAAGCTATTCTCTGATCAGTCATTATGTATAATATTGAATTTTACTCTGGTTCCTTCTGGGTTTAGCTTTTCATAGGTAATGGTGCATTCTGTGTGAAAGTGTTCAAATGTTTTGAGCATTAAGGCTTCAGCGAATTTATAAAGGGCGCGCTGAGATGTATAAATCATCTCCATAGAGTTGGAGCTTCTCTGGGTTACTTCAAAAGTGGGTAATTCAGCTCCTGGGTATATTTTGCGAACTTGAACATGGATATGGCCTTCAACTGAGTTGAGAAAATCCATTGGGTTTTTATATAATTCGAAAATATTTGGATGAGTTTTTTCCAGATGTTCGAAAAAATGGATTCCAAAAGCATGGATAAGATCATCTACAGGAATATTAACCTCATTGCTCAAATTTAGGATAAGCTGAAGCATTTCATTGAACTCGTAAGTACCAATGGATGTGTAAGCACCTCCAGTTTTTAATTCAGCTCTTTCTATAATTTTATCCACGGTTTCAAGACCAAATTTGCTCTCTACCATTTCAAGAAACTCTGTAAACACTATGCCTTTCATTCTTATGTAGTTATGAATTGATTAATTTCTAAATAAGACAATAACTTACCTATTTTATCTACATAATCATCGTATTTCAACGGTTTTAAAATATAGCCAGCTATACCAATCTTGTAACACTCCAATAAATCTTTCTGATTATTAGATGTGGTAAGCACAATTGTAGGGATGTACCTCAATCTATCATCGCCTTTAAGGCGCTTTAAAAATTCAATCCCACTTATTCTTGGCATGTTCAGGTCTAGAAGAATAACATGAGGAAGGAGGCTGTTGCCTTCTAAAATTTTCAAAGCCTCTTCTCCATTATTAGCCTCTATAATTTTGTTTTCATAACCTAGTTTAGAAACTGTTCTATTGAATTTCATTCTTTCAATCATGTCGTCTTCAATAAAGAGAATAGAAAGAGGGTTTTTATTTGTCATGTTTTCAAATGGTTTGGTGGCCTGTCTACGAATATCTTCAATTAATGCTCATTCAAATGCCATATACCGTTGAATGGGCTGTCTTCCTTCGGTGAAATACATTTAACTATAGACGAATGGGAAAAAGCGAAACCGCATTATTTCTTGATTTTGATTTCAACCCTTCTGTTAAGTGCCCTACCTTTTTGAGTGGCGTTACTTGCCAAAGCCTTTTCTTCACCATAACCAACCACAATAGCTCGGCTTACATCTACTCCTTTAGATAGGAGATAATCGCGTACCGCTTCGGCTCTTTTCTGAGATAAGGCATAGTTTTTATCGTCCTGACCAATGTTATCAGTATGGCCATGAATAGCTACTTTAAATATCTTTAATCTAGCCATTAATGCAGCAAGTTCATCTAGCTTGGCCTGCGTAGGTAAGTTTATTTCTGCCTGGTTAAAGTCGAAGTACACTTGGTATACTGGTAGCTTTATTTCTGGGCAGCCGTTTTCTGCTAATAAGCCAGCATTATTGGGACACTTGTCTAATTTGTCAATTATTCCGTCTTTATCCGTATCAGGACATCCATTTACAGAGCCAGCAATGTTTGGACAAGGATCATTTGAGTCTTTAATACCATCACCGTCAGTATCTGGGCAACCTTGCATTTCCACTAGCCCGGCAATGTTTGGGCATATGTCGTCTTTATCGGCAACCTTATCTCCATCCATGTCTGGACACCCATTGACTGTACCTGCAACTAATGGGCATTCGTCAAAGCGATCTTCTACACCATCTTTGTCAGCGTCTTCATACGGACAACCTTGATTTTCTGATGGTCCGTAAACAAAAGGGCATGCATCATTTTTATCTATGATGCCATCTTTATCTGTATCTCTGTTGTTTTTTAGAGAGAAGGAAAACCCAGCTGAAAACTTCCTGTGTGTTACGTTGTTACTTTCAACATTGGTCACTTTTACTGCAAGCTGCATATTTTTTGTAAGGCGATATTTTAAGCCTAGAGCTACAGGGAATACAACTCCAGGACCTGATTCACTTTCAATCACTGCCTCATTAAAATTAGCAACGCCAAAACCTGCTTCAATGTAAGGGCTTAGTCGGGAATGAGCTGGAATAATAAAACCGTTATTGAGCTTAAATATGGCGGTTGCTTCTAGAACTGCTAAATTAACGCGTACATTATTGCTGCTATTTAAATCCATAAAATCGCTTTGGTAATCGGTGATTTTTCCGACTACAACTCTACCTGTAAAATTGAAGCTTTTTGAAAAGTAGTTTTCAATACCAATACTGAAGGATGGTTTCTTGATTTTTGAAGCATTTTTAAATGACTCGTTAAAAAACGAACCATACTGGTTATTGTCTGCCGTAATTATCAGCCAAGTTTTATCGTTTTCAAACTGGGCTTTGGTTACTAATGAGGTCAATAAAAATGTTAATAGAAGCAATATCCTTTTCATAGCTTTGAGATAATAATGTTCTCAAACTTAGGATATATAGAAGGCTCAGAAATTCAACTAAGGTGAGTAACGTGTAAGTTACGGTGAAAGGGATTTAAGAATAGATAAGCCCATTTTGTTAAATGGTATAAAATAGCCCCGCCTTTTACGAACGGGGCTTAGGTAGAATGCCACATAAACACACACGTTTTCACCTACCTACTTTACTTTTGATGTTAGTTATTCATGCAGCTTTTAATCGTTTGAAAACGATATCGAGAGAATTGCTCGAAAGAGGCTTTGCAATGAAGTCAATTACTGAAGGATAAAATTTTGCTTTATTAATATCACTTTTATCGGTAGATGAGGATAGTAAATAGATGTCAAACCTCTGTTTGAGAGCATTGTCTAACTGATCAAACTTATCCAGAAAATCCCAACCATCGAGTTGAGGCATGTTGATGTCAAGGAGTAGAATGATTTTCTGAGATTTAATATCCTCATTGGTGATAAACTCTAAAGCATCTTGAACATTGCCAAAAGCAAACACTTTAGGGTTCTCCACATTTCTGGTGATGATTACTTTCGAAAGGAATTGGTTGATGGGATCATCATCTACCGTGATAAATATGTTGTTGTTCTGCATCGTAAACATTTCTAAATGTTAGAAATAGGATAAATTCTAATTTAGAGTACGGCACAAAGTGTTTTTGGTAGCAGAGCTTTTTTATAGTCTTTATGCTCTAGATGTTGACTTAACGAAAGTAATTCTCTCTTTCGTACGCTACAAAAATACGTTATTTTAGTGTTTAACTCTGCTTATTTTTAATTTTTCTTATTCTAAGTTAAAAAACCGCTAGTCAGAGTAATTGTTTTGTTGATTATGCAGAAATTTAAAAAGAGAAATGCTCTCACTTCCACTTTCGTTTCTAGCAAATAATAATGAGAGCTTTAAAGCCTGTTGTTAAATCTAAACATGTTGATCAATTAACACAGTATTTCCGTCAGGGTCAATAACTACCATGCTCCCTGGGCCAGAGGTGTTTTCATCTGCTGCACTTTGTATTTCAACACCCTTGCTTTTCAACTCTTTCTGTATTTCGCGTACATCATCGAAAGCCTCTAGTTTCTGCGCGTTTTCATCCCAGCCTGGGTTAAAAGTGAGGATATTGTTAGGGAACATGCCTTGAAAAAGCCCAATCAAGGCATTGCCATTTTTCATGATCAGGTAATTTTTCTCCATATCTCCCGCAAATGCGGTAAAGCCAAGAGTCTCGTAAAAATCTTTGGAAGCTTTAAGGTCTTTTACACTAAGACTGATGGAAAATGCGCCAAGTTTCATAGTTAGGTTAGTTTGTTAAGCTATTAAGGTAGTGGTTTTATTCTTTTGATTTGGTACAGCCTGAAGGCAGTTCTTCACGATAAACTGCATGAAAGCTTATTTTTTCATTCTGATGATCTTTCAGGTTGATGGTGGTATACTGCTTTCCGTTTACCATAAAGAACACTTCATAATGGAATAGAATATCATTAAGCAGGGTTACCTCACAATCTAAATACTTTGGAACAATAACGGTGGGTTTTTTGCCTTCTGAATCGGTGTTATAATAGTAAGGAAGAAAGAGTCGGCCTATATTTGTTGAGTCCTTGGTGAACGAACCAATTCCTGAGGCTCCTTGAGCACCATTAATGCCGCTAATATCTCGCCAAGGGAAGTCACTACACTCTACTTGAAATGGTACAAAATCAACTCCTAACTTATCGAATGAGCTATCGAATTCAATATCAATGTATTTGATATACATCGGTTCAAGCACATTATAATCCATATAGACCATCTGAACGGGCTTTTTCCCTTCAAGCGTAAACTGATCAGGCGTTACAATACCTATGTCATAAAGGGTCGTAGAGTCATTTTGTCCACCCTCTTTGAAAACTGGAGGAGAGGCTATGTAATACTTGGAAACGTAATACAATCCGCCAGTAACTGTATCTTTTTTATACCCAAAGGGTATGTCTGAAAGTACTTGGTTTGCCTTTTCCCATTGAAAGCCATCGGGGCCATTCCAATATTTACTATCCATGGTAATGTTTGTGTTGCACCCAAAGAGTGATAGATTTTGAGTTTTAGCATGGGGTAGAGTGGTTTTTCCCAAACTGAAATTTACATAACCTGTAGCTTCTTCTGTTAGTTTAGTGTTTTGAGCCACAACTATTGAAGAAAAAAAGAAAAGCAAAAGGCTGAAGACTGTAATTTTTGTAGCTGATTTCATTTTGTTTCGATTGGTAGGTTAAAAAATGGTGATGTTAACAAAGACGTTAGTAATCAAATTTAATAGATTTAGCGAATAGTGTATGAAAATAAAGTGAAGAAAATAATAACTTTCTTGTTGTTACATTCAGCTAAAAATAGAAGCGTCCAAAAAAATTATTTATACCTGTTTTGATCCTTTAATAAACTGGCAATTTCATTCTCTGTTAGCCTTAGTTTAGCTGCTAATAAATTGAGGTATTCTTTACTTTGATATAATGGATAGTCTGTCCCGAATACTATTCGTTCAAAACCAAGTTTTCTTGAATAGCTTGCCAGCTCATCAAAGTCACTGTTGGTTAGTTTAGGAATTCCTTCTGCATCCTTGTCAAGACAAACGGCTGAAATGTCAAAAGTGATCTTGTGCTCTGAAATGGGATGATTTGATTCAAACAGCTCAATAAAAGTCTCAAGCACTTCTTTTGTTTTTTGATTGAAGCCACCCGAAGTACCTAAATGTGCGATTTGTAGATTTACATATTTCAGATCGTAAAGGATCGAATCAGCAAGGTTTTTTACATCAGCCTTTCCGAATTTTGGGTGTGAATTATCAAAGTGCATTAATATTGGCAGTTGATTGTCTGATGCATACTCAAATACAGTTTTAACCTTTTTTAAATGTTCTGGCTCTGTTAAATAAACTTGAGACGCATTAAAGTGAAGTTTTAGGCCATCCAATTTCAGTTCTTCGTGACATCTTTTAATTTCTGTAAGAGCAAATTTTTGGAGTGGATCAATTCCGAAGAATGCCTTGATCGTTTTTGGGTATTTTGACTTTGCTGCAGCCAGATAATTGTTTTCGCTTCTGACCTTTTCTTCTATGTTTTTTGCATTGCCGCCAAATTCGTTTGACGAGTAGACATAAGCCATAGAAACCAAGGATAGAGACTGTGCTTTAGTAGTTGTAATAATTGAGTCAATGTCCGAATAGAAATAATCTATTTTAGAAAATTTGATACCCATATTCTTCCATAAAGAGATTAACTGTGGGCTCATAATATGGACGTGATTATCGTGTAATGTTGGTAGAAACCCTTGCGTTACCGAACTGTCGTTTTTTTTATTTACACAGGATGTAAGTATGATACTTAGAATGATAAATAATCTGTTCATATCCGTGATTTTTAATATTCCATAATGTTAGGCGTTTATCACCTGTATGCGTTTTGAATTTTACTGAAAAAATTGATAATCAACCATATACAACTTATGGTTGGCTTTTAATAAGCATTGTAAATATAGTCAATATTCGGACAGAGACCGTCTAAGGCTTTGCCGTTGTTCCAAAAAAGGAGTTCAATTTTTCCCAAGAATTTGGGTAGCAAACTTCTCAATCACCATACAACATATAAGGGCTAGACATATATCGCATAAGTTGACTATCTTCCTTTTTCAACTTTAACTCTATGATCAAAAAACTACTTTTTGCAGCACTCACTTTTTGCTTTGTCGTATCCTGTGGTTCATCAGCCTCTTATGATATCATTATTGAAAATGGAACCGTCTATGACGGAACCACCAATCAAGCTCAAATGGTGGATGTGGGTATTAATGGAGATCAAATCGTGATGATTGGTGATTTGAGCAAAGCCAAAGCCGCCAAACGCATTGATGCAACGGGATTGGTAGTTTCTCCTGGCTTTATCGATATGCATGCCCATGTAGAAGCTATAATGCGTTTGCCAACAGCCGAAAGCGCCATCAAACAAGGGGTAACTACCGTTTTGGGAGGCCCCGATGGTCGAGGCCCTTCGCCCATGAAGGATTATTTAGATAGTTTAGAAGGATATGATTTGGGGGTAAATGCCGCTTATTTAGTAGGACATAATTCCATCCGAAGAGCGGTGATGCAAACCGAAAACCGTGAGCCAACTCAAGAAGAATTGGAAGAAATGAAGGCTAAAGTACAGGAGGCAATGGACAATGGGGCTTTTGGAATTTCCACAGGACTTAAATATGTACCAGGCTCTTTTTCTAAAGTAGATGAAGTAATAGCACTGTCTAAAGTAGCAGGCGAAGCTGGAGGAATCTATACTTCGCATTTGAGGGAAGAAGGTTTGGGCCTGCTTGATGCAGTGCAAGAAGCGATTATGATTAGCAGAGAAGCCGATATTCCTGTGATTCTTACCCATCACAAAGCCATTGGCCGACCAATGTGGGGCGGTAGCATAAAGACCTTGGCCATGATTGATTCCGCCAGGAACTTGGGGCTGGATATAATGGCCGATCAGTATCCGTACACAGCTAGTTCAACAGGTATTTCCGTGCTTATTCCTACTTGGGCAATGGCAGGAGGAACTTCGGAACTTAAGAAAAGACTGGAAGACAAAAAGCTACGAGAGAAAATCATTGAAGAGATTATGTTCAATATTGAGTTCGATAGAGGAGGAGCTCAACTGGATGTGGTGCAGTTTGCCTCTTTTGGTTACAAACCAGAACTCAATGGTAAAACCTTAAAGGATTGGGCGATTGAGCGAGGATTGGAACCTTCTTTTAGGAACGGTGCCGAACTGGTAATTGAAGCACAATTGAACGGTGGCGCCTCTTGTGTTTTCCACGCCATTAATGAAGAAGATGTAAAACGAATTATGCAGCATCCTATGGTAATGGTAGCTTCAGATGGTGCCTTGTTAGAGCCCGGAGTTGGCCATCCTCACCCAAGAGGTTATGGAACCTTTCCACGTGTTTTGGGCTACTATGTTCGAGAAGAAGGCGTGATTGACTTGCAAACCGCTTTGCGTAAAATGACTTCAATGCCTGCCGATAGATTAGGTCTAACAGATCGCGGTTATATCAAAGAGGGAATGAAAGCCGATATCACTGTTTTCAATCCTGAAACGGTAATCGACAAGGGTACTTTTGAAGATCCGCACCATTACCCCGAAGGGATTGACTACGTAATAGTGAACGGAAAACTTACGATTGATCAAGGCGAACTGACCAAAGAGCGTGCAGGTCAGGTGTTAAGAAAAAATAAATAGTTTAAGTTAGCTCGTCTCTATTGAATTACTCAACGGTCAATAAGAGATACGACAGTGTATAGTGTTGACATATAGTTGTTTAATTGATGCTATTGCATTGCTTTATCTATTGATGAAATCGAATTTAGGTTGAATATTGTTAATATTTCTTCTATTAATTTTGTTAAATAATGATGCTCATATTTTAGTGAGTTGATTATACTCAAATTAAAATGAAAGGATTAACTTCACTATTAATAAGGCCATTTTACCTGAGTGTTATAAAAAATGAATTGAGATTTTGATCTTATTTACTTTTGTGAGGAGGTTTTATTGTGAGTCTTAAGTAGTGAGAGAATTAACCAGGTTCGATTTCAATAGGGTCTTCATATATTAATTTTGGTTTGGGATCATTTTTGGGGCTATTCAACGATAAATCGGGAGTGGAGTCTTCATCCGGAGTACATTAGAAGCACAAACTCACAACCAATAAACAGAAAACGATCTTTTTCATAATGATTATTTTAACTAAAAAAAAATTAATTAATGTTTAATAAAATATGAATTGACTTTTTAAAATATTTAAACATGACAACAAAATTAAGAACCGGCAAATCTGTAGTCAAAAGACTTAAAACGACACTTTATGATGTGGTCGGAGAAGTCCACATTAAGGAAGGGGAACATGAAGTAGAGTTTCCTACTTATCTGGTAGATTTCTTTATTTGTTTACGGGAAGGCGAAGAAGTAAAAGAGGTTGCCTATCCCATTATCAATGGTGACAAAAAGGAAGACCATACTAAGATCATTCAATCCATCAATATTACCATTGGGGGAGCCAGCAATGGAGGAAGTTTGAATTGGGTAGCCTACCAATTTGAAATTACCAAATATGTGCCCTCATTAAGAGTATTGGAGTTTACTGTGAACCATATGGATACGGATCCAAAACCTAAGATAGTTTATATTGACCCTATAGACATAGAACCTGATCAGAGACCACCACATTGAGTATTTTAGTGTCTAAGAGTATAAAAGATGAAACTGACGACATTTCATGTTTTGATTGTGGTTTTGATGTCACCATACTTGGTACAATCACAAAGCTTTGGGGAAAAACAAGTTTCTGATTTAAACCAAGAGCTAGCTAAACTTATCTACTCTGATACAGAAAGTGCAGATTCGTTGGCTCATGTGATAATCAGAATAGCTCAAAGAGAATTTTTAAAGGAAGAAGAAGCTAGGTCTCATCGGTATTTAGCCCTCATGTATTTACTAAATGGAAAGCTTGAAGAGGCCAAAGTTTCGTATACACAAAATCTAGATATAGCCCTTGAAAGTAATAACAACTTATGGATTGGTAAGGCTTATTATTATTTGTCGGAGGTGACCCAGAGACAAGGAGATGATGTATTGACTTTGGAATACCTTTTTAAAGCATTATCATTCATAGAAGATACTAAAGACATTAATACGCTAGCGAAAATACATAGTAGTCTAGGCACACATTACCGTAAAACTGGAGATATTGAAAAGACAGAAATGTATTATAATCATGCGCTCAATATTAGAAAGGACCAAAAGGACTCAATGGGTTTGTTTAATTCGTATGTCCTATTTGGGACGTTATATTCATCAGTTAATTTGTACGATAAGGCAAAGCAGAATTATATAGAAAGTCTAAATTTTATTAACTCCGATGTTCGATCTCCAAATTTAGGCGCAGTTTATTCTAACCTTGGTGCAGTTTATTTCCAGGAGCAGAATCTTGATTCAGCAATGTTATTCTATGATCTAGCTGTTAAGGAATATGAGAAGAGCGGTGATGTCTACAGTAAAATAGCTGTTCATAATAATATAGCTGCTTTAAGAAATGAACAGGGAGATTATAAGGGCGCGATTACTACTACTTTGGCTGTTATTGGTTTAGCAAAGGAAATTGATGCAAAAAAGCTTCTTTCTTCCCTTTACTATAATCTCTCCGGCAACTATAAAGCGTTAAAGGATTTTGAAAAATCCTTCTACTACTACAAGCTTTCAGATAGTATAGATTATGAGTTGACCAACAAGGAGAAGAATGCTCAGCTTGCCGAGTTGCAAGTGCAATATGAAACGGAGAAAAAGGACAAAGAAATTGCTCTGCAAAACATAGCCTTGGTCAAAGGTTCGGCTCAACGCAATTTGCTCATTGCTGGCATTTCGGGCCTTATCATTATTTCCTTAATTATATATAGAGCTTTGGCCCGAAAGAAAAGATCTAACCGACTGCTGACTGAGCAGAAATATCTGGTGGAGAAAAGGGAAAAGGAAAAAGCTTTGTTACTCCGAGAGTTGCATCATAGGGTCAAGAACAACTTTCAAATTGTGTCTTCTTTGTTGAACCTTCAATATTATGATACTGAAGACCTTAAGGCCGCGCAAGCTATAAAATCTGGGCAGGCAAGGGTAGAAGCAATGTCTATGATTCATCGAGAACTGTATCAAAGTGAAAACATTACCTCCATCGAAATGGGCGACTATGTAAAGCATATGATCGAAAACACAGCTTACTCTTTTCAATATGAATCTGAACAGATTGATGTGTTGGTAGAGGTGGATAATAAGCCCTTGAGTGTTAAATATGCTATTCCTTTAGGCATTATTGTGAATGAATTAGTCACTAATTCATTCAAGCATGCTTTCGAAACTGTTAGCCGACCAATGCTGTCCGTTTCTATAAAGATTAATGAAGAGAAAGGAACAGTCAGTATAGTGGTATTTGACAATGGACCTGGCATACCTGATTCATCTCATATCAGTAAATCTTCCTTCGGTATGGAATTGATTCGAGATTTGGTAAAGCAAATAAAAGGAACCCTTTCTATAGACAGCCAAGCTGGGGCTAAGTTCAGTGTTGATTTTCCACTTATTGAAGAAGAATCTAATGTCGAAGGTTAAGTTGGCGATAGTGGAAGATGAAATTCTGGTGGCTAGAGATTTGAGTCATCGCTTAATAAATATGGGGTATGATATAATAGGTAATTTTCAAACTTATGATGAGGCGCTAGCTTTTGTTCAGACCTCTGCTGCATCAATTGACCTGTTTATTATTGATATAGAGTTGAATGGTGAGTTTAAAGGGATTGATCTTGCTCAAGAGATAAAATCACATCACAATTTCCCATTTATCTTTCTCACTTCTCATTCTAAAAATGATGTGGTGGAAAGGGCCAAGCAAACGGGGCCTTCCGCTTATTTGATAAAACCGTTTCGAGAAAAGGAAATTCAGATTGCTATTGACCTAGCAATTCAGAATTATGGAGATGCTATTACTAATAATGACACAGAAGGGAAAACTGCTCCAGCTACATTTATGATTAATGATAGCTTTTTCATCAAGAAGAAATTCAAGTATGAAAAGGTGAGGGTAGAGGATATTCTTTTTGCAGAGGCTCAGCGCAATTATACTTTAATTAAAACAGAAAAGGACAGCTATCTTTTGAGTCAGACTTTGAAGGTGATTGTTGAAAAGCTTACTCAACCTTATTTTGTGCAGAGCCATCGTTCCTACTTGCTCAATTTACTGCACATTACTGCTTTTGAGGGTAACCGTATTTTTTATAACGACCTTGAGGTGCCTGTAAGTAAAAATTACCGAGAAATGGTGTTCAACCGTTTTCAAACTCTTTAAAGGTAAATCGAAATTTCATTCGATCAATCTTACCATACACTGGCTCATTTTTGAGGGCGATTCGTCCAAGTGTTTTCAGGTTTCTACTCTAATATTTCACCTTCATTCCATCAATCAGCAAAACAGGAAGCTGATTAACCAAAATCATATGTTAAACCTTAATTTTTTAAATCATGGAATGTAATTGTCAAATCGTGAACAACACTGGAAAAGTAATTACAAGAGCTGCCTTAGGGCACTCTGCGAGTAATATGGGTCCAGACTCTCTGCAAGAAGTACTTGTAGCTACAAATTTGCAACCTGGGGCTGTGTCCCAAAACAAGTTTGCTCAGCAAGAAACTTGGGAAGCAGATTGGTATACTATGCTAATCCAGTTCGAGGGAGATGATAACCAGTATATACTGGCCAATGATCTTTTCCCTTTCAAAGAATGTGAAACACCCGCCAACGGAGCCGCTTCTCTTCATGTACTAGGGGCTGGAAGTGGAGGTACAGTAAGAATCGACACTTTTGAAAATTCTAACTACACTGATTCTGATGGCAGTGCCTCAGGAACATTGTTAACTCCAGCGCAAATTCTGGATCGAGCTAATCAATACAAAGAGATTGTTGAGATTATCATCGAAGTACTAGCAGAATAATTCTATTGAGCTAACCTCTTTGCGATTTGAAGGTACCTGAAAGGGTGCCTTTTTTATTTTTGGTCTTTCTCTATACAACATTTCTGTTTGATCAATGGTCTTATCCGTTCGCTCATTAATACTGGCTATTCGTCCAGCTCTTTTCTCTACTTAAGTCCTTATAAGCATTTTCAAAGCATAGAAATCATTTTTCATTAAAACACATATGCAATGAACACAAGTACACCTTCATTAAAAGAACAGATGATATGGGTATTATCTGATCTATCAAACCTCAATGCAGGTTTGTTTGCAAAGGAAGAGCGCCTTTTGAAAGAGAATGCGCAGCAGTTAAAGGAGATTTTTTCGACACAAAACGAAATTTCAAACTTCTTTAAAAATGAGTTTAATGTGGTTTGGGGGCCCGCCTTAATTAATCAGCAACGAGAAGTAACTATTGATGTTTACAAAGCTATTCCCAAAGAATTGGCCGATCAGTTTCCAACAGGAGGCAAAATTAAAGTAACGGGCTATACCACTACCAATGCTATGTATGTAACAAAAGGGAAAGATCCTCAAACCGGAAGAGATCTTTATGTGGTAGCCGTCTCTGGAACAAACCCAGTGTCACAGGCAGGTTGGTTTCAAGAAGATTTTGATGTTAAAGGCACGCCCGTTTCCTGGCCTCCACAATACCTTGAAATTAATGGTCTTACTAATGTAGGTGCAATTGCTCAAGGTAGCAACGATGGACTTGAGTTACTTTGGACTGTACAAGATCCTGATACAAATCAGACCTTGTATGGATTTTTGGAGAGTGTAATTTCAGGAACTTCACCTGCTGAGGTAGCGGTCTGCGGTCATAGTCTAGGTGGAGCTTTGTCTCCTTTGGTGGCAACTGCTTTGGCAGATTTGCAGCCAGTGGCCAATAAGAAAAATGTAGTTATTTCCGCATACCCAACTGCTGGACCAACTTCAGGAGATGCTGATTTTGCCAAGCACGTTTACTCAACATTAAATGGTAATTACGTTTCTAGGATTAACGATTACGATGTTGTTCCTCATGGCTGGCAGGAGAGTACAATGGACGAATTGCCTAACTTATATAGCGACTTGAAAGTTCAGAAAGAAAACAATAGCTCCGTAATTGGCATTCCCGCTTCAACAATCATTAATGGTTTTATATTCTGGGCCAAGGGTAAGCGAGGCAAAAATGTATATAACCGAATCCAAGGAGATATCCCATTCAAAGGGAGTATCTATGTTCAAGATCGAGAAAGCCTTTTATCTACAGCAGAAGAATTGCTGAAGAATGTCGATATCAAGGCAGCTTTCACTTCCATCTCTTTTGGAATGGAAGGTTTCAAATTAAAGTATCACCTTAAAGAAACAGTTGCGGATTTTCTGGCTTATATGATGGAAGCAGGTGTACAACATACGTCTGTATATGGGCAAGATTGTTTCAATATACCAGGGCCACTTGCTGAAGCTTTACAACAGTATGTAAACCTTTTCACCCTTTCACCTGAAGCCATGGCCGAGGTAAAGGAAATCGTAGTGGAGCTCGTCAAAGATGTAGCGAGTTATGTAGCTATTTATGGTCCACATGCAAATAGTAAAGTGCTGTAAGTATTAAATATCAATTCTAACATTAAAGGAGCTAGCTTATGGCTCCTTTAATGTTGTAAAATCAATCTCCATTACATTTCACTTCTTTCCAATGCCTTTAAAACCAGTAGATTGATTGAAATCGTGTCTATTGTTGGTTTGCTCATGAGTAGATATTCGTTAGCTTAGTTGGGGAAAACCTTATGCCTAATTTTATTTTGATATATAAGCTTTAGAATAAATCATTACAACTCAAGCTGACTAAAAAGGATCAGGCGAGTACTCAGAAAAAACCTATAACCTATGAAACGAATTCAAACTTCCGTATGGCGTAAATCAGCTTGGATGCTCTTATCGCTCTTTCTTTGGGTAAGTGTTTCTGCCCAAAGCCTTCAAGAAAAAGCCGACCAGAAACTCAAGGCTTTTGTGGAAGCAACTCAAGTTCCCGGCTTGAGTATTTCCATTTCTCAAAAAGGCCAATTGGTATTTTCGAAAGGCTATGGCTATTCCGATCTTGAGAATAAAACCCCTGTAGATCCTTCCAAAACCAAGTTCCGAATTGGGAGTGTTTCTAAAACGTTGACAGCCGCTGGTTTAGCTTTGCTCTATCAAGAAGGGAAAGTAGATTTAGATGTACCCATTCAAAAGTATGTTCCTGTTTGGCCAGAGAAGAAATATGAAATTACCTTAAGGCAATTGGGTGGCCATATGGCTGGAATTAGACATTATAAAGGCAGTGAATTTTTGAGTGCAAAAAATTACCCTTCCGTTACCGATGGCTTAGCTATTTTCATGAATGATCCACTGATCAACAAACCAGGAACTGCCTATTCCTATTCAAGTTATGGATGGAACTTGATTTCGGCTGCTATGGAAACCGCCAATGCGGGCGAATTCTCTTTTCAAACTTCTGACTTTCTACAGTTTATGCAGCAGCAAGTGTTTGATAAACTGGGTATGGACAATACTGTGGCTGAATATGCCGATCGTAAAACCGCCAACCTTACCAAATTTTATCAATTTAAAGATGGAAAGGTTGTGGTCGCGCCTTATGTAGACAATAGCTACAAATGGGCTGGTGGAGGTTTCGTGGGTACAACAGAAGACCTTTGTGTTTTTGGTCAGGCACATATGACAGATGGATTTTTAAAACAAGAAGTGCTTGACGAGTTTATGACTTCGCAGAAAACTTCCGATGGAAAGCTAACTAATTACGGAATTGGCTGGTCAACTTATGCACGTAACAGCGGCAATACATTCTATGGACACAGTGGAGGTTCAGTAGGTGGAATTACCTTTTTTATGATTCACAAGGAAAGCCAAACCGTTTTGGCCATTACAGGCAATATGGATCCGCTTAACTACAACGGTTTACAGTTCGAACTGATGGAAATGTTTGTAGAGGGGAAGTAAACGTTTATATATTAAGTTAGATACAATACAGAACGATGAAGTTTCTACTAATATTCATGTTATCTAATTGTCTATTTAGTGCATTTAGTCAGTCAAATTTTGATGGATTATGGACTGATGGAGGTCAAAACTTTAGACCCTTCTTACCAGAAAATGGCTTGATTCAATTTGAAGGAGGAACATTGCATGAGGGAGGTTCGATGTTCTATGGTCAAATTGTGTCAGATAATACAATTAGAATTTTAGGTAGAACACCTGAAGATAGTTATTCTCCAAGTTACGGCAATGTGAATGATCAACTTGAATATAAAAAGATTGGCATTTATGAGCTTCTAATTCTCAGCGATTCCAACGGAAAGATCAAAAGCATTCTTCAAAAATATTCTGGATCGTTCAGAGATATCGTAGTTAACAATAAAATTAATCATCAACTCTCTGGGAAATACAGGCATATTGGCAGCGATGAAGTTGTATCCTTTACCGTGAATAAGCCGACAGTATCAGGGTTGAAAGGGGGGACAAACTACGAGTTTGAAACAGAATATGATTTTCCACTTGATGTTATTGCTTTGGAGTCAGTATCCTACTGGTATGAGAATGGAAACCGAACTTTAGGACTTTTTAAAGTAGAAAAGACCGAGTATGGTGAATTTGAAAAAGGTGAAGAAGTAATGAAACTGACCTTACTTGAAAATTATCCTGTTGTCGCCACTGAACTTAAAGGAGACTATACATTTGCCTCAACAATTCCATTAATTGACAATATTCTATTTCTTTATAATTTGGAAGAACTCAGACTGATCAGAAATGAGATATTTGCACGGTACGGTTATAAATTTAAGAGTGAAGACCTGCAAACATTCTTTAAATTAAAAGACTGGTATATTCCAAATTCAGATGATGTAACAAACAAACTGACTGAATTGGAAAAGCTTAATGTACAACTGATTCTAAATGTTGAGGAAAGGAAAAGATTACTAAATGCATCTAATCAGCGATAAAAATCCGTAGGTAGAAGAGGTACTTACAAATAGCTTTTGACAAAAAATGTTTTTAATGATATAAACAAAGGCAAAGGCTGCTGATTTAGCTGATTCGTAATAACCATACGATAATCCTTTCTGAATCATTCCCTCGGAATATCATCATCAGGGTCATGGTCGTGTGGGCCAACGCCCGGTGGGTTGAATAAACCCCATCGGTCAATGATATAGTCCCAAGGATCGAAGGCGGCTACCCAATCTATAAATAGTAGGCGATACTCTTCGATCAAATTTCTCACCATATCAAAATAGTGAGCCTCCTTAAAATTGAACATTTCCAAAGCATGGTTTTGAACCATTAAGTCTCTGGCCGATTTACGGATAATGGTTGCGGCTTCCATTTTTAAATCGTAAAGTCCCACTCCAGAAGACGAGCCCGCTACTTTTACACTGAGCATCATTGCATCTTGAATCATAAACTGCTTGGTGTTCTGAAGTCTTGGGTCTTCATCAGGAATTAAGTCAGCGATTTTCATCACTAGCTCAAAAATTTCCTTTCCTTTTCTGTAAAGCGGCAAACTTGCTGGGTCAATATGCTTTTCGTCTCTCATTTGTCAATTTTCTGATTTTGACCATGAATTTATTCAATAATCTGATCAATTCATTCTGCTGAATTTTTCAAGATGAATTTTTACAACCTAGCATCTGTTGGTAAGTTCACTGGAAGAAGGTTGTGTAACAAAAGTCACCAAGTTTAGAAAACCTTTATCTAATTCTAACGAAGACATGGTTGGCTTTCTTAATTTAGGTATCGATTATAAGCCGACTAAGTATAGTATTGAATGAATGAACTTTTAGATAAAATGTTGGCCAATTCTGGCATTGAGCCTGAACTGGCTAATGAAATTGAACAGGTTGGCAGGTTAAAAAAGGTAACGGCAGGAGAACTGGTTGTGAACCCTGAAGAGCGCGCTGGAGAAATGCCCTTCGTATTGAAGGGGTTGCTCAAAGTAATGCGTGATGGTGATCAGCAGAATGAGGTTTTCCTGTACTATTTAGAAGGTGGTGAGACTTGCGCAATGTCAATCACCTGCTGTTTGGAAGGACGAGCGACAAGCTTTAGAGTGATGGCTGAAGAAGATTCAATCATCTGGATGGTTCCTGTTACCCATCTCGATACTTGGTTGGCTAAGTATTCAAGTTTTAGAAAGTTTGTTTTTGGTTCGTACCAAACCCGATTTGATGAACTACTTATGGCTATCGACAGCGTAGTTTTTCAGAATATGGGTGAGCGATTGCTCAAGTATTTATTGGATACGCAACAGGCAACAGGTTCATTTCAAATCCATAAAACCCATCAAGAAATTGCCAAAGAACTGAATACATCTAGGGTTGTAATTTCAAGGTTGCTGAAAGCTTTGGAAGTAGAAGATAAAATTGAGCTCCACAGAAATTGCATCGAAATTCTATAAACAACAGGTACTTCTTAGTGTTGTTGAAAGGAAGCAAGGTTCAGTTTGGCATGGTTGATTATTGGGTAAACTCAATGTAACAAATGTAACCGAGCGTGATTATTAACTGCTCTATCTTTGCCCATACTTAATTTGGATAACCAGAAAAACATCAAAATGAACATAGAAGAACTAATAAACCAAGGTGAGGCGAGTATAGTAGATGTGCGCTCACCAGAAGAATTCAGGGGAGGCCATGCAGCCAATTCGGTAAATATTCCATTGCCAGAAATTCCTCAGCGGATTGAAGAACTTAAAGCCATGAAAGAGCCATTGGTGTTGTGTTGCGCTTCGGGTAATCGTAGCGGACAGGCTGAGCAATTCCTTTCCAGTTATGGTATAGCTTGTTATAATGGTGGCAGTTGGATCGATGTAAATTCTGTTCAGTCTAAAAGCGTTTAGGTCATATGTTAGAGAGCTTAAAAAGAATGCTTGGTTTAGGGGCAAAAGTCGATTTTAAGGAACTTGTTCGGCAGGGAGCTGTTATTCTTGATGTACGTTCCAAAAGCGAATTTGCAGGCGGGCATATTAATGGGGCAATGAATATTTCGGTCGATACTTTAGGTTCGAACTTAAATAAGTTGAGGAATAAAGATAAACCCATTATTACCTGTTGTGCTTCGGGAATGAGGAGTGCTTCGGCCAGAAGAATCTTGAAAGCAAATGGTTATACACAAGTGTATAATGGAGGAGATTGGCCGAATCTTAAGCGTAGAATTTAACAGATATTAAACCAATAAATTATGGACAACACAAATGCAATAGGTTTGGATAATGGCAAAGTTGAAAAGTTAGCTACAAAGCTAAATGAGCTTTTGGCCAATTATTCATTTTTTTATCAAAACACGCGTGGGGCTCACTGGAATATTAAAGGCGAAAAGTTCTTTGAACTTCATGTGAAGTTTGAAGAACTATATAATGATCTAGTGCTGAAGATTGATGAGTTAGCAGAACGGATTTTAACATTAGGACACACTCCCGAGCACAATTACTCTAAATATGCTGCCACCTCTTCCATTAAAGAAAGTAGCGAAGTAACCAATGGGGTTAAAGCGGTTGAAAATATTTTGAAGTCATTTAAAACGGTAATTACCCTTCAGCGCGAAATCCTTGATTTGGCTGCTGATGCAGAAGATGAAGGAACAAATGCTCTGATGAGCGATTACATTCGCGAGCAAGAAAAACTGGTTTGGATGTATTCTTCGTTCTTGAATAGATAAGTAAAATTTAGAGTAGATAAATGAAGAGGCTCTCTGAAATCATATGTTTTCAGGGAGCCTCTTTTGTGTTGTAAAGGTTGTGTTACTTGTTGTCGAGAAAAGTCACCTTTCTGATTTCAAGCCTTCTCAACTTATCCTGAATAAAAGTCATAAATTCAAATTGAGTTGCCTTGTCAACTTGTAGCTCCATTGTTACTTGGTTTCGCTCAACACCTTTGTCTTTCAATTGATTGATCTCATCAAATAATACCGCATCAAAGCTTGCCATAGGTAAGTGCTCTCCTTTAAAGTCTATGGTTCGGTTTGCCTTTACATGAAGCTTAATTTTGGTGTACTCTTCAGAAAAAATTTGATAATAAGTGAATAAGGCAATGTTGGCTTGGTCGTCTACGGAGGCATCCAGTATTTTTTGCTGTGCCTTCCAATCTTTCATTGTTTTCCCATCCACATACCTATCAATTCCAAAATCTTTGGGGTTAACGTTGTCCAAAGCAGATAGCTTGTCATAAATCAGATCAGGATTTGATAAATCAGTTGTTGTTAGAATTCCCTTCTGCACCAATTGAGCTGAAAAGTTTTGGATAACCTTAGATACATCAACTGATTTCTCCTTATAAACATCATTTAGTTTAAAAGTTAAAGGAATTGATTTTTGAGCTACTAGGAATACCAGAAGGGCAACGAGCAGGAGATGAGGAAGTGTCTTTTTCATGGTAAGTTTAGTTGATTAACTATTTTAATAGTTGAATCTACATTTGTTTTATCTAAAAACAAAATTTTACGAGAAGAGGGAAATTAGCAAATCATAAATATTTACCCTTTTTGTCCTTTTAAGGGTTCGTGTATAAGATTTATAACCTTCTGAATAACCCTATTGATAAAGAACGAATAAAAGGAAAAGTGAATTAGGAAAGAGGTGCGAAAGGTGCTTAATTCAAGTCTTACTTTTGACTGCTTTTCGTGAGAGGATCAGTATTGGTGCAAAATTGCTTCAACCTAAATAACTAGAGCAACATGAAATGGATGCTTCTTCGTAACCTCTTGATTTTCCTCTTTGTTTATTCTGTACCGCTAAATGCCCAGCAAAGCCAAGTAGATAGTCTTAAACAATTGTTAATAGATCACCAGGATAACATTGAAAAGGCGCAGATCTACAGAGAATTGACCATTAAATACGATAGGGTTAATCAGGATTCGTCACTTTACTTTGCGGATAAACAGATAAAGCTTTCGAAAAAAATCAACTATGTAGTAGGGGAATACAAAGCCTACTATTCAAAAGGGGTTTCTTATTTCAGGAAAAATGTGAAAGACTCGGCCTTATATTACTTTCAGAAGTCTTATGATGATGCTTTGGCCGCCCAAGATACTATACAGGCAAATCAATCCTTGGGAAGTGTAGGTGCTTTGAATATACTGCTCGGTAATTATGAAATGGCCTTAGAGTCATTTTTGGCCAGACTGGAAATGTTAAAAAGATACCCTAATCCTGCAGCTGAGCAAACCGTGTATAACAATATGGCCAGTGTTTACGATAGGCTGGAACAATACGATCAAGCCATTGTGTACCACCATAAGTCGCTTAAACTTAAACTGCAAGCAGATGATACCAATGGGATCATGACATCCTATCAAAACCTAGGCGCTGCATTTACCAAATTAGATGATGCGGATTCTGCTTTGTACTATTCCAAAAAATCATATAGAATAGCCGAACAGTTGGGTAATAAGATTGTAATGGCGGCCACTCTTATGAATGTAGGTACCTTTTACACCAGAGATGCCCATTTTTCATATGATTCTGCCTTAGTATACTTAAACAAGAGTTTGTCCATAGCAAGTGAAATAGGCGATAAAGATGGTATAGCAAGATCATATACTAATTTGTCCACAATTAACTTTGTTGAAAAAAAATATGAAAAATCCTTAGACCTTGCGCTTAAGGCACTTGACTTATTCGAGGAGCTTGGCTATAAAAGTGATATTTCAGCTAGAGCTAATGATGTTGCGTTATCGCTTGAGCATTTAGGGAGATATGCAGAAGCTTACAGTTATCTTAGACGACACAAAAACTTGGATGATTCTCTATATACCGAAGAAACAACTAGGGCCATAAGTGAGATGCAAACCAAGTATGAAACAGAAAAAAAGGATCAAGATCTCGCTCTTCAATCAGCACAACTAACGGAAAAGCAACTAGAGTTAGAGCAACAGCATTTACTAAGAAATGGAGCCATAACTGGTGCTGCCTTGTTAGGTATTGTTGCTTTCCTTATCTATCGAATCAAAACAAAGAGTAATAAGGAAATTACTTCTAAAAATGAGCTTTTGAGTAAATCTCTATCCGAGAGAGAAGCGCTGTTGAAGGAGATTCATCACAGGGTAAAAAACAACCTTCAAATCATAGCAAGTTTGCTCTATTTACAATCAGATAAATCAGAAAATCAAGATGTTAGAAGGTTGTTGGAAGAAGGGCAGGGCAGAGTACGTTCAATGGCACTTATTCATCAGAAGCTCTATGAGAATGATGATCTAAAGCATATTCCCTTCGATGATTATTTAAAAGAATTGATTGGAGAAATAAAGCTGTCGTTTGGTGATATGGCTAAAAATATTGAGTTAGAAGTGGAAGCCAAAGATGTATTCTTCGATGTGGATACAGCCGTTCCGCTTGGGCTTATTATTAATGAGTTGAGCACCAATGCCTTCAAATATGCTTATGCAAAACGAGTGGGAGGCGGGGTATTTAAAGTGGTGTTAAAAAAAGAGGGAGGCGAATACCGTATGACTGTTTCAGACAATGGTCATGGAATTCCTGATGAAGTATTGAACGCGACTCAGTCATCTTCTTTAGGCTTGAAACTCACCCGAATGTTGAGCGATCAGTTGGAAGGAGAATACAACTTCGACAATAGTAATGGAACTACCTTTGACCTCAAGTTTGCAGTTTAATGGAGAAGGTAAGAGTATTAGTAGTTGAAGACGAAGTAATCATCGCACAGTCCATCATCAGCATGATTGAGAAAATGGGCTATGAATGTGTAGGAACAGCCATTCGTGCTACTAAAGGACTAGAACTAGCGAAAACATTAAAGCCCGATATTGCATTGTTAGATATTAATCTAAAAGGAGAAGAAACGGGCATATGGCTGGCTGGTGAGTTGAAAAGAGAACTCAATATTCCTTATGTATTTTTAACCTCTTTGGGCGATAAAAAGACCATTGAAGAAGCTACATCAACCATGCCTTATGGGTATTTATTAAAGCCTGTGGCTCAGCAAAGCGTGTATGCTGCTATTGAAACAGCCTTGGCAAGGTTCAGCCAAGAAAACAAAACGCCAGCCCAAAAGGAAGCGACACTTTCTGTGAGTAAATCATTTGATGAAAAAGAGGAAGAAAAGCCATCCTTGCTCATTAAGGATGCACTCTTTATCAAAGATGAATATCAGTATGTGAAAATTATTCTTTCCGAAATTGACTACATAAAATCAGACGGGAATTACATTGAAATCCACAGCCAAGGGAAGAAGAAAGTTCTCAAGGAAACCCTTAAAAATATGGAGACAAAATTACCTGCTGATATCTTCTTTCAGACCCACCGGTCGTATTTGGTAAATGTAGAAAAGATTGAAAGTATTGGTGGCAATAGCATTAAAGTCAATAATGAAGAACTGCCAATTGTGAAAGAAAGAAGGGATGCACTCTTGGCCTATTTACCAGGGTGAAAATTCAGTTGATTACCTCCATTTCTATACCTGTTTTCTAGCCACTGATTTCCTGATCAACTGTTCTCCTGATTTCTGATTCACCGATCACTGATATACTGTTGTCCTGATTCCCTGATCAACTGACTTCCTGCTCCCTAATTCTCGAAAATTTTCATCCCCAACTTTTCTAGTTTCACCCACCAACTCTGTGGCTTGGTCAATCATTTTTTATGTAGCCATGATCTCGCAATACATTCGATAGACTCTTTCTGATAATTGGGTCAAGTAAAGAACGTATTTAGAACCAACCCACTAGATTATGAATACCGAAAGTAACCCATCCTTAAGCCTTAAATTTCCTCTCAGAGGAGTTCAGCTGTTTTTCGTACTCCTTCTGTCAGTTTTTATTTTTAGCAAGGCAGAAGCTCAAATCGCTCTTGCGAATAGCCTTTCTGATTCCGATAATGATGGTTCTCTAATTATTAAGCGCACTAGCAATTCAGACGCATCAACTACTCCGTTTTTCTATTCGGGAATGGATGATAGTGCACCAAAGGTCGATGAGAATATCTACATATCTAGTTTTACACCCTATGCTGTACCAGTGCCTGTCACAGTGATTGATTTTACTGGTGAAGGATGGTCAAATAGTCAAAACTTGGGTGCATCGCTGACAAGATCCGATTTTGTATTTAGTCATTACAATTCTTCTTTGGTTCCAGCTGCCATATATGCCAGCATATTCGGTGAGGGTTTTCCATTTACTAACCCAGATTGGTCTCTCCGTATTGATAAGGCGTATCTAGTAATCAAAAAGACTGACGGAAGTGAGTTTGATTTTCAGAGTCTGTATGCAGTAGGGGTTGATGATCAGACGGTTAGCATTTCAGGTTATAGAAACACAAAGTCTGTAGCAACCACCTCAGCGGCAACGAGCATTTATGGTGCTAGAATTTCGCCTAGCGCTTTGGATGGAGGCTTTGCGAATGTAGATAGCGTGGTGGTGAGCAACCCAAATGGTATTTTGGATACATTTAACTTTGCTCCTCCAACTGATCAGGCTCCTCCAGATGTGAAGAAGATTTTGGTAGCTGGCACCCCTTCAGGCAGTGCTACATCTATCATCTATACTGTCAGTTTTTATGAAAATGCTAACAATTTAAGTATCGATGATTTTCAGTTAACAAAAACGGGAACAGCGCAAGGTATAGTTAGCTCTCTAAGTGCTTCATCAGGAACTTCAGTTATTGTAATCGTCAATTCAGTTTCAGGAGATGGTACTTTAAGATTAGACTTAAAAAGCAATACCAACATTATAGATGATCTTGGAAACGGAAATAACAACAATGGATATGTACAAGCCTATACTGGGGGGGTAACTCATACCACCGACTTTACTAATCCAGTCTTCACATCTGCTGCCACAGCTAATTTCGCTGAAAATGGATCAGGTACTGCTTATACCGCAGTAGCTACAGATGCCAATACAGTTACTTATAGTTTAGGCAATGCAAAAGATGAAGCACTATTCAATATCGTTGGAGCAACGGGAGTAGTTACCTTCAAAAATGCACCGGACTTTGAAAATCCAACGGATGGTAATACCGACAATGCTTATGTGATCAATGTTATTGCCAATGACGGAACCCATTCGGTTAATCAGGATGTAACCATTACCGTTACAGATATTGATGAAATTAATCCGGTATTTACTTCGGCTACCACGGCCAACTTTGCAGAAAACGGAACAGGAACTGCTTATACAGTTGTAGCTACAGATGCCAACACTGTTACATATAGTTTAGGCAATGCAAAAGATGAAGCATTGTTCAATATTGTTGGGACAACAGGAGTAGTTACCTTCAAGAACGCTCCTGACTATGAAAACCCAGCAGATGGAAATACTGACAATGCCTATGTGATCAATGTGATTGCTAGTGATGGTAGAAACTCTGTCAATCAAAATGTAACTATTACTGTTACAGACATTGATGAAATTAACCCAGTATTTATTTCGGCTACCACAGCCAACTTTGCAGAAAACGGAACAGGTACTGCTTATACAGTGGTAGCTACAGATGCCAACACTGTTACATATAGTTTAGGCAATGCAAAAGATGAAGCATTGTTCAATATTGTTGGGACAACAGGAGTAGTTACCTTCAAGAACGCTCCTGACTATGAAAACCCAGCAGATGGAAATACTGACAATGCCTATGTGATCAATGTGATTGCTAGTGATGGCAGAAACTCTGTCAATCAAAATGTAACTATTACTGTTACAGATATTGATGAAATTAACCCAGTATTCACTTCTGTTACCACGGCCAACTTTGCAGAAAACGGAACAGGCACAGCTTATACTGTAGTTGCCACTGATGCGAATACAGTTACATATAGTTTAGGCAATGCAAAAGATGAAGCATTGTTCAATATTGTTGGGACAACAGGAGTAGTTACCTTCAAGAACGCTCCTGACTATGAAAACCCAGCAGATGGAAATACTGACAATGCCTATGTGATCAATGTGATTGCTAGTGATGGCAGAAACTCTGTCAATCAAAATGTAACTATTACTGTTACAGATATTGATGAAATTAATCCAGTATTTACTTCGGCTACCACAGCCAACTTTGCAGAAAACGGAACAGGTACGGCTTATACTGCAGTTGCCACTGATGCGAATACAATTACCTATAGTTTAGGCAATGCAAAAGATGAAGCACTATTCAATATCGTTGGAGCAACGGGAGTAGTTACTTTCAAAAGTTCTCCAAATTTTGAAAGCCCAAAAGATGCTGACGCGAACAATACTTATATCATCAATGTAATTGCTAGTGATGGTAGAAACTCTGTCAACCAAGACGTGACAATTACTGTCACCAATGTAAATGAAGCTCCTTCAATCACCTCAACAGCAGTTACTGCGGTAAATGACAATGAAACTTATAGCTATAAAATAGCTACTAGTGATTTAGACAATGATGTGGTAACGGTGTCGGCAACAACAAAACCAAACTGGCTGACATTGAAACTTATTGAAAACGAGGTGAGTAATTTGGCTGGTACTAATAATTACGCCAGTGTTGATGGGACAGGATTAGGCGCTAACTTTTATATGCCTGATGACATTGTTTTAGATGCCTCGGGTAATATGTATGTGTCTGACTTTGGTAGCAATAAAATACGAAAGATAACCCCCATTGGTGTAGTAACTACCTTAGCTGGTTCAGGGGTAACCGGAAGCGCAAATGGCAATGGTCTCAATGCTAGTTTCAATCACCCAAGAGGATTAGCTATAGATGCTACAGGTAATGTCTTTGTAGCCGATCGGGATAACAATGTAATACGAAAAATAACACCTAGTGGAGATGTAACTACCTACGCTGGCTCAGGAGCTTGGGGCAGCACAAATGGCGCTAGCGGTAATGCCCGTTTCAATTCTCCTAATGGTGTGGCGGTCGATGCCTCAGGTAACTTGTTTGTAACTGATGGTAATAACAATCTGATTCGAAAAATTGATACCAATGGCAATGTGAGTTCATTTGCTAGTGTGGCTAATCCGTTTGGAATAGCCATTGATGCAGCGAGTAATCTGTATGTGACGGATAGAGATAATAATTTAGTTCATAAAATTGCTTCTAATGGTGTTGTGACTACACTGGCTGGTACTGGTGTCTCAGGTAGTGCTGATGGCCCTGGCTTAAGTGCCAGTTTTAATTACCCCTCTGGAATAACCGTGGATGCATCTGGTAATGTGTATGTGGCTGATAAGAGTAACAATAAAATCAGAAAGATAGCACCAAATGGTGAAGTAACAACAGTTGCTTTTGTGGCTGATGCTACAGGAATAGCCGTGGATGCATCTGGTGTAATGTATGCGTCAACCGGCAGGAATAGAATTAAAAAAATCAGTAACAATTACCTTCTTTCTGGCTCGGCTGAAGGCCATGCTGGCAAGCATAATGTTATACTTTCTGCCAGTGATGGAAATGGTGCTACCGCTATTCAGTCTTATGTAGTGGATGTGTCGCGTGTATTAACCCCTGATGCAAACAACATTTTGTATGTGAATAAAAATGTAAGTGGAGGTAATAACAGGGGTGGTTCTTGGGCAAATGCTGTTACCGAACTTGCAGATGCACTAGTTTGGGCAAAAGAAAATTATGATAATGCCTGGGCAACCACACCTTTAAAGATATTTGTAGCTAAAGGTACTTACAAACCATTGTACAGCCCAGAAGATGGAGTGAAGTTTGGTACTGACCAAGGCCGTGACAACTCCTTCTTGATGGTCAATAACGTTCAGATTTATGGAGGTTTTGATCCAGATAATGGTATCGATGACCTTACTGACAGCAGAATTTTACCAAGCACAGGCAGTACAGGTACCATATTAAGTGGTGATGTAAACGATGACGATGGAAGTGATTTCGCTAACAATAGCGAGAACTCTATTAGAGTAATCGTCAGTAGTGGCGATGTAGGTAAAGCTTTATTAAACGGTTTTACAATCACGGGAGCTAATGGAGAAAATAACAACAACATAACAGTAAATGGCAATCCGGTTTATCAATGCTCAGGTGCTGGTATTTATAACGCCAAATCATCTCCAACATATGAAAATCTCTTACTGTACGGCAATCATAACACGGAGTCAGGTGGAGGTATGTTCAGCTACCAGTCGTCACCAAAAGTTCGCAATTCTATCTTTAGAAACAATAAGGCGAAAGATGGTGGCGCCATGGCCAATCAGGATAATTCATCACCAATATTGACCAATGTCATCTTTATTCAAAATCAAGCGACTGCCGATGGTGGTGCCATTTATAATGTAGACAGTTCGACCCCAACATTTGTAAATATTACTGTGGTAGGTAATACAGATACTGGCGGAGGTGATGGAATCTATAATTCAAACCATGCCATCTCAGCCCTTTATAATAGTATTATTTGGGATGTTGTTCACGGAATTTATACAGCTCAAAATAGTCTAATTAAAGGCCGGACGGATACTGACTATGGAAACCTCGATGCAACAGGGGTTACGAATGCAAGTATTTTTACTGACTATGCCAATGGAGATTACAGCCTTAAGCACAATAGTCCTGCAGTAGATGCGGGAAGTAATGCCCTATATACTAGTGCTGGTGGCGACATTGCCAATGATGTTGATTTTGCTGGCAATCCGCGCCTTTATGATGGTCCCTCAGCCACTGATAATATTGACTTGGGCGTTTACGAATACCATGATATCATAAATCCAGTATTGACTTCTTTGACCACGGCCAATTTTGAGGAAAATGGGACTGGGACTGTTTATACGGTTACGGCAACAGATGCCAATACCATTACTTATAGTTTAGGTAATGCGAATGATGAAGCATTATTCAACATTATTGGAAGCACAGGTGTAGTGACCTTCAAATCTGCTCCAGATTTTGAGAACCCAACCGATGGTGATGCCAATAATACTTATGTAATCAATGTTATTGCGAGCGATGGTAAAAATGCTGTAAACCAGAATGTGACTATCACAGTCACAGATATTGATGAGATTAAACCAACAGTAACGGTTACATCGGCTTCAACTAGCCCTCACTCAGGTGCTTTTGACATCACAGTAACCTTCAGTGAGTCTGTTACAGGTTTTGTGATAAGCGATTTGACGGTAGCCAACGGAACAGCTTCTAATTTTGCTGGTTCAAGAACTACTTACACCGCTACGATTACACCTTCAACTGATGGACTCGTAACAGTAGATGTTGCAGCAGGCGTAGCGCAAGATGCTGCTTCGAATACCAATACCGCAGCAACACAGTTCAGCATCACGAATGATGAAACGAAGCCAACAGTAACGATAACAAGTGCATCAACAAGTCCAAATTCTGGTGCTTTTGACATCACAGTAACTTTCAGTGAATCTGTTACAGGTTTTGTTGTGGGTGACTTGACAGTAGGCAATGGAACAGCTTCTAACTTTGCTGGTTCAGGAACTACTTATACCGCTACGATTACACCATCTGCTGATGGAGTCGTAACCGTGAATGTTGCCGCAGGAGTTGCGCAAGATGCTGCTGCAAATACGAATATCGCAGCTACTCAGTTCAGCATCACGAATGATGAAACAAAGCCAACGGTAACGGTTACATCGGCTTCAACTAGTCCTCACTCAGGTGCTTTCGATATCACTGTAACCTTCAGTGAGTCTGTTACAGGTTTTGTTGTGGGTGACTTGACAGTAGCGAACGGAACAGCTTCTAATTTTGCTGGTTCTGGAACTACTTATACTGCAACGATTACACCTTCAACTGATGGACTCGTAACTGTGAATGTTGCCGCAGGAGTTGCGCAAGATGCTGCTTCGAATACCAATACCGCAGCTACTCAGCTCAGCATCACGAATGATGAAACGAAGCCAACAGTAACAATTACAAGTGCTTCAACTAGTCCTCACTCAGGTGCTTTTGACATCACAGTAACTTTTAGTGAGTCAGTAACAGGTTTTGTAATTGGCGACTTGACGGTAGCCAACGGAACAGCTTCTAATTTTGCTGGCTCTGGAACTACTTATACTGCTACAATTACACCATCTGCTGATGGAGTAGTAACAGTAGATGTTGCAGCAGGAGTTGCACAAGATGCTGCTTCGAATACCAATACCGCAGCAACACAGTTCAGCATTACAAATGATGAAACAAAGCCATCGGTAACGATAACAAGTACTTCAACCAGTCCAACAAGCGGAGCCTTTAATGTGACTATTACTTTTAGTGAGTCGGTTACTGGCTTCGTGATTGGGGATTTGACCGTGGATAATGGAATAGCTTCTAATTTCACTGGAACAGGAACTACTTATACTGCTACAATTACACCTTCAGCTGATGGTGCTGTAACTGTGAATGTTGCTGCAGGCGTAGCACAAGATGCCGCTTCGAATACCAATACCGCAGCTACTCAATTCAGCATTACAAATGATGAAACAAAGCCATCGGTAACGATAACAAGTACTTCAACCAGTCCAACAAGCGGAGCCTTTAATGTGACTATTACTTTTAGTGAGTCGGTTACTGGCTTCGTGAATGGGGATTTGACCGTGGATAATGGAATAGCTTCTAATTTCACTGGTTCAGGAACTACTTATACTGCTACAATTACACCTTCAGCTGATGGTGCTGTAACGTTGAATGTTGCTGCAGGAGTTGCACAAGATGCCGCTTCGAATACAAACACGGCCGCTACTCAATTCAGTATTATAAACGACCAAACTAAACCAAGTGTAAGCCTAACGGCAGGGAGTTCAAATCCAGTTGCAGGTTTATATTCAATCACCGCTCAGTTTAGCGAAGGGGTAATCGGATTTAGTTTGGATGACATTATTGTGGTGGGAGGAACAGCTTCTAGTTTCGTGGTTGTTGACGCAGATACTTATACGTTCTCGGTTACTTCGACAAACAGCTCTGCAACCGTAAATATTGAGGAAGGTGTGGCAATTGATGTGGTTGGTAATTATAACACGGCCTCAAATAGCTTAAGCCTAGTATTTAATTTAGCACCAAACAATTTGATGTTAAGTAACACTTCGGTTAGCGAGAATAACAGCATCGGCCAATTGATCGGTAACCTTTCAACCACCGATGCAGATGCGACCGACACACATACTTATAGTCTAGTGTCAGGAACTGGAGGAACAGATAATGCTAGCTTTACTGTTGTTGGAAATAAACTTCAGGCAGCTGAGATTTTTGACTTCGAAATAAAGACGAGCTATAGTATTCGTATTAAAACAGACGATGGAAGAGGAGGGACTTATGAGAAACAATTCACGATTTCTATCACCAATATTGAAGAACCAGAAGTTCGTATTGAATCAGATTATGAAATTCCAGCCACTGCGCTTGGCCTTACTTCTAATTTTGACATAACAATCCATAATGACGGTGATGCGCTCCTAATGGTGAACAGTGTACTTTATCCTAATGGGTTTGTGGGCTTGGTAACAGGTTTATTTATCAACCCTGGAGAAAGTAAAGTGGTGACACTTGGCTTTATGCCAACAGAAGCAAAAGTCTATACTGGAACTATCTCATTTATAACCAATGCAGGAACGGTTTCAATGACTGTAAGTGGGGAAGGTGCGATTATTACTGGCGTAGATGATGGATTTATTGATGCCGAAGAAATCAACCTTTTCCCAAATCCAGCACAGGATATTCTGAATATCGACCTTTCAGAACTGGGAAGTAGAGCGCTAGATATCAGTATCATAAATGCTTCTGGTACTTCAGTTTTCACTAAGATTAAGGTTACCGAAAAATCCCTAAGACTGAATGTTTCGGACTATACCAATGGCCTTTACATAGTTCAGTTTACGGATGGAATTTCGGTAGTAAGGAAAAAAGTAATGATCAAAAGATAAGAGAGATGAATAGCAATAAATTAAAAATCGGAGTATTGATAATGTTTGTAGCATTGGTCATCGGCTGTAAGTCCGATGACCCTGCGGGGCCAACAGCCCAAGAAGAAGCTTTTGAGCTTTTGGCAGGCGATTGGACCTTCGGAACAAATGGAGGGATAATGTTAGACAACCAAGATGTCAGTCAGAATTACCCGGGATTTGCCCTGTCCTTTACCGATGGTACATATGCTACTACCAATGGTGGCGACCTTTTTAGGGCTACGGGAACATGGACTTGGGCCAATCAAAATGCAGGAAGTATAACCCTAGACACTGGCGAAGAAGTGAATATTCTTGAACTTGGGCCAGGGAGTTTTAAGTTTAGCTTCACCCATACAGGTGGAGGGGTTGCAGCGGGTACTTCGGGTAATTACGTAGTGAGCGTAGAAAAATAATTTGAGGTGAGTGGTAAATGCTTATTTGTAGTGGGAGAGGACGTTTTTACAAACCTTAATTTAAGAGAGCCCAAACGGGGCTCTCTTTTTTTGTGCTATTTAACTTGAACAGGGTAGTATTTCTTTTTTAACCAAAAGGCTACGCGAACCAATAGTATCAGTGCAGGTACTTCTACCAATGGCCCCACAACACCCGCAAATGCTTGTCCTGAATTAAGTCCGAAGACGGCAATAGCTACTGCAATGGCCAACTCGAAATTGTTTCCAGCTGCCGTAAATGAAATGGCCGCATTTTTATCATATTCTGCCCCCATAGCCTTACTGAAAAAGAAGCCTATAATGAACATAAGTGCGAAGTAGATTAGTAACGGAACGGCAATCACCAAAACATCCATCGGAATCTCAACAATCAATTCACCTTTGAGTGAGAACATCACCATAATGGTGAAAAGCAAGGCGATTAAGGTCATGGGTGAAATGGTTGGGATGAACTTGGTAGTGTACCAATGCTCACCTTTTAGCTTCACCAAGATAAATCGGCTTAGCATTCCAGCTAAAAAGGGAATACCCAAATAAATGGCAACACTTTCTGCAATGGTAACTATAGAAATATCCACAATGGCGCCTTCAAAACCGAAATAGGGTGGAAGTACAGTAATGAATAGCCATGCGTAAAAGCTATAACCAAACACTTGAAAGATACTATTCAAAGCCACCAAGCCAGCACCATATTCGCTGCTTCCTTCGGCCAAATCGTTCCAAACCAATACCATAGCAATACATCTGGCCAAGCCAATCAAAATCAAACCAACCATGTATTCAGGGTAATCCTGAAGGAAGGTAATGGCCAAAATGAACATCAAGACTGGCCCGATAATCCAGTTCAAAATCAAGGAAATAGAAAGAATTTTTACATTCTTAAAAACCTTGGGTAGTAATCCGTAATTCACCTTCGCCAATGGCGGATACATCATCAAAATCAGTCCAATAGCAATTGGGATATTGGTTGACCCGCTGCTGTAAGAATTGATAACTTCGGGAATTGAAGGAACGAAATAACCCAGTGCTACGCCTATTCCCATCGCAATGAAAATCCAAAGCGTAAGGTAACTATCCAGAAAGCCTAGTTTTTTTGGTTGACTCATGATTTTTTGATTTGCGAGAAAACATAGAACATCTCAGTAGCGATTTGAAGACTGCGTTGTGCGTATTTGGAGGCTTCTTCCGAAGTGCCATCAAATAATTTTGGGTCGTCATACTTCACCGGAATGCGCCTTTCTGCTCCAGCAATAAACGGGCAATTGGTATCGGCATCTGAGCAAGTCATAATCGCTGCGAAGTCTTCAACTGGATTAATAGCATCATCAAATCTTTTAGAGAACATTACTAATGGCGCATGGTTTTCCGAGAAAGTAAGACTCACTTTAGGGTTGGTTTCTCCTTCCAGTTCGGCTTTAAAACCATTATTGATTAGTGCATTAATAGCACTTTGATTAAAGGCAGTTACCTCTACACCACCAGAGAAACTTTCGATTTGAATTCCAAAGTGAACCGCCAGAACCTTCGCCCAAGCTTGCGTGAGTTGACTTCTGCGTGAGTTGTGGGTGCAAATGAAGTTGAGTTGTGTTACTTCATCTTGGTCTTGCTTACTTTGAATGTAGTTAATCAGGGGCTGAAGTACAGCTTTGCGCTCCTTCGAAATGGATTCTACCGAAATTGAAGAAACGAATTCTTCAATATTCGGTAGAAGTTGTGTGATGAGATTCATTGTCATGATTAGGTTGATTTGTGGTTTAGCAGCATCCTCCGCCTGGCGTGCAAGCTCCTGCAGTTTGAACTTCGTTTAGTTTGACTTTTGGCTTTTCAGCAGGAATACCACATTTGTCCATAGCCAAGCATGCAGTTTGCTTTGAGGTTAAAAGGAAGTTAGTACCATTAAAGTCTAAGCCATATTTGCCAATCGTTGATCCTTGGTACTCTACTTCAATTTCTAAATCCTTCAAACCAAGAATTCTCTCCGATAGCTCAATAATGTGAACTAGTTTTTCAGGATGAAGTCTGTGGTCATAATCATTGGCTTCCCAAAGCTGAAAATTGGCTACAACTTCGGTCCTTACGATGCCACCGCAATCGATAAAGTGTTTGTGGACTTGTCCGACTTCTGTTACGTGAAAGTGACTCGGAACTAAGCTGCCCTCAGGCAATTCAAAAGCGATTTGATTTAATCCGCTAAGATGATTTTTGATTTCTGAGATTTTCATAATTTTATTATTGCAATGTTACGATTAATAAAAGATATTTTTTTAACAACACCCATCTGGAGTACTGAAGTTTGGATTCAAAAACTGACTGAATAACTCTTGCATGTTTGCCCAAGTTTCCTGATCGATACAATAGCAAACGCTAGTTCCTTCTACATTTCCTTTGATCAAACCCAAATTTTTGAGCTCTTTCAAATGTTGGGAAATGGTAGGTTGTGCCAAACCAATTTCTTCTACCAAATCACCACAAACGCAAGTGTTCATTTTAAAAAGGTGTTGAAGAATAGCGACTCTGGCTGGATGACCAAAGGCTTTCGCAATCATGGAAATCTTGTTTTGCTCTTCCGTAAATATTTCAGACTTAGTAACGCCCATGCTTAATTATTTATTCATTGCAATATTACGATAGAGTTTTGATTATACAATAGGTTCTCGCTTTATTTTTGTGATTTTAATTACGGTAGTCCATGGTCTATAGACTAAATCCCCATTAACTCTTAACCAATAACTACCTACCGTCCCATTCCTCTTTCAAATACCTAAAGGCATTTTCCAAAGCTTCTTTGGCTGGAGTAGGCTCAAAGCCCAATTCATTTCTGGCTTTGCTAACATCGTAATCCAATTTTAAGCCGTAGAACATATCTAAGTAGTGACGTTGCAACAAGGGTTCTTTTCCAGTGATTTTACTGACTAATTCCATTCCGCCTGCCACCATGTATAATAAGGACTTCGGTACTTTTATGGGGGTTCTGAGTTTCAGTTCGGGGTATAGATTTGCTGCTATTTGCACCGATTCCTTCACGGTAGTATGCTTCTCATTGGCCAGCGTATAACGCTCGCCATCTCTGCCTTTTTGCATGGCATTGTAGCTGCCGAGCGCTACATCTTTCACATCAATCCAATTGAGCGAAATATTGGTTTCTACCGGAACTTCCCCTTGAAGAATTTGCCAGACCAAGCGGTTGCTGTAATTCAGTCGATGCGCCACACTACCAATCATGGCAGAAGGAAGCACCAACACCGTTCTAATTCCAAATTCTTTTCCCAATGAAAGCGCCAGTTGGTCAGAGTCGTTTTTTGATTTGTAGTACCAACTATTGCGGTCGTCATTGTAGCCGTTTTTCTCTTGTGCCGGAAGAATGGAATGGTTCAATGCCGCAATTGAACTGATGTATAGAATATTCTTTATACCTGCTTCAGCGGCTGCTTCAAATAGGTTTCTAGTACCGGTGACGTTGTTTTCATACACTTCCTTTTGCGGGCTTTTCGACCACATTTCGAAAGTGGCACCTACCGCATAAAGATGAGTGACGCCTTCAAACGCTTTCACTAATGAGGCTTTATCCATTAAATCCGCATGCTGCACTTCGCAGCCCAGTTGATTTAATGCTTCTGCTTTTTTTAGGTTTCTCAGCGTAGCCCGAACGGTATGCCCTTTCGAAAGTAGAAGACGGGTTAAGTTATATCCTAAATGACCGTTGGCTCCCGTAACGAGAGAAAGTTCGTTGTTCATGAATTACTGTCTGGAAAAGTTAGAAATGAAATAAGCTGTTCTTCAACCATAGCCACCTAAAGCGAAAAAATAGATCAATTGTTTAGGTCGAAAAACTGTTTTCCAACTGGCTGCAAAACTATGCATTTTAACCAAGGCCTCATGCTTTCTGTACTATAAAGCGCTTCTAGTCTCAATATTTTTATCGAGTTTTGCACAATGCTTTCAGGTTGATGGCATGCATTAAGTCAATTGCTTGAAAGATCTTCTACTTCTTACGCCTCCATTTACCCAGCTGAATACGCCTTATCCGGCAACGGCTTACCTCAAGGGTTTTCTAAACACCAAGTCGATTTCTTCTTTTCAAATGGACTTAGGAATTGAAGTGATTTTGGAGTTATTCTCAGAAGAAAGCCTTCAATATTTATTCTCTTTTGCGGAAGAGAACGACCGAATCAATACTGAAAACTCGGAACGAATTTACGCTTTACGTGAAGAGTACCTGAATACAATAGAAGGTGTAATATCCTTTCTGCAAGGGAAGAATCAAACTTTTGCTCGTCAGATTTGCTCTGAATCCTTTTTGCCAGAAGCGGCTAGGTTCGAGCAAGTAGACGATCTGGATTGGGCCTTTGGCGCCATGGGGATGCAGGACCGCGCCAAGCATTTAGCAACCTTGTACCTCGAAGATTTATCTGACTTCATTATCGAATGTATTGATGAAAATTTTGGGTTCAGTCGATATGCGGAAAGGCTGGGGCAAAGCGCGAATGCCTTTGATGAACTTTATGCGCAATTGCAGGCTCCGCTCACTTATATCGATGAAATCACGATCAGAATTCTCGAAGAAAGACTGAAGAAACATCAACCTAAATTGGTTTGTATATCTGTTCCTTTTCCTGGTAACCTGTACAGTGCTTTCCGCTGTGCGCAGTTCATCAAAGCCAATTATTCAGGCATTAAAGTGTCGATGGGTGGTGGTTTTCCCAATACCGAATTAAGAACGGTGAAGGATGTGCGCGTTTTTGACTTCTTCGATTACATTACGCTAGACGATGGCGAACTACCAATTTTACTTTTGGCATCGAATGTATTAAATCCGAAGCCTGAAAATCCTGATTTAAATATCTTTAAAAGAACTTTTCTGAAGGAAAATGGAGAAGTAGTTTATGTTAACAACTCACTTCAAAATGATTTTCCGCAGAGTCAATTGGGTACGCCAGATTATTCAGACCTTTTGCTCGATCAGTACATTTCGGTAATTGAAATTGCCAACCCAATGCACAGCTTGTGGAGCGATGGTAGATGGAATAAGCTCACCATGGCGCATGGTTGCTATTGGGGGAAATGCACTTTCTGCGATATCTCCCTCGATTATATAAAGCGTTATGAACCACTTACCGCTAAGCTTTTGGTGAACAGGGTAGAAGAATTGATAGCGCAAACAGGAGAGAGGGGATTTCATTTTGTAGATGAAGCAGCACCACCTGCGCTAATGCGCGAAATGGCCATTGAAATCATAAGACGTAAGCTTACCATTACTTGGTGGACGAACATCCGCTTCGAAAAGAGCTTTACAGCCGATCTTTGCGCTTTGCTCAAAGCTTCGGGGTGCATTGCTGTTTCTGGTGGTTTAGAAGTCGCTTCCGACCGACTTTTAGCGCTGATTGATAAAGGGGTTACGGTGGAACAAGTAGCGGCCGTTACCCGAAATTTCACAGAATCAGGCATTATGGTGCATTCCTATTTAATGTATGGTTACCCAAGTCAAACTGTGCAAGAAACCATCGATAGTCTTGAAATGGTGCGTCAGATGTTTGAATTAGGGATTATTCAGTCGGGTTTTTGGCATCAGTTTGCGCTGACTGCCCATAGTCCTGTTGGGCTTAATCCTTCGGAGTATGGAATTACACCCAACTATAAATCGATTTCTTTTGCGAATAATGATGTGATGTTCGTGGATAAAACAGGAATAGACCATGAGCAATTTAGCTTTGGCTTAAAGAAGTCGCTGTTTAACTTTATGCATGGCATTGGTTTCGATATGCCGCTACAAGAGTGGTTTGAATTTAAAATTCCAAAAACGAAAATCAAACGGGACTTCATCATCAATAGTTTGGAAAACGAACCCATGATAGTGACCCGTCCAACAGCCAAAATTGTATGGTTAGGCGGAACGCCTTTGGTTTCTTTTCAGGCCAAAACGAAAAAAGGAGTAACTCGAGAAAGGGCACAACTGACTTTTTACACCAAACGCGAAAGTTTCGATATCACCACAGAGGGTGAAAAGGCAGAATGGCTTATTCACATCCTAGAGCAGCTGAAAATTGGGGTAGAACCTCTGCTTACTTACGCTCAAATCAAAGCCGATTACGAAACTCATTTCGAAGATTTTGAACTCTTTTGGATTTCAAAACCTATCAACACGTTAAGAGAACAGGGTTTGTTAATGTTGTAGTTTTAACTCATAAAGGCATGAAATCCTGCAGGGATGCAAATTCGTAATAGCCTATTTTCTTAGGGAACTAAGGCATAAAAACGGATTAATTCCTGAAGGCAGTCTCATGTACAGCCTCCAGGAAATTAATTTAATGATTGAAACTGAGTTATCAATAACTAAGAATTAGGCACAAACAAATCTAGCTTTACCCAATTATTATTATTGTAATTATCCATAATATAGACATCGTTGTTTGACAACAATGCAATAGCCCCAGTTTGAATATTACCTGCTATTGATGTTATGTTGTTTGGAGTACTTTGTTTGTCATACCAAGTTGGGTTGGCGTAATTCTGTAAGTAAGAAAATTGAATTTTATTAAAAACAAGACAGCCGTTACTATTATCCCCCGCCATTCCTTGAATGCTGTAAGGACAATTATTTTTAATCACCGTCCATTCTGGAGCATCGTAGTTATTTAAATAAGCCACTTGGTCGCCATTGTAGATAACAGGGCCATTTGCGTTATTTCCTGCAATACCCTCAATGTCGAATGGCGCTTCTTTAGAAATAGTAACCCACTCTGGTGAGCTATAATTATTCAAATAAGCTACTGTTCGGCCATTATACACTATGGCTCCATGAGCGTTATCTCCAGCTATACCCTGAATGGTAAATGGTGCTTCTTTTGAAATTGTTAGCCATTTTGGCTTACTAAAGTCATCGAGGTAGGCTACACTCTTGTCACTATAAATAAGTGGGCCATTTTGTGTGTTTCCAGCTATTCCTTGTACATTTTTAAACGGGGCTGTTGGTAAATCCTTAATGTAACCTGTGCTGAAATTGTCAACATACTTAATGTCATTCTGATTTGTGAGACAAACAAAGCCGCCACTGACATTTCCTGAGATTTTATTGATTGTAACTTTCATTTTTTTTGATTTTAGTTTATACTTAATTGAATTAATACTCTTGATTATTAATAGTGCGTGATCGATCTAGTGTACTATACTTCAAAAGTGGGTTAATATCTGTATCATTTAATCCTACAAAAGAGGTATAGTGTGTCTACCTATTTTGTGTTGATTAAATTATTTTCTATATCATATATTGTTATACAATGAGTATGTAATAAATCAAATTGTAAAATACTCATGCATTTAATTTGTATAATAAATAATGTAATTATTAATCTAATATCAAGAAATCACATTCCCTTGAAGTGTGAAAGACCTAAAGGACTTAATATTTTTATGCGCCCTGCTTTGAAAAAGTGAGAAGGCTTTACTTTGGCTAGTTGTATAGAGTTAGTTCTTTCGCTGTGTTCAGGATAAGGAGAGTTTGAATAGCTTGCTTCTCAGTCACCCCTGTAGGCCCCGAGAAGTTCGGGGTTTTTCAGTAACACAGTGGGCATTGATTTGTGTAACATATTCTTTTAACCGCAAAGAGCACGGAGCAACGCAAAGAAGTGGTTTTATAGCCCAAGGTTTAAACCGTGGGTTAGTTGTGTAAATTTATTTGTACAATAGTTTTAACCATTTTGGCTGACAGAGTCCTTGATTAATAGGTTGTCACAGGTCCTGCCAAAGGACAGATAAATCGGAGATCCTGCGAATGAGGTTAGTTAGCTCCTCTACAGAATCCGCGATAAAAAAACAATCTGTCGATATCGGAAGGATTATCGGGGGCCATTTTAACAAACCAGTCTTCAGTTAGAAGCATCTTTTCTCCTACAAACTCAGGTACTTCACTTCTATAATCGATAGTTAAAGTGTCTCCGCTCTGTGCCCAGGTACCATTATAGAATGATGTAATACCGAAAAAACCTGTATGTCGATATTCGAATTTACCTGATTCACGAAACAAGATAATTCCAGTGTTCATAGTGCCTTCATAACAACCACGGTACTTGACTTTACTCTGAAAGAATTCGGCATTCAGAAAAACTGGATTAACAGCAACTAAGGAAAGCGTGAAGAAATATATAATGCTTGGTAACATCAGGTCACGATCAAGCGCTTTTCTGTTCCTGAATGCTGTAATAGAAGTTGAAATAAACTTGATCAATATAAGTACCAAAAGTATTAGGCCCGTTAACAAAAGAATGGGGGATGCTAATTCATGAATCTGCTGTAAATAATAAGTATTGAAGATTAATACTAACAGTAGTATACAAATGAACAATGAGCTTCGTATGCGTTTTTTATGATTCATAGAGCAGTATTCTTCATTATTTCAGTTTATGTTTTGTTTGATGGTAATTTAAATAATCGGTTTTTGGAGCTTCCTTATTTGGCTGTCTAAATATTAAATCAGTTTTAATGTTTTGCTTTTCCAAATTGGCTTTGTCTCGGAAAATAACCTTGTAATCATCGCTTATCGATATGTAGCCTTTATCAAAAAGCCCATCATGAAGACTACAAAGTAAAATTGAATTTTCTGGATTCACCTTTTCTGCATCGTTTGATTCAGACCAAGGTTTAATGTGGCTGGCAATTAGTAAGTCCGGTGAAGTGATTGAGCATAGAGCGCATTGACTCTGATAATTATTAAGCAACCTCTTTTTTAATTTAGACTGGCCGACTCGTACCTTTATATTCCTGAGAATATCTTTACCTGAGTTATTATAATTATATTTTATTTCGGTTTTGTTTTCAGTATGATATTCAACTAAATCTGCTAGTTGAGCTCCTTCAATCTGAGTATAAAGACTTTTAAAATCTAAACTTGAAAACTGTCCTTTGTCGTTATTACTGAAGCCAAAAAAGTAAATGATTTTCCAAGAACTCCAACCGTCATTTGTTACTAATTCAGACTTCTCTTTTTCTATTTTCCTATGGCTCTTTCCTTCAACCAAAAACTTGAATAAAACTTCCGCTCTGATTTTTGGCTCAGTCTCTAAAACATCCTTTATCGCTCTTTGGTTTAACTTATCCAATACTGTTTGTTTTTAATGGAAAACACTCTACTATACCAGAAAATTGCCCAAAACTTTGATAATAACCTACTCAAATAGTAGGATAGAGAAAACCGGCTTAAGCATAAAACCCTAAAATCCCCAACATCCTTTTAAACTCACTTTGATAATCGGCTTTGAGTTTAATTTTTTCGCCAGAAACTGGGTGTTCAAACTCTATTTCAATAGCATGAAGCAGCATTTCGGTTAATCCCCATTTTTCTAGGAAAAGCTTGTTTTGCTTGTTGCAGCCGTGAGGGCGGTCGCCAATAATTGGGTGAAGGATGTGCGCAAAATGCTTTCTGATTTGGTGCATTCGGCCTGTTTCTGGATATACCTCTACCAAAGAATAACGTGAGGTGGCATGCTTTCCAAAAGGTACTGGTATCTCCGTGTGCTCTAGGGTTTTGTAGCGCGTAATGGCCTCTTGCGTTTTGCCTTTATCGTTGGTCAGTGGGTAATCAATAAGCCCTTCATCTTCGGTATAACCCCGAACAATGGCGTAGTATGTTTTGTGAACCGTTCTGTTTTCAAACTGAGATTGTAAGTGGGAGAGGCTCTCAAGGTTCAGCCCAAATAGAAGAATACCTGACGTTTTTCTATCGAGTCTATGAGCAGGAGAAACCTTTTGTCCAATCTGGTTTCGAAGCTCCTGCACAGCATAAATGTTGGTATTGGTAGCAATGGGTGACCGATGTACCAGTAAACCATTAGGCTTATTAATGGCCACCATCACTTCATCTTGATAAAGGATTTCAAGTGGTATTGAATAACGAGGGTCTTGAGTAATTTCTTCCATACAGAAGCTTGAATTAGATAGTAAATTGGTTTCAAGCTGAATTACGGAAAGGTATTCTAAAGCCTATTTAAATTCAAATTTTGAGTCTTTCAATTTTGTCAGCAGGTTCAGTCCCTTCTTTTTTTGTGAAGGTGTATAGCCAAAGTATTCTGGAAAACTTAAAATTTGGAAAGAGAAAAATGAGCATTACAGCTGTAATTATTGCCATTATAGCATCTACTGATAAATCTAAATTTAGCACTCTTATAGCTACAAAAGCCGCGATCGCTTCGGCCATAGTAATTCCATAACTCATAAACATAGCGCCATAAAAATAACCTGGCTCACGTTCAAACTTGTAGTTACAGTGAGGACAGTTGTCGTGCATTACTGGCCCCTTTAGCTTCAAAATGTTTCCGTTGGATGCAAATATTTTACCCGTTTCACATTTCGGACATTTGCCTTTACGTAATGAGTTGAATCTCCTCATAGGTTCATCTGTTATACCACAAAGGTATTATTAACCATTCAAATTGCCTGTTACAAAGCACGCTATTGATAGGACAATCAAGACATTTTTGACTAATTGCACTATGGAAAACATACCAGTACTACACCTCGATCAGTTTTTGCTCAGTAAGGGTAACGGGGTTTATGTAAATGACTTGAGGCAACACCTGCATGATCATCATAATATGATTTCCCTTCCACACAAACACGATTTTTATTTGAATGTATTATTTACAAAAGGGTCGGGAATACATGAAATTGACTTTAATAGTTATAGCGTGGGGCCAGGTAGCTTTTTCGTATTAACGCCAGGCCAAATGCACCATTGGAAACTTTCCGATGATGTTCAAGGATACGTTTTTTCCCATTCAAAGGAATTTTATTTGCTTAGGGATAACCAATTTGAGTTGGACAGATTTCCCTTTTTCTATTCAAATCAGAATACACCTGAAGTTAAGTTAGAAGCCGAAACACTCACCTATTTGGTCAAAATTTGCCAAAGTATGTTAGAAGAGTATCATGATGAGAAAGACCACAAATCGTTGAGGATTCATGCATTGATTACATTAGTTTATGTGGCTTTAACACGTGCTTATAGTCCTTCTAGCAATAAGGTAGAAGGGATTTCTAGATATGGCAGCACAATCAAGACTTTTGAACAATTGGTTGAAGCTCAGTTTCATTATCGTAAGTCACCAGCAGAATATGCTGAATTACTCAATGTTTCTTTGAAACACTTGAACCGGATTTGCAACCAAGTTTTAGGTGTTTCAGTAAGTAATGTGATCACTGGTCGCGTATTGCTAGAGTCGAAACGCTTATTGATGAGTAAGGATTTGAGCATAGCAGAGATCGCAAATGAACTCGGTTATACCGACTATTCTTATTTTTCTAGATTATTCAAAAAGCATACATGCCAAACTCCTCATGAATTTAGGAAAGGGTATATGGTTTAAGTTAGAGGGTGTGGTTTTGAGCTGACTTCTCAGATTTACTAAAATATAGACTAAATAAATATACTGTATCGCATTTAAGTAATATATTTATTCTGAATAATTTGAAATGATCAATTGATCTGTTTCGGTATTAACCTCAATGAACCATGACCAAAGCTTCAACAATCACCCTTTTTGTAATCTGTTTTCTGTTTTTTTCTTCATGCGCAATGATGGCCCAAAATACCATTAGCGATACCAGTTTAAATTGGCCTAGTGATATAAAAGGGTCTACACATGAATTGGCCATGAATGGCGACTATATCTACATTACCGGACAGAATATGGACCGTGTTGCAAAGATGGGATATGATGGTAAAATTGAATACTATAAAATGCCAGATGGCAGTGGTCCCCATGGAATTCTCTTTGATAAGCATGACCAACTTTGGGTTTCTTTGGAATTCAAAGGAGTGGTGGTAAGGCTAAATGAGAAGGGGGAGATTGTTGAAGAAATTGATTGTCATATTTCTGGAAAGGGAATTTCTACACCAATAAACACAAGCCCACATGGAATTGGCTTAGATGCAGATGGTGAAACGATTTGGTTTACAGGAAAACGAACTAGCACTGTAGGCAAAATTAACCCTGATCGTTCGGTAGAGCATTTTGAATTGCCTGCATTAGGAGCAGTTCCAATATATCTTCATGCTGGCCTTGACGGAAATGTATGGGGAACGGAGTTATTATCAAGTAAGATATTGCAAGTTAATCCCAAAGGCGAAGTTGTGGAGTTCATTATTCCAACAAGCAACAGTAGGCCAATTGCCATTAAACCCGACCCTGTGGGTGATTATATGTGGTTTACCGAAGAAGCGGGAAATAAGGTGGGGCGTATTGATATGAAAGGAAACATTGATGAGTTTTCAGTACCAGCCACACAAAAGAATCAAATTCTCGCAGGTTTAACTTTTGATAGCCAAGGTAATCTATGGGTACAAAGCTATGTAGATCAGAACAACCCAAATCCAGAAGGAAATGACTATATCATCAAATTTGATAAAGCTATTTTGAGAGCACCAGCTGGTGATTTGACCAATGTTGAAATTACTTATTATAAAGTGCCTACAAGTAAAACGGTAATGCACAGAATAAAAGAGGGGAAAGACGGAAACATTTACTTCACCGAATTGAAACAAGATAAATTGGGCAAAGTAACTGTTGCTACCTCTATTGAAGGTGTAAAGTAAAGTTCCCCTGAGTTAGTTAAGGTTGGTCAACGCCTGCACTCTGTAATGTAAACTCTGGACTTTCCACAATATTACTGCGGTGTCTTGCTCGATCTTGAATTTGGAAAACCACTTTAATAGTATCGGTTCTAAAAACAGGGAGAAAAAGCCCTGATTTCATATCGTATTTAATCACTCCCTCAATAGGCCCGGGGTTTTTAGATATAGCCGAGCATGGGTCGTTTTCATTTGAAAGACAGGGGATTCGACTATCAAAAGGAATTTCACCGCATAAAGTAATGCCATTTGCCGATTCAGGAATTCTTCGAAAATCTAACTCTTGAAATGTGCCGTTTTTCTTCACAAAAAAGTCGATAAAGAAATTGAAACGATCTTCATTCAACTCAATCCTTAAAGTATCGGTAGCGTTTCCATTACCGTTTAAATCAATACCATTATCCCCTTCGTTAGCCTCTCTAATGTAGTCTACACAAGTAAAAGGAGGGTCTTCAGGTCTTTCTCCAAACTTTACGATTTCTCCATTAGGGTAGGTGATAAAGTCATAATCGGCCCCAGTATCTCCTCCGTCAATACCAATGTCTCCATCGCCATCAGAAATATTGAAAGACAAACTGAGTACACCAGTCCTAATTTCAACACCTGTTGAACCTATCACTTCAACTTCCTCCTTAAATTCAACCTTATTAAAGCCAATATTAGGCTCAATGGGTAAATCTGGTGGTCGATTGCACGCCATTACAAGGCTAAAAAGCGCAATTGAAAAAATGATTTTAGAATGTTTTTGAAAACTTAACTCCATCAGCTTTTATAACTCAATACAATTATAGGCATATTTGCCCTAATGCTCTATGAAGGGCCGATTGATTAACGAATGGATTTTGTGAAAAGTTTATACGAGCGAGTTTTTTCTGTTGATGAAAGTTCATTTGAGGCGCTGGCCTTAGATGTTTTTAGATATCAACATCAAAACAACCCTGTATATCGTGATTTTGTTAACCATTTAGGAGTTGCCGTTGAATCTATAAGAAAGATGGAGCAGATTCCGTTTTTGCCCATTGAGCTTTTCAAAACCCACATTATTAAATCAGGAGACTGGGGCGCAAACCTTTGTTACGAAAGTAGTGGAACTACTGGCCAAATTACAAGCAAACATTGGGTGAAGGATGAGGATTTCTATTTGAAAATAGCAGAGCAGATTTTCACTAATGTTTATGGTGAAGTAAAGGATTATACAGTTTTGGCTTTACTTCCTTCTTATTTAGAAAGGAGCAATTCTAGCCTTGTGGCTATGACCAACCGCTTTACTCAAGTTTCAGAAGATCCATCTTCAGGCTTTTTTCTTAATAATGCAAAGCAACTTTACAATACACTGTTGCAGTGCAAGAAAGAAGAGAAGAAGACGATTCTATTGGGAGTTACTTTTGGCTTGCTCGATTTTGTTGATGAATTTCAAATAGACTTCCCAGATCTCATTGTGATGGAAACTGGAGGAATGAAAGGCAGGAGGGAAGAGCTGATAAGGGAGGAAGTGCATGAGATTTTGAAAAGAGGATTTGGAGTTAAGAATATTCATTCAGAGTATGGAATGACAGAATTATTATCACAGGGTTATTCTCAAGGAAATGGAATTTTTCGTTGCGGTTACACAATGAAAGTACTTACAAGAGATATTAACGACCCACTTACAGTGACAAATCAAGTGCGCAACGGTGGGATTAATATCATTGATTTGGCCAATGTTCATAGCTGCGCTTTTATTGAAACCAAAGATTTGGGTAAAGTATATTCAGACGGAACTTTTGAAGTACTGGGGCGAATCGATAACTCAGATGTAAGAGGTTGTAACTTGATGGTGGGTTGAAATAATATCTATCTCAACCCGTTTTGATTGAAAGTTGAGGTTTTTCTATTGAAAGCCTTGAAAATTTATAAATTTGTTTTTCAAAATAGTGTGATGAAAAGATTCAAGTTATTAGCCCTTCTGTTGGCCGTCTTTATTTTAGGAATTTCCTCTTGTGCTCAACGTCCATGCCCTGCTTATACCAAAGCTGATATGGAGTACAAAAAAGACGTCAAAAAAGGACGTTTCTGATCGTTAGACCAGATATTTATTCACATCCTCTTTTGTTATACTCTCTCCCGACATAATTACCAATCGCTCGGTTACATTTCGTAATTCTCTAATGTTTCCTGACCAGTCGTATTTTTGAAGTTCTTCAATCGCCTTGTCATCAATCGCTTTCTTTTTGTTGCCATATTCATTGGCAATGTCTTGCAGAAATTTATCTACCAATAAGGGAATATCTTCCTTTCTGTCTTTCAAGGCAGGTACTTGAATCAAAATTACTCCAAGTCTGTGGTATAAATCTTCTCGAAAGCGGTTTTCTGCAATTTCCTTTTTTAAGTCTTTATTGGTGGCAGCCAATACACGAACATTCACGTTGATGTCTTTGTCGCCACCCACACGGTTGATCTTGTGTTCTTGCAAGGCACGCAATACTTTGGCTTGTGCCGAAAGGCTCATATCCCCAATTTCATCCAAGAAAAGTGTTCCGTCATTGGCCTGTTCAAATTTACCAATGCGCTGTTTGATGGCAGAAGTAAATGACCCTTTTTCGTGGCCAAATAATTCACTTTCAATAAGTTCAGAAGGAATGGCAGCGCAGTTAACTTCCACAAAAGGTGCTTTTGCACGGTTACTTCTTTCATGAACTCCATGAGCAACCAATTCTTTACCTGTTCCATTTGGACCAGTAATCAAAACGCGGGCATCGGTAGGGCCTACCTTGTCCATCATTTCAATAATGTCTTTCAGAGCGGCAGACTCACCCACCATTTCATACTTTTTAGAAAGTCGCTTTTTGAGGGTTTTGGTTTCCGTTACCAAAGATGATTTCTCTAACGCATTTTTCACCGTAAGCAAAAGTCGGTTCAAATCTGGCGGCTTTGGTACAAAGTCAAATGCACCCATTTTGGTAGCGTCCACGGCCGTTTCAATAGTGCCATGTGCCGAAATCATAATGAATTGAGTGTCGATACCTGCCATTTGAACACGCTCCAAAAGCTCAATTCCGTCCATTTTTGGCATTTTAACATCGCAAAGCGCAATGTCGTATTTGTCGGCAATCAGCTTTTCTAAACCCTCTTGGCCGTCTTTGGCTTCATCAATGGTGTATTTTTCGTATTCAAGAATTTCGCGCAGTGTGCTGCGGATACTTTGTTCGTCATCGATGATTAGAATCTTTGCCATTTTCTGATGGATTAGTGTTTTGGAAAAATAGTCATTGGACTTCCTTTGTGCCAACAATAAGCGAAATTAATGTTTCTGCTTAGAACTCAAATGGAATTATACGCGGATTGCTGATATAAACTCAAAGAAGAAAAAAGATACAAGCCGATAAGCCGGGTTCTGTTCCTCAACTAGGTCAAGGCCCTTATCATTTATCTAGCCCCGTCATTACTGGCGGGGTCAATCTGCCTACCCTCCTGCATTGGGCGGGAACCCTCAAAAGCAGGTATATGTGACATTTCACCGCATAGAGTTTACCTGGTTTCACTACAGCATTACCTGTACAT